>NZ_JAEKEE010000002.1:7500-832566 GCF_016651275.1 Pseudomonas sp. TH08 | reverse complement strand
TGTCCTCGAAAAAAGCATCCTGAGACTTTGTACGGAGGTTGACCGTCAACCACGTTAGAGTAGATCCATGGTGACCATGGAATCAGCTCAGCCACACGGTAGCCCACCGCTTTGTAAGCCGCCTGGCGCTTATCCCGCATCCTCAGCAGTGCGACATTAGGGGTAGCCCCGTTTTCCTCTAAAAGCACCAGCGCAGCATCCAGGCAGTCACGTGGTGAGCCATTCTTTTTCGACCTGACTGATCAATGATGTAATTGCTCTGAGTCTGCATTGGGCGCTGGATAACGATCCATTGCTTCACGTGCTTCAGACCGAGAGTGCCGCGCACATCCCAAAGGACAGTGGCAATGACGTGATTGGCAAGGCGCGAGGATTCGTTTTCGAAGTGATCTTCAATCAAGTCAACACTGAGTCGGCACGGTCGATGACGCAGGTGATGGCGTCGAAGGGTACACCGGCTTCTGCTTTTGGATTCACGCAAAGCAGGTCATCAGGCAGCGAGAACCTCAGGGCGTTGTTCATTGGGCACTGCCTGCGGTTTCGAGTGCGCGGGCTTTGGCCATGTGAGCGTTGTGACGGGAGAGGCGTGTAGCGAGGCTGGAGTTGGCGTGTAGAGCCGATTCGACGCAACACGGAGAAAGGGTGCATCAAAGCGTTGTTTTCAGTCTTGTGCTCATGCAGCCACCTGATCTCGTGCCTCGATACGGCTGCGCACCCACGCTTGAACCTCGGAAAGAGCCCAGGCGATACGAGCGCCGCGCGCGTTGCTGTTTTAAGTGCTTGGGTGGCTATATCGCGAGGTCGGCTTCCAGAGGCGTCTGTAGCGTAGCTGCCAGGATTTACCACCATCAGGTTTAACCTGGAAGTAGAGGCCGTTTCCGTCCAGCTTCCTATATTCCTTTGATTTCTGCCTCAATCCCGCAAGTGTGGTGTCAGGGAGAGGACGGCGCTTGATATGTGCGCACTTCATCCTTGTGTCCAAAGTTCGGGGTTTTCTCAGGATACAAGCAGCGATACAGCGGATAAGGGGATACAGCGGATAAGGGGATACAACGTTAAACAGACAGGCACAAAAAAACCGGCCAAGTGGCCGGTTTCTTTGGGTCTGAGAGTCTGGTAGAGACTTTCAGATACTGCTATATGGTGCCCCGAGGGAGACTCGAACTCCCACTCCTTTCGAAAACGGATTTTGAATCCGCCGCGTCTACCAATTCCGCCATCAGGGCTCAATGGCGGCGAAGTATAGAGATGAGATTACCGTTGGTCAATCACGTTTCATGGTCAATTTTCGATATTTCCGCTAGACTTTCGGGCCCTGCTAGACGAACCCCATCATGCGCGTTGCTGACTTTACCTTCGAACTCCCTGATTCGCTGATCGCCCGCCACCCTTTGGCCGAGCGTCGCGGCAGTCGCCTGTTGACCCTGGATGGGGTCAGCGGTGCCCTTGCACACCGTCAATTCACTGATTTGCTTGAGCATTTGCGCCCGGGCGATTTGATGGTGTTCAACAATACCCGGGTGATTCCGGCGCGGCTGTTCGGGCAGAAAGCGTCCGGCGGCAAGCTGGAAATCCTCATTGAGCGAGTGCTCGATACGCATCGCGTGCTGGCCCATGTACGTTCCAGCAAGTCGCCGAAGCCGGGTTCGAAGATCCTCATTGATGGTGGTGGCGAAGCCGAAATGCTTGCGCGCCACGATGCGTTGTTCGAGCTGAGCTTCGCTGAAGAAGTGCTGCCGCTACTTGATCGCGTCGGGCACATGCCGTTGCCTCCTTATATAGACCGTCCGGATGAAGGCTCGGATCGCGAGCGTTATCAGACCGTGTATGCCGAGCGCCTGGGCGCGGTGGCGGCGCCGACAGCGGGGCTGCATTTCGATCAGTCGCTGATGGAAGCGATTGCCGCGAAGGGCGTCGAGACTACATTCGTCACGCTGCACGTGGGCGCGGGGACGTTCCAGCCGGTGCGCGTCGAAAAGCTTGAAGATCACCACATGCACACTGAGTGGCTCGAAGTCGGCCAGGACGTGGTCGATGCGGTGGCTGCGTGCCGTGCGCGCGGTGGTCGAGTGATTGCTGTGGGCACCACCAGCGTGCGTTCGCTGGAAAGTGCCGCGCGCGATGGCGTGCTCAAGCCGTTCAGTGGCGACACCGATATCTTTATCTTCCCGGGCCGGCCGTTCCATGTGGTCGATGCCCTGGTGACCAATTTCCATTTGCCGGAATCGACGCTGTTGATGCTGGTTTCGGCATTTGCCGGTTATCCCGAAACCATGGCCGCCTACAAGGCCGCCGTCGACAACGGTTACCGCTTTTTCAGCTACGGTGATGCGATGTTCATCACCCGTAATCCCGCACCTACAGCCCCTAAAGAAACCGGCGCAGAGGAAACAGAATGAGTCGCGAATGTCGCATGTCCTTTGAGCTCCTGGCCACCGATGGCAAGGCCCGTCGTGGTCGTCTGACCTTCCCGCGTGGCACCGTCGAGACCCCGGCCTTCATGCCGGTGGGTACTTACGGCACGGTCAAGGGCATGTTGCCGCGTGACATCGTTGCCACTGGCGCAGAAATCATTCTGGGCAACACCTTCCACCTGTGGCTGCGTCCTGGCACCCAAGTGATCAAGGAGCACGGCGACCTGCACGACTTCATGCAGTGGAAAGGCCCGATCCTGACCGACTCCGGTGGTTTCCAGGTGTTCAGCCTGGGCGCGATGCGCAAGATCAAGGAGGAGGGCGTGACCTTTGCCTCACCGGTCGACGGCGCCAAAGTGTTCATGGGCCCGGAAGAATCGATGCAGGTGCAGCGCGATCTCGGTTCGGACATCGTGATGATCTTCGACGAATGCACGCCGTACCCGGCGGATGAAGACGTCGCTCGCATTTCCATGGAATTGTCGCTGCGCTGGGCTCAGCGCTCGAAAAATGCCCACGGTGACAACACCGCAGCATTGTTCGGCATCGTGCAGGGCGGCATGCACCAGGACTTGCGCATGCGCTCGCTGGAAGGCCTCGACAAGATCGGCTTCGATGGCCTGGCCATCGGCGGTCTGTCGGTGGGCGAACCGAAGCACGAGATGATCAAGGTGCTCGATTATCTGCCGGGCATGATGCCGGCTGACAAACCTCGTTACCTTATGGGCGTTGGCAAACCGGAAGATCTGGTTGAGGGTGTGCGCCGCGGTGTGGACATGTTCGATTGCGTGATGCCAACCCGTAATGCCCGCAACGGGCATCTGTTTATTGATACCGGCGTGCTGAAGATCCGTAACGCGTTCCATCGCCATGATGAATCGCCACTGGATCCGACCTGCGATTGCTATACCTGCCAGAACTTCTCTCGCGCTTATCTGCATCACCTGGACAAGTGCGGCGAAATGCTGGGAAGCATGCTCAATACCATCCATAACTTGCGCCATTATCAGGTGCTCATGGCTGGTTTGCGCGAGGCTATTCAACAGGGTACATTGGCCGCCTTTGTCGATGCCTTCTACGCCAAACGCGGGCTCCCCGTTCCGCCTTTGGACTGAGTTTTCTGACCCCAAGATTCAACATTTGCAACTGGAGTGCTAAATGAGCTTTTTTATCTCTAACGCCATGGCTGACGCGGCTGCACCGGCTGCTGCCGGCCCAATGGGCGGCGGCTTCGAGTGGATTTTCCTGGTCGGCTTCCTGGTCATCTTCTACCTGATGATCTGGCGTCCACAGGCCAAGCGCGCCAAAGAGCAGAAGAACCTGCTGAGCAGCCTTGCGAAGGGCGACGAAGTGGTCACCACCGGCGGCATCGCCGGCAAGATCACCAAAGTGGCCGATGACTTCGTGGTTCTGGAAGTTTCCGACACCGTGGAAATGAAGTTCCAGAAAGGCGCCATCGCTGCCACGCTGCCAAAAGGCACGCTGAAAGCGATCTAAGAGCAACAACTTCTACTCAATCGACGGGGCGCGCAAGGCGCCCCGCGTCATAACGGGCGGCGTGATGCTGAACAAATATCCTCTGTGGAAATACATTCTGATCCTGGCGGTGCTGGCGATCGGTCTGATTTATTCCGCTCCGAATCTATACCCCGATGACCCGGCTATCCAGATCAGCGGCGCCAGCACGGCACTGCAGGTCAATCAAGCCGATCTTGATCGCGTAAGTACCGCGCTCAAAGAGTCCGGGATCAACGTCAAGGCAGCCACGCTGGCGGCAAACGGCAAGGGCGGCCTGATCCGTCTGAGCAAGGCAGAAGATCAACTGCCAGCCAAGGACGTTGTGCGCAAGGCATTGGGTGATGACTACGTCGTCGCGCTGAACCTGGCACAGACCACCCCGCAATGGCTGCGCAATCTTGGCGCGCACCCGATGAAGCTGGGTCTGGACTTGTCCGGTGGTGTGCACTTCCTGCTGGAAGTGGACATGGACAAAGCCCTCGATGCACGCCTGAAAGTCTACGAAGGCGACGTCAAGAGCCTGCTGCGTAAAGAGAAGCTGCGCTATCGCAGCCTGCCGCAACTGGGCGGTGCCATTCAGCTGGGCTTCAGTGATGAAGATTCCCGCGAACAGGCCCGTGCGCTGATCCGCAAGAACTTCAACGATTTCGACATTGTTCCGGCCGACCTCAACGGTCAACCGGTGCTGCGTCTGGCGATGACCCCGGCCAAGCTGGCGGAAATCCGTGAATACTCCATCAAGCAGAACTTGACCACGGTACGTAACCGCGTCAACGAGCTGGGTGTTGCCGAACCGATCGTTCAGCGTCAAGGTGCCAACCGCATCGTGGTTGAGCTGCCGGGCGTGCAGGACACTGCCGAAGCCAAGCGTATTCTCGGCAAGACGGCCAACCTTGAGTTCCGTCTGGCTGCAGAGCCAGGTGCTTCGAAAGCCACTTCCGAAACCTTCGAGTTCCGTGAAGGCAAGCGTCCACCAGCTCAGATCGAACGTGGCCTGATCATCACCGGTGACCAGGTGACTGACGCCAAGGCTGGTTTCGGCGAGCATGGCACACCTGAAGTGAACATCCGTCTGGATGGTCATGGTGGCGAGCTGATGAGCCGCGCGACCCGTTCGAACGTCGGTCGCAGCATGGCGGTGATCTTCATCGAACAGCGTCCGGTGACCACTTACGTCAAGCAAGTGGTTGATGGCGTCGAGAAGGACGTTGCAGTTCAAACGTTCAAAGAAGAGAAGAAGATCATCAGCCTGGCGACCATTCAGTCGCCGCTGGGTGCTCAGTTCCGTATCACTGGCCTGAACGGTCAGGGCGAATCGTCCGAGCTGGCGCTGCTGTTGCGTGCCGGTGGTCTGGCGGCACCGATGTACTTCGCTGAAGAGCGCACAATCGGCCCGAGCCTGGGTGCTGACAACATCACCAAAGGTATCGATGCGTCGCTGTGGGGCATGTTGTTCGTGTCGCTGTTCATCATCGCCATCTACCGCTTCTTCGGCATCATCGCCACCGTTGCACTGGCGGTGAACATGGTGCTGCTGCTGGCCTTGATGTCGCTGCTGGGCGCAACGCTGACCCTGCCGGGTATCGCCGGTATCGTCTTGACCATGGGTATGGCGGTCGACGCCAACGTGCTGATCTTCTCGCGGATCCGTGAAGAGATCGCCGCCGGCATGACCGTGCAGCGTGCAATCAACGAAGGCTTCGGCCGGGCATTCACCGCGATTCTCGACGCCAACCTGACCACATTGTTGGTCGGCGGCATTCTCTTTGCCATGGGCACCGGCCCGGTCAAAGGTTTCGCAGTGACCATGTCCCTCGGGATCTTTACCTCGATGTTCACGGCCATCATGGTGACCCGCGCAATGGTCAACCTGATCTTTGGCGGACGTGACTTCAAGAAGTTGTGGATTTAAGGGGCTGCCATGTTACGTACAATCAACTTCATGGGCGTTCGCAACTTCGCGTTCGGCGTCACAGTGTTTCTTACGGTGCTGGCTATTTTCAGCGTCTTCCACAAGGGCATGAACTGGGGTCTGGACTTCACCGGCGGTACGCTCATCGAGCTGACCTACGAGCGTCCGGCCGACGTCACCAAGGTGCGCGAGCAGTTGGTGAGTTCGGGTTATCACGAAGCGATCGTGCAGAGCTTCGGTGCGACTACCGACCTGCTGGTGCGGATGCCGGGTGAAGACCCGCAGTTGGGTCATCAGGTGGCGGAAGCGCTGCTGAAAGTCGGTGGCGACAACCCGGCGACGGTCAAGCGAGTCGAGTTCGTCGGCCCACAGGTCGGTGAAGAGCTGCGCGACCAGGGCGGCCTCGGCATGCTGCTGGCGCTCGGCGGCATCCTGATCTACCTGGCTTTCCGCTTTCAGTGGAAATTCGCGGTCGGCGCCATCGTTTCGCTGATCCACGACGTGATCGTGACCATCGGTATCCTGTCGTTCTTCCAGATCACCTTCGACCTGACGGTGTTGGCGGCGGTGCTGGCGATCATCGGTTACTCGCTGAACGACACCATTGTGGTATTCGACCGGGTGCGTGAGAACTTCCGCGTGCTGCGCAAGGCTTCGCTGATCGAGAACATCAATATCTCGACCACGCAAACCCTGCTGCGCACCATGGCGACGTCGATCTCCACGTTGCTGGCGATTGCAGCGTTGCTGTTCTTTGGTGGCGACAACCTGTTCGGCTTCTCCATCGCCCTGTTCATCGGTGTTCTGGCGGGTACTTACTCGTCGATCTACATCGCGAACGTGGTGCTGATCTGGCTGAATCTGAGCAGCGAAGACCTGATTCCACCGGCGAACACCGAGAAGGAAGTCGACGACCGTCCATAACGGCCATCGCTTTTCCAGCTGTCTGCCAAAAAAGGCGCGAGTTGAACTCGCGCCTTTTTTTATGCTCCAAGGCTGGGAGAAGCGCGGGCGATGTCCCGCATGTGATGGTCAGGAGGTTCATGTGAACAAGTCGTTGCTGGTTGGTGCGGTATTGGGTGCTGTCGGTGTGACTGCCGGGGGTGCTGTTGCCACCTACAGCCTGGTAAAAAGCGGCCCTGAGTATGCGCAAGTGCTGGCCGTTGAACCGGTCAAAACACAGATCAAGACTCCACGTGAAGTGTGCAAGGACGTCGCCGTGACTCGCCAGGCGCCGGTCAAGGATCAACACCAGATCCTCGGTACGGTAATCGGTGCGGTCGGCGGTGGTTTGCTCGGTAACCAGATCGGCGGCGGCACCGGCAAGAAGATTGCCACGGTCGCTGGTGCGGTCGGTGGCGGTTATGCCGGTAACAAGGTGCAGGAAGGCATGCAAAACCGTGATACCTACACCACCACCCAGACTCGCTGTAACACCGTGAATGACATCAGCGACAAAGTCGTCGGTTACGACGTGCGTTACTCGCTGGACGGCAAGGAAGGCAAAGTGCGCATGGATCGTGATCCGGGCAACCAGATTCCGGTCGACAAGGAAGGTAAATTGATTTTGTCGCAGAACGAGCCGGGCCAGTAACAGGTCGATCGTTTGGAAAAAAGCACCCTGCGGGGTGCTTTTTTGTGCCTGAGATTCAAGCCCACCACAAATCCCCTGTAGGAGTGAGCCTGCTCGCGATAGCGATGTATTGGTCAGCATCATTGTTGACTGATACACCGCTATCGCGAGCAGGCTCACTCCTACACTGGTTCGGCAGTGCTCTTTCAGGCATAAAAAAAGCACCCCGAAGGGTGCTTTTTCGTTTCGCGGGAAGCTTAGCGCTTCAGCGAAGCCGGCAGGTGCGGCTGGATCGCCGTCAGTACTGCCTTGAAGCATTTGGTGTTGCCGGCAACGATGTGGCCTTTTTCAAGGAAGTCGTGACCGCCGGTGAAGTCGCTCACCAGGCCGCCGGCTTCTTGAATCAGCAGGGCGCCTGCAGCCATGTCCCACTCGGACAGGCCCGACTCCCAAAATGCATCGAAACGACCGGCTGCCACGTAAGCCAGGTCCAGGCTCGCCGAGCCCGCGCGGCGGATGCCGGCAGTCTGGCCAACCAGGGCGCGGAACATTCCCAGGTAGTTTTCCAGGTTGTCCATCTGGTCGTCACGGAACGGGAAGCCGGTACCCAGCAGGGCGCCGTCAAGGCTGGTGCGACCGCTGACGCGCAGGCGACGACCGTTCAGTTGAGCGCCGCGACCACGGCTGGCGGTGAATTCTTCCTGGCGAACCGGGTCCAGAACAACAGCGTGCTCCAGGCGACCACGGTATTTGCAGGCGATGCTGACGGCGAAGTGAGGAATGCCGCGCAGGAAGTTGGTGGTGCCGTCCAGCGGATCGATGATCCACAGGTACTCTTCGCCTTCGATGCCGGTACCGGCGTGCAGGCCGGTCTCTTCACCGCGGATCGAATGGTTCGGGTAAGCCTTGCGCAGCGCGTCGATGATTTTCTGTTCAGCGGCGCGATCGACCTCGGATACATAATCCTTGGCGTCTTTTTCGTCGACCTTGATGGTATCCAGGCGCTCGATGGAGCGGAAGATCAGTTCACTGGCGCTGCGGGCGGCGCGCAGCGCGATATTCAGCATGGGCTGCATGGATGTGTCACCTAAGGTTGTTAAAGAAAGCCGCGCATTCTATCAGAACTTTTCTTCAGGTGAAGGACGCTGTTCGCTTTCATAGCTTAACGGTAGGCTGTTCTGTAAGATTTGCACCCCTTTCCTGTGTCCGAGAGCGCCTCCCTTGCTGCAGAACATTCGTGTCGTCCTGGTCAATACCAGCCACCCCGGCAACATCGGCGGGGCCGCGCGCGCCATGAAAAACATGGGTCTGTCGCGATTGGTGCTGGTCGAACCGCGCCTGTTTCCGCATCACGAGGCCGATGCTCGCGCCTCCGGTGCGGGTGACATCCTTGAAAATGCACAAGTCGTCGCCACTCTGGAAGACGCCTTGGTCGGCTGCAATCTGGTGCTCGGCACCAGCGCCCGTGATCGTCGCATCCCTTGGCCGCTGCTGGATCCGCGCGAGTGCGGCACCAAAGTGGTCGAAGAGGCCGGGCAGGGCGCCGAAATCGCCCTGGTGTTCGGTCGTGAAGATTCCGGCCTGACCAATGACGAGCTGCAGCGATGTCACTTTCACGTGCACATCCCCTCCGATCCTGAGTTCAGCTCGCTGAATCTCGGGGCGGCGGTGCAGGTGTTGAGCTACGAAGTGCGCATGGCCTGGCTGGCCGCACAAGGTCAGCCAAGCAAGATCGAGAAAGAAGAAGTGGCCTCGGTGAAAAGCGCCGAGCTCGCGACCATGGATGAGCTGGAGCGATTCTATGAGCATCTGGAGCAGACGCTGGTCGCCATCGAATTCCTCGATCCGGAAAAACCACGGCACTTGATGGCGCGCCTGCGCCGGTTGTACGGACGCAGCTCGGTCAGCCGGGCGGAAATGAATATTTTGCGAGGCATCCTCACGGAAACCCAAAAAGCGGCCCGTGGTGAGCTTCTGAAGCGGAAGGACTGAATGATGTTTGAGCGTTTGCGTGAAGATATCCAGAGCGTATTCCATCGAGACCCGGCGGCGCGTAACGCTTTTGAAGTCCTGACCTGCTACCCCGGCATGCATGCCATCTGGATTCATCGCTTGGCGGGCATGCTCTGGCGCAACGAACTGAAATGGCTGGCACGGTTGGTGTCGAACTTCGGTCGCTGGATGACCGGGATCGAGATTCATCCGGGCGCCAAGGTTGGTCGACGTTTCTTTATCGACCATGGCATGGGCATCGTTATCGGTGAAACCGCCGAGATCGGCGATGACGTGACTATCTATCAGGGCGTGACACTGGGTGGCACCAGCTGGAACAAGGGCAAGCGCCATCCAACGCTGGGTGACGGTGTTGTCGTGGGGGCGGGCGCCAAAGTGCTTGGTCCGTTCACCGTGGGTGCGGGTGCCAAGGTCGGCTCCAATGCCGTCGTGACCAAAGAAGTGCCGCCGGGCGCGACTGTTGTGGGTATTCCGGGGCGGATCATCGTCAAGTCCGATGAGGAGCAGGACGCCAAGCGCAAGGCTATGGCTGAGAAGATCGGTTTTGATGCCTACGGCGTCAGCGAGGACATGCCTGATCCTGTGGCGCGCGCCATCGGCCAGTTGCTCGATCACCTGCAAGCGGTGGACGGTCGGCTGGAGGGGATGTGTGGCGCGCTGAAGGATCTGGGCAGTAATTACTGCGCCAAAGATCTGCCTCAGTTGCGTGAAGAGGATTTCGCCTGCGTCAAAGGCAAAGACGAGTCCAAAGCCAGCTAAACCGCAGCGCTGCCTTCGCGAGCAGGCTCGCTCCCACATTGGAATGCATATCCCTCGTGGGAGGGAGCCTGTTCGCGAAGAACGATAACGCGGTACCGCTGGCTGCATGCCGCCAGCCTTTGCTATGATGCGCGCGCTCTTTTGCGGGTAAACCCGACTAAAGCACTAGGTCTTATAGTTGACTTAAATGCTCGGGAATTGCATACTCCCGCCCATTCTGAACTCCGTGGTAACTGTCCATGCGACTGACTACAAAAGGCCGATACGCCGTGACCGCCATGCTTGACCTGGCGTTGCACGCGCAGCACGGGCCCGTGTCCCTGGCCGATATCTCCGAGCGCCAAGGCATCTCCCTGTCCTACCTCGAACAGCTTTTCGCCAAGCTGCGCCGCAGCAACCTGGTTTCCAGTGTTCGCGGTCCTGGTGGCGGCTACCAGCTGTCCCGCGACATGCAGGGCATTCAGGTCGCTCAGGTGATCGATGCGGTGAACGAATCGGTCGATGCGACCAAGTGCCAGGGCCAGGGCGATTGCCATTCCGGCGACACCTGTCTGACCCATCATCTGTGGTGCGACTTGAGCCTGCAGATTCACGAATTTCTAAGCGGTATCAGCTTGGCTGATCTTGTGACTCGCCGTGAGGTGCAAGAAGTAGCCCAGCGTCAGGACCAGCGCCGTTGCAACAGCAAGGCGCCACGCCTGGACAAGATTGAAGCGTCCGCCGTCGAATGACAGCCGAAGAGCTAGCGGCACGCCAGCCCTGATTTAGGAGATAGTCCATGAAATTGCCGATTTACCTTGATTACTCTGCAACCACCCCGGTTGATCCGCGCGTTGCGCAAAAGATGAGTGAATGCCTGCTGGTCGACGGAAACTTCGGTAACCCGGCGTCCCGTTCCCACGTGTTCGGC
Organism: Pseudomonas sp. TH08; assembly: GCF_016651275.1. Taxonomy (NCBI): domain Bacteria; kingdom Pseudomonadati; phylum Pseudomonadota; class Gammaproteobacteria; order Pseudomonadales; family Pseudomonadaceae; genus Pseudomonas; species Pseudomonas sp. TH08. The sequence continues at coordinate 821,467 of NZ_JAEKEE010000002.1, read as the reverse complement.
TGGAAAGCTGAAGAGTCCGTCGAAAACGCCCGTCGTCAGGTGGCCGATCTGGTCAACGCCGATCCGCGTGAAATCGTCTGGACATCCGGCGCTACCGAGTCCGACAACCTGGCAATCAAGGGTGCGGCACATTTCTACGCCTCCAAGGGCAAGCACCTGATCACCTCCAAGATCGAGCACAAGGCTGTCCTCGACACCATGCGCCAACTGGAGCGTGAAGGTTTCGAGGTGACTTACCTCGATCCCCAGACCGACGGTCTGATCACCCCCGCGATGATTGAAGCAGCACTGCGCGAAGACACCATCCTGGTCTCCGTGATGCACGTGAACAACGAAATCGGCACCGTCAACGACATCGCCGCTATCGGTGAACTGCTCCGCTCCAAGGGCATTCTGTTCCACGTCGACGCCGCTCAGTCCACTGGCAAGGTCGAGATCGACCTGCAGAAGCTGAAAGTCGACATGATGTCGTTCTCTGCACACAAAACCTATGGCCCTAAAGGCATCGGCGCGCTGTACGTCAGCCGCAAGCCGCGTGTGCGCATCGAAGCGACCATGCACGGCGGCGGTCACGAGCGTGGCATGCGTTCCGGTACCCTGGCGACCCACCAGATCGTGGGCATGGGCGAAGCGTTCCGCGTAGCCAAAGAAGACATGGCTGCTGAAAACATCCGTATCAAAGCGTTGAGCGACCGCTTCTACAAGCAGGTCGAGCACCTTGAAGAGCTGTACGTCAACGGCAGCCTGGCCGCCCGCGTTCCGCACAACCTGAACCTGAGCTTCAACTACGTTGAAGGCGAGTCGCTGATCATGGCGCTCAAGGATCTGGCGGTATCGTCCGGTTCGGCATGCACCTCGGCGTCGCTGGAGCCTTCGTACGTACTGCGCGCCCTGGGCCGCAACGACGAACTGGCACACAGCTCGATCCGCTTCACCTTCGGCCGTTTCACCACCGAAGAAGAAATCGACTACGCCGCGCAGAAAGTCTGCGAGGCCGTTACCAAGCTGCGCGCTCTGTCGCCGCTGTGGGACATGTACAAAGACGGTGTCGACATTTCGAAAATCGAGTGGGCGGCACACTGATTTCAAGTCGCCGCGAACCGGCCCTGTAAACCAAGGTTGCAGGGCTTTAAGAGCGACTCTCTGATGAGTGAGGATTAAGAATCATGGCTTACAGCGAAAAGGTCATCGACCACTACGAAAACCCGCGCAACGTCGGCAAGATGAACGCGGAAGATCCTGATGTCGGCACCGGCATGGTCGGCGCTCCGGCATGCGGCGACGTAATGCGTCTGCAAATCAAGGTCAACGAAGCCGGCATCATCGAAGATGCCAAATTCAAGACCTACGGCTGCGGTTCGGCTATCGCTTCCAGCTCCCTCGCCACTGAGTGGATGAAGGGCAAGACCCTGGACGAAGCAGAAACCATCAAGAACACTCAGTTGGCCGAAGAATTGGCCCTGCCACCAGTGAAAATTCACTGCTCGGTACTGGCTGAAGACGCTATCAAAGCGGCTGTTCGCGATTACAAGCAGAAGAAAGGCTTGATCTGACTTTCTGGATTTGGCGACGAGTAAGGAGTCACCGATGGCTATCAGCATGACAGAAGCGGCTGCTCAACACGTGCGACGCTCCCTCAACGGGCGCGGCAAAGGTGAAGGGATTCGTCTGGGTGTTCGCACCACAGGCTGTTCCGGCCTTGCCTACGTGCTGGAGTTTGTCGACGAGGTGGTTGCAGAGGATCAGGTGTTCGAAAGTCACGGCGAAAAAGTGATTATCGACCCGAAAAGCCTGGCCTACCTGGACGGCACCGAGCTCGATTTCGTCAAGGAAGGGTTGAACGAAGGCTTCAAGTTCAACAACCCCAACGTACGCGGTGAATGTGGCTGCGGCGAAAGCTTCAACATCTGAGGCTTGTCGTGGGTATTCCTTGTCATTTCGCTTTATTCGAGCTGCAACCGAGCTTCCGTCTGGATCTCGAGCAGTTGGCCACGCGCTATCGTGAGTTGGCGCGCGGCGTTCATCCTGACCGTTTTGCTGACGCTTCCGAGCGCGAGCAGCGGTCGGCGCTTGAGCAGTCTGCCCGGCTGAACGACGCCTATCAGACGCTCAAGAGCCCGCCCCAGCGTGCACGCTACCTGCTGAATATCAGCGGGCATGAAGTGCCGATGGAGGTCACGGTCCATGACCCCGAGTTTCTTTTGCAGCAGATGCAATGGCGCGAAGAGCTCGAAGACCTCCAGGACAGCGCCGATCTCGACGGTGTCGCGTTATTCAAGCGGCGCCTGAAAATGGCCCAGGAAGAACTCAACGAAAGCTTCGCAGCCTGTTGGGATGATGCAGCGCAACGCGAACAGGCCGAACGCCTGATGCGGCGCATGCAGTTCCTCGACAAGCTCACCTACGAAGTGCGCCAGTTAGAAGAGCGCCTCGACGATTAACCCAGTGCCGCTCCGGTCGCACGCCTGATATACAGATAAGTCCTGATCACGATGGCCCTACTGCAGATCGCCGAACCCGGCCAAAGTCCTCAACCGCACCAGCGTCGTCTGGCTGTGGGGATCGACTTGGGCACTACCAATTCGCTGGTCGCTGCGTTGCGCAGTGGTCTTTCCGAGCCGCTGGCCGACGCTGACGGGCAGGTTATCCTGCCGTCCGCCGTGCGTTACCACGCCGATCGCGTCGAAGTCGGCGAATCGGCCAAACTGGCCGCCGCCTCCGATCCTTTGAACACTGTGCTGTCGGTCAAGCGCTTGATGGGTCGTGGTCTGTCCGACGTCAAGCAATTGGGCGAGCAACTGCCGTACCGCTTTGTCGGTGGCGAATCGCACATGCCGTTCATCGACACTGTGCAGGGCCCGAAGAGCCCGGTCGAGGTCTCCGCCGATATCCTCAAAGTGCTGCGTCAGCGCGCTGAAGCGACCCTGGGTGGCGAATTGGTTGGCGCGGTAATCACCGTTCCGGCGTATTTCGATGATGCTCAGCGTCAGGCCACCAAGGATGCGGCGAAGCTCGCCGGTCTGAATGTGTTGCGTCTGCTCAACGAGCCGACCGCTGCGGCCGTGGCTTACGGTCTGGATCAGCATGCCGAAGGCCTGGTCGCGATTTATGACCTGGGCGGCGGCACCTTCGATATTTCCATTCTGCGTCTGACTGGCGGCGTTTTCGAAGTCTTGGCTACTGGCGGCGACAGCGCGCTGGGCGGCGATGACTTCGATCACGCGATTGCCGGCTGGATCATCGAGAGCGCGGGCCTTTCCGCCGATCTCGATCCGGGCGCACAACGCAATCTGCTGCAAACCGCTTGCGCGGCCAAAGAAGCCCTGACCGACGCGGCCAGCGTTGAAGTCGCCTATGGCGACTGGCACGCGCCGCTGACGCGTGAAGCCTTCGATGCGCTGATCGAGCCAATGGTTGCCCGCAGCCTGAAAGCCTGCCGCCGCGCCGTGCGCGATTCCGGCATTGAGCTGGATGACGTGCACGCTGTGGTCATGGTCGGTGGTTCGACCCGTGTGCCGCGTGTTCGCGAAGCTGTTGCCGAAGCCTTCGGTCGTCAGCCTTTGACCGAAATCGATCCGGATCAAGTGGTGGCCATCGGCGCTGCGATCCAGGCCGATACGCTGGCTGGCAACAAGCGCGATGGCGGCGAATTGCTGTTGCTCGACGTCATTCCGCTGTCTTTGGGGCTGGAAACCATGGGCGGCCTGATGGAGAAGGTGATTCCACGCAACACCACCATCCCCGTCGCTCGTGCACAAGATTTCACTACGTATAAAGACGGCCAGTCGGCCATGGCGATTCACGTGCTGCAAGGCGAGCGTGAATTGATCACTGACTGCCGCTCGCTGGCACGCTTCGAATTGCGCGGCATCCCGGCGATGGTGGCGGGCGCGGCGAAAATTCGCGTGACCTTCCAGGTCGATGCCGACGGTCTGCTCAGCGTTTCCGCCCGTGAACTGGGCTCGGGCGTTGAAGCGAGCATTCAGGTCAAGCCGTCCTACGGTTTGACCGACGGCGAAATCGCCAAGATGCTGAAAGATTCGTTCCAGCACGCCAACGACGACAAGGTCGCCCGCGTTCTGCGCGAGCAGCAAGTCGATGCGCAGCGCCTGATCGAGGCGGTGCAGGGCGCTCTGGAGGTTGATGGCGAGCGTTTGCTCGACGCCGAAGAGCGCATGGTCATCGACCTGCAATTGCAGGAACTGGCCGAACTGATGAAAGGTACTGATGGTTACGCCATCGAGCAGCAGACCAAACGTCTGTCGCAAGTGACCGATGCTTTTGCTGCCCGCCGCATGGATCTGACGGTGAAAGCCGCTCTGTCGGGGCGCAATCTGAATGAAATCGAGGATATCTGATGCCGCAGGTCATTTTTCTGCCCCACGAGAAGTTCTGCCCTGAAGGCATGGTGGTCGAGGCTGCGCCCGGCACATCGATTCTCGAACTGGCCCACGAGCACCACATCGAGATGGAAAGCGCCTGTGGCGGCGTGTGTGCTTGCACCACCTGCCACTGCATCATCCGCGAGGGTTTCGACTCGATGGAAGAGGCCGACGAGCTGGAAGAAGACTTCCTCGATCGTGCCTGGGGTCTGGAGGCGCAATCGCGTCTGGCTTGCCAGGCCATCGTTGGCGAAGAAGACATCACCGTCGAAATTCCGAAATATTCGCTTAACCATGCGGCTGAAGCGCCGCACTGACTGGTAAGACTGTCATGAGCTACGGTTGGAATGATGTTCAACGTATTGCAGAAGAACTGGCCGAGGCCCATGCCGGTGTCGACCCGTATTCTGTAGGTTTTGTCCGTCTGAAAGAGATGATCCAGGATCTGCCCGAGTTTGATAGCACTTCTGGCCGTGTCGGCGAGAAAGTGCTTGAAGCGGTTCAGGAGCTTTGGGCCAAAGAATTGGACTGATCGTCTCGCAGGTTAGGCAATACCCAAGAACCCGCGTATAATTCGCGGGTTTAATTTTTCGCAAATTACCGTTTCTGGAGTTACACCATGGCTGTTCAACGTACTTTCTCCATCATCAAGCCTGACGCTGTTGCAAAAAACGTCATCGGCGAGATCACCACTCGTTTCGAAAAAGCAGGCCTGCGCGTTGTAGCTTCGAAACTGAAGCAACTGTCCAAAGCTGAAGCTGAAGGCTTCTACGCTGAGCACAGCGCTCGTGGTTTCTTCGGCGACCTGGTTGCTTTCATGATCTCCGGTCCTGTTGTTGTTCAGGTTCTGGAAGGCGAAAACGCTATCGCTCTGAACCGTGAGCTGATGGGCGCTACCAACCCTAAAGAAGCTGCTGCCGGCACCATCCGCGCTGACTTCGCTGATTCCATCGACGCCAACGCTGTTCACGGTTCGGACTCCGAAGCCGCAGCTGCTCGTGAAATCTCGTACTTCTTCGCAGCTACTGAAGTAACCACTCGCTAAGCATTGGCTTAAGAGTGAAGGTGAATCCATGACTACATCGACTGTAAAAACCAACCTGCTGGGTCTGACTCAACAGGAAATGGAAAAATTCTTCGACTCAATCGGGGAGAAGCGTTTCCGTGCCGGTCAGGTAATGAAATGGATTCACCACTTTGGTGTCGATGATTTCGACGCCATGACGAACGTCAGCAAGGCCTTGCGCGACAAGCTCAAGGTTATTGCTGAAGTCCGTGGTCCGGAAGTGGTCAGCGAGGACATCTCCACCGACGGCACCCGTAAGTGGGTGGTGCGCGTGGCGTCCGGCAGCTGCGTCGAGACCGTGTACATTCCCCAGGGCAAACGCGGCACTCTGTGCGTTTCGTCCCAGGCAGGCTGTGCCCTGGATTGCAGTTTCTGCTCCACCGGCAAGCAAGGCTTCAATAGCAACCTCACCGCCGCCGAAGTCATCGGCCAGGTGTGGATTGCCAACAAATCTTTCGGCAGCGTCCCGGCAACCGTCGACCGTGCCATCACCAACGTGGTGATGATGGGCATGGGTGAGCCGCTGCTGAACTTCGACAACGTCGTCGCCGCCATGCATCTGATGATGGATGACCTCGGCTACGGGATCTCCAAGCGCCGCGTGACCTTGTCCACTTCGGGCGTGGTGCCGATGATCGATGAGCTGGCCAAGCACATCGACGTTTCCCTGGCGTTGTCGCTGCACGCACCGAATGACGCATTGCGTAACCAATTGGTGCCGATCAACAAGAAATATCCGCTTAAGATGCTGCTCGAGTCGTGCCAGCGCTACATGTCGTCCCTGGGCGAAAAGCGTGTGCTGACCATCGAGTACACTTTGCTCAAAGACATCAACGACAAGGTTGAACACGCCGTCGAGATGGTCGAGCTGCTGAAGAACATTCCGTGCAAGATCAACCTGATTCCGTTCAACCCGTTCCCGCACTCCGGGTACGAGCGTCCGAGCAACAACGCGATCCGTCGTTTCCAGGATCAGTTGCATCAGGCCGGTTTCAACGTCACTGTCCGCACCACCCGTGGTGAAGACATCGACGCCGCGTGTGGTCAATTGGTAGGGCAGGTGCTGGATCGCACCCGTCGCAGCGAACGTTACATCGCCGTGCGTGAGTTGGGCGCCGACAGCGATCTGGCACAGAACGCCGCGAACACTAACTAAGAGAGGATCTCTATGTCCCTGCGCTTTGCGCTGCTGTTGCTGTTGGCCAGCCTGTGTGCTGGTTGTGTCCTGTCGGGTGACTACAACCCGATGAAGACCAGCAAGGGCCGCGATGAAGCGCGGGCTGCCTACGTGCAGTTGGGGCTGGGGTACTTGCAGCAGGGCATGACCGAGCGGGCCAAGGTGCCGCTGAAGAAAGCGCTGGAGCTGGACAGCTCGGATCCTGACGCCAACGCTGCGCTCGGGCTGGTGTTTCAGGCCGAAATGGAGCCTGCACTGGCTGACGAGCATTTCCGCAAGGCTTTGTCCTCCCGTCCCGGCGATGCCCGCACGCTCAACAATTACGGCAGTTTTCTCTACGAAGAACAGCGTTACAAGGAAGCCTACGAGCGTTTTGAACAGGCCGCGGCCGATACCCTGTATCCTGAGCGTTCGCGTGTGTTCGAGAACCTTGGCATGACGGCGGCGAAGCTTGGTCAGCGTGATCTGGCGCAGCAGCAGCTGGAAAAAGCACTGCGTTTGAACCGTCAACAACCGCGCGCGTTGCTGGAAATGGCTGAGTTGTCCTTCGAAGACAGGCATTATGTGCCCGCACGTGACTATTACGACCGATTCAGCCTGCTGACCGAACAAAATGCACGTAGTCTATTGCTCGGCGTTCGGCTGGCAAAAGTGTTTGAAGATCGCGACAAGGCCGCCAGTTATGGCCTGCAATTAAAACGACTCTATCCCGGTACGCCGGAATATCAGCAATACCTGTCGGAGCAATGATGAAAGCGGCGCATCCCGAAGTTGTAGCAGCGAATCGCGTTAACCCCGGTGAGACCTTGCGCCAGGCCCGCGAAAGCAATGGCTGGTCGCTGGCCGAAGTGGCCCTCAAGCTCAACCTCACCGTGACTTCCCTGAGCAATCTTGAAGCCGGCGCTTTCGACAAGCTGCCGGGGCATACCTTCGCTCGCGGTTACATTCGCGCCTATGCCAAATTGCTCGGCATGGACCAGACGGTTCTGGTTCAGCAATTCGACCAGTCCACCGGCACCGATTCCCAGGGCAGCAACGTTCACGCCTTGGGTCGTATCGAAGAGCCTGTGCGGGTTTCCCATACCATTTTGCGTATTGTCAGCCTGCTGTTGCTGATCGCGGTCATCGGCGGCGGTTTCGTCTGGTGGCAGGATCAGACGTCGCTGCGGACCAAGGATCTGGCTTCTTTGGCCCCTGAGCACGTTGAAGTCGAAGGCGCTGACGGTACCACTCAGATTCACCCGATTGATGAGCCTGAAGATCAGGCGGTCGCCGAAGGTCAGACCCAGGGTTCGACTGCACTGGCATTGCCTCAGTCCGAAACCAGCGCTGAATCGACCGGTGCCGAAGGCGCTGCTCCGGCCACCGAGCCAGCAGCACCTGTCGCTCCGGCAGCCACTGCGGTTGCACCGGTTCATACGCCTGCGCCCGTGGTTGCCACACCAGCTACTCCGGCCCCGACCGTTCCGAGCACACCGGCAGCGACGGTCACGGCGCCAGTGGCACCGGCTGTTTCCGCAGCGGCTGCTGCACCGGTTGCGGCGGTCGCCGGTCAAGGTCAGGTGTCGGTGCAGTTCGTTGCCGATTGCTGGACCCAAGTCAGCGACGGCAGCGGTAAAGTGTTGTTCAGTGGCCTCAAGCGCAAGGGCGACAGCTTGTCTGTTGCCGGCAAGCCACCATTTGCCGTGCGTCTGGGCTACGCCCGTGGCGCGCAGGTCAGCTACAACGGCCAACCGGTCGATGTCGCTCCGTTCACCAGTGGCGAGACTGCTCGCCTGAAGTTGGGTCAATAAGTCATGCACGGCGAATCTCCAATCAAACGTCGCGTTTCGCGCAAGATCTGGGTCGGCAACGTACCGGTGGGCGGCGATGCGCCGATCGCTGTGCAGAGCATGACCAACAGCGACACCAATGACGTTGCCGCCACTGTTGCGCAAATCAATCGTCTGGAAGCCGCTGGCGTCGACATCGTCCGCGTTTCGGTACCGGACATGGACGCCGCCGAGGCGTTTGGCAAGATCAAGCAACTGGTCAAGGTGCCATTGGTTGCCGACATCCATTTCGACTACAAGATCGCTTTGCGCGTGGCCGAACTGGGCGTGGACTGCCTGCGCATCAACCCGGGCAACATCGGTCGTGAAGACCGCGTGCGCGCCGTGGTCGATGCTGCCCGTGACCGCGGGATCCCGATCCGCATCGGCGTCAACGCCGGCTCGCTGGAAAAAGACCTGCAAAAGAAATACGGCGAGCCGACCCCGGCCGCACTGGTCGAATCCGCTTTGCGTCACGTTGAGCATCTTGAACGCCTGAATTTTCAGGACTTCAAGGTCAGCGTGAAAGCCTCCGACGTGTTCATGGCCGTCGAAGCCTACCGCTTGCTGGCGAAAGAAATCGTCCAGCCGCTGCACCTGGGCATCACCGAAGCCGGTGGATTGCGTTCGGGCACGGTGAAATCCGCCGTGGGCCTAGGTATGCTGCTCGCCGAAGGGATTGGCGATACTATCCGCATCTCGCTGGCGGCCGACCCGGTCGAGGAAGTGAAGGTCGGTTACGACATTCTCAAGTCTTTGCATCTGCGTTCCCGTGGCATCAACTTCATCGCCTGCCCGAGCTGCTCGCGGCAGAACTTCGATGTGGTGAAAACCATGAACGAGCTGGAAGGGCGCCTTGAAGACCTGCTGGTGCCGCTGGATGTCGCGGTGATCGGTTGTGTGGTCAACGGCCCCGGCGAAGCCAAGGAAGCCCATATCGGCTTGACCGGCGGTACGCCAAACCTGATTTACATCGACGGCAAGCCGTCGCAGAAACTGACGAATGACAATCTGGTGGACGAGCTCGAAAGGCTGATCCGCCAGAAAGCGGCCGAAAAGGTCGAAGCTGACGCTGCCGTAATTGCGCGCGGCTGAGCCTGACTGAAGCGCCGAACGAATTTAAGGATTTAAAGTGAGCAAGTCTCTGCAAGCCATTCGTGGCATGAATGACATCCTGCCCGAACAGACCCCGCTGTGGCGTTATTTCGAGAGCACTGTGGCGCGTCTGCTGGATAACTACGGTTACAAGCAGATCCGTATGCCGATCGTCGAGTTCACCGAGCTGTTCAAGCGCTCGATCGGCGAAGTGACCGACATCGTCGAAAAAGAAATGTACACCTTCGAGGACCGCAACGGCGACTCCCTGACCTTGCGTCCGGAAGGCACTGCGGCGTGTGTGCGTGCTGTGCTCGAACATGGCATCACCGGCGGTGGCCAGGTCCAGAAGCTCTGGTACATCGGTCCGATGTTCCGTCACGAGCGTCCGCAGAAAGGTCGTTATCGCCAGTTCCACCAGATCGGTCTGGAGGTGTTCAACCTCGACGGTCCGGACATCGATGCCGAGCTGATCATCATGACCTGGCGTCTGTGGGGCGAGCTGGGCATTCGTGATGCGGTCAAACTCGAACTGAACAGCCTGGGTACCAGCGAGTCCCGTGGTCGTTATCGTGAAGCGCTGGTCGAGTATCTCTCGGCGCACCACGACAAACTCGACGAGGACAGCCAGCGCCGTCTGAAAACCAACCCGCTGCGCGTGCTCGACACCAAAAATGCCGACACTCAAGCGGTGCTGGTCGATGCGCCGAAGATGGCTGACTACCTTGATGACGAATCCCGCGCTCACTTTGAAGGTTTGAAATCGCGCCTGGATGCCGTTGGCATTCCTTACGTGCTCAACCCGAAGCTGGTGCGTGGTCTCGATTACTACAGCAAAACCGTTTTCGAATGGGTCACCGACAAACTCGGTGCCCAGGGCACTGTCTGCGCGGGCGGTCGTTACGACGGTCTGGTCGAGCAGATGGGCGGCAAGCCGACCAGCGGTGTTGGTTTCGCCATGGGCATCGAGCGTCTGGTCCTGATGCTCGAAACCCTCGAGCAGATCCCCGAAGAGATCTCCCGTCAGGTCGACGTCTACCTCTGCGCCTTCGGTGAAGAGGCCGAACTGGCCGGTCTGGCTCTGGCTGAGCGTGTTCGTGATCAACTTCCAAACCTGCGTCTGCAAGTCAATGCCGGCGCCGGCAGTTTCAAAAGCCAGTTCAAGAAAGCCGACAAGAGCGGTGCGTTGTACGCACTGATCCTGGGTGACGACGAAATGGCCCAGCAAGTGGTAGGTTTCAAACCCCTGCGTGGCCAGGGCGAACAACAAAGCATTGCCTGGGATGCGCTCGCCGCTCACCTGGCCACCTGCGTCGTGCAGGGTTGAAGCTGTCTTAACAGCCGATTTAGCGATTAAGGAGTATTGGGGTGTCGAGTACCGAAGACGAACAGTTGGCGGATTTGAAGGACTGGTGGACACGCAACGGCAAACCTCTGGTCACCGGCGGCCTGTTGGCACTGGTTATCGTGTTCGGCTGGCAGGCTTATCACAAATACCAGAGCAACCAGTCGCAAGGCGCCTCGGTGCTCTATCAGCAACTGCTGGAAACCACGCTGACGCCTGACGGCAAGCCTGATGCGGCGCGCGTTGCGGATCTGGCCGGCAAGCTCAACAGCGAATTCGGCGGTACTGCCTACGCGCAGTACGGCAGTCTGTTCGTGGCCAAGGTTGCTGTCGATAGCGGCAAGCTGGATGACGCCGCGACCGAGCTCAAAGCCATTGTCGACAAACCGGCCAACCCGGCGCTGGGCGAAATCGCCCGTCAGCGTCTGGCGCAGGTGCTCGGCGCGCAGAACAAGGCCGATGACGCCCTGAAACTGCTCGACGGCGACGCCGACAAAGCGTTCCTGGCCACTCGCGAAGAACTCAAGGGCGACCTGCTGGTACAGCTGGGCCGCACCGATGACGCGAACAAGGCGTATCAAAAAGCCAAGGCGGCACTGTCGGATGAAGCGGCGGTCGGTGGCCTTCAAATCAAGCTCGACGACCTGGCCAAAGGGGATGCGTGACGTGATCCGTTGGAAGCATGCAGCATTGCTGGCTCTGGCCCTTCTGGCCGCGGGTTGCAGCAGCAACAGCAAAAAAGAATTGCCACCGGCCGAACTGACCGACTTCAAAGAAGAAGTGGTTCTGCACAAGCAGTGGAGTCGTTCGATCGGTGACGGTCAGGGCGAAACCTACAACATGCTGGTACCGGCAGTTGACGGTGACACCATCTACGCTGCCGACGTCACGGGCATCGTGATGGCCATGGATCGCAGCAATGGCGACGTGAAGTGGAAAAAAGATCTTGAACTGCCTGTCTCCGGCGCCGTTGGCGTAGGTTACGGTCTGGTTCTGGTTGGCACGCTGCAAGGCGAAGTCGTTGCTCTGGACACCGTCAACGGTGAAGAGAAGTGGCGTGCTCGCGTGACCAGCGAAGTCCTCGCGCCGCCGGCCAACAACGGCGACGTGGTGGTGGTGCAGACTCAGGACGATCGTCTGATCGGTCTGGATGCCTCCACCGGTAGCCAGCGCTGGGTGTATGACAGCACTCCGGCCGTTCTGACGCTGCGTGGCACCAGTGCTCCGCTGGTCACCAACCGCCTTGCGGTGGCTGGCCTGTCGACCGGTAAAGTAGTCGCTCTGGACATTTCCAACGGCGTGCCGGTTTGGGAACAACGCATTGCGATTCCACAGGGTCGTTCGGAACTGGAGCGCGTTGTCGACATCGACGGCGGTCTGCTGCTGTCCGGCGGTACGCTGTACGTTGCCAGCTATCAGGGTCGCGTAGCGGCACTCGATCTGGAAAGCGGTCGTCAACTCTGGCAGCGCGATGCGTCGAGCTATGCCGGTATTGCCCAGGGTTTTGGCAGCGTTTATGTGAGCCTGTCTTCGGGCACCGTTGAAGGCGTCGACGAACGTTCCACCACAGCCTTGTGGAGCAACGATTCGCTGGCTCGCCGTCAACTGTCGGCTCCGGAAGTGTTCTCCAGCTATGTTGCAGTGGGTGACCTGGAAGGTTATCTGCACCTGCTGAGTCAGGTTGACGGTCGTTTCGTCGGCCGTGAGCGCATCGACAGCGACGGCCTGCGTGCCCGTCCGCTGGTGGTGGGTGACACGATTTATGTATATGGCAACAGTGGCAAACTGGAAGCCCTGACCATCAAGTAACAACTATGCTTGGGGATAATCCCCAAGCGGCCTTGTATTTACAGGGCTTGCAGCACCCATGGGTGTTGCCCCGAGCACCAGCCGCTGCCTCGCAGCGGCTTTTGTATTTTCTGAAATAACGAAGTGGAGAGCCGCATGGTTCCCGTAATCGCCCTGGTGGGCCGACCGAACGTCGGCAAGTCCACCTTGTTCAACCGCCTGACCAGGACTCGCGACGCCATCGTCGGCGACTTGTCCGGTCTGACCCGTGATCGCCAGTACGGTGAGGCCAAGTGGCAAGGGCGTTCCTACATTCTGGTCGACACCGGTGGTATCTCCGGTGACGAGCACGGTATGGACGAAAAAATGGCCGAGCAGTCGCTGCTGGCCATTGAAGAAGCAGATGTTGTGCTGTTCCTGGTAGATGCCAAGGCCGGTTTCACCGCCGCCGACCAGATGATCGCCGAACACCTGCGCAAACGTAACAAGTGCTCCTACGTGGTGGCCAACAAGGTCGACAATATCGACCCGGAAATGGCCCGCGCTGAATTCGCTCCGCTGGGCATGGGCCACGCGATTCCGATCGCCGGTGCTCACGGCCGTGGCATCACACAGATGCTGGAAATCGCTCTGGGTGAATTCCCGCGGGACGAAGAAGAGCCGGAAGACGGCGAAGAAGAGATTGTTGCTGAAGGCGAGGAAGCCAAGCGCATTCCTGGCCCAAGCGAAAAAGACGGGATCAAGATTGCCATCATCGGCCGTCCGAACGTCGGCAAGTCGACTCTGGTCAACCGTATGCTCGGTGAAGACCGGGTTATCGTCTATGACCAGCCGGGCACCACGCGCGACAGTATCTACATCCCGTTCGAACGGAATGAAGAGAAGTACACGCTGATCGACACCGCCGGTGTGCGCAAGCGCGGCAAGATCCACGAAGAAGTCGAAAAGTTCTCCGTGGTCAAAACCCTGCAGGCGATCAAAGACGCCAACGTGGTGATCTTCGTGATGGACGCCCGCGAAGGCGTGGTCGATCACGACCTCAACCTGCTGGGCTTCGCCATCGAGTCGGGCCGTGCGCTGGTCATCGCGATCAACAAGTGGGACGGCATGACGCCGAGCGAGCGCGACTTCGTGAAGGTCGAGCTGCAGCGTCGTCTGTTCTTCGTTGATTACGCCGACATCCACTTCATCTCGGCACTGCACGGTACTGGCGTGGGCAACCTCTACGCCTCGGTACAGAACTCGTTCAAGTCGGCGGTCACCCGCTGGCCGACCAACCGTCTGACCCAGATTCTCGAAGACGCCGTTGGCGAGCACGCGCCTCCGATGGTCAACAACCGCCGGATCAAGCTGCGTTACGCCCACTTGGGTGGTGCGAACCCGCCGATCATCGTGATCCACGGTAACCAGATCGAGAAAGTGCCGAAGTCGTATGTGCGCTATCTGGAGAACACTTACCGCCGTGTGCTGAAGCTGGTCGGTACGCCGATCCGCATCGAGTTCAAGGGCGGCGACAACCCGTTCGAAGGCAAAAAAACCACGCTGACAGACCGCCAGGTCAACAAGAAGCGTCGTTTGATGTCGCACCACAAGAAAGCCGACAAGAAGCGCCGTGACAAGAAGTGATTCATCACTTCATGTAGGAACTGCCGCAGGCTGCGATCTTTTGATTTTGCTTTAAAGACAAGATCAAAAGATCGCAGCCTGCGGCAGCTCTACAGGGGCGGCAATAAGAAGGGTGCCAGTGGGCGCCCTTTTTTTATGGGCGCCGTATGGGCTATTCTCGGTCTCTCCCGAGCCGTCGTCAGAGCCGGGTGTTGAGCAGGGAACCCCCGATGATCACCAGTAAGCTGCCGAATGTCGGCATCACTATTTTCACGCAGATGTCTCAGCTCGCGGCGCAGACCGGAGCCATCAACCTGTCCCAGGGTTTTCCTGATTTCGACGGCCCGCAATCGCTGCGCGACGCGGTAGGTCGGCATATTGCCAGCGGGCATAACCAATATTCGCCGATGACCGGTTTGCCGGCGCTACGTCAGCAGATTGCCGCGAAGATCGCCCGCAGCTACGGCGTCAACGTCGATGCTGATAACGAAGTGACGGTCACGCCGGGCGCGACTCAGGCGATCTTCTGTGCGATTCAGGCGGTTATTCACAGCGGCGACGAAGTCATCGTGTTCGATCCGTGCTACGACAGCTACGAACCGGCGACGGAGTTGGCGGGCGGTCGTTGTGTGCATGTGCAGTTGAACCCGGACGACTTCTCCATCGATTTCGAGCAGCTCGCCGCGGCGCTGAGCCCGCGCACGAAAATGATCGTCATCAATACCCCGCACAACCCGAGCGGCGCACTGATCAGTCGTGCGGAACTCGATCAACTGGCAGCGCTTATCCGCGATCGTGACATTTACCTGATCAGTGACGAAGTCTACGAACACCTGGTGTTCGACGGCGTGCCCCATGTCAGCGTGCTCGCCCACGAAGAGCTGTATCAACGTGCGTTCGTGGTCAGCTCGTTCGGCAAGACCTACCACGTCACTGGCTGGAAGACCGGCTACGTCGTCGCACCGCCTGCGCTGACTGCCGAGCTGCGCAAAGTCCATCAGTACGTCAGTTTCTGCGGCGTCACCCCGCTGCAGTACGCTTTGGCTGATTACATGGCCGAGCATCCCGAACACGTTGAAGAGCTGCCGGGTTTCTATCAGGCCAAGCGCGATCTGTTCTGCGATCTGCTGACGCCGTCGCGATTCACCTTCAGTCGAGTCACCGGCACCTATTTCCAACTGGTCGACTACTCGCAGATTCGTCCTGACTTGAATGACGTCGAGATGGCCATGTGGATGACCCGTGAGCACGGCGTGGCGAGCATTCCCGTGTCTGTCTTCTATCAGAACCCACCCGCAAGCCAGCGCCTGGTGCGTCTGTGCTTCGCCAAACGCGAGGAAACGCTGCGAGAAGCGGCGGCAAAACTATGCGTGATTTGAGTGCGTTACCCGATCTCAACCTGGCGCTGATCCAGACCAGTCTGGCCTGGCATGACCGCCAGGCTAACTTCGAGCATTTTGAAATGCTGTTGGAACAGGCACGCGGCGCGGATCTGATCATCCTGCCGGAGATGTTCACCACCGGTTTCTCCATGGAGTCGGAAACGCTTGCCGAGGCCGAAAACGGCCCCACCAGCAAATGGCTGCGTGTTCAGGCGGCGAAACTCAATGCGGTGATCACCGGCAGCGTGATCATCCAGGCCGCCGACGGCAGCCACCGCAATCGCTTGCTGTGGGCGCGGCCCGACGGTGAAGTGTTGCATTACGACAAGCGCCACTTGTTTCGCATGGCCGGCGAACACAATCATTACACCCCCGGCGAACGTCAGGTGCAGTTCGAGCTCAAGGGGTGGCGCATTCGTCCACTGATCTGCTACGACCTGCGCTTCCCGGTGTGGAGTCGCGATGCGCAGGACACCGATCTGTTGCTGTACACCGCCAACTGGCCCGGCGCCCGCCGTCTGCACTGGAACCGGCTGTTGCCGGCGCGCGCCATCGAAAACCTCTGCTACGTGGCGGCGGTGAATCGTGTCGGCACCGACGGCAAAGGTTTTGCCTACACAGGCGACAGCCAGGTGCTGGATTTTCAGGGTGAAACCTTGCTCGCGGCGGGGGAGGCGGACGGCGTGTTCAAGGCTGTTCTGGAGGCTGCACCGCTGGCCGCTTATCGCGAGCGCTTCCCGGCAAACCTCGACGCGGATAATTTCGAGTTCACCTGATATTGATGGGATGGCGGGCAGGCCGCTTTCGCGAGCAGGCTCGCTCCCACATTTGGAACGCGATCTCCTGTGGGAGCGAGCCTGCTCGCGAAGGGGGCTTTGAAATCGGTAAAAAACCATCAGGCAAAAAAAGGCCCCGAAGTTCGCACTTCGGGGCCTTTCGCGTTTCAGCGAACGCTTAAGCCGCTTTCGCCTCAGGCTGGCTCAACGATCGGTTCAGCGCGCTGAACAGTGCCTTGAAGCTGGCCGTGGTGATGTTTTCGTCGATGCCCACGCCGTGCACTGCACGCTCGCCGTTCACACGCAGCTCGATGTAGGCCGCCGCTTTGGCATTGGTGCCCGCGCCGATCGCGTGTTCGTTGTAGTCCATGATTTCCACCGGAACCGGCAGACCGGCCACCAGTGCTTCCAGCGCACCGTTGCCCTTGCCGCGCCAGTGCAGGTTGGTTTCGCCCTGACCCTGGCTCGCCACTTCCACTTCGACGTTGCTGTTGCCGTTCTCTTCCTGCAGGCGATGGCTGACCAGCGCGTACGGGGTGTTGGCTTGCAGGTATTCGCTGATCAACAGCGAGTGAATCTGCTTGGCGGTCATCTCCAGGCCGAGGCGGTCGGTTTCACGCTGCACGACCTGGCTGAACTCGATCTGCATGCGACGTGGCAAGCTGATGCCGTATTCCTGCTCCAGCAAGTAAGCGATGCCGCCCTTGCCCGACTGGCTGTTGACGCGGATCACCGCCTCGTAGCTGCGACCGATATCGGCCGGGTCGATCGGCAAGTACGGCACTTCCCAAAGAGCGTCCGGTTTCTGCTGAGAGAAGCCTTTGCGGATGGCATCCTGGTGCGAGCCGGAGAACGCGGTGTGCACCAAGTCGCCAACGTACGGGTGACGCGGGTGAACCTGAATCTGGTTGCACTCTTCGACGACTTTGCGCACGCCGTCGATGTCGGAGAAGTCCAGTTGAGGGTCGAGACCCTGGGTGTACATGTTCAGGGCAACGGTGACGAGGTCGACGTTGCCGGTACGCTCGCCGTTGCCGAACAGGCAGCCTTCGACGCGATCGGCACCAGCCATCAGGCCCAGCTCGGTGGCAGCGACGCCAGTGCCACGGTCGTTGTGCGTGTGCAGGCTGATGATCACGCTGTCACGACGATTGATGTTGCGGCCGAACCACTCGATCTGGTCGGCGTAGATGTTCGGCGTTGCGCATTCAACGGTGGCCGGCAGGTTGAGGATCATCTTGTGCTCAGGCGTCGGGTTCCACACCTCGATTACCGCGTCACAGACTTCCTTGGCGAACTCCAGCTCAGTGGCGCTGAAGGTTTCCGGCGAGTATTCGAAGGTCCACTCGGTGTCCGGCTGCATCGCGGCGTATTTGACGAACAGCTTGGCCGCGTTGACGGCGATGGCCTTGATGCCGTCCTTGTCTTGGTTGAAGACGATGCGACGGAAAGACGGCGAGGTCGCGTTGTACAAGTGAACGATGGCTTTCTTCGCGCCGCGCAGGGATTCGAAGGTGCGCTCGATCAGGTCTTCACGGCCCTGGGTCAGCACCTGAATAGTGGTGTCGTCCGGGATGTGGCCTTCCTCGATGAGGGTACGCACGAAGTCGAAGTCAGTTTGCGAAGCGGCCGGGAACGACGCTTCGATTTCCTTCACGCCGACCTGCACCAGCGTTTTCCAGAAGCGCAGCTTTTTCACCGCGTCCATCGGCTCGATCAGCGACTGGTTGCCGTCACGCAGGTCGGAGCTGCACCAGATCGGCGCGGCGTCGATGGTTTTCGACGGCCAGGTACGATCCGGCAGGTTGATGACGGGGAACGCGCGGTATTTCGAAGACGGATCTTTGAGCATGCTCATCGGGAAATTCCTTATTGTCTGGGCCGAAAAGAGGCGGCCTGCCGGTGTGACGAATGTTCTTGGAAAAGCGTAGGACGAGGCGTAGCGATTCAGCCTGGCAGTCGTGCGCTGACGAGGCACAGGCTGCGGTGCTGGCGAAGCTGAATGAGGGTGTGAGAGGTTTTCATGCCCTCAACCCTAACCGCGAGGGGAAAGGATGGCAAGCAGTCGAAAAAAATTGAGAGGAATACTCGAAAAGCAGGTTTTTTCGCGATTTTATTGTGCCTAAGCCGGCGGATCTTTTTGATTTTTGCGTGAGCGTTGATTAGGGCGCAATTGAGGTTTGCGGGAATTCAGTGAGTATTGGTGTGTTGCGTAAGCCGCTTTCGCGAGCAGGCTCGCTCCCACTCTGGATCTTAATCACAACCCAGATCCCCTGTGGGAGCGAGCCTGCTCGCGAAGAGGCCGGTCGCCTCACTACATATTCAAGGCTGAAACGCACCAATGAAAATCGCCGGATCCACCCGCGCATCGTTCAGGCTGATGTTCCAGTGCATGTGCGGCCCGGTAGCCCGGCCAGTCGCCCCGACTTTGCCCACCACCGCACCACGCGCCAATTGATCGCCGACCTTCACGTCGATTTTCGACATGTGGCAGAACATGCTGATAAAGCCCTGACCATGGTCGACAAACACGGTGTTGCCGTTAAAGAAATAGTTGCCGGTAAGAATCACCTTGCCCGCTGCCGGCGTCTTGATCGGCGTGCCCGCCGGCACCGCAAAATCGAGACCCGCATGCGGATTGCGCTCTTCACCATTAAAGAAGCGACGCACACCAAACTTGCTCGACAACGGCCCGTTCACCGGTTTGTCCAAGAGCAGATTGCTCGGCGTGTTCGGGCTGAAGCTGCGGTAAGCCTTGATCTGCTCGGCCAGTTCACCTTCGATGCGTTTAAGGTTTGACTGATCCGGATTGACCTGCTGTTTGTTCTTCAGGGTGATGCGCTGCTCCGGGTACTTCTTGCTGCCCACGGTGAACGGCAAATTGCGCCCGCCACTGCTGATCTGTTGCGCGCCAGGCTTGACCGTCAGCGGCACACCGACAATCGCCAGCCAGTTGTTCTGTTCTTTCACCACCAGTACCGGTTTGCCCTGATACGTGGCTTTCGGCGCTTGTGCAGCAGCGCCGAGGTCAACCACGGCGACGCCGCCCGGCACCGGTTTGTTCAGCAGCCGGGTGATGTAACTGTCGGCGTGGGCGTTGAAGGTCAGACACAGTAAAAACAATGAAGCCAGAAAACGCGGCATGGATCAGTCCAGTAAAGAAAGAGTGACAGGCGTCAGGTGGTTGTCCTCGACGCGCACTTGCAGTTCGCCTTCGCCGAGCTTGGCCTTCAGACGCTGACCGGTGTGAGTCTGTGCGGCGTTGCGAATCGCATGGCCGCGCTCGTCGAGCAGGATGCTGTAACCACGGCCGAGGGTCGCCAAGGGGCTGACCACATGCAGCGTCTGCATCTGGCTGTGCAATTGCAGACGACGGTTTTTCAGGCCTTCGCGCATGGCGCGGGGCAGGCGTTCGGCGAGGCTGTCGAGACGTTGGCGCAGCATCGCCAGTTGCCGTCCCGGATGTTGCCCGGCAAGGCGTGTTTCCAGGCGAATCAGGCGTTCGCGGCGCGTGTTCAGATGACGCTCGAAGGCGCGGCGCATGCGCATGTCCAGATCATCCAGGCGCTGTGCCTGCTGGCGCAGACGTTCACCGGGATGACGCAGACGTCGGGCCATGCCTTCAAGGCGCAGGCGATCACGCATCAAGCGGTCGCGCATGCGCATCACCAAACGGCGATGCAGGCTTTCGACCTGGCGGATCAAATGGCTGGAGTCGGGGGCGAGCAACTCGGCGGCGGCGGAGGGCGTCGGTGCGCGAACGTCGGCGACAAAGTCGCTGATCGACACATCGGTTTCATGGCCGACAGCGCTGACAATTGGCGTCACACAGGCATCGACTGCGCGGGCCACGGCCTCTTCGTTGAAGCACCAGAGGTCTTCCAGCGAGCCGCCGCCACGGGCGAGGATCAACGCATCAAAGCCGCGGGCATCAGCCATTTTCAGGGCGCGGACGATTTGTGCCGTGGCTTCGCGACCCTGCACGGCAGTCGGAATCAACGTCAGTTGAACCTGCGGCGCACGGCGGCGGAACACGCTGATGATGTCGCGAATCACCGCACCGGTCGGCGAGCTGATGATGCCGATGCGCTGCGGATGCGCCGGCAGCGGCACTTTGCGTTCGGCGCTGAACAGGCCTTCAGCACTGAGCTTTTCCTTCAGCGCATCGAAAGCCAGCCGCAGTGCGCCGTCACCGACAGGCTCCACGGTGTCGAGAATCAACTGATAGTCGCCACGGCCTTCAAACAGCGAGACCTTGCCGCGGACCTTGACCGCCAGACCGTCCTTCAGCGCCTGTCGAACGCGCGCGGCGTTCTGCCGGAACAATGCGCAACGCACCTGCGCACCGCTGTCCTTGAGGGTGAAGTAGATGTGGCCGGACGCTGGGCGAGCGAGGTTGGAGATTTCGCCTTCGACCCAGATGTTGCTGAACACGTCTTCGAGCAACACCCGCGCGCGGCCGTTGAGCTGGCTGACGGTCAGGACTTCACGGTCCAGGCCAAGTCTTGCAAAGGGATCTTTAATCATGGGCGCAGTTTAAAGGCATTCCCCCAATCAATGCACGATCCCCTGTAGGAGCTGCCGCAGGCTGCGATCTTTTGATCTTGTTTTTTAGAATCAAAAGATCGCAGCCTGCGGCAGCTCCTACACGGGATTGGTGAAAGTCTGGATGAAGTGTTGGATAAGTGGTGTCGGGTTTTGACGGTAGGCGAGGGCGACGGTGCTGTGGCAGTCGGCGTCGGCCAGCGGCAGGAATCGTACGCCGGGCGGGGCGAGGTCCTGCATCGATTCCGGCAGCAGGGCGATGCCGAATCCGGCCTGAATCAACTGCAATTGCGTGGTCTTGCGCGACATCACCCGTGCCGCTTTCGGGAAAAAGCCCTGACGCATGCACAGGTCGGCGCATAAATAACTGAGGCCGCCGCGCTGTGGATGCGGGATGGAAATGAACGCCTCGTCCTTGAGTTGTGCAAGATCGACCGAGTGCGCTGATGCAAATTGATGATCGGCCGGAACCGCCAGCAGTAAGCGCTCAGTAAACAGCGGCACAATCTGAATACCTTCGCGCTGACGCAGTACGGGCAGGCGCAGCAAGCCAATATCGAGGCGCCCCTCGGCCAGATCCTCAAGCTGCGCCTCCGAAGACAGTTTGCCGATGTCCAGCGACACGCCTTGTTGCTGATCGAGGTAGCGACTGATGTCACGCAGCAGACGCCCACTGATCGGTACGGTGCTCGAATGACTCAGGCGCAATGTTCCGAGTTGGCCGTTGCCGACCTCAGTGGCCATGGCGCTGGCCTTGCTCAGCTCGTTGAGCAGATTCCTCGCGCGCGGCAAAAATGCTTCGCCCGCCGCAGTGAGTCGAGGCTGGCGCGCGGTGCGTTCGAACAGCGGGGTTTGCAGTCGCGTTTCCATGTCTTTGACCTGTCGGCTCAATGCCGATTGAGCGATGAACAGGCGCTCGGCAGCGGCACTGAAACTGCCGCACTCGGCGATTTCCACGAAGTAACGCAGTTGGCGGGTTGAAAGCACGAGGTATGCCTTTTCGAGATGGGTGGTCGGCTTTGAAGATATTAGTCGCAACCCTCGGCGCTGGCTAAAGTCATCTCAGGTCAATAAAGGATGCGTGGCGATGAGTGTGCTGGGGCTGTTGAGTGAATGGGCGTGGGGCGTCGAGGGCTGGGCGGTTATCGGCCTGGCCATCGCACTGGCCTATATCGTGTTCGGCATCGCCGGATTTGGCACGGCGCTGGTAGCGGGACCGATTCTGATTGTGTTTATGCCGTTGTCGAAAATCGTGCCGTTGCTGGTGTTGCTGGATTTCGTTGCGGCGTTCGGCAATCTGCTGCCGTCGCGCAAGGACGTGGCCAAACCCGAATTGCTGCGGCTGCTGCCGTGCATGGCGGTGGGTTGTACGTTGGGGGTGATCTTCCTGCTCAACCTCAAATCCGATCTGTTGTTGCTGCTGATGGGGCTGTTCATCAGCGCTTATGCGGTTTACAGCCTGTGGGTCAAAGCGCGGCCGGCACAATTGTCAGCGGCGTGGGCGGTGCCGATGGGCACGATCGGCGGGCTGTTCGGGGCGCTGTTTGGCAGTGGCGGCTTTTTATATGCGATCTATCTCAACAGCCGTTTGCCGAAAGACGCGGCGCGGGCCACGCAAAGTGCACTGATCAGTTGCAGCACGGTGGTGCGTTTGAGCCTGTTTGCCATCGCCGGTGTGTATGCCGAGCTACCCTTGTTGATGTTGGCGCTGTGTCTGTTGCCGGCCATGGCGCTGGGGCTGTGGATTGGGCGGCGGTTGACCATGCGCTTGTCGCGCGAGGCGTTTGTGCGGCTGGTGACGTGGCTGGTGTTGGCGAGCGGAATTGCCCTGATCCTGCGCTATTTCAGCACTTGACCGGATTTTGTCAGGGATTAAGCTGCCGGCCGCCATTCCCTGTAGGAGTGAGCCTGCTCGCGATAGCGTTGTGTCAGCGAATATTGATGTGTCTGACCCACCGCTATCGCGAGCAGGCGAAGGCCTACAAGGGATAATCTCTGTATTTGCAACAGGCTGTACCCATGAATTCGCAAAGCATCATCGTGCCGAAAATTTCCACGCTGCCGGTCCACGAACCCCGGGCCCGGGCAATCGTGCGCTGGCTGGTGCGCAAGAACATCATCAAAGAAGAGCTGACGACCTGTGGCCGTACTGGCAACCGCATGGCTTACGCGATTGCCGATGGTGCGCGTGCCGTGGTGCTGCATCCACAGGCGTTGCCATTCGGTGAGCCAATCAATGGGCTAGAGATCGTCACCAAACGCTGCATCTACACCCCGGCCAAGGGCTTTCTCGAAGAAGCCGGTTGCGCCGAGTGTCGGCGGGAAGTCGGTGAAGCGCTATTCGACAGCCTCGAAGACTGGATGCCAGGGCGCACCGACAATTTCACCTGTCCCGAATGCGGGCATGAAGACGACATCAACGGTTTTCTGTATTTGCAGGAATGCGCATTCTCCAACCTTGGTTTCATCTTCAATAACTGGCTGGAGGCTGGCTTCAAGCAAAGCTTTATCGATGAGTTTGCTGATTGGCTCGATCAACCTGTCTCTTGGGTCAAGGTGGAGCTGTAGGGCCGGGGATCCCCGTACATCAGCAACATTGATATTAAGCTGAGTTTTACATTGAACAGCAGGGGGTGTCTGACTATAATGGCGCGCTTCCATTTTCCCGCTCGGGAGCCCCCGCGATGCTGCGTATCAGCCAAGAAGCTTTGACCTTCGACGACATTCTCCTAGTGCCCGGTTATTCCGAGGTGCTTCCTAACGAAGTCAGTCTGAAAACCCGCCTTACCCGTGGCATCGAGCTGAACATTCCTCTGGTTTCTGCCGCCATGGACACCGTCACTGAAGCCCGTCTGGCAATCGCCATGGCTCAGGAAGGTGGCATCGGCATTATCCACAAGAACATGACCATCGAGCAGCAAGCTGCCGAAGTTCGCAAGGTCAAGAAGTTCGAAGCCGGCGTCGTCAAGGATCCGATCACCATCGAAGCCGATGCTACCGTGCGTGATCTGTTCGAACTGACCCGCATGCACAACATTTCCGGCGTACCGGTACTGCACGATGGCGACCTGGTTGGCATCGTCACTTCCCGTGACGTGCGTTTCGAAACCCGTCTGGACGCCACCGTACGTGAAGTGATGACGCCTAAAGAGCGTCTGGTCACCGTACGCGAAGGCGCCAACAAGAACGAAGTCCGCGAGCTGCTGCACAAGCACCGTCTGGAAAAAGTTCTGATCGTCGACGACAAGTTTGCCCTCAAAGGCATGATGACCGTCAAAGACATCGAAAAAGCCAAAGCCTACCCGCTGGCCAGCAAGGATGACCAAGGTCGTCTGCGCGTTGGCGCTGCTGTCGGCACCGGTAAAGACACCGGTGATCGCGTAGCTGCGTTGGTCAATGCCGGTGTCGACGTGGTGGTGGTCGACACCGCTCACGGTCACTCCAAAGGCGTGATCGACCGCGTTCGCTGGGTCAAGCAGAACTTCCCTGATGTGCAGGTGATCGGCGGCAACATCGCCACCGGCGCCGCCGCCAAGGCTCTGGCCGAAGCGGGCGCTGACGCAGTCAAGGTCGGTATCGGCCCTGGCTCGATCTGCACCACGCGTATCGTCGCCGGTGTCGGCGTTCCGCAAATCAGTGCCATCGCCAACGTTGCTGCTGCCCTTGAAGGCACCGGCGTACCGTTGATCGCCGACGGCGGCATCCGTTTCTCCGGTGACCTGTCCAAGGCCATCGTAGCCGGTGCATCCTGCGTGATGATGGGCTCGATGTTCGCCGGTACTGAAGAAGCGCCAGGCGAGATCGAACTGTTCCAGGGCCGTTCGTACAAGGCTTATCGCGGCATGGGTTCGCTGGGCGCCATGTCCCAGGCTCAAGGTTCTTCCGACCGTTACTTCCAGGACTCCTCGGCCGGCGCCGAGAAACTCGTTCCGGAAGGCATCGAAGGCCGTGTGCCTTACAAAGGCACCCTGAGCGCGATCATTCACCAACTGATGGGCGGTCTGCGTTCCTCGATGGGTTACACCGGCAGCGCCGACATCGAAGAAATGCGCACCAAGCCTGAATTCGTGCGGATCACCGGTGCTGGCATGGCCGAATCCCACGTTCACGACGTGCAGATCACCAAAGAAGCGCCGAACTACCGCGTAGGTTGATGCTTCAAGCAAATCGTTAAGCAACCGGGGCTGTTTTATTCAGCCCCGAGTTGTTTCTGTATCACGACTGTTTCTGAATGACTTAGACGAGACTGAATCATGGCCCTCGATATTCACGCTCACCGCATCCTGATCCTCGACTTCGGTTCGCAATACACCCAACTGATTGCCCGCCGCGTGCGCGAAATCGGTGTGTACTGCGAACTGCATCCGTTCGACATGGACGAAGATGCGATCCGCGAATTCGCTCCCAAAGGCGTCATCCTCGCCGGTGGCCCCGAGTCCGTGCACGTCGCCGACAGCCCGCGCTGCCCACAGGCAGTGTTCGATCTGGGCGTACCGGTCTTCGGTATCTGCTACGGCATGCAGACCATGGCCGAGCAACTGGGCGGCAAGGTTGAAGGTTCCGAGCTGCGTGAGTTCGGTTACGCCCGCGTTGACGTGGTTGG
This sequence comes from Pseudomonas sp. TH08, assembly GCF_016651275.1. NCBI lineage: Bacteria > Pseudomonadati > Pseudomonadota > Gammaproteobacteria > Pseudomonadales > Pseudomonadaceae > Pseudomonas > Pseudomonas sp. TH08. The sequence goes on along the minus strand of NZ_JAEKEE010000002.1, from coordinate 795,892 downwards.
CAAGAGCCGTCTGCTTGACGGTATCGAAGACCATATCGACGCCGATGGCCTGTTCGGCCTCGACGTGTGGATGAGCCACGGTGACAAGGTCACCAAGATGCCGGAAGACTTCCACATCCTCGCCAGCACCCCGAGCTGCCCGATCGCCGGCATGTTCAACGACGCCCGTGGCTACTACGGCGTGCAGTTCCACCCGGAAGTGACTCACACCAAGCAGGGCGGTCGCATCCTGTCGCGCTTCGTCCTCGACATCTGCGGCTGTGAAGCCCTGTGGACACCGTCGAAGATCGCTGAAGACGCCATCGCCAACATCCGCGCACAAGTCGGCACCGACAACGTGCTGCTGGGTCTGTCCGGCGGTGTTGACTCCTCGGTTGTGGCTGCGCTGCTGCACAAAGCCATTGGCGATCAACTGACTTGCGTCTTCGTCGACAACGGCCTGCTGCGTCTGCACGAAGGCGAGCAAGTGATGGCCATGTTCGCCGAGAACATGGGCGTCAAGGTGATCCGCGCCAACGCTGAAGAGCAGTTCCTGAACAACCTGGCCGGCGAAGCCGACCCAGAGAAGAAGCGCAAGATCATCGGTCGCACCTTCATCGACGTATTCGATGCCCAGTCGAACAAACTGGACAACATCAAGTACCTCGCTCAGGGCACCATCTACCCGGACGTGATCGAGTCGGCTGGCGCGAAAAGCGGCAAGGCTCACGTGATCAAGTCGCACCACAACGTGGGCGGCCTGCCGGAAGAGATGAACCTGAAACTGGTCGAGCCACTGCGCGAACTGTTCAAGGACGAAGTCCGCCGTCTGGGCCTGGAACTCGGCCTGCCGTACGACATGGTCTACCGTCACCCGTTCCCGGGCCCGGGCCTGGGCGTGCGCATCCTCGGTGAAGTGAAAAAGGAATACGCCGACCTGCTGCGTCGTGCCGACCACATCTTCATCGAAGAACTGCGCAAAGCCGACTGGTACCACAAAGTCAGCCAGGCTTTCGTAGTGTTCCAGCCAGTGAAATCGGTTGGCGTGGTAGGCGATGGCCGTCGTTACGCCTGGGTCGTTGCCCTGCGTGCCGTAGAAACCATCGACTTCATGACCGCACGTTGGGCTCACCTGCCTTACGAACTGCTGGAAACCGTCTCCGGCCGCATCATCAATGAAATCGAAGGCATTTCGCGCGTTACTTACGACGTGTCGAGCAAACCGCCTGCGACGATTGAGTGGGAATAATGTCACCGGCCTGAGGGCCGACTGATTGAAATAAAAAACCGCCTGGCGTTCGCGTCAGGCGGTTTTTTTAGTTCATCGTGTGCGATCGAGGTGGGTACTAGCACACCTGTACTATAGCTACGCGTATTTCATCGCCCTAAGCTACAGGCAACTTCTGTTGTGGGTTGGCCCCACTTTCTGGAAAACCAATAAGACATCTGCGCGCAGCCGAGTGCCGAGGCGTGGCGGATTCTTGTTCCTCAAATATAAAAACAGCTACAGAAAAAGCATACGGGTGAGTTATGTCTTTCATACATGGAAAGTTAGTTGGAGGTGCCATTGCGCTGTGTCTGGTGGCTGGAGTTTTGAGTGGTTGTGCCAACTCGAATGACATGATGGGTTCAATGAATCTCAATGGCGCAGGTGCGAAGAAGTACGACGAGTCTTATCTGAGGACCGCCATCGTTCGTGGCAAAACCACTAAAAACCAGATATCTCAGATGTTTGGCCCGCCGATGCAGGAACAGGCCGACTCGGACACCATGACTAACTGGACGTACGTGAAAAGCGAAGAAGGGCTGGAGAAGTACGTGAATCTTGCCCACCGATTCGTCTCGTCGGAAACCAGCGGTGCTATTGGCACAGCAACGTCACACGTGGCCAATGCGCAGGGCACCATGAATGAAGTGGCCAGCGTAACCACCGGCAAGACCACCGCCCAAGGGATCAGTTTGAGGATCTTTTTCGAGAACGATATCGTCCAGAATTATTCTGTTTCGCGTTGATTACAGCGCACGCTTCGCCAATGCCAGTCAGTTTTACTGACTGGCATTTTTGTTTTCGGGCGCAAAGCACCTTGGCAAGATTCGTTGCACTCAATTGATCGCGAAGATTGAAGTAGTTACTAAAGAAACTGTGATCGAATCACGTCCGTATCGAACGGTGTTATCCCTTGGTCAGGTTTAAATACCACCTGAGCCTGCTGCGGCGAAGTCACGCGTTCCCCTCGTGCTCGAACATGTAAATCGAACAGGGTTTCCAGATCCGGCCGTGGCGTATGCACCAATGCCCGCAGCATCAACGACACTCCGCTGAGGTTGTTCCCGACGTTGTTCCATCTGGGAGATGAAGTAAGCCCCAGATCGGCCCAGATCATGCGTCGTTCCTGCAGGTCCATCACGAATGGCAGACAGATCACAGTGTCGGACGCGATATCGATACGATCGAACACGGTTCGCGGCTCGTACACTTCACCCGAGGCTGTGTCAGTACGGGCCATCCAGCCAGCGAAGCATTCCGGGAGATCGCAGTACGGCTGCTCGGTGAATGAGTTGATGGACGTGACGACATAACGGATGCCCTGCTCGACAAGGACGTCGATGTCGAGATCGATGAACTCCGAAGCCCCTTCGGGCGCATCGACGATGTCGCCGCTGTGGTAACCGCCGTAGCCCTCCAGGTTGTAGTACGCGACCGTATCCTTGAACACGAAGTCGGTATCAAAAAATGCGGCGGACAGGTCGATGTCCGTGCGTTCATTGCCATTCTTCCACCACAGAAACAGGCGAATGAAGCGTGTGTCAGGCACAGGCAGCCGACTGCCCCGCACCAATGTACGTAGTGACTTCGATGAAGCGCGCTGCGCCAGCGGCACCTTGTACTCACGTAACGCTGGATCGATGAAACAGCGGCCTAATGGCGGCAGTGAGGCAAAGCGTTGTACGAGAGCGTTCTCGCAGATACGGGCAGCACGCGCCAACGTTTCAGGGGCGAGAGGTTCACGTCGATCCTTGATCGCATAGACTTTGGCGATTGAACCTTTTGGTGTGAACGCCCGCAGGGGCAGAGGGCGCGGTGCACGTAACTGGGCTAGCAACTGCAGCAAAACGGGCGAGGAAACCTGCGCCGCAACAGCCTCGAAGGCGTCGAGTACAGCGTCTGTTTCGGTCGCGCGGCGGAGGGTGACGTCTAACCGTCGTGCGAACTCACCGGGACGGCTTTGCAGTAGAAGCGTGAGGGCGGCAATATCACGATCGGCCAGTAATTTTTCGGCTCGTGAATTGAAGGTGGCGGGCGGTTCGTTACGACGCGCAGCAGTGATGGCGGCGAGCGCTCGTGGGTACTTATCGGCGTAGTCGCCCGGATGCAGTACTTCAGCCAGACGTTTCCAGCGCTCTGCATGACGCATCACGTCTTCCACAGCGTCGGGAATGTTATCGAGCAGGCGCAAAAACAGGCGGCGTATGGAGCGCTTCATCGCTTTGAAGCGTGTCGAAGCAGTCGCCAGGGACACGTCTCCTCCACTCAATGCGACCGCCAGTCGTAGCACGTCAGTTGCCGTTTCGACGTTTCGCTGCAGAAATGTGTCGACCCGAGAATCGCTGGCGACATGCAGGATCAACGCCCCGCCAACCTGTGCACGGTTCTCCCGGAACGGGATGGCCTCGGGCAGCAGACGGAACACATCGCTTTTGTACTCGCGGATAAACCAGACGACATCGGCTGTCTCCTCTTCGGAGAGCGAGGTGCGCGATGAAACCAGCGGCTCAAGCAGTGACTCGAACTCCGAGGTGCTTCCAGATTCAATCACCCAAGGTATGAAGTTGCCTTCAAGCAGGGGCGGTCGAGAATGTTCAGTCGGTGGTAAACGCCGAAGCGTGAGGTAGTGCATGACGGCGTTCAGGTACAGCTCCGCCTCTGAGGCCTGCAGAACTTGCTCTGGAAAGTCAGGATAAAACGGCCGGTGGTGCACATGCGCACCAGCCCGCCGCCGAAGCATTCTGATAATGTCGCGCAGCCAGTGCTTAAGTTCTGCGGGAGACAAGCAGCCAATTTGCTCAATAAGAGACTCTGACAGTACGCATCGGAACGCCGCGACTTCCCGGACAGCCGACGCGACCTGAGCGCGCGTGGCGCCGCCACTGCCCGTCGGAACGCGAACTTTGCTACGGCGACGCAGGAACAGCTCCTGATTCATCCTTGATTTTCTCCTTTGGTCGCCGTCATGGACGAGCACAGCATCGTGTCTACGGCAGATATAAAAACGCCTGCAAGAAGCAGGCGTAGTGTGGAGAGCGAAACCCCTAGGTCATAGGAGGTTTAGAAGGAAGGTGTTCCATAGCCACGGACGCATTCTACGTAAGATTTTCTCTGTTTGTCAGGTCGCTGCGTACTTCAACCGTAACAAGCTGCTTCGCCAGAAGAATGGGGGCTGATGAGCGACAAGTCGTTTATCCATTGTCCAAACCAGTGGCAGCGTTATAGGTCAAATGTGTTTTAGTCTGGCACGCGACTTTGCAGTGTCAGCCCAGTTTCTGTCAGTCGCCGGGACAGTGACTGGACATCGGCAAACGGGATGTCATTGATGCGGGGCCAGGAGGGAACATGGATGGCGATCCGGCCATCGCCGACGTCTTCAACAGGGGTACGGACAACAAGGCCTTGGCGGCTACGATGTACTAGCGCATAGCCGTCAGCCGATTTCTCGAACAGGTACATGCCACTGCGGTGCAGCAGGCGTTTCAGGCTGTCTTCCTCCCAAATCACCGGTGACGCTTCTATCTGCAGGCGCAGGTCTGCGTATAGCTCGTCGTAAGCCCCTGTCATCATCGCGCCGGCGTTGCTGGGGCCACGGAATACCTCCATTCCCGGATCGATACTGATCCCTGCCGGCTCGCCAGGATTGATCTCTTCAAGCCGTAACCCGATACCGCCCTTCAATTCACTGATTCCCGGCAGTCCCCGGAAGGTGTTGAGGTTCTGCGCAGCCGTCAGTGCGATCCATTTTCCGGGCCGGTTGAGGAGCTGGTCCTGCCACAGGATGATGTTGCTCAAGTGGGTGTGCATCCTCTGCTCTTCGAGCAGCGGATAGGGCGTTGTCATCTTGTAACTGGCGACACAATCGAGTCCCTGGACCCGAACATTATTGGCGCGAGCAACCTTGACCAGTTCCAGCGTATCGAACTGCCTGGCCGGGTCAGTGCCTAGACTGCTCAGGTATTCATTCAGTGGTGCGGACATCTCGCCCGTTGTGTAGTAGCTGTTCAGTTCGGTTTGTGCGAAATCGCCGAGTACACCGCGCAGGTAGAGAACTTTGGCGTGGCGCGCGATGGCGGGCATGTTGTCGATCATGAAGCGCATGCTGGTGATGCGATCCAGGGTTTCACCCACGACCAGACCCGGCGCGTTTGCATAGAGGCTATCCAGCAGTTCGCTCGTCTGCATCAACGGGGTGACTTCGGGTATCACCGGGCGGGGAGGTAAATTGGCCCAGGAGACATCTGAAAAAACACTCGGGCCTCCTGCCGGAGCAGCTTTCGTTTGTATGCCACAAGCGTCGTAAACGGGCTCTCGATATTCAGATGACCCGCTGGATGGGGAGCGATTTGATGCCGATTCTCAGGCAGATTCAATGCCCAACGCCTCAACACGGCTCTTTCCGCGAGAGGGATGTCGTAAGTTGTTTTCAATGGCCGCACCGCATGTGTGGTGACAGGGAGGGATTCGGCCGCCGGAGAGTTTTCGGGAGGTGAGGGTTCAGATGTCTCGGGTTCAACGACCGGGGCGCACTCCTTGCCAATACATTGGCCTCCCCCTCGCAGCCGCAGTGCTTGCATGCGTTCCCACTGTCCGGCGGCGTTGAGGCGTACGGGCAAGGAGTGGGCAAACTGATTGGGCCGCTCAGGGTCAACGATTGCCCAGTTGCCGCTGTCCGGCGTATCAGCGAAGTAGCGCACATAGTAAGCGTTGTCTTTAATCTGGATGGCGTAGGGCGGATCGCTCTTGAGTGTGTAGATGCTTTGGAATTTTCCTGATTCACGTTGCGCAACAAGGCCATCAAGAATCACGTTGCAACGATATTGGGCAGGAATCGCCGGAGGTCCGGGGCTTGCACTGACACTCTGCGCAGTGACTTCGACAGATGTCGGGGTAAGATCCGTCTCGTTGCTCATTTCTGGTTCAATCGCGGCCGGCACTGGTTCGGAGACTGCGGGCGCAAGATCGTCGTCCGGGGAAACTCGAGCAGACCGGCCATTTCTTCAGCTTCGGCAAATTCAACTTGTGGGCCGACTTCCAGCAGCGGGCCGGTTCCTTTCAGGAATGGCACGTTGAACAGCATTTCGATGCCGTTCAGCACGGCGCCTTTGACGCCGGCCTTGCGTTCGGCGGCTGTCCTGCCGTTGACGGCCTGATCGATATTGAGCCCCATGTTGACGATGCCGGCGCCGATGACCGGCAGCGCCAGCGGCCAGCCAACAGCCGCCATCGGACTGAATATCCGCAGTCCGGTACTCAAATAACCGTTCCACATTTTTTTGCGCAGATCAGCATTGGACGTCAGCGACAGGCTGGCTTCCTCGGACATCGAATGGCGGGCCGAAATGCGTAGCCAGGTGAACGCATCACGACCGATTTCAAGGTTGGTCTTGTTGATCAGATAATGATCGGAATGACCCCAGGTTCTCACCAGACGATTCATCAGGTCGGTGAAGTTCTCGTTGATGTCGTGACGGTCTGCGAAGGAGAAGTGGTTGAGAAAAACCTTGCAGCGCTTCTCGTCGTTCAATCGCTCTAGCACCCACCAGTGCAGGGCCGCCTCGTTCTCCATCACTTGAAAGGCTTGGGCCTCGCCCGGCAGATACAGCGTCTGCCGCCCGCTGTCTTCAACAAAGCGCAGGATATTGACGGCGATGTGGCCGTCGATATCCAGCGCGCGCACCTCACTGCCGGCAGGGTGATCCGACTGCAGCATTTGCAGGGTGACGGGCCAGGCGATGGTCCCCATCACTGAATTGACCACGCGCTGAAAATCAGTGCCGTTCAGGTGCCCCTTTTGCAGCGCATTCACTGCCAGACTGAGAAAGTTGCACTTGGCCAGTGTCCGGAAATTATCCGCCGAGGCCTGCCAGAAAGTGCTCAGTTGCCCGGTGTAACGTGTGCTGAAATCGACGTTCCAGAACGCTTTCAGAACTTCGCTGCCCAGCAGTTGCACTTCATTGCTCTGATTGAAGGATTCGGTCTGCGGCCCGTCCGTGTAAAAGCCGCCGTACAGGCCCAGCAGGTCTGCATTGTCTTGATCGGTGACACGAAAGCGATGGATCACCAATTGTGTGAGGGTCAACGATTCGTAAGGTTTTTCCAGTACGTGTTCCCAACCGGTAAACGTCAGCGCGCTGCTTTGCGCCGTCCTGAATCGGTGGAAATAGACACGGTCCGGATCGATACCGGAAAGTCCTTTGTCAGTCAGTAACTCACTGGCGACTTCGCGGGCCGTCTCCAGCAAGCTGGGACAAGTTTGTACGAGTGTTGCAGCGATTGCCTTGAGGCTGGCCTTGTCTGCTGCGTTCGGCAGCAGGTGGCGTTCGGGTGCGTTCATGCAGTTCTTCATCCATGAGGAAACGAAGATCGAGCATGACCCATCGGCTCACGGGCCATGCACTATCCCTGTATTTTTCGTTGTGGATTCAGTCCGGGAGCCGGCTCTGCAAGGTCAAACCCATCTCGCTCAGGCGTTGGGACATTTACTCGATATTGGCAAACCGGACATCGTTCACCAGCGGCCATGCCGGACGATGCAGGGCAACGCCTCCGTCGGCCAGACTCGCCACAGGCGTGTACGCGAGCATTCCTGACTTGCTGCGGTGCAGCACGGTGTAGCTGTCTCCGACTTTTCTGAACAGGTACATGCCACGTCGATGCAGCAGGTTTTCCAGCGTCGTCTCATTCCAGCTCACCGGTTCGGCCGGCATGCGCAGGCGTAAATCGGCGCGAAGAACATCGTCATTGCTCCTTGCAGCAGCCCCATTGGCAAACGGTCCCCGGTTCACGTCGATACCCGGATCGACATCAATTTCCATGGCGTCTGCCGCGCCGACTTCCTCGATCCGCAAACCAATGCCACCCTTGATTTCACTGAGGCCGGTAAGCCCTCTGAAGGTGTTGGTGTTCTGCGCGCCGGTCAGCACGATCCATTTTTTCGGGCTATTGAGGTAGACATCGCCGGTCATGATGTCGCTCGCCAGATAGGTGCCGATCATTTGCTCGTCAAAGGGCGACAGCGGGGATTTCATCTTGAAGCTCGCAGCACAGTCGATACCCTGGACCCGAACGCCGTTTTCCCTGGCCACTTTGACCAGTTCCAGTGCATTGAATCGTCCCGCCGGATCGGTACCCAGGCTGGTCAGATAGGTTTGCAGATCTGCCGACAGGGTACCGGTGGTGAAATAGCGGTTCAGTTCCACCTGCGCGAAATCACTGAGGATGCCGCGCATGTAGAGGGTGGTTGCGTGCCGAGCCAGTGCCGGCATGTTTTCTATCAGGAAGCGCATGCTGGTAATGCGATCGAGGGATTCTCCTATGACCAGCCCGACCGCTGATTCAAAGAGGCGATCGATAAACTCGGAAAGGCTTATCTGCGCATTGATCGCTGGGATTGGCGCGCGAAAAGGAGGAGTGATCCATGGCAGTGAACTGAAAAACTTCTTCGCGGCGGCTTGCAACGAAACGCGTTTATCGACCGCATACAGCTCAAAAGGGTCAGCCATACCGAAGGCACCGTCGGCTTCCGGCACCAGTTGAGCGTGGGTTTCGTTCAGGTTCAGTGCCCAGCCTCTGATCGAACGGCGTACCGTCGGCTCGATGTCGAAGGCGGACGTCACAATGCGCACCGGACGTGATACCAGGCCGGGTAGTTCGATCTCCGGTTGCAACGCCGCCGCCGGGGAGCCGAGCGCAAGGTCGGGCGCGCACGGTTTGCCCGCGCATTGGCCGCCGCCCCGCAAGCGCAGGGCTTGCATTCGTTCCCACTGTCCCTCGGCGTTCAGGCGGACGGGCAATGAATGGACAAACTGATTGGGCCGGTCCGGATCAACGATGGCCCAATAGCCACCCTCATCGGTGTCACCGAAATAGCGCACGTAGTACGGGTTGTCATCCAGATGGATGGCGTAGGGCGGGTCGCTATCCAGACGAAAGACCCCTGAAACTGCCCGGGCTCGCGTTGCACATCGAGCCCGTCGAGCAGCTCGTTGCACAGGTATTTGTCAGGAATGGGCGGTGGTGCAGCACTCTCGGTCGGCGGCAGCCAAGAGGTTTCCAAAGGCGCAATCACGTCGGGCTCGACCGCAATCTCGCTTTCCTGCTGCTCGACGAGTGGATCCGGTACCTCCACTGCTGCAGCCGGCTCGTTCAGCTCGGCCATTTCCGCGGCCTCCACTGCGTCCACCTCGACACCCACCTCCAGCATCGGGCCGGTGCCTTTGAGAAATGGAAGGTTGAACAGCGCATCAATGCCGCTCAACACGGCACCCAGCACGCCTGCCTTGCGTTCGCTGGAGGTTTTGCCGTTGACCGCCTGATCGATGTTCAGCCCCATGCTGGCGATGCTGGCGCCAATCACCGGCAATGCGACCGGCCACCCGACGGCGGCCATCGGGCCAAATACCTTGAGGCCAGCGCTCAAGTAACCGATCCACAGCTTTTCGCGCAGATCGCCATTGGACGTCAGCGTCAGGCTGGCTTCGGCAAACATGGCATTGCGAGTCGAATCGCGTAGCCAACTGAAGGCATCGCCACTGATCACGGCGTTGGTTTTATTGATCAGATGATGGTCGGAGTGTCCCCATGTACTGACCAACCGGTTCATCAAATCGGTGATGTTTGTCGTCATCTGCTGGCGGTCGGCGAGTGCAAAGTGACTGAGGAAGGACTGGCGCGTGGGCTCCAGGTTCATCTGCTCAAGCACCCACCCGTGCATGTCCGCCGGGGTTTGCTGCACGACGAACGCCAGCGCCTCCCCGGCAGATAGACGACCTGCCGGCCATTGCTACTGACGATTCGCAGCAGGTTGGTCGCCACATGTCCGTCGATATCGAAAGCGCTCACGCCACTGTCAGTCGTGTGGGTCGATTGCAGCGTGGTCAGCGTTACCGGCCAGGTGACCGGCCCGATGACGGCGCCGACGATCCACTGGAAATCCGTGTCGCTCAGTTGCTCGAGTTCGAGCGCCTGCACGGCACGGCTGAGGAAGTTGCACTTGGCCAATGTACGGAAATCATCGGCGTGTGCGTTCCAGAACGTGGTCAGTGTGTCGTTGTAGCGCGAGCTGAAATCGATGTCCCAGAAGGCTTTGAGCACTTCGTTGCCGTGCAGGCAAACTTCATTGTTGTGGTCGAAATCTTCGGTCTCTGGTCCGTCCGTGTAGAACCCCGCGTAAAGATCCAGCAGATCGGCGTTGTCGACGTCGGTGGCGCGAAAACGATGAATCACCAATTGCGTGAGGGTCATCGATTCGTAGGGTTTTTCGCGGATATGTTCCCAGCCGGTAAACGACTGGCTACTGCTCTGGGCCGCTTTGAAACGATGGAAATAGACCCGGTCCGGATCGATGTCTGTCAGGCCTTTGAGCTCAAGCAGCTCGCGGGCCACTTGATGGGCTGCGTCGTGCAGGCTGGGGCAGGTTTGCACGACAGTCGCGGCGATGAGCTTGAGGGCAGCTTTGTCCGCTGCGTTGGGCAGAGGACGTGATTCGGGGGCGTTCATGCTTTCTCCATCCTTGAGAAACGAAGGCCGAGCATGGCTGATTCGCCCCGGGGAGTGCACTACATGGATACCGCACGCCGACATGCGAAACGTGTCGGGGTCAGCGTCGGGCTACGTCGGAGAAGTAGAACTTGTCCAGGGTATGGCGCGATTCGGTGTACTCGAATTGTCGGCCGTCCTGCAGGAACGTCTGGTTGCTGACCACGATCACATGGCTCTGCCCGTCGAGGTCCAGGTGCTGCAGATCATCCTTGCTGCGCGGCACGGCTTCGATTGTGCGTTGGGCGTAGGCGATCTGTAGCTGCAGATTCTGTTCGATGTAGGCGTAGATCGATTGTTCGGCGATATCGCGAGACAGGTCGGGGATCACCTCGGCGACGAAGTGGTTGATGTCGAGAATCACCCGTTTGCCGTCGATTCGCCGCACGCGTTTGACGCGGGTGATCAGGCTGCCGGGTTCGGCATTGATGTGTTCGAGCAAGGCGCCTTCGAGCGGTATCTGGGTCAGCTCGACGACTTCGGTGCTGACGTCATTGCCCAGACGTGGATAGGTTTCCTGAAAGCTGACGATGCCGCCAAGCTGGAATTCGATCGGGTTGGTCGACAGAACGAACGTGCCCTTGCCATGAATCTTTTGCGCAAAACCACGCTCCTGAAGTAGCTCGATCGCCTTGCGCACGGTGCCCCGGCTGGCCTGATAGCTGTCCATCAGCTCTGTTTCGGACGGCAGTCGCGCGCCGCGTTCGAGGCGTTCAGTGGTGATGCTGGCCAGCAGATCGCTATAGATCTGGTTGTATTTGCTCATGGGTAGGCTCTGTGCCGGCTGTGCTCAAAGCTTCGAACCTTAAGGGCAGGGTAGGGCTTTGTCCATGTGGGGAATGGAAATTGCCTTAGGGCGGGGTAGGAAGATTCGCCCACGGTCTGGCGGCAACAGGCAAAAACAAACTCGTACAGACGAGTTATTGCATTAACTCGTCTGTACGAGTATTTTTCGCTTCGACGTGCTGCCTATAACAACAACCCACAGTGGAAGAACAAGCATGAGCCATGACTATCCGAAGATCGCCAGCGAGCTGCTGCAAAGCCTTGGCGGTAGTGAGAACCTCGAACAGGCTGCACATTGCGTCACGCGCTTGCGTCTGGCCCTGAAGAATCCCGGCCTGGTCGACAGCGCCACGCTCAACCAGATCGACCTGGTCAAAGGCTCGTTTTTCACTGGCGGTCTGTATCAGGTGGTGATCGGTCCTGGCGAGGTGGAAAAGGTCTACGCCGAGCTGCGTCGGCAGACCGGTCTCGCGGCGTCGACCATCGCCGACGTCAAACAGAAAAGTGCCGAAAAGATCAACGCCATGCAGCGTCTGGTGCGGGTGTTTTCCGATGTGTTCATGCCCATCCTGCCGGCACTGATCATTGCCGGCCTGCTGATGGGCATCAACAATCTGCTTGGTGCCAAGGGCATGTTCATCGAGGGCCAGACCCTGCTGGACGCCTACCCGAAACTCGACGGGCTCTGGAGCCTGATCAATCTGATGGCCAACACCTCCTTTGTGTTTCTGCCGGCACTGGTGGGCTGGTCGGCGGCCAAGCGTTTTGGCGGCAGCGAAATCCTCGGCATCGTGCTCGGCCTGATGCTGGTTCACCCGGATCTGCTCAACGCCTGGAACTACGGCAAGGCCGTGGCCGGGCTGGACGGGCAACAAATGCCGTACTTCGACATCCTTGGTCTGTTTCAGGTGGAGAAAGTCGGTTATCAGGGGCAGATCCTGCCGATATTGCTGGCCGCGTACGTGATGAGCGTCATCGAGAAATGGCTGCGGGCGCGAGTGCCCAATGCGGTGCAATTGCTGGTGGTGCCGATCACCACCATCGTTGTCACAGGTGTGCTGGCGCTGGCGGTGATCGGCCCGGTGACCCGTCATCTCGGCATCCTGATCACCGAAGGCGTGGTCATGCTGTTTGATCTGGCGCCGATGGTCGGCGGGGCGATTTTCGGACTGCTCTATGCACCGTTGGTGATCACCGGCATGCACCACATGTTCCTGGCGGTCGATCTGCAGTTGATCTCGACCCAGGGCGGCACATTTATCTGGCCGATGATCGTCATGTCCAACCTCGCCCAGGGCAGTGCAGCGCTGGCAGTGTTCTACATGACGCGCAATGCGCGGGACAAAAGCATGGCTTCAACCTCGGCGATTTCCGCGTATTTCGGCATCACCGAACCGGCCATGTTCGGGGTCAACCTGCGCTACAAGTTTCCGTTCTACGCGGCGCTGACCGGCTCGGCGCTGGGCTGCATCTTCCTGTCGCTGAACAAGATCCAGGCCTCGGCGATTGGCGTCGGTGGTTTACCCGGTTTCATCTCGATCATTCCGCAGTTCATTCCGATGTTTGTGATCGGGATGCTGATTGCCATGGTTGTGCCGTTTGTTCTGACCTGTGCGCTGAGCATGAAGATTGTCCGTCCCGGCTACCGGGTGGCCTGATGCCAACCCCTGTAGGAGCTGTCGCAGACTGCGATCTTTTGACTTTGGCTTTTTAAAAAAAACATCAAAAGATCGCAGCCTGCGGCAGCTCCTACAGAGGTCAACATATTCAAGAGGGAGATGTGCCATGCAAGACTGGCAGCGTTCGGTGATCTACCAGATCTACCCGAAGAGTTTTCACAGCCATGCCGGCAACCCCACCGGTGATCTGCTCGGGGTCGTGGCCAAGCTCGATTACCTGCAATGGCTGGGTGTCGATTGCCTGTGGATCACGCCGTTCCTGCGTTCACCGCAACGTGACAACGGCTACGACATCAGCGATTACTACGCGATCGACCCGAGTTACGGCAGCATGGCCGACTGCGAACTGCTGATCGCCGAAGCCGGCAAGCGCGGGATCAAGCTGATGCTCGACATCGTGGTCAACCACACCTCGATCGAACACGTCTGGTTCCAGCAGGCGCGCAGCAGTCTCGACAATCCGTATCGCGACTTTTATATCTGGCGTGATCAGCCGAACAACTGGGAATCCAAGTTCGGTGGCTCGGCCTGGGAGTACGAAGCTCAGACCGGGCAGTATTTCCTGCACCTGTTCGACCACACCCAGGCCGATCTGAATTGGGACAACCCCAAGGTGCGCGCCGAAGTGTTCAAAATGATGCGCTTCTGGCGCGACAAGGGCGTGGGTGGTTTCCGTCTCGATGTGATCAATCTGATCTCCAAGCCTGCGGACTTTCCCGAGGACAACAGCGACGGTCGTCGTTTTTACACCGATGGCCCGAACGTCCATGAGTATTTGCAGCAGATGCATCGCGAAGTCTTCGAGGGGCACGACCTGATCAACGTTGGCGAGATGTCATCCACCAGCCTCGAGCACTGCATTCGCTACTCGAATCCGCAATCGCAAGAGCTGTCGATGACTTTCAATTTTCATCACCTGAAAGTCGATTATCCGAACCTGCAGAAATGGGTTCGCGCCGATTTCGATTTCCTGCGACTCAAGCGGATTCTCTCCGACTGGCAGACCGGCATGCAGGCCGGTGGCGGCTGGAATGCGCTGTTCTGGTGTAACCACGATCAGCCACGGGTGGTCTCGCGTTTTGGCCATGATGGCGAGTACCGGGAGCTCTCGGCGAAGATGCTCGGCACCGCACTGCACTTTTTACAGGGCACGCCGTTCGTGTATCAGGGTGAAGAGTTGGGGATGACCAACCCTGGGTTCGAACACATCGATCAGTACCGCGATGTCGAAACCTTGAACATCTTCCGTCTCAAGCGCGAAGGGGGCACCAGCGACGCCGACAACATGGCCGCGATCATGCAGAAGTCCCGCGACAACGGACGTACGCCGATGCACTGGAACGCTGAAGCGAATGCCGGTTTCAGCAGCGTTGAACCTTGGATCGGGGTGCCGGCGAATGCCGCGCAGATCAACGTCGCCCAGCAGCTCGACGACCCGCAATCGGTGCTGCATCACTACCGCCACCTGATCACGTTGCGGCGCACTGAGGCGTTGATGTCCGACGGTGTCTACCGGCAGTTGTTGCCGGAGCACAAGCAAGTCTGGGTTTACCTGCGCGAGGGGATGGGGGAGCGCCTGCTGGTGGTGAACAACTTCTACGGCACACCGTGCGAAGTCGAACTGCCCATGCAGATCGACGACACGCTGAGCCAGCGCTTGCTGATCAGCAATTACCCGGACTGCCCGCAGCGTAATCGACAGGTGATTTTGCGACCTTACGAATCGTTCGTTCTGCACCTGATCGACCCTTGATCATTCACTGAAAAACACCGTTTGAAATAAACACGCAGAGCCCTGCGCGGGGGAGTTTTGCGCGCCGAATTCATGCAAACACACAATAAAAATAATGGGGTGGCTTATGAAAACAACAATAAATCGCAGCCTTGCAGTGGCAGGGATATGCCTCGCGTTTCCACAGTCGTCGCATGCGTTGGAGTTCGGTGGTTACTTGCGCAGTGGCATTGGCAATTCGCTCAAGGGCGGTGGCCAGTCATGTTTTCAGTTACCGGGAGCACAAACCAAATACCGCTTGGGCAACGAATGCGAACAGTACGGTGAGCTCGAGCTGCGTCAGGACCTGTACACCCTCGACGACGGCTCGGTGCTCAGCGTCGACGGCATGGCCTCGCTGTACAACCGCTATAACCGCAGCCCGACGTTCAACGAAGACAACGGTTCGATTCGCCTGCCGCAGGCCTACGCCCAGTGGTCGGCGATGCCCGCGCTCAACGGCGGCTCACTCTGGGCCGGCCGCCGTTACTACAAACGTAACGACATCCATATTTCCGATTTTTACTACTGGAACCAAAGCGCCACCGGTGGCGGGGTCGAGGACGTGCTGATCGGCGATCTGAAATACAGCTACGCGTTCTCGCGCAAGGACAATCTTTACCAGAAGGACTACATCAACCGGCATGATTTCAACGTGGCCGGTTTCAACACCAATCCCGGCGGTGAACTTGAGTTCGGCCTGAGCTACATCGACAAGCCTGACAGCCGCGATGCCCACCGTGGCTGGGCGATCACCACGCAACATGTGCAGAAGGATCTTCTCGGCGGCAAGAACAAACTGGCACTGCAATACGGCGAGGGGCCGGGCACCGGACTGGGCTACACCGGTAACGTCAAACTCGACGACAGCAACAAGAGCTATCGGATTGTGGAGTTTTTCGACTGGCAGGTGACGCCGCGTTTTGGTGGGCAAGTCGAGGCGGTTTATCAGAAGGACATACGCCCGGACGGTGCTGACCAGAACTGGATTTCCCTGGGCGTGCGTCCGACCTATGCGCTGACCGAGCAGTTCAAACTGGTCACCGAAATGGGTCACGATCAAGTCGAAGCCCCGGGCGGGACACGCAAGCTGAGCAAGTTCACCTTCGCTCCGACCTGGTCACCCAAGGGCCCGGAATTCTGGGCACGCCCCGAGGTGCGGCTGTATTACACCTATGCCACCTGGAACGAGGCGGCGAAACGTGCGGCCAACGAACTGGCCAAAGGCTCGGCCCTGTCTGATACCGGCGCCTTCGGCACTGCGCGCCACGGTGCGAACGTCGGATTGCAGGTCGAGTACTGGTGGAAATAAGCGATGCTGGTGGGGCGTCGCGCTCCACGGGCACTTCAGAGAACAAAACCGCAGGTGACGTCATGGCCACATCCCAACAATTGCTACTGCTGGCACCTTTGTCCGGCGTGCTGATACCGCTGGAACAAGTGCCGGACCCGGTGTTTTCCAGTCGCGTGATCGGCGACGGTCTGTGCATCGATCCGACTTCGTCAACGTTGTGCGCGCCCCTCGCGGGAGTCGTCAGCAACGTGCAGGCCAGTGGGCATGCGATCAGCATCACCGGCGACACTGGCGTTCAGGTATTGATGCACATCGGTCTTGATACGGTGAACCTGGCGGGGCAGGGGTTCACCCGGCAGGTCGAAGAGGGGCAGCGAGTTGAAGTCGGGCAGACACTGATCGAGTTCGATGCCGATTACCTTGCGCTGAATGCCCGCAGTCTGATGACCCTGATGCTGGTGGTCAGCGGTGAGCCATTCACCTGGCAAGTCGCGCCAAGCGGTCTGGTCGAAACCGGCCAGGCACTGCTGAGCCTCGCCAGTGCCGCGGCGAGCGGCGACGAACCTGTGGTTGCAGAGGGCGAAAGGCTGTTCTCGCAATCGCTGAAACTGCCCAATCCGAATGGCCTGCATGCGCGTCCGGCGGCGGTGTTCGCGCAAGCGGCAAAGGGCTTTGCGCGCAGATTTACCTGCATAAACAGCAGGCCGAAGCCAATGCCAAGTCATTGGTGGCGATCATGGCGTTGCAGACCGCTTGGGGGGACAGCGTGCAGGTCAGCGCGCTGGGCGACGATGCTGAAGACGCGATCAATACGCTTACCCGGTTACTGGCCGAGGGCTGCGGCGAAGCGGTGACGGCAGTGGTTGCTGCGGCGCCCGTCGAGAGTGTCGAGCCAGAAGTCCTGACGGTTTTGCGTGGCGTCTGTGCATCTCCCGGTTCGGCATTGGGGACGGTGATAACGATTACCGAACCGACGCTCGACGTGAAGGAGTTTGGCGCCGGTTCGCACATCGAACGCGAAACCCTGGCGAACGCGCTGATCGAGGCCGACATGGCCTTGCAGCATCTGCGCGACATCGCCAGCAGTGAAACTCAGGCAGAAATTTTCAAGGCGCATCAGGAACTGCTCGAAGATCCGAGTCTGCTTGATCAGGCTCAGGCGTTGATCGCTGAGGGCAAAAGTGCAGCGTTTGCCTGGCGCGCGGCCACTGCGGCGACGGCGACACTTTTCCAGCAACTCGGCAGCCCGTTGCTGGCTGAAAGGGCGGCGGATCTGGCTGACGTCGGCCAGCGCGTGCTCAAACGGATCCTCGGGGTCAGCGAACATGCGCTGGAACTGCCGGCCGGCAGCATTCTGATCGCCGAGCAACTGACGCCATCGCAGACTGCCGGCCTCGACACCGGCAAAGTGCTGGGATTCGCCACCGTCGGTGGCGGGGCGACCAGTCATGTCGCGATTCTGGCCCGAGCCTGTGGTTTGCCGGCGATCTGCGGGATGCCTGCGCAAATGTTGACGCTGGCCAATGGCGCCCAGGTATTGCTCGACGCCGACCGGGGCGAGCTGCATGTGCATCCGGAGCCTGAGGCGATCAACCAGTGGCACGCCAGGCACGAACAACAACGTCAGCGTCATCAACACGAGCAGGCGCAGGCGACGCAAGCTGCCTGCACCCGCGACGGGCATCACATCGAGGTCACAGCCAACGTTGCCTCGCTCAGCGAAACCGAACGGGCGATGGCCGTGGGCAGCGCAGGCGTGGGGCTTTTACGTTCGGAGTTTCTTTATCTGGATCGCAATCATGCGCCCACGCGTGACGAGCAGGTCTCGACCTACAGCGCCATCGCCCGGGCGGTCGGGCCGTCGCACAACCTGGTGGTGCGCACGCTGGATGTCGGCGGCGACAAACCGCTGGCCTACGTGCCGATGGACAGGGAAAGCAACCCGTTCCTCGGGTTGCGCGGGATTCGCCTGTGTCTGGAGCGCCCGGACCTGTTGCGCGAGCAGTTCCGCGCCATCCTCGGCAGTGTCGGCCTGACGCGCCTGCACATCATGTTGCCGATGGTGACTCAGCTATCGGAACTGCGTCTGGCGCGGCAGATGCTGGAGGAGGAAGCGCTGGCGCTGAATCTGGATCAACTGCCAAAACTGGGGATCATGATTGAAGTGCCGGCAGCGGCTTTGATGGCCGACGTGTTTGCGCCGCACGTGGACTTCTTCTCGATCGGCACCAACGATCTGACCCAATACACCCTGGCCATGGATCGCGATCATCCGCGTCTGGCCAGTCAGGCTGACAGCTTCCATCCTTCGGTACTGCGGCTGATTGCGCTGACCGTGAACGCCGCACACGCCCACGGCAAATGGGTTGGGGTGTGTGGGGCGATGGCCTCCGAGCGTCTGGCGGTGCCGCTGTTGCTGGGGCTGGGGGTAGATGAGCTGTCAGTGAGTGTGCCGCAGATTCCGGCGATCAAAGCGGCGGTACGCGAGGTGAATCTGCTCGACTGCAAGGCCATTGCCGAGCAGGTGCAAGGGCTGGAGAGCGCTGAAGAAGTACGCGAGGCGCTGCGCCTGTTTCACCAAGCGACAGTCGAAACTTTACCGGCTCTGGAGAACTGAACATGTTCGATAAATTGCAGCAGGCATTCTGGAAAGCCCTGACCCCGGATCTGGTGGTGGATACGCCGCCGGTGCAGGCTGAGCCAGCCGACGGATTGAGTGCCGAGATCGTCGTGGCGCTGGGCGGTGTGGATAACCTCAAATCGCAGCAACCGGTTGCGTTGACCCGCGTACGCGTGGCGTTGGGCGATGTGTCGCTGATGGATCGCCAGGCGCTGAGCAAGGCCGGTGTCGCGGGTGTCATGCCCCTGGAGGGCGGCGTGGTGCACTTGATCACCGGCCTGCGAACCTGAGCGCGGAGGGCATGTGCGGCCTCAGGTCGCCCTTACCGTTTCTCAACCGCAGGTGTATCGTATTCGCCTTTTGCGGGCCAAGCGCCCGCCGCTGATACGTGAGGTAGTTGAGTTCATGTCCTTTACCCGTCGCCAAATCCTCGGTGGCCTGGCCGGTCTTGTTGTCGTTGGCGTGGGAGCGGGGGGCGCGTCGCGTTATTGGCTGGGCAAGATGGCCGATGCTGAAGCCGGTCACGACTACGAACTGATCGCCGCGCCACTGGACGTTGAGCTGGTGCCGGGGCACAAGACCGAAGCCTGGGCGTTTGGCCCATCGGCGCCGGGTACCGAATTGCGCGTGCGTCAGGGTGAATGGCTGCGGGTGCGGTTCATCAACCATCTGCCGGTGGCGACTACGATTCACTGGCACGGCATTCGTCTGCCGCTGGAAATGGATGGCGTGCCGTACGTTTCGCAACTGCCGGTGTTGCCGGGTGAATACTTTGATTACAAGTTCCGCGTGCCGGATGCCGGCAGCTATTGGTATCACCCACACGTCAGCAGCAGCGAAGAACTGGGTCGCGGGCTGGTCGGGCCGTTGATTGTCGAAGAGCGCGAGCCTACCGGTTTCGTGTACGAAAAGACGTTGAGCCTGAAGAACTGGCACATCGATGATGAAGGCAATTTCGTCGAGTTCAGCATTCCGCGTGAAGCGGCGCGTGGCGGCACGGCCGGGCGGCTGTCGACCATCAATGGTGTACCAACGCCGGTCATCGAGTTGCCGGCAGGGCAGATCACTCGGGTGCGGTTGCTCAACCTCGATAACACCCTGACCTATCGCATCAATATTCCGGGCGTCGAAGCGAAAATTTATGCGCTGGACGGCAATCCGGTCGAGCCGCGCCCGTTGGGCAAGGAATACTGGCTGGGCCCGGGCATGCGTATCTGTCTGGCGATCAAGGCTCCGGCCGCCGGTGAGGAACTGTCGCTGCGCAATGGCCCGGTGCGTCTGGGCACTCTGCGTTCGGTAGCCAATGCCGATGCGCCGACTGACTGGCCGAAAACTCTGCCCGCCAACCCGGTGGCCGAGCCTGATCTGGCGAACGCCGAGAAACTCAACTTCAATTTCGAATGGGTCGGTTCGGTGTCGGTCGATGTCGACAACGGGCGCCCGCCGAGCCTGTGGCAGATCAACGGCAAGGCCTGGGACATCACCGACAAGACGTGCGCTGATCGGCCGATCGCCAGCCTGAAACTGGGTCAGAGCTATATTTTCGAGTTGAAAAACATGACCCAGTATCAGCACCCGATTCACCTGCACGGCATGAGTTTCAAGGTGCTGTCGTCGAACCGGCACAAGATCATCCCGTATTTCACTGACACGTATCTGCTGGGCAAGAACGAGCGCGCGCAAGTGGCGCTGGTGGCGGATAACCCCGGTGTGTGGATGTTTCACTGCCACGTGATCGACCATATGGAAACCGGCCTGATGGCCGCCATCGAGGTGAAGTGATGCGCCAGATTCGCCCTGCAGCGATCATCGACCGCAGCCGTGACCGCGATTTCATGCGCGAAGCCCTGACCCTCGCAGCGCAAGGCGCGGCGTTGGGCGAAGTGCCGGTGGGCGCGGTGCTGGTGCAGAACGGTGAGATTATCGGTCGCGGCTTCAATTGCCCGATCAGTGCCAGCGACCCGAGTGCTCATGCCGAAATGGTCGCGATCCGTGCGGCGGCGCAGGCGGTGGATAACTATCGTCTGCCGGGCAGCACGCTGTACGTGACGCTGGAGCCGTGCAGCATGTGCGCCGGGCTGATCGTGCATTCACGGGTGGCGCGCGTGGTGTATGGGGCGCTGGAGCCGAAGGCGGGGATTGTGCAGAGCCAGGGGCAGTTTTTTACCCAGGGCTTTTTGAATCACCGGGTGTTGTATGAAGGCGGGGTGTTGGCCGAAGAGTGTGGCGCAGTGCTAACCGAATTCTTCCGCGCCCGCCGCGCCAAACCCACTGAATAAACACGGATTCAATGTGGGAGCGAGCCTGCTCGCGAAAGCGTTGGTACATTCAACATGAATGGTGACTGACACACCGCTTTCGCGAGCAGGCTCGCTCCCACAGGGGGATCTCCGTTGTTCGGGAGAGTGGGTTATTTGCGGGCGACGATCACGGCCCGCATCGGCGCTGGCAGGCCTTCGATGGTTTTGCTGTGGTCTTCGGGATCAAGGAAGTCGCTCAGCGACTGATACTTCATCCATTCGGTGCCGCGCTGTTCCTCGACCGTTGTCGTGCTGACATCGACGCATTTCACATCAGTGAAGCCTGCGCGACGCAGCCACAATTCCAGCGCCGGCACTGACGGCAGGAACCACACGTTACGCATCTGCGCGTATCGATCTTCCGGCACCAAGACCTGTTGCTGATCGCCTTCGATCACCAACGTCTCCAGCACCAGTTCGCCGCCCTTGACCAGGCAATCCTTCAGCGCCAGCAAGTGCTCGATCGGCGAGCGACGGTGGTAGAACACGCCCATCGAAAACACGGTGTCGAAACCTTCCAGATTCGGCGGCAGGTCTTCAAACGGGAACGGCAAGTGCCAGGCATTCGGCTCGGACAGATAACGCTGCACCGCCTGGAACTGGCAGAAGAACAGCCAGTTCGGATCAACACCAATCACACTGTTCGCGCCCGCGCCGAGCATGCGCCACATGTAATAGCCGTTGCCGCAACCGACATCGAGAATGCGTTTGCCCTTCAGATCCAGATGCGGGGCGACGCGCGACCATTTCCAGTCCGAGCGCCATTCGGTGTCGACGTGCACACCAAACAAATCAAACGGCCCCTTGCGCCATGGCGACAGGCCCATCAACGCCGTGCGCATCTGCGCGCGGGTTTCATCGTCGCAATCGGTATCGAGTTTCAAACCGTTGAGCAGATCAATCTCGCTCGGCTGAATCTTCGGCAAGGCGTCCAACGCACTTTGCCAGCGCTCCAGGTCGCCGTGGCCTTTCTCCATCTTTTTGTCGAGTTGCGCTTGCAGGGTGTTGGCCCATTCGGCCAGCGGTGTACCGGCCAGGCGGCGGGCGAGGGGGGACAGATCAATCATGGCAAGGCAATCAACGAGGCAAAGTTAAGACACTGGAACCACGGCACGACTTTCGAGAACCCGGCGGCCAACAGGCGTTCGCGGTGTTCTTCGAGGCTGTCGGGCTTCATGACGTTTTCGATGGCGCTGCGCTTCTGGGCAATTTCCAGTTCGCTGTAGCCGTTGGCACGTTTGAAGGCGACGTGCAGATCGGTGAGCAACGCATGCTCTTCGGCATCGTTGAAACGCAGCTTCTCCGAGAGAATCAGCGCGCCGCCCGGCAGCAGCGACTGGCGAATGCGCGAGAGCAACGCGGTGCGCTGATCCGGGGCGATAAATTGCAGAGTGAAGTTCAGCGCCACCACCGAAGCAGGCAGGAAGTCGAGGGCGAGAATGTCGCCTTCGATCACCTCGACCGGCAGCAACTCCTGGAACATCGAGTCCTGACCGTTGAGGTACTCGCGGCAGCGTTCGACCATCGCCGCCGAGTTATCCACAGCGATTACCCGGCAACCGTCAGTGCGGACATGTCGGCGTAGCGCTTGAGTCACCGCGCCGAGGGATGAACCGAGGTCGTAGAGCACGCTGTTCGGCTGTGCGAACTGCGCCGCGAGCACGCCGAGGTTCTCGACGATGGTCGGGTAGCCCGGCACCGAGCGCTTGATCATGTCCGGGAACACCCGCACTACGTCTTCGTTGAAGGCGAAGTCAGGCACTTGGGCCAAAGGCTGGGCGAAAATGCGATCGGGTTCTTTGCTCACGGCGGTTCCGGCGGTGTAAATGGAAAGGCCGGCATTTTAGCCAAAAGGGCGCGGGGATGCTTGGGTTGTCCGACGTGGCGAGGGGATTTATCCCCGTTGGGCTGAGAAGCAGCCCCAAAATTGCCCGACAGGGTGTGTCAGGCAAAGTGTATGCATTGTTTTTACGACTGCTGCGCAGCCGAACGGGGATAAATCCCCTCACCACAAAGGTCAGGATTGTTTCTGGGAGAACGCGGAGGCGGCGATGCCCCATTGGCCCAGCCAGTAGCTGAGGATGATGACGTACGGCGCGGCGTGGAATGGCGATACAAAGCGATCAATACCAATCACGCTGTCCGAGAACACAAACGCCAGCGCACCGCCCGCCGCCAGCAGCGCCGAACGCTTGGGCACATCGGTTCCGAGACGAGCGAGGGCGCGCCAGAGCATCGCGCTGATTGCCGTGCCGTAGACGATCACCGGCAACAGCAACGGTCCCAAACCACTGGAAATCAGCAGCCCAAGCAACACCGCGCCAACACCGAGCGCGAGCACCAGTGGCAACACCGCCAGACGCTTGCAGTCACTCAGATAAGCCTTCAGATAAGCCAGATGCGCGACCAGAAATGCGCCGAGCCCGAATACAAAAAGATCCCCCGGCCATGCCAGCAACACATCACCCAGCAGCGAGAAAATCAGACCGAGGCTGATCCAGCGCCGATAGTCGCTGGGT
This sequence comes from Pseudomonas sp. TH08, assembly GCF_016651275.1. NCBI lineage: Bacteria > Pseudomonadati > Pseudomonadota > Gammaproteobacteria > Pseudomonadales > Pseudomonadaceae > Pseudomonas > Pseudomonas sp. TH08. The sequence goes on along the minus strand of NZ_JAEKEE010000002.1, from coordinate 772,137 downwards.
GGCGCATCGTGCAGCCAGCCGAGCAACGCCAGCACCGGCAGGGGTTTGACCAGCAGACACAGCAACGCCGCATGGGTGCTGACACCGTAGAGAAAGGTCACCGCGCCCATCAGCGCCAGAATCAGCCAGCCCACGATCAGTTCACCGAAATGGCGCAGTCAAAGGTTTCCACCGGCAGCACTTCCGGGGCCCACGGCTGTTGCGAGGTCAGGCGCAGACGCCCGGTGCCGGGGGCGAACGCTTGAAAGCGCCAGGTGGAAAGTCCGGCCGCGCCGACCACACCGGCATCTTCCGGATTGCTGTAAACCTCGGGGCTGAGTGCGCGCAATACACCGCCAGCCGAGTCCTGAATGGCCCAGCGATAGCCGGTGGTTGGGTTGCTTGGCAGCATGATGATGAGGTTTTGGCCGTTGGTAAGGCGGACGGGGCATTCGCTTTGTTTTTCCACGGTCACGTTCTGTTTCGGTTGGGTGGCGCAAGCGGCCAGCAACGAAAGGGCGAGGGGGACAAACAGGCGAGTGGGGGACATAAGGTCAGCAGCTCCGAGCGTTCACGACGAACGGCGAGCATAACTGAAGATGAGACAAAGTGTGACAGTCTGGGCGGGTTGGTGTCCGGGCTGACGCCATCGCGAGCAGGCTCACTCCTACAGGGGTTTGTGGTGAACACAGGATTTGTGAACACCACCTCTCACTGTAGGAGTGAGCCTGCTCGCGATAACGGTAGTCATGTCACCAAAGAACTATCAGAAGAGCACCTTCGCCACATCCGCAAATTTCTTCGCAAAGTGCACAGTAATGCCTTCCTTCAAGTAGTCCGGCAGTTCCTCGAAGTTACCCCGGTTCGGCTCCGGCAAAATCAGTTCGAAAATCTTCTGTCTTCTTGCCGCAATCACCTTCTCGCGCACGCCGCCAATCGGCAGTACATGCCCGGTCAGCGTCAATTCGCCGGTCATGGCCACGCCTTTCTTCGGCGGTTGATTACGCGCGAGCGAGAGCAGGGCGCTGGCCATGGTCACGCCGGCGCTTGGGCCGTCCTTCGGTGTGGCGCCTTCCGGGACGTGCAGGTGGACGAAGGCTTCGTCGAAGAACTTCGCATCGCCGCCGAATTGCTTGAGGTGCGAGCTGACGTAGCTGTAGGCGATCTCTGCCGATTCCTTCATCACATCACCCAGCTGCCCGGTGAGTTTGAAACCGCGATTGAGCGTGTGAATCCGCGTCGCTTCGATCGGCAAGGTGGCGCCGCCCATGCTGGTCCAGGCCAGTCCGGTGATGACGCCGGTGCCGGACAACACTTGCTCGTTGCGGAACACCGGATGTCCCAGTGACGCTTCGAGGTCTTTCGGCCCGAGCTTGATCACCGCTTTCGGATCGTCAATCAGCTTCATCACCGCTTTGCGCACCAGTTTGCCCAGTTGTTTTTCCAACTGACGCACCCCGGCTTCACGGGCGTAACCGTCGATCAAGGCCTTGAGCGCGCTGTCGTTGATGCTCAGGCTGCCCTTCGACACGCCAGCCTTCTCCAGCAGTTTCGGCCACAGGTGACGCTTGGCGATGGCGACTTTTTCTTCAGTGATGTAGCCCGACAGGCGAATCACTTCCATGCGGTCGAGCAACGGGCCGGGGATCGAATCGAGGGTGTTGGCGGTGCAGACGAACAGGACTTTCGACAAGTCCATGCGCAGGTCCAGGTAGTGGTCGAGGAATTCGACGTTCTGTTCCGGGTCGAGGGTTTCCAGCAGCGCCGAGGCCGGGTCGCCCTGGTAGCTTTGGCCCATCTTGTCGATCTCGTCGAGCATGATCACCGGGTTCATCACTTCGACGTCTTTCAACGCCTGGACGAGTTTGCCCGGCTGCGCGCCGATGTAGGTGCGACGATGGCCCTTGATCTCGGCCTCGTCACGCATGCCGCCGAGGCTGAAGCGATAGAACGGCCGGCCAAGGGATTCGGCGATGGATTTGCCAACGCTGGTTTTACCCACGCCCGGTGGGCCGACCAGCAGCACGATGGAACCGCTGATTTCGCCTTTATAGGCACCGACAGCGAGGAATTCGAGGATGCGATCCTTGATGTCATCAAGGCCGGCGTGGTGTTTGTCGAGGATTTTGCGGGCGTGCTTGAGGTCGAGTTTGTCCTCGCCGTAGACGCCCCACGGCACCGAGGTTGCCCAGTCGAGATAGTTACGAGTGACCGCGTACTCCGGCGAGCCGGTCTCGAGGATCGACAGTTTGTTCATTTCTTCTTCAAGGCGCTTTTGCACCTGCGCCGGCAGGACTTTGCCTTCCAGGCGCTGTTCGAACTGTTCGAGGTCGGCGCTGCGGTCGTCCTTGGTCAGGCCAAGTTCCTGCTGGATGACTTTGAGTTGCTCTTTGAGGAAGAACTCACGCTGATGCTCGCCGATCTTGCGGTTAACTTCTGCCGAGATCTCTTTTTGCAGGCGCGCGACTTCGACTTCCTTGCGCAGCATCGGCAGGACTTTTTCCATGCGCTTGAGCATCGGCACGCAGTCGAGCACTTCTTGCAGTTCGGGGCCGGTGGCCGAGGTGAGCGCGGCGGCGAAGTCGGTCAGCGGTGACGGATCGTTGGGGCTGAAGCGGTTGAGGTAGTTCTTCAGCTCTTCGCTGTACAGCGGGTTGAGCGGCAGCAGTTCCTTGATCGCATTGATCAGCGCCATGCCGTAGGCCTTGACCTCGTCGGTCGGCTCGGTCGGCTGGTGCGGGTATTCGACTTCCACCAGATACGGTGGACGGTGGTGTTTCAGCCAAGTCTTGATACGGACGCGGCTCAGGCCTTGGGCGACGAACTGGAGTTTGCCGTTTTCGCGGCTGGCGTGATGGACTTTGACCAGCGTGCCGTATTCGGGGAGTGCGCCGGTATTGAAGTGGCGCGGGTCTTCCTGGGGCGTGTCCATGAAGAACAGGGCCAGGGAGTGGTGGTCGGATTTGCTCACCAGATCGAGGGTTTCGGCCCAGGGTTCTTCGTTGACGATGACCGGCAGGACTTGAGCCGGGAAGAACGGGCGGTTGTGGATCGGGATGATGTAGACCTTGTCCGGCAGGTTCTGGCCGGGCAGGGCGAGGCCTTTGCCTGAAGAGGTGTGTTCGATGTGTTCGGCTTCGGTGTAGTCGTCTGGGTTGTCCGGGAATTCTTGCTGGTCGCTCATGGGGCACCTGCGCAATGGAGTATGGATCTTAGATGGGGCAGGCTTTGGGTGGTTTCAATGGGAGGGGATGTTTCTGCTTGTATGTTCAGGGTTTTGACAGGGGTCACGCTTTTGACTTGGCGGCCTTTGGGCCGACCATGCTCTTGGGGTTTTGGGTGTATATCGGTTTTTTTGGTGATGGCGGATTAAGGTTTCGCCCTTACGGCGAGTCACCTTTTCCAAACGCCGAAAAGGTAACCGAAAAGGCTTTGCTCCTGCGTGCGGCCCGCTCGCTGGGGCTCGGGGTTCCTTCGCTGCGGGATTGATCCGGGGGGCATCGCCTACGGTTTGCTGCGCTGCACCTCCTCTCGATGTGTTTGGCTGCGCCAAACGGTCGCTGCGCTCCCACCCCCGGATCATTCCCTCCACTCAGCCTTCCGACGTCGCCCTTGGATCAAGATCAAGGGCTGCAGCCGAGCTAACGCTCATCCTGCGAGTGGTGCGGCTGCGCCGCGTGCGGGGGTGTGCTCATTTTTTGTGGGAGCTGTTTTGCCAGCGATGGCGGCCTGATAGCTGACCAGTCTTTGGCGGATGTACGCATTCCCTGTAGGAGCTGCCGAAGGCTGCGATCTTTTGATCTTGCTGATGCTGTTTTGTGGGGGCTAGCCTGCACGCGAAGGCGGCCTGACAGCCGACCATTTTTCTTACTGAAAGCATTCAAATTACCTGTGGGAGCGAGCCTGCTCGCGAAAGCGGTGTGTCAGGTAACATGAATGTTGGATGTGATGACGCCTTCGCGAGCAGGCTCGCTCCCACGAGGGGTTAGCTGTGTGCTGGGGGCTGGGGAATTTCGAGGTTATCCAGCACGCGATTCACCGCCAGCTCTGCCAGCATGATGATTTGCTGGATCGCCAGGATCGTATGCCGCTGCGGCGTATCCACATAAGCGGCAATATCGCTGGTCATGATGCTGGCCGAGGCCAGTGATTCGCAGGCGTGGGCCAGCAGGCTCTCGTTATCCATGTCGCTGACGACCTGGAACATGGTGCTGGGTTTGTGGGATTTCAGCGTAATGGCGGAAGGTTTCAGGTAGTGGTCGAGCGCACGCTCGGCGGCTTCGTGAAATTTTTTCGAATCTGGAGATTGGTAGGGGGAAGTGTCGTCGGTTTCGGGGGGATTGGGTGTTGGTTTGATCATGGTGAAACTCCGAATGAGAAGTGGAGCTGCCAGTCTCGATCACCGCGATGCGATAGAGGAGGCAGCTGTACGCAGGTTCGCGGACCGAGTCATTCGGAAACCCGGCATACCCGAAGGTATCCCGCGCACAGCCACCATCAAACCAAACTACTAGCACCGAAGCGCTCTGGTTTGGGCCGGCGATTATGCATCAAATCGAATGAACTACTCGGGCCGCGACGCCCGTTCGCTGAATATGCAGCGACCCCCCGAGCCTATCCAGCCAATTTCCGAGGCACAACCGACGCGACTTGTCGGAAAACTCCGCGCAATTTTCAGCGTCTGTAGGACAAGCACATTTCCCACAAGATGGTATTACTCGCGGTGGTGCTGGCACAGCAAGCCGATTTGCACCAACACAAATCGTGACCGATACCGACGCCTACAGCGATTGGGTGTTCGGGTTGTTTATCACTTCTGTCCACGCCCGGCCGACGTTGGCGTTACCAAGTTTTGGCGTACACGTCCGGACGCGGTTTACGGCAAGCTCAACGGACTTGCCCGCCAGACGGTCAAGTTCGAACTGATCGCTGAGCGGCGGTGCGTAATTCAAGCGATGGTTGTGAGGATTACCAGGACGCAGTTTTGAAAGAGTGTTTATGGGTATTGAATTGGTGTGAGCTCACTTTCGTGAAAATAACCACTTAACTTTCCGCTTAACCGGTAGTGAAAATGAATGAATGAATATGCAAGAAAACGCAATCCAGCCAATAAATGGATGTTCTGCAATTATTTCTGGTCTATGCCCTAAAAACAGAAAATCATTGTTTTCAATGATATCTATATAAGGCACAACAAATAAGCCATTGAATATTAGGCAGAAAAAAGCTTAATGCTATTTAAGTTATTTCCCGAGAGGCGCACTTTTAGAAGGTAGGCGAAAAAAGCGCCACAAACGGCCAAGATAGGGAAAAACCACACAATCATTTCGCGCTCTCTTGGTAGATCTGTTTTCCTGTTTGGAAGTCGGTATGTATTTCAAGCCCCCATGCGCTAACGCCCATTCCTTTATAAGATCGTACATAGTCTGTTCTGACATATCTAAACAAGCGCCAGGCATCGGGCTTTAATATGTATCGACTCAGGCCATAGACAGACAGGCCTAAGTCAGCGGTACTGTAGGCTAAATTTCCTTCACGCGCTTCATATCCCACCGATTTTGCTATGGCTTGATAACCCTTCCTGACAGGACCTTCTGTATCAGTTCGATCCTCTAGAAGATTGCGTCCGTTTTCATAAATGTTATTTGCTCCATGGGCCATCATTGGCACTCCAGCCACGAGACACAGCGTACCTGCTGAGGCATAGCATATCCCCCCGCCCGTTATAACCTGCATTGCACCCGCGATAGCGCCGGCACCTTTTTTGGCTATTTCCCATGACTGACTAAGCAAACTACTTTGTTCGTTCTTCAGTTCCTGAAAACCCTGTTCAGGAGTTTTTTTGCCCTGAGCAACGTCATCTACAATGCTTTTGGCGTAATAGGCGATTTCGCGGTTGAACTGCAAGCGCAGCATGCCGTCTTTGATGTGTCTAACACCTAATGTGCTGGCTTGGTTTCCAAGTTTTCCAGCGGCGGCACTGACCATCCAGTAGTCACAACTACCAGGCGTGCAACTCTCGCTCAGTGGTTTCATTCGTTATTTCCCCATGTGCCATATCCGCTAGTGCCAGCAGCATGGTGGGTCCAAGTTATATCTCGGTAACGGATGGCTATATGTTCTTGCGGTTCGGCATCGTTCTGCAAAATGGAATGAGGCATTTCAAGTGTCAGGTCAGCAATAACCCCGCCATTGATCGAAACTGAATAGAATCTTTCCTGCATGCCGGAAGGAGAGACTCGATAAAAGCTAATTGTGCAGTCTATTTTTTCTCTAGTTGAGAGTGCTTGGGCGAGGAGTGGCGAGGATTTATCAACATTTTTGGTGATGATAATTGGATTATGTGTTGGCTTATTGATATTTCCAATGTTGACCATGTTATGGGAGTAAGACAGCACCATAATTTCGTCGGTATGCCCGGACTGACACTTGTTGCCAATAGAATCCTGGGTTGAACAACCCGCCGAAATCAATCCTTGAGCCTTGCCGGTGATGGTCATGTAACCATGGTTAGCCATACGTGACACTCCTTGTAGTCAGCGGAACATCCTATTACAAGGGTTTGAGGTACGCTGTAGGGCGTTTCTGAAAAGCCATACGAAATATTCTAAAACCGGATCCGGCGGCCCAGGTTTCTCCGGTGTATTCAGAAATTGCACGTACAAAGAAAGGCGATGCCCCTCACGGGACATTGCCTTTCTTTTACCGCCGCTAAAGCTTATTCCGGCAGTATCTACGCAATCGAATAATGCCCCCTATCAAGAGTCTGTCTTCATCAAAACAGATGTTCATGCAATTGCCTCGGGCCGTCGCCCGCTTGGTCGAGGATCCAGCGTTCGATGCCGTGCAGTTTGCGTAGTTCGGCGAATATTCCGGGGCTATCTTGCGCGGTGCACAGTACGTGGACGTTGGGACCGGCGTCGATGGTGGCGCAAACCTCCAGGCCTTCGCTGCGCAGTTGGCGTACCCGTGCGAGGATCGCCAGGGTCGCGGGTTGCCAGTAGAAAATTGGCGGTTGCGAGGTCATGGCGATCATGTGCAGTTCCACGGCTTCGCGCTCGACGAGATCGGCCAAGGTGTCGAAGTCGCGTTCGAGGATGGCCCGACGCAGGTTGTCCAGGCGCTCCGGGAGCCGATCCAGACGGGTCGAATAGAAGGGGCTGCTTGCAGCGGCGAGGTGGCCCTGGCGGGAGCTGACAGTTTTGGGGCGAGGGTCGACCACGGCGATCAGGTCGCGCAGCGGCCAATGGTGGGCCGGGGCGATTTGTCGCGCGGGGCCTGACAGCAGCAGAGCATCGCACGGCCATTGCACGAAGCCGCCGAGCACTGAGCGTGCCGCCGAGCCGGAGCCGGAGCGACGTGCCAGATCACTGAGGTCGGGGTGCTGCGGCGAGTGCCCGCAGTGCACGGCGAAGGCTACCGTCAGTGCACTGAACCCCGCCGCCGAGGAGGCGATGCCTGCGCCGGTGGGGAAGCTGTTGGTCGTGGCGATGCGCAAGGGTTGCCAGTGGTCGAAGTGTTCCCGCAGCGTTTGCAGATGGCGCTCGATACCTTGGCGCAGTGTCGGGTCAGCCGGTACCAATGCGCCGCTGGAGACTTGCCAGAGTATTTCATCGCTCACACCGCGTTGCAGGGTCGCCAGGGTGCAGCGGCTGACGCAGCGGTTCAGGGTCATTGAAAGGGAGGCATTGTTGGGCTCCGTGTTTTGTACGTCGCGCATGCCCCAGTACTTGATCAGCGCGATGTTGGCGGGGGACGAGACACTGATGCGCTTCATGACTCGCTGAGCTCCAGCCCAGGCACCGCCAGTGCCGCGTTGATTCGCTGATAGCGCGCCAGCTCTGGCAGGTCTGCTGCGTCAATCACCAACAGCGCGCCCGCCTGATCCCCGGACAATCCACCCGCGCCGCAGATCTTGGCTGCGCCGCCGGATTTTTCGATGGCTCGGATCGCCTCCATGATCGGGGCGGGCACTACGCCCAGGCTTTCCAGATCCGCTTCGTAGGCCCGCACCACGGTTTTCAAGCCGTCGAGCGGCGGGGGCGATTGCTGCAACAGGGCGCGAAAACGTTCGGTATGGCGCCACAGGCTGGCCAAAAGCGGATTGTTGCTGCCTTCGAGTCGATGGCGCGTAGCGGCAATGATCTGGCCGGTGCTCTCACGGGCGCCGCCGGTATGGTAAATGCGCAGATCTGCTAGTGGCAGGTTCAGGTTGGTGTCGGACCACGAGGTGAAATGATATGCGCCATAGGGATCGCGCCGACGTTCGACCAGCGAGCCGCGCAGACTGGTGTTGTGATCGATCCCCGAAGGCTGGCCGTGTTGGTAGCGTTCGACCTGCATCGCCAGGGATTCCAGCGGATGGTGCGCCGCGTTCAGCCGGAACAGCCGTGACAACGCGGCCATCAGCGTCACCGCAAGGGCGCCGGAACTGCCGAATCCGGCATCGAGCGGAATCTGCGACTGGACGCGCAGGCTGAAGCCGCGCCAGTCCTGCGCGGGCACATGCAGGAGGATTTCGCCGATGGCGCATTTGACCAGATGATCGCGGTCGTCACACCGCAGTCGAGCAAAGGTCTGTGGGTTGGGGGTGTTGCAATAGAGCTCCCATGCTTGCCGAACATCGCGCGCGTAATCGGCCAGGTAACTCGGTGGATAAACGGCTTCGAGTGCCAGGTCGGGCAGTTGCAGTTTGAGCTGCCCGTCCTGACGCGGCTGTAGCCATACCTGACAATACAGCCCTACCGAGCAGGCCAGTATCGGGCAGCCGTGAAGGGCGGCGTGTTCGCCCATCAGGATGATTTTTCCTGGTGCCCTGGCGTGGATCACGCGCATGTTTCAGCGGCCCAGGCGCTTGTGCGCCTGTACCAGTTGATGAGAGGCCTGTGCGGCCATGATCGACAGTTCGCCGGCGAGCACCAGGGCCCCGAGAATTTCCGCCAGACGCCGGGTGTCAACACCCGGCGCGCGGGTGCCGGGGACGATGCCCATCAGCGCCAGTGCTTCACGTTGGGTGCTCAGGCCGGTGCCTCCGCCGACGGTTCCCAGTGGCGTATCAGGCAACAGAATCGAGGCGTAAATCGCGCCATGTTCGCAGGCTTCGATACAAGTGATGCCGATTGCACTCTCAGCCACTTGCGCGACGTCCTGACCCGTAGCGATGAAGAAAGCGGCGAGGATGTTGGCGTGGTGGGCGTTGCAGCCAATGGTTCCAGCCATGGCCGAGCCCAGCAGATTTTTCCGGTATTGCACCTCGCATAACGAGGTGGCGTCGGTCTTGAGAATGTCGCGCAGGATGTCGGCGCTCAGATGGACTTCGGCATGAATGCGCTTGCCGCGCCCGTTGAGGAAGTTCACTCGCGAAGGTTTTTTGTCGGTGCAGTAATTGCCTGAGATGCTGATGCACGGCACACCGGTTTCTGGACTGATCAGTTGAGTGATCGCCCGGTCGCAGGCGATGCTCGCCATGTTCATGCCCATGGCATCGCCGCTGTGGAAGCGAAAGCGCAGGTAGATCGAGGTGCCGACCACCGCCGGCACAATGTCTTGCAGTTGCAGATGGCTGCTGTCCTGTTCGCAGAGCAATTTGATCTGCTGAAAGTGGCTGCTGATCCAGGCCAGGAAAGTTTCAGTCTGCAAGATACCGGTGGAGCGAAACACCGGTGCCCGGGTGATGCCGATGTCTTCGACCCGAACCAGCGCGCCGCCGGCCGCGTGAATTGCACTGCAACCACGGGATACGCTGGCAATCAGCGCGCCTTCGCTGGTGGCCATGGGAGCATACAGAGGTTCCTGCGCCGTGATGGCCTGTCCCTTGATCAGTAACGGCCCGGCAACGCCCAGCGGTATCTGGATGGCACCGATGAAGTTTTCGCACTTTGCCGGTTGCGGATCGAAGGTGTAACGGCCGATGGTGTCCAGGGACATACCGCTGATGTGTTGCAGCGCTTCGCGGCGGATCAGCGCGGCTTCTTTTTGCGTGAGGTTATCCGGCAACTGATGCAGGTGCAGGTCACCGTTGATCAGCGCTTCGATCCAGTGAGTGCCAAAATGCGGGGTGATGGACATCGGAGGGCTCCGCTCATCTATAGGTGCGTCATTGCGTGCACCTGTCATTGATGATCGGCAAGAAACGCTCTCGTGGCGACTGTCAGAGTTGACAGTTGTCTATACCGATTGGCGATTGAGACGCTGCCATATGCTCATCTCGCCAGGCACAAAAAAGGCGATGACCCTTGCGGGACATCGCCTTCTTCTTTACCGCCGCTAACGCTTATTCCGGCAGTTTGTACGCAATCACATAGTCACCCATTTTGGTGCCCAGCGAACCGTGACCACCCACAACCAACAGGACGTATTGCTTGCCGTCCTTGCCGGTGTAGGTCATCGGAGTCGCTTGGCCGCCCGCAGGCAGACGCGATTTCCACAGCTCTTTACCGCTGTTCACGTCGTACGCACGCAGGTACTGGTCGAGGGTGCCGCTGAGGAAGCCGACGCCGCCGGCAGTCACCATCGAGCCGCCCATGCTCGGCACGCCGAGGGTGAAGCCGATCGGGATTGGCGAGCTGTCGCGGCTGGTGCCGTTTTTGCGTTTCCACACGACTTTGCCAGTGGTCAGGTCGATACCAGCAACGTAGCCCCAGGCCGGGGCCTGGCACGGTACGCCGAGTGGCGACATGAACGGGTGCATGATCACCGCGTATGGCGCGCCGGTGTTCGGTTGCACGCCAGCGGTTTCGCTTTCGCGTTTGCTGTCGGCGGCGACTTGCTCGCGCGGCACCATTTTCGACACGAAGGCCATGTAGTTCGGGCTGGTGAACAGGATCTGACGCACCGGATCGACCGACACGCCGCCCCAGTTGAACACACCGACGTTACCCGGGTAGATCAGGCTGCCCTGTTCCGACGGCGGGGTGTATTGGCCTTCGTAACGCAGTTCCTTGAACTGTATGCGGCACAGCATCTGGTCGAACGGGCTCGCGCCCCACATGGCTTTTTCGGTCAGTTCCGGGGCCAGCAGGTTGAGGTCCGAACGGGCCTGGGTCGGTGCGGTGTGGTCGCCTTTCACGGCGCCTTGCGGTACCGGGATTTCCTTGATCGGGATGATCGGCGTACCGTCACGACGGTCGAGGACGTACAGGCTGCCCTGTTTGGTCGGGGCGATCAGCGCAGGTTTCACGCCGTCGGCGGTTTTCATGTCGAGCAGGGTTGGCTGGCTGCCAACGTCCATGTCCCACAGGTCGTGGTGAGTGAACTGGTAGTTCCAGCGCACTTTACCGGTGGCCAGGTCCAGCGCGACAACGCCGGCGCTGAATTTCTCGGCGCCAGGAGTGCGGTCAGCGCCCCACTGGTCAGGAGTCTGGTTGCCCAGAGGCAGGTAAACCATGCCGAGTTTTTCGTCGACACTGGCCAGCGACCACATGTTGGCCGAGTTACGGCTGTAGATTTCGCCCGGTGCCAAAGGCTCGGTGGCGTCTGGCTTGTCGCTGTCCCAGTTCCATACGAGGTGACCGTCGCGCACGTCGAAAGCGCGGATCACGCCCGATGGCTCGTTGGTCGATTCGTTGTCGGTAACGTGACCGCCCATGATCACCAGATCACGGGTAATCGCGGCAGGCGAGGTGGAGTAGTAGCCACCCGCGGTGAACGGGCCGATGCCTTGGGTCAGGTCAACCACACCGTTTTTGCCGAAGCCTTCGCAGATCTTGCCGGTGTCGGCGTTCAGGGCGATCAGGCGAGCATCAGCGGTGGGCAGGTACAGACGACGCGGGCAGGCCTGAGCAACGGCTTTGCCAGCTTCGGAGATAACGGCGGACGCAGCATTTTCAGTCTTGGCGTAAGCGGCTTCGTCGTAGTACGACACGCCACGGCAAGTCATGTGTGCGAAGCCTTTGAAGCCGACCGGGCTCTTGATCTGCGGGTCGAAGCGCCACAGTTCCTTGCCGGTGTCCGGGTCCAGCGCGAGCACTTTGCTGTGCGCGGTGCAGGCATAGATCATGCCGTTGGCTTTCAGCGGGGTGTTTTCGTTGGTCAGCTCAACCGGGTCATCAGCGGTCGGCAGATCGCCGGTCTGGATGCGCCAGGCTTCTTGCAGCTTGCCGACGTTGGCCGGGGTGATCTGCTTCAGCGGCGAGTAACGGTCACCGAATTCGGTGCGGCCATAGGCCTGCCAGTCCCCATCCGGCATCGCTGGTGCGGTGCTGGTGGTGTCGGCGGTGTCGCGACCCAGTTCGCCGAAGGTTTCGCCCGGGTGGGTGAACAAGCTGATCAGCGCGGTGAGGCCGGCCAGCACCACAGCCACGGTCAAGCCGCGAGTGCCCATTGGCGCCGGGCCGTCGAGCAGCAGTGGACGACGGAACCATGGCAGCAACATCACGAAGCCGAGAACGAACCACAGGGCCAGACGTGGCACCAGTTGCCACCAGTCCAGGCCGACTTCCCACAGCGCCCAAACAGTGCTGGCAAACAGCACGATGGCGTACAGGCCCAGCGCGGCGCGACGGCGCAGCAGCAACAGAATACCGGTCAGCGCAATGCCGATACCGGCCAGCAGGTAGTACAGCGAGCCGCCGAGCATGCTCAGCTTGACCCCTCCGGCCAGCATGGCCAGGCCCATCAGTAGAAGCAGAATGCCGAGCAGGCTGGGTAGCAGACGGCCCCGACTCGAAGCACTTTCGGTGCTCATAGTGTGATTCTCCGTGACGTTTATGTAGTCCCGCGCTGTAGTCACTGTAGATGACGATTGGGCGCGGGTATGGTTCAGATAAAAACTTGTCTAGCTAACGAATTTCATGTGGGAGCGAGCCTGCTCGCGAAAGCGGTGTGTCAGTCGACTTCTTTGGTGAAGTTGAAATTGCTTTCGCGAGCAGGCTCGCTCCTACATTTGATCCGTGGTGTTGTTTAGAACGAGGACTGGATCTTGATCCCGCCGATCAGGGCGTCGTCGACGTTGTTCACGCCACCGGGGTGGCGGATGTATTGCAGGTTCGGGCGCACGGTCAGCCAGTTCGTCACGTGCACGCCGTAATACAGTTCGGCGCTGTATTCGGTGTCTTGCGGCGGCAGGAACGACGGATCGTCGTAGTCATAAACGGCGTGGGCCTGATTGCTCGCTTCGGCGTTTTTGCGGTAGGCCGGGTTGACGTGCACGCGGGCGAGGGCGAAACCGATGTCGTCTTTTGCACGAGCATCGAACGGGCCTTTGTAGGTGATGCCGGCCTGCACATAGTTATCGATGGCGTTGGTTTTCTTGTCGTGCATCGTGCCGTTGGCGAACACGCTCAAACCGCGCGAGTTGTCGCTGGCCACGCTGGTGACTTGCTGCTGAATGCCCAGCCACACGCCGTGTTTGCTCGATGCGCTGCGGTAGGCTTCGCCGCTGAGGGCGGCCGGTTGGCCATTCTGATCTTTATAAGCATCGGTGGCCTTGGCGTTGCTGTAGTAGTAACCGGCGCGGTATTCGCCCGGCAAACCATTGAGCTTCGGCGTCCACACCAGCTCGATCGGCAGGATCGCGCCTTGGGTGCCGCTGCCGCTGAGTTTGAAACCGTTGCCGCGATCGAGGTTCGACGGGTTCTGCTCATAGGCGCCGACCTGCGCGTACAGCTCTGGGGTCAGGTGATATTTGACGCGCATCGCCCATTGGCTGACCGGCCAGTTGTACCAGATGCCGCCGACCCAGTTGCCGACCTGCGAGCCGCAGAACGCCAGGTTCTGGAAGTCGCACGGGAAGCTGTTGAAGTCTTCGCCTTCGCCGAAGCGGCCGACCTTGATGTCGAGTTTCTGATCGAAGAATTTCTGCTGATACCACATCTGCGTCAGGCGCGTGGTCTGGCCACGGCCCCAGACTTCCTGGGCGGAAGTGAAGCCGCCGACGCGCGGATCGTTGATCCGGTCGTTGCTGATGTTGTTGCCGCTGCGCTTGGTGATGGTCAGTTGGAATTCTGCATCGTCCCAGCCGAGGATTTTTTGCAGGTCCAGGTGAGTGCCCAGGCCAAACTGATCGCTGTAACGCGCGGTGCGGTCGTGATCGTAGCCACCGTGCAGGTTGCTGCCCATTTCGCCGGTGTAATCGAGTTTGAAGTCGTAGCCTTTTTCCGAGAGTTCGGTGCGCGTGCCGTTCCAGTCACCGAGCATCCACGGTGAGTCACTGTCGAACGCGGGCGCCGCTTGAGCGCAGGTGGCGAGGCCCAGCGCGGTGCAGCCGCCAAGGGTGCGCAGTACTGAGGTAGCGCTGTCTCGGGAGAAGGAAAAATCGGGCATGGATAAGTCTTTTTTTGGTGTTTTCGGGATGCAATTCGAGCGCTTCAATATGTCGCAGGCAGTGAAGCGTTTCAGCGGAAGGGCGGCAGGATAATGATCTGTAACAAAAAGACAAAGGGCTTTTGCAGACATGCAGCATTTCGCAATCGGTAACAGTGCGGCAAACGGGCGCATTGTGGGCCGTGTGCTGGCCTGCGATCTTTGCGGGTTGGCCTACATTTGAAGGTAGGCCTTCCACCCGATCACCCCCTCGGCTAAGGTGCGCGGCTTCTGCATTTTCACTTCGCTCAAAGGCCTGGCATGAACGAACAAACCCCCGATCCGCTGCACGGCGTGACGCTTGAACAGATCCTCAACGCTTTGGTGAGCCATTACGAATGGTCGGGGCTGGCCGAGCGCATCGATATCCGCTGCTTCAAAAGCGACCCGAGCATCAAGTCGAGCCTGACGTTCCTGCGCAAAACCCCGTGGGCGCGCGAAAAGGTCGAGCGTCTGTATGTGAAGTTGATGCGCACCAAGCGACCGCTCTGAGATGGACGCCGTCTGGCGGCGACGCCTGATCACTTGCGCTGCCGTATTGGGTTGGGCGGGATTGGCTATTCAGCTTTATCTGATTTTCTTCGCGCGTTTGAGCGTCAACGCCAGTCTGTTGGGCGGGCTGGTGAGCTTTTTCAGTTACTTCACGATTTGGACGAACACGCTGGTGGCGACGGTGTTGACCTGCGCTGTAACTGATCGCGAATCCGCCGCACGCCGCTGGTTTTTAAAGCCGTGGGTGAGTAGCGGGATTGCCGTGAGTATTGTCGTGGTCGGTCTGGCCTACAGTATTTTGCTACGGCATTTGTGGCATCCGGAGGGTTGGCAGTTTGTTGCTGATGAATTGCTGCACGACGTAATGCCGCTGCTGTTTTTGGGGTATTGGTGGTTTTGCGTACCGAAGGGCAGATTGCGCCTGTGGCATCTGCCACTGTGGCTGATTTATCCGCTGGTGTATTTCATCTACGCCTTGCTGCGCGGGCATTTGCTGGGCGCGTATGCGTATCCGTTCATTGATGTGGCGGTGTTGGGTTATCCACAGGTGTTTATTAATGCCGGGGGGATATTGGTGGGGTTTGTGGTGATCGGGTTGCTGGTAATCGGCCTCGACCGCTGGCGCGGATCGCAGTCCTGAATTCATGCAAAACCTGTGGTGAGGGGATTTATCCCCGATGGGGCGCGGAGCGGCCCTGAAACCTGCCTCCACGGATTACTCACCCTGGTGCAGGTTCTGGGGCCGCTGCGCAGCCCATCGGGGATAAATCCCCTCACCACAATTAAGTTCCCCCCTCAAGTGGAGGGTGAATACCAAAAAGTCACTCCTCTTCAGGAGTGCCTTCAGCGCGCCAGTAGCCGACGGCTTTGATGAGTTGCTCATCCAGCCCGTGCTCATCGATCAGCACCCGGCGAATCTGCCGTGAGACTTTGGTTTCCGTCGCCACCCACGCGTACAGATTGCCTTGGGGCACCTGCAACTGTTTGACGGTGGTCAGCAGGTTGTCCTTGCCGCCTTCACGCAATACCCAGATCACATTGACCTGTGCTGCGCTTTCCAGCACTTGTTGCTCGCGTCCGTTTTCCACTTCGATCACCACCAGCGCCTTGCGATTCGCCGCCAGACCTTCGAGGCGACGGGCGATGGCGGGCAGGGCGGTTTCGTCACCGATCAACAGATAGCTGTCGAAGATGTCCGGCACGATCATCGAGCCGCGCGGCCCGCCGATGTGCAGGAATTGTCCCGGTTTGGCTTGCTCAGCCCAGGTCGAGGCAGGGCCATCGCCGTGCAGGACGAAATCGATGTCCAGTTCCAGTTTGTCCAGGTCGTAGCGACGCGGTGTGTAGTCGCGCATTTCGGGCATTGGTCCGTTGTCCTTGCCAGCGCCAAGTACCATCGTCTCCAGTGCCGCCGTCTGTTCGGCGTTCTGCGGGAACAGCAGTTTGACGTGATCATCCGTGCCCAGGCTGATGAAGCCGGCCAGTTCCGGCCCACCGAGGGTGATGCGGCGCATGCGCGGCGTCAGGTCGACCACACGCAGCACTTCAAGCTTGCGGCGTTTGATTTCGTGCATCACGCGGTGAATGGTTTGGGTATCGACTGCAGTCATTCGGCTTTCTCCGAGGCAGGTTGAACGGCAGGGCCGTCGACGATTGCTTTGGCGGTGTCGTTGAGCAGGTCACGCACGCGCAGGATTTCTTCCGGGCTCCAGCGCCCGTGGTGCATTTGCAGGGCATGGCGCAAGTTGTGCACCGCTTCGTGGATTTCGGCGGGGCGGTCATGGCCGCGCAGTGAGCGTTTGCTGACGTCGATACGCATGCGCACGCCATCAAGCGCCACGGCCTGTTCGCCTAGCGACAAACGCCCGGCCTCGGTAACGCTGTAGCGTTTTTTGCCGCCCTCGGCGTCGCCGGCAATCAGGTCGCTTTCTTCCAGGAAGGTCAGGGTCGGGTAGATCACGCCGGGGCTTGGGCTGTACGCGCCGTCGAACATGCCTTCGATCTGGCGGATCAGGTCGTAGCCGTGGCACGGCTGTTCGGCGATCAATGCCAGCAACAGCAGTTTCAGATCGCCGGGTGCGAACACCCGTGGGCCACGGCCGCCGCGTTCGCGACCGGGACGCTTCTCGAAGCCGTCACGGCCGTCGCCGTGTTCGCGGTGGGGGGAATGATGGTCTCTCATTTCTGTCTTCTCTCGTCGTGTTTAGATACAACTTAAGATATATCTTTAGGCCGGCGCAAGACGTTTTTTCCCCGACCTGCTGGCGGCTGACGAGCGGCGATCTCTGCAGAGAATGCAACAGCTTAATTTTCACCAGGGTTTCGCAAAGGATAACTTTGAAGTTAAAGTCATCACTCTATTTAATCGAGCAAGTATTCTAAATATATAACTAAGTGCTGCTATGTCTGGGCGAAGCTGCTGTATGGTTTTTTAACTGAATCTGTATGTAGGGCATAACTTACAGCCACTGTTTTGAATATCGTTTTTTTGTTCTTTTTTCTTGCGGGTCATGAGGTTGTCGAACTACGAGGTTATAGGAAGTTACTTGCTTACATTCCGGAGGCAACAGTCGATGATGCTCCGGCATTGAAAGTTCAAGTTGACCTGGCTCAACTCCCCTGAGGGTTTACCTGAACTTTCAATTCTTCCTTCTCATCAAGAAAACAAGGTACTGAACGATGTTCAAGAAAATCGCAATCGCTGCTCCGTTGGCTCTTCTGGCACTGGGTTCCTCGGGAGCGTTCGCCGCTGGTGAAGCCGCTCACTCCATCAACATCGTCGCTCATGTGCCGACCAACGGCTTTTATGTAGTGCCGACCAACCCTGATCTGATCAACAAGGATCAGCGCATGGACTACAACCCGAGCAAGGGCAAGATGGACGAAGTCGACGGTTTCTTCGACGTGCGTAACAACAACGGCTCGGTACACGCCAGCCTGGACAGTGAAGCCAAGTTGATCTCCGGTTCCAGCAACATCCCGTTGAAAGTCACGCTGAACAACCGCGTCCTCAATCAGACGCCACAACTGGTAGTGGGTGAGTCCGAGTCGGATGTGAACTTCCGTGCAGCGCTGAATATCAGCGCGGTCGGCGGCTCCTTTGAGCCGGGCGATTACACCGGTGTGGTTGCGATGACCTTCGACGCTGTTCCTCCGGTCGCGACGCCTTGATCGAGCGCGTCGACAACCAGCGCTGACCCCAGGTCAACGCTCACCGAGGGGGCAAGCCGTGTGCTTGCCCCCTCGGACTTCCACATTTCGTAATCAGAGTAAGAGTTCATGTTCCCGATGACACCCATCGCGGCGGCGCTTGCACTTTTGTTTTGTGCCAGCGCAGCCGTGGCTTCCAACTCCGCCGGCACCACGCCGCGTAACTTGCTGGCGCAGGCGAAAGGGTTGCCGAGCGAATTCGAAGAGCACTTCTTTGATGTACCACTGGCGGTGCGTGTTGAGTTGGACCAACAGTTTCTGGGCGAGGCGATGATTGTGTTGTCACGCGATGATCGCATCACCCTGCTCGAATTTACCGAAAACATCGACAGCAACTTCAGCGCCACCGAGCGCGATGTCTGGGCCGACTATCTCGGTCGCGGTGTTGCCTTGGGCGCCTGCCAGGGCAGTTGCCCGGAGCAGATGCTCGCCGTGCACTACAACCTGGAAAATTCGCTGGTGTCGATCGTCACCGAAAATGCCGAGCGCGACAGCCAGGCCCCGCGCTATTACCTGCAACCACAAGCCGGCAGCACCGGATTGATCGTACGCAACCAGCTCAATCTCAACGGTGGCCAGGATCAGGATCTCGGTGGCCGCTACGGGCTGGTCACCAGCAGCAGCCTGGGCAACTGGACGCAAAGTCTCAACGTGCAAATGGCCCGTCTGGGCGGTTCGGACGAACAGATGTATCACGCCGTGCAAGAGCTCTACAGCCAGAAAGAGCTGCAGGGCAGCTTCCTGCGGCTTGGCTATTTCATGCCCGACTCTGAAGGTCTGACTCGCCAGCCGCGTTCGTTCGGCGCCAGCCCGGACACCGCAGTGGGCGCCATGTACGGCAGTTCCGACAGCCTCGCCATTGACAATCCGAAACCCAGCGTTTATCCGCTCTATGTCACCGCTAACCGCCAAGCTTCGGTGGAGATTTATCGCAACGGCATGCTGATCAACACGCAACCGGTCGATGCCGGTTTGCAAACGCTGGATACCCGACCGCTACCCGGCGGCATCTATGAAGTTGAAGTGCGCCTGATCGAAGACGGCCAGATCACCTCCACCACGTCCGAACTGATCTACAAACCGAACAATTGGCGCAATCACGACGAACGCTGGCGTTACAACGTCTTCGCCGGGCGCGAGAGCAAGTTGTGGAGCAACTGGGACGACCAGGCGTCCGGCGGCATGACGGCTGGCGCTGCGTTCAACTACTTGCTGCATCCGCGAGCCATCGTCGGATTCTCCGGGCGGCAGATCAGCGAAAAATTGCAGTACGGCACTTCGATCGACTGGACGCTGGCCAACAACACCAGCGTGTTCGGTAACCTTTATCAGACCGAAGACCACGGCACCGGTCTCGATCTGCAAGGCATGTACAGCTACGGATCGGGCAGTATTTTTCTCACCCACAACCGCAGTTGGCTCGACACCACCAACACCTACGAAACCTTGCCGGACGGCACTCGCGTGCGTCAGCGCAACGTATTCATCGGCCAGACCAGCAACTCGGCGCTGTCGGTCAATCACCGGGTCAGCAACAAAAGCTCGATCAATGCACGGGTGTCGCACAGTGACGGCAACGTCGAGGGTGTTGCTGTTGATCTGGGCTGGACCCAGCGCGGCGAATTGTTTGGCAACGATGCCAACTGGCGGTTTTCGGTGTTCGACCGCCCCGGCAGTTTCAGCAGCGGCGATGCCCGCAATCGTGGGGTCGATCTGAGTCTAAGCCTGGCGTTGGGCGCTCCGGGCGAGCAGATTTCCGGCAGCCTCGGCTCTCGCACTTCGCGCGATGGCGGGCGTGACAACAATGCCTCCCTGACGTACCGCAAGGATTTGCAAGACCACCTGCTGCAAAGCGTCTCGGCCACGGCGATCGCCGACACCTATGGTTTGGGGCTTTCCGGTACTGGCAGCTTCCAGAGCGACGCGGTCAACGGTGACGGCTTTGTGCAGCGCTCATCGTTCAACGGCAACCTCACCGGCGGCCTCAACCTGGACAGCACCGTTGCCCTGAGCGGCCAACACCTGACCATGACCAGTCAACACGACCGAGGTGGCGCCGGAATGATTGTCGACGTCGAGTCCGACCTGGACGACATCGCCCTGCGCGCCGACGACCTCAGCGGCGGCAGCGCCAATCTGCGGCCGGGGCGCAACTTCATCCCGATCACCGCGTACAAAAACGGCACGGTGAGCTTCGATTTTGAAGGCAACGATGTGCCCGCCGCCGCGATTCAACCGGCGCGCATGAGTTATCACTTGAACAAGGGCGGCGTCGATTATCGAAAGATCCGCGTGATGAAAACCCTGACCGTTCTCGGTCGCTTGATCGACCCCTCAAGCCAACCGCTCAAGGGCCACCACATCATCAACCACGCCAGCCGTGGCGTGAGCGAAGTGGACGGGTTCTTCTCGATGGAAATGAACGCCGGTGCGCCGACGCTGGAAGTGCGCCAGGGCGATCAATTGCTCTGCCGGTTCCGTTTGAACACGGACGCGGCGCGCGTGGAAAACAACGTGTTGATGATCGGTGATCTGCGTTGTACGCCGGATACCTTGGCCGATGTCACCTCCACCGAACAGAAGGCGGGCTGATCCGATGAAAAGACTCACTTGTGGTCTGGGCTTGTGCCTGGTGATGGCCACGCCGGCAATCGAGGCGGCCAGTCGCGAAATTCGCGCGTTGTTTCAGCCGGATTCGTCACAACCGAACAAGAACGTGTTCGTCAACCAGACGCCGAACAGCGGCTACTGCGAAGGCTATCCGTCCGAGTGCAAAGACAACAATATGTTCAGCATCCAGTTGCCGGTGCGCTTCAATTCCACCCGGGCGCTGATGCCCAATGACAGCATTGATCTGAGGGTGCCGGCCAATTGGCGGCCGTTGACCGTGACTAATGCCGAAACCGGGGAAGCCGAAACGGTGGAAGTGCGCATCATCGGCATCGGCTCGCAGTACATTCTCAGCGATCCAGCCTACAAACTGGTCGGGGTGACGGACCCGCTTGAAGGTCATCAAAAACTCTGGACCGGCAGCAGTTGGGTGTATGCGCCTGCGCCATGCCAATACAGCGGCGTCGGTGCTTATGGCGACAATCGCTATCGTTTTTTCTGGAAGGCGCCGGTTGAAGCGGCGTGTAGCAAAGTCGCGGCTTTCAGCATCCCGTCGATGTACTTCGATACCCTCGATTTCGCCTATGAACTGCGCACGCCCAATCCGCTGGGTATGTCTTCCGGGTTATACACCGGCTCAATGACCTACTCGATCGGGCCAACCGGTGACTTCAGCCTGGGGCCGTTGATGACGCCCGATGACGGCGCACTGAATCTGGATTTCGTACTCGACGTACAGCACACCCTCAAAGTCGATCTGCCGCCGGGCGGCAATCGCGTGGTGCTGGAGCCCGAAGGTGGCTGGATGCGCTGGATCGACAGCGGCAAGAAGCCGATCAAGATTTACCGTGACCAACAGTTTTACCTGTCGGCCTCATCGCGCTTCAAAGTGATGATGCTGTGCAGCTCAACCGGTGGTCCGCGCTGCAAAATGATGAGCCCGAAGGGCGCTTCCACCGAAGTTGAAACCTATCTCACGTTGCCCGCCGGCATCACCGGCCCCGGCGGTGTCGACGTCAAGCTGTACCAGTTGCAATACAACACCTGGGGCGGGCCCTTCCAGCCGAGCATTTATGTTGATCGCAAGGTCGGTTCGCTGCGCTTCGAAATACCCAAGGACGCAATCGACTTCCTGATCCGTCCCGGGCTCAGCGACACGTTCACCGGCAACATCACCGTTATCTGGGATTCGGAAGTCTGAAAACTCCGACAGGCCCTTTGATTTTTCATGGAGTTGAAGACGATGAAGCGTGTTTTTTTACTGGGCGTGCTCAGTCTGTTTGGCCTGGCGGCACAGGCCGGTCCGCAGATCAATGTGGGCACGGTGTATGACTATCTGGACGCCGATAAAAGTACTTACCTGAAACGGGTGTTCAACAGCGGCGACGCCACCGCGTTCGTCAAGGTCAATGTGCTGGAAATCGTCTACGGCGCCGATGGCGTGCCGCAGGAAATTGCCGTCGAGAACGCCGCCGACGGTGCTTCGCGCAATGGTTTGATGGCCAGCCCGGCACGCCTGATCGTCCCGGCCAACGGCACCCAAGGCACGCGTTTGCTGTACATGGGCGAGCGGGAAAAAGAGCGCTATTTCCGCGTCCGGTTTGTTCCGGTGGTTCCCGAAAAAGCCGATGAGTTCGTGGTCAGCGGCGAGGAACGCGAGGACTATAAAAAGAACCTGAGCGCCGGGGTCAACCTTATGACCGGGTTCGGTACGATCTTTTTCGTGCGGCCGCGAGATGCGCGTTTCGCCACCGCCATCAATGAAACCGACAGTCGCTACGAATTGCGCAACAACGGCAACACCGTGGTGGTCATCGACGAGTTCAAAAGCTGCGCGCTGGCCGACGAAGCCGACTGCGGCGCGACCACCAAGCATCACGTGCTGGCCGGCAAGAGTTTCGCTTTCGATAAAGAGCCGGGCCGTCAGTACCGCTTCTTTCTGATCGAGGGCGAGCAGAAAAAAATCCTCCAGGTCAGCCGCCGCTAGGTCTGTTCTCCATTGACGCAACGGGTAATCAACATGATCAAGCAATGCACCGTCGTCGCGCTGATCGCCACGGCAGCCCTGACGACCACCGTGATCTGGGCCGCCCGCGAAGAACACACGTTCGAAGTGACGCTGGTGGTACCCAGTCGGCCGTTTTACGTTCTTCCGGCGGAGTCCGACTGGATCCACCGGCCGCAACGGCTCGAATGGCATCACGCCACTTCAACCTTGGGCAGCATGCGCAAGAACTTCGATGTACGCCACGACACCAGCGCGATCGAAGCACGCCTGGAGACGATCCCCTACCTGTCCAACGGCAAGTCGGGCGACGATATCGAATTGCGGGTCACCTTCAATGGCGTGGTATTGAGCGCAGAACGGCCGCCACGCCAGGTGGTTTCGCAAGAGGAAGCGGCGGCAGGCAAACGCGTGCTACTGGAAATCGATCCGGTTGAACCGGCTGGGGGTTATCGCCCCGGCGACTACAGCGGCAATGTGCTGTTGCTGTTCTATTCCAAGGCGCCGGGGAGTGAAACCTGCGTGCGGTTGACGAAAAACCAACCGCGATCACGCACTTTTCACGGGCCAGTTGCTGCGGGTCTGTTTTGCAGACCCGCCGCTTGCAACGCCTTGTGGGTCAATTGCCGGGCGAGATCATTGCGTGCGTACGCCAGATCACTCAACAGCCGGTTGTAGTAGGCCTCGCTCATTGTTTCGCCACTGAAGATTTCGGTTTCCCGTGCGCCCAATTGTCTGGCCAGTGTCTCCATGCGCCTGGTCAGTGGATTCAGGCGCGTGGGGTCTGTGACGTTGGCCCACTGGGTTTGTAATTCGCGCAACTCTTCCAGGCGCCGCAGCTGTTCTTCGAACACCCGGTCATTGACTTCGAATTGCGTGGGATGGGTTCTGCGCAGATGACGTTCCCAGAACCCGTCGACGTACAAGTCGATCATGCCGTTGGCCAGGCCGTCGCCGCGTTCGCGTTCGATGATCGTGTCGTAGGCGCGGTCGATCATGGCCGCGTCTACACCTGAGCGCTCCTGATACATCATGCCGTCGGACTGCCACGGCAGGCCCAGGCGTTCGGCCAATCCGGTTTCATAAGCCAGGTGCACTTCAACGTCGTCGGGTGGCAGATTTCCGGCCGGGTTGATCAGGTGCTGCTGTTGCTGACGACTGATTTCCTCGCGGGCGATATCGCCCACTCGTTCCAGGCGTGCAGCACTGCGGGCCAGCCGCACCAGATTATCGTCCAGCGTTCTCGCCGAGGTCTGTTCGGCATACGCCTTGGACACCAGCACTTTCAGGCCCATGGAATTGAACAGTTGCGCGCCGCCGTCCTGGCAGCTTTCCGGCTCGCGGGCCTGGGCGAACAGTTGCTCACGCAGTTCGGAATCCAGCGCGGCGGCGTCGATCAGGTCCCAGACGCGTCGGGTGAGTTTCTTGCGTGATCGGTCCGAACGGTAATCCTCGCTCCGTCTTTGCTGACGGATGACCCTGAACAGATCCTCGGAACCGGGTTCGGCCATGACGTCCTGCCAGGATTCTTCGCGCTGTCGCCTGAGCGCCTGCGAGGCGCTGAACGTCGGCGACTCATCCGGCGACAGCCAATGGTTGATTTCGTTTTCCACCGCCGGGGAATACGCTTGCTGGCGGCTGAAACCTGCCGATTCGCGGTAGTCGCCATAGCGGAGGCGGTCGGCATCGACCAGCCGTTGGGTATCGAAGCGTGCGCGAGAGAGGATGAATGCTTCATCGGAACCGGGCGTGACCTCAGGGACGGTGGTGATCGGGCAGCGGCGCATGTCCAGGGCAAAACTGCGCGGGCGATGGCGTGGTGCATTGGCGACCCGGAACAGACCGCGTGGCCAGTCGCGGATATCGCTGTTGGCCAGGCTCAATTCATTCAAGCGGTGCATGCGCCCGACATCCGGCGCCTGCCCCAGCGGGTTGCCGGTCAGGCGCAGCGATTGCAGACGGGTGAGACCGCTCAGACGGGTGGCCGAGTCGTCATTGAGCCTGATGCGGTTATCGGTCAGGTCGAGGGTTTGCAGTTGACGCATCTCGCCAATGGCCGGCGGCACGCTGTTCAAACCGCACTGGCGGGCGCTCAACTGGCGCAGTTGCCGCAGATCGTTGAGTAAATGGCTGTCTGTGGACAGGCGTCCGTTGTCGATTTTCAGTGCAGTGATCTGATCGAGGTATTTTTTCATGCCGGGTTGCCGGCGCATCTCGTTCCACCAGCGGTCGTGATCCGGGCGGGAGAGGTCGGACGATAAATCCAGCGCATAGCCTTGGTCAGGATGCTGATCGCGCTCGGCGAACGCTTCGGTTTTGCGTTCAAAGCAATCGAGCAGACGTTCCTCCAGATGCATGCCGCCGGTGCGCAGGAACTCCGCCGAAACCCCATGAATCGGTTCGCCGGCACTGTCCAGCCCTACCGGTTGGCTGTTGCGCCAGTGGGCCAGCGTGCTGCGCAGGTCCTTGAGTTGGTCCTTGAGCTTTTGCAGCGCCGCTTCAGGATCGGGTTTGGCGCGCAAGGCTTCGGCGAAGTTGTTCACTTGCCGCTCGGACAGCCTTGGAAACAGCTGCTTGATGCGTTCTTCGAAGGTTTTTCGCCGAACGGCCACGGCCAGCCACGCACCAGCTCGACCGTTTCAATGCTCGCCACCGGGCGCACGGGTGGCTCGGCGAGGAGGAACCGCCGCTCGGCCGGCGCTGCGGTTTTGTCCATGATCCAGCGTTTGAGCAGGCGACCCTGACCGGTTCGATAACCGATCTGCTGGCGCTTGTCTTCCGGGATGGCCTGCAGCAGCGCTTCGTAAAAATCGGCGGGGGCATGCAGGCTGCGGTTGTCGGCGTCGAGCACTTCGTAGCGACCGTGTTCATCGCGGATCAGCCGTCTGACACTCGCTGCTTCGTCCGGGCCGACGCTGCAACGCAACGGGCCGTCGTAAGTGCCGTCACGAACTTCCAGGCGCATCTCGCCAAAACTGTCGCTGAAGGTGCGCAGGGTATTGAGCGCCAGGCGTTCGGTGTCCGGCACCACCCGTTCGTCATGGTAGAAACCGTCGTAGGCACGCGCCGTGGCGGCTTCGAAGTTGACCTCGCGTGCCTGCGACTTGATGCGCAGGGGCAGGCGGTTTTCGCTGACAATCCGCTCCAGCTCAACCGGTCGGGCCTGGGCCAGGGTTTTCTCGGCGAGGCTCAGCGGCATGTCCGGAAACGTCTGGCTCATGACGCGCACGTCGGCCTTGTTGGAGCGTTCTGCGCCCTGGTAAATACGCGAGGCCAAATCACCCTGAAGGTCGTCCACCGCATCGGCGAGCAGATTGCGCAGGGCCTGGGGGCGCTGTGCTGCCGGGATTTCACGCCCGGTCAGTGCGCGTATTTCGCTGTCGGTGAGAAACACCGCCGCGCGTTCCGGCAGTCTGCCGCTGGTCAGATCCGGCAGACCGATGCTCAGGGTATCGGCCTCGGATGCGGCCGGATTGCCGTACTGGCGCGAGTGGCCGCTGAGGTCGACATTTTCACAGACGCGCAACGCCCGCTCGGCTGGCCAGCCAGACAGTCGGGTGATGATCGGTTCAAACCACACCGATTGCGCGTCGATTGGCCGCCCGGCACGAATGTCGTCGCTGGTCGTTCGTGCATCGTCATAGGCCTTGTAACGCTTGATCGTGTCGGCCAGTACCGGTGGTGGCGGGCTGTTGTCGATGTGCATGCGCCGCAACTCGTCGGCGTCGGTACCGCTGGCGACGCGGATCTGCTCCATCTCCAGCGGCGAAAAGCGCTCGACGCTATGGCCGAGCCGGCGCATCAGGGTTGAGGCTGGCCAATCTTCGGGGTTTTCCGCTTCGTGCAGCCAGGCGCCATGCTCGTTGTGCTCAAGCGGTCGGCTGATAGGCGCTGGTGCGCGAAGGATGTTCGATGCGGTGGGTCTTGTGCGCCGGCTCGGTCGAGACCTTCTGCACTTTGTAGACCTTGCCGTCGAGCGGCAGCAGCAGCTCGTTGCCGTGACGGTGCAGGCCCAGCCGGTCGGGTTTCGACGCCACCGACAGCGCCACATTTTTCTGTTCGTAAGGGCTCAGATCCGCGTGCCAGAGTGAGGTTTTGCCATTAGGCAAACGCACCGGTTTCATGCCGTCCACCAGCGCGGACAACTTGACGCGCAAGGTCGAGCCGATAGCGGCTCCGGCACTGAATGCTGCCAGCTGAATCACGTCCGTGACCACGCTGACCACGTGTTCGGCGGCTTCCTCGGCCAGCCCCTCGGCCAGATCGACAACGCCTTCGATGACGTCGCTGGTCAATTGATACACGGTGTAGGCCATCATCAGTTCGCCGAGAAACGGCACGAACGGTGTGGCAATCAGCAGGGCGGCATTGAAAATATCCGAGACGATTTTCTTGAAATTGTCCCACCAGGCCCAGCGTGCGTTGCTGTCAGTGTCGGCAGTGGATACGGCGATCTCGCGGCCATCGTTGAGGATCTTGTTGAGCTTTTGCTGATAGACGTGTCGCCAGTAATCCGCAGGCAATGCGACGGTGTCGATTTGCAGGCGCGGTCGTGGCACCGGCTCCTTGCGCCAGGTGGGTTTTTGATCGGTCGAATCCCCGGGCGGGTGCCATTGCAGCGTGAACAGGCGTTGTTCGAGGCTGGCGAAAAAATGCCCGCGCTGTTGCTGATCGACAAATTGACTGAAGAATTGTCGGTAGGTCTGTTGCGAGGAGATCGCCAGTTTGTCCTCACGTAACTGCCGCGCCAGTTCCTCGATGAACGCGTCAACCGAGGCGTATTCCTTGAGCGGGTGGTCGGGGTCGTGCGGCAGGTAGGCGATCAGCCGATTGATGCCACGGGTGTCGGGTCTGGCGGGTATCAGCAGAGTGATGCCGGTCAGGCGGGTGTCCATCATCGACAGGTCGCAGCACTGCATTCTTCTGCCGTTCAGCACCAGGCGGGGTTTGTCCTTGGTCAACTCCAGCATCAGTTTGTAGACGTCGTACTGAATGTCGCCGGTGATCAATGCCAGCTGTGCTGCGACGCTGAGGGCGTCTTTCTGGCTCTCGACCACTTTGTGCTTGAGCACCGCATCGGCGACGGCGTTGCCGGACAGCAGATAGCTTTCCAGATGCGTTTTGTATTGCGCGCCAATGTCCAGTTCCCGGCACAGCGTCTGGAACTCGCCGATGCTCAGATTGGCCAGCTTAAGCACCTCGAAGTGGCCCTGAGCATCGGGTTTGCTGATGAACGCCGAGGCCGCATCGACCTGCTCGTCTCTGGCGAAGTTGTGCAGCGCGGCATCCAGCAACGACACCGTGCGGGCCGTCGCGGCACCCGAGGTGTCGATGGCCCACCAGGGTTTGTCCTTGGGTATATACAAGCGCAGCCAGGTGGTTTTGACGTCGATGTCGACGCCGCAGCGTTCCTTGAGTTTCGCTTGCAGCAGCGGCGCGGCAAACGTGTAGACATCGAGTTGCGCCAGCAGCCCGTCGACCTTGTTCTGCGAAGCCCAGGCCTTGAGATTGGCGGCTTTGAGTTTATCGTGCTGGATGACGTGCGTGGTGGCGTACCACGCTTCGGGTTTCAGCGTTGTTGCGCTGAGCGCCAGACCCCGATTCAGGGTGGCGGACTTGAACGTCTCGTCGAGGGTGTTTTTGATGAATTCGTGGTGCCGACCCTTGTGCAGATTGTCGGCGGAAGAGGGGAACGCAGGCATGGCAATCATCCTTGAGTGCTTGTTCGGGATGATCACCTTATCGGGGGATGCTCAAAACAAAAGACGAAAAACACACCTGTTTAATCAGGGCTTTTCGCCGCCGACCGGTCGAAAATTCGAATCGAAAAAATAGCCCTGTAGCACCCGGTGTGGCGGATTTTAGCAACCAGCCTGACGCCGAACGCTGTTCAAAGACGCTCGTCGGCAGGTGCCGTGACCAACGTAACCTGAGTGTTTTCCACAGGCCGGCATTGCGAGTCGCTACCCGGTTGCAGGTATGGCGACAGGATCGGCGCCATGCCTTTGAGCACCTGCACTGGCAGTGCCGAGGTGAACTTGAAGTTCTCTGCCGAGCGGCCCGGCACGAACGCCGTCAGTGTGCCGAAGTGGTGATCGCCGATATAGAACACGAAAGTCGCGGTGCGGTTGATCGACTTCGAACTGAGAATCCGCCCGCCCGAGCCGATGGCTTCGATGCGGTTATCCCCAGTGCCCGTCTTGCCGCCCATGATCAGCGGAGTGCCGTCGGCGGTCTTGAAACTGCCGGAGACGCGCTTGGCCGTGCCGGAATCGACCACTTGCGAAAGCGCCTCGCGCATGGCCGTGGCTACTTCGGACGGCATCACCCGTTTGCCGACATGCGGGTCATTGGTCACGCGGGTTTCGTACGGTGTGCCGGCAGCAAAGTGCAGGCTGTCGATGCGCAGGGTCGGCATGCGCACGCCGTCGTTGAGGATGGTGCCGATCAGCTCGGCGAGCGCCGCCGGACGATCACCGGAGCTGCCGATCGCGGTCGCCAGCGATGGCACCAGGTGGTCGAACGGATAGCCGACTTTCTGCCAGCGTTGATGAATCTCAAGGAACGCTTCGATTTCGAGCATGGTGCGAATGCGGCTGTCACGGGCGCCTTTGTGCTTGCTCTTGAACAGCCAGCTATACACCTCCTGACGCTCGAACTGGCTGGCTTTGACGATCTGGCTGAAAGTCGCGTCAGGGTTGTGCAGCAAGTAGCCCATCAGCCACAGATCGAGCGGGTGAACCTTGGCGATGAAGCCCTGATCGGGCAGGTCGTAGCTGCCGGGGCCATAGGAGTCGTAGAGGCGGATCAGCCGATCATCGGTGAGTTTTTCAGTGAGCTTGGCGCCTTTGAGGTGTGCGCGCACGAAAGTGTTGAAGTCTTCCTGAGTGGCATCCGGCAACAGATAACGGTGCACGGCGGCCATGCGGATCGGGGTCGGGCGCATGCTGTCGAGGAAGGTTTCCAGGCGCGCCTGGGTGTCCTTGTTTTTGTACTTTTTCCAGAACTTGAGCAGGAACGAGGTGCCTTCGCGATCCGCGAAATTGGCCAGGTATTCCTGACGGCGTGGATCGCGATCGTCCTTGAGCAGTTCGGCGCTGCTGTTGGGGCCGGAATAGGTGACGTAGCGCACCACGTCGCGCATCAGGCGAATGAACGGCAGGTTGATCGACTCGCGCAAAGCATCGCGCAGGCTCGGCATGCGGCCGTTGTCTTCCTTGCGGAAGTTGTGGAACACGTGCAGACCGCCGCCGGTGAAAAACGCTTCGCCGGGGCTGGCCGAGTATTTACGGTCGAGCGCGGCGCCGAGCATTTTCGACAGATCGCGATCCTTGTTCTGCACCAGATAATCAATGACCCACTGGCTCAGGCGATCCTGATCCGGCACGTCGACTTTCTTCAGTTCCGGCACGCTCATGCCGGCGTATTTATCGTGCAGCTCGGAGATGATTTGCAGGTAGGTGGTCAGCACGCGCATTTTCGCCGTGGAGCCGAGTTCGAGTTTGCTGCCTTCATTGATGTCGAACGGCTGGTCGGTGCTGTCGGTCTGGATGCGCACGCGCGAGCCGTCCGGGGTCAGCTCGAACAGGGTGAAGCTGTAGCGCACTTGAGTGGTGCTGGTCGGGGTCAGCAGACGTTCGCCCATCAAACCGATCTGCGCGGCGAAGGCCGGGTCGGCAAGTTTTTTCAGGTACTCGGTGGCCTGCATTTGCAGGTCGCCTTGCAGGGTGCTGGTGGCGGACAGGTCGAGGCGGTCGAGGTCATACAGCGGGCGGTTGAGCATCGTTGCCAAGCGGCTACGGGCGACGCTGATGCCTTTATTGGTTTCGATTGGCTGAATGGTCGGTTGAGTTTGCCAGTCGCGATAAGTGACCTTGCTGGCCAGCGCGGCATCGGCCAGTGCGCTGTCGATGACGCCGTTCTGCTTGAGCAGGCGCAAGTGGCTGTCGGTGAGATCGGCGAGTTCTTCGCGACCCTTGGTCAGGTAATGCGAAGGGCGGCGTTGGGCGATCATCAGCGAGAGCATTTCGCGCAACGCGAGGCCTTTGTCGGCCATGGTTTTCGGGTCGGTGGCCGAACTGTTCAGCTGTTCGTTGGCCTTGTTGAAATCGCTGCCGTACCAGACGCGCAAACCTTCGGCCATGCCGTGCACTTCGCCATGCCCCGGCACTGCGGACAGCGGCACACTGTTGAGGTAATCGCGGACGATGTTCTGCCGCGCGCCGAGGGTGTCCGGGCCGTCCTGGTATGCACGCACGCTGGCGGAAATCATCTGGCGGATCTTCTCTGCACCGGAAACCGTCAGGCCGTCAGGCGAGTGGCGATACTTTTCCAGTTGTGTCGCCAGCGTGCTGCCGCCCGCCGACTGGCCGGGCAGATGCAGCAACTTCGCCACTTGCGACCAGGCCGCCATGCCGAAGCGTGGCCAGTCCACCGCCGGGTTGGCGCGAGGCTGTTTGGGATCCAGCAGAAAGCGGTTTTCAATGAATAACAGGCTGTTGACCACCACGGGCGGGATTGCCGCGAAGCTGGAATACAGTTGTTGCGGATAGTTGTATTTGTACAGCGGCGCGGCGCGGCAGTCGGTGATGGTCAGGCCGGCCTGAATTTTTTCCGAATAGGGTACGAACAGGCCTTTGTCGGTGTAGCTGAGCAGGGCAGGGGAAAAGCGTGTCTGCTCGGTAATCACATAATTGCGCTTGAGCAGACGCGGCAGAAATTCATCGAGGGAGCTGTAACCCAGGCGCAAATCGAACGGGCCGTTGCCGGGGTAGTGAATCGCTTCACTGGGGCCAGGTTCCAGTTTGTAGGTCAGTGAGGCGGCGTATTTGCTGACTTCAGCGGACTGAAAACGCGAGGTGCGCATTTCTTTGGCCGCGCCCATACCGATCACGATCGCGATAATCAGCAGCAACAACCAGAAAGCCTTCCAGCCATGCCGATTACGACGTGGTTTTTTGGGGACAGGCGCTTGATCCACACGTTCAGTTGGAACCACAGATTTACTCGAATCGGTTTGCCACAAAGCGCCCATAGTCGATTGATCCATTCACGCAGATTGATCGGACTTGTCTGAAGCTTAGACGGTGGTTGGCGCTGGTGAAAAAATTGTGAAGGGTTGGGGAGGGGATTTATTGGCTTAGCAGAATTACTGTGGCGAGGGGATTTATTGTGGCGAGGGGATTTATCCCCGTTGGGCTGCGAAGCGGCCCCAAAACCAGCCCCCCATATATACAGTTACACCTACACCGCATTCTCAGGGGTTGGGCCTGCTGCGCAGGCCATCGGGGATAAATCCCCTCGCCACATTGAAGTTCACAGCCAACAGGCATCCCAGAGTGGATAGTCGCCTATCTTTGCTACAAGTCCGGCCCGCAGGGGGTTGGCGATGATGTAGCGGGCGAACGGTTTCAGGTCTTCCCCATCGCGAATGGCGCGGTCGTGAAACCCGGTTTGCCATAGTGCCCCACGTCTCCCGGTTTTTTTGTTAACAGCGTGAGTGCAGCGCGCCTTGATACCGCCAATGACATCACCGAGATTGTCGGTCTTCAACTGCATTAGCCAGTGAAAATGGTCGGGCATTACTACCCAGGCAATGGACTCAGCCTGGCCTTCGTTGTGTGCCTTGCGAAGTTGCGCGACCAGTAGACGACCTGTTTGCCAATCGGAAAATATGGGCTGACGATTGTGGACTACAGCGGTGATGAAGTAGGCGCGACCGACCTCGGAGCTTCGGCCCAGGCGCAGACGACAGGAATTTGGATAGGCAGGCACTTTCACTTCCTTGTGGTTGATCTTTTTAGGTTAGTGCCGGGTTAGCCGAGTCGGATCTGTAAGGCTTGAGTGAATTTTCTGATTTCTGTGAAGGACGGAGAGAGCGATTTACTGGGAGAGAAGATTGGTGTGCAGAGGAAGGATCTGTGGTGAGGGGATTTATTGTGGTGAGGGGATTTATCCCCGATGGCCTGCGCAGCAGGCCCAAACCCGGAGAATGCGGTGTATCTGTATATATGGGGGGCTGCTTCGCAGCCCATCGGGGATAAATCCCCTCGCCACAGGAAATCCTCTTGGGACAGGCAAAGCTTTGCCATCAGTTGTCTTGGAGATGAGCGGGCCAGAGCTTTTGAGGGGACCCATTCGACCTAAGCAGGGACATGACGGTGCACCAATGCTGTGCAATACTCGGCGCCTTTTTCGGCGGCGAATATTCCTACGAAACGCAGGTAATGCCTCTCCGTAAACCGGGCTTTTGCCGAGAGTTGTCGCTGAATGTTGTGGTTTATAGAGTGAAAAGCCCTGCCCAAGGCTTTTTATACTGCACGCCCCGCTGATCTTGCAGGTTTTGTCCTACAAGACGCGTTCGCCCACGAGGCCGGCGCGGTTTCACGGCAGCCAAGGCTTATCCGCCACCGCTGCGACACTCGGTGGTCATATCCAATAACAAGACGAGGTTGCACCCCCATGCCAGTCGGCAATCACCTGCCTCACGGCGACACCGCTCAGGGCGGTCCGCTTAAACGCGAACTCGGCGAACGGCATATTCGCCTGATGGCGCTCGGTGCCTGTATCGGCGTCGGTCTGTTCTTAGGTTCGGCCAAAGCCATTGAAATGGCCGGCCCGGCGATCATGATTTCCTACATTCTGGGTGGCCTGGCGATCCTGGTGATCATGCGCGCCCTCGGCGAAATGGCCGTGCACAACCCGGTGGCCGGTTCGTTCGGCCGCTACGCGCAAGACTACCTTGGCCCATTGGCGGGTTTTCTCACTGGCTGGAACTACTGGTTCCTGTGGCTGGTGACCTGCGTCGCGGAAATCACCGCGGTGGCCGTGTACATGGGCATCTGGTTCCCCGATGTACCGCGCTGGATCTGGGCCCTCGCGGCGCTGGTCAGCATGGGCTCGATCAACCTGATCGCGGTGAAAGCCTTTGGTGAGTTCGAGTTCTGGTTCGCGCTGATCAAGATCGTCACCATCATTGCCATGGTCATTGGCGGCGTCGGCATCATCGCTTTCGGTTTCGGCAACGATGGCGTCGCGCTGGGCATTTCCAACCTGTGGGCCCACGGCGGCTTTATGCCCAACGGTGTGACCGGTGTGCTGATGTCGCTGCAAATGGTCATGTTCGCCTACCTCGGTGTCGAGATGATCGGCCTGACTGCCGGCGAAGCGAAGAACCCGCAGAAAACCATTCCCAATGCGATCGGCTCGGTGTTCTGGCGGATTCTGCTGTTCTACGTCGGCGCACTGTTCGTGATTCTGTCGATCTACCCGTGGAACGAGATCGGCACGCAGGGCAGCCCGTTCGTGATGACCTTTGAGCGTCTGGGCATCAAGACCGCCGCCGGCATCATCAACTTCGTAGTGATCACGGCGGCTCTGTCGTCGTGCAACGGCGGCATCTTCAGCACCGGGCGCATGCTCTACAGCCTGGCGCAGAACGGTCAGGCGCCAGCCGGTTTCGCCAAGACCTCGAACAACGGTGTGCCACGTCGTGCGCTGTTGCTGTCGATCGCCGCGCTGCTGCTGGGCGTGCTGCTGAATTATCTGGTGCCGGAAAAAGTCTTTGTCTGGGTGACCTCGATTGCCACTTTCGGCGCGATCTGGACCTGGGTAATGATCCTGCTGGCCCAACTGAAATTCCGCAAAGGCCTGAGCGTCAGCGAGCGTGCGGCACTCAAGTACAAGATGTGGCTGTACCCGGTCAGTTCGTACTTTGCGCTGGCATTCCTGGTGCTGGTGGTCGGCCTGATGGCGTACTTCCCGGACACGCGCGTGGCGCTGTATGTCGGGCCCGCGTTCCTGGTGCTGCTGACGGTGTTGTTCTACGTGTTCAAGCTGCAACCGACGCAAGTGACGCAAGGCACGGCGCGTTCGGTTTAGTAAGTTTTAAGCGCTGAAACGACAAAGCCCCCGGTCGAGAGATCGGGGCTTTTTTGTGGCTCCCAGGATGTGTGTAAAACCTGTGGCGAGGGGATTTATCCCCTCGCCACAGGTAAAGCAGTCACCACAGGTAAAGCAGTCACAACAGGTAAAGCAGTCACAACTGGCCAAGCAGTCACCACACGTAAAGCATTCACAACAAGTAAAGCAATCACCACGGGCATGCCTCTCTAACGACTGCTGGGACCCGAGTAACCACCGGTCTGATAGGCCGATACAAAACCGCGAAGCAGGTTCAAAGCTTTATATCCACCCCGAGGCGCGGCCATGAGAATCAGCGATTTTCTCGTGCGAGAACTTGGCCGACGTCAGGTCGTGCTGTTTTTTCTGCTCGCGACTTCGCTGTACGTTCTGCCGCTGATCCTCGCCGACTTCCCCTACATCGACGACAACTGGTGCACGTGGTTGCCGAGCGAGAAAGACGCAATGCCACGCACGTCGGTTACCTGGGTTATCCGACGTTTGTGGAGAGCCAGTATTACCGGATTTATCTGATTGGCGATTACGGATTCATTGTGATGAAGGAGCCGCCACAAGGCAGATTGCTGCAGTGGTGAAACGGCTATTACCGTTGGTCGGAATACTTCTCGTACCTGTAATTTCTGACAGTAGACCGGCCCATCGCCATGACTTAGCTTGAAAGTCCGCCAAACGGACCCGGCAAGGGGTGGTTATGAAAGGATTCTCTGCAACCAGCGTGATCGGGTTGGCGGATGCGCTGATCCACTGGCAAATATTCTTCGTGCTCGTCACTGCGGCCGGTCTTCATCAGGCAGCCAGCAACTTTGCGGCATTTTGTGTGGCCGCAGCGTTTTCGTTTTATGTGAATGCGCTTTACACCTTCGAAACCACAACTTCGGTGTCTGGGTACTTGCTGTTCATTGGTCTGATGGGGGGACTGAGTTTTGGTATTGGCTCGTTCGCCGACGAGCATCACTTGCCAGGGCTACTGACAGTGGCGGTTTTTTCCGCTTTGAATCTGCTGTTGGGATACTGCTTTTTTCGCTTTGTGCTGTTTCGTAGAGAGCGGGCATGAAACTTTCATTGGCAGTACCGCTTTTCCATCCGTCGCAAACGTCGGTTCTGGTAAACCGTGTCGCTCTGGCGGTGGTTCTGATCATTGCACTATCCGTGCGGTTCAACTCCATCGCAGTGCCCGTGATCTGGTATGACGAGGCTTACA
This sequence comes from Pseudomonas sp. TH08, assembly GCF_016651275.1. Classification (NCBI taxonomy): domain Bacteria; kingdom Pseudomonadati; phylum Pseudomonadota; class Gammaproteobacteria; order Pseudomonadales; family Pseudomonadaceae; genus Pseudomonas; species Pseudomonas sp. TH08. The sequence goes on along the minus strand of NZ_JAEKEE010000002.1, from coordinate 736,417 downwards.
GCTTGCTGCTGGCAAGAGAGACGCCTGCGCGCATCTGGGCGCTGACAGCATTGGATGTTCATCCGCCGCTTTATTATGTGCTGCTGCATTATTGGGTCGCGATATGGGGCGACGCAGCGTTGCCGGCGCGTGCAATGAGTGCATTGGCCGACGTAGGCACCTTGCTGTTGTGCATCAAGTTGATGAGTCTGATATCGACTCGCAGAGCGACATGGATTGCGGCGTTGCTGTTGGCGTTGTTGCCGATTTCGGTGCGTTACAGTCAGGAAGTGCGGATGTACACCCTGCTTGGATTCTGGCTGATGGGGGCAACGGTGGCGTTGGTGTGTTGGGCAAGAGCGCCCGATCGGAAAAGATTTGCAGTCATCTATGTGCTGCTGATGAGCGCGGCGTTTTACACCCACTATTTTGCTGGGCTGTGCGTATTGGTGCATTGGTTATTCTGGTGGCAGAGCCGTGTTACTCGCAATGGGAAGGCGATTTCGTTCAGTCTGTGGATCGTTGCTAATCTTGGCATCGTGCTGTTGTATTTGCCCTGGATGCCGCATTTCATCGAGCAGCTTGGGGGTACAAGTAGTCTGGGCTGGATCAAACCAGTGTCGCTGCACGGGGCGCTGACGCTTGTCTGGCAGTTCACCGTCTTGGGAGCCACAAGTTCCGAATCGTCGATCTGGTACCTGGCACCGTTTTTTCTGATGTTGTTGTTCGCTGTGACGCTCATTGTCAGTGACGCTGGCGAACGTCGTTTCAATCTGTTGTTGGTCAGCTATTTTTTCGTGCCACTTATTGCGCTTTATCTTATCGCCTTGGTTCTTCCGCTGTTTGTGCCTCGATACCTGGTTTTTTCCGCGCCTGCCCTTGCGATGATTACAGCCGTGGCGCTGGATAAATGGGGGCGCACTGGACTGCGTTGCGGCATGCGGTTCTGCTGATTTGCGTTGTTGCGCAATTGTATGGACTGACGATGCTCTACCGGCAATCCGATGGATTGAATGGCACAGACATGCGCAGAAGTAGTGGATATCGCGAGCTGGCGCTAGCGATCAAACGCGAAGTTCAGCCGGGTGACGTGATCATCCTTGATTCGCTTATTTCATACCTGCCATTCACTTACTACAACACGACCGGCATTCAACCCAGATTTCACATTCGCTCATCTCTCGAGGCGTTTCTTGCATCACCCGTACTCGGTGGTTATGCCTTGATCCCCGACCCGTTGAAGTGGATTTACTTTCAGGATTTGGTTGTTTTGCAGTGCGGGCGAAGAATCTGGTGGGTTTCATATGAGTCGAAAAAGAACTTCGGGCAGTTGCTATCAAAAGGCTGGACGCAAACTGTGGAACTAAGAAGCGGACCGATGACCGCTTACTTGTTAGTCAACGAAGCGAGGTCAGCCTCTGATAAGGCTGACAACTCTTCAGGGATCAGGCTACCGCCAGCTCATTCGGCTCAAAACTGTCCGCCCGCGCCATCTGCCACATCCGCGAATAGAACTCGCCGTTCACTTCTCCGGTGAGCAGTTCCCCCGGTTTGAGGAACACATGCAATTGCGAGAACAGCTTGATCTCAGTCGCCGACATACGCCGTACCAGATGTTTTGCCGACAACTGCGACGGATGCTCAAGCCCGGCAGCGGCAAGCATTTCCGCCAGCGCTTTTAGCGTATTGCGGTGGAAGTTGAACACGCGCTGAGCCTTGTCCGGCACGACCAGTGCACGCTGGCGCAAAGCGTCTTGAGTAGCGACGCCAGTCGGGCATTTGTTGGTGTGGCAGCTCTGCGACTGGATGCAGCCGATGGCAAACATGAAGCCGCGCGCAGAGTTGGCCCAGTCGGCGCCGATGGCCAGCACGCTGGCGATGTCGAAGGCGCTGACGATCTTGCCGCTGGCGCCGAGTTTGATCTTGTCGCGCAGGTTCAGGCCGACCAGGGTGTTGTGCACAAACAACAGGCCCTCGCGCATTGGCACACCGATGTGGTCGGTGAACTCCACCGGTGCGGCACCGGTGCCACCTTCCTTGCCGTCGACAACGATGAAGTCCGGGAGGATGCCGGTTTCCAGCATGGCTTTGGCGATGCCCATGAACTCCCACGGATGGCCGAGGCAGAACTTGAAGCCCACCGGTTTACCGCCGGACAGTTCACGCAGTTGCTGGATGAACTGCATCATTTCGATCGGCGTGGAAAACGCACTGTGGCGCGATGGCGACACGCAGTCTTCGCCCATCATGATCCCACGGGTTTCAGCGATTTCCTTGGTGACTTTGTGTTTGGGCAGGATGCCGCCGTGGCCGGGTTTGGCGCCTTGGCTCATCTTGATTTCGATCATTCGCACTTGCGGGTTTTGCGCCTGCGTAGCGAAGCGCTCCGGGTCAAAACGGCCGTCGCTGGTGCGGCAGCCGAAGTAGCCGCTGCCGAGTTCCCAAGTCAGGTCGCCGCCGTTTTCACGGTGATAGGGGCTGATGCTGCCTTCGCCGGTGTCGTGGGCGAAGTTGCCGAGTTTCGCGCCTTGGTTGAGCGCGCGAATGGCGTTGGCGCTGAGCGAGCCGAAGCTCATCGCCGAGATGTTGAACACCGACGCCGAGTACGGCTGCGAGCACTGCGGGCCGCCAACGGTGACGCGGAAACTGCTCGGGTCGCTCAATGGCGCCGGGCGCATCGAGTGGCCGATGAATTCGAAACCGGATTGATAGACATCGATCAGGGTGCCGAATGGCTTGTCGGCGCTTTCGTTTTTCGCTCGCGAATAGACCAGCGAGCGCTGGGCACGGGAGAAGGGCAGGGCGTCGCTGTCGGACTCGAGCAGGTACTGGCGGATCTCCGGGCGAATGCCTTCGACCAGGTAGCGAATGTTGCCGAGGATCGGGTAGTTGCGGCGTACCGCGTGCGGGCTCTGCAGCAGGTCGAACAGACCGATCAGGCTCAGCACGCCGGTGACGGCAGTGATCGGCCACAGCCAGTCGTGGTCGAGAAAAGGCAGGCTGGCGAGGGTGAAAATCACGCAGACGGCAAAGAAGGCGTAGCGGCTCAGGAGTGACAGGCTCATACGGTTTCCCTGGTTCGGACTCAGTGGATTGCAAACCTGTGGCAGCAGTCGGGCCTGTTGATGGCATCTATTGTGGTGAGGGGATTTATCCCCCCGCCACAGGGGATCCATCGACACAGGAAAGCTGTTTCAGGCGTTTTGCGCCTGAAGAAAAATCGAAAACAGCTCGGACTGGGATTTGATCCCCAGCTTGCTGTACATGTGTTTCTTATGGACTTTCACGGTTTCTACGGAGATTTCCAGCTTACGGGCGATTTCTTTACTGGAGCAACCGCTGAGCATCAAACGCCCGACATCCTGCTCGCGGGCGGTCAGTTGCGCGCCCTTGAGTTGTTGCACCGAGGTTTCCAGTTGCAGCCGCCAATCGGCGGAGGCCGGCGCCACACTCTCGTTGAGTTCATAGGGCAGACGCTGGCGCAACAGCGCGAGCAGCCACGGCTGGATCAACGATAACAAGGCGATCTGCTCGCTGCTGAAGCGCTGTTTGCTGCCCAGCGACAGGCACAACGTTCGATCGCCTTCGAGCTGACAATTGAACTGGATTTCGTCGGCGACGACATTCAGACGAAAGTATCGCTGGTAATACTCGGTCAGCTCGAAATGCTCGGGCGCCACTTCCCACAGGCGAAACAATCCCGAACGTGATTGCTCGCGACTGGCGATATAGAACGGGTCGAGCAAGTACAGCCCGCGCAGATAATCCTCGAACAACGGATCGGGAATGCCATCCTCGCCAGGGCTGGCGGCGAAAACCTGCGGGTGCTGCCCGGCGCTGAACAGCAGCGCCACCCAGCTATCGAACGGCATGTACTGGTCGAGCAGACGCACCAGTTGTGCCCAGAAATTCGGCTTGTCCAGCGCCTCGATCAATTGCCCGAAGGCGCGATGCCAGGTGATATCACTGAAGGAAAGTGTCATCGATCTACCCCTATCGGGTTACCCCGGCCGCGTGATTCCCTGGCCGGTTGCTTGCTGCGCATACTGGCCCACAGACAGCCACCGGGCAATCTTTCAGCGCCCGGCACTCAGAACAAGGATTACCGATGAAAGTCGAACTCGCCCAACTGGCGGGCCGTGATAATGGCACGGCTTACAACCTCCAACGTGCGCTCGCCGCGATTGCTGCGTGCGCTGCCGATACGCAACTGATCGTGTTCCCGGAAACCCACCTGATGGGCTTCCCGACGGCCGCGACCGTTGCGCAAACATCCGAGCCAGTGGATGGCCCGACCGTCAGCGCAGTGTTGGCCGCCGCCCGCGAACGCAACATTGCGGTGGTGATCGGCATGGCCGAGAACGACAGCGGTCGGTTCTATAACACCACTCTGCTGATCACCCCCGAAGGCATTGCCCTCAAATATCGCAAGACGCATTTGTGGGCTTCGGATCGCGGTGTGTTCGAGGCGGGTGACCGCTATGCGACCTGTCTGTGGAACGGCGTGCGCGTCGGTCTGCTGATCTGCTACGACATCGAGTTTCCGGAAACCGCCCGTGCCTTGGCGCAACTGGGTGCCGAATTGCTGATCGTGACCAACGGCAACATGGACCCCTACGCCTCGACCCATCGCACCGCGATCATGGCGCGGGCCCAGGAAAATCAGGCGTTCGCGCTGATGGTCAATCGCGTGGAAGCAGGGGATGACGGCTTGATGTTTGCCGGTGGCAGCGCGCTGGTGGATCCGCTGGGGACACTGTTGTTCGAGGCGGGGCGCGAGGAAGGGCAGTTCACGGTTGAACTGGATTTTGCCCAGTTGGAACTGGCGCGCAAGGATTACCGCTATCTGGATGATCAGCGATTGAAGCTGCCGGGGGAGGTGGTGGAGCACGCTTGCGGGCGGCGCGAGTTGCTGATCCCTCAACGTTGAAAATCAAAAGATCGCAGCCTTCGGCAGCTCCTACAGGAGTACGCATGCCAAGGTAGGAGCTGCCGAAGGTTGCGATCTTTTAGCGACCCGATTGATTCACCCAAACAACAAAACCACACCCGAAACATTCGCCGAACTCGGCTCTGCCATAAATCCAATAAAATTCGGAGTAAGTCGTCCATGGCTCGTTTGCAACGCACCCTTTCGCTAGGGTCGGTGGTGCTGTTCGGCATCGCCTACATGACGCCGATCATTGTTCTCGGCACCTTCGGCATCCTCGCGCAATCCACCGCGGGCATGGTGCCCGCCGCGTATCTGGCGGCGCTGGTCGCGATGTTTTTCACTGCAATGAGCTACGGGCGCATGGCTGCGGCGTTCCCTGTCGCTGGCTCCGCCTACAGCTACGTGCGCAAGGCCATCAGCCCGAAACTCGGTTTCATCGCCGGTTGGGCAGTACTGCTCGACTATCTGTTTCTGCCGATGGCGATCTGGCTGATCGGCGCCGCGTACCTGGCCTCGGCGTTCCCGTCGATTCCGCAATGGATCTGGGTTCTGGCGTTCATCGGCATCACCAGTGCGATCAACATCATCGGCCTGAAACTGGCCAATGGCATCAACGCCTTGCTGATGCTGGTGCAGTTCCTCGTACTGATCGCCTTCGTCGCGCTGTGCGTGCACTACATCGGTGGTGATGCGAGCACGCCGTTGTGGTCGATCAAACCGTTCTTCAACGGTGACATGCAGATGCCGCTGGTCATGAGCGGTGCGGCGATCGCCTGTTATTCGTTCCTGGGTTTCGACGCGGTCAGCACCTTGACCGAAGAGACCCGCGATCCACGCCGCACCATTCCTCGGGCAATCATGTTGATCACCCTGATCGGCGGGCTGATTTTCGTCGGCGTGTCGTACTTCGTGCAGATCGCCCACCCGTCGTTCCAGTTCGACAGCGTCGACTCGGCGGCCTATGAAATCGCCCGCAATATTGGCGGCGACCTGTTCGTTTCGATCTTCCTCATCGGCCTGATCGTCGGTCAGTTTGCGTCCGGGCTTTCAGCGCAGGCCAGCGGTTCGCGATTGCTGTTCGCGATGGGCCGCGACGGGGTGCTGCCGAAGTCGTTTTTCGGCACCTTGCACGCGCGCTTCGGCACACCAGTCAACAGCATTCTGCTCTGCGCCGTCGTGGCGTTGCTGGCGCTGAAACTCGACGTGACCACCTCGACCTCGTTCATCAATTTCGGCGCGTTCCTGGCGTTCAGCCTGGTGAATCTGTCGGTGATCTTTCATTACTGGATCGGCGGTGAAAAGAAGGGGCTGCGCGAACTGCTGCTGTTTTTGATTTTCCCGTTCATTGGCCTGGTGGCGGACTTGTGGCTGATGGTCAGTCTGGATCATCTGGCGGTTTATCTGGGCCTGAGCTGGCTGGCCATCGGTGTTGTGTATCTGGCAGTACTGACCGGCGGCTTCCGTCGCCAGCCGCCGGAGATGGATTTCCAGGAAGCCACCTGATCCGGCAGATCCTGCATGGGGTTGGTGTTCGGCAGGGGACGTGTGATGCTTGCGGCTTTTGCGCCTAAGGTTTTTCGCTATGTTGACGTCTGCCCGCATCATCCGCATCGCCGCTGCTCTGCTGCTTAACGCGAACGGCCAAACCCTGCTGGTTCGCAAACGCGGCACCACTGCATTCATGCAACCGGGCGGCAAAATTGAAGCGCATGAATTACCGGTGCATGCCTTGGCCCGAGAGCTGGAAGAAGAACTGGATCTGCAGATCGATCCAGCGCAGGCGACCTTCTTGGGTCAGTTCTCCGCACCTGCCGCCAACGAACCGGGTTTTGTCGTACAGGCCGAGATCTTTCAGCTGACCATCGACGCGCAAGTCACTCCGGCTGCTGAAATCGAAGAAGTGATCTGGATCGACCCGGCCACTGATCCTGCTATTGAACTGGCGCCATTGACACAGGACGTGATCCTGCCGTTTTATCGAGCCTCGCTGACCGCCATCGCCTGATCATCCATGCAAAGGACGTTGCCATGATCCCGCTTCAAGACTTGCTGATATTCGCCGCCGCGGCGTTGCTGATGGTGCTGACGCCGGGGCCGAACATGATCTACCTGATCTCGCGTTCGATCTGTCAGGGGCGCAAGGCCGGGGTGACCTCGTTGCTTGGCGTGGTCGCGGGGTTCTTTGTGCACATGTTTGCAGCCGCCGCGGGTTTGACGGCGGTGTTCCTCGCGGTGCCGATGGCGTATGAAGTATTGAAGTGGGCCGGCGCGCTGTACCTGTTGTGGCTGGCCTGGCAAGCGGTGAAACCCGGTGCGCGCTCGCCGTTCGAGGCGCAGCAATTACCGCCGGATTCCTCGCGCAAACTGATCACCATGGGCTTTCTCACCAGCGCACTGAACCCGAAGATCGCGGTGTTTTATCTCTCGGTGTTTCCGCAGTTCATCACGCCGGAACACGGCTCGGTGTTCACCCAAAGCATCATTCTCGGGCTGACGCAGATCAGCGTCAGTTTCACCGTCAATCTGTTGATCGCGTTGTTCGCCGCGGGGATCGCTTCGTGGTTCGTGCGTAATCCGACGTGGTTGGCGATGCAGCGTTACTTCATGGGGTTTGTCCTCGGCGGCCTCGCTGTACGGCTGATGCTTGAGCAACGCAGGACGGCTTGACCATGTGGATCGAACGGCTGGACGCCAGTCATGCCCTGGCTTATCGGGAGTTGATGCTCGAAGCGTATGACCGCCATCCGCAGGCGTTCACCTCCAGCGTGCGTGAGCGCGCGGTGATGCCGTTGAGCTGGTGGGAGGCGCGGCTGACCAGCAAACTGGATGTGGTGCTGGGCGCATTCGAGGGCGGCACGCTGGCCGGGATTGTGGGGCTGGCGCTCGAGCCTCGGGAAAAGGCTCGGCATAAAGCCACGTTGTTCGGGATGTATGTGTCGGCGGATTTTCGCCAGCACGGTCTCGGTCACGAGTTGGTGCAAGCGGTCATTGCCGAGGCGCGAAACCGTCCGGCGCTGCAATTGCTTCAACTGACGGTCACCGCTGGCAACGACGCGGCATTCAACCTCTACCAACGCTGCGGATTTATCCAGTTCGGCCTCGAACCACTGGCCGTGCGCGTCGGTGAAGACTACTTCGACAAAATCCATATGTGGCGTGAGCTCGCCAACACATAAGATCAAAAGATCGCAGCCTGCGGCAGCTCCTACACAGAACGTGCGTGCACATCCATCCTGTAGGAGTTGCCGAAGGCTGCGATCTTTTGATTTGGGTTTTAGCGAACTGCACTGACACCATCGAGTGTCGAGAACGAAGTGTCCTTCGCCGTCAGCAGGAAATCGCGCATGTACGGCGCATCGAGCATGTCCGCGCGAATGCCGGCATACAGCGTGGCGAACAGACCTTTTTCCCCTAGCCGCTTGCCCTTCACGTACCCGCGCGAGCTGTATTCGTGCAGCGCCCAGTGCGGCATGCCACACACGCCACGACCGCTGGCGACCAGTTGCATCATCATTACCGTCAGCTCGGATGTACGCACCTGCGCCGGTTCGATATCCGCCGGTTCAAGGAAGCGCGTGAAGATGTCCAGCCGGTCGCGTTCCACCGGATAGGTGATCAGCGTTTCCGTGAGCAAGTCTTCCGGCACGATGTACGGCTTGCTCGCCAACGCATGTTGGTTCGCCACCGCCAGCATCGCCTCGTAGGTAAACAGCGGCACATAGGTGATGCCGGCAATTTCCAGCGGGTCGGAGGTCACCACCAGATCCAGATCGCCCCGCGCCAATGCCGGCAGCGGTGCAAAGGAAAAACCCGAGGCCAGATCGAGTTCAACCTCAGGCCAGGCATCGCGGAACTGGTCGATGGTCGGCATCAGCCACTGAAAGCAACTGTGGCATTCGATCGCCATGTGCAGACGCCCGGCCGTGCCACCGGCCAGACGACTGATGTCACGCTCGGCGGCGCGCAGCAGCGGCAGGGTCGCATCGGCCAGTTGCAGCAGACGCAAACCGGCGCTGGTGAAACGCACCGGTTTGGTCTTGCGCACGAACAGTTGCATGCCCATGCGCTCTTCCAGTTCCTTGAACTGGTGAGACAGCGCCGATTGCGTCAGGTGCAGGCGATCAGCCGCGTCGACGAGGCTGTCGGCTTCACGCAGGGCATGAAGGGTTTTCAAGTGGCGGATCTCAAGCACCGATGGCTCCATGAAAAAAATTTGCTGATTCAGCGATGGTGGTGAGTTTGTCTCATGTTGGCGGGGCTGTCGACAATGGCGCCATCTTTTACCCAATGGAGCACATTCGACATGGCCGTGGCCCACACCCTTGGTTTTCCGCGCATCGGCGCCGACCGCGAACTGAAAAAAGCCCTCGAAGCCTACTGGAAAGGCGATCTCGATCAGGCTGCCCTGAACAAGGTTGGCCGTGATCTGCGCGCCGCCCACTGGCAGTTGCAGAAAGACGCCGGCATCGACTTGCTGCCGGTCGGCGATTTCGCCTGGTACGACCAGGTGCTGACTCATTCGCTGACCTTCGGCGTCATCCCGGAACGTTTTGACGGCGTGCGCGACGAACACGGCCAGCCGAGCCTCGACACCCTGTTCGCCATGGCGCGCGGCGCGACGGCAGGCTGCTGCGGCGGCGAACACGGCAAGACTCAGTACGCCCAAGAGCTGACCAAGTGGTTCGATACCAACTACCACTACCTCGTCCCGGAATTCACCGCTGACCAGCCGTTCAAGCTGAGCTGGGAACAGTTGTTCGACGAAGTCGAAGAAGCGCGGGCGCTGGGGCACAACGTCAAGCCGGTGATCATCGGCCCGCTGACTTACCTGTGGCTGGGCAAGGCCAAAGGCGACGAGTTCGACAAACTCGATCTGCTTGAACGCTTGCTGCCGGTGTACAACGAAATCCTCGGCCGCCTCGCTGCCCAAGGTGTGGAGTGGGTGCAGATCGATGAACCGATCCTTACCCTCGACTTGCCGCTAGCGTGGAAAAGTGCCTTCGAGCGCGCTTATCACATCCTCCAGTATTCGCCGCTGAAGAAGCTGCTCGCCACTTACTTCGGTGGCCTGGAAGAAAACCTCGGCCTGGCGGCGAACCTGCCAGTCGACGGTCTGCACATCGATCTGGTGCGTGCACCGGAACAATACCCGACCATTCTTGATCGCTTGCCAGCTTATAAAGTGTTGTCGCTGGGTGTGGTCAACGGCCGTAACGTCTGGCGCTGCGATCTGGAGAATGCCTTGGCCACTTTGCAGCACGCTCATGAGCGTTTGGGTGATCGCCTGTGGGTCGCGCCGTCCTGCTCGCTGCTGCACAGCCCGGTGGATCTGGGGCGTGAAGATAAACTCGATGCCGAGCTGAAGAGCTGGCTGGCGTTCGCTGTGCAGAAGTGCGAAGAAGTGGCTGTTCTGGCGCACGCCGTCAACGAACCGGAAGCGCCTAAAGTGCTCCGCGCATTGACCGAAAGCCGTTCGGTGCAGGCTGCTCGCGCTGCGTCGCCACGTATTCACAAACCCGCCGTTCAGGCGCGTGTTGCCGCGATCACCGCCAACGACAGTCAGCGTCAATCGCCGTTTGCAAAGCGAATCGCCAAGCAGCGCGCCGGGCTGGATCTGCCGCTGTTCCCGACCACGACCATCGGTTCTTTCCCGCAAACCGCGTCGATTCGTCTGGCACGCCAATCGTTCAAGCAAGGCAAGCTGAGCGCCGCCGAATACACCGAGGCGATGCACAGCGAGATCCGCCACGCGGTGGAAATCCAGGAGCGCCTGGGCCTCGACGTGCTGGTGCACGGTGAAGCCGAACGCAACGACATGGTCGAGTACTTCGCCGAGCAACTCGACGGTTACGTGTTCACCCGTTTCGGTTGGGTGCAAAGCTACGGTTCGCGTTGTGTGAAACCGGCAGTGATCTTCGGCGACTTGAGCCGTCCGAAAGCCATGACCGTCGAGTGGATCCGCTACGCCCAGGGCCTGACCGACAAGGTCATGAAAGGCATGCTGACCGGTCCGGTGACGATGCTGATGTGGTCGTTCCCGCGTGAAGATGTCAGCCGTGAAGTGCAGGCTCGACAACTGGCGCTGGCAATCCGTGACGAAGTGGTTGACCTGGAAGCCGTCGGCATCAAGATCGTACAGATCGATGAAGCGGCGTTCCGTGAAGGTCTGCCGTTGCGTCAGGCGCAGTGGCAGCATTACCTGGACTGGGCGACCGAAGTGTTCCGTCTGTGCGCCAGCGGTGTGCGTGACGAAACGCAGATCCATACACACATGTGCTACAGCGAGTTCAACGATGTGATCGAGTCCATCGCGGCGATGGATGCCGACGTGATCACCATCGAAACGTCGCGTTCGGACATGGAGTTGCTCGACGCTTTCGAAGCCTTCGCTTACCCGAACGAAATCGGCCCGGGCGTCTACGACATTCACTCGCCACGCATTCCGGATGCATCGGAAATGGCCAACTTGCTGCGCAAGGCCTCCAAACGCATTCCAGCCGAGCGCCTGTGGGTCAACCCGGACTGCGGCCTGAAAACCCGCGGCTGGCCGGAAACCGAAGCAGCGTTGGTACACATGGTGACCGCTGCACGACAGTTGCGCAGTCAACTGGCGTAAACCTGCGCTCTGTCCATTGATACAACGAACCCGCTGAGCCCAAAGGCTCAGCGGGTTTTTGCTTTTTTAACGTTCAAAGCGCCTCGAAATACTCCAGCACTGCCGACTGTCTGCCGATATCGGCAGTCGGCAGATCGGGATCGTCGGCACGGGTCGAAAACCGGTGCTCGGGCAGTTTCAGATGGGCTTTTTCGAATACGCGCATTACCGGCGTTGCGCGGGTGTAATGGAAGTGGGCATACCACAGCAGCTCACTGGGTATCAGGGTCAGATCCCAGATTTCATATTCCTGCAGGTAGTCCTTTCGGGCGCCTCGCTTGCTGATGTTTTTCAGGGGCTGGACTTTGCGGATTTCCACCGCGTGCTGTTCGATCAGGTCGAGCAGCATGCCGTCGGTGGGCGATTTCGTGGTCAGTGACTGACGGGTGCGCAGGGCACGACCACTGGCGATCAATTCAGTGGCTTTGTTGCGCAGTTGCGTAATGACCGGATTCTGCGGCGCGATGTTGGCGATACGGTCGGCGCGCAGATTCAGCTCGGCGGCCTCGCTCACCAGCATGTGCTCAAGGTCGACCGGCAACATGTCCTGATCGGCGTAGGAATCGACCCGGGCCCGGTAAGCCGCTTGCGAGTCCAGGCGTTTGCGCGCTTCGGCCACCAGTGTCGACAGACTCAACGGCGGCGGCGCCGGTGTTGCGGCCGCAGGACTCGACAGGCGATATTTGCCGCTGGCGGTCTGTTCCCAGATTTCCCCGCTGTGCATCTCGTACTGATGCTTGTTGTTTTTCTTGTCCCATTTTTCCACACCGATCAGCCATTGATCGTCTTCGGTGGGAAAGACCTTGCGATTGATCTCTCCGGCCGGCGGCGCGGCATGTACGGGGTTGCTAATGCTTTTGCGCGCCTGTTCGCCGAGTTTTTCGAACCCGGACATCAGCGGCTCGATCAGTTCCTCATGGAAATATTGCGGGTAGCTGGCGGTCCAGACCTTCATCTCGCGGGCAAACTGCGCGTACGTATCGACGCAGTCCTGAAGAATGGCATCGCGCTGTACCCGGGTGACGTTGGCGCTCAACAGGTCGTGGTGAGTGTTGAGCGCACGGGCGACTTTTTCCCGCAGTCTGCGCGCCTGCCCCAGCAGATAAAGCCATGAAGCATCGCCGATGCTACCGGCGCGCTGCACCGCCTCAAGGCGTTGATAGGTTTTCTGAAAACTCAGGAGAAAAGTACTGTGTTTGGCGTTCAGGTCATCGACAAGGCTGGCCACTACTTTTTTGTCCGCCGCGATGCGAATGCGCTCGTACCAATGGTTGACGTCAACTCTGAGCACCTCCATCTGATCCAGTTTGCGCAGGTATTCGAGGCGCAGCTGGCGGCGTTCTTCCATCAGCGTCAGGCGTTGTACGAGGGCGTCTTGCGGCAGTTCATCCAGTTGCTTGTTCAGTGCCTCGATCCGGGTGATCAACGGCGAGGTGCTGTGCGAGTTGTGGATCGCGCGGCGTGCGTACCGATCTGTCAATACGGCGGCTGTACCGCTTTGCATCTCGATCAAGGCGCGACGCTTGTTGCCGTGGGTCAGCGGTTCCAGTTCAAGCAATGTCTGGTAACGCCGGATTGCGATTTCAATGTCACCGATGGCGGCGGCTTCAGCGGCAGGTATGAGGGCCTGGCGTGCCTCATCGGTTTTCGCACTGGCATAGCGGTTTAACGTCACGTCGCTGTTTCCGCCGCGGATTTCGAGTTGTTCGGAAAGGTCATCGGCGAGCGCGGTCAGCAGGTGATGACGGCGAAAATTGCGGTCTACCCACCAGCGCGGCAGTCGTTGACGAATCGCCTGCGGCCAGATCGGATCAAGCGTATCGGCCAGATGCCCGATGACGTTTCCGCCTCCCAGGCCGCCGCCCTCGAAGGTACTGCCGTAAACGCCGAACCAGGTGTCCCACTCGCCGTTGTCGTTGAGCGCCACCGGTTGCTTGTAGGTGGCCTTGCGGGTGCCGCGCAAGCGCCAGTTACGTGAGTCATTACTGCGCTGCACCTCGAAGATCCGCCCCTGACGCACAATGAAATCGCCGTCGGCATGCCGGTAGATGCCGCGATACAGGCCGTCGGTGCCCGGTTGCAGGCCAGCGAGGGAAATCGGTTTTTCATATTCGTAACCCGAGAAGCGCGCCGCGAGATGTCGAGCCTGACGCCGTGACGTGTTCTGCAGCGCTGCCGTGGTTCTGAGCAATACGCGCATCTGGCGTGCGCGGGTCACCGAGCGAGCCGCGCGCGACACGGCCGAAAACGCCAGTTCACCGGGCAGCAGATCCATGGCCGCGTCGATCAATGACAGCAGGACCGATTCCAGTTCGGCCAAACCCTCACCGATGTCGCCACGTAAAAACGCGGCCACTGACTGGTTGGCCGCCGTCCAGGCATCGTAAACGGCAATGGCGGTGCCGATGAAGGGCAGCAGGCCGATCGCCATTTTCAGGTAATTGAACGCGCGCGGTCCCTTCAGCGCATAGCGTTCCATGTACAGCGCATCGTTGGAGCGCGAGGTGCCGCGATGGGCTTCGATCAGCCGTCCCATGTGCGCATCCAGCAAGTGCGTGGCGAACGAGGTGCCGGGCGGCCAGCGCTCGCCGACGCCGATGATCGCGTCGAAGTGCTTGAGCACGGCCTCGTTGAGCCGGCTCTCATGCGCCCTGACGTTACCCTGCAAGGCGCGGCCGGCCAGATAGCGGATCCAGCTGTCCTGCATGCACATTTTGTACAACGCCATGCGCGCCGATTCGAGGTTGTCGTAACGCCGCAGAAAACGGTCGTCGGGACTGTCGGGCAGATATAGCAGGGTGATGCCGCTGACCTGCTCTTCAATGAAGGTCACGCCGGACAGGGTGACGGCACCTTCATTGGGCGTGTCCGCGCCACCGACGCTCAGATACGCCGGACGGATAACGATGCGTTTGCGCTCGGCTTGCCAGGCTTGCGCGGTGTTGGCATCCGTGGCGATGCTGAGGATCTGCAATTCGTCTTGGCTGATGTGATTTTGCAGACGGGCGAATTCACCTTGCAGTTTGAGCATTGCGCGCCAGGATTCGACCAGGCATTCGCGGCGATGCTCTCTGACGAAAGTCGACTCGTCGGGCGCACCGGTGAACGCCTCGCGAATGCGTTTTTCGTAGGCCAGGGGCAGATCGAGCTCTGGCAGTACACGTTTCAGCCAGGTCAGGGTGAGACCTTTTTCAAGGTTTCAGCCTCGACCGCATCGCTTGCGCTGACCTCCACCCGCATGTACGTCAGGCGCAGCGAAAGCGGTTCGAGCTGCATCGATGGCGTGTTGTCGATGTTCAGTTGGGCCAGTTCCACCAGCGGCATTTTGCTGCGGGTGGCACTGGGCTCCGGCACCAGTTCATAACCCGAGTGGCCGGGGGCGGGTTTGTAGCGTTTGACCATTTTTACCGAGTCAGGCAGGTCGAGGGTGATCTCGAAGCTGCCCTTGAGCGCGAAGTCCTTGCGCAGTCGCTCATGCAGATGTGTGCGCGTGAAGTCGTCCCGTGGTTGCAGGGCGAGGGTCAGTTGCTCATGGCTGCGCTGCATCGCGAGGAGGAACGCCTCGATCAGTTGCTTGAGCGCGCTGCGGTCTGCCGTGCTGAGCCTGGCGAGCCAGTCCGGCAGGACGTCTGCCAGCGTGCCGCTGTTTGCTTGCTCCAGCACCTGCGTGAACGCCAGGCTGCGAGCGGCGTTTACCGGCACCTGTAACGCACCGAGACTGCGCTGGCGCAGGGCGGCGAGTTGTTCGTCGTACTGGTTTTTTGTACTGGCATCGGCAAAACGTGAACGCAGGAGACCGGCCTGTTCGTCGAAGTCGCTGGTCAGTTGACTGAGGCCATGCTGCAGCGGATCACCGCTGATTTTTTCAGTTGCAAGGCAAGTGCAGCGTCCTGCCCGGCAATCTTGAACACCTGCTGTTCCAGCACCCGCCGATTGGCGAAACGTTGCAGACCACCGCCGTTGCCTGGCCAGTACAGCAACACGCTGTGCGGCGACTCCCGATCAAGCAGTGCCTGCGGGTGGGTCATCACAAACGGGCCATTGAGTTCAGCGGGGGCCGGGTTGTCGGCGCCCTGCTCATGGGACGACAGGACCAGGCTGGCCGCGACATGCTCGGCGCCGGGGTTTTGTGGAGTTTCGAGCAGGGCCTTGATCCGGTCTCGCTCGGTCTCGCTCAATTGGCTCAGCAGCCCTTGCAAGTCGGCTTCGGCTTGCAAACCGCTTTTGTGCGCCTGGTGCAGGGCGGTGAATTCACGGTTGAACGTCGCCAGGTCGAGGGCGCGCGGCCGGCCCAGCAATGCCGTAGCGGCCTTGTCAGCGGCTTGCTCGGCGGCTTCCAGCGTCTCGTGTGTTTGCTTGAACGGTTGCAGGGCGGTGTTGGTATCGGCACCGTCGAGTAGTGTTTCGAGCGCGTCGCGTTGCCGGTTGAGCGCTGCCTGGCGCAGGGGCCAGGGGATGTCGGCGTACAGACTTCCGAACAGGGCCTGTTGCTCAGGCTCGACCACGACGTTGTCGAGCGTTGGCGGAAAGGCAAACACCGCGCCGGTATTGCGCTGGTGATCGGTCTGATCGACGTTGTCGAGAGCCTGGCTGGCCTGTTCGTACAGGTTCGCTTTGCCGACACTGCCATTGCGCAGCGCATCGAACTGGGCTTTGTACAGGTGAGCCAGCAGGTCGGTCATGCCTGCGGTCAATGGCAGGTTTCTGCCGGTGTATTCAAAGTGCAGGTCGGTGTGCGGCAGGCCGGTGGGCACCAACGATTGCGTCGACAGCCAGCTCTCAAGGTCCTGACGTTGGGCAAATACCTGGAACGCCTCAGGCCGCAGCGGCAGGTACAACCACTGGCTGACCGGCGCCTCGGTACCGAAACTGATGACCCAGGCAGCGGGCAATTTGACCTTGCTGCCATTGCTCAGCACCAGCGACAGTTGCTCGGTGGTGATGGCGGGTGTGGCGGCGCTGGCCTCCTGTAGCGTGGCGAGCGCGAGCAATTGTTCGGCGGTCAGGCTGCGCTGGGCGAACGCGAGCTGCGCGGTCGCGTCGAGATGTTCGCGGTACAACTGGCTGGCGCGTTCGCGGCGCGATACCGGGCTGCCCGGCGTGCGGGCATCCCAATAGGTATTCCAGCGCGTCTGCAGGGCTTGTTCGATGGGCAATGTCTTGAGCCGCGCAAGCAATTGCGCCGGCGTCAGGCCGAACAAGGCGTGGGCGGTGGAGAGGCCGGTGACCCGACAGGATGCCTCCACGGCAATCTTGGCCAGTGGCTGCTGAAAGACAAAAGCACAAACCTGCACCATCGGGATGAAGCGTTCCGGGCGCGGATCCTGCGCGGCAAAGAGCAGACCGGCGCCGGTTTGCTCCAGATTCAACTGTTGCTTGAGCACCCGTAAAAGCGTGTCCCGTGCGGTAGGCACATCGGCAAACAATTGATGCAACGCCTCGCAGCTTTCTCGCCATCGATGAGCGGCATTCAGCAGTAAACCTTCGTCGTGGTGGGCCGGCAAGCGCGCTGCCGTTGACTGGGCGGGCGGCTCAAGGGCGGGGGCATTTAACAATAATCGATCGGGCATGGTTAACGGCTCGCGGTGGGGAGCGGCGGATGCGCTCCGGTCCTGAGCCATTCAACGGGGAAAGCGGCCGAGCATGGCGGTAGATAGTTATCGCCGTGCTGACCGCTCGGCACTCTTCATCAAACTGTCACGCAACTGTGGCAGCGCGCTTGAACAAACTTCATCAGACTCGCGCTCTACTGGGGTTCTGCGTTTCGGTGTTTTTCATGCACAAGGTGTTTTTATCAGTCGCGGCCATGTTGGCCGCGCTTTTGTTCGGTGCGCCGTCGATGGCGGCAGCGCGTTGCGATGTCAACGTGCCGACCGAGCACGTCGATCTGCAACAAGTCAGCATCGCTTATCAGAGTATTGGTCGCGCGTCGGATCCGGCGTTGCTGCTGGTGATGGGCCTGGGCGGGCAATTGATTCACTGGCCGGATGAGGTGGTAGTCGCGCTGTGTCAGCAGGGCTTTCGGGTGATCCGTTATGACAACCGCGATGTCGGTCTGTCGACCTGGCGCCAGGCCCCGCTTGAGGCCAATCTGACCTTTGAAGTGCTGCGCTACAAACTTGGGCTGCCGGTGGCGGCGCCGTACAGCCTGACTGACATGGCCAACGACGCGCTGGGCCTGATGTCGGCGCTGCACGTCGAGCAGTTTCATGTCCTCGGCGCGAGCATGGGCGGGATGATCGCCCAGCACATGGCGGCGATGGCGCCGCAGCGGGTCGAGAGCCTGACGCTGATCATGACCACCTCCGGCGCTGAAGGCCTGCCGGCACCGAGTGCCGCGTTGGTGCAACTGCTATCCCGTCGCGGCGCGCCGAATCGCGAAGTTGCGCTGGAGCAGCAAGCTGATCTGCTGGCGGCGCTGGGTAGCCCGTCGGTGACGGATGACCGCCAGGCATTGCTGCATCAAGCGGCATTGTCGTATGACCGCGCGTTCAATCCGGAAGGCGTGAAGCGGCAGATCATGGCGATCCTCGCCGAACCGAGCCGGGTGGCATTGCTTAACCAGTTGCGCGTGCCGACGCTGGTGGTGCACGGCACGGCGGATCCGTTGCTGCCGGTGATGCACGGTGTGCACCTGGCAGCGCATATCCGCGGCAGTCAATTGAAGCTGATTCCGGGGCTGGCGCATCGTTTTCAAGAGGCGTTCAAGGAACCGTTATTGGCGGCGGTGTTGCCGTATTTGCAGCAGCACCGAGAAGACACTTCGCATTGGGCGCAGATTGAGCCGGTAATGGGCACTGGCCTTTTGTAATAAACAGCCTGTGATCTATTAGTTGTTAACGAGCTTGTGCTCTGCAAGTCAGTAGCTGTATTTGGGTTAAATTGAATCAAAGGATCTTTTGATATTCGTAATGAGTCTTTCAACCTGTAATTTCTGACAGTGGCTAAAGGCAAGTCGTCAACATATTCTTGGCTTATGTTCCCGCTAAGCGGGATTGATAATGCGGAGAATAAAAATGAAGCGCCAATGCGATGGTTTCGTTGTTTTAGCACTTGTTGCGATATTTTCACTGAATGCCGGCTTTGCCATTGCCGACGAGTTTGACGATCAGCAGGCCGCCTGGGAGAAGGAGAAGGCTGCAGAGGCAGCTGAAGTGGCAGCGTGGGAGGCCAGTGGCAAGCCAAAACCTGATACACCTTGTCAAACAGCCTGGAAAAGCAATAGCGCAAATCATAGCTGTATTTCATCCACTATCTCGGATGAGCCTAATGATCAATGCAGGTTTACAAGTATTTCCTGTCCGAAGGCCGGTACATCACCCACCGATGATTGGTCGGAGAGTAAAAGGGGTGAATTTTCAACTACCCATGTGAATACATCAATCGTTTATGAAGGTTTATTGGTACCGATCAGTGTGGTTGGCAAATACAATAATTGTGACGGGAAATTAACAGTTGATGACTGCAATAAATAAATAGATCTGTGCATATTGATTGAGGTCTTGACAACAGTCATGCGTGAACTCGTACCCAAACGGTGACGAGCACAGTGGCGGCCATCAACCACGCGACGGCCGCGACGGCCAACGAAGCTTCCAGCCGCATCCGATCCACCATCACGTACAACGTCGCCAGATACACAAAATACGGAATGATCGACCACATCCCGAACACGATCGTGGTCTTCAAATCCTCAATCGAACGTCCCTTGCCGACGATGTAATGTGCAATCAGCGCAAACGTCGGAAACAACGGCACCAATCCCGCGATGTAATAGTTTTTGGTCTTCGACAGCGCCGCGATGATCAGTACCACCGCTGCGCCCAGCAAGGCTTTGAAAAACAGATCCACGTGGTTCTCGCTTAATGGCTCAGGCCGTATTTTTTGACTTTGTCGAACAGCGTGGTCTTGGCCATGCCCAACTCAAGACTCGCCTGGGTCAGGTTGCCGCCGCTGCGTTGCAGGGCGTCGCTGAGCAGGTTGCGCTCGAACGCTTCCACCGCTTCGGCAAAGCCCAGGCCTTGTCCGCCGCTGTTGGCACCGGACTTTTTGAACGCCGGCAGGCCAAGGGCAAAGCGTTCGGCGACGTTGCGCAGTTCTCGCACGTTGCCCGGCCAGTCGTGGCTCATCAGGTTGGATAGCGTCTGGTTGTCCAGGTCCGGCAAGGCGCGGTCAAAACGCAGCGCCGATTGCTGTGTGAAGTGTTCGAACAGTTGCAGGATGTCTTCGCGGCGCTCGCGCAACGGTGGCAGTTCCAGCGTCACCACGTTGAGGCGATAGTACAAGTCGCTGCGGAATTCGCCGGCCTTGCTCGATTCGTCGAGGTCGGACTTGGTCGCCGCAATCACCCGGCAATCGACCGCCACGCTTTGGTTCGAACCGAGGCGTTCGAGGGTGCGCTCCTGTAACACGCGCAGCAGTTTGATCTGCAAGGGCAGCGGCATGCTTTCCACTTCGTCGAGGAACAGCGTGCCGCCGTCGGCGTGTTCAATCTTGCCGATCCGGCGTTTGCCAGCGCCGGTAAAGGCGTTGGCTTCGTGGCCGAAAATTTCACTTTCGAAAAGGTTTTCCGGCAGACCGCCGCAGTTCAGTGCGACGAACTGCTTGCTGTGGCGGCGACTGAAATCGTGCAGACAACGCGCGACCAGTTCTTTGCCGGTGCCGGTTTCACCTTCGATCAACACGTTAGCCGAAGTGTCGGCGACGTTGGCGATCAGCTCGCGCAGGTTCTGCATCGCCGGCGAACGGCCGATGATGCGTCCTTCAAGGGAATCACGCTCGGCCAGTTGCCGACGCAACGACGACACTTCGCGAGCCAGGCTGCGTTGCTCCAGCGCGCGCCGTGCGACATCGACCAGACGTTCCGGTGAGAACGGTTTTTCCATGAAGTCGTAGGCGCCTTTCTGCATCGCGCCTACGGCCATGGAAATGTCGCCGTGGCCGGTGATCAACACCACCGGCAGGCTGCGATCGCGTTGCTTGAGACGCGTCAGCAGTTCCAGGCCATCGATGCCCGGCAGGCGAATGTCACTGATGACGATGCCGGCAAAGTTGTCGCCGACCTTCTCCAGCGCCTCCTCGGCACTGCCGACGCCGACGCAGGGAATGTCTTCAAGGGTCAGCGCCTGTTGGCAGCCGAGCAGCACATGGGGGTCGTCTTCGACGATCAGCACACTAAGGTCGGGGTTCATATTGGCTCGGCAGGAGTAGGGCTTACCAACGGTAAACTGAGGACGAAGGTGGTGCCACCGCTGGCCGGGTGTTCGACACCCAGATGCCCGCCGGTGGCGGCCGCGAGGCTGGCAGAAAGGGTCAGGCCAAGGCCCAGGCCTTGCTCACCGGGTTTTGTGGTGAAGAACGGCTCGAACAAATGCTTGCGCGCTTCGGCATCGACGCCGTGGCCGTTGTCGCGCACGCGCAGGCGGTATTTGCCGTTGAACTCTTCGCCCTCCAGCCACAGTTCCGGGTGCGGCTGCGCCTGCATGGCGTCGAGGGCGTTGCCGATCAGGTTGATCAAAATCTGTTCGAGGCGTGTCTGGTCGATCAGCAATTGCACATCGATAAATTGCCGGTGAATTTGCAGCGGCGAGTGCTCCAGCCGTGCGCCGAGCAGTTGCAGCGCGGCGTCCACGGCTTTGCCGAGGCTGGCCTGACCGTGATTGTCACCGCGCCGGGCAAACGAGCGCAGGCTGGCGGTGATTCGGCCCATGCGGTCGATCAGTTCGTTGATGGTCTTCAGGTTGGTACTGGCGATGTCGAGCTGGCCGCGCTCAAGAAAACGAATGGTGTTGCCAGACAAGGTGCGCATTGCCGCCAGTGGCTGGTTCAATTCGTGGGCGATGCTGGTCGACATCTGGCCGATGGCGGCGAGCTTGCCGGCCTGCACCAGCTCATCCTGAGCACGGCGCAAGGTCTCTTCGGCCTGACGGCGTTCGCGGATCTGGCTCTTCAGCCGCTCGTTGCTGGCGCGCAGGTCGGTGGTGCGTTCGGTAATCCGACGTTCCAGTTGATTGTTGGCTTCCTGCAAGGCTTCGCGGGCGGCGAGGCGGGTGGCGATGACCTTGCGCCGCTCGTTCCAGGCGATCAGCAGGAACGCCACCAGCGCAAAGGCGACGGCGACCAGAATGCCTTGGTTGATCGCCTCGCGGCGCAGATCCTGCAACGGCGTCAGCAGAGTGAAATTCCACGGTGTATCACTCAGCGGCCGGGTCTGCGCCAGATAGCTGATGTCGTCCTCGTCCGACTGCACTTCGCTGTTGGCCGGAAACGTGAGTTTCTCCACGCCTTCGGACAACGTTTCGCGGGCCAGCGGTTGCAGTTCGTTGAGCGGAAACCAGTAGTACTGCAGGCTGCGGGCGAGTTTTTCTTTGGTTTCTTCGCTCAGCGGAACCACTGACTTGAGTCGGCGGGCAGGGTCGCTGGAGAGAATGATGATGCCGTTTTCGTCGCTGACGAAGGCTTCAAGGCGCGCCCGCTGCCAGCGTTCTTCCATGGCTTCGAGGCGCACCTTGACCACGGCGACGCCGACGATCTTGCCGTGCTCTTCGAGACCGTGGGCGAGGTAGTAGCCGGGCTCGCCGTTGGTGCTGCCGATGCCGTAGAAACGTCCGGGTTCGCCGCGTATGGCTTTTTGAAAGTAGGCACGGAAGGACAGGTCTTCACCGAGGTAACTGTCGACATCGCGCCAGTTGCTGGTGGCCATGACGCGGCCAGTGGTGTCCATCACGTAGATGGCCCGACTGCGGCTGCGCCGGTTCAGGCCTTCAAGGTAATCGTTGACCGTTTGCCGGTGCTCCGGGGTCGGGTCGGCCAGCAACTGCGGCACACTCGTTTCGAGTTCCAGCAGGCTGGGCAGGTAGGTGTATTTGCTGATCTCGCTTTCGACCGCGCGGGCGTTCAGTTCAAGCTGGCGCTGGCCGTTTTCACTGAGGCTGCGAATGCCAAAGTGTTCACTGATCAAGAAGCCGGCATAACCCAATCCGACCATCAGGATGATAATCAGCGGCGGCAGGAACAAATGACGAATCAGACGGGGCTTCACGGCAAGTGATGGCGGCGCGGCGCGATAGAGATTGGGGTCGCATTTCATCACAGATGCCTTGGGTCAACCAGCGCTGCTGCGGACAGCACGCTGGTTTGGTCGAGCGCGGAACCTGTGGTGAGGGGATTTATCCCCGATCGGCTGCGAAGCAGTCGTCAAACCATTGCACGCGGTTTGACTTTGGAATGCAGGGGGCCGCTTCGCAGCCCATCGGGGATGAATCCCCTCGCCACAAGGGACTCATTGTCAATCAGCCCGCCCCCATAGCCGGGGGCGGGGAGTTGCTTTTAGTGCTGCAGGATTTTCTCGAGGAAGTGCTGCGCGCGTTCGGAGCGGGCGTTGATGTCGCCGAAGAATTCCTCTTTCGGGCAGTCTTCGATGATCTTGCCGGCGTCCATGAAAATCACCCGGTCGGCCACTTTGCGCGCAAAGCCCATTTCGTGGGTCACGCACATCATGGTCATGCCTTCGTGGGCCAGTTGCACCATCACGTCGAGCACTTCGTTGACCATCTCGGGGTCGAGCGCAGAAGTCGGTTCGTCGAACAGCATGACGATCGGGTCCATCGCCAGCGCACGGGCAATCG
This sequence comes from Pseudomonas sp. TH08, assembly GCF_016651275.1. Classification (NCBI taxonomy): domain Bacteria; kingdom Pseudomonadati; phylum Pseudomonadota; class Gammaproteobacteria; order Pseudomonadales; family Pseudomonadaceae; genus Pseudomonas; species Pseudomonas sp. TH08. The sequence continues at coordinate 713,223 of NZ_JAEKEE010000002.1, read as the reverse complement.
CCACACGCTGTTGCTGACCACCGGACAGTTGCCCCGGATGCTTGTGGGCATGCGCCGACAGGCCTACGCGCTCAAGCAGTTGCAGACCTTTCTTGGTCGCCTCTTCCTTGCTGCGGCCCAACACCTTGATCTGCGCGATGGTCAGGTTTTCGGTGATGGTCAGGTGCGGGAACAGCTCGAAATGCTGGAACACCATGCCGACGCGCGAACGCAGTTTCGGCAGGTTGGTTTTCGGGTCGGCAATCGAGGTGCCGTCGACGACGATGTCGCCTTTCTGGAACGGCTCCAGCGCGTTGACGCATTTGATCAGGGTCGATTTGCCCGAACCGGACGGGCCGCAGACCACGATCACTTCGCCTTTTTTGACCTCGGTGCTGCAATCAGTCAGTACCTGGAAGTCGCCATACCACTTGTTGATGTTCTTGATAGAGATCATACGGCAAACCTTTTTTGCAGACGCTTGACCAGCAGCGAGGCGGCAAAGCTGATTGTGAAGTACACGAGACCTGCGAAGATCAGGAACTCATTCGAGCGGCCAATGATGTCGCCACTGGCGCGCGAGGCGTTGAGGAAGTCGACCAGGCCCACGGTGTAAACCAGCGAGGTGTCCTGGAACAAAATGATGCTCTGCTGTAACAACAGCGGGGTCATCTTGCGGAACGCTTGCGGCAGGATGATCAGACGCATCATCTGGCCGTAGCTCATGCCCAGCGCTTGGGCTGCGCCCATCTGGCCCTTGGGAATCGACTGCACGCCGGCCCGGACGATTTCGCAGAAATACGCCGCTTCGAACATCATGAACGCCACGATGCACGAGGTGAACGCGCCAATCGGGGTGTCTTCGCCGGTGATCCAGCGCAGCACGAACGGCACTGCCAGATAGAACCATGTGATCACCAGCAGCAACGGGATCGAGCGGAAATAGTTGACGTACGCGCCGGCCAGTCTGGACAGCAGTTTGTTATGCGACAGACGACACAGCGCGAGAATGGTGCCGAGAATAATCCCGCCGACCACGCCCATGGCCATCAGCTTGAGGGTCATCACCATGCCATTCCACAAACCGGGAATGGCCGGGACGATGCCACTGAAATCGAATTCCATTATTTACCCCCCACGGAGATCAGGCCGGGCACGGAAACTTTCTTCTCGACCACGCGCATCAGCAGCATCAGGCTCATGTTCAGGGTGAAGTAGATCAGGGTCGCCAGGGTGAAGGCTTCGAACAGGTTGGCCGAGAACTCGGCAGTCTGTTTGGTTTGCGCGAGCAATTCCATCAGACCGATCAGCGAGGCCACGGAGGAGTTTTTGAACACGTTCAAAAATTCCGAGGTAAGCGGCGGAATGATGATCCGGTAGGCCTGGGGCAGCAGCACGTTCCAGTAGATCTGCGGCAGCTTGAAGCCCATGGCGCGGGCGGCCGATTCCTGGCCACGCGGCAGCGCCTGGATACCGGTGCGCACTTGTTCGCAGACCCGTGCGGCGGTGAACAGGCCAAGGCACACGACAACGCTCAGGTAGGCCGAGGTGGTCGGGTTGAGATCCTGCTTGTACCACTCTTGCAGATCCGGCGGCAGCAGGTCGGGCACCAGGAAGTACCAGATGAACAGCTGAACCAGTAGCGGCACGTTACGGAACAGCTCGACGTAGCAAGTCGCAATGCCCGCCACGAGGCGGTTCGGCACGGTGCGCATGACGCCCAGTATCGAGCCCAGCAGCAGGGCGATGATCCAGGCCACGATGGCGATGGCAATGGTCCAGCCCAGACCGGAGATGAACCAGTCGAGATAGGTCTCGCTGCCCACGCCGGTGGACTTGAAGAAAACGCCCCAGTCCCAGTTGTAATTCATTAGGGTCTCCCCTCGATTCGATCGATGTACAAGTGCCCGCCTGGGGAAGATCCATTCCCACCTGATCTTGAGGATCAGGCACACGCGATCGGCTCGACAGCCACCGGTTCGAGTGTTTCCAAAAAGTACCAGCAGGGAGTGACAAGCTCCTGAAAGGGCGGCGCCCCTTCAGGAGATAAGGTTAGTCAGAAATCAGGCTTTCTTGTCGTCGGCCGCTTTGTCGGTCGGCTCGGCGATCAGCTTCTTGAGCTCGTCGCTCATCGGGAAGTTCAGGTTCAGGCCTTTTGGCGGAATCGGCTGCATGAACCATTTTTCGTAGATCTTGTTGATCGCGCCCGACTTGTAGGTCGCCACGATGGCGTCATCGACAGCCTTTTTGAACGGCTCGTCGCCTTTGCGCACCATGCAGCCGTAGATTTCATAGGACTGAGGAGTACCGGTCACGGCCCAGTCATCAGCCTTTTTGGCTTTGGCAGCTTCGCCAGCCAGCAGGGCGTCGTCCATCATGAACGCAACGGCACGACCCGATTCCAGCATCTGGAAGGACTCACCGTGGTCTTTGGCGGAAATGACGTTCATGCCCATCTGCTTGTCGGCATTCATCGCCTTGAGGATGCGCTCGGACGTGGTGCCGGCGGTGGTCACGACGTTCTTGCCTTTCAGGTCATCGAAATCCTTGTACTTGGAGTCTTTCTTGGACAGAAGACGGGTACCGATTTCGAAGATGCCAACGGAGAAGTCAACTTGTTGCTGACGCTCGACGTTGTTGGTGGTGGAACCGCACTCGACGTCCACGGTGCCGTTCTGCACCAGCGGGATACGGGTTTGCGAGGTTACCAGGTTGTATTTGACCTGCAGGTTTGGCAGGTCGAGGTCTTTCTTGATCGCTTCGACGATGGCCAGCTGGATGTCGTGGGAGTAGCCGACCGGTTTGCCGGACGCATCAGCGATGTAGGAAAAAGGAATAGAGGCGTCGCGATGACCCAGAGTGATGGTGTTCGACTCTTTGATCTTCTTCAGGGTGCCGGTGAGCTCGGCGGCGAAAACTGGCGTGCTGATCAGAGCGGCAGCAATGGCTGCGCCCAGGATATGGGGAACGATGCGCATCAAATTTTCCTCGAATTGTTTTTTTTATGGAGCCAGTTCGTCGGCCCTTTTGTGCTTCGAATGCCTGACGGCTCCTGAAGTGTTGGCACAGCAGGCATTCGTCGAGAGAGTGTAGAGCATGAGTCGTGCCAGACCAGTCTGATGTAGTTAAGTGGATGATTTATAACGTTATTAAAGTTTTGTGATGGTTTGTTTGGGCATAACTGATCCGGTTTACCGAATCGACCGGGAAGTCGCGTTCGGAAAACCGAACGAGCTTTCAGCCTTTGTGTGCAGTGAAGGCAGTTTCATGCAGGTACTGCCACTCAACGTGTTCTGCCCGAATGCGCAGAATCGCCACCGAGACACGTGAGCTGAGGTGTTCGCCCTGACGATGGGTTTCGGTATAGCTCAGCGCAATCGTCTCGCCTTCCTGCCAGACGGTGTGCAGATCGTTGATGACGATCTCAAGCCCCGGCCTGCCACCCACGTTTCTCCTGAACAGCTGTTCGACCTGCGCTCGATCAACCGTCACCCCCGCGGTGGTGACCATGCTGAAGTGCTTGGCGAAGGCGTCCATCAGCGGTTCGATGGTGGCTGCGCCGCTGCCGTCGGTATCGTTAAACACGCGATGAATCAATTCATGCACGTGGTGAATGCTGTGTTGCGCTTGTTCAATCGGGTGGTTGTTCATGGTTTGCCTTTGCAGGGTTCAATTGACTCATCAAAAATAGCGGGAACAGCCCGACCAGCGCCGCAATCGCAAACGTCGCGTGGTAGGCCGAGGGGCTGTCGAACGGTTTGAGCAGCAGGTTGAAGATCATCAGAAACAGTGCAGCGCCGAGGCTGAACGACAACTGCCTGTTGATGTTCCAGATCACACTGGCCTTGTGTGTATCGCTGCCGTTGAAATCCATCAGTGAAGTGGTTTGCGCGGTGTTGGCGCCGATGCCGCCGCCAATGCCCATCAGGCTGTAGGCGATAACGATCAGCCACAGATCGGTCGGTGCATTCACCCGCGTCAGGGTGACGATGCCGCCGCTGTGCAGCAGCATGCCGAGGGTGAACAGGCGCCTGGCGCCGACGCGGTTGTAGACCCGGCCGCTGATCGTCATCGCGATGAACGCACCGATGGCATAGACGATCATGAATGTTCCGGTCAGCCGGGCGCTGAAATGCAGGGTGTTCTGCAGGAAGAACATGCTCAGCAGATTGACCCCGGTGAACACGCCGGGAATCGCGTAATAGATGAAGATCGACGTACTGAGCTTTGTGCTGTTGAGCAGGCTCAGGTCGATGATCGCGTGGCGCGACTGGCGGTAATGGCGCAGGTACAGCCCGATAAACAGCAGGCCTGCTGCGATGCAGGCCATGGCCAGCCATGTTCGGGAGTCGCCGCCATATAGCGACATGCCCAGCAGCAGGCTGGCGAGTGCCGCGCTCACCAGCAGCAGGCCTTTGATGTCCGGACGTGGCAAGTGAGTTGGTTTTGCTTCCTTGATCCACCACCACGACAACCCGGCGGCGATCAGCGAGAACGGCACATTGCTGTAAAACACCCAGCGCCATGAGCTGCTGTCGACGATGAGACCGCCAACCGTCGGTGAAATCGCCGGAGCAATCAGCGCAACGGCCATCACCAGCGTGGAGATTTTCGCTCGCTGCTCACCCTGAAACAGATTGAACGTCAGCGCCTGCCCGACCGGTATCAACAGACCGCCACCAATGCCTTGCACGAAACGCCAGATCACCAGTTCCGCGAAACTGTTCGCCAGCCCGCACATCCACACCGCCAGGCTGAACAGCAGCATTGAAGCGGTGAGAACCTCCCGGCTGCCAAAACGCGCGGCCAGCCAGGTGCTCACGGGAATGATCAGGGTCAGTCCGAGAATGTAGGCGTTGGCGACCCACGCCACGGACGAGCTGCTGACGTGCAGCGTTGCCGACAGGCTGGGCAAGGCCACGGCCGACATGAAGATATTGATGCAGTCGATGAAAAAGCCGATCAGGAAGATCGACGCGACCTTGTAGCGATAACCCATGGTGTTTCCCCTTTGTCGGCGAGCTTAGGGGCGATAGACTCCGGGCGTCGATGCAATGGGGCTGAACACAATGTTTGAAGGGATTTGACAGTGAATCAGGGCGCCATGCACGGGCATTTGAATCGGGTCCAGACGTTTCTCGCGATCGTCGATCTGGGGTCGTTCACCAAGGCTGCGGATTACCTGAATATCAGCAGGGCGATGGCCAGCCTGCACATCAAGGCGCTGGAAGAGGCGTTGGCCACCACGCTGCTGATCCGCACGACCCGATCGGTAGCGCTGACGGAGACCGGTCAGAGCTTCTACAACGAGTTCAAGGAAATCGTCGCGGACATCGACAGTGCCTTTGATAACGTCTTGAAGGGCAGTAACCGGGTGTCTGGCAAGTTGCGGATCAGTTCGACCAGTGAGTACGGCGAGAAATACATCCTGCCGCTGATCCCGTTGTTTTTGCAGACCTATCCGCAGATCAGGCTGAGCTACCACGTCAACTCTTCATTGAATGACCTGGTGGCGGAGAAGCTTGATCTGGTGATTCGTCTGGGCCGACTGGCGGATTCGGCGTTCAAGAGCCGCAAGATCGCTGACTATGAAATCGTCCTGGTCGCCACCGAGGAATTTCTCGGCCGTCATCCGGTGCGCGAGCCACAGGACCTGAGTGGTGTGCCATGGATCGCCAACAGCAATTTGCAGACGCCGACTCAGTGGCTAATGCGCGATGAGCGAGGGCAGGGCGTCGAGGTCAGCGGTGTGCATCACTTCGAAACCAATTCTTCGGCGGCGATGCGCTCGATGGCGCTTTCTTCACTCGGCGTCTCGGTGCTGCCGAAGTGGTTGATCGAGGATGACCTTGCCAGTGGACGGTTGATCCGATTGTTGCCGGAGTATTCGTTACCGCTGCGCTCGATCAATGTGGTGTTTCCCAACACGGCGCACTTGCCGCACAAGTCGCGGGTGTTTATTGATTTTCTGCTGCTGCATCTGGGGAGCTGACGCCGACCATTGTTTTTTGTGAACGGCACATACCTTGTGGCGAGGGGATTTAGCGAAACGTCGCACCGCCCCGATGGACTGCGCAGCAGTCCTCGCTTTTGCATTTATTTGAAGGAGGGGGCGCTGCGCGCCCCATCGGGGATAAATCCCCTCGCCACAGGGTTAGGTTCAGTCCATAAAAAAGCCCCTGAACCTTGCGATTCAGGGGCTTTCGTTTAAGCAATGTTCAAATCACGCCGCTTCGATCTTGCTACGGTTCTGTTCGACCTGACCCAGGTATGCGGCCAACTTATCTTGCTCTGCCGGCGTAGTGAACAACCCCAACTTGCTACGGCGCCACAGAATGTCGTGCGCCGTGGTCGCCCACTCTTCGCTGCACAGGTAATCGACTTCACGGGTATAGAGCCCGCCGCCAACGTGTTCGCCCATGTCGGCAAGGGTCTCGACACCTTCGAGCATGCGCCAGGTGCGGCTGCCGTACGTGGTAGACCAGCGACGGGCAATCTCGGTTGGCACGAAGTCGAACTTGTCGCGGATCAGCGCGCTCAAGGCCTGCGGTGTGGTCATGTCTTCGCCGCCCGGCAGGGTCGCCGTCGCGGTCCAGCTCGGGCGCATCTGGGTGAAGAACGGCATCAACTGCGCCATCGCCGACTCGGCGAGTTTGCGGTAGGTGGTCAACTTGCCGCCGAACACTGACAGCAGCGGCGCTTCTTCCGTACTGCCCGACAGTGCCAGGGTGTAATCGCGGGTGACAGCCGACGGGTTGTCGGATTCGTCGTTGCACAGTGGACGTACGCCCGAGTAGCTGTGCTGAATGTCGTCGCGGCTGATCTGTTTCTTGAAGTGGGCGTTGACCACTTTCAGCAGGTAATCGGTTTCGCCGTCGGTGATTGCCACTTTCGCCGGATCACCAGTGTATTCACGGTCGGTGGTACCGATCAGGGTGAAGTGGTTCAGGTACGGAATAGTGAAAACGATGCGCTGATCTTCATTTTGCAGAATGTGCGCGTGATCACCTTCGTACAGTTTCGGCACGATGATGTGGCTGCCCTGAATCAGACGGATGCCGTACGGCGATTCCATCTTCAGGTCATCACGGATGAACTTGGCGACCCATGGGCCGGCAGCATTCACCAACGCTTTGGCAGTGATCGAAAACAGGCTGCCGTCGGCACGTTCCAGGTTCAGGTGCCACAGACCTTTGGCGCGACGGGCGCTGACGCAACGGGTTTGGGTGTGCACGTGGGCGCCTTTTTCCCGGGCGGCCATGGAGTTGAGTACCACGAGGCGGGCGTCGTCGACCCAGCAGTCGGAGTATTCGAAGCCTTTCTTGATTTCGCTTTTCAGTGCGCTGTCGGCGCCAAACTTGAGGCTTTTCGAACCTGGCAGTTTTTCGCGCTTGCCGAGGTTGTCATAGAGGAACAGGCCGGCACGAATCATCCACGCCGGACGCAGATGCGGACGGTGCGGCAGCACGAAACGCATTGGCTTGACGATGTGCGGCGCCTTGGCCAGCAGCACTTCGCGCTCGGCCAGCGCTTCACGTACCAGACGGAATTCGTAATGTTCGAGGTAGCGCAGGCCACCGTGGATCAGCTTGCTGCTGGCCGACGAGGTGTGGCTGGCCAGATCGTCCTTTTCGCAAAGGAACACCGAAAGACCGCGACCGGCGGCATCCGCTGCGATCCCGACACCATTGATCCCGCCACCGATCACGGCGATATCGTAGATCTCGGAGAGTGGGGGCGTACGCAAGGTAGAGGTGGACATCGGCTGGCCTCGGGCTCTTTTGATTTTCTATATTGGAAATCGAACATTAATGTTCATTTGCGAAAATGGTAGCCCATAAAGACGCGCACAGCCAGTCGCGTTCGATTGAAAAAACTCATCGAAGATCAAAAAAAGGAAAATTTTCGAACATTAGTGGTGAAGAGGAGCCATTGTGGCGAGGGGATTTATCCCCGATGGGCCGCGTAGCGGCCCCTCAATCAACTACCGTGGGGTATCAGGCACACCGCATTGGGTGGTTTTGGGACTGCTTCGCAGCCCATCGGGGATAAATCCCCTCGCCACAGGGGAATGTTGAACGGGGTTAAACGACTTCGAGGCGAATCTTGTGCTGGCTCAACAATTGCGCCAGCGCCGGCACCGGCTGCTGATCGGTCACCAGGCAATCAATCAGACTGATCGGCCCAAGTCGAATCATCGCATTACGTCCGAACTTGCTCGAGTCCGCCGCCAGAATCACCTGCCGTGCATTGGCAATGATCGCTTGGGAAACCCGTACTTCCTGATAATCGAAGTCGAGCAGACTGCCGTCTTCATCAATCCCGCTAATCCCGACCAGCGCGAAATCAACCTTGAACTGATTAATGAAATCCACGCTCGCCTGACCGACCACGCCACCATCGCGGCGCACATTGCCGCCGGTCAACAGCACGTCGAAATCATCCTTGGCGCTAAGCATCGACGCCACGTGCAGGTTGTTGGTGATGATCTTCAGGTGATTGTGATTGAGCAGGGCGCGGGCAATCGATTCGGTGGTGGTGCCGATGTTGATGAACAACGAGGCGTGGTCGGGGATCTGCGCGGCGATGGCTTCACCGATGCGTTGTTTTTCATCGCGCATCTGATCGGCGCGCATCGCATAAGCGGTGTTTTCGACGCTGGAGTCGTAGGCCGCGCCGCCATGGTAGCGACGCAGTAAATTGGCTTCCGCGAGCTGATTGATGTCGCGGCGGATGGTTTGCGGGGTAACAACGAACAGCGTGGCCATTTCCTCGATGCTCACATAGCCGCGTTCGCGGACCAGCTCGAGGATTTGCTGCTGACGGGGAGGCAGATTCATGGGGCTTCCTTTGGGCTGCCGTGCAAAATTTGCCCATGATGCCGCAGGAATCCGCTCCCGACCAGTTTCCAAACAACGTGAAAGCTACTGCGCTCGGCCATCCTGCGTTAAAAACAGGCTCGGACTGCTCATTTACAAACCCGTAAACTCCGCGTCCTCGCCTGTTTTTGCCTTGGCTTGCCTTCGCTCGCTACGCTTTCACGCTGTTTGGACCGCTTTAGCCAGTCCTAAGGTTGGCTTATTCAGCGTCTTCACGCGCCCAGTCACGGGTACGGCTGACGGCTTTTTTCCAGCCTTTGTACAGTTTCTCTTTCTCGACTTCGTCCAGGCTCGGCTCGAACTCGCGCTCGATCACTGCCTTGCCGCGCAGTTCTTCCAGGCTGCCCCAGAAGCCGCACGCCAGACCGGCCAGATAGGCCGCACCCAGTGCTGTGGTTTCGCGCATTTGCGGGCGCTCGACCTGGGTGCCGAGGATGTCGGCCTGGAACTGCATGAGGAAGTTGTTCGCTACCGCGCCGCCGTCCACGCGCAGGGCTTTGAGGCGTTCGCCGGAGTCCTGTTGCATGGCGTCGAGGACGTCACGAGTCTGGTAGGCGATCGATTCCAGCGCGGCGCGGATGATGTGATCAACGCGCACGCCGCGAGTCAGGCCGAACAGCGCGCCACGGGCATACGGGTCCCAGTAGGGAGCGCCCAGACCGGTGAAGGCCGGCACCAGGTACACGCCATTGCTGTCCTTGACCTTGCTGGCGAAGTATTCGGTGTCGTGAGCGTCGTTGATGATCTTCAGTTCATCGCGCAGCCACTGCACGGTCGAACCGCCGTTGAATACCGCGCCTTCCAGTGCATAAGCCACTTCGCCACGCGGGCCGCAAGCGATGGTTGTGAGCATGCCGTGCTGGGATTTCACCGCTTTGTCGCCGGTGTTCATCAGCAGGAAGCAACCGGTGCCGTAGGTGTTTTTCGCCTGACCCGGCTCGACGCACATCTGGCCGAACAGTGCCGCTTGCTGGTCGCCAGCGATACCGCCGATGGCGATGCCGCTCTTGGTGCGACCATAGATTTCCGAGGAGGCTTTGACTTCCGGAAGCATCTCGCGCGGGATATCGAGGATCTCCAGCATCTTCGAATCCCACTCCAGCGAGTGAATGTTGAAGAGCATGGTGCGCGAGGCGTTGGTGTAGTCGGTGACGTGAACTTTGCCGCCGGTGAATTTCCAGATCAGCCAGCTATCAACGGTGCCGAACAGCAGTTCGCCGTTGCGCGCACGTTCGCGGCTGCCTTCGACGTTGTCGAGGATCCACTTGAGTTTGGTGCCGGAGAAGTACGGGTCGGTGACCAGGCCGGTGGTGTCTCGGATGTAGTCTTCGTGGCCGTCGCGCTTGAGCTGCTGGCAGATCTCGGTGCTGCGGCGGCACTGCCAGACGATCGCGTTGTAGACAGGGCGGCCGGTGGTCTTGTCCCAGACTACGGTGGTTTCACGCTGGTTGGTGATGCCGATGGCAGCGACCTGATCATGATGCAGACCCGCCTGGGCCAGCGCCTCAACCATCACGGCGCTCTGGGTGGCGAAGATTTCCATCGGGTCATGTTCGACCCAACCGGCTTGCGGATAGTGCTGGGCGAATTCGCGCTGCGCGGTGCAGACCACGTTCGCATCGCGGTCAAAAATGATCGCGCGTGAGCTGGTCGTACCCTGATCGAGGGCAATGATGTAGTTCTTATTCTGAATGTCGGTCATGTCGATTGCCTTGGACGAAATAAGGGAGAGTGGGCCGTGGCGCAGGCTCGGATTGGCAGAAACCCGCGCCGGCTGTTTCAAGAAGTTCTTGGTTTGCCGTCAATGGCCGGTTCTGCATCCTTTGTAGCAGGTGTGGCGCCGGTCAGGTGACGGGCGATGAGCCCGCGATACCCGGCAGCGCCGAGGCAGGCACCGACAATCGGTGCAAAAATCGGAATCAGGAAGTACGGAATATCACGGCCGCCGGTGAAGGAAATTTCACCCCAGCCAGTAAAGAAAGTCATCAGTTTCGGACCGAAATCACGTGCCGGGTTCATCGCAAAACCGGTCAGAGGGCCCATCGAACTGCCAATCACCGCGATCAGCAAACCAATCAGCAGTGGTGCCATCGGGCCTTTCGGCAAGCCGTTGTTGTCGTCGGTCAGGGCCATGATCACGCCCATCAGGATGGCGGTGATGATCATCTCGACCAGGAACGCCTGAGCGGTGGACAGCACCGGATTCGGGAAAGTGGAGAACACCGACGCTAACTCAAGGCTGGCGGCCGAGCCACGCACCATTTGGTGAGTTTGTTCGTAATCGAAGAACAGATTGCTGTACAGCGTGTAAACCAACAGCGCACCGCAGAAGGCGCCAGCCACCTGCGAAAGAATGTAGAAGGGCAGTTTGCGCTTTTCGAAGTCGGCGAAGATTGTCAGCGCGATGCTCACGGCCGGGTTCAGATGCGCGCCGGAAACGCCTGCGGTGAGGTAGATCGCCATGCTCACGCCGACGCCCCAGATGATGCTGATTTCCCAAAGGCCGAAGCTGGCACCCGCGACTTTGAGCGCGGCGACACAGCCGGTACCAAAAAAGATCAGGAGTGCAGTACCCAGAAACTCGGCCATGCATTGGCCCGAGAGCGATGGTTGCTGTAAAGCAGTTGTCATTGAAAACCTCGTTTTTTGTTGTTGTCTGGCGCGATGCCGTCAGGGCAGGGCGCGATTTTCCCCGGGGCAGGATCCCCATCCTGTTCCCGGTTTACTGCTGGGTGCTGCAATGATGATAATTTTTACATTATTCAGATTCGAAAAAATATAGACAAGAAACAAACCTGTCAAAGGTCGAAAGTGAACCATCGGTCACAATAAAACTATTGGCGCTGTGAATGATCCTCGACGAGGGCCGATTATCGATCTTCTGAAAAGGCTGCAGGCCGCGGGAAACGCGGCGCTGGACTAGAGCCTTTTGTTATCTGATCGCCTAGAATCCGGCGCAGGATTTTTCTGCCACTGCCGAGCCTGGAGCTGCCATGACCCCTGCGTTGGACTTGTTGAAAAAAGTTCGTGCCGAACATCGCGTGCACAGTTACGAACATGACCCGAAGGCCGCGTCCTACGGGCTGGAGGCCGCGGAAAAACTCGCGCTGGAGCCTGCGCAGGTGTTTAAGACGCTGCTCGCGGCCAGTGAGAAAGGCGAATTGCTGGTGGCAGTGGTGCCGGTCGTCGGAAGTCTCGACCTCAAAGGTCTGGCTCACGCGGCAGGGGTGAAAAAAGTCGAGATGGCGGACCCGGCGGCGGCCCAGCGCTCCACCGGTTATTTGTTGGGGGGCATCAGTCCGCTGGGTCAGAAGAAACGTCTGCGTACCTTCATTGATAATTCCGCTCAGGCCTTTGCGACTATTTATGTCAGCGCCGGTCGACGTGGCCTGGAAGTCGAATTGGCTCCTGCTGTGCTGGCCGAGCATACCCAGGCCGAATTCGCCGACATTGGTCGCGCATGAGAATAACCTCGGCTGTATGAAGAAAATTGGCGGGTTCTGTCACTGGCGTTGATCCGAGCAGCGCTGCATGCTCTGCCGACTGACTGAGGGAGTAAGTTATGCAGCTTGATTTTCATCAGGTCGACGCATTCAGTGATCGGCCATTCAGCGGCAATCCGGCGATGGTGTATCGGCTCGACGCGTGGCTCGCGGACGAGTTGATGCAGAAGATCGCCGCCGAACACAATCTGGCGGAAACTGCCTTTTTGGTGCGGGAAGGTTCGGCCTGGCATATCCGCTGGTTCACGCCGACCACCGAAGTGCCGTTGTGCGGTCACGCGACGCTGGCCAGCGCTTATGTGCTGTTCGAGATCTACAAGGAAACGGCCGAGCGTCTGGACTTCACCTGCAAGTCCGGGCCGCTGAGTGTGAGCCGTGAGGATGGCCGCTTGTGGCTGGACTTCCCGTCAATCGTGCCCTCGGAGATTGGCGTGACGTTGGATGTCGAGCGGGCGCTGGGCGTCGAAGCCGTGGATGTGCTCGGGTCCAACGAATTGTTTGTGGTGCTGGAGTCGGAGCAGGCTGTGCTCGATTGCCAACCAGACATGGTTGCATTGGCCAAACTGCCTTGGCTTGGCGCTATCGTCACGGCGCGCGGCAATCAGCATGATTTTGTCTCGCGCTATTTCGCGCCGGCAATTGGCATCAATGAAGACCCGGTGACTGGTTCGACCCATTGCAGCTTGATTCCGTATTGGTCGAAACGTCTGGGCAAGTCGAGCCTGACCGCGTGCCAGCGTTCGGCGCGGGGCGGGGAGTTGTTTTGTCGGCTGGAAGGCGAGCGGGTGAAGATCGGCGGCAATGCGACGCTCGTTGCGAGCGGCACCCTAATATTGGGCTAGGTAGGGGTGAGCCTTTGTGGTGAGGGGATTTATCCCCGATGGGCTGCGAAGCGGCCCTTAAGCCTGCAATCGCGGAGCATCTGTTGCTCCGCATGCAATGGTTTTGGGGCTGCTGCGCAGCCCATCGGGGATAAATCCCTCGCCACAAAAGCCCTCCACAGTTCTGATCCGGGACGGATCAGAGTGCAGTGCTGTAGCGGCGGACGCCGTTTTCCACTGCCGGAATTTGTGCTGCGGTGCTGCCCGAGGCCTGGAACAACACGAGATGTTCGGCCGCGACACGAATCCCCACCTCTGCACCCACCTGATGGTCAGCATGGCTCGGGAAAATCGACTCCAGCTGCGCGCCGGTAGGCAAGTGCAGGCGATACAACGTCGAAGCCCCAAGGAAAGTTTTGCCGACAATTCGCGCCTTCAACCCACTGTCCGGCGCATAAACAATGTCATCCGGGCGCAGCAAAACATCCACCGCCCCGCCAATCGGCCACGTATAGGCCCGGTTGCCGCGCAGTTCACCCAGTTCGGTCTGCACCGATTCCGGGCTGCCGAGTTGGCCACGAATGAAGTAACCCTGACCGATAAAACTCGCTACATAAGGCGTTGCTGGCTCGTGATACAGGTTGTACGGCGTGTCCCACTGCTCCAGTCGACCTTCCTTGAAGACGCCGACATGATCGCTCACGGCAAAGGCTTCTTCCTGATCGTGGGTCACCAGAATCGCACTGGTGCCACGGGCCTTGAGGATGTCGCGCACCTCATGGCTGAGCTTGCGGCGCAATTCACCATCGAGGTTGGAGAAAGGCTCATCCAGCAACAGCAATTGCGGCTCGGGTGCCAGAGCGCGGGCGAGGGCGACGCGTTGCTGTTGGCCGCCGGACAACTCGTGGGGGAAGCGCTTGCCGAGGTTTTTCAGGTTGACCAGTTCGAGCAACTCTTCGGTAACGCGCTCCTTGTTCGGGTGCTTGCGGATGCCGAATGCAATGTTGTCCGCGACGCTGAGGTGCGGGAACAGCGCGTAATCCTGAAACACCATGCCGATCCGGCGCTTCTCCGGTGCGAGGGTGAAACCGGCGCTGGAAATGGTTTCGCCGCCCAACGTGATTTCACCTTCGTGCACCGGCTCGAAACCGGCAATGGCGCGCAACGTCGTGGTTTTGCCGCAGCCGGACGAGCCGAGCAGGCAGCCGATGTCACCGGCGTTGAGGTGCAGATTGAGGTTCTGCACCACACGTTGATCTTGATAGCCGCAAGCGAGGTTGCGCAGGTTCAGCAGTAATTCATGGCTCATGCGTGGTGATATGCCGGTTCGACGAGGAACTCGAGCAGGGCCTTCTGTGCGTGGAGACGGTTTTCTGCCTGATCCCAGGCGACGGAGCGCGGGTCATCAAGCAGGTCGAGGCTGATTTCTTCGCCACGGTGCGCGGGCAGGCAGTGCATGAACAGCACGTCCTCGGCAGCGAGGTCGAGCAGGGCGCGATTGACCTGGAACGGCGCGAACAGCTTGAGGCGCTTGGCAGTTTCCTCTTCCTGGCCCATCGAAGTCCAGACATCGGTGCTGACCAGATGCGCGCCACGCACGGCGTCCTGCGGATCGCGGACGATGGTCACGCGGTCGCCGGCCCTGGCGACGAATTCAGGGTTGGGCTCGTAGCCTTCAGGGCAGGCGATGCGCAACTGGAAGTCGAACTGGATCGCCGCTTCTATATAGCTGTTGCACATGTTGTTGCCGTCGCCGATCCAGGCCACGGTTTTGCCCTGGATCGAGCCACGGTGCTCGAGGAATGTCTGCATGTCGGCCAGCAACTGGCACGGGTGCAGGTCATCGGACAGGCCGTTGATCACTGGCACGCGCGAGTTGGCGGCGAATTCGGTCAGGGTGCTGTGGGCAAAGGTACGGATCATCACTGCGTCGAGCATGCTCGACATGACGATGGCGCAGTCGCCGATCGGCTCGCCACGGCCCAGTTGGGTGTCGCGCGGCGAAAGGAAGATCGCCTGGCCGCCGAGCTGGATCATGCCCGCTTCAAACGAGATCCGCGTGCGGGTCGAGGATTTCTCGAAAATCATCCCCAGCACGCGGTTTTTCAGAGGCTCGAACAGTACGCCGCGGTTACGCAGGTCCTTGAGCTCAACGCCTCGACGGATCACGCTGACCAGCTCTTCGGGCGTGCAATCCATCAGGGAGAGAAAGTGCCTTGCGCTCATCATTGACTACCTTTTGCTACAAACCGCAGATGCTCAAAGCCTTGTTTAACGGAACAACGGGCGAGACCTGCGGCGTAAGCCGCACGGGGCGACGAAATAGGGGAAGGCGCGATATTGACACTAAATGTCGCGTTTTTCCAATAGGCTACGGTTTTTGCGGGATTCGGAGGGCGGACATGATGTTGCAGTCACGCATTTGAAGCCAGGTTCAGCACAGCAGCGAGCCTCTTTGTACACTGGCCTCGCAGGGCTTGGCAATGCGGTGTGGCGGGGATCGGGTCGCTTGAGTCGGTTTACGACCGTGGCGCCATGCCATCACTTGGTCGGATGCTCAGTCTGAAACATTTGCTAAAGCAAAGTGCTGAGTTATAAATAAGTTTCGAGCGACGCAGGAAGCCCACCGCATGGAATCGAAAGAAAAACTGTTAATGGAATTGCTGGGCCACACGGCTCGCTCACTGACCCATCTGACCGCTTCAGTCACTTCAATGTCTTTTGAACTGTTGCGCAGCGAAGACGAAGTGGTCAAATCCGCCGGGCGCCACATGATCGATCGCATGGCGACCATCAGCGCCGGACTCGACGAACACTGGCGATTGATCGGCGAACTCACCGGCGTACACGTTGCTCACGAGCAGATCGAAACCATTCAGGAAATCCAGCTGCAGGCGCCCCCTCAGTTGCCCTCAAGCTGATTGCGGCGGTCTATCGGCTCACCTGATAGTCATCGATTCACAAGACGAACGTCGCTGGCGTCGTGTCGGCACTCGGGCCATAGTTTTGTTCCCGCGGGCGTGATTGCCCGTCCAGAACAAGACAGAGACTGGCCATGACCAAGACTCTCCATCACCGTGCCTGCCACCTGTGCGAAGCCATTTGCGGGCTGACCATCGAAACCACTGAAACCGACGGCAATGTCGCGATCACTTCGATCAAAGGTGATGCGCTCGACACTTTCAGTCGTGGCCACATCTGCCCCAAGGCCATAGCGCTTCAAGATATCCAGAATGACCCGGATCGCCTGCGCCAGCCGATGCGCCGCGTTGGCAGCGAATGGCTGCCGATCGCGTGGGACGATGCGTTTGCGCTGGTGGCGGAGAAATTGGCGGCGATTCAGGAGCGGCATGGACAGAACGCCGTGGCGGTCTATCAAGGCAACCCGAGCGTGCATAACTACGGGCTGATGACCCACAGCAATTACTTCCTCGGCTTGCTGAGGACGCGCAATCGCTTTTCCGCGACCTCGGTCGATCAGTTACCGCATCACTTGAGCAGTTACCTGATGTACGGCCATGGCCTGCTGCTGCCGATTCCGGACATCGACCACACCGATTTCATGCTGATCCTCGGCGGTAATCCGCTGGCATCCAACGGCAGCATCATGACCGTGCCTGACGTTGAGAAGCGCCTGAAAGCCATTCAGGCTCGGGGCGGCAAAGTCGTGGTGGTCGATCCACGGCGCAGCGAAACGGCGGCGATGGCCGATCAGCACCTGTTTGTGCGCCCCGGTGGCGATGCGGCGTTATTGTTTGGGCTGCTCAACACGCTGTTTAGCGAAGGCCTGACGCGCGACAGTCACCTGCCGGTCGAGGGCCAGGACGAAGTGCGTGCAGCAGTGGCGACGTTTACTGCCGAGGCGATGAGCCCGTTGTGTGCCGTTCCCGCTGAACAGATTCGTCAGTTGGCCCGCGACTTTGCCGCGGCGCCGAGTGCGGTTTGTTACGGGCGCATGGGCGTGTCGACGCAGGCGTTCGGCACGCTGTGCCATTGGGTTGTGCAGTTGATCAATCTGGTTACCGGCAACCTCGATCGTGTGGGTGGGACGCTGTGCACGGAGCCGGCGGTGGATCTGGTGGCTTCAACGTCGGGCGGGCATTTCAACAAATGGCAAAGTCGGGTTTCCGGGCGTCCCGAGTACGGCGGCGAGTTGCCGGTCTCGGCGCTGGCCGAAGAGATGCTCACTGAAGGCGAAGGGCAGATCCGCGCGCTGATCACCGTGGCCGGCAACCCGGTGTTGTCGACCCCGAACGGGCGACAACTGGAGCAGGCGCTGGATGGCCTGGAGTTCATGCTCAGCATTGACCTGTATATCAACGAAACCACGCGTTATGCCGACCTGATTCTGCCGTCGACCTCGGCGCTGGAGAACGATCACTACGACACCACGTTCAACTTGTTTGCGGTGCGCAACGTTACCCGCTTCAATCGAGCGATCCTCGCCAAGCCCGAAGGTGCGTTGCATGACTGGGAGATCTTTGTTGGCCTCGCCAAGGCGTTCGCCGAGAAGACCGACAAGGAACTGAAACCGACCATGCCGCCGGCCAAGATGATCGACATGGGCCTGCGCATGGGGCTGTACGGTGACGGCTCGGAGCAAAAGCTCTCGCTGGCGACCCTGTTTGATCATCCCCATGGGATTGACCTCGGTGCGTTGAAGCCGAACCTGGCGGCGCGCCTCAAAACCCCTGATCAGCGTGTCCAGGCTGCACCGCCGGAGATCCTCGCTGACCTTGCACGTTTCGCCGCATTGCAGGCGCCCGCCGCCGATGAACTGTTGATGATCGGTCGCCGGCATGTGCGCAGCAACAATTCGTGGATGCACAACTATCATCGTCTGGTGAAGGGCAAGCCGCGTCATCAGTTGCTGATGCACCCGGATGACCTCGCCAGCCGTGGGCTCAGTGATGGGCAGTGGGTGCGGGTCAGTTCGCGGGTCGGCCAGATCGAGGTGGAAGTGCTTGGCAGCCTGGACATGATGAAAGGCGTGGTCAGCCTGCCGCACGGCTGGGGCCATGCGCGTCCGGGTGTGAGGATGGCGATTGCCAGCGGCCAGCCGGGGTCGAGTGCCAATGACCTGACTGATGAATGCCAACTCGACGAGTTGTCGGGCAACGCGGCGTTGAATGGCGTGCCGGTGACCGTGGCGGCGGCTTGAGGATGTCTGTCGGGGAGACCGAGCAGCGCGCTCGGGATTCCGTTACAATGCGCCACCGTGCCGACCCATGAGTCGGAAAGTTCAGCCGAGGTGCTCCATGGATATCATCGAAACGATTAAAGAGCAGATTGCCAACAACACCATTCTGCTTTACATGAAAGGTTCGCCGAATGCCCCACAGTGTGGCTTCTCCGCGAAAGCTGCACAGGCTGTCATGGCGTGTGGCGAAAAGTTTGCGTACGTCGACATCCTGCAGAACCCGGAAATCCGCGCCAACCTGCCAAAGTACGCTAACTGGCCAACTTTCCCACAACTGTGGGTGGGTGGTGAGCTGGTCGGCGGTAGCGACATCATGACCGAAATGTCTGCTGACGGCTCGCTGCAAAGCACCATCAAGGCTGCTGTTGAAGCGGCTGCGGCGAACAAGTCGGAAGCCTGATCGGCCTCTGTGGAGCCAGCAGCCTGACTCCACATTGGTTTCACCCGGCACATGCTTCCCTGTAGGAGCTGTCGAGTGAAACGAGGCTGCGATCTTTTGATCTCCAGCCAACAAAAAGCCCCGCACCTCGAAAGAGGGCGGGGCTTTTTAATGTCTCGGGTTTAGCGGGCGCTAACTTACTCTTCGCCCATCTGCGACTGCAGGTAATTCTCAAGACCGACTTTATCGATCAGACCCAGTTGGGTTTCCAGCCAGTCGATGTGTTCTTCTTCGGATTCGAGAATGTCTTCGAGCAGTTCACGGCTACCGAAGTCGCCCACGGTTTCGCAATGCGCGATCGCTGCTTTCAGGTCTGCGTGACCGGTCTTCTCGATACGCAGGTCACACTCCAGCATTTCCTGGGTGTGCTCGCCAATGTGCAGCTTGCCCAGGTCCTGCACGTTTGGCAGGCCTTCGAGGAACAGGATGCGCTTGATCAGCTTGTCCGCGTGCTTCATCTCATCGATGGATTCTTTGTATTCGTGCTTGCCGAGCTTGTTCAGACCCCAATCTTCATACATACGGGCATGCAGGAAGTACTGATTGATCGCGACCAGCTCATTGGCAAGGATCTTGTTGAGATGCTGGATGACTGTAATGTCGCCTTTCATGATCGGAGTCCTGCCCTGTAATAGCTGTATATAAGGCGGAGTTTGAGCTTCGTACTTATAAGTGTCAAACCTAAGTTATTGAATAATATATGAAAATTAATCGGAATAAGAATGTTTGTGTTCCGCGTCTAGACGCTAACCATTTGATTTTCAGGCATAAAAAAACCGGACATAAGTCCGGTTCTTTGAAATAGGGATAATTTACGCAGCGGTAAATTCTACAGGATAGGGGATCGCGGCCTGGGCGGTTTGCAGCTTGGTCAGGGTTTCGCGAACCACTTCCTTGGCAAGACAGGCACATTTGCCGCATTGGCTGGCGACGCCGGTGGCCTGGCGTACTTCTTTATAGCTGCAGCAACCTTCATAGATCGCTTCGCGGATCTGTCCGTCGGTGACGCCAGTGCAGAGACAAACATACATAAGTGAGAACCGTCGCTGGTTGTGACTCAATTGCGATGGATCTTAATGTTAACGAGAATGATTGTCAAAGTGCTTTCGGAAGACTTCAGCTGATTGACAGCTGTGGCTGACGAACGGTGATCACTGGCTAATTGCCTGGCCCTGTAAATGCAGCGTGGTTATCCGCCTCCTTTTTAAAAACCGTTAAGGACAGGCGAAACACGCAGTGTATGATGGTCGGCCCTTGCGAAGGGGGTTCGTGTCACAGGGCTGTCGTCTGAGGATGGCAGGCTGGCCCGAACCCTGAACTTCAAGTTTTTACACCAGGAGATATCAATGAGCGTACTCGTAGGCAAACAAGCCCCTGATTTCACCGTCCCGGCCGTACTCGGCAATGGCGAGATCGTTGACAGCTTCACCCTGTCCTCGGCCATCAAAGGCAAATACGGCCTGGTGTTCTTCTACCCACTGGACTTCACCTTCGTCTGCCCGTCCGAGCTGATCGCTCTGGACAACCGCATGGCTGACTTCAAAGCGCGCAACGTTGAAGTGATCGCTGTGTCGATCGACTCGCACTTCACCCACAACGCCTGGCGCAACACCCCAGTCAACAATGGCGGCATCGGCCAGGTGAAATACACCATGGCTGCCGACATGAAGCACGACATCGCCAAGGCTTACGACGTTGAATCGGAAGGCGGCGTAGCTTTCCGTGGCGCGTTCCTGATCGACGACAAAGGCGTTGTCCGCTCGCAGATCATCAACGACCTGCCGCTGGGCCGTAACATGGAAGAGCTGATCCGTCTGGTCGACGCTCTGCAATTCCACGAAGAGCACGGCGAAGTCTGCCCTGCCAACTGGAAAAAAGGCGACAAAGGCATGAACGCTTCGCCAGAAGGCGTTGCTGCTTACCTGACCGAGAACGCTGCTGCCCTGTAAGGCGCAACGTCGAGGTACAAAAAACCGGCCCAAGTGGCCGGTTTTTTTATGCTCGGTAGAAATCCGACGAGTATCAGTCGTCGAAGTCTTCCCAGCCGCCCATCTGTTTCCAGCGGTTGACGATGCCACAGAACAGCTCAGCGGTTTTCTCGGTGTCGTAACGCGCCGAGTGCGCCTCACGGCCATCGAAATCGATGTCGGCTGCCTGACAGGCTTTTGCCAGTACGGTTTGACCGTACGCCAGGCCAGCCAGTGTCGCGGTATCGAAACTGGAGAACGGGTGAAACGGGTTGCGCTTCATGTCCAGCCGCGCAACGGCGGCGTTCAGGAAGCCCAGATCGAAGCTGCTGTTGTGGCCGACCAGAATTGCACGCTTGCAGCCGTTGGCTTTCAGCGCCTTGCGGATGCCACGGAAAATGTCGGTCAGCGCGGTTTCTTCGCTGACCGCCATGCGCAGCGGGTGATCGAGCTTGATCCCGGTGAACTCCAGCGCCGCCGCTTCGATGTTGGCGCCTTCGAACGGCTCAACACGGAAGAAGTAAGTGTGATCGGGGTAAACAAAACCCTTTTCATCCATGGCGATGGTGGTCGCAGCAATCTCCAGCAACGCATCGGTGGCCGAGTTGAAGCCACCGGTTTCTACGTCGACGACAACCGGCAGGTAGCCGCGAAAGCGTGCTGCCATGGGATGACGGGAACCGCCACCACCACCACTTTGACCGTCCAGTTCGTCGTCGAAATGGTCTTCACTCACGCGTGTTCCTCCAGCAGGCGCCAGCGCAGTTTTTCACCGGCGCGCAGCGGGATAACGGTCAGCTCGCCGAATGGCAGGCTGGTCGGGGCGGTCCATTCTTCACGAACCAGGGTGATGCGATCGGTGTTGGCTGGCAGGCCGTAGAAGCGCGGGCCGTTGAGGCTGGCGAACGCTTCGAGCTTGTCCAGGGCATTACGCTGTTCAAAGGCTTCGGCATACATTTCGATGGCGGCGTACGCGGTGTAGCAGCCGGCGCAGCCGCAGGCGGCTTCCTTGGCGTGCTGGGCGTGCGGTGCCGAATCGGTGCCGAGGAAGAACTTCGCGCTGCCGCTGGTGGCAGCGTCGAGCAGGGCTTCCTGGTGCGTGTTGCGCTTGAGGATCGGCAGGCAATAGAAGTGCGGCCGAATCCCGCCCACCAGCATGTGATTGCGGTTGTAGAGCAGGTGATGCGCGGTGATGGTCGCGCCGACGTTGGCCGAAGCCTCGTTGACGAACTGCACGGCGTCGCCGGTGGTGATGTGTTCAAACACCACTTTCAGCGTCGGGAAGCGCTCGACCACACGACGCATATGCTCATCGATGAAAATCTTTTCGCGGTCGAACACATCGACGTCGCTACGGGTAACTTCACCGTGGATCAGCAGCGGCATGCCGACTTCGGCCATGGCTTCCAGCGCCGGCAGAATCTTGTCGATGCTGGTCACCCCTGAGTCGGAGTTGGTGGTGGCGCCAGCCGGATACAGCTTGGCGGCGTACACGAATCCGCTGGCCTTGGCTTCACGAATTTCTTCGGGCTGGGTGCGGTCGGTGAGGTACAGCACCATCAGCGGCTCAAAGCGACTGCCGGCCGGGCGGGCAGCGAGAATCCGCTGGCGATAGCCGTCGGCTTCAGCGGCGTTGCGCACCGGAGGTACCAGATTGGGCATGATGATGGCGCGACCAAACGTGCGCGCAACATCGGCAACGGTATTGGTCAACACGGCACCATCGCGAAGATGAATATGCCAGTCGTCGGGACGCAGCAGGGTCAGGCGGTCGGACATGAGGGGATTCCAGGCGGGTCAAACTGAGGCGAATGCTACCGGAAAAGACTCTTGCAGGCACTCGCTATCAAGTTTTGCGGGAAGCTTCCGATATCCCGTACGTATGCCGTAAACATAGTGTGAATCGGTCTTTGTGTTTCAGAAGCCAATGGAGCCTCCCGTGCGCCAGCGTTATTTAGCCTTGCTCAGTGTGTTTGCCAGCCTTCCCGCGATGGCGCTCACCTACCAGACTCGCCTGGAGA
Source organism: Pseudomonas sp. TH08 (assembly GCF_016651275.1). Taxonomy (NCBI): domain Bacteria; kingdom Pseudomonadati; phylum Pseudomonadota; class Gammaproteobacteria; order Pseudomonadales; family Pseudomonadaceae; genus Pseudomonas; species Pseudomonas sp. TH08. Next base: position 690,414 of record NZ_JAEKEE010000002.1, on the reverse strand, counting down.
ACATTGAGTGGACGGTCGCCGGCGACAAGTTCGAATGCCGCCTGACACAACCGATCACTGATTTCGGCTCGGGTGAATTCGTGCGCAAGGCCGGCGAACAGGCGATATTTCGTCTGAATGCCTACAACGCCATGCTCGGCGGTGGCTCGGCGACGCTGCTGGCAGCGGCTGCACCGTGGCAGCCAGGACGTGGCGACATCAATCTGGGCAATGTCAGGCTCGGCAGCGGCAACGTCTTGTTCAACAGTTCGCAATCTCAGGCCGGCGGTCTGATCAGTGGCCTGCTGGATGGACGCAGTCCGGTCGTGCGCCGTGCTTCGGGCGATGGCCGCGTGTCGGAAGTGCGTTTATTGCCGGTGAAGTTCAGCAAGGCGTTTAACGACTATCAGACCTGTGTGGCGAAATTGCTGCCGCAGAATTTCGATCAGATCAAACAGTCGCAGATCGGCTTCCCCGGCGAAGGCGTTGACCTCGATGCCGCCGCCAAGGCCAAACTGCAAGTGATGCTTGAGTTCATGAAAGCCGATCCGACGGTCAATCACATCGAACTCGACGGTCATTCCGACAACAGCGGCAATCGCCTGACCAACCGCGAACTGTCGCGCCGCCGCGCGCTGGCAGTGGTCGATTTCTTCAAGGCCAATGGCATACAGGAATCGCAGATCACCGTGCGTTTCCATGGCGAGCAATATCCCATCGTGCCGAACACCAACGCGGCCAATCGCGCGAAAAACCGTCGGGTCAATGTAAAACTGGCGCGGGTAGCACCCACTGCGGTTCCAGCACCGCAAGCCAGCACTCCAGCCAATACCGCGGCGACTTCCTGACCCGCCGGTCATCGTCGCGCTCTCGACAGATTCTGTCGCTTTGTCGTCTTAAGCTGTCGCGCCTCTGTAAATTATCGCGTTTGGGCGGTAGACTCCTCGGCTTTCCGTAGAACCCCGTGGAGTGATGGCATGGCGGACGTAAACAAGGTCGTTCTGGCGTATTCCGGCGGCCTGGACACTTCGGTGATCCTCAAGTGGCTGCAGGATACTTATAACTGTGAAGTGGTGACCTTCACCGCTGATCTCGGTCAAGGCGAAGAGGTCGAGCCGGCCCGCGCCAAGGCTCAGGCCATGGGCGTCAAAGAAATCTACATCGACGATCTGCGCGAAGAATTCGTGCGTGATTTCGTGTTCCCGATGTTCCGCGCCAATACCGTTTACGAAGGTGAGTACCTGCTGGGTACCTCCATCGCACGTCCACTGATCGCCAAGCGCCTGATCGAAATCGCCAACGAAACCGGCGCTGACGCCATTTCCCATGGCGCCACCGGCAAGGGCAACGACCAGGTGCGTTTCGAACTGGGTGCCTATGCACTCAAGCCTGGCGTGAAAGTGATTGCTCCGTGGCGTGAGTGGGACCTGCTGTCCCGCGAGAAGCTGATGGACTACGCCGAGAAGCACGCGATCCCGATCGAGCGTCACGGCAAGAAGAAGTCCCCGTACTCGATGGACGCCAATCTGCTGCACATCTCCTATGAAGGCGGCGTGCTGGAAGACACCTGGACCGAGCACGAAGAAGACATGTGGAAATGGACCGTCTCCCCGGAGAACGCTCCTGACAAACCGCAATACCTGGAACTGACCTACCGTAACGGCGACATCGTTGCACTGGACGGCGTCGAAATGACCCCGGCTACCGTGCTGGCGACGCTGAACAAGATCGGTGGTGCTCACGGTATCGGCCGTCTCGACATCGTCGAAAACCGTTACGTCGGCATGAAGTCCCGCGGTTGCTACGAAACCCCGGGCGGCACCATCATGCTGCGCGCCCACCGCGCCATCGAATCGATCACCCTGGACCGCGAAGTCGCTCACCTCAAAGACGAGCTGATGCCGAAGTACGCCAGCCTGATCTACACCGGTTACTGGTGGAGCCCTGAGCGTCTGATGCTGCAACAGATGATCGACGCTTCGCAGGTCAACGTGAACGGCGTTGTGCGCCTGAAACTGTACAAAGGCAATGTGATCGTCACCGGCCGCAAGTCCGACGATTCGTTGTTCGATGCCAACATCGCGACCTTCGAAGAAGACGGCGGTGCTTACAACCAGGCCGACGCGGCGGGCTTTATCAAGCTCAACGCGCTGCGTATGCGCATTGCTGCCAACAAGGGTCGCAAGCTGTTCTGATTACTTCAGACTGATGCGCAATGAAAGGGCGGCCTTGTCTTAGAGACGGGGCCGCCCTTTTTACTTAATTCTTTTGTTCGGCGCTTGTCGAGCAATGTCTCTGGTCTGTCTGCTTGCACGACAATGACCCCGTCCTTCAAGTCCGTCCCAACAGCGTCACCGCTTGCGAGCACAGGTTGTAAACAATACACAGCGTAGTGCCTGAGTCTTTCTTGGCGTATTTGATCTGTAGCAGCGCATTCTTCGTCAGTGAAGCGTCCGACACATGATTGGAAAGAAATACGATGACGCGGATGGCTTTCCTGTCGTTGAGCCGGATTCTTTGCAGAATCGTGTCGAGTTCTCTCGCCGCATCGATGTCACGGAGATCGATGATGTGCAGATTGCTGACGGAGACGGGCAACTGAATATTGTGTTGAACCGTCAGGTTTGACCTCGCACGGATGTCCGTTGGTGGATCGGGCGCGTTGTGGATTTCGCACGAGTCCGCGCATTGTGCGGCGGTATCATCAGGCACGACGCGACTCGAGATTCCGAAAGTATTGTGTGCAGTGGGACCTTCTCTGGATGTGTTGCGTTTGTTGTCGCGGTCATTGTTGTCCATGGCTTTCAAGAAGGTCTCGTCCTTGCCGAAATCGGAAGGTGAATAGAGCGAGCGGTAGTTGAAGTTTAAAGTTATAAAAAAAATAAATAACAAGTAGAACGGGAAGCTGATCAGGAACCATATATAGATAGAGCGTTCCTCACTGTTGAGGAACGGCAAAGATATCGCGGCGGATGCTTCGGAGATACCGGCGAATATGGCGATGATCGTCATTGGGTTAGTGATTCTATTTTTTATCTTTAACATATTTGTACTCTTTTGTCTGGGTTTTCTCATTGTGGTTTTGTTTGTGTTTGTTGGTAGTTGTAAGTTTAGTGGTTAGTATTGTATTTATAGCAAAAGTGTTTGGTTGAGTATAAATATCTTGTTTCAAGCGTTTATGCGCGGCGTGGTGGTGTATTGAGTTGTAGGAAGTAGTGTCATTGCTTTATGTTTCCAGTCGCCAGTCTGAATGAGCTGTCGTCATCTTCTTTGTTAGAGTTTCAGGCGCTAGCCCGTAATGGCCTCGGGCTGTGGAACGGCACCTGCGTGGCGCGTCGGTCGCAAGCTGTTACAAGTTGGAGAAGGAAATGTAATGTGGATGTTGAAGCGTTCCAATGTCGGATTTTTAGATGGGAGCGGATTTTTTGTAGGAATAATCTTTATTGGTTGTAGGGCATGTCTTTCGCTGCAAGTGCAAGAGAACAACGCCATGCCACAGGCGATATGACTAAGCTAAGGTGCGGGCTCTAGAAATTCGAACAGCGAAATTGGACCTGCCCATGAATAAAGTGCTGATCGTGGATGATCACCCCGTCATTCGTCTCGCGGTACGTATGCTGATGGAGCGTCATGGCTACGAAGTCATTGCGGAGACAGATAACGGTGTGGACGCGTTACAACTGGCTCGCGAACAAATGCCGGACATCGTGATACTGGATATCGGTATTCCCAAACTTGATGGTCTGGAAGTTATTGCCCGATTGAGTTCGGTGGCCATGCCAATGAAAGTGCTGGTTTTGACTTCTCAGGCACCAGGGCACTTTTCCATGCGTTGCATGCAGTCGGGCGCCGCCGGTTATGTCTGCAAGCAGCAGGACCTGACCGAGTTGCTGAGTGCAATCAAAGCGGTATTGTCAGGTTATAGTTATTTCCCCAACCAGGCATTGCATACGGTACGTACCAGTTTGGGCAATGCCAGTGAAGCCGATATGGTGGATCGCCTTTCCGGGCGGGAAATGATGGTCTTGCAACAGCTGGCACGGGGCAAGACCAACAAGGAAATTGCCGACGGTATGTTTTTAAGTAACAAGACCGTCAGCACCTACAAGACACGTTTGTTATTGAAACTGAACGCACGCTCTCTGGTTGATCTGATCGAATTGGCGCAGCGTAATGGGCTTGTCTGATCATTTCGACCGCTGACGGGATCATGGGCCGATCAAGTTCAGCAAGCAGCAGAAAGTAAAAAGCCTCCGTTCCGGGAGGCTTTCAAGTATCAGTCATCAAAATCGTATTCGGCCAATTGCTTCTGCAAACGGCGCTCCTCCAGCAAGTTATCGATAGTGCGGCGCTTGCTCAGATTGGTCTTGGCGACCTCAACCACTGGTTCTGCGTCATCAGTCTCTGCAGCGATATCGTCATCTATTTCCAGTTGCTCTTTGTCGCTACTCATAAGCTGACTCCCGGCTAAGAATGCCTTTGGCGCTCCTTATATCGACATTCCAGCAGCGGGTAAAAAAGATTTTTTCAATCGATGAATCAATAAACCTAATAGCCAGTCAATCGTCCGAGGTTTTGCCTTTGTATTCACACAAGTCTTCGATCCGGCAGCTGCCGCAGCGCGGCTTACGTGCCAGACACACGTAGCGTCCGTGCAGAATCAACCAGTGATGGGAGTCGAGCAGGAATTCCTTTGGTACAAACTTCATCAGTTTCTTTTCCACCTCGACCACGTTCTTGCCGGGGGCGATGCCGGTGCGGTTGCTGACGCGGAAAATGTGCGTGTCGACGGCCATGGTCAACTGGCGAAAAGCAGTGTTGAGCACAACGTTGGCGGTCTTGCGTCCCACACCGGGCAGAGCTTCGAGCTCTTCGCGCGTCTGCGGCACTTCACTGTTGTGGCGCTCGACCAATAAGCGGCAAGTCTCGATGACGTTTTTCGCTTTGCTGTTGTACAGACCGATGGTCTTGATGTACTCGGACAATCCTTCAACGCCCAGGGCGTGAATCGCTGCCGGAGTGTTGGCGACCGGAAACAGCTTCGCCGTGGCCTTGTTGACGCCGACATCGGTGGATTGCGCCGAGAGAATCACCGCAATCAGCAACTCGAAGGGCGAGGAGTAGGCCAATTCGGTCTTCGGCTCGGGATTGTCTTCATGCAGTCTGCGAAAGATCTCAAGACGTTTTGCGGCATTCATGGGCGGTGCGATTCCTTGGAAATAGAGTGCGAGCGAGTCCACGCCTGACGGGCCGCAAGGAGCAGGCCCAGAAATATGAAGGCGCCGGGAACCAGCGTCATCAGATGCAGGCCCTCGCTGAATAAAACCAGACCTTGCCAGTGTTCGGATAGTCCGTGACCGAGGCTGCCGTGGCCGATGAGTTCGCGCAGTGCCGCGAGTAGCAGCATCAGCCCGCCGAACAGACCGCAGAGCCTGAAACGGTCGGTCAGCGGTTGGCGAAAGAAGCCATGGCACTCCAGCACCACGCATTGCAAGGCGATCAGACCGATATACAGACTTACCGACTGATGCCACGGCAGAAACCAGCGTTGCGCAAGAATGTCTGCACAACTGGTCAACGTCGCCGCGAGCAGCAGACTGGCCAGCAATGCACTGGTCCCCGTCAGTCGCGAGCGCAGCAGTGCCATGCATGCGCCATAAGCACCCACGACCAGAACGAACATCAGAACCGTTAGCAGCGCGCCAGCCAACGAGCCGGTGGTGCCCAGCAGCAACATCAGCATCAATGAGTTCGCCAGCGTCGCCGATCGGGTCATGGTTCGTTCCCCAGTAACGGCGCACGATGGTCATCAAAGTAACGCAATGCGTCATGAATCGCGTTGATCGCTGCGCGGGAGGTAATGGTCGCGCCGGCCATCTGATCGAATTGGCCCTGATCCTTCTTCAATGCCCAGGCTGCGTCTGCCGGTTCGCTGCTCGATTTGCCGGAAAACGCCGCAAGCCAGGTATTTGGCCAGTCGCCTATGGGCCCGCCCAGCGCCGGAGTTTCGTTTTGCCTGAGGGTTTTCACGCCAAGTAACTTTCCATTGGCATCAATGGCAATCAGCAACTCGATGACGCCTGCATAACCCTGAGTCTGACTCCGCAGCAGGACTGCGACGGTTTGACTGCCCCTGGTCGCGCGATAGCCGCCAGTCAAGGCACTGTGGCTCAACGCAATGTCGGCCAGCGTTAGCGGATGTTCCAGTGGTTGGTTGTCGTAGGCCTCGGCGGGTAGCACGTCGAGCAGTTTGCGGCTGTCGATCAAACGTTGTTCGGCGGCGATCTGTGGCGCATTGAGGTGCTGTACCAGATACGTCGCGCCGAGGCCGATGGCCGCCAGCAAGACCAGCGTCATCACGCGGCTCTTGCGGTTCATGGGCTCACCTGCATCTGGCGGCTGGCGGCAAAACGCTCGAGTGTCGGGACGCATAGATTCATCAACAACACCGCAAACGCGACGCCGTCAGGGTAGCCGCCCCACGTGCGAATCAAATAGGTCAGCAGCCCGACGCCGACGCCAAACAGCAGGCGAGCGAGCGCGCTTCTGGCGCCGGAGACCGGCTCGGTAATGATGAAAAACGCACCGAGCATGGTCGCGCCGCTCAGCAAGTGAAACAGCGGTGACCCATGGGAGTCCGAGCCCGAACCGTTCCAGCACAGCAGGCTGACCACAAACAGGCTGGCGAGCATGCCGACCGGCGCCTGCCAGCCGATCACCCGGCGCTGCAACAAGAACAGTCCACCGGCGAGAAACGCCAGGTTCACCCATTCCACACCGCGTCCACCGAATCGACCGAACGCCGGATTGCTGGCGAACAGCTCATCCATGGTCAGGCTTTTGTTGATGCGCAGACTGTCCAGCGCCGTGGCCTGAACCCAAGCGTCCGGCGCAGAGCCGACGTTGAATACCTGATGCACGGCAGCCACAACATCCATGCCATGCGCCGGCCAATGGGTCATTGGCTGTGCAAACATCAACATCGCCAAGGCGAATCCGAGCATTGCCGGGTTGAACGGATTTTTGCCGACGCCGCCGTACACATGTTTGCCGAGCAACAAACCAGAGGCCATCGCCATTACCGTCAACCACCAAGGGCAATAAGGTGGGAGGGCAGCCGCCAGCAGTGTCGCGCTGACCAGTGCGCTGCCGTCGCTCAATGTTGGCTGTAAAGGTTGGCGGCGCAGACGTGTGACGCCCGCCTCGACGATCAACGCGGTGCTGACCGACAGCATCAAATTGATCAACACGCCCCAGCCGTACAGCGCGAACAAAGTCAGCAGACCCGGCAGCGTGGCGAGCAGCACCAGTTTCATCGCCTGTTGCAGGCGATCGTCGGGTGCCTCAAGGGGTGACATGATCTTGCACCTGGCGCTCGGCGTCTTGCAGACGGGCGCGGGCCTTGTCGAGGGTTTCGGCGGGCGTGTCGGCGCTGCGTTCGAGTTTGTTGAAGTCGGCGCGGGCGTAGGCCAATTCGGTTTTCAACTGGCGAAGCTGGCCGTCGATCGGGCGTTTTTCCACTCGCACAATGTCAGGCACAGGCTGATCACTTGATTCTTCGGCGGAGTGAAGAGCTTGCTCGGCCTCACGCAGTGCCTGTTCCAGTGCGGCAATCTGCTCGGGGGACGCTTCGGCGGTCTGTGCCTTTTTCAATTCGGCGCGACGCATGGCCAACTGGATTTTCGCCCGTTTCAGGTCGGCATCCTTCGCCGGGGCGGGTGCGACCGGAGCCGCGGGTGCGCTGCTTTCGAGTTTCGCCAGCGCCTGCTCGGCCGCTGCAAATTGTTGCTGCAACACGATCAATTGCGACTGCTGCTCAAAGGTCGGCGGATGACCGAAAGCTTTCAGTGACTTGTGCAACTGCGCGCGGCTCATCGCGACATCGATCTTGGCTTTCTTCAGCGCTGCATCCGCGGTGGCGGCTTTTTGTGCGCGCACACGCTCCAGCGCAGCCTGCACGGGGTCAAGCGTAGTGACTTCAGGTTGTGCAGCCTTTTTCGCCCTCGCTTCACGTTCAGTCTGTTTCTGCTGTTCTTCTCGTTGCAGGCGCGCATTACGGCGTTCGAAACGCTGGCGAGCATGGTCGCGTTTGACGGCGCGAGCGCGTTGTTCTTCAAGGCTGAACGCCAGCCCACCCACCACCGGCAATGTGCCGAGTGGCAGTGGATGCATTTCGATGCAATCCACCGGGCACGGCGCGACACACAGGTCGCAACCGGTGCACTCGTCGATCAACACGGTGTGCATCAACTTCGCCGCGCCGACGATGGCATCGATCGGGCAAGCCTGAATGCACTTGGTGCAGCCGATGCATTCGGCTTCACGGATATAAGCGACTTGCGGCGGTGCTGAACCACGGCTGATATCCAGCTCCAGCACTGGAATTTTCAAGAGTTCAGCCAGTGCCGCGATGGTTTCATCACCACCGGGCGGGCACTTGTTGATCGGCTCGCCGTCGACGATGCCTTCTGCGTACGGCTTGCATCCGGGATGGCCACACTTGCCGCATTGGGTCTGCGGCAGGAGCGCATCGATGCGTTGAATCAGACTCATGTTTTGATCAATCCACTGAATCCGAGAAAAATCACTGCGATCAGTCCGGCGCCGATCAGATCGATCGGCAGGCCGCGAAAGGGCAGGGGAATATCGTTGTCGGCCGTGCGTTCACGCAAATCGCAAAACAGGCTCAGTACCAGCCAGAAACCCAGCCCGGCGCCGAGGCTCAGCGCTGTCGCGTGCAGCGGGCCTTGATCGTTTTGCGCATTGATCAGCGCCAGCCCAAGCGCGCCGCCATTGCCCAGCAACAGCGGCCATAACCCGTCGAAGGGCAGGTTTGGCAGCCAGCGCTGCAAGCCGTGCAGCAGCGGCGCAATCAGCAACACGCTCAACGGCAGAAACACGAACAGGCGCAGCGCTTCAAGTTGCAGCGGCACCAGCAACCAATGCCAGATCGCGTAACCGATGACGCCAACGATCATCATCAGACACAGCGTCGCCAGCCCCAGCGCATGTACCTGCTGGCGACGGCCCGCCAACAGCGGATCGATGCCCAGCGGCCAGTGCAACACGAAGTTGTTGAGCAGCGCAGCACTGATGAGCGTAAGCACAAGTTCGGTCATGGTTCTGCCAGCGAAACGGGCGAGTGTCTCTTAAGGTTAGGCATTATCCGGGCGGATATGAAAAATCCCACAGGCATGCGGGGCACGCCTGTGGGATCGATTCACCGCCGAGTGTTACTTGATGCGTTGACCTGGCTTGGCGCCGCTGTCCGGGCTCAGCAGGTAGATTTCCTCACCGCCGGGGCCGGCAGCCATCACCATGCCTTCGGAAATACCGAACTTCATTTTCCGGGGCTTGAGGTTGGCGATCATCATGGTCAGACGACCATCGAGCTTGGACGGATCGGGGTAGGCGCTCTTGATCCCCGAGAACACGTTGCGTTGCTCGTCACCGATGTCGAGGGTCAGGCGCAACAGCTTGTCGGCACCTTCGACGTGTTCGGCTTTGACGATCAGCGCAACGCGCAGGTCGATGGCGGCAAACGCGTCGAAGTCGATTTCCGGCGACAGCGGATCCTTGGCCAGTTCGCCGTTGCCCGCAGGGGCGGCGGCGCCGGTGTCGGTCTGGCTGGCGGTCAGGTCTTCTTTCGAGGCGTCGCTCATGGCTTGCACTTTTACCGGGTCGATGCGGGTCATCAACGGCTTGAACTCGTTGAGCTGATGGTTGGCCAACAGGCTGGTGTGATCGTTCCAGGTCAGCGGGGCGACGTTGAGGAACGCCTCGGCGTCGGCGGCCAGCAACGGCAATACCGGTTTGAGGAAGATCACCAGTTGGCGGAACAGGTTGATGGCGGTGGCGCAGATCGCCTGAACCTCATCCTGCTTGCCTTCCTGCTTGTTCAACGACCACGGCGCCTTGTCGGCGATCCAGGCGTTGGCGCGGTCGGCCAGGGCCATGGTTTCACGCATGGCGCGGGCGAAGTCACGGGCTTCATAAGCGTCGGCAATGCTTGGCGCGGCGGCGAGGAAAGCCTCGGTCAGCTCCGGCGCAGCATTGGTGTCGACCAGCAGGCCGGCGTTGCCCTTCTGGATGAAACCGGCGCAACGGCTGGCGATGTTGACCACTTTGCCGACCAGGTCGGAGTTGACCTTCTGCACGAAGTCTTCGAGGTTCAGGTCGAGGTCATCGACGCCACGGCCCAGTTTGGCCGCGTAGTAGTAGCGCAGGTATTCCGGCGACAGGTGATCCAGGTACGTGCGGGCCTTGATGAAGGTGCCGCGCGACTTGGACATTTTCTGGCCGTTGACGGTCAGGTAGCCGTGCACGTTGATACCGGTCGGCTTGCGGTAGCCGGCGCCTTCGAGCATCGCTGGCCAGAACAGTGCGTGGAAGTTGACGATGTCCTTGCCGATGAAATGGTACAGCTCGGCAGTGGAGTCCTTGGCCCAGAACGCGTCGAAGTCCAGCTCCGGCGTGCGATCGCAAAGGTTCTTGAAACTGGCCATGTAGCCGATCGGTGCATCCAGCCACACGTAGAAGTATTTGCCTGGTTCGCCCGGGATCTCGAAACCGAAGTACGGCGCATCGCGGGAGATGTCCCACTGTTGCAGGCCGGCGTCCAGCCATTCGGCGATCTTGTTGGCCACGGCGTCCTGCAAGGTGCCGCTGCGGGTCCAGGTCTGCAGCATTTGCTGGAAGTCTGGCAGCTTGAAGAAGAAGTGCTGGGAATCCTTGAGCACCGGGGTGGCGCCAGAGATCGCCGACTTCGGATCTTTCAGGTCAGTCGGTGCGTAGGTTGCACCGCATTTTTCGCAGTTGTCGCCGTACTGGTCTTCAGTGCCACATTTCGGGCAGGTGCCCTTGATGAAGCGGTCGGCCAGGAACATTTTCTTTTCCGGGTCGAAATACTGGGTGATCGAGCGCTGGGCGATGTGCCCGGCGTCAAGCAGCTTGATGTAGATCTGGCTCGACAGCTCACGGTTTTCTTCGGCGTGAGTGGAGTGGAAGTTGTCGAAATCGACCAGGAACTCGGCAAAGTCGGCGCTGTGTTCAGCCTGCACGTTGGCGATCAGTTGTTCCGGGGTGATGCCTTCCTTTTCTGCACGCAGCATGATCGCCGAACCGTGGGCGTCGTCGGCGCAGACATAGATGCATTGATTGCCGCGATGCTTCTGGAAGCGCACCCACATATCGGTCTGGATATATTCCAGCATATGGCCAAGGTGAATCGAACCGTTGGCGTAGGGCAGGGCGCTGGTGACGAGGATCTTGCGTGGTTCGGACATGTGGGGCTTCGCTACTTGATGAAACGGAGGTCGGCCACTATAAAGCGCCCGAGTATATTTTTCACCCCTGAGCCGCTGGGTACTTAAGAGCATTTGTGGCGAGGGGATTTATCCCCGATGGGTGGCGAAGCCGCCCCAAAACCTGATACCTCGGTGTATCAGGTACACCGCGTTGAATGGTTTCACGACTGCTGCGCAGCCGAACGGGGATAAATCCCCTCGCCACAAAGGTTTTCCAACTCGAGCAATCTGTTCGCCTCAAATCGATGTCCAGCGTACGATAGCCGTCATCTTTTCCCAGTCTTGTTATCGGAGTTGCCCATGAGCGCCGTCACTCGCGCAGCGGTGGAAGCCGTCCTCAGCCAATACACCGACCCTTACCTGAACCAGGATCCGGTCAGCGCCGGTTGCGTGAAAAACATCGAGATCGTCGGTGACCGCGTCAATGTGCAACTGGAAATCGGCTACGCCGCCGGTCTGTTCAAGAGCGGCTGGGCACAACTGCTGCAACTGGCGATCGAAAACCTTGATGGCGTCGTCGTCGCCAGGGTCGAAGTCAACAGCGTGATTGCCGCGCACAAGGCGCAGGCGCAGATTCCGGGTCTGGCCAACGTCAAAAATGTCGTCGCCGTAGCCTCCGGCAAAGGTGGCGTGGGCAAGTCGACAACCGCCGCCAACCTTGCGCTGGCACTGGCCCGCGAGGGTGCCAAGGTCGGTATTCTCGATGCCGATATCTATGGCCCGAGCCAGGGCATCATGTTCGGCATTCCCGAGCGCACTCGCCCTGAGGTCAAGGATCAGAAGTGGTTTGTGCCGCTCAAGGCCCACGGTGTCGAAGTGATGTCGATGGCTTTCCTGACCGACGACAACACGCCGATGGTCTGGCGCGGGCCGATGGTTTCCGGCGCACTGCTGCAACTGGTTACGCAAACGGCGTGGGGCGATCTGGATTATCTGGTGATCGACATGCCGCCAGGCACCGGCGACATCCAACTGACCCTCGCGCAGAAAGTCCCGGTGGCGGGTGCGGTGATCGTCACCACGCCGCAGGATCTGGCGCTGCTCGACGCGCGCAAAGGCGTGGAAATGTTCCGCAAGGTCAACATTCCGGTACTCGGTGTGGTGGAAAACATGGCCGTGCACATCTGCTCGAACTGCGGGCATGCCGAGCATCTGTTCGGTGAGGGCGGTGGCGAGAAGTTGGCGACCCAGTACGGCGTCGAGCTGCTGGCCTCGCTGCCACTGTCGATGTTGATTCGCGAGCAGGCCGATGGTGGCAAACCGACGGTGATCGCCGAGCCGGACAGCCAGATCGCCATGGTCTATCAGGAACTGGCCCGCCACGTCGGCGCGCGGATCGTGTTGCAGGAAGCGGCAACGCCGGCGATGCCGAACATCACCATCAGCGACGATTGATACCTCAGCAACACCCTGTAGTTGTAGGAGCCGAGCTTGCTCGCGATAGCGGATTAACATTCAACAGATCTGTTGAATGAACCACCGCTTTCGCGAGCAAGCTCGGCTCCTACAGGTTTTGCGCTGCGGTCAGATACGCAAGCCGCCGTCCATCTCCAGGATCCGGCCGGTGTAGTAGTCGTTCTCGAAGATATACGCCGCCGAATGGGCGATCTCCTCCGGCTTGCCCATGCGCTTGAGCGGAATCCCCGAGGTCATCTTCTCCAGCGCTTCGGGCTTCATCCCCAGGGTCATCTCGGTTTCAATGAAACCCGGTGCAATCCCCGCCACCCGAATGCCATAACGGGCCAGTTCTTTCGCCCAGGTCACCGTCGCCGCCGCCACGCCAGCCTTGGCCGCCGAGTAGTTGGTCTGGCCAACATTGCCCGCACGCGAGATCGATGAAATGTTGATGATCGCGCCGCTATTCTTCAGCTCGACCATTTTCGCCGCCACCTCACGGGTGCAGAGGAACACGCCGGTCAGATTGACGTCGATCACCGCTTGCCACTGTGCCAGGCTCATTTTGCTCATTTCGCCGTCCTTGACCTTCAACAGCAGGCCATCGCGCAGGATCCCGGCGTTGTTGATCAAACCGTGAATCGCACCAAAGTCGGCGGCAACCTGAGCAACCATGTGCTCCACTTGTTCTTCATTGGCCACGTTGCACAGATAGCTGCGCGCCTCGACGCCCTTGGCCTTGCAGGCAGCCACCGCGTCGTCGAGTTTTTCCTGATTCAAGTCGACGAGTGCCAGCTTCGCGCCTTTACCGGCGAAATACTCGGCCATCGAACGGCCCAAACCCTGGCAACCGCCAGTGATAATGATTACTTTGTCGTTGAGTTGCATTCGCATGCCCCGATAGCAGGTCAGAGTGGTTTTCCCTCAAGAGAGCCTCTCGATCTGCGCCCGACGTGGCCTGGCTGCACATGAGAACTGCCCCAAAGTGACTGGAACTTATCCCGGTCACCTGTCCGTTTTTACGACGGATTCTATTTAAGGAGTCATAAATTGAGCGTTGAAGTGGCCAAGAATGCCCGAGAATTGCTTCTCAAGGAATACCGCGGGGTGCTGTCGACTCACTCCAAATCGATGCCCGGTTTTCCCTTTGGCTCCGTGGTGCCGTATTGCCTGGACGAGCAGGGCCGACCGCTGATCCTCATCAGCCGCATCGCCCAGCACACCCATAACCTGCAAAAAGACCCGAAATGCTCGCTGCTGGTTGGCGAGCGCGAGGCGGATGATGTGCAAGCCGTAGGTCGCCTGACCTACCTGGCCGAAGCGCAAAAGCTCGAAGACGCTGCGGCAATTGAAGCGGCCGCCGAGCGCTACTACCGCTACTTCCCCGATTCGCAGAACTACCACAAGGCCCACGATTTCGATTTCTGGGTGCTGACGCCCGTGCGGCATCGCTACATCGGCGGTTTCGGCGCGATTCACTGGGTCGATCAACTGACCCTGGCCAACCCGTTCGCCGGCAAGGGCGAGATCAGCATGGTCGAGCACATGAACAGCGACCATGCCAAAGCCATCGCGCACTACGTCGACCTCGCCGGTCTGCCGAAAAGCGTGCCGGCACAAATGGCCGGGATCGACACCGAAGGCATGCACCTGCGCATCGGTCAGGCACTGTACTGGCTGCCGTTCCCAGCGCCTTGTAATACGCCGACACAAGTGCGCGAAGCCTTGGTTTCTCTGGCTCACGCCGAGGTCTGGCCAAAAAATGCAGTGGCCGACGCTTGAATTCACGAAAGGGCGACGTCATCTAAGGCTTACTGCAAGGCATTTCTTGCGTTGAGGAAACTTTGATGCGCCCTTTTCTGTTGCTCTTTCTGCTCTTTCTGCTGTTTCCGGTGCTGGAGCTGTTCGTATTCGTCAAAGTGGCAGGGTCTATCGGGTTTTTCCCGGCCCTGCTGCTGATCATTGTCGGCTCGATGTTCGGCGTGTTCGTGCTGCGCGTCGCCGGCCTGGCCACGGCACTGCGTGCCCGTGAAAGCCTGAACCGCGGCGAACTGCCTGCGCAAACCATGCTTGAAGGTCTGATGCTGGCGCTGGCCGGTGGTCTGTTGATCCTGCCGGGCTTTATCAGCGACGTGGTCGGTCTGGTGATGTTGCTGCCATTCACCCGCCGCCTGCTGGCGAACAAGATGCGCCAGCGCGCCGAAGACCAGGCCATGCGCCAACGCGCGTTCGCCGACGACCTGCAACCGCGGGGCGGTCCTGCTCCGCGCGAGCCTCTGGGCCGCGAAGGCGATGTGATCGAAGGCGAGTTCGAACACCGCGACACCAAGTAACGGCGTTATCGACACGGCACCCTCGGGTGCCGTGTTCATTTGTGGGCTGCTTTTGTAACGAGCCTCGGTGAAATTTTTTTAGCCTCGCCCTTGTAATAAGCTTATGCGCCCTTATCTATCGGTCACCGAAAGGTTTCCGACATTTGAGTCGGACAGACTTCCGCGGCTCGCTAGACGAACCGCAACCGGCGCAGGCCGGATTCGTTAAACCCGCCGGGACTACACCGGCCGATGAAAACCACAATTAGGAGAGATCGACAATGAAGCTTCGTCCTCTGCATGACCGCGTCGTAATCCGTCGCAGCGAAGAAGAAAAGAAAACCGCTGGCGGTATCGTCCTGCCAGGTTCGGCTGCTGAAAAAGCCAACCACGGTGTGATCGTCGCTGCAGGCCCAGGCAAGACTCTGGAAAACGGTGAAGTGCGTGCGCTGGCCGTTAAAGTCGGTGACAAGGTTGTGTTCGGTCCTTACTCCGGCAGCAACACTGTGAAAGTCGACGGCGAAGACCTGCTGGTAATGGCTGAGAACGAGATTCTCGCTGTACTGGAAGGCTGATTTCCCCGCCCATTTTCCCGCTACTACAAAGTATTTAAGGAATATCGATCATGGCTGCTAAAGAAGTTCTGTTTGGCGATTCCGCCCGTAAAAAAATGCTCAAGGGCGTCAACGTCCTGGCTGACGCAGTAAAAGCGACCCTGGGCCCGAAAGGCCGTAACGTGATCATCGAGAAGAGCTTCGGCGCTCCGACCATCACCAAGGACGGCGTTTCCGTCGCCAAAGAAATCGAACTCGAAGATCGTTTCGAAAACATGGGCGCGCAGCTGGTCAAAGACGTTGCCTCCCGTGCCAACGATGACGCTGGTGACGGTACTACTACCGCTACCGTTCTGGCTCAGTCGATCGTCAACGAAGGCCTGAAAGCCGTCGCTGCCGGCATGAACCCGATGGACCTGAAGCGCGGTATCGACAAAGCGACCATCGCTATCGTCAAAGAGCTGAAGAACCTGTCCAAGCCTTGCGCTGACACCAAGGCCATCGCTCAGGTCGGCACCATCTCGGCCAACTCTGACAGCTCCATCGGCGACATCATTGCCGAAGCCATGGAAAAAGTCGGCAAAGAAGGCGTGATCACCGTTGAAGAAGGCACTGGCCTGGAAAACGAACTGTCGGTTGTTGAAGGCATGCAGTTCGACCGTGGCTACCTGTCCCCATACTTCGTCAACAAGCCAGAGACCATGGTTGCCGAGCTGGACAGCCCGCTGATCCTGCTGGTCGACAAAAAGATCTCGAACATCCGCGAAATGCTGCCAGTGCTGGAAGCCGTTGCCAAAGCCGGCCGTCCACTGCTGATCGTTTCCGAAGACGTTGAAGGCGAAGCCCTGGCGACTCTGGTTGTGAACAATATGCGTGGCATCGTTAAAGTCGCAGCCGTCAAGGCTCCAGGCTTCGGCGACCGTCGCAAGGCCATGCTGCAGGACATCGCTGTTCTGACCGGCGGTACCGTTATCTCCGAAGAGATCGGCCTGAGCCTGGAAGCCGCTACCCTGGAAAACCTCGGCAGCGCCAAGCGTGTGACCATCTCCAAGGAAAACACCATCATCGTTGACGGTGCTGGCGTTGAAGCAGACATCCAGGCGCGTATCACTCAGATCCGTGCCCAGGCTGCTGAAACTTCCTCGGACTACGACCGTGAAAAACTGCAAGAGCGTCTGGCCAAGCTGTCCGGCGGCGTTGCAGTCATCAAGGTTGGCGCTGGTTCCGAAGTAGAAATGAAAGAGAAGAAAGCCCGCGTTGAAGACGCCCTGCACGCAACCCGTGCAGCCGTTGAAGAAGGCGTGGTACCTGGCGGTGGCGTTGCGCTGATCCGCGCTCTGCAAACCCTGAACGACCTGAAAGGCGACAACGCTGATCAGGACGTCGGTATCGCAGTTCTGCGCCGCGCTGTTGAAGCACCGCTGCGTCAGATCGCTGCCAACAGCGGCGACGAGCCAAGCGTTGTCGTCAACGAAGTCAAGAACGGCACTGGTAACTTCGGTTACAACGCTGCGACTGGCGAATACGGCGACATGATCGAAATGGGCATCCTGGACCCAACCAAGGTGACTCGTTCCGCTCTGCAAGCTGCATCGTCGATCGGCGGTCTGATCCTGACCACCGAAGCGGCAGTAGCTGACGCGCCGAAGAAAGACGGCGGCGCTGGCGGCGGCATGCCAGACATGGGCGGCATGGGTGGCATGGGCGGCATGATGTAAGCCAGCCTTACCCCTGTAACGCAAAAACCCCGCTGGCTCTCGCCAGCGGGGTTTTTTATTGCCCGGATATCGAACTTCACACATAACCCATGTAGGAGTGAGCCTGCTCCGGGCGGCGTTCCGACGATAGCGGTGTGTCATTCAACATGATTGCGACTGACATACCGCTATCGCGAGCAGGCTCGCTCCTACATGGGATCGTGTTTCAGGCGCTGACGGTTTGTGTTTTTACGACTATTTCAGCCCTCACGGCCGGGCGATACAAGACCCAGTAATACGACCCCAGGCAAATCAGCCAACAGAAAATCGCCGTCCACACATTGTGCGAAAAGAAGTGCGCGCCCTGCATCATTCGACTGATCGAAAACACCGAGCCCAATGCAAAGGCAAAGATAAACGCTTGTTTTGCCAGACGCGGACGACGGTCACGCAACACAAAGAACAGCGCAAACAGTGTGAACCCCGTTGCCGCATGACCACCCGGCCAGCAACGACCAGGTTTGTTGGTCTGCGGCCGATGTTCCATCAGTTTGCTGTAAGTCTCATGGCCGCCGAACTGCTCCAGGCTCCACGGGCACTGCACCGCCGTCACCGCCTTCATCGGCGTGACAAACGACGTCGCCAGGCCCAACGACAGCACGAGGCAACCCAGTTCGCGCTTGAACGGTTTCAATCGTTCGATGAAAAACGAAGCAATAAAACCCAGAACCGCAAATACCGAGAACGCGATCACCACCTCTTTTGCGCGGTCGTGAAGGATGTTCTCGAGGAAGTAACTGTGACGCCCGATGAAGTCTCCGGCCGCCGGGTCGTAAAACATCCGAGCCAGATCCATGTCCAGATCGGTCAGTTCCAGCAAAACCAGAATGATCGCGGCAGCGACGGGAATCCCCAGGCACAACCACAGGTTCAACGGGCGAGGAGTGGGGCGTACAACGCTTGATGACATGACGGATCCTGAACAAAAGAAAACGCCCCGAGACATCGGCCCGGGGCGCTTCGATTAACGTTCGCTGACTTGCGGAGCACCCTCCTTGGGTGCTTTCCAGCCAAGCAGCTGTTGCTTGAAGCCATAACTGGCGGTTTGGTAATAGGTGATGGCGCGGCTGATCAGCGGGTCATCGCTGGTCGCCCGGGACTCGCGACTTTCGGTCAGTGCATCCTCGTGGCGACGCAGGCCCTGGCGCGGGCTGAGAATCGCCAGATCCTTGCCGTCGAACAGGCCCAGATGCTGATAGTTACCCACCACGACACGTGGCGGCAGCGGGTTGTCCTGCAACAGGTTGCGGCCGAAGAACGTCGATTGGTAATCCATGTTCAGCAAACCCAACAAGGTCGGCGCGAGGTCGATCTGGCTGGCCAGTTGGCCGTTTTCGCGAGGTTCAATCAGCTTCGGTGCATAAATGAACAGCGGGATCTGATAGTTGGCAATCGGCAAGTCTTCCTTACCGGCGCTGCCTGCGGTGTGGTCAGCGACGAAAATGAAGATCGTGTTGTCGAACCACGGTTTCTGCCGCGCCTGCGCAAGGAACTCGCCGATGGCGTAGTCGGTGTATTTCACCGCGCCGTCGCGACCATTACCGGATTTGATGTCGATGCGATTGTCCGGGTAGGTGTAAGGACGGTGGTTGGAGGTGGTCATCAGTTGCAGCAGGAAAGGCTGCTGTTTGGCGTAGTCGGCATCGGCGAGTTTCAGGGTCTGTTTGTACAGATCCTCGTCGGCCATGCCCCAGGCATTCTTGAAGTGAATGTCCGCTTCATCGACGCTGCTCTGATCGACCACGCGATAGCCGTTGCCACTGAAGAATGCATTCATGTTGTCGAAATAGCCGCGCCCGCCATACACGAACACGCTGTCGTAACCCACCGCACTCAGTTGCTGGCCAAGACTGGCGAAACCGCTTTCACGGCCGATGCGCTTGACGATCGAACGGCCCGGCGTCGGTGGAATGGCCAGGGTAATGGCCTCCAGGCCACGGTCGGTGCGGGTGCCGGTGGCGTAGAAATTGTTGAAGTACAGGCTCTGTTTGCGCAAGGCATCGAGATTTGGCGTGAGGTTGCGTTCGTCACCATTGCTGCCCAGGTATTTGGCGCTGAGGCTTTCGATGGTCACCAGCACGATGTTCGGTGTGCGCGCAGTGCCGGGGTTGTCGATCATCCGACGGATGTCTTGCGGATCCTGACCGATGAAGCGGGCATTGGGTTCGCTCAATTCAGCGCGAATCTGTCGGGCGACTACCTCAGGTGTGTGGCTGCTGTAGAACTGGGTGTAATCCAGCTCGTTGTTACGGAATGCAGCGAAAAACTGATACGGGCCATTGCTCGCCAATTCGTTTTGATAGGCGTTGCCGCCCTGAGCACGCGGTGCGTCCTGACTCAGCAGTTGCAGGCTCAGGCCTGCGACAACCAGCAAACCCAGCGCATTGAGCAAGCGCCCACGCAGCGGCGGCAGCGGAGCGTCCAGTGCAGCATTGAACGGTTTGCGCAGAGCAAAACTGATGGCAATGGCCAGCAGCGCTAGAATGCTCAACAGCGTACCGATCGGGTACGACTCCAGCACGTTGTTCAGCACTTCGTCGGAATACACCAGGTAGTCGACGGCGATGAAGTTGAAGCGCACGCCGAACTCGTCCCAGAACAGCCATTCGGCCACTGACACGAACAGCATGGCGAACAGGCTGACGGTGAACAGGCCTTGCAGAAACCAGCGATGGCCGCGACGACGCCATAACGCCGGCGGGCACAGCAACAAGTACAAGCCCATCGGCAACGCTGCATACGCAAGGAAGCCGAGGTCGTACAGCAGACCGATGCCGAATACGGCAAAAGCGCCGCCACCGGCCTCATCCAGATGCGTCAGCAACAAAACGGCGCGGGTCATGGAAAAGATCACCAGCCATACACCGGTGACCAGTAGCAGAAGGCGCAGGGGCGCCATCTTCAAAGAGTCCATTGTCTACATTCCTTATATCTAATGGCGCGAGAGTGTTGCGTGGTGACTGTAGTCAGGTTGTGAACCGATAGTGAAAATCTTGTTAACCCTCAAATTTGGTTGAGAGCGTCGATTTCAACGGTTTTCAGCCTAGCCCTGAGGCTGAGTTGGCCGTAAGCTGCGCGGGCCAAGACGGCCATTACTGTGTACGGAAGAGGTGCCCATGCGAATCCTGGTGGTCGAAGACAACCGCGACATCCTCGCCAATCTGGCCGATTATCTGGGCCTCAAAGGCTATACCGTCGACTGCGCGCAGGACGGTCTGTCGGGCCTGCATCTGGCGGCGACCGAGCATTACGACCTGATCATTCTCGACATCATGTTGCCGGGGATTGATGGCTACACGCTGTGCAAGCGCCTGCGCGAAGATGCCCGCCGCGACACCCCGGTGATCATGCTCACCGCCCGCGATCAACTCGACGACCGCTTGCAGGGATTCAAGTCCGGCGCCGACGATTACCTGATCAAGCCGTTTGCCTTGTCCGAGCTGGCCGCGCGCGTCGAAGCGGTGATGCGCCGGGCGCAGGGTGGCGGACGTCGGGCGTTGCAGGTTGGCGATTTGAGTTACGACCTCGATACGCTGGAAGTGACCCGCGAGGGTAAGCTGCTGAAACTCAACCCGGTCGGCCTCAAGTTGCTGGCAGTGTTGATGCAGAAGAGCCCGCATGTACTGCGTCGCGAAGTGCTTGAAGAAGCGCTGTGGGGCGATGACTGCCCCGATAGCGACAGTCTGCGCAGCCACGTTCACCAGTTGCGTCAGGTGATCGACAAGCCTTTCGCCAAGCCACTGCTGCATACCGTGCACGGCGTGGGTTACCGCCTGGCCGATGCGTAATGGAGTTTAGACAGAGCCTTTCTCAACGGATCATCATTGCCTTCGCGCTGATGAGCGCGCTGGTGGCCGGCGCCTTCGCCATGGGCATCGTCGCAACGGTGCATCTGGTCGAGGAGAAACTGATTTCGGCCGGGCTCGGCGGCGATTTGCAGCGCCTGCTGCTGATGGACAATGTCTCCGACTGGAGCCATCGCCCGGAGCCGGATCAGTTGTTCTATTTCAGTGGCGGGCCGGGTGATTTCGAATTGCCCAAGGATTTGCGCCACCTCGATTCCGGTTTCCACGAAGTGTTCCGCGAGCAGCTGTCGTACCACGCGATGGTCGAAATCGTCGACGGTCGGCGCTATGTGCTGCTGCAGGATCAAAGCGATTTTGAAGAGCGTGAACGCGTGCTGTTTGCCGTCGTGCTGGTGGGCTTTGTGCTCAGCCTGGCGCTGGCGGTATTCCTCGGCTGGGTGCTGGCGCGCAAAGTGATGGCGCCGGTGGTACGACTGGCCCGGCAGGTACGCCATCGCGACCAGTTGCTCGGGCTGGCGCCACCGTTGGCGCCGGATTACGCAGCAGACGAAGTCGGTGAACTGGCAGTGGCCTTCGATGCGACGCTCGGGCGTCTGCGTCAGGCGTTGAGTCGCGAACGGCTGTTTACCAGTGACGTCAGCCACGAATTGCGCACCCCACTGATGGTGCTGGCCAGCTCCTGCGAATTGCTGCTGGAGAACCCGGCTATCGATCAGCGCGGTCGCTCTCAGGTCGAGCGTATTGCCCGTGCCAGCGAGGAAATGCGCGAACTGGTGCAGACCTTTCTGATGCTCGCCCGTGCCCAGCGCGAAGACGCCGGGATGGCGCCGCAACATAATCTCGCTCAGGTGGCTGACAGCTTGCTGAATGTCTGGCGCGAACCGATCGAAAGCAAAGGCCTGAAATTGCAGTTCGAACCCGGCAACCCACCGGACACCTGTTACAACGCCACGTTGCTGACAGCGGTGATGGGCAACCTCTTGCGCAATGCCTGCCACTACACCGAACAGGGCTTTATTCGCCTGACGCTGAACGCTAATGGCTTTGTCGTCGAAGATTCGGGCGTCGGCATTCCCGAGGAGAAGCGCGAGGCGATGTTTCAGCCGTTTGTACGCGGCACTGAAAACCGCGGCGAAGGGTTGGGGCTCGGATTGTCATTGGTTCAGCGGATCTGCGAGAACCAGGGCTGGACGGTGACGCTGAGCACCATGCAGCCCAACGGTTGCCGTTTTGAGGTGGAATTGGGCAAAGGCTGACACGCGGTGGTGGCACCCAGCCACTCCCGCCAACCTGTCTAAATCCTGTATAACCTTGAAATAGTTTGCGGGTTTACCCGACGTTTTTTTCACAAATGGATGACCTGACGCTGACACGGCCCTGCTTATGGTGGGGACATCAGCAATTCAGGAGTCCTGGTGATGGCCGGCCCGATCAAACTCGATTTTTCCGAAAAGTATGACGACACGCATGCGCAGAAATATCTGCAAAAGCATCAGGCCAATCTCGGTCGCCGTTTGTCCCATTGGCGTGACGAGCAACTGGCTCGCAAGGCGCTGACATTGGCTGGCGAACCGGGTCTGGTGCTGGATTTGCCGTGCGGGGCGGGGCGTTTCTGGCCATTGCTGGCGGAAAAACCCAACCGGGTGATCATTGGCGCGGACAATTCCGAGTCGATGATCCGGACGGCCATGCAGGCGCAACCGGCGGAGGTGGTGAAACGGGTACAACCCTTGCACACATCTGCGTTCGACATTGCCCTGCCTGATAACGCCGTCGACAGCATTTTCTGCATGCGATTGCTCCATCACATCGGTGAAGCCGAGCATCGACGGGCCATTCTGCGTGAATTTGAACGCGTCACCCGTGACAGCGTGATTATTTCGCTGTGGGTGGATGGCAACTTCAAGGCCTGGAAACGCAAGAAGGCCGAGGCCGAGCGTGGACAGGAAGGTTACCAGAATCGCTTTGTGTTACCGGCTGTTACGGTCGAAAAGGAATTTGAAGACGCTGGGTTCCGCATTCAAGAACAACTGGATTTTATTCCGCTCTATGCCATGTGGCGGGTTTACGTATTACGCAAGAGGTAACGGAATGGCAGTGCAATTTGCAGCAGAATCGGACATTGCTCCGCAGGATCGTTTTGACTATTACTGGAACCAGCGCGGTGAGTGGGTAGAAGAACCCAACGTGCGTCGTGGTGGCGAAAGTGGTGTGCAACGAGTCATCGGACGTGACGGGCAACTGCTGTATGCAAAGCGCCAGACCGGACACATCTATCGCAGTTGGTTGCACCCGTTCGGTCGCCCGACGGTATTGCGTGAGCTCGATGCCCTGACCGGCGTCAGCAAGCTCGGAGTGCGGGTGCCGGAAATCGTTTTCTGCGGCGCGCAACCTGACCCGCAATACAAGTGGCGAGCCTTGCTGGTGACGAAGTCGCTGGACGGTTTCGACGAACTGGAAAAGTGGGAAGCCGGCGGTGGTCGCGCGCAATTCGGCGAAGCGGTTTATGAGCGTGTCCTCAAAGAGCTGGCCGAGAATCTTGCGCGTATGCACAAGGGCCGTTGGCAGCACAGTTGCATCTACATCAAACACGTATTTGTGCGGGTAACCGGTGAGCCTGAGTCGGCCAAGGTCGAAGTCGCTTTGATCGACTTCGAGAAGTGCCGGCAACGTTTGACCGCCTATCGCGCCGCCTCCCATGACATGAAGCAAATGCGTCGCCACTCGTCGTTCAGCGATACGGACTGGAAAAAACTCGTCTACTTTTATGAGACGGCGTTTGGCAGCGCTATCAAAGGTTTATAGCGATGAAACTCGAAATTGCACGAGGTTTGTTCCTGGTAGGGGCCTTGGCAGTTGCTTCACTGGCGGTGGCTGCCTGGGAGCAGCCTCGCATGCAGGTAATAGGTGCATCCACAACGGATGCTCACTGCGCTATACCCCGCGTGGCAAAAGTCTCTGCGGCGAGTAAACCCGACCATGATTTGTTGCTGTTCATGTTCGGGCTTTCCCAAGGGATGAAGCCACAGAGTTGACCCGGTTCAAGCCCACATAAAAGGCCTCGCAAATGCGAGGTCTTTTTTATCCTTGGGCAACGCAGATCTCTATGTAGGAGTGAGCCTGCTCGCGATAGCGGTGTGTCAGTCAATACCAGGGTGACTGGCACACCGCTTCGCGAGCAGGCTCACTCCTACAGGAATTACGCGTGTTCTTTGGGATCCGGTTTCGCCAGCAGGGTGTAGATGCACGGCAACACAAACAGCGTAAACAACGTGCCGATCGACATCCCCGTCGCAATCACCATGCCGATATCAAACCGGCTCACAGCGCCTGCACCGGTCGCCAGAATCAACGGCACCATGCCAAACACCATCGCCGCGGTGGTCATCAGCACCGGTCGCAAGCGAATCGCCGCCGCTTCCTCCACCGCTTCGCGCGCCGTGAGGCCTTTGTCCTTGCGCAACTGGTTGGCGAATTCGACGATCAGGATCCCGTGTTTGCTGATCAGCCCGATCAGCGTTACCAGTCCGACCTGGGTGTAGATGTTCATGCTCGACCAACCGAGGAACAGCGGAATCAGCGCGCCGCAAATCGACAGCGGCACTGTCACCAGAATCACCAGTGGATCGCGGAAGCTCTCGAACTGCGCCGCCAGCACGAGGAAGATGATCGCCAGCGCCAACGCGAAGGTTACCCACAAGGCACTGCCTTCCTGGACGAACTGGCGTGACGCGCCGCCATAGTCGAAAGCAAAACCGGCCGGTGCTTCCTCGCGGGCGATCTGCAACACGGTATCGATCGCTTCGCCCATGCTCACCAGCGGGAAACCGGAGATTTTCGCGGCGTTGAGCTGCTGGAACTGGTTGAGCTGTCGTGGTCGCGCGCGATCGCTGATCTTGATCAGTGTCGACAGGGGCAGCAGCTCACCCTGGGTGTTTTTCACGTAGTAATTGTTCAGCCAGTCCGGGTTATCTCGGTACGGTCGTTCGACCTGAGCGATGACCTTGTAGCTGCGCCCTTCGATGGTGAAACGGTTGATTTCCGCCTCACCGAGCAGCGTCGCCAGGGTGCCTCCGAGATCCTGCATCGACACGCCCATCTGCGCGGCTTTGGCGCGGTCGATGTCGACCACTACCTCAGGTTTGTCGAATGCCAGATCGAGATCGACGAAGGCGAACTTGCCCGACTCCATCGCGCGTTTCTTGATCCGGTCAGCCACTTGCAGCAGCAGTTCGTAGTCGTTGGCGGTGTTGACTACAAACTCGAACGGCAAGCCTTCACCGGTGCCGGGCAGCGAGGGCAGATTGAAACCGAAGATCTGTAAGCCGGGGATACTTCCCAGTTTGCCTTGCACCTCGGGAAGGATCTGCATCTGTGTGCGACTGCGCTCGTTCCACGGTTTGAGCAGGAAGCCGCCGATCCCGGCCTGTACGCCGTTGTAGCCGTTGATCTGGAACGAAGAGTAGTACTCCGGGAATTCCTTGAAGATCTTGATGAACTCGTCGGTGTAGGTGCTCAGGTAGTCAAGGTTGGTCGGTTGCGGGGCGCTGGCCATCATGAAAATGATGCCCTGGTCTTCGTCCGGCGCCAGTTCCGATTTGGTGAACTTGAGGAACACCGGGATCAGGCACAGCACAATCAACGCGAACACCAGCACCACCGGCCGCGTATTCAGCGTGCCGTGCAGCAGGCTCTGGTAGCGGCGCTTGAGGTTGTCGAAGACGCGGTCGAGGCGATGCGCGAGGCCGCTGGGATTCTGTTCGGGGCGCAGCAGAAACGCGCACATCATCGGCGACAACGTCAGCGCGACAACCCCGGAAATCACCACTGCACCGGCCAAAGTCAGGGCGAACTCCTTGAACAGCGCCCCGGTCAGCCCGGTGAGGAAACCGATTGGCGCGTACACCGCCGCCAGGGTGATGGTCATCGATACCACCGGCATGGCAATTTCCCGCGCACCCTCAAGGGCGGCATCAAAAGGCGTCTTGCCTTCCTCGATGTGCCGGTGGATGTTTTCCACCACGACAATCGCATCGTCGACCACCAGCCCGATGGCCAGCACCATCGCCAGCAAGGTCAGCAGGTTGATCGAGTAACCCATCATCTGCATGAAGAACATCACGCCGATCATCGACAGGGGAATGGTCACCACCGGGATCACCACCGAGCGCAGTGCGCCGAGGAACAGGAACACCACGACGATGACGATCAGCACCGCTTCGAACAGGGTTTTCACCACTTCGTCGATGGATGCTTGAATGAACAGCGTGGCATCGTAGGCGATCTCGCTCTTGAGGTTGGGCGGCAACTGCGCCTCCAGCTCCGGCATGATCTTGCGCACTTCCCTGATCACGTCCAGCGGGTTGGCGCCCGGCGAGGATTTGATGCCGATGTACACCGACGGCGTGCCGCCGAACGAGCTGATCGAGTCGTAGTTTTCGGCCCCCATTTCAACCCGCGCGACATCGCTGAGCAGCACGCGGCTGTCGCCGCTGACCTTGAGCGGAATCGCCGCAAACGCCTCGGCGGATTTCAGTTCGGTGTTGGCGTTGATGCTGGTGACCACGTATTCGCCTTTCACTTCGCCGGCGGCGGAGAGGAAGTTGTACTGGCGCACGGCGTTGGTCACGTCGCTGGCGCTGAGGCCGAAACCGGCGAGTTTCACCGGGTCGAGCCACAGGCGCATGGCGAATACCTGATTGCCGAGAATCTCCGCTTCGGCCATGCCCGGCAGGGTCGCCAGTTTTGGCTGGATCACCCTGGACAGGTAGTCGGTGATCTGCGGGTTGCTCAAGTCCTTGCTGAAGAAGCTGATGTACATCAGCGCCGAAGCGTCGGCGGACTCCTTGCTCAGCACCGGGTCTTCGGCGTCCTGCGGCAGTTTGTTCTTCACCTCGTTGGCTTTGGCCAGCAGTTCGGTGAACAAGCGATCAGTGTTGGAGCCGATGCGGGCGTAGATCGAAATCGTCGAGAAGTTCTGCCGACTGACCGAGGTCATGTAGTCGATACCCTCGGCGCTGGCCAGGCTCTGTTGCATCGGCTGGGTGATGTAGCCCTGAATGGTCTCGGCGTTGGCCCCGGGGTACGCCGTGGTCACGGTGATCAGGGCGTTTTCCATTTGCGGGTATTGGCGCAGCGGCAGCTTGCTCCAGGCCTGGAAGCCGAGCAGCACAATCAACAGGCTGACCACGGTGGCGAGCACCGGGCGGCGGATGAACGGATCGGTAAAAGCCATGGGGTTTCCTTGATCAGTCGGCGCGGGGCGGACTGTTCTGCTCGCCGAGGGTCTTGTCGTCGCTGATGGCAATGTGGGCGCCGTTGTCCAGTTTGATCTGGCCGGCGGTCACCACTGTTTCGCCACTCTGCACGCCCTTGTTGATCATCACCACGCCGTCGCGGCGCTCACCGGTTTCGATGAAGCGGCGTTCGGCGATCAGTACCGGTTGGCCCTTGTCGTCCCTTTCAACGCTGCCGTCCTCGGCTTTCTTCTGCCCGACCACGTAGATCGAGTTGCCGTAGAGGGTGTAGGTAATCGCGCTTTCCGGCACCACGACATGTTTCTGCGGATCCGGCAGCAGCACTTCGAGGCTGGTGAACATGCCCGGCAGCAATTTGCCGTCGGGGTTGGCCAGGGTCGCGCGTATCAGGATGTTGCGCGTGGTGCTTTCGACAATCGGGTTGATCGCGCTGATCTTGCCGGCGAAGTTTTGCCCTGGATAGGCGGCGACTGAAATCTGCACCGGTTGACCGATGGCCAGTTTCGGCACCGATTGCTCGGGCAGGTAGAAGTCGGCGTAGAGGCTGCTCAGGTCCTGCAACGTAGCGATTTTGGTACCGCTGGCGAGGTAGTCGCCGACGTCGACCTGACGGATGCCGATGGTGCCGCTGAACGGCGCGAGGATGCGTTTTTTCGCCAGCGAGGCGTTGAGCTGATTGACCGTGGCCTTGTTCTTTTGCAGTACGGCGGAGAGGCGGTCGTATTCGCCTTTGGAGATGGCGCGGCTGTCGACCAGTTGGCTGCCACGGCCGAAGTCCAGTTGCGCGAGGCCCAGATCAGCCTTGGCGGTTTCCAGCAGAGCGGTTTCGACGGCGCTGTCGAGTTGCAGCAACGGTTGTCCGGCTTTGACCTTCTGGCCTGACTCGAACTTGAGCTCGGTGACGGTGCCGGCCACTTCCAGACTCAAGTCGACGCCTTGCAGCGCCTTGAGCGTGCCGACGGTGGGCAAGCGCATCTGCCACGGCCGTTCGGACGCGGTGGCCACGGCGACGCTGATCGGCGGTTTCGGTTTGGAAAAGCCCTGGACCATCGTGTAGATCGAAAAGGCTTTGTACCCGCCCAACACAAGGACGATCAGCAAAACAACACCCAACATGATCAGCATGCGGCGACGCAGCATATTTCCAGTTCCTTGGATAAATCAGGTGAGACAGGCGGGCACATTACTCCGAGACAGGCAGGGATTCCAACTGCCAGTTATTACAGGGGAGGATGGAGTGAAGAAGTCTGAACACAAAACCTGTGGTGAGGGGATTTATCCCCGATGGGTGGCGAAGCCACCCCAAAACCTGCAACCGCGGTCTGTCAATTGAACCGTGTGCGATGGTTTTGCGACTGCTACGCAGCCGATCGGGGATAAATCCCCTCGCCACAGGTTATGAGTCGTACTCAGAACAGGTGGTTATGCCATCAAGTGCAAATGGTTGTCCCAGAGCCCCGCCGGCAGTTCCAGTGGCTTGGCCAACAGTTCATCCTGGCGGCAATCGTAGTAACGGCAACGGCCCTGACCCGAGGTCACGACAAAACCGTCCTTCACCGCACCCACGCCCGCGCAATCAGGCAACGGCGCGTCGAGGCGCACTTCGCCGCTGTCCAGATCCCAGATAAAGAAGCGATTGCCACGGGGCGCCGTCAATGCGACCAGACGCAACTCGCTGTGCACCGCCACACTCGCGGTGTAATGGCCCATCGACTGCAACTGATGCTCCGGCACCGGGAACGCCACGAATGGCTGCCCCGGACGCTTGATCGCCAACAGCTCCGAACGCTCATGCGAGGCGCCCATGAATTGCTGGCCGGCGACGATGGTGCCGTCGCTGGCAATGCCCAGGTGGCGCACGCTGTTCATCTGCTGGGCGAGGGTTTCCTTGCTCAGCAGGGTGCCGTCGCGCTGCATCAGCACCAGGCTCGGCTCCATGGCGTTGAGGTTCATGTCGACGCGGCTTTCCGCTTCAGTACGAATCCCGCCGTTGGCCACCACCAGCGTCTCGCCATCGGGCATCCATGACACCTGATGCGGGCCGAGGCCATGAGTGGAAATCTCACCGCTGTGCACCAGCCGTTCGCCTTCGAACTTGTACACCCCGAGCAAACCACGACCGGCATCGCTGGTGTCATTCTCGGTGGCGTACAGGTATTCGCCGTCCTTGTGAATCACCGCGTGACCGTAGAAGTGCCGGTTCGGTTGCGACGTCACGGTCTGCAACAAAGCACCGTCGCGCAGATCGATCAGGTAGCTCTCGGTGCCCGGCCGGCGGGCGACGAACAGTGCAATCGGCTGCGTCGGGTGGTTGATGATGTCGTGGCAACGCTGGCCGACTTCGGTGGCGAACACGCGCGTGCCATCCAGCCGATAACCGACGGCATAGTGCTTGCCGTCGGTGTCGTCGCGCGCCGACAGCAGCAGCGGGCTCTGATCCTTGCGTTTGAACAGCGTCCAGCCGCCCAGCGTCACTGCTCCCAGCAGCACACTACCTAAAGTCAGAGCCTGGCGTCGCAGCATGGCACTTGCCCTCATCAGTCACCGTCGTTGGCGTTGAAGCCCAGTTGAATGCCCAGCGCCTTGGCCAATTCGCCTTCGTGCAGGCGATGGACGACGTTGAGGCTGTCGTAGATGTCGTTGAGTTGCTGACGACCCGCATCGTCTTCAAGCATTTCGCCGAGCGACCGCTGGGTGCTGTCGAACAGTTTCAGCGAGGCAGCGTAAGCGGCGTCGATCTTGTCTGCCAATGGCTTCTGATCGCTTGGCAGCAGGTTGCGCAGGCCTTTGTTGTCGACGCCTTCCCAAACGGTTTTGGCGGCGGCAAGGCTGGCTTCCAACGCGGTCAACGACGACTGGCTGCGCCATGCATCGGCCTGGAACGGCTGTGGCACGCCTTTGCTCTGGCGGCCCATCGGCGTGCCGAGTTTTTTCTTCAGAGTGTCGAGTGCGGTGACCTGTACACGCAGCAGATCGGCGATCGCTTCGTGGGAGTCGGCGTAGCGCTGGTTGGGGAACTTGGTCATCTGCGCGAGCATGCCGTCGGTGTTGTTCCAGCTCTGCAGAATCTCTTCGGCCAGTTGCTTCTGACGTTCGCCGATGGCGATCAACAGCGGGCAGTACTTGGCTTTCTGGTCGGCGTTGGCGACATCAGGCTTGGCGTCGAACAGGATGTACTCGTAAGCCGACAGGCCCTGTACCACCACGCTCGACTTGGCCAGTGCAGCGGCATCGATTTGCGGCTGGGCGACGACCAGTTGCTCGACCTGACGGCCGACGAGGTTTTTCTTGTCCGGCCAGAACTGCACCTGCCACGAACGGTTGCCCTCGGCCAGCGGGCCGATCAGCAGCGGTTGCAGCTCGGCCCAGGCTTTCTGCGCGTGCAGGAAGTCGGCGCGGGCGGTCTCCAGGGTTTCCTTGCCCTGGCAGTAGGCGAGGGCGCTGACAGCCAGTTGCTTGTCGGCCTCGACCCAGCGGGTGTAAGTCGGCAGGATCACCGATTTGGCGATGGCCGCCGAGGTGACGGCTTGCGGATCCTGTGGCGAGCACGCGCCGAGGGCCAGTGCGGCAAGGCTGGTGAACAGTAGCTTGGGACGGAACATGTCGGGCTCCCGATTCTTTTAAGTGTTTAAAGTGAATTCAGAAACGCCAGCAGCGCGGCACGCTGCTCGGCATTGAACGATAAAACCTGTTGCTGCGCCGCTTTTGCTTCGCCGCCGTGCCAGAGCACCGCTTCGAGCAGATTGCGCGCGCGGCCATCATGCAAAAACTGGGTGTGGCCACTGACCGCTTGCGTCAGGCCGATCCCCCACAACGGCGGCGTGCGCCAGTCGCGGCCGGAGGCCTGGAATTCCGTGCGGTTGTCAGCCAGACCGTCGCCCATGTCGTGCAGCAGCAGATCGCTGTAAGGGCGAATCACTTGATTGGCCAATTCAGGTTCGGCGGCGTTGGCGGCGGTGGTGTATTTCGGGGTGTGACACGAATCGCAGCCGGCCTGGAAAAACAGGTTTTTGCCGGCCAGCACTTGTTCATCGTTGACGTTACGGCGCGCGGGCACGGCGAGGTTACGGCTGTAGAACAGCACCAGACGCAGGATGTTGTCGCTGACTTCCGGCTCGCCGTCCGGGCCATTGCCGTTCGGCGCCTGCTTGCAGGCGGTTTGCGCCTCGGTGCAGTCATCGAAAGGTCTCAGGCTGGTCGTAAGGCCCATGTCACCAGAAAACGCGTGAACATTTTGTTGATTGAGATTCGGTTGCCCTGCTTTCCAGCCAAATCGGCCGATCACGGTTTGCTGCAACGCGTCGTCCCAGACTCGGTTTGGCCGGCCATTGATGCCGCCGTTCTCTTTGGCTTGCGCGGTAGCGTTGGCGAGGATCGCTTCTTCAGGGATCGCTTCGAGCAGGCCGAGGCCAATCATCGGCGGGGCGACGCGGGCGGAGAAACGCGTGTCCGGGTGCATTGGGCCGTAGCCGAGTTGGGTGATCTGTAACGTCGGTTTGCGCAGTTCGACTTCGGTGCCGTCCTTGAACCGTACCGGCACCGGCGTGTAGTCGACCCGCACTTTGCCTTCGGGAGCGACGCCGGGCACAGCCATGTCCTGGAACTGGCCACCGTAGACCGGCTCCGGCACCACGCCGACCTGCTCGATGAGCCGGGCATATTCCGGAGCGTCGGGAATCGACAGCCTGACCAGCATCGACACCGCATTGGCCGCACCCGGCGTTGGCGGATGACCGCGACCGTCCTTGATGTGACAGTTCTGGCAGGCGTTGGTATTGAACAGCGGGCCGAGTCCGTCACGCGCGGTGGTGGTCGACGGCGCGATCACCCACGGGCTGCGGAAGAAGCTGTTGCCGACGCTGAAGTCCACTCGACGCGACGGCGGCAGGTTGGCCGAGGGCAGGGAGAACGCGTTCTGATCGGTCTTGCGCACGGTCGCTGCACCGCCCGAACGTGCTTCACCAGGCTCGGCCTTGGTGAAACGCGGGGCGTCATCGCAGGCACTCAGGCCCAGGGCCAGACACAGTGCGGACAAGCGAAGAGGCAGCGAGGGCATCAGACATCCTGCGGACGGGCAAAAATAAAGGCGCAAAGTCTAACAGGGAGAGGGGGTTTGAATAAGAGGAATTATCGTTTGCTTGATTTGTGGCAAGCCTTGAAGCTCATGCAAACCCTGTGGGAGCGAGCCTGCTCGCGATAGCGGAGTGTCAGTCGGCTAATTCTTGGCTGACACTCCGCTATCGCGAGCAGGCTCACTCCTACAGGGGACTGTGAACATCAGGCATGAAAAAGGCGACCCGAAGGTCGCCTTTTTTGACGCGGACGCTGTTGATCAGAACTCGTGATCAGCGTTGTCCGGGTTCAGGTCGCTGATGCCCAGTTTGCCGGCAGCGGCTTCGATCGAACCGGTCTGCTTGACCAGCGAGGCGATGGCGTCGCGGACTATCTGGTTGCCAGCGGTGTTGCCGGCAGCGATCAGTTGGTCGTAGTGCTCACCCTTGTTGGCGTGATCAACCATGACCTGGATCTTCGCTTCAGTGGCAGCCAGATCGGCTTTCAGCGCGGTGTCGGCAGCCGGGTCAGCCTTGGCCACCAGCGACGACAGGCTGGCGCCGGTCATTTTGGTGCCATCGGTACGGGTGTACTCGCCCAGGTAGACGTTACGAATACCTTTGGCATCGTAGAAGTGCGAGTTGTGGGTGTTGTCGCTGAAGCAGTCCTGCTCGTCTTCAGGCGAGTTCGCCTCCAGAGACACCTTCATGCGCTCGCCCGCCAGTTCGCCCAGGGACAGGCTGCCCATGCCGAAGAGCATTTTGCGCAGGCCGGTTTCGCCTGGCTCGGCTTCCAGCGTGGCGCGGTAGTTGTCAGCCACGTTTGGCTTCCAGTTGCCGACCATTTCTTCCAGGTCGCTGACCAGCAGTTGGGTCACCGACTTCAGGTAGGCACGACGACGATCGTTGTGGCCGCCAGTGGCGCCGGCGCCTTCCAGGTAGTCGGAAGCAGGACGGTTGCCAGCACCAGGGCCGGTGCCGTTCAGATCCTGGCCCCAGAGCAGGAATTCGATCGCGTGGTAGCCGGTGGCGACGTTGGCTTCGGAACCGCCCAGCTCATTCAGGCTGGCGAGTTTTTCCGGGGTGATGTCTTTGACGTCGACCTTGTCTTCGCCGACCTGAACTTCGGTGTTGGCGATGATGTTGGCAGTGGCGCCCGGGTTACCCAGTGCGTGCTCGTAGGATTTGTCGACGTAGTCGATCAGACCCTCGTCCAGTGGCCAGGCGTTCACCTGACCTTCCCAGTCATCGATGATGGTGTTGCCGAAGCGGAACACTTCACTCTGCAGGTAAGGAACGCGGGCAGCGACCCAGGCAGCCTTGGCGGCTTTCAGGGTGTCGGCGTTCGGCTTGGCGAGGAAGGCGTCAACGGCAGTTTGCAGGGTTTTCGCGGTGGATTCGGCATCGCTGTAAACGGCGAAGACCATGTCGGCGTAATGCGCGACCACAGCCTTGGCGGCGGCTTCGTCGACTTTACCGGCAGCGGCAGGAGCAGCCGCAGGTGCGGTGGTGCTGGCGGCTGGAGTCGGCGTGGCCGGAGCGGCGGCCTTGTCTTTGCCTTCGCCGCAACCGGCGAGGGAAATAGCGATGGCCAGCAGACTGGCGGTAGCCAGAGGCATACGAATCATGGCGAACATCCTGCTTCGGTAGATGAATGGACAGGCGCGGGGGTGCGCAAAGCTGCGACATAATGCAAATCTTTCGCATTATGTGTAAAGGGTTGTGGCTGGAAATATTTCTTATTTACGCAGATCGAAAGATCGCAGCCTCCGGTAGCTTCTACAGGGAACGCAGAAGCTTCCAGAGGCTGCGATCTTTTGATTTTTAAAGAATGGCCGCGTTACTGCGCTGTGCCTGCTTGAGGTAGGCGGTCAATTCACGCGCCGGCAGCGGTTTGCTGTAGTGGTAACCCTGACCTTCATGACAGCCTTCGGAGATGATGTAAGTCTCCTGCTCGGCGGTTTCCACGCCTTCGGCAATCACCTGCATGCCAAGGCTCTTGCCCAGTTGAATGATTGCCCGAACGATAGTCGCGTCGTCGTCGTCATCGAGCAGATCCTGGACGAAGCTCTTGTCGATCTTGATCTTGTCCAGCGGCAGGCTTTTCAGATAACTCAGCGATGAATAGCCGGTGCCGAAGTCGTCGATGGCAATCAGCGCGCCGGAGCGGCGCAGGCTCAGCAAGTGCTGGGCGGCGGTACTGATGTCTTCCATCAGGCCGGTTTCGGTGACTTCCAGCTCCAGGCTGCGCGGTGGCAGGCGATACATCTGCAACAGATTGTTGACCACTCGCGGCAGCTCGGCGTGGTGCAGTTGCACGGTCGACAGGTTGACCGCCATGCGCAGGTCGACGAAGCCTTGATCGTGCCAGTCGCGCAGCTGTTTGCAGGCCTGATCAAGCACCCATTCGCCGATAGCGATGATCGTGCCGTTCTGCTCGGCCAGCGGAATGAACAGGTCCGGCGGCACCAGTCCGTGCTCCGGGTGTTGCCAGCGAATCAGCGCTTCGACGCCGACCACGCGGTGATCGCGATAGCTGATCTGCGGCTGGTAGACAAGGTAGAACTGATCGCGCAGCAAGGCATCGCGCAGGTCTTTTTCCAGTTCGCGACGGCGGCGCATCTCGCTGTCGACGCTGGCGATATAGAACTGATAGCGGTTGCGCGAGCGGGTCTTGGCCAGCGTCATGGTCTGCTCGGCTTTCTGCAGCAGCTTTTCAGTGCTGTCGCCGTCCTCGGGAAACAGGGTGATGCCGATGGTCGCGCGCAGGCGGATTTCCTGATGATCGAGGGCAAACGCCGCTTCCAGGTCATCGAGAATGCTTTGCGCCAGTTCGGCGGCTTCGTACGGCTGCTCGATGTCCGCCTGCACCAGCGCAAACTGGTCGCCACCCAGACGGGCGAGGGCGCCGAGGCGGCCGCTGTGGGCACGCAGGCGATCGGCCAAGGCCAGCAATAACTGGTCGCCGGTCTGATAACTGAACTGCTCGTTGATGCCTTTGAAATCGTCCAGCCCGACGCACAAGACCGCGACCCGGCGCTGTAACTTGCCGGCATCGACCAGAATCTTGTCCAGTTGCTGCTGCAATTGCTGGCGGTTCGGCAGGCCGGTGAGGAAATCGTACTGGGCCATGCGCAGCAGGCTGTTTTCCGCTTCGTGGCGCAGATGGGTATTGCGCTCGATGGATTCGAGCAACTGGTTGGCCGTGTTGATCCATAGACCGAGCTCGTTCTTTTCGTGGCCCTTGAGCTGGGGGATTTTGTGTTCGCTGGGGCGGTCCGGGTTGATTTCGGTCAGGTGCTCGATGATCCGCGACAGCGGTTTGGTCAGCAGCCAGTGATAAACCAGGTACAACACCAGACCCATGGCCAGGGCCCGCAGAACGCCGGAAATGAAGATGATTACCGAGCTGACGATAAAACCTTCGCCATAAGTCGCGGTGTCGAGGGTGATGCTCAGGTCGCCGTAATACTCGCTGTACGGGCCACGGCCCACCAGTTGCGTGGTGAACGTGCGCTCCTGGCCGAGGATCAGGTCGGTCAGCCAGCGGCTGTTGGAATGCTGCAAGTCGCGGGATTTTTGCGCGAGCATCGCTTCGTTGGGGTGGCCAATGGAGGCCTGGCGCACGGCGTCGTCCTGGAACAGACCTTCGATCACCTGCATGCCCATCTCGCGATCCAGGCTGTAGACCGCCTGGGTGGAGGGATCGCGGAACATGTCGAGGATCCGTTCGGCGTCGTTGGCAACGGCCTGACGGGTTTTGTAGGCATCGAAAACAATCTGCGCGCAGCTCAAGACCACGCCGACGATCAATGCCGACAGGAGCACGACCCGGAGCAACTTCACCGACAAGCTGTTCTTGAGTTCCAGCTTCAAAGGGTTATTCCTTGTTCCGTGCGGGTAGCATCAAGTTGCCATGAGTATTGGCAATCCCGAGTTGGCAGTCAAAGGGACAATCAGGCCCAGGATCATTTGCCTTTAGCCTTGGCCAAAATGCTGCTGTCTGGAGTATTAGCCCTAATTGTACTGTGTCGGTAGTTTTGGCCCTCAACTTGAGCGGCGCGGAACAATTTTCCCAATGTTTTGATGTTAGCCCTCCGTAGCAAGGCAGCAAGCGGCTTGAAGCTGCATTTTCTGTGGGAGTAACGCCATCCCGATGTAGGAGTTGCCGAAGGCTGCGGTCTTTTGATCTTGTTTTCCCGATCAACGTCAAAAGATCATTCGATCACGGCCCGAACCTGCGGCAGCTCCTGCATGAATCAAAGGCATAAAAAAACCCGGCAATGCCGGGTTTTTTGACTGGCGCGCAGCTTAAGCGGTGAAGGTTTTGCCTTCGAACTGCTCAGCAACAAACTTCCAGTTGACCAGGTTCCAGAACGCTTCGACATACTTCGGACGAACGTTGCGGTAGTCGATGTAGTAAGCGTGTTCCCAGACGTCGCAGGTCAGCAGCGGGGTGTCGCCGCTGGTCAGCGGGTTGCCGGCGCCGATGGTGCTGGCCAGAGCCAGGGAGCCGTCAGCCTTTTTCACCAGCCAGCCCCAGCCGGAACCGAAGGTGCCGATCGAGGTTTTGCTGAACTCTTCCTTGAACTTGTCGAACGAACCGAAGGCTGCGTTGATGGCTTCAGCCAGCGCGCCGGTAGGTTGACCGCCGGCGTTTGGCGCCAGGCAGTTCCAGTAGAAAGTGTGGTTCCAGACCTGAGCGGCGTTGTTGAAGATGCCACCCGAAGAAGTCTTGACGATTTCTTCCAGGGTCTTGCCTTCGAACTCGGTGCCTGGCACCAGGTTGTTCAGGTTCACGACGTAGGTGTTGTGGTGCTTGTCGTGGTGAAATTCCAGGGTTTCCTTGGAAATGTGCGGCTGCAGGGCATCGTGTGCGTAAGGCAGCGGCGGCAATTCGAAAGCCATGATGATTCTCCTAATCAGGTCTGTTGCGGTGAGCGCAAGGCCGATCACGGGCGGCCAGAAATGCACCGGCGAGTTTTTACTCTTTGCGGCGCAGGGTTCGGATCATAGCACCGGGGTTGCGGCTTAACCACGCAACAACTGTGTGGGATAGAGGTTCCAGAGCCGTTTGGAATAAATCAACTGGCGATAATAAGTTGTCCCGCTACGGTAAACATCATCAGCGCGACCACCAGATCGAGAATCCGCCAGGTACTCGGGCGAGCCAGCCAGGGCGCCAGCCATGCCGCGCCCAGCGCCAGAGTGAAAAACCACAACAGCGAAGCGCTCGCAGCGCCCACCACATACGCGCCCGGCACCGATTGTTGCGCGCCCAGCGAGCCGATCAGCAGCACGGTATCCAGATAAACGTGCGGGTTGAGCAAAGTCACCGCCAAGGCACTGAGCATCACGGCACGCAAAGAGCGCACGGTCTGGTTTTCACCCTGATCCAGACTCTGTTTCGAGAATGCTCGGCGCAACGCCTGGCTGCCGTACCAGATCAGAAACACTGCACCACCCCAGCGAGCCACCGCCAGCAGTGTCGGGTTATGCGCCAGCACCGTTGCAAGGCCGAACACTCCGGCGGCTACCAGCAGTGCATCACAGACCACGCACAGCGCGGCAACCGGCAGGTGATGCTCGCGACGCAGGCTCTGCGCCAACACAAAAGCGTTTTGCGTACCGATCGCCATGATCAGCCCGAACGCCACCAGCAGGCCGTTCACATAGCTTTGCCACATAAGGTTTACTCCGCGTTGGCTGCGAGATCGCGCAGCACGTGCATGGCGTGTTCGGCGTCGGCCTGACCGACAAACAGATGATCGTGGTAGTAACCGGCAATCACGTTGCAGCTGATCCCGGCCTTGCCCAGTGCGCTGGCGAATGCTGCAGTAAGGCCGACCGCTTCCAGTGCTGAATGCACGTTGAGGGTGATCCAGGCAGCGACGTAATCGAAACTGAAACCGGCCTGTTCGGCGTGGGAACGTTCGAGAATCACCGTCAGACCTTCCTGCTCGCGGAAGCTGCCGACAATCTCCAGCCCGCTCGGCATCTGACCGTCGCGCAAGGTGCAGAACACGTATTCGCCGACATTGAGTTGCGGGCTCATGCTGCGCAGCAGGGTCGTGAGTGAAGTTTCGCCAGCCATGAAGGTATTCCTGAACAAAGAGGGTGCTTGCTGGCTATTCTCCGGTTGAACGCTGTATAAGAAAAACCAATAGTGCTGATCGCTCATTAGGAAAACTGATGTTCGACTACAAATTGCTTTCCGCTCTGGCCGCCGTGGTCGAGCAGGCCGGATTCGAACGCGCCGCGCAGGTGCTGGGCTTGTCGCAGTCGGCGATTTCGCAGCGGATCAAACTGCTCGAAGCGCGGGTCGGCCAACCGGTGCTGGTGCGCGGCACACCGCCTTCGCCGACCGAAATTGGCCGGCGTCTGCTCAACCATGTGCAGCAGGTACGTCTGCTTGAGCGTGACTTGCAGACCCTGGTGCCGGCATTGGACGAAGAGGGTGTGCCGGAGCGCCTGCGCATCGCGTTGAACGCCGACAGCCTGGCCACGTGGTGGGCGCAAGCGGTGGGGGATTTCTGCGCCGAACAGCATTTGTTGCTGGATCTGATCGTCGAAGACCAGACCGTGGGCCTTAAACGCATGCGCGCCGGTGAAGTGGCCGCATGCCTATGCGCCAGTGAACGGCCGGTGGCCGGCGCGCGCAGTGTGTTGCTCGGCGCGATGCGTTATCGCGCGCTGGCCAGCCCGGCGTTCATCGCGCGGCATTTCCCCGATGGCGTGCGCGCCGAGCAACTGCCGCGCACGCCGGCGCTGGTGTTCGGCCCGGACGACTTTCTGCAGCATCGTTACCTGGCGTCGCTCGGCGTCGATGGCGGTTTCGAGCACCATTTATGCCCGTCTTCCGAAGGTTTTATCCGCCTGACCGAAGCCGGCCTGGGCTGGGGCCTGGTACCGGAACTGCAAGTGCGCGAGCAATTACAGCGCGGTGAGTTATGCGAGCTGTTGCCAGATAAACCGATCGATGTGCCGCTGTACTGGCATCATTGGCGCAATGGCGGTCAGTTGCTGGGCTTGTTGACCGAGCAACTGGTGCGCTCTTCAGCGCAATGGCTGGTGCCCTGGAAGCAGCCATAAGCGTCAAGCTGCAAGCGGCAAGTTCAGCGCTGTGCGCCGTTTTAAACTTGCAGCTAGAAGCTTGACGCTAGTAGCTGCTTTTTGTTGGAGCTATACATGAAAATTCTGGTCACCGGCGCAAGCGGCTTCATTGGCGGACGCTTTGCGCGTTTCGCTCTGGAGCAGGGCCTGGACGTGCGGGTCAATGGTCGCCGGGCCGAGAGCGTTGAGCATCTGGTGCGCCGTGGCGCTGAGTTCGTCCCCGGCGATCTGACGGACCCGGACCTGGTGCGCGAACTCTGCAGCGACGTTGAATCCGTGGTGCATTGCGCTGGCGCCGTCGGGCTGTGGGGTCGTTATCAGGACTTTCATCAGGGCAACGTGCAAGTTACCGAAAATGTCGTCGAAGCCTGTTTGAAGCAACGCGTGCGGCGGCTGGTGCATCTGTCGTCGCCGTCGATCTATTTCGATGGCCGCGACCACCTCAACCTGACCGAAGAACAAGTGCCAAAACGCTTCAAGCATCACTACGCGGCGACCAAGTATCTGGCCGAGCAGAAGGTCTTCGGTGCGCAGGAATTCGGTCTCGAAACCATTGCGCTGCGCCCGCGTTTCGTCACCGGTGCCGGCGACATGAGCATCTTCCCGCGGCTGCTCAACATGCAGCGCAAGGGGAGGCTGGCGATCATCGGCAATGGCCTGAACAAGGTCGATTTCACCAGCGTGCAGAACCTCAACGAAGCCATGCTCAGCAGTCTGCTGGCCGCCGGTTCCGCGCTGGGCAAGGCCTACAACATCAGCAACGGCGCGCCGGTGCCGCTGTGGGATGTGGTCAATTACGTGATGCGCAAGATGGAAGTCCCACAGGTCACCAAGTACCGTTCCTACGGACTGGCCTACAGCGTCGCGGCGCTCAACGAAGGCGCGTGCAAACTCTGGCCCGGGCGCCCGGAGCCGACGCTGTCGCGCTTGGGCATGCAAGTGATGAAGAAAAATTTCACCCTCGATATCAGTCGCGCCCGGCATTATCTGGACTACGATCCGAAAGTCAGCCTCTGGTCGGCACTGGATGAGTTCTGCAGCTGGTGGAAAGCTCAGGACATTCGTTGACATTCGTTGAAACGAATCGGCCGGCCGGCAATGAACCGCACCGCAGGTTGAGGGTCAATCCCTGCGGCTGTGGGGTTTATACTTCGCGCCAATCTGCCATCACCGCGTTCCACAAAGGTTGCCTCAATGTCCATGCGTAATGATGCCCACGACGATTTCGACGATGTCCCGAGCCTGCGTGCCGACACCTTCGACGACGATGACATTCCGACCACCGCCCGCACCTCCGTGCACTCGCGCACACCGCCTGTGGTCAAGGTCAAGGCAGCGAGCACCGGGCCATTGTGGGCGCTGGTCGGTGCCTTGTTTTTTGCCTTCATCGGCCTTGCCTGGTGGAGCTTTCAGCAGATTTCGCTGATGGAGCAGCAACTGGTTGCGACCCAGGAAAGTTTCGCGCGCATCAGCGAAGAAGCAGCGGGGCGCTTGCAGGACATTTCCGGCAAGGTCGTCGCCAGTCAGACCAACGTCAGCAGTGACAGCGAAGCCTTGAAGCTGCAGATCAAACAACTGGAAGGCAAGCTGCTGGATCAGAGCAAACAGCAGCAGGGCGTCGCCGGTCAGGCCAGTGATCTCGACAAGCGTCTGGCGCAGATGACGGCGCAGACCACCGAACAGCAGAACGCCAATAGCCAGTTGCAGGCGCAGGTCAAAGCCTTGAGCGCGGAGTTGGCGGCGGTGAAAAGCACGTCGGGCGACACCAGCAAGGTCGACGCTCAGCTCAAGGGCTTCGATGCGCAGTTCAAGAGCCTCGGCGCCGATATCGCCGCGTTGAAGAAACAGGGCAACCCGAGCGCGGCGATTGATCGTCTGGAACAGGACATCGTCGTCCTGAAAAGTCAGCAGGACAATCGTCCGGCAGCCCCGCAGGGCGGTGGCAATACGGCTGAGTTCGATGCGTTCCGCGGGCAGATGACCCGCAACATCAACACGCTTCAGGCGCAGATCCAGAACTTGCAGCAGCAGATCAATGCCCGACCTTAACTGAACAGCATTTTTGTGGAGTGGGTAAATCCTGTGGTGAGGGGATTTATCCCCGATGGGTTGCGAAGCAGCCCTACAACCATTCAGATCGGTGTGTCAGGAAATATGTGTTGCTTGAATTGGGGCTGCTTCGCAGCCCATCGGGGATAAATCCCCTCACCACAGATAATCCCCTTTCACCACAGGGGACTGTGTCATTTCCAGAAACCTTCTGAATATCCATACATCACCCCAACCCGTCTACGCTCTTGAAACACCAACAAGAACGAGGGATGCGTCATGGGGTTTTTGCACAAAATAGCCTGGCTTGGTGTGATGTTATTGGCCGGTTTCGGTCAGGCCAGCGCCGCCACAACAACCAAAGATGACAGCCAGGCCGCCATTGCCTTGCTGGAAAAAGCGCTGGCCTACTACCACGACAATGGCGACAAGGCGTTCGCCGCGTTCAGTCGCCAGGGCGAGTTCGTCGATAAGGATCGCTACGTGTTCGTGGTCGATACCAAAGGCGTGATGCTCGCCAGCGGCGGGCCTTCATCAGCGTTGATCGGCCGCGACGTCACTGAAGTGCTCGGGCCGGACTTGCAGAAGGCGTTCAAGGAAGCGCTGCTGGTGCCCGAAGGCAATGGCATTCAGCAAGCCGAGTACCGCTGGCAGAACCAGGCGGACGGCAAGGTCGAGCGCAAGCATGTGTTCTACCAACGCATCGGTCAGCGAATTCTGGCGGTCGGTTATTACCTGCCGCGCGCCTCCGCTGAACAAGCCAAAGCTCTGCTGGATAAAGCCGCAACGGATCTGACAAAGGATGAAAAGACCACGCTGACGGCAATCAACTCGCTCAAGGGCGGGTATTTGCAGGATGATCTGTACGTGTTCGTGGTCGATCTGGACACCCAGCGCTACGTCGCCCATGGCACCAATTTGCGTTTGATCAACACCGACTTCGGCAAGGTCAAGGACCCGGAGGGCAAACCGGTGGGCGAGCCGATTCTGGCGCTGATCGCCAAGCAGGACGCGGGTGAATACGAGTACCGCTGGAAGAATCCGGTGACCGGCAAGATCGAGGACAAACATGCCTACCTGAAGAAGGTCGGGCATTTCCTGGTGGCGGTGGGTTACTACAGCCCTTGAAGATCAGCCCTTGTAGGAGTGAGCCTGCTCGCGATGAGGGTGTGTCAGTCGACGTCATTGTTGTATGACACGCCCTCATCGCGAGCAGGCTCACTCCTACAGCGTTTCGTAGTGCTTGTTTTATTTGGCGCCGTGTTCACGCCCGCGCAGCAGGCTGTTGGGCATCGCAATCGCGG
The DNA here is from genome assembly GCF_016651275.1 of Pseudomonas sp. TH08. Lineage (NCBI taxonomy): Bacteria > Pseudomonadati > Pseudomonadota > Gammaproteobacteria > Pseudomonadales > Pseudomonadaceae > Pseudomonas > Pseudomonas sp. TH08. The sequence goes on along the minus strand of NZ_JAEKEE010000002.1, from coordinate 647,531 downwards.
CCGCCAACCCGAGCAACGACACCGCCGCACTGACCCATAGCAGATGCCGGAACGTTACCGCGAGTTCCGCACGCAAGGCGTTCTGCGCATCCCCCGGCGCGGCGTTCAATCCGTCGAGCAAAACGTTGCCCGAGTGCCCCTCGCTCATCAGCGAACTGCTCGCCAAGTGAGCAAAACTCGAATCCTGCAACAACGCCAGCAACAGCGCCGACATCAACGCGACACCGACCGCACCGCCCAGCGAGCGGAACAGGTTGGTGGTGCTGGTGGCCACGCCGATGTCGCGCTGCTCCACCGAATTCTGCGTACCAACCAATGAGGTCGGAAACTGCATGCCGCTGGAGATGCCGCTGAGCAACATGAACAACCCGCTGACCAGCGTCGCCTCCGGTGGGCTGAACGCCATGCCGAGAATCGAAATCGGCATCAGCATCGCACCGGTCAGAATCTGCGGCTTGTAGCGCCCGGTGATCGAGGTGCGGCGGCCCGCGAAAAAGGCGCCGATCGGCAACCCGATCGCCAACGGCAGCAAGTGCAGTGCCGCACTGTCGGCGCCGCCACCGGTGACACTCTGAAAGCGCAGCGGCATCAGCACGATCAACGAAATCGCCTGGAAACTGGTGAAGAAAATCGTGCACCAGCACAGCAAGGCGTTGCGGTTGGCGAACAGGTGCATCGGCAGCAACGGCTCGCGCGCGCGGCGTTCATGCCAGACAAACACCGCCAGCACTGCGACAGCGCCGGCCAGCAGACCGAGCACTTCACCGCTGCGCCAGGAATGGCCCTGACCGACCTGCGTGATGCCGAGCAACAACGCCGTCAGGCCGATGATCATCAGTACGGTGCCGAGGTAATCGATGATCGGTTTACGATTGGGAATCGGCAGCCCGCGCAAATTGCGCTGGGCGACCCACCAGGCGCCAAGACCCAGCGGCAGGTTGATCAGAAACACCCAGCGCCACGACAGATATTCCGTCATGTAGCCGCCGAGCACCGGGCCGGCGACGCTGGCCATCGCATACATGCTGCTGAAATAACCCTGGTAGCGACCCCGTTCGCGCGGCGGCACGATATCGCCGATGATCGCTTGGCTGACGGAAATCATCCCGCCTGCGCCGATGCCCTGAACGATTCGCGCCAGCACCAGTTGTTCCATGTTCTGCGCCATGCCACAGAACAGTGAGGCCAGGGTGAACAGGCCCATGCCGAACAGCATCAATTTGCGTCGCCCGTACAGATCACCGAGTTTGCCGTAGATCGGCACCGCCACGGTCATCGCCACCATGTACCCGGAAATCACCCAGGCCAGCAGGCTGACATCTTTGAACTGTGCGGAGATGGCCGGCATCGACACGGCGACGATGGTCTGATCCAGCGCGCCAAGAAAGATCGCCATCATCAGCGCGACCAGCACGCTGCGAATGGCCGGTTTGGGCGTTTCGGGGTGATTGAGATTGGTCACGGGCAAGCCTGCGGGCAGTGATTGACCCGCACAGCCAGGGCGCGCGGGTAGGTGCTCGCCAGTGTAAGTCGGTAGCAGGCTATTCGATAGCCTCATAAGGAAGTCCGACGTAATTTTCTGCAATGGTTTTTCGACCCGCTTCTGAACTGACAAAGTAGTCCAGTTCGGAGGCGCTGATGCGCTGGCTGAAATCATCCTGATCGTCGAAGCGATGCAGCATTGACGTCATCCACCATGAAAAGCGCTCGGCTTTCCAGACTCGGCGCAGGCAGATCTCGGAGTATTTCTCCAACAGATCGGTGCGGCCGTCGCGATAGGTCTTCAGCAGAATATTGAACAATGTGCTGACGTCACTGGCCGCCAGATTCAGGCCCTTGGCGCCAGTGGGCGGGACGATGTGGGCGGCGTCGCCGACGAGAAACATGCGCCCGTACTGCATCGGTTCGACGACAAAGCTGCGCAGCGGCGCGATGCTTTTTTCGATGGACGGGCCGGTCACCAGTTTTTCTGCGAGCTGCGCAGGCATGCGGCTTTTCAGTTCATCCCAGAAACGCTGATCGCTCCAGGCGTCGACGTTTTCATCTGCCGGCACCTGTAAGTAGTAACGCGTGCGCGTCGCTGAACGCATGCTGCACAAGGCAAAACCACGTGCATGACGGGCGTAGACCAACTCCTCATGCACCGGCGGCGTATCGGCGAGAATCCCTAACCAGCCAAACGGATAAACCCGCTCGAATACCTTCAGGCAGTCCGCCGGAATCGACTGCCGCGCCACACCGTGGAAGCCATCGCAACCGGCGATGTAATCGCAATCGACGCGCCAGGTTTCGCCGTCCTTTTCGAAGGTGACAAAAGCTTCGTCGCTTTTCATCCCGTGAGGAACGACATCACTCGCTTGATAAATAGTCGCTGCACCGGCCTCCCGACGAGCGGCCATCAGGTCGCGAGTGACCTCTGTCTGGCCGTAGATCATCACGGTCTTGCCGCCGGTCAATGCGTGCAGATCGATGTGTACCTGACGCCCGTCGATGGCCAGATCGAAGCCGCCGTGAACCAGACCTTCGGTGTCCATGCGCTGACTCACGCCAGCCTGACGCAACAGCTCTACCATGCCTTGTTCAAGCACACCGGCGCGGATGCGACCGAGCACATAATCGGGCGTCTGGCGTTCGAGGATGAGGGTGTCGATGCCGGCGTTGTGCAGCAACTGACCGAGGAGCAAACCGGAGGGGCCGGCGCCAATGATGGCGACTTGGGTTTTCAGCGTTTTCATTGTTTTTATGACTCGCAAGCTTCACGCGGCAAATGCCGGCGAATGTTTTTTATGGATCGAGTGCTTGCATTTTTCCCTTGCGGGTCTGTCAATTGAAGGTGAAAACTGAGCCGATACCTGTACATTCTGCCAATCGGTGCGATTATCGCCCGCAACCTTCGAGGCCTGGATGAAGTGATGAACAAGCCCGAGCTGCCTTCCATTCCGGTGTTCAAGCTTTACGGTGAAAGCCTGGACTGGCCGACCCCTGACTTGCTGCACTGTGAAACTATTTCCTCACGCAGTCGCGAACATCAATGGGAAATCAAACCCCACCGTCACGCCGATTTATGCCAGCTGCTCTTCGTCTTCAAAGGTCAGGCAGAGCTTGAGATTGAAGGTCAGCGCACACAACTCCAGACCCCCGCTATTCAAGTCCTGCCACCGTTATCGGTGCATGGCTTTCGCTTTTCCGAAGACGTCGAAGGATTTGTCGTCACGCTCGCAACGCCACTGATCAACCACTTGCAGGCGCAACTGGGCGATGCGGTGCATGCGCTCGCCAGAGCCGAAAGCTATCCGGCAGGCCCTGACGGCGATTACCTGAACAGTCTTTTTTCAGCGTTGCAGGCTGAGTACAACGGCCATCAACCGGCGCGGGAAATGCTCATGCACTCGCTGGTCAGCGTGATCATGGTCTGGGTCAGTCGGCAGGCCATCGTGCGCCATAACGCCAGCCAACGGCCGCAACGTCAACGCGAATACCTCAACGGTTTCATTCAATTGGTGGAGGAGACTTACCGCCAGCATGTGAAGGTTGAGGATCTGGCCCATCGGCTGGGGATTTCGGTCTCGCACCTCAACGGCACGTGCCGTGAACTGGCCGGGCAACCGGCGTTACAGATCATGCACGAGCGTCAGTTGCTCGAAGCCAAGCGCTTGCTGACTTACACCAGCATGACCATTTACGAGATGTCGGAATTGCTGGGGTTTTCCGATCCGACCAACTTCACGCGCCTGTTTCGGCGTCGGGTGGGGATCTCGCCAAAGGCGTTCCGCGATCGTCTGAAGACCGAGCAGTAAATCTGTAACCACCACAAATCCCTTGTAGGAGTGAGCCTGCTCGCGATAGCGCCGTCATGATCAATATTGCAGAAGACTGACACACCGCTATCGCGAGCAGGCTCACTCCTACAGGGTTCGCTTCAGCTACATCAGCGCAACGCGTTGAGCGTGGCGTTGTGCGGAATGCAGCGCTCGAAGTTACAGCTCGCGTATTCACGCGGCAGTTGTCGCAGTTGCTCGACCCGCCAGGCAGCGGTGCCGTACAGCGCCAGCGTGGCGGCGCAGGTGATGAAAATCGCGAAGTACTTTCTTGTTTTGATGTTCATGGCGTTCACCTCTGAACGAAATACCCTGAGGTATTACTTTCAGCATAGGCCAGCGCCGGGGAGTTGCCAGCGAGTACGCCTGAGGATGTACCCCGCCATTCAGAACATTGATGAACCCTTGCAGGAGCAGAGCTTGCTCGCGAAGGCGGTGTGTCAGGTACCCTCTATCCGACTGACACACCGCTATCGCGAGCAGGCTCACTCCTACAGGGGATCGGGTTTACAGATCAACGTCCCATTGCGGATGCTCTGGAAAGCGCTCTACCAGAAAATCCAGCATGCTGCGTAACGCCGCCGGCATGTGTTTGCGTGAGGCGTACACCGCGTAGATGTTCATCTGCCGTGGCTCGGCATCCGGCAGTAATCGAATCAATTCTCCCGAATGGATATGCACACCGGCCTGATAGGTCGGCAGCATGGCCACCCCTGCGCCGGCCAACGTTGCGCGCAATAACGTACTGGCTTCGTTAGCGCTGATATTGCCCTGCACCGGCACTGATACCGGCTCGCCGTCCTCTTCGAAATGCCAAAGGCTCTTGCCGAAATACGAGTGAGTCAGGCAGTTATGCCGGCTCAGTTCTTCAACCCGTTGCGGCACGGGATGTTCATCGAGATAGGCCGGCGCAGCGCAGACGACCGAGCGGCAAACGGTCAGACGCCGGGCGATCAGGTTTGGATCGAGGTCATTGCTGGTGCGGATCGCCAGATCGATCCGTTCATCCACCAGATTCACCGTGCGATCAAGCATCTGCAGGTCGATGCTCACGCCGGGGTAGCGCTTGACGTACGCCGCCATCGCATCGGCCAGTTGGGCTTGACCGAACGAGGTGCTGACGCTGATCCGCAGCAATCCGCGCGGTGCATCGTGGGGTTCGCTGACGGCGGCCTGCATGTCGCTGGACAGTTCGATCATCTGCCGACAGCGCGGGAGGATTTCACTGCCGGCGGCTGTCAGGCTCAACTTGCGCGTGGTGCGGTGCATCAGACGTGCGCCGACCCAGTCTTCGAGCTCCGCCAGATAGCGCGAAACCACTGGCCGTGACAGGTCGAGGTGATCGGCGGCGGCCGATTGACTGCCCAGGTCGACCACGGTGACAAACACCCGCATTGCTTGGAGACGATCCATGATTTGCCCGCTTTCAGAAACAAACTATGTCCAAGCATCGCATTTTTTGTACTGAGTCAGGCAACTAAGCTCTGTCCCATCGCCAAACACGGCATACGGACACCGGAGCAACCCATGATCGGCTTCACCACCCTCAAACGCGTTCTACTCGCCACCGCCTCCCTCGGATTCGCCGCGCATGCGGCCGCTGCCAACCTGACGCTCGATGTCTACAACCCAGGTACCAACGCGATTTTTCCGGTGACGTCGGTACTGGTCAGCGGTGAGAAGGACGCGATTCTCGTCGACGCGCAATTCGGCAAACCCCAGGCTGAGCAGGTGGTGCAAAAGATTCGCGCCAGCGGCAAACAATTGACCACCATCTACATCAGTCACGGTGATCCGGATTACTACTTCGGCCTCGACACGCTGACCAAAGCTTTTCCCGACGCCAAGGTGCTCGCCTCGCAGCCGACCGTCGATCACATCAACAAAACCGTTGCCGGCAAACTGGCTTTCTGGGGCCCGAAAATGGGCGCCGACGTACCGGCGAAAACCATTGTGCCGGGCGTGCTCAAGGGCGACAGCCTGATGCTGGAAGGGCAGAAGTTGCAGGTGGTCGGGCTTGAAGGCAAGCAGCCGGATCGCAGCTTCGTGTGGATTCCATCGCTCAAGGCTGTGGTCGGTGGCGTGGTAGTTGCCGAGAACATTCACGTGTGGATGGCCGACACCCAGAGCGCGCAGTCCCACGCCGACTGGCTGGAGACCTTGCATTCGATTGAAACCCTGAAGCCGACAACCGTGGTGCCGGGTCACTACCTCGGTAACAGCAGCCGCTCGTTGGCCAGCGTAAAATTCACCGCCGACTACATTAAAGCTTTCGACGAGGAAACCGCGAAGGCCAAGGATTCTGCTGCGCTGATCGCGGCGATGAAAAAGCGCTACCCGAAGCTGGGTGAAGAGAGCTCGCTGGAACTGAGCGCGAAAGTCGCCAAGGGTGAAATGAAGTGGTAATCCGAATCTGAAAACGCAGCACTCTCAAGCCAACTGGAGAACGTCATGAGCAAGATCGCAATCATTGGTGCCACCGGCCGTGCCGGTAGCCAGCTGCTGGAAGAAGCCCTGCGTCGCGGCCATAGCGTTACCGCTATCGCTCGCGATACCTCGAAGCTCGCCGCCCGTGCCGGTGTGGTCAGCAAGAATGTCGACGTGCTGGATTCGGCAGCGTTGCAAGATGCGGTGGCCGGTCACGACGTGGTGATCACCGCCGCACATTTCGCCACTGTTCCTGCGAGCGCAATCGTCGGGCCGGTGAAGCAGGCCGGCGTGAAGCGCTTGTTGGTGGTCGGCGGTGCGGGTTCGCTATTGCTGCCGGACGACACGCGAGTGATCGACAGCGCGGGTTTCCCGGCCGAGTACAAAACCGAGGCCAGCGCCGGTGCTGCGTTTCTTGATGCATTGCGCCAGGAGAAGGATCTGGACTGGACCTTCCTCTCGCCATCGGCGGAATTCGTTGAAGGTGAGCGCACGGGCAAATTCCGCGTCGGCAAGGACCATTTGCTGGTGAGCGCCGAGGGCCGTAGCTGGATCACCTTTGCCGACTATGCGATTGCGCTGATCGACGAAGTGGAAACACCCAAGCACTCGCGCCAACGCTACACCGTCGGCTACTGATGCTCCGCGCTTTTTAACTGTAGCAGTGAGCCTGCTCGCGATAGCGGTGTGTCAGTCGAAGTAAATGTCACTGACTCACCGCTATCGCGAGCAGGCTCACTCCTACATTTTTCAGCGCAAATGCGCCTGCTCGACCAGCCAGATCATCAGCTCTTCGAGCGGTGGCGACGGCTCGACTGCTGGCGGTAAAACCAGGTAATACGCCAACCCTGTCTTCACCTTCAAATCAAACGGCATCACCAGCCGCCCCGCGCGCAAGTCATCGCCAATCAACGACCAATCGCCAATGGCGACTCCCGTCCCGTGCGACGCCATCGACATCGCCTGATCCAGCGTTTCGAAATGCTGGCCGCTGCTGATGTTGTTCAGCTGCAGCTCGGCAGCGTTCAGCCACACCGACCAATCCTGAATATCGTGAGTCGGGTGTAATAACAGATGCTGTTGCAGGTCTGCGGGTGTATTCAGCGTTGGCGTACCTTTGAGCAGCAGCGGCGAACATACCGGCGTCAATTGCTCATCAAACAGGTGCAATGCCCCCGGTGCGTTGTCCGGCGGCGGGCCGTAGATCACCGCCGCGTCGAACTGCTCGCGCTGGAAATCGACACCGTGTTGTAACGACGCCGTGAGTTTGACCGGCACGTCGGGGCGTTCCTTTTGCCATTGCAGCAAACGCGGTAACAGCCAGCGCATCACGCAGCTCGGTGCCTTGAGTTGCAGGGTTTCACGCTTGAGACCGATCTGCTCGGACGCTTCGCTGATAAGGGCGAAGACCTGTTGCACTCGCGGCAGCCATTCACGACCTTCGGCCGTCAGCGCCAGACCTCGCGCCAGACGAATGAACAACGGATAACCGAGATGCTCCTCCAGCCCGGCGATCTGGCGGCTCACCGCACCTTGAGTGATGTGCAGTTGCTCGGCAGCGCGGGTGAAGTTGCAGCACTGCGCAGTAATCCAGAACGTGTGCAGAGCGGGCAGGGGAGGCAGGCGCTTCATGTGGATCCAAGGTATGACGTGAGGACATGGCTAGTATGACTTTTAATCGATTGTTGCGGCTACCTGGCAACCGTTCAATGAACCCATGAAGGGCTTTTAAGTAGGAGTGAGCCTGCTCGCGATGGCGTCATCACATCCAGCATTCGCAGTGACTGATCTACCGCCATCGCGAGCAGGCTCACTCCTACACAAAGCCTTGTGTCTTCAATGAATATGCAAGGGCAATCGACATGGCGACGTGTGGCGAAGTACTGGTCAAGTTACTTGAAGGTTATGGGGTCGAGCAGGTGTTCGGCATTCCTGGCGTACATACCGTGGAGCTGTATCGCGGGCTGGCCCGTTCGAGCATTCGTCATGTCACGCCACGGCATGAGCAGGGCGCCGGTTTCATGGCCGACGGTTACGCGCGCACCAGCGGTAAACCGGGCGTGTGCTTCATCATCACCGGCCCGGGGATGACCAACATCACCACCGCCATGGGCCAGGCCTATGCCGATTCGATCCCGATGCTGGTGATTTCCAGCGTGCAATCGCGCAGTCAGTTGGGCGGCGGTCGCGGCAAGCTGCATGAATTGCCGAACCAGAGTGCGTTGGTTGGCGGTGTCGCAGCGTTTTCTCACACGCTGATGTCGGCGGCTGAATTGCCGGCGGTGTTGGCTCGCGCGTTTGCGCTGTTCCAGGCCGGCCGTCCGCGTCCGGTGCACATCGAAATTCCGTTGGACGTGTTGGTCGAAAACGCCGATGAGTTGCTCGCCAGTGTCCCGGTCAACATTGACCGCGCCGGTGCTGCACCGAGTGCCGTCAAACGCATGAGCGAGCTGCTGGCCGAAGCCAAACGTCCACTGATTCTGGCGGGCGGCGGTGCCATCGACGCAGCGCCGGAATTGACCCGACTTGCCGAGCTGCTCGACGCGCCGGTGGCGCTGACCATCAATGCCAAAGGCATGCTGCCGGGCAACCATCCGCTGCTGATCGGCTCGACCCAGACACTGGTCGCAACCCGCGCGCTGGTCGCTGATGCCGACGTGGTGCTGGCCATCGGCACCGAACTGGCCGAGACCGATTACGACGTGACCTTCGCCGGCGGTTTCGAGATTCCCGGCAAACTGCTGCGCATCGATATCGACGCCGACCAGACCGTGCGCAACTACCCGCCGCACCTGGCGCTGGTGGCCGATGCACGCAACGCTGCACAAGCCTTGCTGAACACGCTGTCCCAGGAAAAACTCAATGAGCGCAGCAGCGATTGGGGTCAGGCCCGCGCCGGCAAATTGCGCGCTGAACTGGCCGCGAGCTGGGACGTACCGACCCTCGCGCAAACCCGTTTCCTCGACACCGTGCTCGATGAACTGCCGAACGCGGTGTTCGTCGGCGACTCCACGCAACCGGTGTACACCGGCAACCTGACCTTCAACCCCGATCACCCGCGTCGCTGGTTCAACGCCTCGACCGGTTACGGCACCCTCGGTTACGCCTTGCCCGCTGCGATTGGCGCCTGGCTCGGTGGCCAACTCGACAAAGGCGCGCGCCCGCCGGTGGTGTGCCTGATTGGCGACGGCGGCTTGCAATTCACCCTCCCGGAACTGGCCAGCGCCGTCGAAGCTCGGGTGCCGGTGATCGTCCTGCTGTGGAATAACCAGGGCTACGAAGAAATCAAAAAGTACATGGTCAACCGCGCCATCGAACCGGTCGGCGTCGACATCTACACCCCGGATTTTGTCGCTGTGGCCAAGGGCCTCGGTTGCGCGGCCGAAGCCATCAGCAGCATCGAGCAACTGCGCAGCGCCTTGCGTTGTGCAACCGATCGGCAGGGCCCGACCCTGATTGAAATCGACCAGACCCAATGGATGAAGGCGGTGGCGCAATGATCAATTTCCCAACCACACTCGATGGCCTCTACATCAACGGCCAATGGTCTGCCGGTCGCGAGCATCTGCGCGTGATCAACCCGGCCACCGAAGCGCTGCTGACCACCGTCAATGGCGGTGACGAGCAAGCGGTCGACCAAGCCATCGCGGCTGCCAGCGAGGCGTTCAAGCGCTGGTCGCAAACCACGGGCGCCGAGCGCGGCGCGATCCTGCGCAACATCGCCAACGGCGTGCGCGACGGTCGCGAGCATTTGATGAAGTTGCAGTCAAGCAACAACGGCAAACCGCAATTCGAAGCGGCTATCGACGTCGACGATGTCATCGCCACGTTCGAGTATTACGCCGAACTCGCTGAAGGCCTCGACGCGAAACAGGACAGCAACGTGCCGCTGCCCAGCGATGATTTCAGCGCACGCCTTCGCCGTGAGCCGTGCGGTGTGGTCGGGCTGATCGTGCCGTGGAATTTCCCCATGGTCACCACCGCGTGGAAACTGGCGCCAGCGCTGGCGGCGGGTTGCTGCGTGGTGCTCAAGCCTTCGGAAGTCACGCCACTGCCGGAGCTGGAACTGGCGGCGATCATCGCTGAATCGGGTCTGCCCAATGGCGTGTTCAATCTGGTTTGCGGCACGGGGCTGGCGGTGGGTGCGCCGTTGTCGGCGGACCCGCGTGTCGCCAGGATCTCCTTTACCGGCAGCAACGCAGTCGGCGTGCAGGTGATGCAGCGCGCGGCGGAAACGGTGAAGGGCGTGAGCCTGGAACTGGGCGGCAAATCCTCGCTGCTGGTGCTGGCGGATGCGGACATCGATTTGGCGGTTGAGCTGGCCTGCGGCGGCGCCTTTTTCAACGCCGGGCAGATGTGCTCGGCCACCAGTCGTGTATTGGTTGCTGATGAGCTGGAAGAGGAGTTTCTGCGTCGGCTACAGAAGCGTGCGCAGGCCATTCGTGTCGCCGATCCGTTCGATGCTGACGTGGAAATGGGCGCGCTGGTCAATCAGGCGCAGTACCAGCGAGTGCTCGGGCACATTGACCGTGGACTGAGTGCCGGTGCGCGATTGATCTGCGGCGGCAATCGCCCGACAGATCTGCCACGCGGCTACTTCTTGCAGCCGACGGTGTTCACCGACGTGCCGCTGGACAGTGCGCTGTGGTGTGAAGAGATTTTCGGCCCGGTGGTTTGCGTGCGCAGTTTCAGCAGTGAGGCCGAGGCGATTGCGCTGGCCAATGACACGCCGTTTGGCTTGGTGGCGAGTGTGGTGACGGCTGATGCTGTAGCGGCGGATCGTGTGGCCAATGCGTTACAGGCGGGGCTGGTGTGGATCAATGTACCGCAGGTGATTTTCCCGCAGGCGGCGTGGGGCGGTTACAAGCAGAGCAGCATTGGCCGTGAGTTGGGGCCGTGGGGCCTGGCCGCGTTTCAGGAAATCAAACACGTGATCCGGGCGCTCTGAAACGCCCGAAAAGGTCAGCGCATGCCTCGCAACGAGGCATGCGTCGGCGTCATGGCTTCAATGAGTTTTTATCGATAGTCAGGTGTTTTGCACGACCTCAGGATGAACCTGTCGGCAGCGCTAAAGCCCTTGTAATACGGGTCTTGGCGCGGATCCGGCCGCGCGGATGCAACGGTTGCGACCAACCTCATACTTAAAAAAACAAAGGGAGTCCGTCATGGGCGAGCACGATCTGAACAGGCGTCAATTCATTAAAACCGTTGGCGTCGCCTCGGTGGCGGCGGCCGCTATGAGCATGCCCTTCATCCGGGCGAGTGCCAGCGACACGCGTTTCGCCGGCAAGACCCTGCGTTTGCTGACCTGGTCGGATGACACCGGTCTCGCCGCACTGCGCAACATTGCCGCAACCTTCGAAGCCAAGACCGGCGCCAAGGTCATCGCCGACCGTACCGGCAGTACCTCGGAAATGGTCGCCAAACTCAAGGCCGGCGGTGACCGTCCGCAGTACGACATCATCACCCTGGCGGGCGTTGGCGCCGAAGGTCTGGCCGCCGCCGGGCTGCTGGAAAAACCTGATCTGAACCGCATTCCCAACCTGGTCGACGTGTCGGAAAAATATCGCACGGGGGCCAACGGTCACGGTATCGGCTATCTGTTGTGGTGCAACAGTCTGGTCTACAGCACTCGCACCCAGAAGGAAGCGCCGGACAGTTACGCCGCGCTGTGGGACGCCGAACTGGCGCCGAATATTTTCCTGCCGCCGCCAAACTGGACCGAGGCGATGGACCTGATCATCATCGCCGCGAAACTCGCTGGCGGTGACGAACACAACATCGAGCCGGGCTTCAAGAAACTCGCTGAACTCAAGGACCGCGTGGTGACACTGGGCGAGAACCCCAACCAGATTGCCGAGCTGTTCCGCACCGGTTCGCTGGACATGGGCGGGCTGTACGCCCCGGCGTTTTTCCCGAAACAGATCCGCGATCCGAACTACGGCCTCGGCGCCACGTTCGGCATGAAGGAAGGTTTCTACACCGACCTGATGCTCTCGGTGATGCCGAAAAATCGTCCGGGCGACACTGATCTGGCCTACGCCTTCATCGACCACTCTCTGGACCCGCTGGTGCAGGGCAAGATGGCCGAAGACATCTTCAACGGCCCGGTCAACGCCAAGGCGATCATCTCCGCCGAAGCACGCAAGAGCCCGTTCATCCTTACGCCGGAGCAGATCGCGGAGAAGGCGATCATGCACGACAACGCCTTCCTGGCCACCGTGCATGACCAATGGATTCGTCGCTATACGGAAATCTTTTCTTCCTGACGCCGTCCTTCCAAACACCACAGACCCCTTGTGGGAGCGAGCCCTGTGGCGAGGGGATTTATCCCCGATGGGTAGCGCAGCTGCCCCAAGATCAGCCAATACGGTGCATCAAATGTTCCGCATACGGTGGTTTTGCGACTGCTTCGCAGCCGGTCGGGGATAAATCCCCTCACCACAAAAGCTCGCTCCCACAGGGAATTGGTGGTGCTTGCGAGATTTGCTTTCCATTGACGAGATCATTGCTATGGAACATCAATCCCTGACCCAACCGGTCGGCGCCGCTGACGTGCGCCCGGCGCGCGGTGTTTCGCCGACTGCCCGGGCGTGGTTATTCCTCACGCCGTCGATGCTGTTTCTCGGTGTGCTGATTGCCGCCAGCCTGTTGGTGTTGCGCATGAGCGTCGGCACCAAAGGCGCGGAGTGGACGGGTTTCAGCCTGGCCAGTTACGCGCAATTGCTCGAACCCTATTACCTCAAATCCTTGTTGCTGACCTTGCGGCTGGCGCTGATCAGCGCGGTGATCGCCGTGGTGCTGGCGATCCCGGTGGCGTACACCATGTCGCGTTTGACCTCGCCATTCCTGCGGCGGATTTTTCTTGCCGCGGTGTTGTTGCCGTTGCTGGTCAACCTGTTGCTGCAAAGCTACGGCTGGCTGGTGATTCTCGGCCCCGCCGGCATGCTCAATCAGGCGCTGATGGGGCTGGGCCTGATCAAGCGGCCGATCATGCTTTTGTACAACCAGAACGGCGTGTTGATGGGCCTGGTGCAGACCGCGTTCCCGCTGGCTGTGCTGCCGATCGCCAGCGCCATGCGCGGCGTTGCACGGTCTTACGAAGAGGCCGCCGCGACCCTCGGCGCCAGTCGTTTTCAAGTGTTCCGTCAGGTGGTTTTGCCGATGAGTCTGCCGGGGATCATCACCGGCGCGACGTTGGTCTTCGCCTACAACGCCAGCAGTTTTGTCGTGCCGTTGCTGCTCGGTGGTCGGCGCGTGCCGATGCTCGCGGTGATGGTGCATGACCAGATCGCCCCGCTGATGAACTGGCCCGCCGCGTCGGCGGCCGGGGTGGTGCTGATCATCACCACGCTCGCCATCATGACCTTGTCCGAATACATCACCGGCCGCCGTCGCCGTTTGCTGGAGGCTTCGCAATGAGTGCCCTGACCAAGAAGCGCATGGCGCTGCTGCCGGGCGATACCGGCAAGTTCGCCGGGATCCTTTCCGGGCTCATTTTGCTGCTGGCGGTGTTGCCGATCCTGACCATGATCGTCATGTCATTCAGCGGCGCGTCGAACCTTGACTTCCCGCCGAGCAGCTACAGCCTGCAGTGGTACAAAGCGGCGTGGCACACCTTCGTGTCGCCGGATGCCAGTGATGTGTTGAGCCTCGGTCAGGCGATGACCACCAGTTTGCTGGTGTCGTGCCTGACCATGATCTTCGCCACGCTGATTGCGGTGCCGGCGGCCTACGCGCTGACCCGCTGCGAGTTCCGAGGCAAAGCCGTGGCGCTGCAACTGATGTCGCTGCCGCTGGTATTTCCGATGGTGGTGTTGGGCCTGGCGTTGCTGCTGGTGTTCGACAGCCTGCCGTTCCACATCACCACCTCGCGGCTGGTGATTGCCCACGTGATTCTGGCGCTGCCGTTCGTGGTGAAAAACTGCACCGCCGCGATGCTGTCCATCGGCAGCGAAGTCGAAGAGGCCGCACGGATGCTCGGCGCCTCACCGTTGCGGGCGATTGTCGATGTGGTGGTGCCGTTGATGAAGTCGGGGATTCTGGCGGGCATGCTGCTGGCGTTCATCGTTTCGTTCAACGAATTCACCGTGACCTATTTCCTCTACACCATCGATGTCATGACCGTGCCGATCTGGATGTACAGCCGCACCGTGTCATCGCTCGACCCTACCGTGTTCTCGTTTGCCGTGCTGATCGTGCTGATCGACTTCGTCCTGATCTGGGCGCTGGAGAAGCTGGTGGGCGAGGGCGGCGTTTCCTTTTGATTTGAGGTGCAACATGACTGGTCTGATTCTGGAAAACGTCGAGAAATTCTACGGCTCGGCTTGCGCGGTACAAGACGTCAACCTGCATTTGCCGGAGGGCAAACTGGTGTGTTTTCTCGGCCCTTCGGGCTGCGGCAAAACTACCTTGTTGCGGATGATCGCCGGGCTGGAAACCCTCAGCGGCGGCGAGATTCGCCTGGACGGCGAAGACATCGGCCATACTCCGGCGCACCTGCGCAACTTCGGCATGGTGTTCCAGTCACTGGCACTGTTCCCGCACATGACCGTCGGCGAGAACATCGCCTACCCGCTGAAACTGCGCGGTGTCAGCAAGGCTGATCAGCAAAAACGCGTGGTTGAGTTGCTGGAGTTGATCCAGTTGCAGGCGATGATCGACCGACCGGTGGCCAAGCTCTCCGGCGGTCAACGCCAACGCGTGGCGATTGCCCGGGCGATTGCTTCGCACCCGAAAATCCTCTTGCTCGACGAACCGCTGTCGGCGCTCGACGCCAAATTGCGCGAGTCGATGCAGGTGGAAATTCGCCAACTGCAACAACGCCTGAACATCACCACAATTATGGTCACCCACGATCAGCGTGAGGCCATGACCATGGCGGACATCGTTGTGGTGCTGGGCGAGCACAAGGTGCAGCAGGTGGGTACGCCGATTGAAATCTATCGGCACCCGGCCAACGAATTCGTCGCCGACTTCATCGGTTCAGGCAACATTTTCCCTGCCACTGCGCTGGGCGACGGCAAGGTCAGCCTGCCGGGTGGCGATGCGCTGCAAGTGCCAATTTGCAGCAGCATTGTGGTGGGGCAGAAAGTGAAAATGCTGATCCGTCCGGAAGACCTGCAACTGTCCGCGCCGCAGGCTACGGCGGGCAATCGTCTGCTGGGCAAAGTGACGTTCGTGCGTGATATCGGCGCGACCATCGAGACCACGGTGGAGTGTTCCGGGGTGACGTTCACGGCGTTGAGTACGCCGTGTCAGGGGATCGGATTGGCGATCGGGCATCCGGTGTCGGTGACGTTGCCGAGTGAGGCGTGTCGGGTGTTGGGGGCTTGAGATCCGGATTTGATGTCGGCCCTGCCGACGCCATCGCGAGCAGGCGAAGGCCTACAGTTGGAATGCGTTCCCCTGTAGGAGTGAGCCTGCTCGCGATAGGTCAGTAAGCCTCACTGCAAATTCCGGATCAGACAGACAGCCGCAACCGCGCCAAATCCCTTAACGGCGGCGCCCCAAACAACCGGCTGTACTCGCGGCTGAATTGCGACGGACTTTCATACCCCACCCGATACCCCGCTGCCGACGCTTCCAGCCCTTCGGCGAGCATCAACCGCCGCGCCTCTTGCAGGCGCAACTGCTTCTGATATTGCAACGGACTCATTGCCGTCATCGCCTTGAACCGGTGATGCAGCGTCGACACGCTCAGATTCACTTCTTTGGCCAAATCATCAATACGCAGCGGCTGTTCAAAGTTGCCGTTGAGCCATTTGATCGCTTGGCTGATGCGATGGCTCTGGCTGTTGGCAATCGCAATCTCATACAAACGATGGCCCTGCGGGCTACGCAGCAGACGGTAGAGAATCTCCCGGCGAATCAGCGGCGCGAGCATGGCGATGTCTTTCGGCGCATCGAGCAGGCGCGCCAGACGCAGCACCGCATCGAGCATCGAACTGTCGATCTGCTCGACATACAAACCACGCCCGGTCGGGCGCGTCGGCACGCCCATGGGGCCGGCGTCGGCGATCAGCGCGGTGATTTCTGCCGGGTCGATGTCCAGGCGCACGGCGAGGATCGGATTCTCCGGCGACACGTTAACCACGCGCCCGCTCAGCGGCATCGAAACCGACACCACCAGATAATTCAGCGGATCGTAATTGAAGTACTCATCGGCCAGCCGCACCTCTTTGCGACCTTGCGCCATGATGCACAGCGCCGGTTGCGCGAGCACCGGGGCAAAGTCGTGGGATTGGGTGTGGCGTGACATGTACAGCGAACCGATGGCGGTCGCGTAGCTGCCATCGTCCGTGGTGTTGCGGCGGATGATCGCCGCCAGTTCCGCGCGCTGCTTTTCCATGTCAGCAGTGGGTTCGGCTTGAAAACGATCGAATGACGTCATGCACGGCATCCTCGGCAGGGGAGGTGGAATGGGGCAGAGCATATGTTTGTGCAAGCGCAAGCGGTAGACACATCCTGCGAAATGCTTGCCTGATTCTGCACCGCGCTATTGCTCAACATCGACGCGACGCCCACCTGTAGGAGCTGCCGAAGGCTGCGATCTTTTGATTTTTGTCTTTAAGGTCAAAAGATCGCAGCCTTCGGCAGCGCCAACATGGGATGTGTGTGAAATCAGGTTCAGGCAAGTCTCGCAGGATTGTGCAACGCGGCGGCAGGAATCGACTAACGGCGTCTGGCGCGAGGCCCTTAACCTTGGATCCTGTCGCAGCCTCCACCCGGCTGCCACGCGACTCCCTGGGAGGGTTGAACATGTCCAAGCAGATTCCCGTCAGTCATATGGCCTTCGTCCGAGCGCGCGCCGGGCGTTCGGCGGAACTCGGTGTGCGCCTGAGCGCATTGATCGATCCGTCTCGCGCCGCCCCCGGTTGCCTGAGTTTTGCCTTGCAGCATTCGCAGTGTGATCCCGAGTTGTGGCTGGTCTCCGGGTTCTGGAGCAGTCAGCAGATGATGACCAACTACTTCAACAGCCCGTCGATGGAAATTTTCGCCGAGCTGGTGCAGGAACTGGTGGTCAACAGCCTCGACTTCCACACCTTCAAGGACGTGTCGGCTGCGCAAGCCCTCGGTCAATGCCCGGCGCCGGTACACAAACTCGCCGGTTGAGGGTTTAATGTCCGGCTTAATTTGTCTGAGCCGGGATCTGTGACATGGCACGTAAAGAGTTCGAACACTTCGAAGCAGTCTCCGCAGTCGTCCCCGTCGAGTTGGGCGGCAACAAGGGTTATCACGCGGCAATCGCGGTCAAGGCCCTGGTCGATGGCGGTGCACCACGCTTTCACAAACTGCTGAATGATCAGATCTTCCCCGGCGCCATCGCCGCCGATGAAGCTGCCACCCAAGAGCTGGACCGTTTGCAGGGCGTCACTGCTGACGCCGAGTTGATCTGGTAACGCCTTACTTGTTTGCGCCCGGACGCCACATCTTGAACAGGGCCTCGGGCCCCAGCTGGAAATAGTCCGCCGGCCCGCCGCCGCGCAGAATCGGTTCTGCCGCGGCGGTGTCGTAGATGCCGTCCTTCAACAGCCATTTGGCGATATGCACGGCGACCACTTCACCGAGGATCAACCAGCTCGGCACGGTTTCGCCATCGGCGCGCTGCAACTGAATGATCTGCGTGACCTTGCATTCAAAGGACACCGGGCTTTCGGCGACCCGTGGCACCGAAATCACTTTTGACGCGACGGTCGTCAATCCCGCCAATTCAAATTCGTTGACCTCAGGCGCGACCATCGCGCAGCTCTGGTTCATCTGCTCGGCCAATGGGCGAGTGGCGAGGTTCCAGGCGAATTCGCCGGTCTGCTCGATGTTGTTCAGGCTGTCTTTGCGCCCGACGCTGGAAAAACCAATGATCGGCGGAATGTAGTTGAAGGCGTTGAAGAAGCTGTACGGCGCCAGATTGAGCTGACCATTGGCATCCTGCGAAGAGATCCAGCCAATAGGGCGCGGGCCGACGATGGCGTTGAACGGATCGTGGGGCAGGCCGTGGCCATTGGCGGGTTCGTAGAAGTGGATGTCATCGGGCATGGCGGGTGAATTCCTGAGACTGCGTTTCGGATCAGCCATAGTGCAAGGACGCCCCGCATATTTCCAGCCAGACGAAGATCCCTGTGTAGGAGTGAGCCTGCTCGCGATAGCGTCATACCAGCCGACGCATTGGGTGACTGATACACCGCGATCGCGAGCAGGCTCACTCCTACAGGGGTTTGTGTTGATTTGAGAGGATTGTGATCCCGCAGAAATGACTAAGCCCGGCCAAGGCCGGGCTGTGGAAGGAATGCTGATGCTTAGCTGATGGCTGCGGCAGTACCGGTTTTATCGAAACCATCGGCAGCGACGGCTTTGCCAATGCTGGTTTTATCGAAACCGTCTGCGGCATAGGTGCCGGTGTGGCTGGTTTCAATGGCGGCGCTGGCACCGTTGATGAAGTCAGCGGATTTGGTTTTGTCCGAGCCATCGGCAGCAAAGGTGTTGGCAGCCAGTACCGACAGGGCGAGAGCGAGGATCAGTTTGGTTTTCATGTTCGTGACTCCAGATTTGTTGGCGGGTGTGTCTTGCATGGGTTTCATGCTACGCCAACTAAATTGATTGAAAAGCGCAAAATAATGCTAAAAACAATCGATTAACTTGATATTAAGGGCGGCGTATTTAATTCGCTTTCGTCGTTGGAGCGAACGTCGCGCAGGTCATCGATCAGGTAGGTGCAGGATGCAGCGCGAGCATTAATTCGCGATTAATCGCGGTTTCGCCGCGTGTGACAGATTTTTCATGCTTTGCCGACCGCTTTTTCACCGCCGCAACGCCAGTCTGCCCTCGGCCAGAAAACCAACAACCGGCCGTCACACACTGGAGCGTTACCTGCGATGAATAAACTTCCTCAAATCACCCTGGCCTTCTGGGTCATGAAAATCTGCGCGACGACTCTCGGGGAAACCGCGGGGGATTTGTTGTCGATGACGCTCAATGTCGGTTACGCGATCAGTTCGCTGATTCTGATCAGCGTGTTCGTGCTGACGCTGATCACGCAATTGATGGCCAAGACTTACAAGCCGCTGCTTTACTGGATCGTGATCCTCTCGACCAGCACCGCCGGCACCACCATGTCGGACTTCATGGATCGCACCCTTGGCCTGGGTTACGCCACCGGTTCGATGATTCTCATCGCCATTCTGCTGGCGATCTTCGCCGCGTGGCGCCTGAGTGGCGATTCGCTGAATGTCAGCAAGGTGCAGAGCTTTCGTGGGGAGATGTTCTATTGGATGGCGATTCTGTTTTCCAACACCCTCGGCACGGCGCTGGGTGATTATCTGGCCGATGATTCAGGGCTGGGTTTTGCCGGTGGCGCGCTGCTGATTGGCTCGACCATCGCGGTGGTCGTGCTGCTCAAATACTTCACGAAGATTTCGACGGTGCTGTTGTTCTGGCTGGCGTTCGTGCTGACCCGGCCGTTTGGCGCGACCCTGGGCGACCTGATGACCAAGCCCCATGAGAAGGGCGGGCTGGACTTTGGCACCATTGGATCTTCAGCGGTGCTGGCGGGGATTCTGCTGGTGATGATCGTTGGCGCTTCGTATGCGCAGAAGCGCTATGGCAAGCAGCAAGCTGTTGAAATGAGCTGATACCGAGTTGCCCTCATCGCGAGCAGGCTCACTCCTACCTTGGAATGCGTTCCCCTGTAGGAGCCGAGCTTGCTCGCGAAGAGGCCCTCACAGCCACCGTTGCAGTGGCTGTGAAAACCCGATCAGTCAGTCACGATGCGCGAATGCTTCTGGGTGTCCTTCATGGTCACATAAACCAACAGCGACACCGCGATGCACGCCGTGACATACCAGTAGTAACCGGTTTCCATGCCGATGCTCTTGAACCACAGCGCGATGTATTCGGCAGTACCGCCGAAGATCGACACGGTCAGCGCGTACGGCAGGCCAACGCCCAGTGCGCGGATTTCGGTCGGGAACAGTTCAGCCTTCACCACGGCATTGATCGAGGTGTAACCGCTGACGATGATCAGCGCCGCCATGATCAGGAAGAACGCACCCCACCAGGTCTGAATGGTGTGCAGGGTCATCAGGATCGGCACGGTGAAAATCGTCCCCAGCACGCCGAAGGCGATCAGGATCGGGCGACGACCGATCTTGTCCGACAGGCCACCGATGATCGGTTGCAGGCACATGAACAGGAACAGCGTGGCAGCGGAAATGGTGGTCGAGTCGGAGATGCTCATGCCGACGGTGTTCACCAGATACTTCTGCATGTACGTGGTGTAGGTATAGAACGCCAGGGTGCCACCCATGGTCAGGCCGACCACGGTCAGCAACTCTTTCGGGTGACGCAGCAAGGTGCGCATCGCGCTTTCCTTGGACTTCTCTTTCTTGGTGAACGACTCGGTTTCTTCCATGCCGCGACGCAGATACAGCGCCACGACTGCGCACAGCGCGCCGATGGCAAACGGAATACGCCAGCCCCACGCGTACAGCTCTTCGGTGGTGAGGAAGTTCTGCAGCACGATCAGCACGCCCAGCGCGATGAGCTGGCCGGAGATCAATGTCACGTACTGGAAGCTGGAGAAGAAGCCGCGACGCTCTTTGGTCGCCATCTCCGAAAGATAGGTTGCCGAGGTGCCGTATTCGCCGCCGACCGACAGGCCTTGCAGCAGTCGCGCAAACACCAACAGGACTGGCGCGCCGACACCGATGGTTTCGTAACCAGGGCTCAGCGCGATGATCAGCGAGCCGAAGCACATCAGGTAAACCGAGGCCATCAGGGCTTTCTTGCGGCCGACCTTGTCAGCGTACAAGCCCATCAGCCAGCCGCCGATCGGACGCATCAGGAAACCTACGGCGAAAATCGCAGCGGTGTTCAGCAGTTGGGCGGTGGTGTCGCCTTTAGGGAAAAAGGCTTTGGCGAAGTACAGCGAGAAGGCGGCATAAACGTACCAGTCGTACCACTCGACCATGTTGCCGACGGAGCCGCTGAAGATCGATTTGATTCGGTTGGCGGTGGTTCTTTCTTTGGCGGGCACGGCAGCCGACCCAAGGGGCAGGGCGTTGGAGTTATCCATTGAAGGATCCTTCGTTTAATTGTTTTTGTGGAGCGCGTAGAAACGCAGCCTGTGGGGGCTATAGCAGGAGCTGTGCCAACGAGGAGAAGGCCGGTTTAGAGGGGGTGAGGGAGTTTGTTGAGCGGAAATCCGCTTATGGGATACTACTGGTGAGCGGAAATTTGCTTATGCATCTGAGCATTTGCGGGGATCTGCTGACGTCTTCGGAGCAGGCTCCCTCCCACAGGGAAATGCATTTCCAAAGTGGGAGCGAGCCTGCTCGCGAAGAGGCCGGATAACGCGCTGAAAAACTCAGCTGCCTGAAACAAACATCTCCCGACTCAACCCATGCCGCTGCATCTTTTCATTAAAGGTCCGGCGCGGCAGTTGCAGTTCTTCAAGCACCGCTTTCACATCGCCCTTGTGCCGTGTCAGCGCCGCGCGCAAGCACTGCGCTTCAAATGCCTCCTGCTGCGCCGCGAGCGACTGGCCGGGATCAATCCCTGGTGCCGGCTCATCCAGCCCCAGCACCTGACGTTCGGCGACGTTGGCCAGTTCACGCACGTTGCCCGGCCAGTCATGGCTGAGCAGATGACTCAACTGCGCGCCCGTTAGCGGCGGGAAAGTCCGGCCGAGGCGCTGCGCCGCACTCTGGGCAAAGTTCTCGAACAGCAACGGAATGTCTTCACGCCGCTCCCGCAGCGGCGGCAAACGCAGTTCGGCGACGTTCAGTCGATACGCCAGATCCTCACGAAAGCGTCCGGCGCGGGCTTCATCGAGCAGATCAGGTTTGGTCGCCGCCACAATGCGCAAGTCGACACGAATACTCTGGTTCGAGCCTAAGCGTTCAAGCTTCTGCTCCTGTAACACCCGCAGCAGTTTCACCTGTTGAGCCAACGGCATGCTTTCGATTTCATCGAGAAACAGCGTGCCGCCATCGGCGTATTCCAGCTTGCCGATCCGTTTGCCGGAGGCGCCGGTAAAGGCGCCACTCTCATGTCCGAACAACTCGGCCTCGAACAATTGCTCAGGGATCGCCGCACAGTTCAGCGCCACAAAGGGCTTGTCCGCCCGTGGACCGAAATCATGCAGACAACGGGCAACCAGTTCCTTTCCGCTGCCGGTCTCGCCACGGATCAGCACATTGACCGGCAGCCCCGCCAGATCCAGCACCTGCCGACGCAGCGTCTGCAAGCCACGGGAAACCCCCAGCAGCGTCGTGTCGAGTTTGGCGCGGTTGTCGGCCTGCTCGTGCAGGGCACGGTTTTCCAGGACCAGGCGGCGTTTGTCGAGGGCCCGGCGCAAGCTGCCCAGCAGGGTTTGCGGGCTGAACGGTTTTTCCAGAAAGTCGTAGGCGCCATCACGCATCGCTTCGACCGCCATCGGCACATCGCCGTGGCCAGTGAGCAGAATCACCGGCAGATCGGCGTCGCGCTTGTGCACTTCAGCCAACAACGCCAGCCCGCCGATACCGGGCATGCGCACGTCGCTGAGGATCACCCCGGCATAGTGCGCGGGCAGGGCGGCGAGGCATTCTTCAGCGCGGCTGAACAACTGCACCTCGAACCCCGACAGGCTCAGCCACTGCTCTACCGCGTTGCGAATGCTGCTTTCGTCATCGACCACCATCACCGAATTGAGCATCAGATATGCGCCTCCAGATCGATCGGCAAGGTCAGGCTGAACACCGCGCCACTGTCGCCATTCTCTGCGCTTAAGCGCCCGCCGGATTCATGCACGATAGCGAAGGATACCGCCAGCCCAAGACCCAGGCCGTCGCCTACCGGTTTGGTGGTGAAGAATGGATCAAACACCTGGTTCAGATGTTCTTCGGCGATGCCGCCGCCATTGTCGCTGACGCTCAGTCGCCATAGTTGCTCGTCGGCCTCCAGACGTATTTCCAGACGTTTGCACGGCTTGCCCTGCAAGGCGTCGAGGGCGTTGCGCAGCAGATTGATCAGCACCTGTTCGAGGCGAATCGCGTCCCCGCGCACCCACGCCGGACGCGTCAGGTGCAGCACCAGGCTGACTTGTTCATCGCGCATCCGCGCGTCGAGCAGTTGCAGGGATTGATCGACCACCGTCGCCAGATCCAGACGCTCGCGCAATCCGCTGGGGCTCTTGCGCGCGAAGGTCTTCAGATGGCCGGTGAGCGCGGCCATGCGCGTGAGCATGTCATCCACCGGTTTCAGCGCTTTATAAGCGTCATCGACACGGCCATGGTCGAGCAGCAAACGCAGGGTTGCCAGTTGCATGCGCTGCGCGGTCAGCGGTTGATTGATCTCGTGGGCCAGCGCCGCGGACATTTGCCCCAGCGCCGCCAGTTTGGCCGATTGCACCAGACCGTCCTGCGCCGTGCGCAAATCGCGGGTGCGTTCTTCGACCAGTTGCTCCAGCTCTTCACGGCTGCGCTGGCGCAGCTTCGCCAGACGCCAGCGCTGGTTGAGGAACAGCAACAGAAACACCAGCGCCAGCCACACGCCGGCAGCGGCGAGCCCGGCGTTGCGTAAATCTTCGAAGGCCACCTGCGGATGCCGCAGCAGATGCAACGTCCAGCCTTCGGCGGTCAGCGGCAATGATTCCCACAGGTAATCCGCCGTGCCTTCAGGGCCTTCGACGCGACGCAGATCGCTGTTGTCATCGAAGCGGCGCAACGACAGATGCGTCAAAGGGGCCAACGCTTGTTTGTCGTACTGCCGCGTGGCTTTGATGTCGGCATGATCGGCGGCGCTCAACGGGCGCAGCAGGCGATAGCGCCAACCGGGCTGATTGGCGATAAAGATAATGCCGCGCGCATCGCTGACCAGCAGGGTGTCGCTGCCCTGGCTCCACTCACGTTCCAGCTCGGGGAATTCCAGCTTGACCACCATCGCCCCGAGGAACTCGTCGTTATCGCCAAGTACCGCGCTGGAGAGAAAATAACCGGGAATCCCGCTGGTCACGCCGACGGCATAAAAACGCCCGCTGCCTTGGGTGCGGGTCTGGCTGAAATAGGGGCGGAAGCCATAGTTGTGGCCGACGTAACTGCTCGGCAAACGCCAGTTGCTCGCCGCCACGGCCAGGCCGGTGTGATCGAGCAGTTCAAGGGTCGAGGACTGCGCCGCGCCGTTGATCTTTTCCAGTTTCAGATTGAGTGCCGCTTGCTGCTCTGCATCGACCGGGCCGGCCAACGCTGCTCGCAATTGCGGGTCCAGCGCGAGTACGGCGGGGAGGGCGCGGTAGCGATCAATCAGGGTGTGCAGCGAGTTGGCATACAACGCCAGTTGCTGGTTGGCGCGAGCCGCGTCCTCGACCATCGCCTGACGCTCGGCGTGGCGGATGGCAAGCGTGGCGGCAAGGGCCGCACCGGCGATGATCAGCAGGATGAAGGTCAACAGTCTTAAAGTGCGGACAGATGCATGCATGCTAGGCAACAGGCGAGCAGTAAGGGGCTGGCACGATAGCACGCCATCATCGCTGGCTTGCGTCTCGGAAAAAATTAGCGCTTTGAGTGCCCGTACTTTTTCTCCACGGCTGTTGCCCTGCTTCTGACGTCGGGCACCCTCTTAACTGATACTCGCCTGACCTTTATGCACTTTGTAATTGGCAATTCTGCCTCGGGCCTTGTGAATAATGTTTCGGAAATCACTCCAGTCCTGGGTAATGCTTTGTGCGGTGATCTGCTTTTCCTTGCTGCGTAACCCTGCAGGTTTGTATATGACTATGTTTTCCTCATCATAGATGTCCATTACTGCTTGAAAGTCCTTCTCTGCGTCTTTTTCCAATGTCACCAATGCGTCGTCCAAAGCTTTAAGTTTCATTGGGCTCAGACCTTCTTCACCATCCTGGGCTTCATCGGCAATAAATTTAAGCTCCATCAGTTCAGCCGTGCCGAAGTCGATCAGTTTGGATCAGGCTTTCTTTACTGCCATTTTTAAAAATGTTTTTTGACCTTCACTGGATCGCGGGTTGTACTCCGTGACTTTATTGGACGCGTAATCAACAGAGAGCATTTCGACATTTTTTTCCTTGGCTTTCTGCCAGGAGATGTTTTTTGCCTTGGGTGTAATGGATGTCTCCATGCCTGTCTTTTTAGCAAGGCGCTTCATGCCTTCGGAGGCGGCTTCTTTGGCGGCGAACGCTCCAGCGGCGCCGAAGCCAACTGTGCCTGGACCTGGGAGAACAATAGTCCCTGCCAACATCCCGACGGCTGCTCCGACGGCACCGGCACCTGCTTTCACAGCGCCAGTCACTACGGTGGATACAGTGCTTTTGATTATCTGTTCATGCCTGTCCTCCGGATAAAACAGATGGGCGAGCAGTTGGTCTTCCCTGTCGACTATTTTGTAGCCCGCTTTAATATTTTTCCTCAGTGCTTCAATTTCCTTGCGCTGTTCTGCTTCGGTTTTTTCAAAGCCTGACTCGTCGATGTAGCGCAGCGGATTGTTGCCAACGAATCCATACAAATTGGGCCCATCGACATCACCCGCCGGATCGGCAGTGATCCAGCGCTGTAACCACGGTGCGTAGTAGCGGGCGCCGTAGTAATACAAACCGCTGACGTCCATTTCCTTGCCCGAATAACGCACGAACTTATAGCTGACCTCGATCGCCGAACGGGCAGCCATCCACGCCGTGGCACCGAACGGGTAGTAGCCTTCTTCGCTGATCGTTTGCGCGTTGTGATCCAGTTCCATCGTGCAGGATCCCAAGTGATCTTCGAGGCTGTAGCGCAGTTGATTGTTGTCGATGTCGGCGGGGGGCTTTTGCGCCCAGTGCAGGCAGCGTGCATTGCCGACGCTGATGACGTGCAGTTCTTCGCCATTGTCCTTGTTGCGGATTTCCAGACCCGGCAGGTAGCGCACCTGAGTAAAATGTCCGGCACTGTCGCTGAAGGTTTCATGGCGTTTGAACACCCGCTGACCCTGGCTGTATTGATAATACTCAGCATCATCCTGACCCCCTTCGCGGTGGATCAGGGTGACGCTTTGCAGTTCGTCGCGGGCGTTCCATTGCAGGGGCTGGCCGGGTTGTACGGCCAGCAGGTTGCCGTGGCGGTCGAACAATGTGTCGAAGACAGGTTCGGGGTCGCCCGGTTGCCAGCGCACGCCACGGTTGCTGGTCGGGGCAATGCGCATCTGGCGCGTGTAGCCGGCACCGGCTCGCTCATGGACCAGTTCAGTCAGGTTGCCTCCCGTATCGTAGGTGTAGATCTGGGTGTAGTTGAGGCGGTTTTTCGGATCGATAGGCTGCGGCAGCCCGGGAATGTCCGAGAGCGGGCCGTCGTCGTAACCACTGGCGCTGATCAGCCGGTACAGCGAGTCGTAGCTGAAATCGCGGTGGCCGTCGACGAGCTGGTTGGCAAACCAGCTCGGTGCAAAGGCGTGGTCGTCGATTCGGGTAATGTTGCCGACCGGGTCGTAAAAGTATTCGAAATCTTGCAGGGCCTTGGCGTCTTTGCGGCTGGACTGGTTGCGCAAGCGACCATTGGCCGGATCGTAAGTCCAGCGGCTGCGCACCCCATTGCCCGCCAGTTGTTCGATGATCTGCCCGGCGGCGTTGTACTGCGCGTCGAGCAATACTGCTTCCTCCTCTGTCTGGCCTTTGACCAGCAGTAGCAACTGCCTGAGCTGCCCGGCCTGACCGTAATTCGATTGCTGGCGATGGTCGCCGGCATCGATCTGTTCCAGCACCGCCCCCAACGGATTGAAAACGCGCTGACTGGTGAAGGCTTCGCCATCGAGAAATGTGCGGGTTTCACTCAACGGTTGGCCGGTCAGGGCATAGCTGTTCACGCGTAACGCGCCGGACGGATCCTTCTGTTCCAGCATTTGGCCGCGAAGATTGAGTCCGGCATCGGCGCTGGCATCGGCGTAAATGAACGTGTCGACATCGGTTGCATCACGGCCCTCGACCGCCACTATTCGCAACTGATCATCGAAGGTCGAACGCCAATGACCGCCGCGTTCGTCCCAGCGGTGCAGCGGCTCAGCGGCCAGCCCCGGCAGGCTGAGGCGCCAGCCGGCGTCGACACTGGCGACGCTCAGTGCTTCGCCGGCCAGCCCGTGAACCGTCGAGATACTGGAAACCGGCAAGCGCGGATCCCATTGCGCCACCAACCGTCCATGTACATCGTGCGTCTGACGGCTTATCAGCGCCGTCGCCTCTTTGCCCGCGACACTGCGCAAATAGGCGACCTGACGAATCGGCAGGCCACGGCCATCACTCACTGCGAGTGCGGGTGTGCGCGCATGTACGGTGGCGGTCATCGCCGTGAGGTCCGTTCTGGCGGCACCGGCTCAGCGGTGTCGTTGAAGTCCTCACTGGCGTGATACCACGGATGATAGGTTTCGCGGGAGAAGTCGCCCTGGGCGTTGACCCGTTTGACCGCACGCCCCAGCGGGTCATAGAACAACTGATCGAAATACCCCAGATCGTGCAGCGACCGGTCGTTGATGTAACCGTGGGCATTGGCAAAAAACGGCCGGAACTGTCGCACCGCCAAGCCTTTGTTGTTGTATTCGACCCGCTCGCTGATACGCCAGCGTGGATCGGCATGAACCTCAACGAACTGGCCGTCTTCAACGATCAGCGAGCCGTCGGCGTCCACCGCATAGGCCAGGCCCGGATCAACCAATTGCTGGGTTTGCAGCGGCCGACCAAAGCCGTCGACGCAGGCCTTGGTGATGTGGATCTGTGCCTTCACGGGGTCATCGGGGTAGCGGTCGGCGCTGAGGACGACGCTGTGCACCGGCATGCGGCGGGTTGTTGCGAGCGCTTCGCGCAAGTTCTGTTCTGCCGCCGGCAGACTGCCGCTTCGCGCGAGTCGCCGGCGCGCGCTGGCACGAACATGGCCGCTGGGCAGCATGTAACCGTTGGCGATCCATTCGCCGCTGGCGCGGTTGTCGGGCGCAATTTTCCCCATCCAGCTGAACAGGTCCTTGCGCACGGTGCTGGCGGCTTTTTGCAACGCCTCTTGCGGATTTGCGATCGCCGTCTCCGGGCGATGATCCTCGGGGCGGCGGTACTCGCTCAACGATTTGAAACCGGCAGTCATACCGTTTTCGGTACCGTGGAAACTGGTGGCCAGCGGCTGACCGGAGGGTTCGTAAATCGCCTCCTCGATATTCTCGTTGGCGTCGATGATGCGCACGGGTTGCAGCGCGTGGTAGTCGTAGGCGACCTGGGTGGTGCAGCCATCCGGCAACTCGACGCGGGTGATCGCCAGCCGATAGTCGTCGTGCTCGGCTTTGGTGACGCCATGGCTCGGGGTTTCCTGGTAGCTGTGTACCTGATAAAACCCTTTGAGGTCGGCGTACCCGGCGTAGCCGAATGTCGATGACCACAGATTTTCTTCGGCATCGTCCGGCTCGGTTTCAAACAGCAACGGCATGGCCGTATAACCGATCTTTTTCAGTTCGGCCCGGATATCGAACGGTGGCGGCAGCACGTTGTAGGCATCCAGTGCGGTCTTGTCCATCTGCGCCAGTTCCAGCGGCCCGGCCAGTGCTTCGAACTCGGCGACACCGTCGTCCAGCGGCGAGCCATCCGCCTGTAGATAACGCTGCACCGACTGTGTTGTCAGAACCCGTTGCGTGTTCCAGTACGGCGAATCCTGATGCAACACCAGTTGTTCGAAACACACCTCACTTGCCGACAGTCCCTCTGGCAATGGGCCTTTCGGCAAGACCAGCGCGTTGCCACGCTGCTGCCACGGCAGGCCCAGCCGCCACTGTTGGCGATTGCTGTAGAGGTTGATGTATTTCGCGCGGGTTTCGCTGATGTAGAAAGATTGCTGCGCCTCGTCATGGGCGTCGCGCCACCACTGTTGTTCATCGGGATCGCTGAACGGCGGGGTATCCGAGTCGACTAGCCTGCGGGGGTAGCTCACAGCCAACGCATGGGTCGACAGGCCGTAGTCGTTCCAGCGCAGATTGACCTCGTGACGGCACAGCGGATCGTCGATGAACCGGTCGTACTGATAGCTGATGGTTTCCAGTACCAGCGGCAGCAACACGGCGGCCTCGTATGGCCCTTTGGGCCGGACTTCGCGCACCAGATAACGCCGCTCTTGCACCGCATAAGGTGTAGCAATGTCCGCTTGATCCATATCCGCATCGGCATAGGTTTCGATGCGGCTGACCGAGCCGACCAGCGCTCGGGCTATCTGGTATTGGCTGTCGGCATCGTGTGGGGCGATCGGCTCATCGATTTCGTCACCGGCGTGGTAACAGCTGAACAGTGTGTTGCCCAGTGCGACGGCGTGCGCGTCCTCACTGAAATAGCCATCACGCGGCCGATCCATCGCTTGCCCGGTATGAAACCAGGTGTGGACCCGCACCGGTTGGCTGAAGCCGACGTCATCATCGCCGGTGGCGCTTTCGCTGTCGGTTTGCTGCAACAGGCCAAAACCACGGAACTCGCGTTCCCGGCCGTCGTAAACCCCCTCGCGCCAGGTGAAGGTCTGAGTCAGGCAGTTGCCGGTGATTTCATCCAGTTGCTGTTGTTTTTTGACCACGGCCACCGCGAACGGCAAATGCGAAACCGGCAGGCGTTTGAGCTTGAGTATTTGCTGTTTTTCGTCCAGCCATTCCTGCGCGGAACTGCGATAGATCACGCTGGCGCTGCAACCCATGTTGTTGTTGCTGGAAGTCAGTAGCCAAGGTTTGGCGGCGACGAAATCGTAGCGCCAGTGCTGCGGTTTGATGTACGGCACGGTCAGGATCAGGCTGGCGCAACCGAGGCCTTGCAGGTCGGCAAAACTCACCTGGCTGAAACGGTCGTAGCGCACGCCTTCGGGCCACGGCACGCTGATCGGCGTTTGCACCAGGCCATTACCGCCACGGTTGAGATAAATGTCGAACGCGTCGGATTTCAGATAGATCAGCGCCGGCGCGCCGGAACCGTCGAGGTCGGCGATGCGCACCCGCGACGAATCGAACTGTTCATAGGTGAAGGGCAGGTCGCTGATCTTGTGACCTTTGCCGAACCGGCCGTGGCCCAAGTTCGGCCAGCAGGTGATGTGGTCATGGCGGATGCGGCACAGTTCGGGCATGTCGCTGCCCAACAGATTACCGAGCAGCACCAGTTCGCTGGGCGAATTGCTGAACAGTGGCAGGCGATCTTCGGCAGGGGCATGCGGTACGTCTTCTGCCGCGGCGAAACCGTGTTCACGTCGGTTAGCGTACAAACGCACCGAGTTCGGCCCGATCAAGGCGATTGAACTGAGCCCGTCGCCGCTGAAGTCACCGAGTTGTGACAGCGTGTGGAAAAACTCCAGCGGGAAGGCGTGGAAGGGTGTGAAGTCGCCGAACTCACGCAACGCATTCAGGCTGCGCAAACCACTGGCGCCCGGTTGCGCGGTGACCCAGTCGAGGCGTCCGTCACCGGTAAGGTCAGTGAGCAGTTGCTGCACCGCTCGGCTGCGATTGGCTACGGGAATCTGCTCCAGCGCTGTCCAGGGGCCGTAACCGATTTCATCGCCTCCCGCCGTTGCGCGCAGCGGTTGACGGTAATACCAGCTTTGGTCGTAACGGCAGAGAAACCCCGGCACGCCTTCGCCGTAGAGGTCGACGCACTGATAGAAACCGCCATCTTCGATGCCTGGCTGATGTTCCGATTCAAGCAGGCGCTGCGGGGTTTTGTTGATCTCGAAGGCCGAGTAGGCGAACTCCACCGGCGGCGAATCCTCGACGCTGCCGCTGGCATCGAAGGCCTGATAAAACGCGGCGCTGATCTGGCTGAACGACCAGGTGGGTGTGGCCTCGGTATATTCCAGCAACAGGCGTCGGGCCAGCACCGGTTTGCCGCGCAGGCTGACGGGGAAGTGATGAAACATCAGCACTTGTCGACAGAGTCGACGGGTGCCGATTTCGAAGCCTTGGCCGTAGGTGGAAAAGGGATCCCGACGCACGGGCCAAGGCAGCAACGTGTCGCCGCCATACACCGGGACTTCGGTCAACGATAAGGTGCGTTCGCCATAGTCGAACAACAACTGAAAATGCCAATCCAGCTCGGTCGGGTTTTCCACCGTCCAGGCGTAGAGGTCTTTGCTCGCGGTGAAGTTGCCGTAGCACACCCGCTCCAGATAGCGCTGGGCGCGGTAATCATTGATCGGGTCAGGATCCTGATCGTCGGCTTTGTAGAGGTAACAGATGTGTTCGCCGCGGGCGTTCATGCTTTCGCAAAGCAGCCAGGCGCTGATCCTGGCTTGATCATCCGGATCGGCGCGACGTGAGTCAGGCGTCTTGCCATACAGATGCAGCGAACCGTCGGCGCCGTGGATCAGCCAGAAGGGCGGTTGATCGTCCGTTGGCTGCCAGAGCTCGCGCAGGGAAAAATCGCTTTCGACCCGTGGCCAATAACGCACCACCCGGTGGGGACCGATGTTGGTGTCGTCGTCACCTTCGCCTTCGCCTTTGCCGTAATGGGTTTCGACACGCGACTTGATCGAGCCGTCGGCTGCAAGCTCGGGCATCCACACCCCGCCATCGTGGCCGATGATCTCGTCGTGATCGGTGTAACGCGGCACGCCCTTGTTGGTGCGCCGGCTGATCTGACTCACCCCCAGATCCCAACCAAGCCCGAACGGCCCGTTGCCGGTCTGGCTGCTGTAGGTCAGCGACAGCTGTGGGTCAAAGCCTCGCCCCGGCGATGTTGGCAAGGGCAGCTCGAATGAGGCTGCGCCTGTCGGGCCGGCCGCCCCCCAGCTCGTGCCGATCGTGGCAATCGATGAGCTTTTGGCGATAGCGGGTGTACTGATGCTGAGGTCTTGGTCGGCCATGAGTCATTCCATTGCGCACATGCGTGTGGACTGACGCTAGCAAGAATATGTGTGGTCGTAACCTGTCAGATCTGACAGGTGCGCAAGACCATTTTGTATGCTTTGTCGTTGTTTTTATCGTCAAATGGCTGATGCCAAATGTAGGGGCTGCCGAAGGCTGCGATCTTTTGATTATGTTTTTAAGATCAGAATCAAAAGATCGCAGCCTTCGGCAGCTCCTACACGGGATGGCAGGGATAAAAAAGGCCGGCTCGTCGGGTGACGGCCGGCCTTTTATGGCTGCGAAACGCTTACTGCACTTCTACCGCCAGGCTTTCGCTGATCTTCTTCTGCCAGATCGCCGGGCCGGTGATGTGTACCGATTCACCTTTGCTGTCCACCGCAACGGTGACCGGCATGTCCTTGACCTCGAACTCGTAGATCGCTTCCATGCCCAGTTCGGCAAACGCCAGCACTTTCGACTTCTTGATCGCTTGCGCGACCAGGTAAGCAGCGCCGCCGACGGCCATCAGGTACACGGCTTTGTTGTCCTTGATCGCTTCGATCGCGGTCGGGCCGCGCTCGGATTTGCCGATCATGCCCAGCAAGCCGGTTTGCTCAAGGATCTGACGGGTGAACTTGTCCATCCGCGTCGCGGTGGTCGGGCCTGCCGGGCCCACCACTTCGTCACCGACCGGATCAACCGGGCCGACGTAGTAGATGAAGCGACCTTTCAGGTCTACCGGCAGGGTTTCACCCTTGTTGAGCATCTCGACCATGCGCTTGTGCGCCGCGTCGCGACCGGTGAGCATTTTGCCGTTGAGCAGGACGGTTTCGCCCGGCTTCCAGCTCTGCACGTCTTCCGGGGTCAGGGTGTCGAGGTTGACGCGACGGGCCGATGGGCCGGCTTCCCAGACGATTTCCGGGTAGGCGTCCAGCGGTGGCGCTTCCAGCGAGGCCGGGCCGGAACCGTCGAGCACAAAGTGCGCGTGACGGGTGGCGGCGCAGTTCGGGATCATGCACACCGGCAAGGAGGCGGCGTGGGTCGGGTAGTCCATGATCTTCACGTCGAGCACGGTGGTCAGGCCACCGAGGCCCTGGGCGCCGATGCCCAACTGGTTGACCTTCTCGAATAGCTCCAGACGCATTTCTTCGATGCGGTTCTGTGGGCCACGGGCTTTCAGCTCGTGAATGTCGATGGATTCCATCAACACTTCTTTGGCCATCACTGCAGCTTTCTCGGCGGTGCCGCCGATGCCAATACCGAGCATGCCCGGAGGGCACCAGCCGGCGCCCATGGTCGGAACGGTTTTCAGCACCCAGTCGACGATCGAGTCGGACGGGTTGAGCATGGCCATTTTCGACTTGTTCTCGGAACCGCCGCCCTTGGCCGCCACGTCCACTTCCACGGTGTTGCCCGGGACGATGGAGTAGTGAATGACGGCCGGGGTGTTGTCCTTGGTGTTTTTACGAGCGCCCGCCGGGTCGGCGAGGATCGAGGCACGCAGGACGTTTTCCGGCAGGTTGTAGGCGCGACGCACGCCTTCGTTGATCATGTCGTCCAGGCCCATGGTGGCGCCATCCCAACGCACGTCCATGCCGACGCGCACGAACACGGTAACGATACCGGTGTCCTGGCAGATCGGACGGTGGCCGGTGGCACACATGCGCGAGTTGATCAGGATTTGCGCCATCGAGTCACGGGCTGCTGGCGATTCTTCGCGCAGGTAGGCTTCGTGCATCGCCTGGATGAAATCCACGGGGTGGTAATAGGAAATGAACTGCAGGGCGTCGGCAACGCTCTGAATCAGGTCGTCTTGCTTGATCACGGTCATGAGTCGCGCTCCTCTAAAAGACGGGAACATTCTATGGGGCAGCTTTGAGCATCAAGCTTTGAGCGGCAAGTTGAAGCAGTACGCGGACTGCTTGAGCTGGCGGCTTGGAGCTTGCAACTTGAAGCTGGCCCTTTGGGCCGGGCACGCCGGGGCTGCTGGCGCGACGCTAAAAAGGCGCGGCAGTATACCGCGCCTCGGTGAGGCGCACACATTGGCTTTTGGTCGGATAACCGTTGCGGTGAGGGGATTTATCCCCGTCCGGCTGCGCAGCAGTCGTAAATACTGTGCACCCGGTTTGCCTGAAAGATCTCGGAGGGCCGCTGCGCAGCCCATCGGGGATGAATCCCCTCGCCACAGGGAGCCTCATACTGGCCGTGTTTCAAGTGAGGCAGGCCGCACTTTTGACGTCAAATTTCGAGCCCGAAAATCGGTGGTCATTTATCGACTACGCCACTAAAGTGGCAGCCGGTCTGTAGAGTAGGACACTCGGTCAGCCTCCTATCGCACGGTGAGTCAACGATTGACCCATAACGCTATTCAACGTCTTCTGCTCAAACGTTTTGCCCTTGCTGCGGCCACCTACGGATTGGCTCTGCTGCTGCTGTGGCTGGCGTTTTTTACCGGGCATTACGACCAGACCCTCAGTGCTGTAGCCATCGGCAGCGCACTGGTGGTGATCACTCAGGCGGCCCTGTTTGTGATGTTCTGGACCGGCCGCAACCAACGTTACGCCGACCCCAGCCTGACCGAAGTGCAAGTACTGCTCGGCCTCGGCTGGCAGACCTGGCTGATTGCCCATCTGGATGAGGCGCGCGGCGCTTTTCTGGTTTTTTATGTACTGATCCTGCTGTTTGGCCTGTTTCACCTCAGTCGACGCGCGTTCATTCGCTGCGCGCTGATGGTGTTTTTCAGTTTCTGCGCGATCACGCTCTGGGACGGTTACCACTTTCTTCTGCCAGAGCCGGCGCTGGCTGCATTACAGGTGGGCATTCTGGCGATGGTGCTGGCGTGGCTGGTGCTTTACGCGCGCTTTGTACAGACCTCGCGGCAACGCATGCGCCAGCGCCGGTTTGCCTTGCAGGCGCATCAGGACACCCTGCGCGGGATGATGCGCCAACTCGAAGACCTGGTCGCCACTGACGAACTGACCGGGCTGTTCAATCGCCGGCACTTTCTGCGCCTGGCCTCACGTGAGCTGAATGCGCTGGACAGCGATGTGGTGCATGGCCTGGCGTTGATCGACCTCGACCATTTCAAGCGCATCAACGACCTGCACGGCCATGCCGCCGGAGACCAGGTGTTGCAGGCGTTCGCCGCTGTCGCGCAGGCGTGTCTGCGCGATGGCGACGTGCTGGCGCGTTATGGTGGTGAAGAATTTGTCGTGTTGCTGCCCGATTGCGACGCCGAACGCTTGACCGCTTGCTGTGAGCGTTTGCGAATAGCCTTCACCGATGTTGAGTTGATTGGCCTTAGTGTGCGCAATCTCAGCCTGTCGGCCGGTATGACGCTGTTGGCCTTGGGTGATGATCTGGACGACGCTTTGCAGCGCGCCGATCAGGCGCTGTATCGGGCCAAGCGTGACGGGCGCAATCGCTGTGCGGCCGCGTGGGAGAACGTCGATGCCTGAACTTCGCGTCGGTGAGCGGCTGTGGTCGGTGGCGCCGGGCAGCAATCTGCTCGATGCCCTCAATCAAAACGGCGTGGCCGTGCCATACAGCTGCCGCGCCGGCAGTTGCCACGCGTGTCTGGTGCAGTGCGTACAAGGCTTGCCGGCAGACAATCGTCCGGATGCCTTGAGCGCCGAGCAGCGGCAGCAGGGCTGGCGCCTGGCCTGTCAGTGTCAGGTGGTTGAAGATTTGCACGTGCACACCTTTGACCCGGTCGCCGATGGTCGCCCGGCGGTGGTCGAAGCACTGGACTGGCTCAGCGACAACGTCCTGCGTCTGCGCCTGACCCCACAACGGCCATTACGCTACAGCGCCGGGCAACATCTGGTGCTGTGGATCAACCACATCGCCCGGCCTTATTCGTTGGCGAGCTTGCCGGAAGAAGACCGCTTTCTTGAGTTCCACCTCGATTGCCGCGAGCCGGGTGAGTTCAGCGATGCGGCGCGGCGGTTGCAGATCGGCGACCCGGTCCGCCTCGGCGAACTGCGTGGCGGCGCATTGCATTACGACCCGGACTGGCACACCCGACCGCTGTGGCTGCTGGCGGCGGGCACCGGATTGGGCCCATTGTTCGGGGTGTTGCGCGAAGCTCTGCGCCAGGATCACCAAGGCGCGATCCGCATCATTCACCTGGCCCATGATGCGCGAGAGCACTATCTGGCAAAACCCCTTGCGGCACTGGCCGCCCAGCGCGAAAACCTGAATGTCGATCTATGGACGGCGGCCGAGTCAGCCGCCGCTTTGGCGCAACTGCGCCTTGTCTCCCGACAAACCCTGGCCTTAGTCTGCGGTTCGACCGCCAGTGTCGACGCCTTTGCCAAGCGTCTGTACCTGGCCGGATTACCGCGCAATCAACTGCTGGCCGATGTGTTCCTCAGTCGTGGTTGAACGCTGAAACTACTGTGTGGCGAGGGGATTCATCCCCGTTTGAGTGCGCAGCGCTCACAAAATGTTGGGGCCGCTGCGCAGCCCAGCGGGGATAAATCCCCTCGCCACTGAACTTTGTCAGCCTGGAATGTTGAGTGACGCCTATGACCGAAGCCATCCTGCTGGAACGCCAACGCGGTTTGCTCACCCTGCGCCTCAACCGCCCCGACAAGAAAAACGCCCTGACCCGCGCCATGTACAACCGCCTCGCCGAGGCGCTGAAGCAGGCCGACAGTGACCCCGAAATCAACGCTGTGCTGATCACCGGAAGCGCCGAGTGCTTCACCGCTGGCAACGATATCGCTGATTTCATCCAGCAACCGCCAAGCGACCTCGACAGCCCGGCGTTTCATTTCATGCTCAACCTGCTTGAATGCCGCAAACCGGTGATTGCCGCCGTGGCCGGTGCGGCAGTGGGCATCGGCACCACGTTGTTGCTGCATTGCGATCTGGTCTACGTGGCCCGCGATGCACGGTTGCGCATGCCGTTCGTCAATCTTGGTTTGTGCCCGGAGTTTGGTTCCAGTCTGATCCTGCCGCGCTTGCTCGGGCATGCCAAAGCGGCGGAGTTGTTGTTGCTCGGTGAGGGCTTCAGCGGTGAACAGGCTGCGCAGTGGGGGATTGCGACCGAGGCGCTGGGCAGCGGCGCTGCTGCGTTGAGCAAGGCGCGGGAAATGGCATTGCGTTTCGACGAGTTACCAGCCGAAGCAGTGCGCATCAGCAAACAACTGATGAAAGCGCCGGACCGCGAGTTGCTGCGCAAAGTGATTGAGGAGGAGGGCGCTTTGTTCACCCAAAGGCTACGCTCGCCAGAGGCGTTGGCGGCGTTGACCGGGTTTATCAAACGGCATTGAGATCTTCGCTGACTGCACCGGCGTCTTCGGGAGCAAGCCCTGCCAGTCACATGACAGGACGCTTGGTTTTCAGTCAGCTGCTTGCGTGAAAGCGCAGAACCAGACCTTGAACATCCGGGGAGAAATGCTCTCCTGTAACGACGATTTTCCCGTCCGTCTGTAGCGCGACATCTCTGAAGGTCGTTGTTCCGTCAACAAGGGTGCCCACCCAGCCGACACCGGCGAACGCTGAATCAAACGTGCCGTCACTGAGCAGTCTGGCGACGACGGCCGGGGTAGTGTTATCCGGCAGTTGATATTTGCCTATCAACACGATCTTGCCGTCCGGTTGCATGACCCCGTTTTGCCAATAGGTCAGGGCATTGTCCAATCGAGTCAGCAGGGGTTGGCCGCGATTGAACTGGATATTGGCAGTGCCATCCGGTTCGAGGCTGATCAGCAGGCCCTCAGACTTGTCGGTTCTGCCGATGCCCAGCAGTCGATTGTTCGGTTGCTGAATGATCGATTCGAGACTGGCGGAATCCGCCAACGACACAGTCACAAAGCCGTCCTTGCCGAAATCCGCATCAAGCTTGCCTTCACGAGTGAAGCGCGCAAAAAGGGCGGTGGACAGACCGGAACGTGGTGCCAGTTGGCCGCAAACCACAATCTTGCCATCCTGATCGATCAAGCCGCTGCGCAGTTTCACGTCGCTGGGCGTGGCACCCGGGTAAGTCACCTCGACGTAGCCTTTCTGATTGAAGGAGGTGTCCAGAGAGCCGTCATTGTTGAGCAAGTAGACGAAGGCCCGAGTGTCTGCCTGGTGCGTAATGACATAGGTTTTCACCACCAGAGTTTTTCCATCGTCCAGTGGCACGATGTTCCCCGATGAAGCTTGTTCGCCGTCAACGGACTCCACGACAGCGTCTTCGCCAACATTTTTGGGCAGTGGGAGGATGACATAGCCCTTATCGCCAAAACCGGTATCGAGCACACCGTCGGTTGAAAACCGCGCCAACGCGGGTTCGCGCATCCCGACCGTGCCGGTCAGAAGAATTTTGCTATCACTCGTAAGGGTAATCGAACGCGCCATGGACTCGCGGCTGCCGGCAAAAAATCCGCTGGCGATTCCTTCCTTGCCAAAGCCAGTATCCAACTCCCCATCCGGTGTCAGACGGCCCAGCACATAAGGTCGCTGAGTGACTCCAGAGCGTGTCTGGCCTGAGAAATACAGGCGTGTGGAGGTGATATCGACCTTGATGCCAGCCAAAAGGCTTTCGCGTCCCAGAGACGGAAGGCTCAGGCGGAAAATGCCGGCGTCTGCAAAGCTTTCATCAAGTGTTCCTGCCTGTTGCGCAGAGCGATTTGACTGATTCATGGGGCTCTCCCTGAGTGGACGATTGTCGACTCAGTAGCTGCCCGAATACAGGCCTCGTCTACTGTCAGACCTGACAGTAGACAGCAGCAGGAAATGCACTAGATCGCAGCCTTCGGCAACTCCTACCTCAGAAAACAAAAAGCCCCGGCATTCACATGCCGGGGCTTTTGTTTTTCAGCGGCCGATCACTCAGACCTGCGGGTCGCCTACGTGCAGGATCTTCATGCCGTTGGTGCCGCCGGTGGTGTGGTAGCTGTCGCCTTTGGTCAGGATGACCCAGTCGCCTTTCTCCACAACGCCGCGCTTGACCAGCTCGTCGATCGCTTTCTGGCTGACTTCGTGCGGCGGCAGCGATGCCGGGTCGAACGGCACGGTGTACACGCCTCGGAACATCGCCGCGCGCGCTTGAGTCTCGCGGTGCGGGGAGAACGCGTAGATCGGCACCGAAGAACGGATGCGCGACATGATCAACGGCGTGTAGCCACTTTCGGTCAGTGCGATGATCGCCTTCACACCCGGGAAGTGGTTGGCGGTATACATGGCCGCCAGCGCGATGCTCTGGTCGCAGCTTTCGAAGACTTTGCCGATACGGTGGCTGGACGTCTTGCCGGTCGGGTGCTTTTCAGCGCCGACGCAGATGCGCGCCATCGCTTGCACAGCTTCCAGTGGGTACAGACCCGCAGCGGATTCAGCCGAGAGCATCACGGCGTCGGTGTAGTCGAGCACGGCGTTAGCCACGTCGGACACTTCAGCGCGGGTTGGCATCGGGTTCTGGATCATCGACTCCATCATTTGGGTCGCGACGATCACAGCCTTGTTGTGGCGGCGTGCGTGCAGAATGATTTTCTTCTGAATGCCCACCAGTTCGGCGTCGCCGATTTCCACACCCAGGTCACCACGGGCAACCATCACCGCGTCGGAAGCCTGGATCAGACCGTCGAGGGTTTCGTCGTCGGCCACGGCTTCAGCGCGTTCGATCTTCGCCACCAGCCAGGCAGTACCGCCGGCCTCGTCGCGCAGTTGACGGGCGTAGTTCATGTCGGCAGCGTCACGCGGGAAGGACACGGCGAGGTAGTCGACTTCCATTTCCGCGGCGAGCTTGATGTCGGCCTTGTCTTTTTCAGTCAGGGCCGGAGCGGTCAGACCGCCGCCGCGACGGTTGATGCCTTTGTGGTCGGACAGCGGGCCGCCGATGGTCACGGTGCAATGCAATGCGTCGTCAGTTTGGGTATCAACGCGCATGACCACACGACCGTCGTCGAGCAGCAGCTCGTCGCCCACGCCGCAGTCCTTGACCAGATCCGGGTAGTCGATGCCGACCACTTGCTGGTTGCCTTCGGTCAACGGATGGCTGGTGGAGAAGGTGAACTTGTCACCGATCTTCAGCTCGATCTTCTTGTTGGCGAATTTGGCGATACGAATTTTCGGGCCTTGCAGGTCACCCAACAGGGCAACGAAGCGGCCGTGCTTGGCAGCAATGTCACGCACCAGCTTCGCGCGAGCCTTGTGCTCGTCGGGGGTGCCGTGGGAGAAGTTCAGACGGGCGACGTCCAGACCAGCCAGAATCAGCTGTTCGAGAACTTCCGGCGAGTTACTGGCCGGGCCAAGGGTAGCGACGATTTTGGTACGACGGACGGACATGCAAAGACTCCTGAGTTCAAGCGCTAGCAGAGGCTACTATGCTCCGTTGGTGTAGTCATTGTTCGTTTGCACTACTTATTGTTTTCTTTATTGAACGCGACGACCACACCGACGCGATAATCGGCGCAAACGGTTCTGAAGATTTTCGACGCAGGGTCGATACAGAGCTCAAGACAGGAGAACCCTCATGCGATTCGTACCCATTGCCGCCCTTGCCCTCAGCGTCCTCGCCGTCACGGGCTGCACCCGTTGGTCGATGAACCATCATTTGAACAACGCCTACAGCGCTTATGATCGCGGCAACTGCGAGCAGGTCATGCTCGAACTGTCCAAGGTCGAGCGCGCCAGCCGTGCCCGCCCGTACGTGTGGCCGGAAGTGTCGATGATGCGCGGCCAGTGCCTTGAGCGGCAGAAAATGTTTGTCGATGCTGCGCAGACCTATCAGTTCATCATGGCCTCGTACCCCAACAGCGAATATGCCTACCGGGCCCGTGCCCGCCTGGAAACCTTGCAGAGCCTGGGCCATTACCCAACGCGCAGTGCTGCTGCGGTGGTCAGCCCGACGCGTTTCTGATGGCAGTTGTCATACAAACGCTGTCCGCGTGTACAAGCTGAGCTATAGTCGAATCACCCCGTTTTAGAGCCTGGCCTCTAAACCGGGGCAACACCTGCGACTGGCAGCAGTCAGGTGACGGCGTCATGGCGACCGTCACACCGGAAGCGGGGAGAGCGTACCTGCAAGACAGGTTCGTTCCGAAGCACAGTGCGGCTCTGTGATGGAGCCCTGCATGGCGAACCGCGCATGTTTACCCACCGCCGAATCGAACGGCATCAATTGCCGTACTTTCTCAGAGTGTTCAACAGCGTCACCGACAAACCGATCGGCTTTCTCGGCAACGTGTCTGAAGACGGGTTGATGCTCATCAGTCAGTTGCCGATGATGACCGGTGTCGATTTCACCCTGCGTCTGAAAATTCCCATGGATGAAGGCTGCCAACAGGTCATCGACCTGACGGCCTTTTGCCTGTGGTGCCATGAAGACGCGACTCCGCAACATTACGACGCGGGTTTCAGCCTGCACCGGCCGCCGCCGGAGTATGGGCAACTGGTGCAGGCCTTGAAGCAATACTTCAGTTTTCAGCCGCTGCCGGCCTCGGCCTGAACTGCAAAAGCAAATGATCGCAGCCTCCGGCAGCTCCTACATGGGATTGAAGTAAACCCTGTAGGAGCTGCCGGAGGCTGCGATCTTTTGATCTTCAAACGGTTATAGCAATCGCCCGTTCACTGTCCAGCGTCTTCTCCGCCAGCAACAACCCCATCTCGCTCAAGTGATAAATCGCCATCGCCAGATGCCGCGGCTTGTCTTCCAAGCTGTCCGCCAGATCCAGCAACAGAATGCTCACCGACGAAAACGTTTCGTAGGTCTGGATGGCGATGGCTTCGGAGTTAATGTCGGGGGCGACCATGAACATCTGCATGGCGCGATCGACGGAGTTGCGGGAGGGCGGTTCGGGTTTTAGGTAGTGGTCGAGGGCGCGTTCTGCGGCTTCATGGAGTTTTTTCGATTGAGCTGATTTGTAGGGGGAAACCGAGTCGTCGGTTTCGGGGGATTCGGCGTTTCTTTGCACATGTCGTATTTCCTTTTAATGGGGCTGCCACCGTCTCGCGACTAAACGAGGGGGTGGCGGCTGGACGCAGGTTAGTCGACCGGGAGGAATACGAAAAAACCGGCGCGCCCGAGGGCGCCCTGCGCACAGCCACCATCGAGTGCGGGGATAGGGAATACCCGACTTGATGACGCTTATGCACCTTCGTATACCCACCGGGCGACTAAACCCGACCACTGATTGGCAGCGGCACGGATCAAGTTACGGGGCATCGGCAAAGCGCACAAGCCGGCGGATTCTGAGGGATGTGTAGGCAAAGGCGCAACCCGGCGTAGCCTGCGGATGAGGACGTTGCCGGTGTGGGCAAAACGGCATTTTTCGTACGTGACCGTTCGTCGGGACTGTCAGATTTTACAGGTGCGTAGCGCAGGGGCGGGGGCGTATTTAAAGGCTTCCGGCAAGCCATCCCGCCCCCCCACAAGAAGGAACTGACCATGGCGACCTTTGAGGAAGAGCCTGTAAACGGTGCATCCGATGATGCCGAAACCCTCGACTCACCGCCTTACATCCTTACACCCTCCTACGGTGAGCGCGTGAGAAACCCCGTCAAGGTCACTGGCGGTGGCCATGCGAGACGCAACGTAAAAATTATCGGGGCCTACAATGACACAGACTTGGGTGATGAGCGGCAAATGGGCGGAGATGGGTCATTTGAACTGACGTTCAGAGATATCCTGCCCCCGGGATAAACCAATTTCGGATTCTGCAATGGGTGATGTATCCGGACTCTTATAGGTATTCCGAGGTGTGGACGCTTTATAACGTCGCGCCCCTGTCCTCGACCCGAAACATAACAACCAGGTTGTGGGAGACGTATTCTCCTTGAAGGGGAGTAGATGCCCGGTCCGTGAGAGGGTGATATGTAAACACTTCCAGACTGGTGATGTTATTGGAGAGGGTAGAGCTGATGGGCTCGGCAACTTTGAATTTCCGGTCTCGATGGTAGGGAGGCCGAGAAACATGAGCTTATCTGTCGTTTGGTTTCAAAACGTGACCAGTGACGGGTCTGACCTTTTTACGGTGCGGCGTTTGACCCCGCATATTGAAAGTCCCACCAACAGTACGATTGTGGGAAAAACGCCGATAGTTCGGGGCAATGGTTTGGACGGTTCAATCGTCACTCTTTACAGTACTGAACCGGGCGGAACCAAGGAGTACGGCTATGCTTTCGTTAGCAATGGTCAATGGAGCATAACGCCAAATGCCGATTTGCCAGAAGGTTCGGTTCGGCTGCTTGTCAAAGCGCGAGTAGATAGCACTGTAATTGAGTCCGATCCGGTATGGGTTGATGTCATCCAGACACCCTTGATTCTTTCCCCTGATGCAGGCGCAGTGGTGGATACAACCTTCACAATTGAAGGTTCAAAAGGCATGCGTGGGGCTACTGTCGAGATTTTGCGCGATACGGTTGAGCACAGTGTTGTTGCCACTGGCTCGACTATAGCGGGCACAGAAGGATGGCGTGTCACTGTCCCGGACATGACGCCGGGCCCTCTGAGTCTGAGGGCAGAACAGTTTGTCGCTGGCGTCGCCGATCACTCCGACAGAACTGATCCGCGAGCGTTCAAAGTCCGCCCCGCGCCGGTCTCGAATGTCTCAATAAACACCCCCTCTGACGGCTCAATAAAATTTGCGGGGAGCGGATACTCGGGGGCAACCGTCGAGATAACTCGTGTCAGTGGGCCTGATGCACCTGCGATACCTTCTGTTCCAGTGGTGGATGGCAAGTGGGAGGCCACGGCGACCAACTGGCCTTTCGGCAGTTACACGCTCAGCATCATTCAAAAGGTGGGTGACGGCGCAAGCGGCTGGATCCCTTCGGCACCCATAAGACCCGGCTTCAGCAAAGTTCTGCCTGAAGTCAGCAACGTGAAATCGACCTCCGGCTATAAGCCGGCCATCAGCGGTACAGGCACGGACGGCGCTACGGTCAAGTTGTTGAACGGCGATGGGAGCATCACAGACCTGCCCGACGTCGTTGTGAGGAATAACCAATGGTCAAGCACGGCGCCGACGGAATGGGGCCCGACGTTTGAGCGCGTCCTTCTGATCAAACAGTCCCTCGGCCTGGAACTGACCACGGGCATTAATCACACCGTCACCATCCCCCCTTGGCCCCGGGCCTGAATGACCCGGTCGAGGATGGTCAGTCACCCAAGTTCAGCGGCGCGTGCTGGCCGGGAGCGGTGGTGAAGGTCAAATTCAGTGACAGCCCCGAAGAGCATCTGGCAACCGTCTCGAACGGCAACTGGGCTTTTCAGCGAACCAAGGAATTCGCTCCGGATATATTGCATACCGTCGAGGTCTTTCAGATCGTTGGCAAGCAAACATCAGAAAAAGCGAGCAAAACCTTTACTGTTTCCGTGGTCATGCTGAAACCGACAATCACCAAGCCTGATGCCGATTCGAAAGTCGGTCGTGTGGTCACTGTCGAGGGTGAAAACGGTATGGCGGGCGCGACACTACAGTTGCGAGATGTCCGTTTTGATAGTGATCTCGGTGCGCCCAAAGTACTGAGTCAGGACGGCGTCTGGTCGATTGACCTGCCCCCACTGAAATTTGAACGCTACACCATCGACGCCCAGCAAACCCTCGAGGGCCGGCCTTCTGAGCGCAGTGATCTGCACAGGTTTGAAGTGGTGTTGCTGCCCCCGGACATTATTCAGCCGGAGACCAATGGCAAACTGCCCCGCACGGCGAAGCTTGAGGGGCACGGTATGGCAAACGGCCGCGTCGAGGTTTTTCTGGAGGGGCACAACGGGCCTTGGCTCACTGACATTCTGGTGAGCTGGAACGGCGTATGGGAAGCTGAAGTGACGTTACCGGTGGGCAGCAAAACCATCTGGGCGCGGCAAACGTTTGTTGATGAAGGCGGCAAGTTGCGGGAGTCG
The DNA here is from genome assembly GCF_016651275.1 of Pseudomonas sp. TH08. Classification (NCBI taxonomy): domain Bacteria; kingdom Pseudomonadati; phylum Pseudomonadota; class Gammaproteobacteria; order Pseudomonadales; family Pseudomonadaceae; genus Pseudomonas; species Pseudomonas sp. TH08. The sequence continues at coordinate 602,657 of NZ_JAEKEE010000002.1, read as the reverse complement.
GACATTACCGCGTTGTTGAACTATGACGTCGTCCCGGCCGCGCCGTTTATCGAGACTCCGGTCGCGGACGGCCACATCGGGCGGTTGACGGTGGTGTCAGGCTTCGGTGTGCCGGGCGACAGTGTCACGGTGACGCTGGCCGCCGGGGGCGTTCGATACAGGCCAATGCACGCGTGCTGGAGGATCGCTCCTGGTCGGTGACGCGGGATTTCAGCTCACTCGTAGGTGGGCGGCGCACCCTTGAAGCGGTGGCATCGCTGGGTGAGTTTGCCTCGCTCGCCGCAACGCGACCGGTCGTGCTGGGGACTTATCTGCCCACCCTCGACCAGCCGGCGGCGGGCCGCTGGGTCAGGCATCCGCTGCAGTTTGCCGGCCGCGGCCGCAAGGGCAGGGGCCAGGTAGTGAGCTGGTACAACCCGGACGTGAAATGGGTGCCGGAGGTGCCCATCGCCAATGACAAATGGTCCGGCGAGTCGACGCAGTCCTTGCCGGGCGCGGGCAACTGGTACCGATTCCAGCAGGACATCACCGACGGTGCGGACGCTGCAACGGCTTCCGATTGGGTCGACAGCCCACGCTTTGAAGTCGAGCCCGCGCAGCCGCCTTCGGTCGATAACTGAGTCTGCGTTTCCCGACGAACGGTCTTAGAACCTGTCATATCTGACAGTAGACGCGGACCGCATCCAAGCGCCAAATCGTACTCACTGAAAGCACAGCCTGGCGAAGACGCCGGGCTGTTCGGGCCAGTTGTCGACACAAGGAACCTGATCATGGCTGATTCGCGTCGTCCCGCCCTGCAACTGTTCGCTCAGTTGTTTGGTGAGGGCCAACACGTACAAAACACCGGGCTGAAAAAGCTGCAGTCCTACCTTGAGCAGGAGGGGTCGATTTTTCCTCTGGTGGAGAAGGGCGTTCAAGGCCTGGTCAGGGAGCTTGAATTGCGCCCGGATGACGCAAAGCGGTTTTTGCGCAGGGCCAACAGCATGGCCACGTATGTGCGTCGCCAGTTTATCGAGCAGACCCTGACGGGCGACAAAACGGCCGCGGCACGCCCTTCGAGCGGCTTGTTGTCGATGGTTGAAGGTCCCGATTATCACAATCTGATCGGCACTGATTTTGCCAAGTTGTGTCCGGTGGATGCGCTGGAGTCGATCTTGTCGCCGGTGGCCTACCTGATCGAACTGTTGCGCTGGATTCGCGACCGCATCGAGTCTATTCCAGGGCGTGAGCAAAAATTTCGACTGAATGAGCGGCGTATGGATCTGATGCCCCTGCAGGTCGACTTCAACGCGGTGTATCAGTCGATATCGTCGGTGGACATCATCATTGCGGTGCTGGAGGCGTTCATCACCGAGAACCTGCAAGAGACGTCGATCGAGGATGGCTTGATCGAAGCCCGCTACCCCAATGGCCTGCCGTATTACCAGCACTGGGTCACGATTGACGGCGTTGTGCAGTTGCAGGGGCTGTCGGTCGGGGACTTCGATCACAAAGTTGACCTGGCATACCCCTATTTTCTGCAAGTCAATGCCCGTGGCGCCAATACCGGTCGCGGCTTCGCCAAGGCTTCAAGGCTCGGCCCTTATCAGCGGCAATTGCTGACCGAGGCGCGTGAGAGCTTTGCAAACCGCAAAAAATTTTACCTCGACAATTTTGGTCCAGTTGACCCTGATGAGGAAAAGACACTGATCGACGTAGCGTATTTCGCCGAGCGAACAAAGTTGAACAGCACGCAAGTCGAAGCCTTGCTATCCATCAGCGATTTTGCTCCGGTGCGCTCGCCCAACGTGAAGACCTACCCCGGCAACCTCCCAGAGGACCCTGAGCGTGAAAGTGAGCGTTCGGGTTCGGTCTACATCAATAACAACACCATACCCACAGTACGCATTGATGTGTCGGGCTCGGATTTCCAATTGACAGCAGACCCCGAAACGGAAACCGGCTTCGATCACTATGACCGGATGAACCGGATGATCCGTCTGGCCAACTGGACGGGATTGCCTTACGACCAGGTCGATGCGTTGCTGGTGGCCGCCATCAGGGCGGTAGAGCGCGGTAGTCGCCCGAAACTCCCTGTGCCGGATGAAATGTTGATATCCACCGGCGTAGTTCGCGCCTTGGGGCTGTTTCAGACCCTGAACGAGCGCTATGGCTGCACCGCCGCTGACTTTGCCGTGTTTATCGGTGAGCTGTCACTGTACGGTCGCGGCGAAGCGCTCTCGCAGTTCGACCAGATCTTCAACGGTCAGAACGGTTATCTTCAACCGCTGGTGCTCGACAATGGTCCGTTTCCCCTGTTACCGGCGCCGGGCCAGGTCGATTTGACGATCAGCCAACTGTGCAGCGGTCTGGCGATCGACCTGCAGACGTATTTCTATCTGGCAACCACGGTGGCCAAGGCTCATGGATTGACCGACACGCTGAGGCGCAGTCCGGCGATCATCTCAAGCTTTTACCGTTTGGTCAGACTGCCGCGGTTGCTGAGCATCACACCGGTTGAAGGTGTGCTGATGCTGTCGGTACTCGGCGGGGATGCATGGGTTAACGGCCTGGCAGGCATTCCACTTATCCACACCGTGCCGGGTGGCGCTCCGGATGTGCTGGAACTGATCGAAGCCATGCGCAGCTGTGAACAGTGGTCGACGCAAAACAATCCATCGATTTTGTGGACGTTGCAACACGTGGTCGCAGCGCAACCGGCACTGGAGCCGTCCGAGCAGGATCTGCAGTTTTTTGAACAGATTCGCAATTTGCTGCCGACAGCGCTGTTGTCCAACAGCACTTTTTTGATGGCGGGCGTGCCGCCGGCCGGGGCTGCCGACTGGCTCGAGTTCCTGGCGACCTCCGCAGGTCATGTTGAGCCGGTTGTCGGCGTCGATGGTCTGGTTTTGCCTTTTGACGGGACACCGGAGTATTACTCGGCCCTTGTTCGTGCAAAAGTCACCTGGGCCGTCGATACCGCCTTGGGGGCGATCGATGCGCCATTGCGCCAGTCCATCGCCGATACCATGTTCGGTGTGGTTATGCAGGTACGGGACGCTCAGGTGTCGCTGGTCAAAGAGACGCTGGCGGTTTATGCCGGTGTCGGTGTGGAACTGGCCATACCCGTTCTGAATTGGGCCAACTCCACAGTCCATGAGTTGTTGCAACAGGTGCTTGAGCAGTTCGACGTGAGCGCCGAGGCATCGAGCCGAACAGCACACCGCAATGTCAGCCCACTACTTGATCTGCTTGCTGAGGTACGGCGGCGCAGCGAGGTCGTTTCGACGCTGGGCTTGAGTGCCTCGCTGTTGCTGGACTATCTGGAGTATGGGCACCACGCCTGGTTCGATCAGGCCAGCAAACATGAGTTGTCGGTGCGCACACTGTATTACCTGACAACGTTGACTCGGGCGTTCGGCTTAAGCGAGCAACCGGCGCAAAAGCTGTTGGATTATCTGCGTCAGGTCAATGCATTGCCCGCTGTCACGGGCGATGCGCGGAGGCTGGCGCAACAGGCCGCCGCCATCAAGCTGGCCGATTATTTTGGCTGGAGTGTGCAGGAAGTGCGCGAGTGCGTCAGCCGCATCGACACCACCGACCTCAAGATATTGAAGAACCTCAGTCAACTCGATGTGTTGATGCGCGTTCGTGTGCTGTCGGCTGAAACCGGCATGGACGCGTTGACGATTTTCCTGGTCGGCAGTTTGCCCCGGAGCATCGACAAAACAGCCTATGCCGATGCCGCTGAACTCGTTCTGCTGGGTGAGCAACGTTTACGCGCACCCATTGTGCACGTGCCGGGCGACCTCAAGGCGCTGGTCAAGATCACGTGCACCGTGGTGGGTTCAAACACGGTGGTGGCCAAAAAGCGTGGAGAAAAAGTCGTTTACAAGGTGACGCTCAGCGATGCCGAAGGGAAAGCATTGAGCGGCGTCAACGTTTACTGGCAAGCCACCTTGGGCAGCATCGAAACAGACGCCACTGACCTGGACGGTGAGGTGCTGGCCACCTTCACGCCGGGAGCGATCACGGGCACGGACACGCCCGTGTACTGGCTGGATCTGTTTGAGCCTGAGTATGCCCCGTCCATCAATATCGTCGTCGAGTTCAATACCCTGACTTTTCCACCGGCAGAACTGTCGCCAACGCCGTTGGGGACTGTGCCAAAAGGTCAGGAAGTCGAGCTCTATGCGCTGCTTGAGGACGCCTACGGCAACCTTGGGAAAAACTCGCTCGTGGAATGGGAATCCACACCCTACCCACCCGGGGAATTCACCAGCGCGATTATCCGGCCAAGGCAGGGGTTCACCGACCAGCAGGGGCTCACTCGGGTCTTTGTGTCGAGCGCGACGGGGGGCACCTTTGTTTTCCGTGTCAGAACTCAGTCTGGCGAGAGTGAAACCGTCTTCGTCAAACCCATCACCTTCGATTGAGTAGATAACGCGGTCAGCGTTATCTCTTGGCGAACGCGTGTCCCCGGGGCATAGCCCAAGGAGCAGGATCATGGCATCGAATAATATTGGCGGGCTGCTGGAAAAGCGTCGCTCGGCGCTGCTGGAGTACAGCATCGGCAAAGCCGGCAGTAAAAAATACAATTTTCTGAAAACGCCGGCCGATCTGTTCGAACTGCTGCGCATGGATCCGCTGGACAGCTATCAGGTGCAGAGCTCCCAGGTGGCAGAAGCGATCAGTTGCACGCAGCAATTCATTCATGCGGCGTATCGCAAGCTTGAGCCGGGTCTCGAGTCGCACGAGTTCGACCCGGACGATCTTGCCGCGTGGGCGCTCTACAGCAACTACCCCGATTGGGCTGCAGTGCAGCTGATTTCGTGCTACCCGGAAAACTTCATCAATCCCTTTGTGCGTCAACGCAAGACCAGCCTGTTCAAGAACCTGGAAAACAACCTCAATCAGGCGCGTTTGAACAACGATTCCGTGCAGACCGCGCTGCAAGAGTATCTGCAAGTCTTCGAGCAAACCTGCGACCTTGAGGTGATCAGTTGCTACATGGACGGTACGACGCCTGCCAACGCCAAATACTATTTTGTCGGGCGTCAGCGGGTGCAGCCTTTTCAGTACTACTGGCGCTCGGCGGATATTGAACTCGGCCCTGAAAGTGTGGCGGTGAATCCTGCTGCGTGGAGCGAATGGCAAGCCATTGAAATTCCCAGCGCTGACAAGGTGCTGAACATCCGCCCGGTGCTCTGGAATGGTCGCTTGTGTCTGGTCTGGACCGAATGGCAAGACAAGGTTGCCAGCCGGGAGGCGGGTGAATACATCCCGAACAAACTGACCGTCAAGCTGGCGTTCATGATGCAGAACGGCCAGTGGCTGGCACCGCTGACGGTGAGTATCAAGGACCTTGAGCATGATCTTCTGCCGGGCACCCGGTTGATCGCGAGCGTGCAAGTCGACACTCGTCACCCCAAGGGCATGCTGGGCATTTTGGTGTCGGGCAAGGATACGGATGGAGGCCCGTTGAGAGTGCATGCCTTTTACGACGTGCTGATGCGCCCCGTACAGCGGGCTGGGTCCTGGCTGGATGCAGCACTCGACCGGTTTGTCAGCAATGAAACGGTTCAACATCCATTGCCCCCTCAGGTGACGGTTGTTCCCCGTCCAGCAGAGGGGGTATTAGCGCCGTATCTGGAACTGGACGTCACGGCGTTGCGGGTAGGGGACAAGGATAAGCTGACGGTCAAAGGTTATTGCTGGCCTACGGGAATTGATGATCCCGGTACTGCGGACATGCGTTTGGGGTTTGCTTCTGACAATGAAAACGAGGTAGTGGCCAAAAACTTGCCTCTCGCGGGTGACTGGAACATCGGACCCTGGGAAGGCGAGCGAGATAAAGGCTCATGGCCCAATCCGACTACATTCTCACTGGGCCCTGTAACAACCGAACCGGGTCTGCAAAGAAGGCTGTTTGACCTGACGATTGTCAACCTTACGGACTTCGTCCCGCCCAGCCTGGTGAAAAACACCGTTGATGCCGCACAGTTTCTGTCTTTCAACCAGACCGGACTGGCGTTGAAATACACCCGGCTCAATTCGTTGTTTGGTCCCGAGCTGGTGCAGCGCTCGAACTATTCCGTGGCGAGTGTGCTGGACTGGGATACTCAGTTCATCCCGGAGCCGCCGCCGACCGGCCAGGTGATCAATGAGCCCAGTGGTGCCTTTAACGGTGCCAACGGTCTGTTCTTCTGGGAGATCTTTTTCCACCTGCCGCATTTGATGGCCACACGCCTGCGCGACGAAGAGCGCTTCCCGGAGGCACAGAACTGGCTGCATTACCTGTTCGATCCGCAGGCACCTGCTGATCCACCCACCCCGCCTCGGCCCAATCCCAAGCCGAAGTACTGGCGCTGCCGGCCTCTGAATATCGTCAAGGAAACGGGCGACCCTGGTTGTGAGACGCAAAACCCCACGGACCCGGATGCCATCGGTTACGCGGCCCCCGCGCACTTCCAGATCCTGGTGTTCACCAACTACGTGAAAAACCTGATGACCTGGGGCGACTGGTATTACCGGCAACTGACCCGGGACAGCTTGGTGGCCGCCAAGCTGTGTTACGTCCAGGCTGGGTTTTTGATGGGCAAGGCCCCCACCGCCAACACCGGTACACGCTGGCAACCCTTGAAGGTTCAAGACCTTCTGGAACAAAGCAGCACTCGGCCGAGGCTCGAACAGTTTGAAAAAACCTGAAGTTCAGCCTGGCGGATTTCCCGGTCGCCTCCGACACCGCGCCAATGCTGGGGCTGCTGGCGTGCGGGCCGTTTGAAATTCCGATCAATCAGTCGTTGCTCGACTTGTTTGCAGCGCCGGATCAACGCCTGCATAACCTGCGCAACAATCTCACCCTCGACGGCAAACCGCTGGACATCCCGCTGTTCAGCCCGCCGACGGACCCCAATCAATTACTGCGTGATCTGGCGTCCGGTGGCGTGGCAGGGCCGAGGCCGATGGGCGGGCGGTTGGTGGTCAATGCGTTCCGCTGGCGAGTGATGTTCGAGGTCGCGTTGCGTGCAGTGCAAGCGTTGCAGGATAACGGCAGTCAGGTGCTGAACCTGCTTGAACGGCGCGATCGCGCCGAGCAGGAAGAGTTGCAGCAAAACCATATGGTGGAACTGGGCAGCTACGCCGAGACGGTGCAGGAGCAGTCCATCGCTCAGTTGGAGGCGAGTGTGACGGCGTTGCAGCAAAGCCGTTCGGTGGCGCAGGAACGCGCCGATGCTTACGCAAAACGCTATGACGAAAACGTTTCGACGATTGAATATCAGGTCATGGACAGCCTGCATCAGTCCAAGGTGTTCTCCCTGGTGGCCAAGTCGATCAAACCGGCGGGCGCGGTGCTGGCCTCGTTGCCGAGTATTTTTGGCTTTTCCAACGGCGGGCATCGCCTCGAGAAGCTGGCGGACGCGGTGATATTCGGTCTGGAAGTCGCCTCGTCACTGCAGCAAATCGATGCCGACAGACAGAGCACCACGGAAGGTTACCGTCGTCGCCGCAGTGACTGGGCGTTGCAACGTGATCAGGCGCTGGCCGAGGTGCGGGCCATGGATGCGCAGATCGCTGCGCAGAATCACGCGGTCACCGCTGCCCGGTCCAATCTGGCGCAAACCCTCAGGGCCAATACTCAGGCGCTGACGGTTTACAACTACCTGAAAAAGCGTGCGAGCAATGCCGAGTTGTTCGGCTGGATGCTCGGCCAGCTCAAGGCATTGCACTATCAGGCCTACGATGCGGTGATCAGCCTGTGCCTCAGCGCCCAGGCTTCGCTGGCCGCCGAAACCGGCGATTACGATGCGCAGATCGCGTTGCCTCAGGTCTGGCTCGATCACCGTCATGGCCTGACCGCCGGTGAGCAATTGCGTGGGCATCTGCTGCGGCTGGAACGTGAATACCTGCAACGCCACGAACGCCGGCTGGAACTGGTGAAAACCATCTCCCTGCGGCAGTTGTTCGACGACAAGGTTGAAGGTCAGGTCGGTATCGATAGTTGGGCCGATGCGCTGGATCAGTTGCAAAAGACTGGCTCGCTGGAATTCAGACTGACCCAGCTGTTGTTTGATCGTGATCATCCGGGGCATTTCTGTCGGCAGATCAGTTCGGTGGAGGTCGATCTGCCGGTATTGACCGGGCCGTTCGAGAATGTGCGGGCGACCTTGCTTCAGATCAGCAGCATGACGGCGACCCGGCCCACTCCACAATCGGTCGAGTACCTGCACAATCCTGGGCTCGGGGCGCCTTCGGATGTGGTGATCAATCTACGCGCCGCTCAGCAGATAGCCTTGTCGGTCGGGCTGGCCGACAACGGCCTGACGGCCATGAAACCCGATGAAGGCCTGCTCAATCCGTTCGAAAACACCGGCGCGATCTCCAGTTGGAAATTGCATTTCCCGTGGTTCAAGAAACCGCAGCAAAGCGCGCTGCTTGAATCGATGACCGACTGCATCCTGCGCATCCGCTATACCGCCAAGGCTGGCGAGCCGCCGTTTGTGCGAAAGGTTGAAGACCTGGTCACCCGGGCTGAAAACGCCAGACTGAGCCAACATGTCGAAGGAGTTGGCAGTCATGAGTGAACCGATCATCCAGGCGAAAGAAAGCCTGCTGCGCAATGGTGATTTCAAGGATCTGCTTAACCACTGGATTGACAAAGGGACGGTGGCAATACAGAACGAGTTTTACGAGTTTGAGTTCATCCCTTTTATGCATGTCGGCGTCGGCGCCTCGGCCAGGCAGGAAGTCGTCGTCCCTAAAAAAGCCGATGCGAGCGCCAGTTACGAATTGACGTTTCTTTGCGAACTGCGCCCCGGATTTGACTGGTCGGGCGAATCCGGCTGGTTGTGCATCCTCAGCGGGAGCGATGTGTTGATGAGCATTGAACTCAAGGCTGGCGATTCACGCAGCTTTGAGCAAGATCAAGCTCGCCTCGCGGCAGGGCAGCCGCTGGAGTTCAACCCGATCCGCTATCGGCAATCATTGGATCAACTGGCCTTTGATAGCGACGACGTGCTGACCTTCGAGGTTCGCGGTGTGCCGAGTAATCCATCGGACAGGCGCACGGGTGTGCTGATCACCTGGATCGACCTGCAACTGAAACTGGAGCCACTGAAGCTCCAGGCTCTGCGCCTGGATGAGCAAGACCTGGTGCCGGATCGCAAGTTGTATCTGTGCCTGGGCGCATCCCTGGGCAACGGCTTGGATGACCCGCTCTACATGCAGCACTATCTGTCGTTTGAACCGCGCGATGGCAATGCCTGGCAGGGGACAAAGATGGCGTTGACCGTTCGTGACAACCCGTTGGAGGCGATCATGACCGCGCCAGACTGGGGCGTTGATCAGACGCTGACAGTGCCATGGTCGCTCGACTGCCCGTGGATGGCGGAAGACAAAACCTACGAGTTCTCGATCATCCTGTTCAACCAGTATGACGCTGAGCCTTATCCGATTGACGTGTCGTTGGGGCATCACCGTCTGGCGTTTGGCGACGAGCAGAAAGCGACCTTTTACCCCGTTCTTGGATATGCGCAGAGTGTGCGGCTGGGTGTGCAGATCGTTTCCCATTACACCAGACAGGCGCTGGATGGCCGGACGGTGAACTGGACGAGTGCCGCGCAAGGTGTGCTGGGCGCGGGTGTCACTGATGAGCAAGGCTGGGTTTTCTTTGATTTCGAGCCGAAGACGGCGGGTGATGTTGTCATCACGGCTTGGGTCGACAGCCCTTATTACGCTACAGGCAAAGTGACGCACGATTTTGCCGTGAAGGTGTTGGCGACCGATCCGTGGAAGGCTCTGCGGGCCGTTGTCGGAACGCAAGAAACAGCATGGGAGGCGACTGGCTACCCCAATCGGGGCAGCAACCATCCCGTCATCGTGCGCTTGCCGGCCGATAGTCCCTTGCTGGGAACGGCTCTGTCGCTGCACTGGAGCGGCGAGGGGCATGAGCAACTGGGTGTCACGGTCAATCCGCCGCTCGAGGCCCCGCTGCCATTCAACGGGGGCGATGTGCTCTGGACGCTGACCAGCGAGGATTGGCTCGACGGTCGTTTCGAACTGAGCCTGCAATGCTCGAAACTGTTGCTGCCATCACCGGGCAAACCCATGTCGCTGGCACGCAATCGGCTCCGGGTGGGTGAGGTCCGTGAGGCCAACAAATTTCCCATAGTCGACGAAGACGAAAGCGTGCTGCTGCGGGTGCAGGCGATCCATTATCTGACCGCAGGCGATGGTGATCCCGTCAGCAATGCGCTGGTCGAATGGGTGACCCCCGACGGTGACGCTGTGCATGACGTGACGGGGGCGGGCGGTTGGACCAGTTTGCTTTATACGCCCAAAAGCACGGGGGACAAGACAGTCACGGCCTATCTCAAGGCGCACCCGGACGATACAGCTGTGGAACAGGATTTTACGGTCAAACCCGTTGCCACGAGCCCATGGAAAGGTGAAGTCGAAATCCGCCTGGACACAGTAAAAGTTGAGAGTCCGCTGGGGATGCTCTGTCGACGTGGGCAGACCCATGCGCTGACAGTCGTGCCGAAGGCTGGCAGTGACTGGATCGGACGAAACATCAGCTTGCATTGGCGCGGAAACGATCCGGCCATTGGATTAACGCCCGAAGACCTGACAACGCCGAAAACTCTGCTGGCGGGCGGGGTGGAGTGGAAACTCGTTTCGAACAAAAACGACAGCAGTAGCGGTCTGTTTGAATTGGAGCTGCGTCTGGCCGGCCTGGCCAGCGTGCGAGAGCTTTCGGGACGCTTGCTGTCCGAGGATTTGACGGAAGAAGTGGCGCTGATGCTCGATCAGATTCACGCGGAGCTGGATGCCCGGAACCTTTATCCGTGTCTGGGGGCTGTTCACCGTTTCAAGGTTTTACCCAAAGTATTGAGCCCGCTGGTGGGGCTGGACGCATCATTGAAATGGTCGGGTGTTCCGGCTGACTCATTGGGGGCGACGGTTGAGCCCACGCTCGATCGCCCACAGGTGCTGAGCGACGGTGGCGTGAATTGGACGCTGGGCTTTACCGCCAGTACGGCGCCTGGCGAGTTTGCCCTGACCCTGGCGTTACCGCAGCTGAAATTCGAGGCGATCGCCAAGCCGATGACGCTGGCCCATAACAGAGTCAGGATCGAGGCATGGCGGGGAGCGGCGGTCGATCCAGTCATTGGTCAAGAACCTGCCTGGATGTGGGTTCAGGTGTATTCGCATTACACCGACCGTCCCGTGGATCAGGCGCCGGTGACCTGGACCGGCGACACCGGCCCACGAGTTATCCAGACCACGGTCGATGGCTGGAGCGGCTTCGACTTTGCTCCGAAAATCGTCGGAGATCAGTTAGTCACAGCGTCTGTACTCAGCCGTTATGACAATTATCCGAGTACTCAGCCAATGACGGTTGAAGCGCTGGCAAGCGATCCGTGGGAGGAGGTGCTGGTCAGCTTCGACAAACAGCCGCCCCAGCCCTTGGGCACACACACGTTCTTCCCGCGGCGCAATACGCAGCACTGGCTGGATGTGACTGCGCCGGCCGGTAGTGTCCTGTTCAATAAGGACCTGGTATTAGGAATGACCGGTACCGGACCCGCGGAACTGGGCATGCGGTTTGAAGAGCCGAGGCTTGGGGAGCCCAGATTATTTCCTGAAGCCGGACAGACCTACTCCTTCAAGACCGGCGATTTGAAGGACGCAAGCTTTGGATTGCGCTTCTCGTCCGCCCGCCTGGCCAGCTTGTCACCGGTGAATGCGATGTCGCTGGGCCAGGGCGAACAGGTGCTGAAAATCGCTGAGCGCCAGCGATCCCATCAAACGTTGCTCTGGGGCACAGAGGTGTCGGAGCAGATCACCGTGATCTCGGCAATCAGCGGCAGGCCGATGGTCGGGGTGACCGTGACCTGGCGCAGCCCGGATCTTGGCGTGAAGCAATCGACCAGCAATTTTTATGGGGTGGCGAAGATTGCTTTTGTACCGACGACACCCGGGCCGCTTGAACTGACGGCGTCGGTGGGGGAGAACTGCATTCCGACTCGGTGTCGTTGCCGTTTTTCCTCAATGAACCTCGGAAAATCGATTCACTGACCAGCCCGCAGCCAGGTGGACCAGAGGGAGCGTGGGTATCAGCGACCGTTAACGTGGTGTCGGCCTCGACTGGTGAGCCATTGCAGGGTGTCGAAGTGGAATGGAAATACCCGGACCGAAATCTTGAATCGACCTACACCGACGAGAACGGTAACGCCGAGGTGAGGTTCCGATTGGCCGGTATCAGGCGTACCTGGCTACAAGCCGCCGTGCGCGGTGGGTATGCGGGTTGGGATGCTCAATTTCTTGAATTTGAATTGGTGCCAGTCAATGAATAAGTCAATTGAAATAGATGATTCGTCCACGCCTGATTCTCTGACCTGGAAGAAGGAATTCAGACCCCAAATCAATGGCAGGCCAGTGCGCTGGGATGATCTGAGCGTGGTGCTGATGAAGGGAAAGGAGTGCACGCTGGCGCTGGAGTATGAACTCAGCTACTACATCGGCGAGCCGGATGGGTTTCTGGTTCTGGATTACAAACCGGGCGAAGAGGGGCAGAGGCTGGTTTCTGATCCGCCGTTGGGGGTGGAGTGTGAGATGGCTGATGGAAGCCTTTCCTTGAGCTGGACTATTTCTGCCGTAGAAGGCCCTGGCGGAGTCTTTGAACTGGAATTTACCCTTCCACGGGACCCTCAAATATCGGAATCGCCGCCTGTGCCGGGGCGAGTTATTGAAAATTGGTCGGAGGGCTTCGTTCCCTGGGTTAACGGGCAGCGAGTCAGCTGGTCCGGTGTGAAGCTGGACTTGATGCAGGGTGAGACTTGCACGTTGGCGCTGAGCTATGAAGGCAGCTCTCTGATTGGTGATCCAGCCGGTTTTCTTGCGCTTGATTACATGCAGGGTGCAGAGGGGCGGGGGCTGGTGTTTGATCCGCCATTGGGCACGCCGTGTGAAATGCTTAAGGGAACAACTTCCTTGAGTTGGACGATCACCAGCGAGCAGGCGCAAGGCGGTCCATTTGAATTGCAGTTTGCGCTGCCAAAGTTTGCCGATGTACCGAAGTCACCATCATTGCCGGGACGATTAATTGACAGCTGGCTGGAAGGATTCTCACCGCTTGTTAACGGACAGCAAGTGGATTGGCCCAACGTTAAGCTGGATCTGATAGCGGGAGAGACAATCGAGCTGGGGCTGGATTTCAAACGCAATTGGTTGATTGGTAATCCCGCTGGTTTTCTTGCTCTCGAATACAAAGTGGATGCAGGAGGACAGGGGTTGGTTTTTGATCCCCCATTAGGAAGACTGTGTGAAATGCTCAAAGGCACAACTTCCTTGAGTTGGACGATCACCAGCGAGCAGGCGCAAAGCGGTGCTTTTGAATTGCAATTTTCTCTGCCATTGGTCGCAGTTCCGGCTTCACCGACGTTATCGGGAAAAGCACTGAATATAGCGCAGGAACTGGAGGTCAAGTTCGACTCTTTTTCCGCGAACTTCGGAGGGAGTGCCTATCCCTGCCATGGTGCGACTCATACCTTACTCGTTGGGGTGAAACCCGATAGCCCGCTCATGGGCAGTCCTGTGAGGCTGGAGTGGGAGGGAGAGACCGCCGAGAGTCTTGGCGTGGAGGTGTCACCCGCGCTAATACGGGAGCAAATATTTGACGAGAGTTCGCTCAGCTGGAAGTTTGACTTTAAGAGTCACAAAAACGCAGAGTTTTCATTGAGGCTGAGGGCTGGGGATCACCAATGGGTCACATTGCCGTTAGCCATGTCGTTGGGACATAACCTGGTAAGGGCTGAGCGCTGGACGAAGACAGTCGAGGCGGGTTCGGGGGATATATGGACTTACTTCGGGATTCGCGCGATATCCAGGTATCTGGACCTGCCGTCACCCTCTGTTGAAGTCACTATTACGAGTGGAAATTCCGGCCCCTCGTATCAACGCACGCGAGAAGATGGAGAATTAACGGTCCTCTCGTACAATGACATCGAGTACACGTTTAAAATCTTGAATCGATACGACGGAAGTGTTGTCTAGGCACCATTCGGCTCTGGTTTAACGATCGCGCCTCTTTCAGTTGAACGAGGCGCGTTTTTTCAATCACAAACCTCCACCCTTCTTCAGCGCCAGATACCGAGTCACCAGTTCAGCCCCCAGTTCTGCGGGACGAACATCCATCACCGGAACACCGTGGGCGACTATTCGCTCATGCAGTACCGTGCGTTCATTGAGGTAGTTGACTGTCCCGCAATAGGCCAGTGCTTCCGGCAAAGTCTGCACCGGCACATGGCGCAACGCGTCGAGTGTTGTTTCGCGCAGACTTGCTACTAGCACCCGATGTTGCTTTCTCAGGCGCTTGACCGCGTTCAGCAGTTCTTCATCGTCCTCCTCGCGCACATTGGTCACCAGCACTACCAGTGCCCGGCGCTTCTGCCGGGCGATCAGTGGACGGATCGCAGCCTGATAGTCCGCCGGGTGTTGACTGCTGTCGAGGTCGTAAACGCTATTGAGCAACACATTGAGCTGGGCGCTGCCTTTGACCGGGGCGATAAACCGCGGCTGATCGCTGGCGAAGGTCATCAACCCCACCGCGTCACCCTGACGCAACGCCACATAACTGAGCAGCAGACAGGCATTCAGTGCATGGTCAAAGTGCGACAGTTCATCGTCCTGACTGCGCATATTCCGGCCGCAATCGAGCATGAAGATGATTTGTTGATCACGTTCGTCCTGATACTCACGGGCGATCGGTGTGCGTTGCCGCGCGGTGGCTTTCCAGTCGATCTGGCGCAGGCTGTCGCCTTCACGGAATTCGCGCAGTTGATGAAATTCCAGACCCTGACCACGGCGCTGTTTTTGCCGTACGCCGAGCTGGCTGAGCCAGTTGTCCACCGCCAACAATTCACCGCCGTAGAACCGGGCGAAATCCGGGTAGACGCGAGTGTGGTCGGTGACGTCGAGCAGGCGTTTGCCTGACCATAAACCGAGCAGACTCGGCAGGTTGATTTCGCAGTGTTCAAAGCTGAAGTGCCCGCGTTTGAGGGGGCGCAAGCGGTAGCCCACGTGGCTGATCCGGCCAGCTTGCAGCTCGATGCCTAGCGGCAGATTTTCAAAGCTCAGGCCATCCGGAACGTGATCAAAAAGCTGTATTTCCAGTGGTTCGCTGAAGTCGTGTTCGATCTCCAGGCGCACTTCGCCCCAGCGACCGAGCGCGAGGCTGCCGGGCATTTGCCGTTTGACTCGTATGGCGGGCAGGCGCTTGAGGCGCAGCGCGTCGATTGTCGCCAGGGCCAGCAGGGCGAGCAGCAACCCCCAGTTGATCGACAGCAGACTCGGCGGAATGTCGATATCGAGTGCCTGCAAGGTGCCGAGGGCAATGCCGATGGCCAAGAGAACGATCAGCCAGATCAGCAGCAGCCGCGAAGGTTTCATGACAACGCGATCCCCAGTAGGAGCTGCCGAAGGCTGCGATCTTTTCTGCTCAAAACGGGATTCACAGGCGCGGTGCCGGGACTTGGTCGAGCAATTGCTGCAACACCTGATCGACCTGCAGCCCTTCGATGTCCAGCTCCGGCGCGACGCGCACGCGATGGCGCAGCACGGCCAGCGCGCAGCCCTTGATGTCGTCGGGAATTACGAACTCGCCGCCGCGCAACAACGCTCGGGCGCGGGCGCAGCGCACCAGTGCAATAGAGGCGCGCGGCCCGGCGCCCAGCGTCAGGCCCGGCCACGTGCGGGTGCTGCGCGCCAGGCGTACGGCGTAATCGAGCACCTGATCATCCAGCGGCAGATCACTGGCGATGCGCTGCAATGCTTGCACATCTTTGGCTTGCAACACGGTGCGCAGCGGCTGCACATCGAGCATGTCGGCGCGGGTCGAGCGGCTGACCTGACGCACCATGTTCAGTTCTTGTTCGGCGTCGGGGTAATCCATGCGCACCTTGAGCATGAAGCGGTCGAGTTCAGCTTCCGGCAGTGGATAGGTGCCTTCCTGTTCGATCGGGTTCTGCGTCGCCAGCACCATGAACGGCTGAGCGATCGGCAAGGCACGACCTTCGAGTGTCACTTGGCGCTCCTGCATGGCTTCGAGCAGCGCCGCCTGAGTTTTTGCCGGGGCGCGGTTGATTTCGTCGGCCAGCAACAGATTGGTGAACAGTGGGCCTTTGCGCAGCTTGAACTGTTCGGTCTGCAGGTCGTACACGGCGTGGCCGGTGACGTCGCTGGGCATCAGATCCGGGGTGAACTGAATCCGCGCGAACTCGCCGCCAAAGCAACGCGCCAATGCTCGCACCAGCAAGGTTTTACCCAGCCCCGGCACGCCTTCAAGCAGCACGTGACCGCCAGCGATCAACGCGGTGAGCACGTCGTCGATCACCTCGCTCTGGCCGATCACGGCTTTGTGCAATTCGCTGCGAACCGCTTGCGCCAGTTGACTGGCGCGCTGGCGTTGCTGGGCGGCGTGGCTGGCGCTGCCGGGCTCGGTCTGTTCACTCATAGCGTATTCCTCAAGATTTGCAGGTGGGCGACCTGACGGCAGAACTCGGCGCTGGACAAGCGTTGGTTCGGCACAGGGCTCAGGGCCTGGCTGATGGCGCGGGTCGGCTGACGGGTCAGGCGCGACAGCGCCAACCATTGTTCGGCAACGTTCAATCGATCAAAACCGGGATGGCGACGGCGCGCACGGCGCAACACGTCTTGTTGCAAGGCTTGCAACAGTGCTTGCTGACCGTTGTGGCGCAGGAGGAAATCGGCGCTGGCGCGCAAGTGTTCCTGCAACTGCCGACGCCCGCTCGGGGCTGGTGCCTGAAGCGGGCCATGGCGCACGCCGACATGCCACAGCCACAGGCCGATCAAGGCGAGCAGGGCGACGATGGCCTGCGGGAAATAGCGCCAGAGCAAGGTCAGCAACCCGTCGTGCTCAGTGCTGTAGATCAACGTGACGTTGGTGTCGGCGCTCAGGTACCAGAGCAACCAGGCGTTGTCGTATTGATCGATGGCTTTGTTTTTCCACAGATCGGCGTCGGTGACCACCGTGACCGAGCCGAGGCTGTAGGGCAGTTGCATCATGTGCGTGGCCTTGGCGCTGTTGGCCCAGGCCTGAGCGAGATTCTTTGGGTCGTCGAGGTGGAAATCGGTGTCGAAGCCGGCGTAGGCCGGTGCGTCCTCGTCTTCCAGATAGAGCTTGGTCAGCTTGGGAAAGCGGTCCTGTTCGAGGTCGGCGGGCGGCTCTTTGAGATCCTTGCTCAAGGATTGATGCAGTTGCACCCGATCGAGCAGCAGGTCGTTACTTTGTTTGGTCTGCTCATCCCACAGCGATTCGGCGACGAACACCAGGCGCCCGCCGGCGCGTGTCCAGTTCAACACTTGATCGACCTGACGCGGGGTCATCCGTGAGCGGTCGTTGAACAGCAGCAAAGTGTGTCGGCGCGGATCGATATCCGGCAGCACCGCGAGGCTTTCGGCATGGCTGACGTTGAGGCCGCGTTCACGCAAAAACAGTTCCGCCGCCAGATACGGATTGGCTTGTGCATCAGGCGAGGGGCCGTGATCGATTTCTTCCTGATAGGGCTTGGCCTTGAGGAAAAGGAAAATGCTCAACGCCGCCAGCAGAGCGACGATCAATGCGCCGACGCACCACAGGGTACGGCGACTCAACGGGTGGCTCCGTGGCCGAACAAGGCGCGCCAGCCCTCGCATAATTCCTGTTGCAGGTGCGCCGCCGGGACCCGATGCCCGTAGGCCATGTTTTGCCAATGCGTGGTCAGGTGGCGACTGAAGGTGAGCAGTTCGGGGCGCTGCAAGTGCTCGATGCGCGCGAGTACCTGACTTTCAGTGTCGGCGGGTTTCAGCGTCAGATCAAAATCGTGGAGCAAATGGCTGAGCAAGCCTCGATAGAGCAGGCTCAACGCCGCACGTGGCTGGGTGGGCCAGAGTTGCTCGGCGCTGGCGGCAATGTCGTCGGGCAACGTGTCGCGGTTCAAGTCCAGGCCGAAGGCTTGTTGCGGCAGCGTGCGTTGTGGCTTGGCCGGCAGGCGCGGCCGTCGGCTGACAAACGCTTGCAGAAATTCGCGGTAGCGCCAGAGCAACCAGCCGAACGCGGCAATCACGATGCCCCACAGCAGCACCTCAATGAGCTTGGCCAGACCGTCGAGGTGCTGGCCGTCGAGCCAGCCCAGCAGGGTTTTCAGCCATGGCGGTGCTTCGCCGGGTTTTGTCTCTTTGGCCTGCGCTGCCGGGTCGTCACCGAAGCGATAACGGGTGACGGATTCCCTATTCTTGAACGGCGGCTGTTCGAGCAGGGCTTTGATGTTGTCGCGTGAGGCCTGGCTGGTCAGCGGCTGATTCAACAAGCGCGGTGCATTGGGGCCTGTATCGGCTTCGGCGGCCCAGACCGAGGGCGCGTTCGGCAGTACCAGACAGACCGCCAGCAGCAGACCGAGTACGCCGTTGTTCAGGCGTTGGCGCAAGCGGCGGAAGACCAGTTCAATATCCCAGGCTTCCAGTTGCGTGCGTCGATTCAGATAAAGGCTGAAGCCGCAGGCGACGTAAATCGGTTCCCAGACCACCAGCACCAACGCGTAAAAGGCATTGGTCAGGTGTTCGAGCCAGCGCCAGTCCTGATCCGCCGCGAGAATCAGCGACTGCCAATCCCAATCGGTTTCTACCTGCTGCGGCAGCAACAGGTAGAACAGCACCATCAGGCCGATCCACAGCGCCGTTTCCAGGTGCACGCCGATGAGGGTCAGCCATTGCGCGGCGCCGGCATTGCGCTGCAGCAGGACGTTCAGGCGTTGTTGGCGGGCACTGCCATCGAGGCCTTCGAGTTGCACCACCGGCATCAGGAAGCTGCGGCTCAAACTCAGGCGGCGCCAGGTCAGGCTGGCCAGCAGTTGCGGTTTGAGCAAGCGTGGCCACTCGCGCAACGCTTGTTTGAGCGTCGGTGTTTCGCCGAACAGGGCTTTCGACAGGATGTACAGCGGCAGGCGTTCGTACGCCGGTTTTAGCCACCAGAAAATAAACACCGCCAGCGACGGTGAGTCCCAGAACACAATGCTCAGCAGAGCGAACAGCGGCAGGGTGACGATCGCCCAACTGGTCATCAGCAGGCGTCGATGCTGCTGGCTCATGAGCACGCCCAGGTCCATGGCTTCCCAGGTGGTGCGCGGCCGCAGCACGACAGTGGCGTCACTCAGGCGCATGGCGCGTCCTTCCGGCGAACAGCAGATAAGCCGCCACCAAACCCCAGAGTCCGGCGCCGACCAGATATTGGGTCTGCGGTGCCAGACTGTTTTTCGACGACCAATAGGCTTCAATGAACGCCGCGATCAGCAGAAACAGCATGACCCCGCAGATCAGCAGTACGCTCTTGCGCGCAGCGTGTTTCAACGCCTCGGCGCGGGTCAGGCGCCCAGGGGCGATCAACGCCCAACCCAGTTTCAGACCGGCCGCGCCAGCAAGGGCGATGGCCGTCAGTTCGAAGGCGCCATGGCCGATGACGAATGGCCAGAAAGTCTGGCCGAAACCGATTTCGGTCAGGTGCCCGGCGACGGCGCCGATGACCAGCCCGTTGTAAAACAGAAAGAACGCGCTGCCCACGCCCATCAGCAAGCCACTGGCGAAGGTCTGAAAGGCGATGCCGATGTTGTGCATCACGTAGTAACCGAACATCACCCAGTCTTCGCTCGCGGCGCGGTCGGCGGGGCGCCCCAGGTGGCCGGCGACGGGGTCGTACATGCCTTGCATCTCGCGCACTTGATCGGCGGGGATCAGGTTGTAGACCAGTTCGGGAAACACATAGACCAACACAGCGACGCCGATCAGGCTGCCGAAGAACAGCAGGCCCGAGACGAGTACAAACGGCCATTCGGCACGCACCAGTCGCGGGAAGTCGGCGAGGATGAAACTCAGCAGATTGGCGCCGAGGCGGCTGCGATGACGGTACAGCTGCTGATGACCGCGCAGCACTTGCTGCTGCAACGAGTCGATCAGGAAACTGCTGTAGCCGCGTTCCTGTGCCAGCGCCAAATGCTGGCAAAGTCGGCGATAGGCCTTGGGGAAAGCGGCGACCTGCGAGGTGTCCTTGCCGCGCTCAAGGCGTTCGAGGGCCAGCGCAAAACGCTCCCATTCGGCCTTGTGGCGACTTTCGAAAAGGCTTTGCTTCATGTCGGCCCCAACAAACCGCGAGCGATAGCGTTGAGTTCAGCCACGGCTTTCGGCGCGCTGATATGCAGCGGCTGAGCGAGCAGGGCGGCCAGTTCGTTGACCCGCGCCGGTGACAATTCGCCCTGACGCTCGGCGAAACCGAGCACGGCGCGTTGCTCGCTGAGCGTGAGGATGACGGGCGAGCGCCGAGGTTCGACTTCGGGCAGTTGCGGGCGGGTCAGCGGACGTTCGCTGTACACGACAAGGGTGCCGGCAGCGATGTCGCCGAGGCGTTTGAAGGCCGGATGGTGCAGGCAACTGAGGGTGCCGAGGAAGTAACCGAACGGCAGCAGATCGACGAAGCGCAGCAGGTTGCGCAGTAACGATGCCGACCAACCCACGGGTGTGCCGTCATCGTGCACCACGCGCAGGCCCATCCACTGTTTACCCGGCGAGCGGCCCTGACGCAGCACTTCGAACAGCACCATGTACCACCAACTGATCGCGAACAGCAGCAGCGACCCAAGGCCCATGCCGAGCTTGCCGAGAAACGCCAGCACAATGAACAGCACAGCCATGATCAGACCACGCAGGCCCAGATCGATGGTGAAGGCCACGGCGCGTACCATCAACCCGGCCGGGCGCAACGGCAAGTCGATGCCTTCCGGCGTTTCGACCTGATGCCGCGTATCCAGCGGCGGGGCCAGCGGTGCTTTCCTTGGCGGTGCTGTGGGCTCGAGCATGGGCTACCTGATGTTCGCCTGTTCTGAGTGCAAGTGCGTCCGATGCTAGCAGCCTCTCGGGGGGAAACGACATAACTATGTATTGCACCGCGTGTGAAGCAACGTACTGAAATGACGCGAGGCTGGCCGCGACAAGGGTTGAACGCCTAGACTTTGCCGATCTTCAGTTCAGGAACCGCCCGTGACTTCCATCTTCTGGTACGACTACGAAACCACTGGCATCAATCCGCGTTGCGACCGCCCGCTGCAGGTCGCCGGGATTCGCACCGACCATGAGCTCAACGAAATCGACGAGCCGGTCAACCTCTACTGCCAACCCAGCGAAGACATCCTGCCGCACCCGGCGGCGTGTGCAATTACCGGCATCACCCCCAGCCAGCTCGCCGAAAAAGGTTTGAGCGAGGCCGATTTCATGACCCGGGTACACGCACAGCTGGCCGCGCCCGGCACCTGTGGCGCCGGGTACAACACTTTGCGTTTCGATGACGAGATGACGCGTTACAGCCTCTATCGCAATTTCTTCGATCCCTACGCGCGTGAATGGCAGGGCGGCAACAGTCGCTGGGATCTGATCGATGTGGTGCGCGCCGCTTATGCATTGCGCCCGGACGGCCTGGTCTGGCCGACCGATGACGAGGGCCGGGTGACGCTCAAGCTCGAACGCCTGACCGCCGCCAACAATATTGATCACGGGCACGCCCACGAAGCCTTGTCGGATGTGCGCGCGACCATCGCGCTGGCAAAACTGATTCGCGAAAAACAGC
Organism: Pseudomonas sp. TH08; assembly: GCF_016651275.1. NCBI lineage: Bacteria > Pseudomonadati > Pseudomonadota > Gammaproteobacteria > Pseudomonadales > Pseudomonadaceae > Pseudomonas > Pseudomonas sp. TH08. The sequence goes on along the minus strand of NZ_JAEKEE010000002.1, from coordinate 581,008 downwards.
CGAAGCTCTATGACTGGCTGTTTCAGTTGCGCAGCAAACAGAAGGTGATGGATCAGATTCGCCTGTTGCAGCCTATGGTGCACATCTCCGGGCGTTTCTCGGCGGCGCGCAGTTATGTCGGTGTGGTCATGCCTTTGGCCTGGCACCCGAAAAACCGCAATGCGCTGATTGTCTGCGACCTGCACCTTGATCCGCAGGGCTTGCTCGATCTGGACGCCCAGACGCTGCGCCAGCGCCTCTACACGCGCCGCGATGATTTGCTGGAAGGCGAATTGCCGGTGCCGCTCAAACTGATTCACATCAACCGTTGCCCGGTTGTTGCGCCGCTGTCGGTATTGCGTGCGCAAGATCAACAGCGACTGGGCCTGGACATGGCGCTGTATGAGGAACGCGCACTGCGGCTAACTGCCGCACAACAAGTTTTGAAAGATAAAGTCGCAGCGATTTATGCCAGCGAAGATTTCACCCCGAGCGAAGACCCGGAGCAACAGTTGTACGACGGATTTATCGGTGATCGAGATCGGCGCCTGTGCGAGCAAGTGAGATCGGCTGACCCGGCACAATTAGCACAAGAGCAATGGCCTTTCGATGATGAACGTTTGCCTGAATTACTCTTTCGATATCGAGCGCGTAACTTTCCCGAGACCTTGAGTTTTGAAGAGCAAGAGCGCTGGAGAATATTTTGCCGGCAGCGTTTGTCGGCGCCGGAGTGGGGCGCGCCAAATACCGTGTCATCTTTTATCGAAACCGCGGAGCAATGGCTGCAAAGTGCGACGCCGATGCAGAGCGCGGTGCTCAATGAATGGCAGAGTTATGTCCAGACATTGCGCAAACGTTTGGACGTTTGAAATCGAACATGTTCAGCGCAAATGGCGCGCATAAAAAAACGCCAGCATTTGCTGGCGTTTCTTTTTTTGTCACTGATCGGTCAGCGACGGGCGTTGCGGCTTAGCCCAGCAGGGTAGCCCAGCCTTCAACCACGTCACCGCCCCACTTGGCTTTCCACTCTTTCAGAGTTTTGTGGTTGCCACCTTTGGTTTCGATGACTTCGCCGTTGTGCGGGTTTTTGTATTGTTTAACTTTGCGAGCACGCTTGGTGCCAGTAGTTTTTACTGCGCCGCCACGGGGTGCTTTGGTTTTCGATTCTGGATCCAGCAGCGCGATGATGTCACGCAGCGACTTGGAGTATTCGCCCATCAGGGTGCGCAGTTTGCCTTCGAATTCCAGCTCGGTTTGCAGTTTGTCGTCTTGCGACAGGTTCTTCAAACGGGCTTGCAGCTCTTTGATAGCTTCTTCGGTGGCGCGATATTCGTTGATCAAGGACATGTGAACTACCTTACGTGGAGGTGTTGAATGGCAGGGGACAGTGTCGCAATAATAGTCAGGCTGTTTCATCAAGTAAACATTTAACCGGACTTTTTATTTAAATTAGTTGCGGGAAATAGCCGTAAATTGATTGTTCAGTTAAATAGTGTGATGCAGTCATCACCCATATTCACAATTATGTGTTGAGTGGGTGCCATTACGGCGCCATCACGTTGACGTTTATCGCCGTCAAAAAGCCGTGTTCTGACGCGCGAGCCAGGCCGGCGCTCATCAATACTGCAGTTTTTCCGCGCAGTCGCTAGAATGGCGGCCTTTGCGAAGTTCTGGAGTTTCCCCCTCATGCGCACTTTTCGGCTGGTGATTTCTTGCCCGGACCGCGTTGGCATCGTTGCCAAAGTCAGTAATTTTCTGGCAGCCCACAATGGCTGGATCACCGAAGCGAGCCACCACTCGGATAATCAGGTCGGCTGGTTCTTCATGCGTCACGAGATTCGTGCCGATTCGTTGCCTTTCGGTATTGAAGAATTACGCGAGAAGTTTGCCCCGATCGCTGAAGAGTTCTCGATGGACTGGCGCATTACCGACACCGAGCAGAAGAAGCGCGTGGTGTTGATGGCCAGTCGTGAATCACACTGCCTGGCGGATTTGCTGCACCGCTGGCACAGCGATGAGCTGGACTGCGAAATTTCCTGCGTGATTTCCAACCACGATGACCTGCGCAGCATGGTCGAGTGGCACGGCATTCCTTATTACCACGTCCCGGTCAATCCGCAGGACAAGCAACCGGCGTTCAACGAAGTGTCGCGTCTGGTCAAACAGCACGATGCTGAAGTGGTGGTGCTGGCGCGCTACATGCAAATCCTGCCGCCGGACATGTGCCGCGAATACGCGCACAAGGTCATCAACATTCACCACAGCTTCCTGCCGTCGTTCGTCGGCGCCAAGCCGTACCACCAGGCTTCCCTGCGTGGCGTGAAACTGATCGGTGCGACTTGCCACTACGTCACCGAAGAGCTGGATGCCGGCCCGATCATCGAGCAGGACGTGGTGCGTGTCAGCCACAGCGACAGCATTGAAGACATGGTGCGTTTCGGCCGTGATGTCGAGAAGATGGTGCTGGCCCGCGGCTTGCGTTATCACCTCGAGGATCGCGTGCTGGTGCACGGCAACAAGACTGTGGTGTTCTGATCGAACCTGCGCGAGCTTGAAAAACGAAGGGTCTGGGCGTTCAATCGCTCCAGGCCCTTCGCCGTTTCTACCCAGAGGAAAAGCCTGATGAGCGATCCACTCGACAAAGCCACTTCCAAGGCTCCCGCTACGTTGGGCGAAGGGTGTTTGAGTCGATACGACCCGGAGGACATGAGCCCGGAGGATGGCACCGAGTTTCCCGGTGCGGCCGAGTTGTGGGAACAACTCAAACCGGAGTCTGATGACGAAACAGTGGATGCCTGAAAAGATCGTCCGATCGCGGCCCGAGCCTTCGGACGATCTTTTATGCTTGCCCCACCTTCATCAGTTTCCTCAGCAACGGCCGCCCCAGCATCAATAGGAAAACCGGGCCACCGACCAGCAGGTAAAAGTAATACGTCACCACCCGCCAGATCAGAATCGCCGCCGCTGCCGTCGATTTTCCCACCATCGGCGCCAACAGGGCCGCCGAGGTCAATTCCGCCGCCCCCGCACCGCCCGGCAACAAACTGAACTGCCCGGCGCCCAGCGAAAGCATCTGCACCAGAAAACTCCACGCCCACTGCAAGTCCGCGCCCAACCCGCGCAGCGCCAGATACAGCACGCTGTAGCGCAGCAGCCAATGCACGCAGGTCAGGGCGAACACCTTGACCAAGGTTTGCCAGGGCAATTTCAACGTGTCGGTAAACGCTGCGAGAAAGTGCAGCAGTTTGCGCGCCCAACGGCGCCGGGTGCCGGCCTTGACGTTCATCCTCGCCAAGAGTCGCCCGCTCAGGCGGATCAGGGCGCGGTGATAACGTGCCAGCAACACGCAACTGAACAGCCCGCCGAACAACGACACGGCGCTGACCATCAGGAGCCATTCGAGGCGGTCACTGAGGTGCTGAAACAGCGCGTAAATCAGAATCCCGCTCAGCGCACAGAGAAAGAACAGCAGATCGCTGAGCTGGTCCATGGCAAACACCGCACTGCCGCGCGCCGGGCGTACACCGCTGCGTGCCAGCAATGCCATGATCGTCAGTGGGCCACCACTGCCTCCGGGGGTGGCGCAATAGGCAAATTCAGCGGCCATGACCACGCCGAGACTTTTCATCGGTGTCACCCGATCGCGCTGATCGCCGAGCAACAAACGTAAACGCAACGTATTGATGCCCCAGCAGAGCAGGATCATGCCGAACATGATCAGCAGCCATTGCAGCGGAAAACTTTGCAGACGAGCCCACGTGTCGCCGCCGCCCAGCACAACAGGGATCAGCACGGCCGCGAGCAAGCCGATCAGTAACAGAATGCCGCGACTCATGCGGCGCGTCCCGCTTGACCGCGCTGTTGAGCGAGCCAGTTCACTTGAGTCATTAATACGCGTCCTTCAGTCAGCAGCCAGAACGGGGGCGGGATCGCTGTAAACGCCGTCGATGGCCGGGGCGTAAAACATGGTGATGTCGGCGATGTGCACGGTTATCAACCCTCCGCTGCGTTGTTCTCCCTTGGTTGACCTTTATCCGGAATAGATGTTCGGTCGGGATTACGACGCAGAGGCAGGAGTAAATAGATCGCAACCTGCGGCTGTATCCCTGTAGGAACTGCCGCAGGCTGCGATCTTTTGATCTTAAATGCGGAAACTACCCACCAACTGCTTCAACCGCGAAGCCTGCTGCTCCAGATCCGAACACGCACGCAATGTCGCATGCAAGTTCTCCACGCCTTCCTGGTTCAGCGTATTGATTTCGGTGATATCGACGTTGATCGACTCAACGACCGCCGTCTGTTCCTCGGTCGCCGTCGCTACCGACTGATTCATGCCATCGATCTCGCCGATCCGCTGCGTCACGCTGTTCAGGCGCTCCCCGGCAAGGTTGGCAATCTCCACGCTGTCCTGACTGTGACGCTGGCTGTCGCTCATGGTGCTCACCGACTCACGGGCGCCCACTTGCAGCTCCTCGATCATCGTCTGCACTTGCTGCGCCGACTCCTGCGTGCGGTGCGCCAGATTGCGCACTTCGTCCGCGACCACGGCAAAACCACGACCGGCTTCACCCGCGCGCGCTGCTTCAATCGCCGCGTTGAGTGCCAGCAAGTTGGTTTGTTGGGAAATGCTGGTGATCACTTCGAGGATCTGGCCGATGTTCACGGTTTTGCTGTTCAGCGACTCGATGTTGCTGCTCGACGCGCTGAGCATGCTCGACAGTTGATTCATCGCCTTGATGCTGCGATCCACCACTTGTTGGCCGTCTTCGGCGAGACCACGCGCGTCACTGGCCTGGCTCGAAGCCTGAGCGGCGTTGCGGGCGATTTCCTGAGCGGCGGCGCCGAGTTCATTGATCGCGGCGGCCACGCTGCTGGTGCGCGAAGCTTGCTGATCCGAGTTGTACATCGACGAGTTCGACGCAGCGACCACGCGTAGCGCGACCTCGTTGACCTGGCCGGTCGCCGACGACACTTCGCGGATCGAGCCGTGAATACGTTCGACAAAACGGTTGAACGCGGTGCCGAGGATGCCGAACTCATCGTTATTGACGATGGTCAGGCGTTTGGTCAGGTCGCCTTCACCGTCGGCGATGTCTTCCATGGCGCGGGTCATCACGTGCAGCGGCTGGATCAGCAGACGGATCAGCATGCCGAGCAGCGCGATGATGATCGCCACGGCAATCACTGTCGCGATGACTGCCGAGGTGCGGAACTGGCTGAGCATCGCAAACGCCTGATCCTTGTCCACCGACAAACCGATGTACCAGTTCACCGACGGCAGGCCTTTGATCGGCGCGAAGGTGACGATGCGGGTCTTGCCATCGATGGTGACTTCACTGAAGTCGCTGCTGATGCGCGGGGTGTCCTGTGGATAGGCTTCCTTGAGTGACTTCATCACCAATGCCTTGTCCGGGTGCACGAGGATTTTGCCGTCGGCGCTGACCAGGAACACATAACCCATGCCATCGAAATCACGCGCGGCAAGAGTGTCGACCAGCGATTGCAGGCTCAGGTCGCCGCCCACCACGCCGACGCTCTGGCCGGCCTTTTTCGAGGCGGTGGCGATGGAAATGATCAATTGGCCGGTGGCGGCGTCGATGTAGGGTTCGGTCAGGGTCGAGGTGCTGCTGCTCTCGGCACCTTTATACCAAGGGCGAACCCGTGGATCGAAACCGTCGGGCATTTTCGTGTCCGGGCGGATGGTGAAGTGCCCGGTGGCGTCGCCCAGATAGGTGGCCATGAACGTCGAGGTCAGGGTTTTCTGTTCCAGCAGACTGGCGACGTTGGCAGGTTCGGGGTTGATGGCGATGTTCTGGGCGGCGTTCTCGACCAGCAGAATGCGTCCGCTGAGCCAGGTCTGGATATTACCGGCAGTGACCTCGCCCATCTCGTTGAGATAGTTGTGCAGGTCATCGCGGATCGCGTTGCGCTGTAACCAGTCGTTGTACAGGGTAAACGAGGCGAAAGCGGCGATGACGATGAGGGCGGCGGCAAGCAAAATTTTATGGCTGAAGCGCAGATTTTTGTTCATGGCTTGGGGTTCCGCTAAGGTCTTAATGTCCTGGGCGTGCTTTTATAAAGGCGCGCAATATGGGCAAAGGTGAATGCAAACTGATATTTCCGACTCTCCTTAGGGAAATGTCCGACCGACTTTTCAGTCAGGTTCACGCTTTATCTATCGGCCACAGCGAATCAAAGATTAACCATAGGTGACAAAATGCCTGACTCATCGCAACTCGTAATCGGCGCCGATCTCGCGGGACAACAGATCGGTCAGGGCATGCGCCTGGCGAACCGCCACGGGCTGATCGCCGGTGCGACCGGTACCGGTAAAACCGTGACATTGCAGCGCTTGGCTGAAGCGTTCAGCGACGCCGGCGTGGCGGTATTCGCCGCTGACATCAAGGGTGATCTGTGCGGCCTCGGTGCCGCCGGTAACCCGCAGGGCAAGGTCGCGGAGCGCATCGCCGGGATGCCGTGGCTCGACTACAAGGCGCAGGCTTATCCGGTGACCTTGTGGGACATTCACGGTCAGTCCGGTCATCCACTGCGCACTACGTTGAGTGAAATGGGCCCGCTGCTGATCGGCAGTCTGCTGGAGCTGACCGACAGTCAGCAGGCGGCGCTGTATGCCGCTTTCAAAGTCGCGGATCGGGAAGGCCTGTTGCTGCTGGACTTGAAAGACCTGAAGGCGCTGCTCAATCACCTCAAAGACAACCCGCAAATGCTCGGTGAAGACGCCGCGCTGATGACCACCGGTTCCAGCCAGGCGCTCTTGCGCCGTCTGGCAACGCTGGAGCAGCAGGGCGCCGAAGCGCTGTTCGGCGAACCGGCGCTGCAACTCGAAGACATTCTGCAACCGGCCGCCGATGGCCGTGGACGCATTCATTTGCTCGATGCCAGCCGTCTGGTTCACGAGGCACCAAAAGTCTACGCGACGTTCCTGTTGTGGTTACTTGCCGAGTTGTTTGAGCAACTGCCTGAGCGCGGCGATGCCGACAAACCGTTGCTCGCGCTGTTTTTCGATGAGGCGCATTTGTTGTTCGGCGACACCCCGAAGGCCTTGCAGGAGCGCCTGGAGCAAGTGGTGCGGTTGATCCGTTCGAAAGGCGTTGGGGTGTATTTCGTCACGCAGTCGCCGGCGGACTTGCCGGACAACGTGCTGGCGCAACTGGGGTTGCGTATCCAGCATGGCTTGCGCGCATTCACCGCCAAGGAGCAGAAATCCCTGCGTGCGGTGGCAGACGGCTTCCGGCCGAATCCGGCGATCGATACGTTATCGGTACTGACTGAGTTGGGCATTGGCGAAGCGCTGGTCGGCACGCTGGCAGAGAAGGGCACGCCGGAAATGGTTCAGCGCGTGCTGGTGGCGCCGCCGCAATCGCGGATCGGGCCGTTGACGGAAACCGAGCGCACCGTGTTGATCGCCGGTTCGCCGTTCAAAGGGCGCTATGACAAGCCGATCGATCGTGAGTCAGCGTATGAAATTCTGATGGGCCGTAAAGGCCTGGCGCCGGAGGCCGAGACAACGGCCAGCAAACCGCCGGCTGAAGAGCCAAGCCTTGCCGACAGGGCCGGAGAGTTCCTCGGCACAGCCGCCGGTCAGGCGCTGAAATCCGCCATGCGCCAGGCTGCCAACAACCTCGGCAAACAGCTGGTACGCGGCCTGATGGGCTCGTTACTCGGAGGTAGCAAACGCCGCTGATCAAAATGTAGGAGTGAGCCTGCTCGCGATTGCGTCAGGTCAGTGACGACGATGTTGACTGACCCACCGCTATCGCGAGCAGGCTCACTTCTTACAGGGTAATGCTTTCAGGTTTTGTCTTTGGCGTGCGCCGCAAGACGTTCCAGCGCCGCCCGCAAACCCGGATCGCTGATCCCGTCCGCCGTCGCCTGAATCGTCGCTGCCGCATCCGTTGACAGATCCATCGTGTGCCCAATCGCGCCGCGCTGAACCGTCGGTGGCTGCACCTTGAACAGAATCCGCGTCAAACTGGCGAACTCATCGAACATCTGCAATTGCCGTTGCAAACGTTTCTGCTGATAACGCAGACGCGTGGCCCAGTGGCCATCGGTGACAATCAGTAACAGACTGCCCTCACGCCACGACGCGACGTGGCAATGCTCGCGGGCGGCGGGTTGCAGTTGGCTTTCGAGCAGGCGTTGCAGATGACCCAGACGTTGCGCATGGCCGAGGATGGCTTTGAGCGGCTTGGCTTCGCGTAATAGAACGGCGGGTGCTCTGGCCGTAAGAGGGCGAAATGCCATGATCGAACACCTGAAGTAACAGAAGCGCCATGGTAGCAGATGCAGCGAAATCACTCGCCCATTGCTTTTGCACCTGCTTTACCCATTAAATCAACAACTAACTTCTTTGCCGTACGACTTGAAGTTATGCAAAACGCCCCTATTTTAAGTGAGCCCCGTCAAAGCGCAGTGCCAGCATCGTGGAATATCGCCACTTTCCTCACCACCGTTTCCGGGTAGAATGCTCGTTCGCATGCGGCCATGAGGGCTGCTCGGGCGACTCACGGGGCCGCCCTCCATCCCTTTAGTGTGGAAGATCCTGCCGATATGTTTGCGCCTTTGTTAAAGAAACTTTTTGGAAGCAAGAACGAGCGTGAAGTCAAACGCATGCTCAAGACGGTGCAGCTCGTCAATGCCTTCGAAGAGCAAATGGTGGCCCTTTCGGACGATCAATTGCGCGCCAAGACCGATGAGTTCAAGGCCCGCATCGCCAAAGGGGAAACCCTCGACAAGCTGTTGCCAGAAGCCTTTGCGGTCGCCCGTGAAGCCGGTAAGCGCATCATGGGTATGCGCCACTTCGACGTACAACTCGTCGGTGGCATGACCCTGCACGAAGGCAAAATCGCCGAAATGCGTACCGGTGAGGGTAAAACCCTCGTGGCGACCCTGGGCGTTTACCTCAACGCATTGTCCGGCAAGGGCGTGCACGTTGTGACCGTGAACGACTACCTGGCCCGTCGTGACGCCAACTGGATGCGTCCGCTGTATGAATTCCTCGGCCTGACCGTCGGCGTCGTGACGCCGTTCCAGCCGCCGGAAGAGAAGCGCATCGCTTACGCCGCCGACATCACCTACGGCACCAACAACGAATTCGGTTTCGACTACCTGCGCGACAACATGGCGTTCAGCATGGAAGAAAAATTCCAGCGCGAACTCAACTTTGCCGTGATCGACGAAGTCGACTCCATCCTCATCGACGAAGCGCGTACCCCGCTGATCATTTCCGGTCAGGCCGAGGACAGCTCCAAGCTGTACATGGAGATCAATAAACTGATCCCGCAGCTGGAACTGCACGTCGAAGAAGTCGAAGGCGAAGTCACCAAGGCTGGCCACTACACCGTTGACGAGAAGACCCGCCAGGTCGAACTCAACGAAGCCGGTCACCAGTTCATCGAAGACATGCTCACCCGCGTTGGCCTGCTGGCTGAAGGCGAGAGCCTGTACTCGGCGCATAACCTGGGCCTGTTGACCCACGTGTATGCCGGTCTGCGTGCGCACAAACTGTTCAACCGCAACATTGAATACATCGTGCAGGACGGTCAGGTCGTACTGGTCGACGAACACACCGGTCGTACCATGCCGGGCCGTCGTCTGTCCGAAGGCCTGCACCAGGCCATCGAAGCCAAGGAAGGTCTGAACATTCAGGCCGAGAGCCAGACCCTGGCCTCGACCACGTTCCAGAACTACTTCCGTCTGTACACCAAGCTGTCCGGCATGACCGGTACCGCTGACACCGAAGCGTTCGAATTCCACCAGATCTACGGACTGGAAGTCATGGTCATTCCGCCGAACAAGCCTTTGGCGCGTAAAGACTTCAACGACCTGGTGTTCCTGACGGCCGAAGAGAAGTACACGGCCATCGTCGCCGACATCAAGGAAAGCATGGCGGCTGGTCGTCCGGTACTGGTAGGTACTGCGACCATCGAAACTTCCGAGCACATGTCCGCGCTGCTGGTGAAGGAAGGCATCGAACACAAGGTTCTGAACGCCAAGTTCCACGAAAAAGAAGCCGAGATCATCGCGCAGGCCGGTCGTCCGGGCGCACTGACCATCGCCACCAACATGGCCGGTCGTGGTACCGACATCCTGTTGGGCGGTAACTGGGAAGTTGAAGTCGCGTCGCTGGAAGACCCGACCCCTGAGCAGATCGCGCAGATCAAGGCCGACTGGCAGAAACGCCACCAGCAAGTGCTGGAGTCGGGCGGTTTGCAGGTAATTGCCTCCGAGCGTCACGAATCCCGCCGTATCGACAACCAGCTGCGTGGCCGTGCCGGCCGTCAGGGCGATGCCGGTTCGAGCCGCTTCTACCTGTCGCTGGAAGACAGCCTGATGCGCATCTTCGCCTCTGACCGGGTGAAGAACTTCATGAAAGCCCTGGGCATGCAGCCCGGCGAAGCGATCGAGCACCGCATGGTGACCAACGCGATCGAGAAGGCGCAACGCAAGGTTGAAGGTCGTAACTTCGACATTCGTAAGCAACTGCTCGAGTTCGACGACGTCAACAACGAACAGCGTAAAGTGATTTATCACATGCGTAACACGTTGCTGGCCGCCGACAACATCGGTGAGACCATCGCTGACTTCCGTCAGGACGTACTCAACGCCACCGTCAGCGCGCATATTCCGCCGCAATCGCTGCCGGAGCAGTGGGACGTCGCCGGTCTGGAAGCTTCGATTGCCAGCGACTTCGGTGTGAAGCTGCCGATCCAGCAATGGCTCGACGAAGACGATCACCTGTACGAAGAAACCCTGCGCGAGAAGCTGATGGCCGAGCTGATTGCCGCGTACAACGAGAAGGAAGATCAGGCCGGTGCTGACGCACTGCGCTCCTTCGAGAAGCAAATCGTTCTGCGCGTGCTGGACGACCTGTGGAAAGACCACCTGTCGACCATGGATCACCTGCGTCACGGTATCCACCTGCGTGGCTATGCCCAGAAGAACCCGAAGCAGGAATACAAGCGCGAGTCGTTCACGCTGTTCTCCGAGCTGCTCGATTCGATCAAGCGCGACTCGATCCGTGTGCTGTCGCACGTTCAGGTTCGCCGCGAAGATCCGGAAGTCGAAGAACAACGTCTGCGTCAGGAAGCCGAAGATCTGGCCGCCCGCATGCAGTTCGAACACGCCGAAGCACCTGGTCTCGACCAGCCGGAAGCATTGGGTGAAGAGGTTGATGTCGCCCTCGCCACCGCGCCGGTGCGCAACGAGCAGAAGCTGGGCCGCAACGAACTGTGCTACTGCGGTTCGGGCAAGAAATTCAAGCATTGCCACGGGCAGATCCAGTAAAACCCGTTTCAATCGCTGAAATACCCGCGCCGCGACCGGCATAAGCCGTCGCGGCGTTTTGCCATTTAAATCACCGTCCCTGTGAGTGGCGGTGCTGACATCATTGAGTAAGGAGCGCATTCATGGCTGTTGGTCTTGGTCCTTTGCCAACGTTGCACCCGGTTGCCGGTTTTGAACTCGGTATCGCCTCGGCCGGCATCAAGCGCCCCGGGCGCAAAGATGTCGTTGTGATGCGCTGCGCCGAAGGCTCGACGGTGGCTGGCGTGTTCACGTTGAACGCCTTTTGTGCGGCACCGGTAATTCTGGCGAAAAAGCGCGTACAGAACGCCGTGCGTTATTTGCTGACCAACACCGGCAATGCCAACGCCGGCACCGGCGAGCCTGGCCTGGCTGCTGCCGAGCGCACCACCGCGAAACTGGCCGAGTTGACTGGCGTTGATGCCAGCCAGATTCTGCCGTACTCCACCGGTGTGATTGGTGAGCCGCTGCCGGTCGAGAAGATCGAAGGCGCGCTGCAAGCGGCGCTGGACGATCTGTCGGAAAACAACTGGGAAGCGGCCGCCACCGGGATCATGACCACCGACACCTTGCCGAAGGGCGCCAGCCGCCAGTTCGAGCATGACGGTGTGACCATCACTGTCACCGGCATCAGCAAAGGCGCGGGCATGATCCGCCCGAATATGGCGACCATGCTCGGTTACATCGCCACTGACGCCAAAGTCTCCCGCGATGTGCTGCATAACCTGATGCTCGACGGCGCCAACAAGTCGTTCAACCGCATCACTATCGACGGCGACACCTCGACCAACGACTGCTGCATGCTGATCGCCACGGGCAAGGCTGCATTGCCGGAAATCACCCGTGCCGAAGGCGAGCTGTTCGCCAAGCTGAAGCAAGCGGTGTTCGAAGTGTGCATGGACGTGGCCCAGGCCATCGTGCGTGACGGCGAAGGCGCAACCAAGTTCGTGACCGTTGAAGTCAATGGTGGCGGCAATCATCAGGAATGCCTGAACGTCGGCTACACCGTGGCGCACTCGCCGCTGATCAAGACCGCGCTGTTCGCTTCAGATCCGAACTGGGGCCGTATCCTCGCCGCCGTCGGTCGTGCCGGCGTGCCGGATCTGGACGTGAGCAAGATCGACGTGTTCCTCGGCGATGTGTGCATCGCCAGCCGTGGCGCTCGCGCAGCGACCTACACTGAAGCGCAAGGCTCGGCGGTGATGCAGCAGGAAGAGATCACCATCCGTATCGAGTTGGGCCGCGGCGATTGCAGCGAAACCATCTGGACCACCGACCTGTCGCATGAGTACGTGAAGATCAACGCCGAATACCGCACCTGATCCAGGATCGGGTCGCTTCTTTCGCGAGCAGGCTCGCTCCCACAGGGGATTTTTGACAACACGATCCAATGTGGGAGCGAGCCTGCTCGCGAAGACGGCAGCTCAAGAATGCAAATCTCCAGGTTTCTCCACTGACGAAAAGGCGCCACACCATGTCCTTGCACCTGATCATCGGCGACAAACTGCTTTCTTCCTGGTCCCTGCGCGCGGCATTGGCGCTTGAACTGACCGGCGCGCCCTATAGCGAAGAATTGATCAAACTCGGCAAGCCCGACACTCGCGAACTGCTGCTCAAGCATTCGCCGACCGCGAAGGTGCCGCTGCTGCAAACCGCACGCGGAACCATTGCCGATTCGCTGGCCATCGCCGAATACCTCGCCGAGCAATTCCCGTCCGAGCAGCTCTGGCCAACCGACATCTTCGCCCGTGCTCAGGCCCGATCGGCCTGCGCGCAAATGCACAGCGGCTTCTTTGCCATGCGCAATCACATGCCGTTCAACCTCAGCCACGACGCGCCGCTGAACCCGGTGCCGCCGGAGGTCAAGGTCGATATCGAACGCATGCTCGCGCTGTGGGCCGAGTGCCGCGCCGCCGCCACCGAGAGTGGGCCGTATCTGTTTGGCCGCGTGAGCCTGGCCGATGCTTTTTTCGCGCCGATTGCCGTGCGCCTGCGCACCTATCAGGTGAAGCTGCCGGCCGCCGACGAAGCCTATGTTGAAACCGTCTACCAATGGCCCGCTTTCAAGGCGTGGCAAAAGGCTGGACTGGAGGAACTGAACCCGTGAAACGCGTACACGTCGCCGCCGCCGTCATTCGTGACGAGAGTGGCAAAATCCTCATCGCCCGCCGCGCCGACACCCAGCATCAGGGTGGCTTGTGGGAGTTCCCTGGTGGCAAAGTCGAGGCCGACGAGTCGGTCGAAACGGCGCTGGCCCGTGAATTGAACGAAGAATTGGGCATTGTTGTAGGCGCCGCCCGACCATTGATCAAAGTACGTCACGACTACCCCGACAAGCAGGTATTGCTGGATGTCTGGGAAGTTTCGAGCTTCAGCGGCGAGCCTCATGGTGCCGAAGGCCAGCCATTGGCCTGGGTGACCGCGAAAGAGCTGGCGGGCTACGAGTTCCCGGCCGCCAACCAGCCGATTGTTGCTGCAGCGCGTTTGCCCGCCGAATACCTGATCACTCCGGAAGATCTGGAAACTCCGGCGTTGCTGCGCGGTATCCAGAAAGCAATTGCTGGCGGGATCAAACTGATCCAGTTGCGCGCCCCGAATGGTTACGACCCCAAGTACCGTGACCTCGCGGTGGATGCTGCCGGGTTGTGTGCCGGCAAGGCGCAACTGATGATCAAGGGGCCGTTCGAATGGCTCGGCGATTTTCCTTCCGCCGGTTGGCACATCACCTCTGCTCAGTTGCGTAAATACGCAGCCGCAGGCCGTCCGTTGCCGGCGGAGCGCTGGTTGGCGGCGTCGTGCCACAACGCTGAAGAGTTGGCGTTGGCTGAGCAGATGGGCGTGGATTTTGTGACGCTGTCGCCGGTGCAACCGACGCTGACGCACCCGGATGCGCAACCGCTGGGCTGGGAGCAGGCGTCGACATTGATCGAAGGGTTTAGCAAACCGGTGTTTCTGCTGGGCGGGGTTGGCCCGGCGGAGCGGGAGAAGGCCTGGAGTTCTGGGGCTCAAGGCGTGGCGGGAATTCGCGCGTTCTGGCCTGAACCTTTGTAAAAGGCCACTGGCCTCATCGCTGGCAAGCCAGCTCCCACAGGTATTTTGGTGAACACAGTGTTAGTGAACGACCCAAAACCCTGTGGGAGCTGGCTTGCCAGCGATGGCGGCCGATCAGGCGCTACAGATCTGAAGGTTTAGCCGCAGGCTGCCACAAGATTTCGGCAATCCCCTGCCGCCGCGCAATCAACCGCGCCGCCACAAACAGTAAATCCGACAACCGATTGATATACGCCAGGCCAACCCCGGCCAACGGCTCCAGCGCATTCAAATGCTGGCAGCGCCGCTCGGCACTGCGTGCCAGACTACGGCACACGTGTGCCTGGGCAATCAGCACCGAGCCACCCGGCAGAATGAAATTCTCCAGCGGCCCCAGCTCCTCATTCCACACATCGATCGCCGCTTCGAGCCGTTCGATCTCCGCCGCGTTCAACGCCTGATATTCCGGCATCGCCAGTTCGCCGCCCAAATCGAACAGACGATGCTGACACGGCGCCAACACGTCGATCAGTTCATTCAATCCCGGATAAGTCTCGCGCTCGGCGATCAGGCCTGCGAGCAACACGCCGACCTGACTGTTCAGCGTATCGACTTCACCAATCGCTTCAATGCGTGGGTGATCCTTCGGCACGCGGCGGCCGTCGCCCAGGCCGGTTTCGCCTTTGTCGCCGGTGCGGGTGTAAATCTTCGACAAGCGAAAGCCCATGGGTTACCTCGGTAGTTGATTGGTTTCGGCCGCAATGGCCGCCGGTTGCGCCAGCGGCAGGCGCAGGGTGAAGCAGGTGCCTTGGCCGGGCGCCGACTGCACTTCCATCTGGCCTTTGTGATTGTTGGTGATGATGAAGTACGACACCGACAAACCAAGGCCTGTGCCCTGGCCTATTTCCTTGGTGGTGAAGAACGGCTCGAAGGTGCGTTTGCGCACACTCTCGCTCATGCCGATGCCATTGTCCTCGACCTGAATCTCGGCCCACGGCGGATTGAGTCTGGTGCGCAGAATGATCCGCCCGGGCTCGCTGTCGTCCTCGCGCTGGTGAATCGCCTGCGCGGCGTTCTTCAGCAGGTTGAGCAGCACTTGTTCAAGTTCGTTGGCGGTGCCCGGCACCGGGCCGAGCGCCGGGTCGAACTGACGGACGATTGCCTGGCCCTTGAAGTCGAAACCGATGGCCAGATCAAAGTCGTTGCCGGCAATTTCCACTGCTTGATCGATCAGCGCCGGCAGATCGCACGGGGCCATTTGCCGGGTGCTGCGGCGGCTGAAACTGAGCATATGGGTGACGATCTTCGCCGCGCGGGCGCCAGCCTGTTGAATGCCGTCGAGCAGCTTGGGCACTTCGCGGCCTTGCAGGTAGCGGTTGACCGTGTCCAGTTCGATGCCCAGTTGCTCGGCGGTTTCGAGGTTCTTCGGCAGCTCCGCCGACAACCGTCGACGGATGTTTTGCACGTTGTGCAGGATCGCGCCGAGTGGGTTGTTGATCTCGTGGGCCATACCGGCGGCGAGGCCGCCGACCGAGAGCATCTTTTCCGACTGCACCATCATTTCTTCCAGCGACAAACGCTGGGTGATGTCGTCGATACGGATCACCACGCCACGCCCGGCACCGCCCATCAACGGATAAAACGTCAGGGCGTAATGCTTGGGCTCGTCGTCCTTGAACCAGGTCACGCGCTCGATCTTCGCCACCGTGTGTTCTTCGACGGTTTGCTTGAGTTGCGGCAGAAACGGCTTCAGCGGTTCAAAGGCGAGGAAGATCGGCTGGTTCAGCGCTTCGTCCAGACGTGTGCCGGAGAGCGCGCTGGCCTCCTGATTCCATTGGGTGACGTAGAGCTGCTCATCGAGGGCGATCAGCGCCGAAGGCATCGAGTCGATGATGCTGTTGAGGTAGTTCTGAAAACCGGTGAGCTTCTTCTCGATCTTGCTGCGCACCTGGACTTCGAGTTCCAGTTTACGGTTGGTGTGGCGGGTTTCTTCGGCCAGCCCCTGGGCCTGATCGTAAGCGGCCTGCGAGTCGTCGCGAGCACGCTTGAGTTGCTGTTCGCGCGCCTCGATGCGCGAGAGCATGGTGTTGAACGCCTCGGCGAGGCTGCCGATTTCGTCATGGTTGCCGCGAGAGGCGCGCAGCGCATAGTTCTCTTCACGGGTGACCTGACGCGACAACTCCTCAAGCTGATGGATCGGGCGGGTGATCAGGCGCTTGATCTGCCGGGCAATCACCAGCCACAGCAACACACTGAAAATCAGGATGCCGAGGCTCGCGGTCAATGTGCCGGTGTAGAACGCCATGGGCAGTTCGCTGCTGGCCACCAGCAACAAGTGGCCCGGCGCGGTGCCGGGGCGGGGCAGGGTGATCAATTGGTTGCTGCGAAATTCGGTGAGCTGCCAGGCTTCGATGTGGCGGTAACGTTCCGGCAGATTGAGTTTGTCGCCGCGCTGCACTTGTGCGATCCGCTCGCCCTTGCCGTCATACAGGGCGGCCGCGCGCAGCGGTGAATAGCTGTCGAGTTCCTTGAGCAGGCGTTCGGCGCTTTGCGGTGATTGCAGAGCTTCACTGACCAGGCTCGGGTTGGCGATCAACCTGCCAATGGTCTGCAAGGCCTGGGGCGCCATGCTCTCCTGGGAGATGTAGTAGGCGGCGCTGATAAAGGTCAGGTTGGCGACCAGCAGAACCGTGGTCAACAGCACCAGCAGGGCGGCCAGCAGTTTCTGGCCGACTGGCAGGTTTTCGAGGCGCTGGCGCAATGGCATCAGGTTTATCGCAGCAAAGGAACAAGTGGCCAGCGTAGCCGCTGCTCAGTCGCTGGGCAATCCAAGGCTGCCGAGATGGGCGATCAGGCGCTGCTGCAATTGATTGAGGTGCGGCAGGTTCAATTGGTGACGCGCGGCGACTTTGCAGGCGTGGCCCAATAGATAGCTGATTTCGGTGCGGCGCTGGTTGGCGACGTCCTGATACATCGATGAGTAATTGGCGGCCGTGGCCTGGATCACCCGTTCGACCTCCTGTTGCAGATTGTCGGCGGCGGCGGGCTGGCCGCAACGCTCGAGCAATTCGGCGAGTTCGGCGCACAACGTGGCGACTTCGCAGTGATGGTCCTGCAATCCGCCGTTGCGGCAATGGTGCAGCACGGTCAGCGGGTTGATCGCGCAGTTGAGTGCCAGCTTGCGCCATAGCCGGGTGAGGATGTCGGTGCTCCATTCGTGGGGGATTTTTGCGGCCTCCAGGTCATCCAGCCAGATGGGCGCAACCGGATGACCGGCATCGCCCAGCCAGGTGTAACCGTGGCCGGCGAACACCACGCGCCAGTCACCGTCGCGAAACGCGCCTTCGGTACTGGAGGCACTGATGCAGCGCGCCTGTGGCACTTGCATGGCCACGGCGTCCTGACTGCCCAGGCCGTTTTGCAGCAGGATCAGCTCGGCATCCGCCGCCAGGCGCGAGGCGAGGCGGGCGACGGCGTTTTCGGCGTCGTAGGCCTTGCAGGCTACCAGCAGACGACGGATCGGCTCGGGGCTGTCCGGGGTTTCGCCGGGAACTGCATAGGTGTTGGCCTGTCCGTTTTCTACGAGGGTCAATCCGCCTGCTGCCTTATAGCTGTGCAAGCGCATGGTATCGCGCACGATCAGCCTGACCGGCAGACCGGCGCGGGCCAGTCGCGTGGCCCACAGTGTGCCGAGGCTGCCGGCGCCGAGAACATGCCAGGTGGTGGACATCAGTTTTTTGCTCGTTTGATTGCAGGCATGTGCGGCTCGCCGTGTCGTCAGGAAAAGACCCGTTATAATGAGCCCGATTTTAACCGCAAGCCAAGCGCGCTCCATCCTCATTGAGCGCGCCTTTTTATTGGAGAGATTACATGCCGTCGTTCGACGTGGTATCCGAACTGGACAAACACGAACTCACCAACGCGGTCGAGAACGCCGTGAAGGAACTCGATCGTCGTTATGACCTGAAAGGCAAAGGCAGTTTCGAGTTCAAGGAAAAGGACCTGACCGTCAGTCTTACCGCTGAAGCCGGGTTCCAGCTGGAAGCGATGATCGAGATCCTCAAGCTGGCACTGGTCAAGCGCAAGATCGATGTCCAGTGCCTTGAGGTCAAGGATGCCTATGCATCGGGCAAGCTGATGAAGCAGGACGCCGTGCTCAAAGAAGGCATCGACAAGGAACTGGCGAAGAAAATCGTCGGCCACATCAAGGATGCCAAGCTCAAAGTACAGGCCGCCATTCAGGGCGAGCAAGTACGTGTGACCGGCAAGAAACGTGATGATCTGCAAGAAGCCATCGCGGCCCTGCGTGCCAAGGAATTCGGCATGCCACTGCAGTTCAACAACTTCCGCGACTAAGCTATCCGCGGCCCTGTGGGAGCGAGCCTGCTCGCGAAGGCGGCGTGTCAGTCAACCTTATTGCTGAATACACACGCCTTTCGCGAACAGGCGCGCTCCCACATTGCATTTATGTACAACCCGGCGGTTTTCTGCCGTTCATCTTTCGCGTGCCGAATGGCCGGAAATCAGGAGATAGAACATGGATTTGAATACTGAGGTAGACAACCTGGTCAAGGCGTCCCAGGCGTGGATACCGATGATCATGGAATACGGCAGCCGCGTGCTGCTGGCCGTGATCACTCTGGCCATCGGTTGGTGGTTGATCAACAAGGTCACGCAAAAGCTCGGTGGTCTGCTGGCCCTGCGTAACGCTGACCTGGCGCTGCAAGGCTTTATCAGCAGCCTGGCAAACATCATTCTCAAGGTGCTGCTGATCGTCAGCGTGGCGTCGATGATCGGCGTTGAAACCACCTCGTTCGTTGCTGCCATCGGTGCTGCCGGTCTGGCCATCGGTCTGGCATTGCAGGGCAGCCTGGCGAACTTCGCTGGCGGCGTGCTGATTCTGCTGTTCCGTCCATTCCGCATCGGTGACTGGATCGAAGCGCAAGGCGTATCGGGTACTGTCGACAGCATCCAGATTTTCCACACTGTGCTGCGTACTGGCGACAACAAGACCATCATCGTGCCGAACGGCAACCTGTCCAACGGCATCATCACCAACACCAACCGTCAGCCAACCCGCAAGGTTGTGTTCGATGTGGGTGTCGATTACGAAGCCGATCTGCAAAAGGCTCGTCAGGTGCTGCTGGATCTGGCCAAGGATGATCGCGTTCTGCAGGATCCTGCGCCACAAGCGGTGATTTCGACGCTGGGTGACAGTTCGATCACGGTTTCCCTGCGTGTCTGGGTTAAAACCGCCGACTATTGGGACGTGATGTTCATGTTTAACGAACAGTCGCGCGACCGCTTAAAAACGGCTGGTATTGATATCCCGTTTCCGCAGCGGGTGATTCGCGTAGTTCAGGAGTCGGCAGTAAAATGATAGGTTGCTAATTAATTGCCTGACTTGTTGGTCAGACAATTACTGCAAGTGACAGACAATAAAAAAGGCCCATCGCAAGATGGGCCTTTTTTATGCTTCCAAACTAACCACTGGCAATTACAAGATGTTCAGTGGGTATTCGGTGATCAGACGGAACTCTTTAACGTCGCCTTCGCCTTGGTCAGCGTTGGCAGTGTGCCAGGCTTGACGAATGCGGAAGGACAGGTCTTTAGCCGGGCCAGACTGAACAACGTATTTGGCTTCAAAGTTGGTTTCGTGGTGTTTACCGTCTTCACCGTACAGCGGTGCGCCGGTGTTGGTGCGGTATTGGCTGTTTGCAGCCAGACCGGTACCGTCGATGTCCCAACCTTTAACGTAACGAACCATGAAGCTCAGGCCTGGAACGCCGTACTCAGCCATTTTCAGGTCGTAACGGGCTTGAACCGATTTCTCGCCAGGACCGTTGAAGTCAGAGTACTGGATGGAGTTGGCGAGGAAGATCGAGTCGCCACCACGGTTGTTTTTACCCACACCGACGTAGTCGAACAGGGTGTCGCCGTTGACCTTCTGGAAGGCCAGGGTGAAGGTGTGTGCTTTCAGGAACGACAGCGCAGTTGCCAGGGAGAAGGCAGTGTTGCTGATGTCACCCGCCAGCTTGTCACCGGTGTCGGTGGTGCGGTAGATGTTGAAGTCAGTGTTCAGCGAAGTGTCACCACCGAATGGGGTGGTGAGGTTCACGTTGGCGTAGTACTGGTTCCAGATGTCTTCCAGTTTGGCGCCGTAGAGCGATGCGCTCAGGTTTTCGGTGATGGCATATTTGCCGCCGAAATAGTCGATCGAGTCAGCTTCTACGCCAGCGTAATTCGCGTACAGACCGCCGTTGCGGGCGTTCTTGTCCTGGCTGGTCGCCGAGTAGAAGTGACCGGCTTCGAGGTCAAGATCTTTGACTTCGCTGCTCTGCAGCTGGAAGCCGCTGGCAGTTTGCGGAATGATACGGGAGCCGCCGACAGCGAACACTGGAGCAGTGCTTGGCTGCTGGTCGCCGACTTTCAGCTCGGTTTTGGAAACGCGGAATTTGATGGCAGCGCCGGCTTTACCTTGGCTGTCATCGACATCGCGAGAACCATTCAGAGGATCAACGTGGTTGCTGCGGCTCATGTTGCCCGAACCGGAAGTACCGTCACCGCCGTCCAGTTTGAGAGCCAGGTAACCGAAAGCGTCGATACCTACGCCGACAGTACCTTGAGTGTAACCGGAGGTGAAGTTACCCAGGAAACCTTGGGTCCAGTCTTTCTGGTCAGCGCCACCGTTCTTGTTGTCGCGGTTGAAGTAGTAGTTCTTCAACGTCTCGGTGAGTTTCGCGTCTTCAACAAAGCCTTTGGCTTCAGACTGATCACTTACAAACGGGGCGGCCGTAGCCAACTGAGTACTGGCTGCTGCTGCTACAGCCAGGGCGATCATGCTCCACTTCATCACGCGCATCGTGATTTGCTCCTTTGGTTTTTAGAAGAGTACTGCCGTCCCACCTGTTTTATTATCTGGGCGGCTCTTTCTTTTTGTGTCGGCGCAAACTTATATCACGCAGACAATGTTGGCGATACTTGCGAATCTAACCTTTCACCTTCTTTACGACGCTGTCGCAGACGGTTGTGTAGATGTCGCAAATTCACAGTACCGATGCAATCGGGCCTACAACTTTCTCGCTGTTTTTTTAGCCGTTTGCATCGCTAAAAAAGAGTCCCTGGCAAAACACTTGAATCTCCATCGGGCAACCCTGCCACTGTTTTTGTTGGGCTTGAGGCATCCACATCGTGTGGTGCGCTTATAGTCCATATGTGTGCGAATGCAACAAGCGTGCACAAACCGCAATGTCGCTGCGGTTATTTTTCTGCACAGCGCGTGTTACCTGTAAAAACCTCATAAATACGGGGCGCAAAGCCCATTTTTACAAGGGCTTGACGCCATTCCTGCAATGGTGTTGCCACGGCGTCAGCCGCACGCGACAGCCAAAAACGTTACCGGTTCACCCCAGGAGTGAGTATTCGGCGGATGCTTCGACGCATGAGCGTAGACGCACTGTGCGGTTTTGGTGCAAAAAAAATCGCACGCTGTCCTGTAATCACACAGCTTGGTGAGTGGGCTATCTCGAACGCATCAGCGTTTTTCGGTCATTTGCGGGTGTTCATTGCCTTTCTCGGGTCTTTGTTGGTGCGGCGTGTCGGTAAATGTCACATGTCGGGGCGCGCGGTGAATGACGAGAGGGCACTGCTGTCGTGAAGGCTGGCGTAATCGCAGGTATGCTGCCGGTCTGTCGCTTGGTGCAACGTCCTGCGGGATGGCCGCTAAGCTCACTATGTCGATCAGCCGGAGTGCACGCAGTGTTTGCTTTAGATTCACGACTTCAACAGGACACGCTGGTTATCGGCGACTTCCCGCTCTGCCGGCTATTGCTGTCCAACGACGCCAACTACCCGTGGTTCATCCTGGTGCCACGCCGCGACGATATCAGCGAGTTGTTTCAGTTGGATGTCGCCGATCAGCAGCAGTTGTGGCTGGAAACCACCGCAATGGCGGAGTTGCTCAAGGATCTGTTCGACGCTGACAAAATGAACGTCGCGACGCTGGGTAACGTGGTCAGCCAGATGCACATGCATGTGATCGTGCGTAAACGGGATGACGCCGCCTGGCCGGCGCCGGTCTGGGGCAAGCACCCGGCCAAGCCTTACAGCGCCGAGCAAGCAGCGGCCATTCGCGAGCGGTTGCGTCTGGTGTTGACCGAAGACTTCACGTTTCTGGAGGGCTGAAGCATGAGCCTGGAACAACGCGTTATGGATCTGGAAAGCCGTCTGGCGTTTCAGGATGACACTATTCAGGCGTTGAACGACGTGCTGGTCGCGCAGCAGCGTGTGGTTGATCGTCTGCAATTGCAGATGGCGGCATTGCTCAAGCGTCAGGAGGAAATGGTCGGGCAGTTCGAGTCGTTCGAAGAAGAAGCGCCACCGCCGCACTATTAAGGAGCCGTTTGCTTTAATAGAAATTGAGGGCAATAAAAAACCGCGAACAGCCAGGCTGTTCGCGGTTTTTTATTGCCTCGGATCAGCGACGCGGCAGAGCGGCGATCACGTCCTCGGCTTGCAGGCCTTTGTCTCGGTTCATCACCGAGAATTCCACGCGCTGGCCTTCGACCAGAACGCGGTGGCCTTCGCCACGGATTGCACGAAAGTGCACGAAAATATCATCGCCGGAATCGCGCGAGATAAAGCCGAAGCCTTTGGAGGTGTTGAACCACTTGACGGTGCCGGTATCGCGGTTGGTCATGTCGTAGCTGGTTGGCGCGGCAGCCGGTGAAGATCGATAGAAGCTGACAGCCAGGTGCAGGATAACGGCAACCAGCGCAATCACCAGGCTGAACAACACAGCTGGCTGGCCGGCGATGACAGGCATCGGCGCGATCAGGGTCAAGGTTTGCAGGACGACAGTCAGCACCAGAAGCGCGCTGACCAGATTTTGCAGATGCTGACGCGGGCCTTTGTTCCAGTAAGGAATCACTGGAGCGATGACCAGGTTCAGCAGGCCGAAAAAGGCCAGGTAGAGTGCGTCGGGTTGTTGCAGGTAGGGAACGGCTTCGGATTTCAAGCTGGGTATGAACGACAGCAGCAAGGCCGCTGCGCCCATTAGCAGGTGGACGATTTTCAACATTTTAATTGGCTCACGTTTATGACGGCTCACAAGGAAGAGCTGAAGGCGTACGGTTCGCTTCACAACAAAATAAAGAGGCGGTAGGCACGTACACGGCATCAGCCTATGCGCAACACCCCGGAAAATTGGGCATGGCGACACACTGCCTATTTAACAGCAAAGCCTGCAGCGACTCAAATCAGCCCGGCCAGTGGCAAGGTGCCGGTCGATTTGTCGCAGCCTGTGTGCGTGATCGGGGCTGCGAGGTGTCGACAGCCTTGCTAGAGTGGGTCTGCACCTTTGGATGAATTCAATCGCCGTTAGGGGGTAAAACATGGCAATCGATATCGGTATCAGTGAAGAGGATCGCAAGTCCATCGTTGAAGGGCTGTCGCGTCTGCTGTCGGACACCTACGTGCTGTATTTGAAAACCCACAACTTCCACTGGAACGTTACCGGGCCGATGTTCCGCACGCTGCACTTGATGTTCGAAGAGCAATACAACGAACTGGCGCTTGCCGTGGATTTGATCGCCGAGCGCATTCGCGCCCTCGGTTTCCCGGCGCCGGGTGCCTATGCCACCTACGCGCGTCTTTCTTCTATTAAGGAAGAGGAGGGCGTACCGGCTGCCGAGGACATGATCAAGCAACTGGTTGCCGGTCAGGAAGCGGTGACCCGCACGGCTCGCGGTATCTTCCCGTTGCTCGACAAAGTCAGCGATGAGCCCACCGCCGACCTGCTGACCCAGCGTATGCAAGTGCATGAAAAAACCGCGTGGATGCTGCGCGCGCTGCTGGAAGCATGACCCAGCCGCGCGGGCATCTCGACCAGGTGCTCGCGCGCTGTCCAGACTCTTACCTGTTTCGTTGGCTTATCCTACGTTGATGGTCAATAAGTCATCTGGATATAACTTTGCGTCTGCGGTTTTATGAAGTCACAGGATGTGGCTTCAAATAACCCGCAGAGATGGCAAAGGAGTGTCACCGAAATGGAAGATGCAGACAGGCGAAACGACAGGATTGTCGGGCCGCCACAGGAATTTATCGTCGGCCCGTTCATCAACGAGTTCGACATGGCATTGGTCCGACCGCTGTCGCGATCCGTGCGTTTGAATGGTTATGCAACCTGCCTGCGGCTCGAGCAGGTGTACTGGAATATCCTTGGCAACATGGCGCGCAATAACTGCTGTTCGATCAGCTCGCTGTTGTCCCACGTTGATCGCCAGGTGCAATTGCGCCACGGTGGCGTGAAAAACTTCAGCGCGCTGGTGCGGGTGGTCTGCGTGATGAACGAGGGCAGGGAGGTGACGCCAGCGCCTGCGCTTTGAACAACAGCGGTTGCAGGCAAGGTGTCGGACTGTGCAGTGTTACGGCTGCACAGCCCGCATTTAATGGATATAATCCCGCCCTTTCGCCGCAAAGCCCTGCGCGCGGTGGCAATCTGATCGCCGAGACACCCCCATGCCGATGTACGATTACCAATGCGCTTCCTGTGGTCATCAGTTGGAAGCCATTCAAAAGATCAGCGAGTCACCGCTGGTCGACTGCCCTGCCTGCCAGGCGCCAGAGTTGAAGAAACAACTGTCGATGCCAGGCTTTCGCCTCAGTGGCGGCGGTTGGTACGAAACCGATTTCAAGACCGGCGCCAAGAAGAATCTGGCCGGTGGCGACAAATCTGACTAGGGTTCAACCCCAGGTTGAACGACACGCGTGAGTTTCCGCATTGCTTGAGAGCAACGGGATCTCCACCGAATATCGAATGACGAGAAGCGAACCATTATCATGATGCGCAGCCACTATTGCGGCCAACTGAACGAAAGCCTGGAAGGCCAGGAAATTACCCTTTGCGGATGGGTTCACCGTCGTCGCGACCACGGCGGGGTGATTTTCCTCGATATCCGTGATCGTGATGGTCTGGCCCAAGTGGTATTCGATCCGGATCGCGCCGAAAGCTTCGCCGCTGCCGATCGCGTGCGCAGTGAATACGTGGTGAAGATCACCGGCAAGGTACGTCTGCGTCCGGCCGGTGCGACCAACGCCAACATGGCGTCGGGCATGATCGAAGTGCTGGGCTACGAGCTGGAAGTGCTGAACGAGTCGGAAACCCCGCCGTTCCCACTGAACGAATTCTCCGACGTCGGCGAAGAAACCCGTCTGCGCTATCGTTTCCTCGACCTGCGTCGTCCGGAAATGGCCGAGAAGCTGCGTCTGCGTTCGCGCATGACCACCAGCATCCGTCGCTTCCTCGACGAAAACGGCTTCCTCGACGTTGAAACGCCGATCCTGACCCGTGCCACCCCTGAAGGTGCGCGTGACTATCTGGTGCCAAGCCGTACCCACGCCGGTTCGTTCTTCGCCCTGCCGCAATCGCCGCAACTGTTCAAACAACTGCTGATGGTTGCCGGTTTCGACCGTTACTACCAGATCGCCAAGTGCTTCCGTGACGAAGACTTGCGTGCCGACCGTCAGCCTGAATTCACCCAGATCGACATCGAGACCAGCTTCCTCGATGAAAAAGAGATCATGGGCCTGACCGAGCAAATGATCCGCAACCTGTTCAAGGAAGTGCTGGATCTGGAATTCGGCGAGTTCCCGCACATGACCTTCGAAGAAGCCATGCGCCGTTACGGTTCCGACAAGCCAGACCTGCGTATTCCGCTGGAGCTGGTCGACGTTGCCGATCAACTCAAAGAAGTTGATTTCAAGGTGTTCAGCGGCCCGGCCAACGACCCGAAATGCCGCATCGCCGCACTGCGCGTTCCAGGCGGGGCGAGCATGCCGCGCAAGCAGATCGACGACTACACCAAGTTCGTCGGCATCTACGGTGCCAAGGGCCTGGCATACATCAAGGTCAACGAGCGCGCAGCCGGTGTTGACGGTCTGCAATCGCCGATCGTGAAAAACATCCCGCTGGACAACCTCAATGCCATCCTTGATCGCGTTGGCGCAGTTGACGGCGACATCGTGTTCTTCGGCGCCGACAAGGCCAAGATCGTCAGCGAAGCCTTGGGCGCGCTGCGCATCAAGCTCGGTCACGACCTCAACCTGCTGACCTGCAAATGGGCACCAATGTGGGTTGTCGACTTCCCGATGTTCGAAGAAAACGACGACGGCAGCTTCTCCGCGCTGCACCACCCGTTCACCGCGCCGAAGTGCTCGCCAGAAGAGCTGGAGGCCAACCCGGCCGGCGCTCTGTCCCGTGCCTACGACATGGTGCTGAACGGCACTGAGCTGGGTGGCGGTTCGATCCGTATTCACCGCAAGGAAATGCAGCAAGCGGTATTCCGCCTGCTGGGCATCAACGAAGCGGAACAGGAAGAGAAATTCGGCTTCCTGCTCGACGCGCTGAAGTACGGTGCACCGCCACACGGTGGTCTGGCTTTCGGTCTGGACCGTCTGGTGATGCTGATGACCGGCGCTCAGTCGATCCGTGAAGTGATCGCCTTCCCGAA
Organism: Pseudomonas sp. TH08; assembly: GCF_016651275.1. Classification (NCBI taxonomy): domain Bacteria; kingdom Pseudomonadati; phylum Pseudomonadota; class Gammaproteobacteria; order Pseudomonadales; family Pseudomonadaceae; genus Pseudomonas; species Pseudomonas sp. TH08. The sequence continues at coordinate 554,162 of NZ_JAEKEE010000002.1, read as the reverse complement.
AACCCAGAGTGCTGCTGACGTGATGACGCAAGCGCCGGGTGTGGTGGATGCCAAGGCACTGCGCGAGCTGCACATTCGTTTGCGCGAAACGCCAAAGGCTGAGTAAGACGGGCCTGAAGGCGCATCTTCGGATGCGCCTTTTTTCTTTCTAGAGAGCAGGTCGAGATTTTTTGTTTGCTGGCCGCTGCATGAGCAGGGCGGGCAACGTTTCAAAGAGAATTCGGAGCGAGTTATGGCAGGTCATTCCAAGTGGGCGAACATCAAGCACCGCAAAGAACGTCAGGATGCCAAGAGAGGCAAGATCTTCACCAAGTGGATTCGTGAGCTGACCGTTGCGGCCCGTCAGGGCGGCGGCGATCCGGGCTCCAACCCGCGTCTGCGTCTGGCCCTCGACAAGGCGTTGAGCGCCAACATGAGCCGCGACATCATCGACCGCGCCGTTGCGCGCGGCGCCGGTGCCACCGAAGCGGACAACGTTGAAGAGCTGACCTACGAAGGGTACGGCCCGGGCGGCGTGGCGGTGATGGTCGAGTGCATGACCGACAACCGCAACCGTACTGCGGCAGCCGTACGCCATGCGTTCAGCAAGTGCGGGGGCAACCTCGGCACCGACGGTTCAGTGGCGTACCTGTTCGAGCGCAAAGGCCAGATCAGCTTCGCGCCGGGCGTCGATGAAGACGCACTGACCGAGGCTGCACTGGAAGCCGACGCCGATGACGTGGTCACTCACGAAGACGGTTCGATTGACGTGTTTACCTCGTTCACCAGTTTCTACGCGGTGCGTAACGCGCTGGAAGCCGCCGGGTTCAAAGGTGATGACGCGGAAATCGTCATGCAGCCGACCACCAGTGCCGAACTGGATCTGGAAGGTGCAGAGAAGGTACTCAAGCTGATCGACATGCTTGAAGACCTGGATGACGTGCAGAACGTTTATTCCAACGCGGACATTCCTGAAGACGTGGCCGCTCAGCTCGGTTGAGAGCGACTAGTCTTCAATGTGGGAGCGAGCCTGCTCGCGAAGGCGGATTTTCAGGCAACATTGTTGCCAATGATGAAACCGCTTTCGCGAGCAGGCTCGCTCCCACATTTGTTATGGGTTGAATTGAAAACCGTGCTTTTACCGAATCTGCAGGCGTTATGACTTTAATTCTTGGTATCGACCCCGGCTCGCGCATCACCGGTTACGGGATTGTTCGTGATACCGGGCGTGGCGGCTGCATTTATGTGGCCTCTGGCTGCATCCGCACCGGCGCAGGCGAATTGCATGAGCGTTTGCAAATTGTTTATCGCGGCGTGCGTGAGATCATCCAGACTTATGGCCCGGTGACCATGGGCATCGAAAAGGTGTTCATGGCGAAAAATGCCGATTCGGCGCTGAAGCTGGGGCAGGCTCGTGGCGCTGCGATTGTCGCTGGCGCTGAAGAGAGCCTGGAGATCGCCGAATACACCGCCACTCAGGTCAAGCAGGCCGTGGTGGGCACCGGCGCCGCCAATAAAGAACAAGTGCAGATGATGGTCATGCACATGCTCAAGCTGACCAGCAAACCGCAGATCGATGCCTCCGACGCCCTGGCCATCGCCATTTGTCACGCGCACACCCGTTCCAGTCTGCTACCGCATGGCTTGGGCACTGCACGCAGTCGTGGCGGGCGCTTGCGTCTCTGATAGCATCAGCATCAATTTTCCTGAAAGCGGATTTTTGCGCCTGGGTCGTCGGCCCTTGATCCGCCTTTCGACAGTCGCCAGCCCACGGCTGGCCAACGCTCAAGGATCTGAAACGTGATTGGACGCTTGCGCGGCACTCTGGCTGAGAAACAGCCGCCGCACCTGATTCTCGATGTAAACGGCCTCGGGTATGAGCTGGAAGTGCCCATGACCACGCTTTATCGTCTGCCGTCGGTCGGTGAACCACTGACCCTGCACACCCATTTGGTCGTACGCGAAGACGCGCAGTTACTCTATGGTTTTGCCGGCAAGCGTGAGCGAGACTTTTTTCGCGAGTTGATCCGTCTCAATGGTGTCGGGCCGAAATTGGCGCTGGCATTGATGTCGAGCCTGGAGGTCGACGAACTGATCCGCTGCGTACAGTCCCAGGACACCTCGGCCCTGACCAAGGTGCCGGGCGTCGGCAAGAAAACTGCCGAGCGTTTGCTGGTCGAACTGAAAGATCGCTTCAAGGCCTGGGAAACCTCGCCGGCCATGTTTGCCCTGGTACCGAATCAGCCCGACGGCCCGGCGCCGGTCAACACCGCCGAGAACGATGCAGTGAGTGCGCTGATTTCCCTGGGCTACAAGCCGCAGGAAGCGAGCAAGGCGATTACCGCCATCAAGGACAAGAATTTGAGCAGTGAAGACCTGATCCGCCGCGCCCTGAAGGGAATGATTTAAGTGATTGAAGCTGATCGTCTGATCGCCGCTGCGCACAGCCCGCGCGAGCGCGAAGAAGTCCAGGACCGCGCCATTCGCCCGGTCAGTCTGGCCGACTACATTGGCCAGCCGACCGTGCGCGAACAGATGGAACTGTTCATCCAGGCCGCCCGTGGCCGTAGTGAATCCCTCGATCACACGCTGATCTTCGGCCCGCCGGGGTTGGGTAAAACCACGCTGGCCAACATCATTGCCCAGGAAATGGGCGTGTCGATCAAGAGCACCTCGGGCCCGGTGCTGGAACGTCCGGGCGATCTGGCCGCACTGCTGACCAACCTTGAACCGCACGATGTGCTGTTTATCGACGAAATCCATCGTCTGTCGCCAATCGTTGAAGAAGTGCTGTACCCGGCGATGGAAGATTTCCAGCTCGACATCATGATCGGCGAAGGGCCAGCAGCGCGCTCGATCAAGCTCGATCTGCCACCTTTCACCCTGGTGGGGGCGACCACTCGCGCCGGTATGCTGACCAATCCGTTGCGTGACCGCTTTGGTATCGTCCAGCGTCTTGAGTTCTATAGCACTGCCGATCTGGCGACGATTGTCAGTCGGTCGGCGGCTATCCTTGGTCTGCCGCTGGATCCGGAGGGTTCTTTCGAAATCGCTCGGCGCGCCCGTGGTACGCCGCGAATCGCCAATCGTCTGCTGCGCCGCGTGCGCGATTTTGCCGAAGTACGCGCCAACGGCCATATCACCAAATCGGTGGCTGACCTGGCGTTGAACCTGCTGGATGTCGACGAACACGGTTTCGATCATCAGGACCGGCGGCTGCTGCTGACCATGATCGAGAAGTTTGATGGCGGCCCGGTGGGCATCGACAGTCTTGCTGCTGCAATCAGCGAAGAGCGTCACACCATTGAAGATGTGCTGGAGCCGTACCTGATTCAACAGGGTTACATCATGCGCACGCCACGGGGCAGGGTGGTGACGCGGCATGCGTATTTGCATTTCGGTTTAAACATTCCGTCACGAATGGGTGAGATGCCCGTGGTAGACGAGTTTCTCGATGCCGTGGAAGATTGATACACATTTTTTGGCGATTTATTCAGGGTTTGTACTGTCAGACGACGGTACTTTTGCAGTAAAGCCCTGAAACCATGAAAAACAGTTGCCTGGCCGGATTGGCAACCCGAGGAGTAAGCACTAGAGTATGCGCGCGCAAAACGGGCTTGAGCCGTTCGCACATCGTTGTCGCGTTTATTACGAGGACACCGATGCGGGCGGCATCGTGTATTACGTTAATTACCTCAAGTTTATGGAACGGGCTCGAACCGAGCGGCTCCGCGAGCTGGGCTTTGCCCAATCGCAGCTGGCCGGGGAGGATCTGTTGTTCGTCGTGCACTCCAGCGAAGCGCGTTACCACGCGCCGGCGCGACTGGACGACGAATTGCTGGTAAGCGCTGATGTAATCGAATTGAACCGGGTCAGCCTGCGCTTCAAACAGCAGGTCAGGCGGGCAACGGATAATGTGCTGCTCTGTGAAGGGCAGTTTTTGGTGGCCTGTGTGCGCACTAACAGTTTGAAACCCCGGGCCCTTCCCGAAGACTTGCGTGCGGCCTTTGCCGACGCGGTCGGCCCGGGTACACACTCAAAGCAGGAGATAAAGCGTGGAAGCTAACGTCGTCGACCATTCCTCCATGTGGAGCCTGGTCAGCAATGCCAGCATCGTGGTGCAGTTGGTAATGTTGACCCTGGTGGCCGCATCGGTGACCTCATGGATCATGATCTTTCAGCGCAGCAATCTGCTGCGCGCCGGTCGACGCGCCCTGGAGAGCTTCGAAGAGCGCTTCTGGTCGGGTATCGACCTGTCCAAGCTGTACCGTCAGGCGGGCAGCAACCCGGACCCGGATTCGGGCGTGGAGCAGATCTTCCGTGCCGGTTTCAAAGAGTTCTCCCGTCTGCGTCAGCAGCCAGGTGTTGATCCTGAAGCGGTGATGGAAGGCGTGGCTCGTGCCATGCGCGTTGCCATCTCCCGTGAAGAAGAGAAGCTGGAGCAGAGCCTGCCGTTCCTCGCCACCGTTGGTTCGGTCAGCCCGTACATCGGTCTGTTCGGTACCGTATGGGGCATCATGAACTCCTTCCGCGGCCTGGCCAGCGCCCAACAAGCGACCCTCGCCACCGTGGCACCGGGTATCGCCGAAGCCCTGATCGCCACCGCGATCGGTCTGTTCGCCGCGATCCCTGCGGTCATCGCTTACAACCGTTTCGCTGCTCGCAGCGAAACCTTGCTGGGCCGCTACTACACCTTCGCCGATGAATTCCAGGCGATCCTGCACCGCAAAGTGCACACCAGCGAAGAATAAGCAGGTAATTTCCAATGGCTTTAATCGCTCGAGCTCGCAAAAAGCGCAAGCCGGTCGCCGAGATGAACGTGGTGCCTTACATCGACGTGATGTTGGTACTGCTGGTCATCTTCATGGTGACCGCGCCGATGCTCAATCAGGGCGTGAAAGTTGATCTGCCCAAGGTTTCCAGCGAAGCCTTGCCGCAGGACAATAACACCCAGGTCCTGACCATTTCGATCAAGGCTGACAAGACCTACTACTGGAACCTTGGCAGCGAAGTCGACACCGAGAAGCAACAGGACAGGGCCATGACCCTGCCGCAAATGACCGATGCGGTGACCAAGATCATTCGTGCCGGCACCGAAGGCGGCAAGCGTACCCAGGTCTTCATCCGCGGTGACAAAACCGTCGACTATGGTTCCGTCATGGGCGCCATGGGCGGGTTGCAGAAAGCCGGGGTCGGTAATGTTGGTTTGATTACCGAGGCCCCCTGATGCAGCAACAGCGAGAGCCGTCCGCCTCGGAAAGCTACTTCTGGCCTAGTGTTCTGGCAATTGTCCTGCACGTGCTGGTGTTCGGCATGCTGTTCGTCAGTTTTGCCTTTACACCAGAGCTGCCGCCGGCCAAACCGATTGTCCAGGCGACCTTGTACCAGCTGAAATCGAAAAGTCAGGCAACCACCCAGACCAATCAGAAGATTGCGGGTGAGGCGAAGAAATCCGCCGCGCGCCAGACCGAAGTCGAGCAGATGGAACAGAAAAAGGTCGAGCAGGAAGAGATCAAGGCCGCTGCGGAACAAAAGAAAGAAGAAGCGGCTCAAAAAGCCGAGGAAGCCAAGAAGGCCGATGAGGCTAAAAAAGCGGACGAAGCGAAAAAGGCGGATGACGCCAAGAAAGCCGACGACGCGAAAAAAGCCGAAGCCAAGAAGGCCGAAGAGAAACAATTGGCTGATATAGCCAAGAAGAAGGCTGAAGAAGAGGCTAAGGAAGAGGCCAAGAAAGAGGCCGCTGAAGAAGCCAAGAAGAAGATCGTCGAAGACGCGAAGAAGAAAGCCGCCGAAGACGCCAAGAAGAAAGCTGAAGCTGAAGAGGCGAAAAAGAAAGTCGCCGAAGATGCGAAGAAGAAAGCTGCTGCCGATGCTGCGAAGAAGAAAGCGCAGGATGCGGCACGTAAATCGACCGAAGACAAAAAGGCTCAGGCCTTGGCCGACTTGCTTTCCGACACGCCGCAGCGCCAGCAGGCCTTGGCTGATGAGCAGGGTGACGAAGTCGCGGGCAGTTTCGATGACCTGATTCGTGCGCGAGCAGCGGAAGGTTGGGCTCGTCCACCTTCGGCACGCAAAGGCATGACGGTCGTGCTGCAAATCGGCATGTTGCCGGACGGTACGGTGACTTCGGTCAGCGTCTCCAAGTCCAGTGGCGACGGTCCGTTCGATGCGTCGGCAGTCGCGGCAGTGAAGAATATTGGACGTTTGACAGAAATGCAGGGAATGAAGCCGAGCGATTTCGCTCCGTATCGTTCATTCAAGATGACATTCACACCTGAGGATCTAGCCTTGTGAGAAACCTTCTTCGAGGAATGCTGGTCGTGATCTGCTGCATGGCAGGGATCGCGATGGCTGATGAAAAGAACATTCTGGTCACCAGCGGCAGCGATCGGGCTACTCCGATCGCCGTTGTACCGTTCGGTATGCAGGGCGGTGCCGTGCTGCCGGACGACATGGCTGAAATCATTGGTAACGATTTGCGTAACTCGGGCTACTACTCGCCGATTCCCAAGCAAAACATGATCAGCCAGCCAAGCCAGCCGAGCGAAATCATCTTCCGTGACTGGAAGGCGGTGGGTGCTCAATACATGATGGTCGGCAGCATCGCTCCAGCGGGCGGTCGCCTGCAGGTGCAGTGGGCACTGTTCAACGTGGCCACCGAACAGAAAGTGGCAGACGGCAGTGTTTCCGGGACCACCGAGCAATTGCGCGACATGGCGCACTTCATCTCCGACCAGTCGTTCCAGAAGCTGACCGGTATCGAAGGTGCGTTCTCGACGCGTCTGCTGTACGTGACGGCTGAGCGCTTCTCCGAGAAGAACACTCGCTACACCCTGCAGCGTTCGGACTACGACGGTGCTCGCGCAGTGACTCTGTTGCAATCGCGCGAGCCGATCCTGTCGCCGCGTTTCGCGCCGGATGGCAAGCGCATCGCCTACGTGTCGTTCGAGCAAAAGCGTCCGCGCATCTTCATGCAGAACATCGACACCGGTCGCCGTGAGCAGATCACCAACTTCGAAGGCCTGAATGGCGCTCCAGCCTGGTCGCCGAACGGTGATCGCCTGGCGTTCGTGCTGTCGAAAGACGGTAACCCGGACATTTACGTGATGAACCTGGCCTCGCGTCAGATCAACCGCGTTACCGCAGGTCCTGGCATTAATACCGAACCGTACTGGGGCAAGGATGGTTCGACCATCTACTTCACGTCGGACCGTGGCGGCAAGCCGCAAATCTACAAAACCAGCGCCAGTGGCGGCGGTGCGGAGCGAGTGACCTTCATTGGTAACTACAACGCCAACCCGAAACTGTCGGCTGATGAAAAGACTTTGGTGATGATTCATCGTCAGGATGGCTTCACCAATTTCAAGGTGGCAGCCCAGGATCTGCAGCGAGGTAGTGTAAAGATCCTCACTGATAGCACTCTGGACGAGTCACCTACTGTTGCGCCCAACGGCACCATGGTAATCTACGCCACCCGCCAACAGGGCCGGGGAGTCTTGATGCTCGTGTCCATTAATGGACGCGTTAGGCTCCCGCTTCCTACCGCTCAAGGCGAAGTCAGAGAACCGTCCTGGTCCCCTTACCTGAAGTGAGCGGGCGCTACACGTTTTACTTAACACACTGGGGTTCATTAGGAGTTTCACGATGGAAATGCTGAAGTTTGGTAAATTTGCTGCGCTGGCTCTGGCCATGGCTGTAGCTGTAGGTTGCTCGTCCAAAGGCGGCGACAACGCCGGTGAAGGCGCTGTTGATCCAAACGCTGGTTACGGCGCAAACACTGGTGCCGTTGACGGTTCCCTGAGCGAAGAAGCTGCTCTGCGCGCAATCACCACCTTCTACTTCGAATACGACAGCTCGGACCTGAAGCCAGAAGCCATGCGCGCTCTGGACGTTCACGCCAAAGACCTGAAAGCAAACGGCGCTCGCGTTGTTCTGGAAGGCAACACCGACGAACGTGGTACTCGTGAGTACAACATGGCACTGGGCGAGCGTCGTGCGAAAGCCGTTCAACGCTACCTGGTACTGCAAGGTGTTTCCCCAGCTCAGCTGGAACTGGTTTCCTACGGCGAAGAGCGTCCAGTTGCTACCGGCAACGACGAGCAGTCCTGGGCTCAAAACCGTCGCGTCGAACTGCGTAAGTAATTCGATATGCGAACGTGCCGTCGTGCTGTAACTGTTCTGGCTCTCAGCCTCGCGCCGCTTGCGGCGTGGGCTGCGGTTCCTGTGGTCGATGACAACTCCGGTTATAACAATAGCGGGAGCAGTTATCCGCCTGCAGGTTACGGTACGAACGGCGCCTATGCCGGGGGAGCGGCTTCGGCCCCTGCCTCGGCACAAGGCATGCTGTTCAACCAATTGCAACAGATGCAGGATCAGATATCGCGCCAGCAAGGTGTGATTGAAGAGCTGCAAAATCAGGTTGCGCGCATGAAACAGGAGTCCCTGGAGCGATACCAGGATCTTGATCGGCGCATAGGATCCGGTGGTGCTGCACCTGCCGCGACTCCTGAGAATTCTTCTGCCGGTGGCGACGCAAGTGCTGCTGCCGGTGCTGCCGCTGGGGCCGGTGCTGCTGCAGTCCAGGCACCCGCTGCAGGTAGCGAACCGGCTGATCCGGCGAAAGAGAAGCTCTATTACGATGCTGCTTTCGACTTGATCAAAGCCAAGGATTTCGACAAGGCCAGCCAGGCTTTCGCCGCTTTCCTGCGCAAATACCCAAACAGCCAATACGCGGGCAACGCCCAGTACTGGTTGGGTGAAGTGAACCTGGCAAAAGGCGATCTGCAAGGTGCAGGTCAGGCGTTTGCCAAGGTTTCGCAGCTGTATCCCAAACACGCCAAAGTGCCGGATTCGCTGTACAAGCTGGCTGATGTAGAGCGCCGCCTCGGTCACACCGACAAGGTCAAAGGCATTCTGCAACAAGTGGTTTCCCAATATCCGGGTACCTCCGCTGCTCAGTTGGCCCAACGCGATCTGCAACGCATGTAAACGTGTTTGACCCGTTTGGAAGAAACCCGCGCTAGTCGCGGGTTTTTTCGTTAGAATTCACGCCCTTTTTCTGAAACACGCTTCTTGTGATCCACGCGTTGGCGGGTTTGCCTGAAGTGCCTGACGGAGGCGGACAGCCTGTTTAGCTGTTACGCCCGTGGCGACTATGCAAGACACATTGAGAATTACCGAAGTTTTCTACTCTTTGCAGGGGGAAACGCGGACTGCCGGGCTGCCCACTGTTTTTGTGCGCCTGACCGGTTGCCCATTGCGTTGCCAATACTGCGACAGTGCCTATGCGTTTAGTGGCGGTACGATCCGCACCCTCGACGACATCCTCGAACAAGTGGCCGGATTTCGTCCGCGCTACGTCTGCGTTACCGGCGGTGAGCCGCTGGCCCAGCCGAACGCCATTCCTTTGCTTAAACAGTTGTGTGATGCCGGTTACGAGGTCTCGCTGGAAACCAGCGGTGCTCTCGACATCTCGGCCGTGGATCCGCGTGTCAGTCGCGTCGTCGATCTGAAAACCCCGGATTCGAAAGAAGCTCATCGCAACCGCTACGAGAACATTGAACTGCTGACCCCCAACGATCAGGTGAAGTTTGTGATCTGCTCGCGGGACGACTACGACTGGGCTGTTTCCAAGTTGATCCAGTACGGTCTCGAGCGCCGTGCTGGTGAAGTGCTGTTCTCCCCAAGCCACCACGACCTCAATGCTCGCGATCTGGCGGACTGGGTGGTGGCGGACAACCTGCCGGTTCGCCTGCAATTGCAGCTGCATAAATATCTTTGGAATGACGAGCCGGGGCGCTGATATGACTGAACAACTGAACACCACTGAAAAACGTGCAGTCATCCTGCTGTCCGGCGGCCTCGATTCGGCCACTGTTGTGGCCATGGCTCGCGCCGAGGGCTATAGCTGCTACACCATGAGCTTTGATTACGGTCAGCGCTCGCATGCTGAGCTGCACGCTGCTGCGCGCGTCGCTCGCGATCTGGGCGTGGTCGAGCACAAAGTCATTGGCCTCAACCTGAACGGCATGGGCGGCTCGGCGCTGACTGACAGCAGCATCGACATCCCGGAAGAGCTGGGCGAAGGCATCCCGGTCACTTACGTGCCAGCGCGCAACACAGTGTTCTTGTCTCTGGCGTTGGGCTGGGCTGAAGTGCTCGGCGCTCGCGACATCTTTATTGGTGTGAACGCCGTGGACTATTCCGGTTACCCGGATTGCCGTCCCGAGTTCATCGAGTCGTTCGAGCGCATGGCCAACCTGGCGACCAAGGCCGGCGTTGAAGGCAATGGCTTTCGCATTCAGGCGCCGTTGCAGAACCTGAGCAAGGCGCAAATCGTTCAGGCCGGCGTGAAGCTTGGCGTTGATTACGGGCTCACCGTTTCCTGCTATCAGGCCGACGATGACGGCCGTGCCTGCGGTAAATGCGACAGCTGCCGCCTGCGCGCAGAAGGCTTTGCGGCGGCGGGTGTGAGCGATCCAACAGCTTATTTTTGATTATTTTCAAAAAGGTGTTGAATAGTCCTTAAAAATCAGTATTATACGCGCCACCACACAGCGGGTCGTTAGCTCAGTTGGTAGAGCAGTTGGCTTTTAACCAATTGGTCGTAGGTTCGAATCCCACACGACCCACCATTTTTGGCGGTTTAGAAAATCCGGAAGGCCCACGAAAGTGAGGATTTCCGGGTTTTTTTTTGCCTGCAATTCAGGCACCGCTTCTGTCATCGTTGCCTGCGCTGACACAGGTCAGAATCATCTTTTGTATCAACGGGATATTCTGTAGCCTTGCGCAGCTTCAACGCTGTCCGTGCCTGATAAAACTCACTCTCCCGGCGGTACCCTCAAGTGGTCCGGAGCCGGGTGTATACTCGACTTTCGCGCGAAAGCGCCTGCAGGTCTTGCGAACATGACGCAGATTTCCGAACGCCTTCTGGTTCAAGCCCACCTCGATGCCAAACAGCCCAAACCGCTGACTGCCGAGGAAGAGGCTTATTACCGTTCTGCCATCGCCGCCGAGCTCAAGGCTCAGGACGCGGTGCTGGTGGCCCACTTTTATTGCGATCCGGTGATTCAGGCGCTGGCCGAAGAAACCGGCGGCTGTGTGTCCGACTCCCTCGAAATGGCGCGCTTCGGCAACGCTCACCCGGCGAAGACCGTGGTGGTTGCCGGCGTGAAGTTCATGGGCGAAACCGCGAAGATTCTCAATCCTGAAAAACGTGTACTGATGCCGACCCTCGACGCGACCTGCTCGCTGGACCTGGGTTGCCCGGTGGACGAGTTTTCAGCGTTCTGCGATCAGCACCCGGAGCGCACAGTGGTGGTCTACGCCAACACTTCTGCTGCCGTGAAGGCGCGGGCTGACTGGGTGGTGACATCAAGCTGCGCGCTGGAGATCGTCGAAAGCCTGATGGACAACGGCGAGACGATCATCTGGGGACCGGACAAGCACCTGGGCACCTACATTCAGCGCAAGACCGGCGCCGACATGCTGCTCTGGGACGGTGCCTGCATCGTCCACGAAGAGTTCAAGTCCAAGCAGCTCGAAGACATGAAGGCGCTGTACCCGGACGCCGCCATTCTGGTGCACCCGGAGTCGCCGACCTCAGTGATCGAGTTGGCGGACGCCGTCGGCTCCACCAGCCAGTTGATCGCTGCCGCGCAATCGCTGCCGAACAAGACCCTGATCGTCGCCACTGACCGTGGCATCTTCTACAAGATGCAGCAGCTGTGCCCCGACAAGGTCTTCATTGAGGCGCCAACGGCCGGTAACGGCGCAGCGTGCCGTAGTTGCGCACATTGCCCGTGGATGGCCATGAACACCCTTGAGCGCACGCTGAGGAGCTTGAAGGAAGGGACGAACGAGATCTTTGTGGATCCGGCGTTGATTCCGCAGGCGATTCGGCCTTTGAAGCGCATGCTGGACTTTACGCAAGCAGCGCGGATGAAGCTGGCCGGTAACGCCTGAGATCTAAACGCAGACACAATCCCTGTGGGAGCGAGCCTGCTCGCGAAAGCGGTGTACCAGTCACCATTGAAATTGACTGATACGACGCCTTCGCGAGCAGGCTCGCTCCCACATTGGTATTCGGTGTCTGGAAGTTACTTGATTTTCTTCGGGATTCGTACGACGCGTGTATCGGAATAGATGTCGTGCCACGTGCGCTTCTGCTTGTCATACAGCGACCAGAAGAATCCAAGCCCTGCACACAGCCACGATGCAATCGACACCATAAAGCGCAGCAGCGCCTGCCACAGGCTGATTGCGCTGCCATCGGCGTTCTGCACGCGAATGCCCCACACCTGCATGCCCAGCGTCTGCCCGCCATGGGTCCAGAACTTGGCGAAGAAGGCGAACAGCACCAATAGCAATACCGTCGAGTACAGCGGATCGCCATCAAGTTTGCCGGCATCGGTCATCACCCGCAGTCGCTCTTCGCCAATGATTGCTGCCTGGATGAGCTTGTAGATGAAGCCGGTCACGATCAGCAGGGCGGTGCACAACAGGAAGTCATAGAACATTGCTGCCAGACGACGCCCAAGGCCGACGGTGGGAAAGTCGCCTTGCGGGGTGAGCAGGTTTTTCGACATGGCAGCCTCTGGACGCAAAATGAAGCGCCATTTTACGGATTCGCGCGCACAAAAAAGCCCCTGATATCAATATCAGGGGCTTTTTCGTTACAGAAGATCAGCCTTCTGCTTGAACTTCATCAGCCTGCATGCCTTTCTGGCCTTGCACAGCAACGAAGGTCACTTTCTGGCCTTCTTTCAGGCTTTTGAAGCCGTTGCCCTGAATGGCGCGGAAATGCACGAACAGATCCGGACCGCTTTCTGGAGTGATAAAACCAAAACCTTTCTCGTCGTTAAACCACTTGACGGTACCGCTCTGACGTGTGGACATTTCTTATTTCCTTTGACGCAAAAAATTAATGACAGTCTCCTTCTCATGAAAGAGTACTGGGGCTGGTTGCAGGAGAGTAAGAAGACGTCGAACGGGATGTAGCTAACTTGTAGGCTACTGCCCAGGTCACGATTCCAAGCTGACCCATGCAAACACAGTGGACAAACTCTACGCCAACTACGGGAGAAAAAACAAGCCCCGTTAAGGCCCCGGTTTTGCTGCCCTTGGTGGTGTTTAGTCGGTTCGCTAGTGCAGGCTTAGACGATGAGCTTGTTCAATTGTTTTCGATCGTTATAAGCAAAGTTCATATTCGAATCAGTTGATAGAAAATGCACTTTTTTGTGGCGATTGCGTTACACATTAGTGCACGCATAACGCAACCGCGTTACGTATAGAAACAGTCAATCAACCCCGGTAGTAGCGTTGTGGAACAAATGGCATTTTGCTTACAAGCATTTGCACCTTTTTCCCACGAACGATTGCCCAAACTGGCGTATCAAGTGTGACATAAGCGCTATCGAGGTAACCCATTGCCAAGGGACCGCCCAAGGTCGGACCGAAACCACCGCTGCAGACGGTGCCGATGATCTCGCCTGCTTCGTTGACGATTTCTGCGCCTTCACGCACTGGCGTACGTTCTTGTGGCAGCAGGCCGACGCGTTTGCGCGCAACACCGTTCTGTTGCTGGGCGAACACAACTTGTGCCCCCGGGAAACCGCCGGCCCGTGGGCCATCGGCACGGCGCGGCTTGGAGATCGCCCACAACAGGCTGGCCTCGATTGGCGTGGTGTCGGTGTTCATGTCGTGGCCGTACAGGCACAGACCGGCTTCAAGGCGCAGCGAATCGCGAGCACCAAGGCCAATGGCCTGAACTTCTGGCTCGGCGAGCAGGGCGCGAGCGAGTTTTTCCGCGGCGTCAGCCGGCACCGAAATTTCGAAACCGTCTTCACCGGTGTAGCCCGAACGGCTGACGAAGCAATCGATGTCCAGCAGATTCACGCGGGCGAATTGCATGAACGTCATCTTCGCCACTTCAGGAGCAAGACGTGCGAGCACGCTGACCGCCGGACCTTGTAGCGCGAGCAGCGCGCGTTCTTCGAACAGCGCCGTAATGGTGCACTGATCGCCGATGTGTTGTTGCAGGTGGGCCAGGTCCTGATCCTTGCATGCAGCGTTGACCACGAGGAACAGTTCGTCGTTGCCGAGGTTGGCGACCATCAGGTCATCGAGAATGCCGCCGGTTTCATTGGTGAACATCGCGTATCGCTGCATGCCCACTGGCAGGTCGATGATGTCCACCGGCACCAGAGTTTCCAGGGCTTTGGCGGCATTGGCGCCAGTCAGGCGGATCTGGCCCATGTGCGAAACATCGAACAGACCGGCCTGTTCGCGGGTGTGCTGGTGTTCTTTCATCACGCCGAGCGGGTATTGCACCGGCATGTCGTAGCCGGCGAATGGCACCATGCGGGCGCCGAGTTCGATGTGCAGAGCGTGCAGCGGGGTTTTCGACAGTTGTTCGGTGGACATGCGGAACTCCTTGATTCACGCCAGCCCTCTCCCGGAGGGAGAGGAGGCTAATTAGCATTCGATAATGTTGACCGCCAGACCGCCGCGGGCGGTCTCTTTGTATTTGCTTTTCATGTCGGCGCCGGTCTGGCGCATCGTGCGGATGACCTTGTCGAGCGAGACGAAATGCTGGCCGTCGCCGCGCATCGCCATGCGCACCGCGTTGATTGCCTTCACCGAACCCATTGCGTTGCGCTCGATGCACGGCACCTGCACCAGCCCGCCAATCGGGTCGCAGGTCAGGCCGAGGTTGTGCTCCATGCCGATTTCCGCAGCGTTTTCGACTTGCTGCACGCTGCCGCCGAGCACTTCGCACAACGCTCCGGCCGCCATCGAACAGGCCACGCCGACTTCACCCTGACAACCGACTTCGGCACCGGAGATCGAGGCGTTTTCCTTGTACAGAATGCCGATGGCCGCAGCGGTCAGCAGAAAACGCACAACGCCGTCGTCATTCGCGCCGGGAATAAAGCGCATGTAGTAATGCAAAACAGCGGGAATAATCCCCGCCGCGCCATTGGTGGGCGCCGTGACCACTCGCCCACCGTTGGCGTTTTCTTCGTTGACGGCCAGCGCGTAGAGGTTGACCCAATCGAGCACTGAGAGTGGATCGCGCAGTGCCGACTCCGGGTTCTTGCACAGTTGTCGATGCAGCGCCGCCGCACGACGTTTAACCTTCAGGCCACCCGGCAAGATGCCTTCGTTACGGCAGCCGGCGGCGACGCAGTCCTGCATGACCTGCCAGATCTTCAGCAGACCGGCACGGGTTTCCGCTTCCGGGCGCCAGGCGCTTTCGTTGGTCAGCATCACTTGGCTGATCGACAGACCATAAGTGGCGCAATGGCTGAGCAAGTCTTTTGCGCTTTTGAACGGGAAGGTCAGCGGCGTGGCGTCTTCGACGATACGGTCGGCACCGGCGGCGTCTTCATCGACGACAAAACCACCGCCGACCGAGTAATACTCGCGGCTGCGGATTTGAATGCCGGCGGCGTCGAAGGCGCGAAAGATCATGCCGTTGGGGTGATAGGCCAGCGGTTTGCGGATCATCGCCAGGTGTTCTTTCTCGTTGAACGCAATGCTGTGTTCAGCGAGCAGGTTCAGTCGGCCATCGCCGCGAATTTGTTGCAGGCGGGCAGCGACGGTTTCGGTGTCGACGGTATCCGGGTGTTCCCCTTCGAGGCCGAGCAGCACGGCTTTGTCGCTGCCGTGTCCTTTACCGGTAGCGCCGAGGGAACCATATAACTCGACGCGCACGCTGGCGGTGGTGGTCAGCAGATTTTCACGTCGCAGGCCTTCAGCAAAGCGCGCAGCAGCACGCATCGGGCCGACGGTGTGGGAACTGGAGGGGCCGATACCAATCTTGAACAGGTCGAACACGCTTAACGACATGAGTGGTTCTCCGGTTTCTTGTTATAGGAATTGGCGGATCGTTGCGGCTGCCCGCATTCCCTTGTAGGAGCTGAGCTTGCTCGCGAAAGCGGTGTGTCAGTCAACTTGTTAGCTATCTGATACACCGCTTTCGCGAGCAAGCTCAGCTCCTACAGGGATGCGGTGTGTGCGGGATCAGCGATAACTGATCCCGCATCGGGTTAAGCGTAGCTTTCGATCGACGGGCAGGCGCAGACCAGGTTGCGGTCGCCGAACACGTTGTCGACGCGACCGACCGGTGGCCAGTACTTGCCTTCGATCAGCGACGCGACCGGGTACACGGCTTGCTCGCGGCTGTACGGGTGAGTCCACTCGCCAACCAGTTCCGCTGCGGTATGCGGCGCGTTTTTCAGCGGGTTGTCGTCCTTGTCCAGCGTGCCGTTTTCCACCGCGCGGATTTCTTCGCGGATGCGGATCATGGCGTCGCAGAAGCGGTCCAGTTCTTCCTTGGATTCACTTTCGGTCGGCTCGATCATCAGCGTGCCGGCGACCGGGAACGACATGGTCGGGGCGTGGAAACCGAAGTCGATCAGGCGCTTGGCGACGTCATCGACGCTGATGCCGCTGCTGTCTTTCAGTGGACGCAGGTCAAGGATGCACTCGTGCGCGACCAGACCGTTGCTGCCGGTGTACAGCACTGGATAGTGCTCTTCGAGGCGGCGGGAAATGTAGTTGGCATTGAGGATCGCCAGTTGCGAAGCGCGCTTCAGGCCGGCGCCACCCATCATCCGAATGTACATCCAGGTGATCGGCAAAATGCTCGCACTGCCGAACGGTGCCGCGCAGACCGCGCCTTCCTTGCGCTCCATCTGGCCGTGGCCGGGCAGGAACGGCGTCAGGTGCGACTTGACGCCAATCGGGCCAACGCCCGGGCCGCCACCGCCGTGCGGGATGCAGAAGGTTTTGTGCAGGTTCAGGTGCGAGACGTCGCCGCCGAACTTGCCCGGCGCGCAGAGGCCGACCATGGCGTTCATGTTGGCGCCGTCGATGTACACCTGGCCGCCGTTGTCATGAATGATCCCGCAGATTTCGCGGATACCTTCTTCGAACACGCCGTGAGTCGACGGGTAGGTGATCATCAGCGCGGCGAGGTGTTCGCGGTGCTCGATGGCTTTGGCGCGCAGGTCTTCGATGTCAACGTTGCCACGCGCATCGCACGCGGTCACGACCACGCGCATGCCCGCCATGTTGGCGGTGGCCGGGTTGGTGCCGTGAGCGGACGACGGGATCAGGCAGATGTCGCGACGGTCATCACCACGGCTCTGGTGATAGGCGCGGATCGCCAGCAGGCCAGCGTATTCACCTTGCGAACCGGCGTTCGGTTGCAGCGAGATCGCGTCGTAACCGGTGGCGGCGCAGAGCATCGCTTCCAGTTCATCGGTCAGTTGCTGATAACCGGCGCTTTGCGCGGCGGGGGCGAACGGGTGCAGGGCGCCGAATTCAGCCCAGGTCACCGGGATCATTTCGCTGGCGGCGTTGAGTTTCATGGTGCACGAGCCCAGCGGGATCATGGTGCGATCCAGCGCCAGGTCCTTGTCGGCCAGTTTGCGCAGGTAGCGCATCAGCTCGGTTTCCGAGTGATAACGGTTGAAGACCGGGTGGCTGAGGATTGGCGACTGGCGCACCAGCGACGCCGGAATGGTGCTTTGCACCGAAGCGGCCAGCGCAGCGAAGTCCGGCAGGGTCTTGCCGTCGGCGAACAGGCCCCACAGGATTTCGATGTCCGACTGTGTGGTGGTCTCGTCAACCGACAGGCCCAGACGCTCAGCGTCGATCACGCGCAGGTTGATCTGCGCAGCGTGCGCCTTGTCGTGCAGCGCGGCGGTTTGTGCGCCGGTGGCCAGGGTCAGGGTGTCAAAGAAGCTCGCCTGCTCGACGGTCTGGCCCAGAGCGGTCAGGCCCTTGGCGAGAATCGCGGTCAGGTGATGCACGCGGTTGGCGATCTGCGTCAGGCCTTTCGGGCCGTGGTAGACGGCGTACATGCTGGCGATGTTGGCCAGCAGCACTTGCGCGGTGCAGATGTTCGACGTGGCCTTCTCGCGACGGATGTGTTGCTCGCGGGTTTGCATGGCCAGGCGCAGCGCCGGCTTGCCGAAACGGTCAACCGAAACACCGACCAGACGGCCCGGCATGTCGCGCTTGAACGCATCTTTGGTGGAGAAGTAAGCGGCGTGCGGGCCACCGAAACCCAGCGGCACGCCGAAGCGTTGTGCCGAACCGATGGCAACGTCAGCGCCGAACTCGCCTGGCGCGGTCAGCAGGGTCAGGGCCAGCAAGTCAGCGGCCACGGCCACCAGCGCATTGGCAGCGTGGAAGCGTTCGGTCAGTTCGCGGTAGTCGAACACGTCACCGTTGGCGGCCGGGTATTGCAGCAGCGCGCCGAAGAACGGCGTCACGTCAGTCAGTTCACGCTCATCGCCCACTACAACTTCAATACCCAGCGGCTCGGCACGGGTGCGCAGCACGTCGAGGGTTTGCGGGTGGCTGTGGATCGAGGCGAAGAACTGGTGGCTGCCCTTGTTCTTGCTCAGGCGTTTGCAGAAGGTCATGGCTTCGGCAGCGGCGGTGGCTTCGTCGAGCAGGGAGGCGTTGGCAATCGGCAGGCCGGTGAGGTCGCTGATCATCGTCTGGAAGTTCAACAGCGCTTCGAGACGGCCCTGTGAAATTTCAGGCTGGTATGGGGTGTAAGCGGTGTACCAGGCCGGGTTTTCCAGCAGGTTGCGCAGGATCGGCGACGGCGTATGGCAGTTGTAGTAGCCCTGGCCGATGTAGGTCTTGAACAGCTGATTCTTGCCGGCGATGGATTTGATCATTGCCAGGGCGTCGGCTTCGCTGAGGCCGTCGTCCATGCCAAGCACGCTGGTGCCCTTGATGCTTTCCGGGATGACGCTGGCGCTCAGCGCTTCGAGCGAATCGAAGCCGAGGCTGTTGAGCATGGCTTGCTCGTCACCGGCGCGCGGGCCGATGTGACGGGCGATGAATTCGTTGGCGGTGCCAAGGTTTACTTGAGTCATGTCGGCGTTCCTCAGGCTTCGGCTTGGGCTTTGATCAGACGGTCGTACGCGTCCTGATCGAGCAATTTGCCGACAGCGGCGGCATCGCTTGGCTGGAAGCGGAAGAACCAGCCTTGGCCCAGCGGATCTTCGTTGACCAGTTCCGGAGCGTCTTCCAGCGCCGGGTTGACTTCCAGTACGTCGCCGTCGAGAGGCATGTACACGCCGCTGGCGGCTTTCACCGATTCCACGGTGGCGGCTTCGGCGCCTTTTTCGTAAGCCTGCAGCTCAGGCAGTTGCACGAATACCACGTCGCCCAAGGCGTTCTGCGCGAAAGCGGTGATGCCGACAGTAACGCTGCCGTCAGCTTCGGTGCGCAGCCATTCGTGATCTTCAGTAAAACGCAACTCGCTCATGGAAACTCCTCAGGGGCCAGACTCGTCTGGTGGACGCGGTTGAAGGCGTGGGCAGGGAAGCCCTTATTTATGAGGGGTTGATTAGCAAGATCGCGGCCAAGGTTGATTTTTATATATAAATCAATGATTTATGTGTTTCGGCGAAATGGTTGACTTGATCGCGTGTAGCGAAATCGCTACAGCATGGAGCGAGGAAAAAAGCTGAACGGGATCAAAGCCTTGCACAGCGGTGATCGGAAGAGGGTGTAGCGATATCGTTCCGCTGTAGCGCTTTCAGTACAGACAGAGGTCGTTTTTAGCGCGAATCTCAGATCTGCCACCAACCCTTGTAGGAGTGAGCCTGCTCGCGATAGCGGTGTGTCAGACGCCGCAAATGTTGAAGGTCAGACCGCTATCGCGAGCAGGCTCACTCCTACAGTGGATTTGTGGGGTGTTCAGGTTTTGTTGGGGATGCCGTACTTGCGCAGTCGATGGGCGATGGCCGTGTGCGAGGTTTGCAGGCGACTGGCCAGTTGGCGGGTCGAGGGGTAGCTGACGTAGAGTTTTTCCAGCAGTGATTTCTCGAAGGACTCGACCGCTTGTTCGAGGCTGTCGACGTCGCTGTCGGTCTGACGCGCCACCGAGGTGCCGGCGATGTCGAGGTCGCCGATGTCTACAAGGCTGCTTTCACAAATCGCCGCCGCGCGGAAGATCACGTTCTGCAATTGCCGCACATTGCCTGGCCAGCGGTTGCCGAGCAGCGCCGGGTAAGTCCCCGGTGCGAGGCGGCAGACCGGACGCTGGATCTGCGCGCAGGCCTGCTGCATGAAATAACGCGCCAACAACAGAATGTCCTGACCGCGTTCGCGCAACGGCGGCACTTCGACGTTGAGCACGTTGAGGCGATAAAACAGGTCTTCGCGGAACAAACCTTCGACGACCATTTTTTCCAGGTCACGGTGAGTCGCGCTGAGGATCCGCACGTTGACCTTTACCTCACGATCACCGCCAACCCGACGGAAGCTGCCGTCATTCAAAAAGCGCAGCAGCTTGGCCTGCAAGTACGGCGACATCTCGCCGATCTCATCAAGAAACACCGTGCCCTGGTTGGCCAGTTCCATCAGCCCCGGTTTGCCACCGCGAGCCGCGCCGGTGAAGGCGCCGGGGGCGTAGCCGAAGAGTTCGCTCTCGGCGAGGTTCTCCGGCAGCGCTGCGCAGTTCAGCGCGAGAAACGGCGCGCTGTGCCGCGCGCTGATGGCGTGGCAGGCGCGGGCAACGAGTTCTTTACCGGTGCCGGTTTCGCCTTGAATCAATAGCGGCGCGTCGAGCGCCGCGACTCTTTGAGCGCGGGCCTTGAGGGTACGGATCGCCGGGGACTCGCCGAGCAAAGCGTCGAAGCCCTCGGCGTGGTCATGGTGCAGTGCCGAGAGTTGTTCGCCGATGCGGTTCGGTTGGTACAACGTGAGCAGGGCGCCAGCGTCGGTGATCGGCGTGGCGTCGAGCAGCAGGGTCTGGCCGTTGACGGTGATTTCGCGCAGCGGCAGACGGAAACCGTGTTCGAGCAAGGTGTCGAGCAGGGCGGGGTCGTTGAACAGTTCAGCGACGCTTTCACCGGCCGGTTCACGACCGTACAGCGCGATCAACGCCGGGTTGGCCAGCAACACCTTGCCGGCACTGTCGAGTGCCAGCACCGGGTCGGTCATCGCCGCGAGCAGGGCATCGAGCTGCAAATGCCGGCGCTGGCCGGGGAGGATGTCGACCACCGTCACCGCTTCCACGCCGAGCACACGAAACAGCGCATCTTTCAGTTCTTCGAGCACTTGCGGGCTCAAGGTCGGCGCGTCGATGTAGACGTTCGGCGGGATCATCTCCACCGCATCCAGATTGAGATTGCGCCCACCGAGGATAGCCAGGACTTCCTGGGTGATGCCGACGCGGTCGATGAAACTGACGTGGATACGCATGGGGCGGTTTTGGTTCTGGATTGCGGAGGGTGGCAAGTATGCCTTGGGGCGGGGGATTGGTGAAACCGGGCGCAGGATTTATGCCCAACACGAACCCCTGTAGGAGTGAGCCTGCTCGCGATAGCGGTGGGTCAGTCAACATAATTGTTATCTGACACACCGCTATCGCGAGCAGGCTCACTCCTACAGGGGATGTGCAAAAACTCAGATTATTCGAAATGCTCGAGATTGACCGGATCCCCGGATTGCATATTCAACTGCTTGCGGATGTCTTCAAACATCAAGTCGTAATGTTTGTGAACCGAGCCGATCTGGCTGTGCGTCTTGGGAATTCCGTATTTTTCGGCGATCCGGGTCACGTCGCGGGCAAAGTTGTATGCCTCTTCCTTGGGCAGGAAAAACGTTTCCTTCATGTCCTTGCCCTGCATATTGCCATGCAGGGTGAACTGTATCCCTTTGCCTTTTTGCGGGTCGGTGAACACTTCATAGTCGAGGTGCACGTTGTAATTGACGTCATCGTCGGTCAACGCGTGCCGCTCGATATGCAAATGACCAGGTTCAAACTGAGCCATGGTTTTCTCCTTTCAAGGCATGGGAGAAGGGCAGGCCTGGGCCTGCCCCCGGAGTTTCTAATTATCGATAGCTGATGCCCGGCTTCGCCGTACTCACGCGAGTACCGGCGGTGCCCTGGACGATGGCTTCGATGTCCGCCAGCGAACCGATCACCGCGACCTTGCCAGTATGGCGCGCGAATTCGCAAGCTGCCTGCACCTTCGGCCCCATGGACCCGGCGGCAAAACCCAAGCGTTCCAGTTCATCCGGATGCGCTTCGGCGATGGCCTTCTGCGACGGCTTGCCGTAGTCGATGAACGCCGCATTGACGTCAGTGGCGATCACCAGCAGATCGGCTTCCAGTTGTTCGGCGAGCAGCGAGGAACACAGATCCTTGTCGATGACCGCCTCAATGCCTTTGAGATTATGGTTCTCGTCATACATGGTCGGAATCCCGCCGCCACCGGCGCAAATCACGATGCTGCCCTTGTCCAGCAACCACTTGATCGGGCGGATTTCGAAGATGCGTTTCGGCCGAGGGCTGGCCACCACACGGCGGAACTTGTCGCCGTCGGGAGCGATGGCCCAGCCTTTTTCGGCGGCGAGTTTTTCTGCTTCGGCCTTGTCGTAGACCGGACCGATCGGTTTGGTCGGGTTCTTGAAGGCCGGGTCATTGGCGTCGACTTCGACCTGAGTCAGCAGGGTGGCGAACGGCACTTCGAAGTCGAGCAGGTTGCCCAGTTCCTGTTCGATGATGTAGCCGATCATGCCTTCGGTTTCGGCACCGAGCACGTCCAGCGGGTAAGGGGTGACGGAGGTGTAAGCCGCCGCTTGCAGCGACAGCAGGCCGACTTGCGGGCCATTGCCGTGGGCGATGACCAGTTGGTTGCCGGGATGGATCTTGGCGATTTGCTCGGTGGCGATGCGGATGTTGGCGCGCTGATTGTCAGCGGTCATCGGTTCACCACGGCGGAGCAGGGCGTTACCGCCCAGCGCTACGACGATACGCATGGTGCATGTCCTTCTTCATGTAGGAGCTGCCGAAGGCTGCGATCTTTTGATCCTGATCCTCAAAAACAAGATCAAAAGATCGCAGCCTTCGGCAGCTCCTACAGGTGATGGTTTACGGCTCGGTGCGATTCCTGTGGGAGCCGGGCTTGCCCGCGATGGCGCCGGGTCAGTCAGCATTCTCGTCGGCTGACACACCGCTATCGCTGGCAAGCCAGCTCCCACATTGACCGTGTCTCGTCAGGGGGAGCGGGTGAGCTTTTTAGATATCCGCCAACGCCGAGACCAGAATCGCCTTGATCGTGTGCATGCGGTTTTCCGCTTGCTCGAAGGCGATGCAGGCAGGCGACTCGAACACGTCGTCGGTCACTTCGATGCCGTTGGCCAGGTGCGGATACTGTTCGGCGATCTGTTTGCCGACCTTGGTATCGCTGTTGTGGAACGCCGGCAGGCAGTGCATGAACTTGGTGCGCGGGTTGCCGGTGGCTTTCATCAGCTCGGCGTTGACCTGATACGGCAGCAATTGCTGGATACGCTCGGCCCACGCTTCAACCGGCTCGCCCATCGACACCCAGACGTCGGTGTGGATGAAATCGACGCCTTTGACTGCGGCTTTCGGGTCTTCGGTCAACGTGATGCGTGCACCGCTTTCTTCCGCGTACTTTTTGCAGCGATCGACCAGATCGTCGTGCGGCCACAGGGCTTTCGGCGCGCAGATGCGCACATCCATGCCGAGTTTGGCGCCGACCAGCAGCAGCGAATTACCCATGTTGTTACGGGCGTCGCCGAGGTAGGCGTAGCTGATTTCGTGGATCGGCTTGTCGGCGTGCTCACGCATGGTCAGCACGTCGGCGATCATTTGCGTTGGGTGATATTCATCGGTCAGACCGTTGAACACCGGCACGCCAGCAAACTTGGCCAGCTCTTCGACAATTTCCTGTTTGAAGCCACGGTACTCGATGGCGTCGTACATGCGACCCAGCACGCGGGCTGTGTCCTTCATGCTTTCCTTGTGGCCGATCTGCGAGGAATTCGGGTCGATGTAAGTAACGTTGGCGCCCTGGTCATAAGCGGCGACTTCGAACGCGCAACGGGTGCGGGTCGAGGTTTTTTCGAAGATCAGGGCGATATTGTTGCCCTTCAGATGCTGTTGCTCGGTACCGGTGTACTTCGCGCGTTTCAGATCGCGGGACAGGTCGAGCAGGTAACGCAGCTCACGTGGGGTGTGGTGTTCCAGGCTGAGCAGGTTACGGTTGTGAATGTTAAAAGCCATGATGGATCTCCTTCGGTGTCGGTTATCCCCCTGGCCGCACGTTGTAAGTGTCGGCCAGGGCTCAGAGGTTTAGTAATCGATCGGGTCGCGGATGATCGGGCAGGTCATGCAGTGGCCGCCGCCACGGCCACGGCCGAGTTCGCCGGCGCTGATGGTGATGACCTCCACGCCCGCCTTGCGCAGCAGGGTGTTGGTGTAGGTGTTGCGGTCGTAGCCGATGACCACGCCCGGTTCCACGGCCACCACGTTGTTGCCATCGTCCCATTGCTCGCGTTCGGCGGCGAAGCTGTTGCCACCGGTTTCCACCACGCGCAGCTTCGGCAGGTTGAGGGCTTTGGCGACGGTGTCGAGAAAGCTCGATTCTTCGCGGCGGATATCGATGCCGCCCTGTTTGCTTTCGTCAGGGCGCAGGGTGAACGCGACGATCTGATTGACCACCTCAGGGAAAATCGTCACGAGGTCGCGGTCGCAGAAGCTGAATACGGTGTCCAGGTGCATCGCCGCGCGGGATTTCGGCAGGCCGGCAACGATGACTTTTTCCACGGCTTTGTTCTTGAACAGGTTCAGCGCCAGTTGGCCGATGGCCTGACGGGATGAGCGCTCGCCCATACCGATCAGCACCACGCCGTTGCCGATCGGCATCACGTCGCCGCCTTCGAGGGTGGAGCTGCCGTGGTCCTTGTCCGGGTCGCCGTACCAGATTTCGAATTCGGCGTTGGTGAACTGCGGGTGGAATTTGTAGATAGCGGTGGTCAGCAGGGTTTCCTGACGACGCGCCGGCCAGTACATCGGGTTCAGCGTCACGCCGCCGTAGATCCAGCACGTGGTGTCGCGGGTGAACTGGGTGTTCGGCAGCGGCGGCAGAATGAAGCTGGAGTGGCCGAGGAAGTCGCGGAACATCTGGATGGTCTTGCCACCGAAGCTGTCCGGCAGGTCATCGGCGGACACGCCACCAATCAGGTATTCGGCGATGTGTCGCGGCTCCAGACTTTTCAGCCAGGATTTCACTTCGTTGATCAGGCCCAGGCCCACCGAGTCGGCGGTGACCTTGCGCTCGAGAATCCAGTCCAGCGCTTCCGGGATGGCGACGATGTCGGTCAGCAGGTTGTGCATTTCCAGCACATCGATGCCGCGCTCGCGCATCTTGGTGACGAAGTCGAAGTGGTCGCGCTTGGCTTGGGCAACCCAGAGCACGTCATCGAACAGCAGTTCATCGCAGTTGTTCGGGGTCAGCCGCTGGTGGGCCAGACCTGGGGAGCAAACCATGACTTTGCGCAGTTTGCCGGCTTCGGAATGGACGCCGTACTTAACTTTTTCCGTGGTCATTGCAGTGATCCTCCAGAGATAAAACGTTTGGCAATTACAGAGTCAGGAAACCGTCGTAGAGACCGTAGGCAGCCACCAGGGCACCGACGACCACCGCGGCAAAAATCAGCTTCTCGACGTTGGTGAAAACAGCTTGTTTGAGTTCCAGCTTGGCCTTGGCGAACAGGATCGCGCCGGGCGCATACAGCAGGGCGGAAAGCAGCAGGTACTTGACCCCGCCGGCGTACAGCAGCCACACCGCATAGATCAGGGCGATGCCGCCGATGATCAGATCCTTGCGCCGCTCGGCCGCGAAGCCTTCGTAGGTTTCGCCGCGCACCGCCAGCAGCAGGGCGTAGGCCGCCGACCACAGGTACGGCACCAGAATCATCGAAGTGGCGAGGTAGATCAGCGACAGGTAAGTGCTGGCCGAGAACAGGGTGATGATGAGGAAAATCTGCACCATCGCGTTGGTCAGCCACAGGGCATTGACCGGTACGTGGTTGGCGTTTTCCTTGCGCAGGAACTCCGGCATGGTGTGGTCTTTGGCGGCGGCGAACATGATCTCCGCACACAACAGCACCCACGACAGCAACGCGCCCAGCAGCGAGATGATCAGACCGACGCTGATCAGCACCGCGCCCCAGTGACCGACTACGTGCTCAAGCACGGCGGCCATCGACGGGTTCTGCAGTTTGGCCAGTTCCGGCTGAGTCATGATGCCCAGCGACAGCACGTTCACCAGCACCAGAAACAGCAGCACGGTGATGAAGC
This sequence comes from Pseudomonas sp. TH08, assembly GCF_016651275.1. Taxonomy (NCBI): domain Bacteria; kingdom Pseudomonadati; phylum Pseudomonadota; class Gammaproteobacteria; order Pseudomonadales; family Pseudomonadaceae; genus Pseudomonas; species Pseudomonas sp. TH08. Next base: position 528,028 of record NZ_JAEKEE010000002.1, on the reverse strand, counting down.
CGATCACGGTGGCCTTGCCGACGTCCGAGCGTTTTTCTGCTCGGGCCGAGAAGATGCTCGCGCCTTCGATGCCGATGAACACCCACACGGTGACCAGCATCATGTTGCGCACCTGGTTCATCACGCTGCCCAGATCCGGGTTTTTCACGCCCCAGATGTCAGCGGTGAAGATGTCCAGTTTGAAGGCGAAGATCGCGATCAGCACAAACAGCACTAACGGCACGACCTTGGCGACCGTGGTCACGAGGTTGATGAACGCTGCTTCCTTGATCCCGCGCAGCACCAGAAAGTGCACGGCCCACAACAGCGCGGAAGCGCCAATGACGGCAGCAACGGTGTTGCCCTCACCGAACACCGGAAAGAAGTAGCCGAGGGTGCTGAAGAGCAGAACGAAGTAACCGACGTTACCCAGCCAGGCACTGATCCAGTAACCCCAGGCGGACGAGAAACCCATGTAATCGCCGAAACCGGCCTTGGCGTAGGCGTAGACGCCGCCGTCCAGGTCAGGCTTGCGATTGGCCAGGGTTTGAAAGACAAAAGCGAGGGTGAGCATGCCGACAGCGGTAATGGCCCAACCGATCAGCACCGCGCCGACGTCGGCGCTGGCGGCCATGTTTTGTGGCAAAGAGAATATCCCGCCACCGATCATTGAACCGACTACCAAGGCAACCAGTGCACCAAGTCGTAGTTTTCCGGGAGCTTCAGACATTGCATGACTCCATTGCAGGAGAGAAGAGTTCACAGCGTAGGACTGTTGACTGTTCGAACAACTGACGTAGATCAGTTCATGGACACATTCCATTGTTAATGAATGACTTAGGAAGCCACTGCAGGCATAAAGCTATTGTCTGTAAAGCCCGTCCTAGAGGGGTTTGTTGTGGGTTTTTGGGAATGGCTATTATTACTTTCGAACTATCACGCTAGTTCTTTTTCAGGTTTTGGCAAATTTTCCGCTTCTGTTTTCAGTACAGAATTGATTTATTAGGTTCAGCGCACAAAACTGTCTTAACGTGCTAGGCGTTAGCGTCTTCGGCTATATATAAATGGACGTTTTTCGGTGGTATTCAATAAACGTTTTTAGTGTTTATCCATTTAGTTAATGTTTGATTAACACGCCTATTCTGTGGCGAGGGGATAAAATCCCTCGCCACAGAGAGTCACTCTCACCACAGGTGTAAACAGGTTCTGATAACCCGTTGTATGGAAAAGGGAGACTGGAATGTCGCAAACGACGCAAAAGCTGCGCCTGGGTGCGTTGATCGCCCTGGTGGTGGGTTCGATGATCGGCGGGGGGATTTTCTCGTTGCCGCAGAACATGGCCGCGCGCGCCGATGCCGGGGCGATCCTGATCGGTTGGGGTATCACGGCGATCGGCATGTTGACCCTGGCGTTTGTGTTCCAGACCCTGGCCAACCGCAAGCCGGAGCTGGATTCCGGTGTGTATGCCTACGCCAAGGCCGGTTTTGGCGACTACATGGGTTTTTCGTCTGCGTGGGGTTACTGGATCAGCGCGTGGCTGGGCAACGTCGGTTATTTCGTCCTGCTGTTCAGCACCCTCGGTTATTTCTTTCCGGTGTTTGGTCAGGGCAATACGCCGATCGCCATCGGCTGTGCATCGGTGCTCCTGTGGGCTGTGCATTTTCTGGTGATGCGCGGGATCAAGGAGGCCGCGTTCATCAATCAGGTGACCACAGTGGCGAAGATCGTGCCGTTGATCATGTTCATCGTCATCGCCGCCGTGGCGTTCAAGGCCGACATCTTTACCCGTGACATCTGGGGACGCAGCAACCCGAGTTTCGGCGGGGTGATGGATCAAGTGCGCAACATGATGCTGGTCACCGTGTTCGTGTTCATTGGTATCGAAGGCGCCAGCGTGTATTCGGCGCGGGCGGCGAAACGCAGCGACGTCGGCCGCGCCACGGTGATCGGTTTTATCGGCGTGCTGGCGCTGCTGGTGCTGGTCAATGTGTTGTCGTTGGGGATCATGAGCCAGCCGGAACTGGCCAAGCTGCAGAACCCGTCGCTGGCGGCGGTGCTGGAGCACATCGTCGGGCCGTGGGGGGCGTTGCTGATCAGTATTGGTCTGGCGATTTCCCTGCTCGGCGCATTGTTGTCCTGGGCGTTGCTGTGTGCGGAAATCCTCTTCACGACCGCCAAGGACAAGACCATGCCGGCGTTCCTGAAAAAGGAAAACAAGAACCATGTGCCGGTCAATGCGTTGTGGCTGACCAACGTGATGATCCAGATTTTCCTGTTGATCACGCTGTTTTCGGCGGGCACCTACACCAGCCTGATTTATCTCGCTTCGTCGATGATTCTGGTGCCGTACCTATGGTCGGCGGCGTATGCGGTATTGCTCAGCGGGCGCGGCGAAACCTACGAACACGCCTCGGCCGAGCGCACCAAGGACTTGCTGATCGGCGGCATCGCGCTCGGTTATGCGGTGTGGCTGTTGTATGCCGGCGGAGTGAAGTATTTGCTGCTGTCGGCGTTGCTGTATGCGCCGGGGGTGATCCTGTTTGCCAAAGCCAAGCATGAGCAGGGCGAGCCGTTGTTCACCCATGTCGAGAAAGGCATTTTTACCTGCGTGATCATTGGCGCCGGGCTGGCGGCTTACGGTTTGTACAGCGGATTGCTGTCGTTGTGAGGTTGCGGCTTGAGTATCAGCCGCCTTATGACTGGGCGGCGATGCTGGGGTTTCTCGCAGCGCGGGCGGTGGTCGGGATGGAAACCGTGGCTGAGGGCGTTTACTCGCGCAGCTTCAGTTTGCACGGTGTCCTCGGCAGCGTTTCGATCTGGCCGGGAGCGGATGATGCGCTGGAGGTCGAACTGGATTTTGCTGATCCGGCAGCGCTGCCCGAGATTGTTGTGCGGCTGCGGCGGATGTTTGATCTGGATGCTGATTTGGTGCCGCTGCAATTGCATCTGGCGAAAGATCCCCTGCTGGCGCGGTTGATCGCCGAGCGTCCGGGGTTGCGGATTCCCGGTGCCTGGGATGGATTGGAGTTGGCGTTTCGCGCGGTGCTTGGGCAGCAGATTACCGTGGTCGCGGCGATTCGTCTGGCGGGGAAACTGGTCGGGCAATATGGCGCGCCGCTGCGTTCAACAATTCCCGGTTTGACCCACGTTTTTCCTCAGGCGGATGTTTTGGCAGCGGCGGATCTGGCCGCTTTGGGCATGCCAAAAAGTCGTGGGCGCACGCTGTCGGGCGTGGCACAGGCGTTGCTGGAGGATCCGTCGTTATTTGAGCCGAATCGCGAGGGCGGGGTGGTGCGATTGTTGGCGCTGCACGGCATTGGTGATTGGACGGCGCAGTACATCGCGTTGCGGCAGCTGCGTGATATGGATGGGTTTCCGACCGGGGATGTCGGGTTGTTGCGGGCGCTGGAGGTGCTGGAAGGGCAGCGGCCGACTGCGCGGGAATTGGCCGTTCGTGCAGAGGCGTGGCGGCCGTATCGAGGGTATGCCGCTCAGCTTTTGTGGACGTCCTTGAGCCGGGCTGACTGATCCGGGTTCTGTGTTGGCCGAACTGGCCTCTTCGCGAGCAGGCTCGCTCCCACATTCACCGCGTTCCATCAGAAGAAATGCGTTCAACTGTAGGAGTGAGCCTGCTCGCGATAGCAATTTCAGCTTCACCACTGTGGCCGGTGTGAGCCCAATTCTGTGGCCGGCAAGGCCCAGATCACCGGCGTCCCGCTGATTTTCAGTGGCGGCTGCAAGCGATGTGCCGGCCCCCACGGTGTCTGTTCAACCTGCAAACCCTGATCCTGCTCATCCTCGGCCCGCAACGCCTCACTCGTTCCCGGCCCATGCTCGATCAGCAACTTTGCCGTACGCGCCAGCGACAGCCGTGCCGAACCACCGCGGCCGCTGCGCAAACGCTCGGTCAGCAACGTGATCGCACTCGCGGCCATCAGATACCCGGTCGCATGATCCAGCGCCTGTACCGGCAGTGGCGTCGGTTTGTCGGCGTGCTTCCAGCGTTGCCCCGCCTCGGCGATGCCGCTGCTCATCTGCACCAGGCTGTCGAACCCGCGCCGGTTTTGCCACGGGCCGCTCCAGCCGTAGGCGTTGAGGCAGACATCAATCAGACCCGGCGCCAGTTGCCGACGGCGCTCGGCGCCGAAACCGAGCTGCTCCAAGGCATCGGCGCGGTAGCCGTGGAGCAGAATGTCAGCGTCTTTCAGTAGATGTTCGAACACGCTGCGATCGGCCGGATCGTGCAGATCCAGTCGCGCACAACGTTTGCCGAGGGTGACTTCCGGGACCACACCCGGCTCGTTCCAGGTCGGCGGATCGATGCGCAACACATTGGCGCCGAGGCCGGCAAGAAAGCGGCTGGCGGTCGGGCCGGCGAGCACGCGTGTCAGGTCCAACACCTTGATTGCGGCCAACGGACGCTCCACTGAGCCTTGCCACGATTTGGCTTGTTCATCCTGAGTGGAGCTGAAGTGCACAAGCGGCTCGGCATTCACCGCCAACCCCTGCGGATGTTGTTGCCACTGCGCCCAACTGCGCATCTCGGCGGCGCAACCTTTGGCATCGACCGCGGCTTGCTCCAGATCCGTGCTTGCCCACTGCGCGACTTTGGTCGCCATGGCTGCACGATCCGCACAGGCGCCGAGCACGTGTTCAGCAGCGGCGCGGTGGTGCGGGGCGTTGGTGTGCAGGCGGATCCAGCCGTCCTTTGTCGCATAGTCGCCGGCCACCGGATCCCACAGTGGCGGCACTTGCCAGCCAACCGGGCGGATCGAGGTGGCGAACCAGAACGAGGCCAGGCGTCGGTCGACTTCAACGGCGGGCAGGTGACCGGTTTGCTGATTCAAGAGTTCGCTGATGGCTTGCCCGGCAGCGGCGATGCTGGCGCAGGCCAGATCGGTGACGGCGAACGCCGAGGGCAGGGCGCCACGGTCGGTGAACGCAATCGGCGTGTGCGGCAAGCCGAGTGCGGCTTGAATGGACGTGAGCAGATCAGTCATCAAAGGCCCTCCGGAACGAGAGGGCGATGATAGTGCAAAAAAATCCTGGGCCAGATGAAATTCAATTGTAGGAGTGAGCCTGCTCGCGATTGCGTCGTATCAGTTGATGCATCTGTTTACTGACTCACCGCTATCGCGAGCAGGCTCACTCCTACAGGGGAAATGTGTGGTGATTACACGCGGAACTGGTCCATCAGCTTCATCTGCTGACTGGCCAATGCATTGAGCTGGCTGCTGATCGCTGCCGATTCAGTTGCCTGGCCGGTCAGGGTTTCGGTCACGGTACGAATCGCCGAGACGTTGCGGTTGACCTCCTCAGCCACCGCACTCTGTTGCTCGGCGGCGCTGGCGATTTGCAGGTTCATGTCGCTGATCACCGTCACCGCATCGCTGATCTTGCCCAGCGCATCGACGGCCTGGCGGATCTGCCCGGCGTTGTTGTGCGCTTGGGTCTGGCTCGAATGCATGGTCGCGACCACGCCACGGGTGCCGGTCTGGATGCGTTCGATCACCACGCGAATCTCTTCAACCGAATCCTGCGTACGCTTGGCCAGATTGCGCACTTCGTCAGCGACCACGGCGAATCCACGTCCGCTCTCGCCGGCGCGGGCCGCTTCGATCGCCGCGTTGAGCGCCAACAGGTTGGTCTGTTCGGCGATGCTGCGGATCACTTCCAGCACTGAGCCGATCTGTTCGCTGTTGACCGCCAGCGCTTCGACTTCGGTCACCGCTTTGCTGACTTCGTCGGCCAGTTGATTGATGTCGCGGGTGCTGCGCTCGATGATCGACATGCCGTCCCGGGCCGATTGGTCGGCACCTTTGGCGGCATTGGCAGCATTCGACGCGCTGTTGGCGACATCGTGGGCGGTGGCGCTCATCTCGTTCGACGCGGTGGCCACCTGATCGATCTCGCGGAACTGCACCTGCATGCCTTCACTGGTCTGCCGAGCGATCTCCGAAGACTGGTCGGCAGTGCCGCGCGCTTCGGTGATGCTTTGTTTGATCTGCGCGATGGTCGGTTGCAGCTTGTCGAGAAAACGGTTGAACCAGTTCACCAGTTCGCCCAATTCATCCTGCTTTTTGTAGTTCAGGCGTTGGGTCAGGTCGCCCTCACCACTGGCAATGTTCTTGAGCATCTCGGCGACGCTGTTGATCGGCCGGGTCACGCCCGAAGCGGTGAGCCAGATCAGCAGCAGGCCGATTAGACCAGCGGCTACAGCCACCAACACGGCGGTGATCACGCCGGTTTCCTGAGCGTCGTCGAGTACCGCTTGCAGCTTGACCGAGTCGGCCAGCAGCACTTGTTTCGGCAGGTCGATGACCACGCCCCAGGCGCGCGAATTGCCAATCGGATCGACCGGGTAAACGGCGCGAATCAGGTCGCCCTGTTCGAGGATTTTCGGCGTGCTGCTGGCGAGCAATTGCAATACGTCCTTGCCATCGGCGCCAAGGGTGTCGCTGATCTTCTTGCCAACCTTGGCAGCGTCGGAGCTGTCGGCAGCCAGTACGCCACTGCCAGAGACGATGAGCATGTGCCCGGCATTGTTGAACAGGTTGCGCTGCGAGTCCACGGCCGCTGCTTGCAGGGCATCAAGGGCGATGTCGACACCGACCACACCGATGGCTTTGCCATCAACAATCAACGGTACGGAAATGGTCGTCATGAGCATTTCCTTGGTGCCGACGGTATCGGCGTACGGGTCGAGCAAGCAGGTCCGTTTATTGTCGCGAGGGCAGGTGTACCAGCTGTTGTAGGGCGTGCCACTGACGCTGAGGGTGGTCTTGGTCAGGTCTTCTTCGACCATGATCGTGTTCAGCGAGGAACCGGCCGCGCGGCTCCAATAGGTCGCGAAGCGTCCGGCTTCGTTGGATTGGCGGGCGGCGTCGTTGACGAACTCGCTGTCCTTGCCGTCGAGGCCGTTCGGTTCAAAGGCGAGCCAGATGCCGAGGACTTTGTCGTTGCGCTCGAACGCGGTTTTCAGGCTCAGGTTCAACTCTTCACGTAATGCGCCAGCCTCCAGCGAGCGCTTGGTGGCCATCGCGCGCATGTCCTTGATCTGGTCGGCCAGCGCTGTGATCACCGTCAGGCTTTCGCCGAAGGTTTTCTGGACTCGCACGGCTTGTTCGGCGGCTTTGGCTTGCAGCAGGTTCTCCACGCTGGCGGTGAGCATTTTGCTGCTGGAGTCGCTGACCAATTCGTCGTTCTGGTTAGTCTGGTAAATATTCATGCCGACGATCAGCGCGACCACACCGAGCAGGCACAGACCGGAGAGCAGAACGATTTTCAGGCGAATGGACAGGGCGTCGAACATGGGGCGATCTCGCGAATGAATAAACGGGTGGCATGCGGACATGAACTGTCCGGTTCGCCAAATCCATTCAGCGCCATTCAATGCTCATCGGCGCGAAGCGAGAGGGCATGAGCAGGCTGCCGACGGACGGTCAGCGCTAAACGTTTGCGCAGGAGATTGTGCTGAAAAGGCGATTAATTACAGGGAAGTTTCATTGGGATGAACACGGCATAGCTGAATATGGGGAAGGCTTCTGTGGTGAGGGGATTTATCCCCGATTGGCTGCAAAGCAGCCACAAATCAGACAATTGCACAGTGCCAGATAAAACTGATTTTCAGGTTTTGGGGCTGCTGCGCAGCCCATCGGGGATAAATCCCCTCACCACAAAAGCCCCTCAAGCCGAGGGGATCAAAGGGATAGGGTTTCCGGGCGCGACCAGATCCACAGGTTGCCCAGACTCATCCCGGCAATCGCCAGATAAACCGGCCAGCCGTGATCGAGCATCACCAGCATCAAGGTCGCGCACAGCAGCATGCTCACGGTGGCACTGACCTTGGCCTTGCGCGCAATGATCCTGCCGTTGCGCCAATTGAAGAGGATCGGCCCGAACAGGCGATGGTTTTCCAGCCAGGCACTCAGGCGCGGCGAGCTGCGGGTCGCGGCCCATGCGGCGAGAAGGATGAACTCGGTGGTCGGCAGGCCGGGCACGACGATGGCGATCAAGCCAATGCCGAGGCTGACGTAGGCCAACAAGCCGAACAGCAGGCGGGCGAGTTTCGAGGAGGCTGGTTGCGGCATGGGCTCAGCGGATTGCTTCTGAAGCGGAATGGAGATCTTACAGGCTTACGCGGCCCCTTGTAGGAGCAAGGCTTGCCCGCGAAGGCGGCGGGTCAGTCAACGGTGATGTTGAATGGGCTGACGCCTTCGCGGGCAAGCCTGGCTCCTACAGGGGGGTGTTGCTTCAGGCCGGTTCGGCTTCGGTGGCGTACGCCTGTTCCAGCAGCACGGTGAAACGGTTGAACGCGTCAATCGCGCCTTGCTCGACTTCAGCCTCTTCCTGGGCCGTGAACTGCAGCGAGTCGAGGGTTCTGACAAAGCTTTTCCAGCCTTCGGCACGGCCACCTTCTGGCTCGCCGAGGTGACGGGCGCCAAAGTTTTCGCTCAACTCCAGCGCCACGGCGCGTTTGATCAGGAACGCAGCGCCGAGCTTGGAACCTTCGGAGACGAATATCCAGCCCAATGCACGGGCCTTGCTCGGGTTTTTCACCGCGCCGGCCACTGGCGCCGGGACTTCGGTGTGCAAGTCTGCTAGGTCTGCCTTGGCCGCTTCGGCGCGGCAACGCGCTGGCAGGTCAGGCACGATCGCGGTCAACTCGGCATCGTTGTACAAGTCGACCAGTTCCGACTGAAACAAGTACTGCGCGACGACGAAACGAGCGAAGTTGGCGCGGGTCTCGAACGGCGCATGCGCCTTCACCAGCGCATCGAGCTTGGTGTGCGGCTCGTTGGTGATCTGGTTCAAGCGTTGCGAACGCAGGGCAGGGCGTTGTTCGGTGTCTTGAGCTGTCATGAGGAGTCCTTGAGAAAAAGAGGCGCTTGTTAACGAGACGAACCACAACACGCCAGAGCGTAAAAAAACCTCACTGCGCGGTGAGTCCCACGCGCAGTGAGGTCGACCGGATCAGATGTCCCAGATCAGGTTGATCGCGAAGTTGCGGCCCGGCTGGGTCAGGCGGTCAAGGTTGGCCGGTTGCGTCACCGAGGCCTCGCCGACGCTGTCGTAACCGCGCACGTCATCCCACAGCCAGTATTTCTTGTCGGTCAGGTTGTAAATGCCGCCGCTGACGGTGACGTCGTCGGTGACTTTGTAGTACCCGGCCAGATCAAGAATGCCGAAGCCTGGCGACTTGAACTGATTGCTGACGCCATCCGGCGACTTGAAGTTGCTGTCGTCGACGCGATCCTTTTTCTTCACCACGGTCCAGCTCAGCAGGCCGCCGTAGTTGTCCTGGTCGTAACCCATGCCGAACACGCCGGTCAGCGGGTTGACGCTGTTGAGCGGCTCGCCGTTGTCGTTGTTGCGACCGTAGGCGTAGGCAATCGAGCCTTGGGTGTAGAGGCCTTGCGGGGCGCCAAAGGAGTCCAGGTTCAGACGACCTTTGACTTCCGCACCCTTGATGGTCGCGTGCTTGATGTTGCTCGACTGGAAGGTCAGCTCGCTGTAGCCGGGGGTGACGGCATCTTCGTTGATGAAGTCGCGGTACTTGTTATAGAACACCGCCACATCGAACGAGCCTTGTTCGAAGTTGCCGCGCAGACCGGTTTCGTAGCTTTTGCTCTTCTCCGGTTCGAGGTCCGGGTTCGGCGCGACGTTGTAGCCGGTGGTGCTGTTTTCGAAACGACCGTACAGCGCTTTCGCCGTCGGGGTGCGGAAGCCTTCGGCGTACTGACCGTACCAGGTGTAGTTCTCGGTCAGGGCGTAAGTCAGGCCGAATTTCGGCGAGACTTTGTGCCAGGTCTTGTTCTCGTCGCTGACCGTGCCCTGGCCATCCGCCGCCACGGTGTTGAGGAATTCCTCGGTGATGTGGGGCTTGAGCTGCGTGTAGTCGTAGCGCAGGCCTGGCAGGAAGGTCCAGTTGTTCCAGCTGATCTGATCCTGGGCAAACAGGCTATAGGTATTGATGGTCGGGTCGGGGAAGTCGCTGGCCTTCTTCAATACATCCGCCGAACTGACTGCGCCGATCTGGCGGCAACTGCCGAGGACTGCGACACAGGTGCCGTTGCCACTGCGCGAACCGGTGACTTTCTGCTGCTTGATGGTGGTGCCGTAAGTCAGCACGTGATCGGTGTCGCCGATGGCGAACGCCTTGTCCAGTTGCGCGTCGAAGACCCACTGTTTTTCTTCATAAATCGTGTCGCGGGTGCGCAACACTTTACGCGACATCGGGTAGTAGAACTCTTCGGTACTCTGATCGGTTTTGGCGATCTGGTGGTTGAGGCTCCACTTCACGTTGTCGACCAGCAGGCTGTCGAGAGCAAAGCGGTGCTCGATGCCGAAACGTTCACGGGTGATGGTGTCGTTGCCGGTGCGCCACTGGTACATGCCGCCGGGCAGCATGCTGTTCGGGATTGTCGGGGCACCGTTGAAATACGGGCCGCCGTAGGCGCTTTTCTGATCGGTGTCGCGATCATCCTTGTACTTTTCGTAGGTCAGGCCCAGGCGTGAATCTTCGTTGTAGTTCCAGCCGGCCTTGGCAAGCACGTTGGTGGCTTTGACGTCTTCCGGGTTGGCGGCGGTGCGCTCAAGGCCAGTGCCGTTGTTGCTGCCGTAGGAATCGGTTTCGTGACCGTCGCGCTGGCTGTAATGCAGCAAACCGTCGAACTGCTCGGCACGACCGGCCACGGTGGCGGACTTCAGCCAGCTGTCATCGGCGGAGCTGTAGCCGGTTTTCAGTCGCGCGCCGACGTCTTTGCCCGGTTTGATGATGTCGTCGGCATCGAGGGTGTAGTAGCTGACGGCGCCGCCGATGGCGTTGCTGCCGTACAGCACCGAGGCTGGGCCACGAAGGATTTCCACGCGTTTGACGATTTCCGGGTCGACGTAATTGCGCTGGGTCTTGGCGTAGGGGCCGTTGAAGAAACCGTCCGGTATTTCGACACCGTCAACCTGAGTGAGAATGCGGTCGCCGTCGATACCGCGGATGTTGTAGCCGCTGATACCGCCACGCTGACCGGCACCGCCGACCGAAACCCCCGGCTCGTAACGCACCAGATCCTTGATCGTGTTGACGTTGTTGCGGTCCAGATCCTCGCGGGTCTGCACGGTAACGCTGGCCGGCACGCTGCTGACCGACTGTTCCTGACGAGTAGCGCTGATGGTCACCTGATCAAGATTGAGGGTGCCGCTGTTGTTGCGTTTTTCCAGCACGACGTTGTTGTTGCTCAGCTTGCGGAAGTTCAGGTTGGTCCCCACCAACAGGCGCTCCAGGGCTTTTTCCGGTGGCAGCGAGCCGCGCACGCCCGGCGACGAGACGCCTTGACCCAGTTCTGCCGGCAGGCCGACTTGCCAACCGGTGACGGCGGTGAAGGCATTGAGCGCCGACACCAGCGGTTGCTGGCTGATGGAGAACGAGTAATCACCCATGTTGCGCGCGGGTTGCTCGGTGGCAGCCATCAGCGGTGCGGTGCCGGCCATGAGGATGGCAGCGGTCAGCAGCGACAATACGCGGGAAGGGGAAGAGGTCTGGCGGGTAAGGCGTGAGGACATCGATAGCGCTCCGTGTCGCACGAATCTTTATAGGTGCAGATTGGCATCGCGTGATGCGAATCAATTGCATTGGCTATAACTAGACGTACCTGCTTCGGCTATCGAGTAAAAATAATTCTCATTTAGTTCAAGATCACCAGCGCGGGGAATTCCTGCAAGCGCGCGGAGGTGATGTGGGCAAGGGAGCGGACCACGTCGAGCGGTTGATCGAGGCGGTAATTGCCGGTCACGGCGACGTCGGCCAATTGCTCGTTGTTGTTGATGATCCAGCCCGGATAGTAGCGGCGCAGTTCGGCCAGCACCTGGTTCAGCGGGCAGTTCTCGAACACCAGTCGGCCCTGTACCCAGGCCAGATCGGTGGCGGCATCGAGTTTGGCCGGGCGGTCGAAACCGTTAGGGCCGATGCGAATGCTTTCCCCCGCCGACAAGCGCACGTGGCTATCGTTGTGCGTCGCGCGCAAATCGACATCGCCGCGTTGCACGTTGACCTGCGCCACGCCATCGAGATAACGCACGGCGAACGCGGTGTCGCGCACGCTGGCCTTGACCGGGCCGGCATCGATTTCCAGCGGTTGATTGCGGCTGCCAGCCACTTCGAAAAAAGCTTCGCCCTGATACAGCCGCGCGACGCGCTGTTGATCGTTGATGGTGCTGGAGAATGCGGAGTTGGTGTTGAGCAGGACTTTCGAGCCGTCCTCCAGTTGCAGGCGCTGGCGCTCACCGACCACGGTCAGATGATCGGCCTGAAGGCGCATCGGCAAATTACTGAAACTGAACAGACCGAGAACCAGCACCGCCGCGGTGGCCAGCGGTTTCCAGTGCGGGCGCAAGCGTTGGAGGAAGGTGACTTTCGCCGGTTTCAACGCAAGGCTTTGCGCGCACTGGGCGACTTGCGGGCCGTCCCAGATCGCCTGCGCCTTGGCGAACGCCTCGGCATTCAAGGGATCAGCCGCCAGCCAGGCATGGAACTGCCGGGTCTGTTCCTCGTCCGGGCTGCCGAGCACGATGAGCCAGTCCAGCGCCTGGTCCATTGCGTTTGCAGCGTCCTGCGCCGAGTCTGGCGAAGGCGAGCGGTGGGTGTCCGTCACGGTGTTTCCTCGGCGGTGTCTGCGCACGGCTGTTTTTTTAAGTGAAGCGTAAAAGTCGGGCAAGGGTAACAAAGCCCAATGATCAGTGCAGTCGATCCTGATGTGTGCCGGATCGTTCAGTCGCCATTCAGGCGTTCGGCAACGCCAATGCAAATGGACATGATCAGTTTCAATTCTTTCTGCACGGTGCTGAGGGAAACGCTCAGTTCATCGGCGATTTCCTGATAGCTGTGCCCGTGCAGGCGGCTGAGGATGAAAATCTGCTGCTGACGGGCGCTGAGTTCACTGAGGCTCACGTTCAAGCGCTCCAGCATCTGTTCGGCGTGGGCGGCGTCTTCGGCGCTGCTGGCGGGGGCGGCAATGCTGTGCACGACATCCTGCGGGACGTCATCGACCATCGTCCGTGAATGAATCTTGCGCGCACGCAAATGGTCCAGGGCCAGATTGCGCGCGGTCTGGAAAACAAAGGGTTCAAGATGATCGATGGCCCGCTCGCTCAACGCCCGCGTCACACGCAGGTAGGTTTCCTGCAGCAGGTCTTCAGCGGTGCTGTGATTGTTGACCATCCGTTCCAGCGTGCGCAGGAGCGAGGTGCGCTGGGTGAGGAAGACGTGGTTGAAGCGCGATTGACTCACGGGGGAACCTGATCCATTTCGAGCGAATGATAATGCTTATCATCTGCCCGTATGGTCAAGCCTTGATTTTGAATTGAAATCGAAAACCTGTGGGAGCGAGCCTGCTCGCGAAAGCGCTGTATAAGCCAACATGAATGTTGAATGACAGATCGTATTCGCGAGCAGGCTCGCTCCCACTGGGATTGGGAATTTATTCTGCGTTACACAGCGCCAGGCAGTTATCCAGCATGCGGTTGGAGAAGCCCCATTCGTTGTCGTACCAAGCCAGTACTTTCAGCAATTTGCCGCTGGATTTGGTGTGGTTGGCGTCGAAGATCGACGACAGCGGGTTGTGGTTGAAGTCGCTGGAAACCAGCGGCAACGTGTTGTAACCCAAAATTTTCGAATGCTGGCTCGCAGCCTTGAGCAGAGCGTTGACCTCATCCGCCGAGGCTTCGCGCTTGAGTTGCACGGTCAGATCGACCAGCGACACATTGATCACCGGCACCCGCACGGCCATGCCGGTCAGTTTGCCCGCCAGCTCCGGCAGCACCAGGCCCACCGCTTCGGCGGCGCCGGTCTTGCTCGGGATCATGTTCTGCGTGGCCGAACGCGCGCGGTACGGGTCGGTGTGGTAGACGTCGGTCAGGTTCTGGTCGTTGGTGTAAGCATGAATCGTGGTCATCAGACCGCTTTCGATTCCCAGCTCGCGGTGCAGCACCTGCGCCACCGGCGCCAGGCAGTTGGTGGTGCACGAAGCGTTGGAGATGATCTGATGCGACTGGCGCAAAATGTCATGGTTCACACCATAAACGACGGTGGCGTCGGCGCCTTTGGCCGGTGCCGAGATGATTACTTTGCGTGCGCCGGCAGTAATATGCGCAGCGGCTTTGGCACGGTCGGTAAAGAGACCGGTGCATTCGAATACCACGTCGATTTTTTCCGCAGCCCATGGCAACTCGGCCGGGTTGCGGATAGCGCTGACGGCAATGCGGTCGCCGTTGACTGTCAGGCTTTCGTTGTCATGCTCGACCTGTGCGTCGAACGTGCCGTGAACGGTGTCGTATTTGAGCAGATGAGCGTTGATCGAGCTGTCGCCCAAATCGTTGATGGCGACGATCTGCAAATCCTGACGATAGCCTTGGGTATACAGTGCGCGTAGGACATTACGGCCGATGCGGCCAAAACCATTGATTGCGATTCGTAGAGTCATGGAACAGCGCCGCCGTCGTTTTGTTGTTGGAATTACAAGATTATTCGCATAAAAATAGAAAACAAGCCTTTTTAGTGGCAATATTTTGTTTTATCTACAACGAGTGACCTGAATCAACTGGTCCGAATGGTCAAAAAAACCGTCTGTCATTCCAACGACAACGGCGTTTGATCAGCATAGACAATCAGGTCGCCACATCCGTTAGCCTGGAGTTCTACACATGCATCCCCGCGTTCTTGAGGTCACCGAACGGCTTATCGCCCGCAGCCGCGCCACGCGTCAGGCTTACCTTGCACTGATTCGCGGCGCCGCGACGGATGGCCCGATGCGCGGCAAGCTGCAATGCGCCAACTTCGCCCACGGCGTGGCCGGCTGCGGCAGCGAAGACAAGCACAGCCTGCGGATGATGAACTCGGCGAACATCGCCATTGTTTCTTCATATAACGACATGCTCTCGGCGCATCAGCCGTACGAAGTGTTTCCCGAGCAAATCAAGAATGCCCTGCGCGAAATCGGCTCGGTCGGCCAGTTCGCTGGCGGCACTCCGGCGATGTGCGACGGCGTGACCCAGGGCGAGCCAGGCATGGAGCTGAGCCTGCCGAGCCGCGAAGTGATCGCCATGTCGACCGCTGTGGCGCTGTCGCACAACATGTTCGATGGCGCGCTGATGCTCGGCATCTGCGACAAAATCGTGCCGGGCCTGATGATGGGCTCGCTGCGCTTCGGTCATCTGCCGACGATCTTCGTACCGGGCGGGCCGATGGTCTCGGGGATTTCCAACAAGGAAAAAGCCGACGTGCGGCAGAAATACGCCGAAGGCAAGGCAACCCGCGAAGAGCTGCTGGAATCGGAGATGAAGTCCTACCACAGCCCGGGCACCTGCACGTTCTACGGCACTGCCAACACCAACCAGTTACTGATGGAAGTCATGGGCCTGCACTTGCCGGGCGCCTCTTTCGTCAACCCGAACACGCCGCTGCGTGATGCGCTGACCCGCGAAGCCGCGCATCAAGTGACGCGCCTGACCAAGCAGAACGGCAACTTCATGCCAATCGGCGAAATCGTCGACGAGAAGTCGCTGGTCAACTCGATCGTCGCGCTGCACGCCACCGGTGGCTCGACCAACCACACCCTGCACATGCCGGCCATCGCCATGGCTGCGGGCATTCAACTGACCTGGCAGGACATGGCCGACCTCTCTGAAGTCGTGCCAACCCTGAGCCACGTTTATCCGAATGGCAAAGCTGACATCAACCACTTCCAGGCCGCGGGCGGCATGTCGTTCCTGATCCGCGAACTGCTCGCTGCAGGCCTGCTGCACGAAGACGTCAATACTGTCCTGGGCCACGGCTTGAGCAAATACACCAAAGAGCCATTCCTCGATAACGGTGAATTGGTCTGGCGCGAAGGCCCGGTCGACAGCCTCGACGAAAACATCCTGCGTCCAGTCGCTCGCGCGTTCTCCACGGAGGGCGGTTTGCGCGTGATGGAGGGCAACCTCGGTCGCGGTGTGATGAAAGTTTCTGCCGTGGCGCTGGAAAACCAGATCGTCGAAGCGCCGGCGATGGTGTTCCAGGATCAACAGGATCTGGCCGATGCGTTCAAGGCTGGCCTGCTGGAAAAAGATTTTGTCGCGGTGATGCGCTTCCAGGGCCCGCGCTCCAACGGTATGCCCGAGTTGCACAAGATGACGCCGTTCCTTGGCGTGCTGCAGGATCGCGGCTTCAAAGTCGCGCTGGTGACTGACGGGCGCATGTCCGGCGCTTCGGGGAAAATTCCGGCGGCGATCCACGTCAGCCCGGAAGCTTATGTCGGCGGTGCTTTGGCGCGCGTGCAAGAGGGCGATATCATCCGCGTCGATGGCGTCAAAGGCACCTTGGAGCTTAAGGTGGACGCCGACGAATTTGCTGCGCGCGAACCCGCCAAAGGCCTGTTGGGCAACAACATCGGCAGCGGGCGCGAGCTGTTTGGTTTCATGCGTTTGGCCTTCAGCTCGGCGGAGCAGGGCGCCAGCGCCTTCACTTCTGCCCTGGAGACGCTTAATTGAAACTGGCTTTGGTCGGTGATATCGGAGGCACCAACGCGCGGTTCGCGTTGTGGAAAAACCAACAACTGGAATCGGTTGAGGTCTTGGCTACCGCCGACCACGCCAGCCCGGAAGAGGCGATCAGCCTCTATCTGAGCGGGCTCGGCCTGGCGCCGGGTTCGATCGGTTCGGTGTGCCTGTCGGTGGCAGGTCCGGTCAGCGGCGATGAATTCAGGTTCACCAACAACCACTGGCGGCTGAGTCGCAAGGCGTTCTGCCAGGCCTTGCAGGTCGAGCAGTTGTTGCTGGTCAATGACTTCTCGGCGATGGCGCTGGGCATGACCCGATTGCAGCCTGACGAGTTTCGTGTGGTTTGCGAGGGCACGCCGGAGCCGTTGCGTCCTGCTGTGGTGATTGGGCCTGGCACTGGCCTTGGCGTCGGCACGTTGCTCGATTTGGGCGAAGGCCGGTTTGCCGCGTTGCCGGGCGAGGGCGGTCACGTCGATCTGCCGCTGAGCAGCCCGCGTGAAACACAGCTGTGGCAGCACATCCACAACGAGATCGGCCATGTCAGCGCGGAAACGGCGTTGAGCGGTGGTGGATTGCCGCGTGTTTACCGGGCGATCTGCGCGGTGGATGGTCACGAACCCAAGCTTGATACGCCGGAAGCCATCACGGCTGCGGGCCTCGCGGGCGACCCGATTGCGCTGGAAGTGCTGGAACAGTTCTGCTGCTGGCTCGGGCGTGTGGCCGGTAACAACGTACTGACTACTGGCGGTCGCGGCGGTGTGTACATCGTGGGTGGGGTGATTCCACGGTTTGCCGATTTCTTCCTCGAAAGTGGTTTCGCCCGCAGCTTTGCTGACAAGGGTTGCATGAGCGATTATTTCAAAGGCATTCCTGTGTGGCTGGTGACAGCGCCGTATTCCGGGCTGATGGGTGCCGGAGTAGCCTTGGAGCAATCAATCCCGGCCTGAAATGCAATCAAACTGTAGGAGTGAGCCCTTGTGGTGAGGGGATAAATCCCCTCACCACAGGTTTTGCTCCCGCAGTGGTTTTGTGGTGTTTGTAAAATCAGTGCTTAAGGCATAATCCGCCCCAATTCCAACAACAAGGATGCCTTCGAAGTGAGCTCAGTCAACAAGTCGATATTGTTGGTCGATGACGACCAGGAAATACGCGAGTTGCTGGAAACCTACCTGACCCGCGCCGGGTTTCAGGTGCGGGCCACCGCCGATGGCGCCAGTTTCCGCCAGGCACTCAATGAGGCGCCGAGCGATCTGGTGATCCTCGACGTCATGCTGCCCGACGAAGATGGCTTCAGCCTCTGCCGTTGGGTGCGTCAGCATCCGCGTCAGGCGCAGGTGCCGATCATCATGCTCACCGCCAGTTCCGACGAAGCCGATCGCGTGATCGGTCTGGAACTCGGTGCCGACGACTACCTCGGCAAACCCTTCAGCCCCCGCGAACTGCAAGCGCGCATCAAAGCCCTGCTGCGCCGTGCGCAATTTGGCCAGGAACGCAGTGGCAGTGAGGTGCTGGCGTTCGACGAGTGGCGGCTCGACATGGTCAGCCATCGACTGTTCCACACCGATGGCGAGGAAGTGATCCTGTCCGGCGCCGACTTCGCCCTGCTGAAACTGTTCCTCGATCACCCGCAGGAAATTCTCGACCGCGACACCATCGGCAACGCTACCCGTGGCCGCGATCTGATGCCGCTCGATCGCATCGTCGACATGGCGGTCAGTCGCTTGCGCCAACGCCTGCGCGACACGGAAAAACCGCCACGGCTGATCCGCACCGTGCGCGGTAGCGGTTACCAACTGGCAGCCAACGTGGTTGCCGGCAATGGTCACTGAGTCGCTGCGTAAACTTGCCGCCAAGGTGCCGGTGCCGCGCTCGCTGCTCGGGCGGATGCTCCTGCTGACCTTGCTCGCGGTGTTGTTCGCACAGACGTTATCCAGCGTGATCTGGGTGTCGCAACTGCGCGCCACCCAGCTCGAAGGACTGGTCACCAGCGCCCGCAGCCTTGCCCATTCGATGACCGCCAGCGTCAGCTATTTCCGCTCGCTGCCGGTGGCCTATCGGCCGTTGGTGCTCGACCAGTTGCGCAGCATGGGCGGCACCCGCTTCGTGGTGACGCTCAATGACAAACCGCTGGGCATGGACGTGCTACCGGTCACGCCGCGTAAAGCGGCGGTGATGAAAGCGGTGGATGAAGTCCTGCGCCAGACCCTGGGCAATGACACCGATATTTCGGTGACATTTGTCAGCCCCGAGGACCTGCGGATTTTCAACGCCGGGTTGAAACTTGATGAACTGCCGCGTTCCTGGGCGCATTACGCCTTGACCCTTGAGCCGGTGAACCCGCCGGTACTGGTCACGCAGATTCAAATGGCGCCGGGCGAATGGCTGTACATCGCCTCGCTGTTGCCCGAGCCGTACACCAGCCTGGAAGAACAAGGGCTGCCGTCGCAACAGGTGTGGTTCATCGTCCTCACCAGCGGCTTTTTGCTGCTGTTCATCGGCCTGCTGGTGCACTGGCAGAGTCGGCCGCTCAAGCGTCTGGCGCGTGCCGCGCGGGATATGTCGCTGGGCGCCGACGTCGAGCCGGTGGCTGAGGGCGGCGGCAGCGAAGTGGTGGAAGTGGGCCGCGCGTTCAACAGCATGCGCGAACGCATCAGCCGTTACCTGACCGAACGCAGCCAATTGTTCAGCGCGATTTCCCATGACCTGCGCACGCCGATCACGCGTTTGCGCTTGCGCGTCGAGTTGCTTGAGGACGAGGCGTTGCAAGCGAAGTTCGGCCGTGATCTGGATGAGCTGGAGCTGCTGGTCAAAGGCGCGCTGCAATGCGTGAAAGACACCGATATCCACGAGAACATCGAACCGGTGGATCTCAACCATGTGCTCGATTGTCTGGTCGAGCCGTATCTGGCGCCCAACGGCAATGGTCGCGTGACCCAGCACGGGCGTGCGCTGGCGGCGTATTCGGGCAAGCCTTTGGCGTTGAAGCGTTGCATTGGCAACCTGATCGACAACGCACTGAAGTATGGGCAGAACGCGCATTTGCATATCGATGACGATGAGAGTGCGTTTGTCCTGCACGTCGACGATGAAGGGCCGGGGGTGCCGGAGCAGCGGCTGGAGCAGGTGTTCGAGCCGCACTTTCGCTTGGCGGGGCAGCAGCAGGGGTATGGCCTCGGTTTGGGAATTGCGCGCAACATTGCCCATAGCCATGGGGGTGAGGTGACGTTGCAGAATCTGCGTGAGGGTGGCTTGCGCGTGACCCTGCAATTGCCGCGCAGTGCTGATTGACACCCATCATTGTGGCGAGGGAGCTTGCTCCCGCTGGACTGCGCAGCAGGCCTTATTTTTGAGTGCCGCTTCGCGCCACAGCGGGAGCAAGCTCCCTCGCCACAGATCTCACTCTAGATCTATCAATGTCACAGGCTTGTGACAAACCCCGCCCCCTTCGTTACAAGCCCACCGCGGCCCGTTGTTTAGACTCCCCGCAGTCATAACAACAAAAAAGGCCACCCATGGATCTTTTCCACCCAGGCTTCAGCAGTTGGCTGAACGCCCCTGCCCACCAGCAATGGCTCGCCGCCGAAGGCCTGCGCCTGCTGGAATTCGCCAAGGCGTCCAAACTGCCCGAAGGCTTCGGCAACCTCGACGAACGCGGCCGTTTGCCGGCGAACGCACGTGCCGAAACCATGAACACCGCGCGCATGACCCACAGCTTCGCCATGGCCCATATTCAAGGCTTGCCGGGTTTCGCCGAACTGGTTGATCACGGCATTGCCGCCCTGCGCGGGCCATTGCGTGATGCGCTGCACGGCGGCTGGTTCGCCGTCGCCGAACACCGCGATGACAACACTGGCAAAAACGCCTATCTGCATGCTTTCGTCGCCCTGGCCGCCAGTTCGGCCGTGGTCGCCAAACGCCCCGGCGCACAGGTATTGCTGGATGACGCCATCGACATCATCGACACCTGTTTCTGGAGCGAAGAAGAGGGCGCCATGCGCGAATTCTTCAACCGCGACTGGAGCGAAGAAGAAGCCTATCGCGGCGCCAACAGCAACATGCACGCGACCGAGGCATTCCTCGCGCTGGCCGATGTCACCGACGACACGCGCTGGCTGGTGCGTGCGCAACGTATCGTCGAGCGGGTGATTCACGGTCACGCTGCCGCCAACGGTTACATGGTCATCGAGCATTTCGATCGCGACTGGCAACCGCTGCGCGAATACAACCATGACAATCCCGCCGACGGTTTCCGTCCTTACGGCACCACCCCAGGCCATGGTTTCGAGTGGGCGCGGCTGTTGCTGCACCTCGAAGCGGCGCGGGTGCAGGCGGGTATGCTCACGCCGGGTTGGCTCGCCACCGACGCGCAAAAACTCTTCGAGAACAACTGCCGCAACGGCTGGGACGTCGATGGTTTGCCGGGCATCGTTTATACCCTCGACTGGAGCAACAAAGCCGTCGTCCGCCATCGCCTGCACTGGACGCACGCCGAAGCCAGCGCTGCTGCCAGCGCCCTGCTCAAACGCACTGGCGATGAGCAATACGAAACCTGGTACCGGCTGTTCTGGGAATTCTGCGAGGTGAATTTCATCGACCGCTGCGATGGCAGTTGGCACCACGAACTCAATCCGCAAAACACCCCAAGCGCCGATATCTGGGCGGGCAAACCCGATCTGTATCACGCCTGGCAAGCCGTGCTGATCCCTCGTCTACCCTTGTCACCGAGTATGGCGACTGCTTTGGCGCAGTTGTCCCAGAGCAGTCCTGTGTAACCATGTGGTGACATTCGCGCGTCCCTTCGTTACCTGCGAAGGGAATCGCCCTGTTTAAACTCCTGTGCAGCGCAAGCACCAGACTTGCATGCATAACAACAAGAAAGGTACATCTCAGATGAATGCGATTTCTCGCCTCGCTACTGTCATTTCTGTCGCCTCCCTGTTCCCGCTCGCAATTCTGCCTCTCAGTGTTTCCGCTGCCGAATCCAAAGGTTCGGTCGAAGTCGTGCACTGGTGGACGTCCGGTGGCGAAAAAGCTGCCGTTGATGTGCTCAAGGCCCAAGTCGAAAAAGACGGTTTCACCTGGAAAGACGGCGCTGTCGCCGGTGGTGGCGGTGCGACTGCCATGACCGTGCTGAAAAGCCGTGCCGTTGCCGGTAACCCGCCTGGCGTTGCCCAGATCAAGGGGCCGGACATTCAGGAATGGGCGTCGACCGGTTTGCTCGACACCGACGTCTTGAAAGACGTTGCCAAAGAAGAGAAGTGGGACAGCCTGCTCGACAAGAAAGTCTCCGATACCGTGAAGTACGACGGTGATTACGTGGCCGTGCCGGTGAACATTCACCGTGTGAACTGGCTGTGGATCAACCCGGAAGTCTTCAAGAAAGCCGGTATCACCAAGAACCCGACCACCCTCGAAGAATTCTATGCTGCGGGCGACAAGCTGAAAGCCGCGGGCTTCATTCCGCTGGCCCACGGCGGTCAGCCTTGGCAGGACAGCACCGTGTTCGAAGCCGTGGTGCTTTCGGTCATGGGTGTCGATGGTTACAAGAAAGCCCTGGTTGATCTGGACAACGGCGCGCTGACCGGTCCGGAAATGGTCAAGGCGTTGACCGAGCTGAAGAAAGTCGCGACCTACATGGACGTCGACGGCAAAGGCCAGGACTGGAACCTGGAAGCAGCCAAAGTCATCAACGGCAAGGCCGGCATGCAGATCATGGGTGACTGGGCCAAGTCCGAATGGACCGCTGCCAAGAAAGTCGCCGGCAAGGATTACGAGTGCGTAGCGTTCCCGGGCACCGACAAGGCGTTCACCTACAACATCGACTCGCTGGCGGTGTTCAAGCAGAAAGACGCTGGTACTGCGGCCGGTCAGAAGGACATCGCCAAAGTTGTATTGGGTGAAAACTTCCAGAAAGTCTTCAGCATCAACAAAGGCTCGATCCCGGTTCGCAACGACATGTTGAACAACATGGAGAAGCTCGGCTTCGACTCCTGCGCACAAACCGCTGCCAAGGACTTCCTGGCGGACGCCAAATCCGGCGGTTTGCAGCCGAGCATGGCGCACAACATGGCGACCACGCTGGCCGTGCAAGGCGCGTTCTTTGATGTCGTGACCAACTACATCAACGACCCGAAAGCCGACCCGGCCGACACCGCCAAGAAACTCGGCGCAGCGATCAAGTCCGCCAAGTAATGCTTGGACCTGTAGGAGTGAGCTTTTGTGGTGAGGGGATTTATCCCCGTTGGGTTGCGCAGCGACCCCAGAAAGTTGCAGCGGCGCAGTTTCAGAAACACCGCATGCAATGGTTTTGCGACTGCTTCGCAGCCGAACGGGGATAAATCCCCTCGCCACAGGGCTCACTCCTACAGGGAAATGCCCTTGTCATCTTTATTCTGGATTTCCCCATGAGTTCTGTTGCTGTGTTCAGCAAGGCCTCGCCGTTCGATGCATTGCAGCGCTGGCTACCCAAACTGGTGCTGGCGCCGAGCATGTTCATCGTGCTGGTGGGCTTCTATGGCTACATCCTGTGGACGTTCGTGCTGTCGTTCACCACCTCGACGTTCCTGCCCAACTACAAATGGGCCGGTCTGGCGCAATACGCACGGTTGTTCGACAACGATCGCTGGTGGGTTGCGAGCAAGAACCTCGCGGTGTTCGGTGGCATGTTCATCGGCATCACGCTGGTGATTGGTGTGCTGCTGGCGGTGTTCCTCGACCAGCGTATCCGTCGCGAAGGCTTTATCCGCACCATTTACCTGTACCCGATGGCGCTCTCGATGATCGTCACCGGTACCGCATGGAAATGGCTGCTCAACCCGGGCATGGGCCTGGACAAATTGTTGCGTGACTGGGGCTGGGAAGGCTTCCGTCTCGACTGGCTGATCGACCCTGATCGCGTGGTTTATTGCCTGGTGATCGCCGCTGTCTGGCAAGCCTCTGGCTTCATCATGGCAATGTTCCTTGCCGGCCTGCGTGGCGTTGATCAATCGATCATCCGCGCTGCGCAGATCGATGGCGCGAGCATGCCGATGATCTACTGGAAAGTGGTGCTGCCAAGCCTGCGTCCGGTGTTCTTCAGTGCGGTAATGATTTTGGCGCACATCGCGATCAAGAGCTTCGACCTGGTCGCGGCGATGACCGCCGGTGGTCCGGGTTATTCCTCCGACCTGCCAGCGATGTTCATGTATTCCTTCACCTTCAGTCGCGGCCAGATGGGCATGGGCTCGGCCAGTGCGATTCTGATGCTCGGTGCGATCCTCGCGATCATCGTGCCTTACCTGTATTCCGAGCTGAGGACCAAGCGCAATGACTAGTCTCGCTGCCAAACCTGCTATCAGCCTGAGTCGCATCGCGATCTACGCGGTGCTGATCCTCGCCGTACTGCTTTATCTGGTGCCGCTGGTGGTCATGTTGCTGACCAGCTTCAAAACCCCGGAAGACATCAGCACCGGCAACCTGCTGAGCTGGCCAACCGTGGTCAGCGGCATCGGCTGGGTCAAGGCCTGGGCCACGGTTGACGGTTACTTCTGGAACTCGATCAAGATCACCGTTCCGGCCGTGATCATCTCCACCGCCATCGGCGCGTTGAACGGTTATGTGCTGTCGTTCTGGCGCTTCCGTGGTTCGCAGCTGTTCTTCGGTCTGCTGTTGTTCGGCTGCTTCCTGCCGTTCCAGACCGTGCTGCTGCCGGCCTCGTTCACCCTCGGCAAAATGGGCCTGGCGAGCACCACCACCGGCCTGGTGTTTATCCACGTGGTGTACGGTCTGGCGTTTACTACGCTGTTCTTCCGTAACTACTACGTGAGCATCCCGGATGCGCTGGTGAAAGCCGCACGCCTTGATGGCGCGGGTTTCTTCACGATTTTCCGGCGGATCATTCTGCCGATGTCGACGCCGATCATCATGGTCTGCCTGATCTGGCAGTTCACCCAGATCTGGAACGACTTCCTGTTCGGTGTGGTGTTCTCCAGCGGTGATTCGCAACCGATCACGGTGGCGCTGAACAACCTGGTCAACACCAGCACCGGCGCCAAGGAATACAACGTTGATATGGCAGCGGCGATGATCGCCGGCCTGCCGACCCTGCTGGTCTATGTGGTCGCAGGCAAGTATTTCGTGCGCGGGCTGACGGCCGGCGCAGTCAAGGGGTAATCATGGCAACGCTCGAACTTCGCAACGTAAACAAGACCTACGGTGCCGGCCTGCCGGACACCCTGAAGAACATCGAACTGTCGATCAAGGAAGGCGAATTCCTGATCCTCGTCGGCCCGTCGGGCTGCGGCAAATCAACATTGATGAACTGCATTGCCGGTCTGGAAACCATCACTGGCGGCGCGATCATGATCGGTGACCAGGACGTCAGCGGCATGAGCCCGAAAGATCGCGACATCGCCATGGTGTTCCAGTCCTACGCGCTGTACCCGACCATGAGCGTGCGCGAGAACATCGAGTTCGGTCTGAAGATTCGCAAAATGGCCCAGTCGGCGATCGACGAAGAAGTCGCGCGTGTCGCCAAGCTGCTGCAGATCGAACATTTGCTGAACCGTAAACCGGGTCAGCTCTCCGGTGGTCAGCAACAGCGCGTGGCCATGGGCCGTGCCTTGGCGCGTCGTCCGAAGATCTATCTGTTCGACGAACCGCTGTCCAACCTCGACGCCAAGCTGCGCGTCGAGATGCGTACCGAAATGAAACTGATGCACCAGCGCCTGAAAACCACCACGGTCTACGTGACCCACGACCAGATCGAAGCGATGACCCTGGGCGACAAAGTGGCGGTGATGAAGGACGGCATCATTCAGCAGTTCGGTACGCCGAAGGAGATCTACAACGACCCGGCCAACCTGTTCGTGGCGAGCTTCATCGGTTCGCCGCCGATGAACTTCATTCCGCTGCGTCTGCAACGCAAGGACGGTCGTCTGCTGGCGCTGCTCGACAGCGGTCAGGCGCGTTGTGAACTGCCGATGAGCATGCAGGACGCCGGGCTTGAAGATCGCGAAGTGATCCTCGGTCTGCGCCCGGAGCAGATCGTTCTGTCGAACGGCGAGGGCAATGGCCTGCCAAGCATTCGTGCCGAAGTGCAGGTCACCGAGCCGACCGGCCCGGACACGCTGGTGTTCGTCAATCTGAATGAAACCAAAGTCTGCTGCCGTCTGGCGCCGGACGTGGCACCGCAGGTGGGCGAGAGCCTGACGCTGCAATTCGATCCGTCGAAAGTGTTGTTGTTTGATGCCAATACCGGTGAGCGCCTCGGCACTGCCGGCCAACCACAGACCGATGCGCGGTCTGCGAACGTGGCGCAATTCAAAGGCCGCTGAAAAACAAATGTGGGAGCGGGCTTTTGTGGCGAGGGGATTTATCCCCGTTGGGTCGCGTAGCGGCCCCATAAAAGCGGGGTCTGCTGCGCAGCCCGACGGGGATAAATCCCCTCGCCACAGGGCTCGCTCCCACAAAGGAGCACGCGGTGGATGGTTTGTCATTCGTCGCAATTTATGTAAACCGCGTTAGATAAAAACAGTTAATAACAATAAAGACGAGGATGTAGGGATGAAAAAGAAACACGTCAATGCCCGGTTGATCTGCCAAATGTCAGCTGCGGCAGCATTGGTGCTGGCCGGCAATGCAATGGCTGCGGATGCTTTCAGCTCCGACTCCAAGTGGATGACCGGTGACTGGGGCGGTGAGCGGACCAAGCTGATCGAGCAGGGTATCGACATCAAGGCCGACTACGTTGGGGAAGTCGGTGGCAACCTGCACGGTGGCTACAACGACGACAAGACCGCGCGTTACGCCGACCAGTTTGGTCTGGGCGTGGCACTCGATCTGCAAAAGCTGTGGGGCTGGGATAATACCCAGGCGAAGATCCAGTTGACCAACCGTAACGGCTACAACATCTCCAACGATCGCGTTGGCGATCCGCGTGCCGGCACCTTGAGTTCGTCGCAAGAAGTGTATGGCCGTGGCCACATGGTGCGTCTGACCCAGTTGTGGATTCAGCACCAGTTCTTCGACAACAAGCTCGACGTCAAGGCCGGTTACTTCGGCGAAGGCGAAGACTTCAACACCTTCCCGTGCGATTTCCAGAACCTGGCGTTCTGCGGTTCGCAAGTGGGTAACTGGGCGACCAACATCTGGTACAACTGGCCGGTTAGCCAAGCCGCGATTCGCGTGAAGTACAACATCAACGACGAGTTGTACGCGCAGATTGGTGCGTACAACCAGAACCCGTCGCAGTTGGAACACGGCAACGGCTTCAAACTCAGCGGCAGCGGCACCGCCGGTACTGTTCTGCCGGTCGAATTGGTCTGGTCGCCGAAGGTCAACAGCCTGCCGGGCGAATACCGTGTCGGTTACTACAAGAGCACCGCTGATGCCAGCGACGTTCGTGAAGACGTCAACGGGTTCGACGCTGCTACCACTGGCGACGCCTACAAAACCCACAGCAGCAAACACGGCTACTGGTTCGTCGCGCAACAGCAACTCACCAGCCACAACGGTGATGCTTCGCGCGGTCTGAACATCGCGGCGAACGCCACGTTCCACGACAAAGACACCAACTTCATCGACAACTACCAGTCGGTGATGTTTGTCTACAAAGGCCCATTCGACGCGCGTCCAAAGGATGACGTCGGTATCGGCGCGGCGCGTATCCACGTCAACGACGACGTGAAGAAAAACGCCGAGTTGCTTAACGTTTCCAACGGCGTGTCGGACTACGACAACCCGGTGTTCTCGCCGATTCGTGAAACCGAATACAACTACGAGATCAACTACGGCTTCCACGTCACCAACTGGCTGACCGTACGTCCTAACCTGCAATACATCACTCACCCGGGCGGTGTGGATGCAGTGGACAACGCATTGGTCGCTGGCCTGAAAATTCAGTCGGTGTTCTAACGCGTCTGCGATAAGCTCCTCTCTATGTGCGCATATTTGCGGACAGCCAAGGCTGTCCGCTTTTTTTGCAACACAGGTCGATGCAATCAAAGGTAATGCCTCTGTGGCGAGGGAGCTTGCTCCCGCTCGGCTGCGCAGCAGTCGTAAGAGCTGCTGATGAGGTTTAACTGACACACCGTAGTGAATGATTCAGGGGCCGCTTCGCAGCCCAGCGGGAGCAAGCTCCCTCGCCACAAGAACAATGTGGATTGATAAGTACCCCCATGATTTTCAGGACCGTGGCAAATGCATGAGCATCCGCTACAACGCTTCTTCAAATCCCTGCGCGAACAACCGGTGTTCGCCTGGGAGCGCTATCAGATGCGCGACGTGTTGGTGATCGATCATCCGCTGTGTCAGGCGGTGTTCAGTCGTCAGGGTGCGCAGTTGCTGCACTTTCAGCCGCGCGGGCAAAAGCCGTGGTTGTGGTGTGCGGCGAAGTGGCCGCATGTCGGCGCGATTCGTGGCGGCGTGCCGGTTTGCTGGCCGTGGTATGGCCGTCATCCCAGCGAAAACGCGTGGCCGTCGCATGGCTGGGCACGATTGCTCGACTGGAAGTTGCTCGACAGCAGCAGCGCCGATGACGGCGTGCGCCTGCATTGGCAATTGCAGCTGTGCGACTGGCAGGTCGACCTGCACGCACACTTGGGTGAACGCATGGAATTACGCCTGAGCACCGAGCATCAGGACGACATGCCGTGCCAGTTGAGCCAGGCTTTGCATGCTTACTGGCGTATTGGCGATGTCGGTGAGATAGCGCTGTCTGGGCTCGAGGGTGCGCAGGGTTACGACCAGTTGAACCGCCAGATTTGCCAGCAGGAAGGCGAGTTGCGGGTTGATGGCGGTTGTCAGCGAGTGTTTCAGCATGACGGCGAATTACAGCTCAAGGATCACGCATGGCAGCGCGAGTTGTGCATCGATACCGGTGACAGTGCCGACACGGTGGTCTGGCATCCGGGCTCGCGGCCGCTGTTGGGCGTGACGTGGGATGAGATTTCGGAGTTTGTCTGCGTGGAAGCGGCGGCGGGCGGGACGGACAGCTTGCACCTGGCGCCGGGGGAGAAGGCACATCTGAGCTTGCAGGCGTGGGCTGCGGCTTAGTTGTGTGGTGTCGCTGCTGGCCCTATCGCGAGCAGGCTCACTCCTACATTTGAAATGCGTTCCCCTGTAGGAGTGAGCCTGCTCGCGATGGCGGTTGATCAGTCGCCGAGATCCTGGATCAGTTGAACTCGTCACCCACCGGATACCGGCTGGCGTTCAAGCTCTCTTTGATCTTGCGCAGATGCGGCTGGAAATCCACCCCGCGACGCAGGGTCATCCCCGTCGCCAGCACATCCAGCACCGTCAACTGAATGATCCGCGAAGTCATCGGCATATAGATGTCGGTGTCTTCCGGCAGCGGAATATTCAGGCTCAAGGTACTGGCCTTGGCCAGCGGCGAGTTCTCCGCCGTCAAACCCAACACCGAAGCGCCGTTCTCGCGAGCAATGCGCGCAACCTCGACCAGCTCACGGGTGCGGCCGGTGTAGGAAATGATCACGAACAGTTCACCGGTGTGCGCTACCGAAGCAATCATCCGCTGCATCAACACATCGGCGTGCGCCGTGACCGCAAGGTTGAAGCGGAAGAATTTGTGCTGCGCATCCAGCGCCACCGGTGCAGAAGCGCCGAGGCCGAAGAAGTGGATCTGCCGCGCCTGAATCAACAGGTCGACGGCGCGGCTGATCAGGTTCGGGTCCAGCGCCTGGCAAGCACTGTCCAGGGATGCGATGGCGCTGCCGAAAATCTTTTGCGTGTACGCCTCGGGATTGTCATCGGCTTCCACCGCACGGCTGACATACGCCGCGCCGCTGGCCAGGCTCTGCGCCAGTTGCAGCTTGAGCTCGGGATAACCGCTGACACCGAATGAACGGCAGAAACGATTGACCGTCGGTTCGCTCACCGACGCAGCCTGGGCGAGGGCAGCGATGCTGAAGCGGGTGGCCTGCTGCGGGTTGAGCAGGATCACCTCGGCGACTTTGCGTTCGGCCTTGTTCAGGTCTTCAAGGCGACTCTGGATCTGTTCCAGTAAATTTCGCACGCGGTCCATATGGAATTCCTAATTCACCTGCGCAAAGTTGCGCCGGGCTATGCAAATTGGGCCTTTGATATGGCCCGTAACGGTGGCCTATCCTACTGATGGCTCCGACCGACCACCACTCGGAATCTGTATTTTGCGAAAATGTTGTGGTTATTACTACATTTTCCCTTGAGTGATGCCTTGAAAAAAGGTATTTGTAGCTTAACTTGATAAAAGAACAAACATCATGCCTTCGATTACGGTTGAACCGTGCACCTTTGCCTTGTTCGGCGCTCTTGGCGATCTGGCCCTGCGCAAACTGTTTCCTGCCCTTTATCACCTCGATGGCGCTGACTTGTTGCATGAGGACACGCGCATCATCGCGTTGGCCCGTGAAGCAGGCAGCGAGCAGCAGCACATGGCGTTCATCGCCGCCGAATTGCGCCGCTACGTCGGCAAAGAGCTGGACGAAGCCGTCGCCGAGCGGTTTCTCGCTCGCCTGACCTACCTGCACGTCGACTTCCTCAAGGCAGAAGACTATGTCGCGCTGGCCGAACTGGCTGGCAGCACGCAACGCATGATTGCCTACTTCGCCACGCCGGCAGCCGTTTACGGCGCGATTTGCGAGAACCTGGCGAAAGTCGGTCTGGCGGAAAATACCCGCGTGGTCCTCGAAAAGCCGATCGGCTCCGATCTGGAGTCCTCGCGCAAGGTCAACGACGCCGTGGCGCAGTTCTTCCCGGAGAACCGTACCTACCGCATCGACCATTATCTGGGCAAAGAAACCGTTCAGAACCTGATTGCCCTGCGTTTCGCCAACAGCCTGTTCGAAACCCAGTGGAACCAGAATTACATCTCCCACGTGGAAATCACCGTGGCCGAGAAGGTTGGCATCGAAGGCCGCTGGGGTTACTTCGACAAGGCAGGCCAACTGCGTGACATGATCCAGAATCACCTGTTGCAGTTGCTTTGCCTGATCGCCATGGACCCGCCGGCCGACTTGTCCGCCGACAGCATCCGTGACGAGAAAGTAAAAGTGCTCAAGGCGCTGGCACCGATCAGCCCGGAAGGCCTGACCACGCAGGTTGTGCGCGGTCAGTACATCGCCGGTTACAGCGAAGGCAAATCGGTACCGGGCTACCTCGAAGAACCGAATTCCAACACCCAGAGCGACACCGAAACCTTCGTCGCCCTGCGTGCCGATATCCGCAACTGGCGCTGGGCCGGCGTACCGTTTTACCTGCGCACCGGCAAGCGCATGCCGCAGAAACTGTCGCAGATCGTCATCCACTTCAAAGAACCGTCGCACTACATCTTCGCCCCGGAGCAGCGCCTGCAGATCAGCAACAAACTGATCATCCGCCTGCAACCGGACGAAGGTATTTCGCTGCGCGTGATGACCAAAGAGCAGGGCCTGGACAAAGGCATGCAACTGCGCAGCGGCCCGCTGCAACTGAATTTCTCCGACACCTGGCGTAGCGCGCGGATCCCCGATGCCTACGAGCGGTTGTTGCTGGAAGTGATGAACGGCAATCAGAACCTGTTTGTCCGTAAAGATGAAATCGAAGCCGCGTGGAAATGGTGTGACCAGCTGATCGCCGGATGGAAAAAATCCGGTGACGCGCCCAAGCCGTATGCGGCCGGGTCGTGGGGGCCGATGAGCTCCATTGCATTGATCACGCGGGACGGGAGGTCGTGGTATGGCGATATCTGAAGTGAAACTGCCCGCGGGCGTGAACGCTCACGAATTCAAGAGCCCGGTGCTGTTGGCCGAAGGTCTGGCGCTGAATGTGGCCAAGCAACTGAGTGATGCCATCGCAGCACGCGGCAACGCCGTGCTGGTGGTGTCTGGCGGTCGTAGCCCGGTCGCGTTTTTCCAGCACCTGGCCAAGCAGGAACTGGACTGGTCGAAGGTCGTTGTGACCCTTGCCGACGAGCGCTGGGTGCCGGTTGAACACGCCGACAGCAATGCTGGTTTGCTCAAGCAGTACCTGCTCAAAGGCCCGGCAGCGAAGGCGCAGTTCCTCAGCCTCTACAGTGCTGCGGCGAACGTCGAGCAAGCCGCTGAAAACGCCGACCGCTTGCTCGCCGAGCTGCCGCCGATCGATGTACTGGTACTGGGCATGGGTGATGACGGTCACACCGCGTCGCTGTTTCCTGGCAGCCCGAATCTGACTGAAGCACTGCAAGTCGACGGCACCCGCCGTTGCTGGCCGATGCTGGCGCCGAGCGTGCCGCGTCAGCGCCTGACCATGAGCCGTGCGCTGCTCGCTTCGGCCAGGCACAAGATTCTGTCGATTTCCGGTCAATCGAAACTGACCACACTGAATGCCGCACTGGCATCCGACGTCGCTGCCATGCCGGTGCGCGCGTTTCTGCAACCTACGTTAGAGATTTACTGGTGCCCATGAGCCAAGGAACAGCCGCTATGACAATCCCATCCCCGACCGTTTCCATGGCGGACAAAGTTGCCCTGATTGACAGCCTCTGCGCCAAGGCGCGGATCCTGCCGGTAATCACCATCGCCCGTGAACAGGACGTGCTGCCGCTGGCCGACGCCCTGGCCGCCGGTGGCCTGACCGCGCTGGAAGTGACCCTGCGCTCGCAGTTCGGCCTCAAGGCCATCCAGATCCTGCGTGAGCAACGTCCGGAGCTGATGACCGGCGCCGGCACCGTATTGGATCGCAACATGCTCGCGGCGGCTGAAGCAGCGGGTTCGCAATTCATCGTCACCCCGGGCATCACCCGTGATCTGCTCGAAGCCAGCGTCGACAGCCCGATTCCGCTGTTGCCAGGCATCAGCAACGCCTCCGGCATCATGGAAGGCTACGGTCTGGGTTATCGCCGCTTCAAACTGTTCCCGGCTGAAGTCAGCGGTGGCGTAGCAGCGATCAAAGCCCTTGGCGGCCCGTTCGGTGAAGTGAAATTCTGCCCGACTGGCGGCGTCGGCCCGGCCAATATCAAGAGCTACATGGCGCTGAAAAACGTCATGTGCGTGGGCGGTAGCTGGATGCTGGATCCTGAGTGGATCAAGAACGGCGACTGGGCGCGTATTCAAGAATGCACTGCCGAGGCGTTGGCGCTGCTGGACTGATGCTGCCGGACTGATTGTTACCAAACACTTCGTTGTGTGTTCTACGGCTTTACGGTGCGCTTGGTCGGTGCACCGTTTTTTTTTGCCCGCAGAAAATCCAGCATCAAAAGATCGCAACCTTCGGCAGCGCCTAAAGGGGAATGGCAGGTTTTTCTGTAGGAGCTGTCGAGTGAAACGAGGCTGCGATCTTTTGATCTTTTTAAAAAGATCGCAACCTTCGGCAGCGCCTACAAAAGCACGTTACGACGCGATACATAGTTACCGCACACAGGTTTTTGCGTAGCGCTAATCTGCGTTCATCTTATGGAAGAGAGAACGCGTCATGGATCGAGACTCTGCAACAGCCTCACCGAACCCCGTGTATCAGTTGGCCCCCGAACAAATCGCCGGGCCGTATTTCCGTAACCCGCAACTATTGCGCCGCAACATCAGTGAAGGTGCAGATGGTCTGCCACTGCTGTTGCGCCTGAGCATTGTCGATGCCATGACCGGTGAGCCGGTGAGCGGCGCGCTGGTGGATATCTGGCATTGCAACGCGCGAGGCGCGTATTCGGGCTGGAGCCGCATCAACCCGGACCTTGAAGTCGAATCCGACGCCATCGGTTCAATCCCGCGTACCGACGATGACACCTACCTGCGCGGAAGCCAGTTCTGCGATAAAAAAGGCAAGGTGCGTTTCACCACGATCTATCCGGGCTTCTATGCCGGCCGCGCACTGCACATTCATGTGGCGGTGCGCATGGTGACCGGCAGCGAATATCTTGAAGAGCGCAACGTCGCTTGGGTCGGCCAGTTGTACTTTCCCGAGGTCGTCTCGCGCTCGGTGCTCAATGCCAAAGCCTATCGCGGGCGATCCTCGGCGGCGCTGAACAATGTCGAGGACAGTATCTACGCTGGCATGGGCGGCGAAGCTTCGACCCTGGCCGTGTGGCCGATCGGCCGCGACACCTATGAAGACGGCTTCTTCGGACACCTGACCATCGGCATCGACACCTTCGCGGTGTCGTCGCAGATCAAGCCCGAGGACTTCGACAAATACACCGTCTAGGCCAACTAACGCAGTTCGTTCAGCGCGCGGGTGAGCAATTGCATTTCACCCGCGGTGGTGGTCAGCCCCGGCGTTATCCGGATGCACGGCCCGCACGCGGCACCGGTGCGCACCACGGTGAACAGATTGAAGTCGTTGAGCAAACGCTCGGCCATCGCCTGTTGATCGTCATGGCGAGTGAAACGCAGCGCCGTGATCCCGCAATAAAGGCGCGGATCGTCCGGCGTCAGCACCTCGATGCCCGGCAAATGACGGACGGCGCTGACCCACAGGTTACGCAGGTAATTCAGGCGCGCACCCTTGGCCGCGGCACCGCCGAGTGAGCGATGCTCCTCGAAGACCAACGGCAACGTCATCAGCGCCGGGATGTTGGGTGTGCTGTAAGAGGTGCGGGCGCGGATGTCGTTGATGGGGTAATGCATCTCGCCCATGTCCGGGTCGATATCGCCAAGACGCTGCGGGGCGATATAGAGGAAGCCAAGTGTCAGCGGGGCGCCGATCCATTTGTGCAGGTTGTACCCGGCGAAGGCGATGCCGAGTGCTTCGAAGTCGAACTCGATCTGCCCGAGGGCGTGGGCACCATCAAGGATGATGTCGACCCCGTGCTCCTTGGCCAGCGCGGCAATCGCCTGTACCGGCATCACCAGACCCGTGCGATGGGTGACGTGCGTCAGGGCCATCAGTTTCAATTTCGGGTGACGGATGAACGTTTCACGGTAGGCGTCCAGCAGGCTGTCGAAGCTCGCCGGATGCGCATGGGCGATTTCAATGACTTCAACGCCGCGATGCTTGGCCAGCCAGCGCATGGCACCCTTGACCGTGTCGTACTCAAGGTCGCAGATCAGCACCTGATCGCCCGGCTCCAGGCGGTTGTAATTGCGGATCAGCGATTGCAAGCCCTCGGTGGCATTGCGCGTGAAAGCGACACTCTGTGCGCGCACGCCGATCAGCTCGGCCAGTTGTGCACGGATGTCGAGATTGTCGTGTTGCTCGAAGCGCTGGCGCACATATACCGAGTTGCTGGTGTTGATCAGCTCTACGTTACGTTGGTACTCCTCGATCACCGTGCGCGACATGCGCCCGAAATAACCGTTTTCCAGGTTCACGGGGCCGGGTTGAACGTCGTAACGGTCGGCGAACGTTTGCCAAAAGGCTTCGTCACGGGCGCGGCGGGTGTTATCGGGCATGGCGGCTGGCTCTAAAGAGGAGGGCGCTTCAGTGGCGCGGGGCGGGTTTGCCATGTTTGGCGCGCAGCGGTTCGAGCAAGTCAGACAAGCCGTTGTGGTCGATCTCCTGCATCAGCGCAAGCAGGCCGCCGAGTTCGCCGTGAGGAAAACCCTCGCGGGCAAACCAGTTCAGGTAAGGCCCCGGCAGGTCGGCGATGATCCGGCCCTTGTATTTGCCGAAAGGCATTTCGCGGGTGATCAGCAGTTCGAGTTTTTCGGGATTCATCAGTGAGATCGTCTGGCTTCAAATCAGAGTGGAAAATACAGGCATTCTGCATGCAGGCCAAATGACAGATCATGCAAATAACCGCAATACAGATAGTTCATTTAACTTTAAGTGATTGATAAATAACGATTTAAATCTTTCTGCAAAGCTGGCACGCACACTGCAATATCCCTTGCATCTTCCACCGATCGCAAGGAATTGAAAAATGACCGACATGAATAAAGAAGCCATCTCTGTACTCAATGACCTGATTGAAACCTGCAAGGACGGTCAGGAAGGGTTCAAGACTTGCGCCGAAGACATCAAGCATCCAGAACTGAAAACCCTGTTTGTCACTCGCTCTGCCGATTGCGCGACCGCAGCTGCTGAACTGCAAGCGGCCGTACGTTCGATGGGTGGCGATCCGGAAACTTCCACCAGCGTCAGCGGTGACCTGCACCGTCGCTGGGTCGACGTCAAAGCCATGTTCACCGGCAAAGACGAAGAGGCTGTGCTGAACGAAGCCGAGCGCGGTGAAGACCATGCGCTGAAGGCTTATCGTGAAGCCATCGAGAAAATCAACAAGCACAATCTGGTCGGTATTCGTGATCTGGTTGAGCGCCAATACCATGGCGTACAACGCAACCACGACCAGGTGAAAGCCCTGCGTAACCAGGCTCGCGCTCGTTCGTAAGCGTCACTGAAAAAACTGTGGGAGCGAGCCTGCTCGCGAATGCGGTGTGTCATGCAACGATGTTGTTGACTGACACGACCCCTTCGCGAGCAGGCTCGCTCCCACTTTTTGCGTAACTGCTTAACCGATGCTGATCGCCGGCAAAGTAGGCAACGTCACGGTCTGTTGTTTACGTGGAGCCAGAATCTCGGCCTCGCCATCCACCACCAACTCATCGCGCTGGTTGAATACGCGAGTGGCAATGCGCACACGAAACTTCGGCAGTTTTTCGAGGATTTCCAGGCGCACTGTCAGCGTGTCGCCAATCTTCACCGGCTTCTGAAAGCTCATCTGCTGGCCGATATAAATAGTGCCCGGCCCAGGCATTTCGCAAGCCACTGCTGCACTGATCAGCGCACCGCTGAACATACCGTGCGCAATGCGCTCCTTGAACATACTGGCGGCGGCAAACTCGGCGTCCAGGTGCACCGGGTTGTGGTCGCCGGACATCGCGGCGAACAGCTGAATGTCGCGTTCTTCGACGGTCTTGCTGTAGCTGGCGGTCTGGCCGACTTCGAGGGCTTCGTAAGGGATGTTGGTAACCTGGGTCATCGGTCTTGATTCCTGTGACGGATTAAATGAATCCACAAAAAATTATTCGCTGCGGTGAGGGCGTTGATGGCCCAGCGCCTGGTCGATCCAGGCCAGCACATCGGCGATCACTTCGTCGCGGTTGGTTTCGTTGAACAATTCGTGCCGCGCCTGCGGGTAGATCTTCAGTTGCAGGTTCTGGCTGCCGGCCGAGCGTAATGCATTGGCCAGATCTGTCAGACGCTTGCCGTCACTCACCGGATCACATTCGCCGCCGATCACCAGCAACGGCAGGCCCGGGTCGATCTGGGCGAGATTGGACGCTTTGCTGATTTGCTGCAAGCCGCCGAGCAAGTCGATCCACAGCTGATTGGTGCAGCGAAAGCCGCACAGCGGATCGGCGGCATACTTGTCGACCTCGGCCGGATCGCGGCTCAGCCAGTCGAACGGCGTGCGCACCGGTTTGAATTTTTTGTTGAACGAGCCGAACGACAACCATTCGATCAGCGCACTGCGGCCCTTGCCGCCCTGACGCAGTTTTTCGAAGCGGGCAATCTGTCGCGCGGCGCCATACAGAGCCACCGGCTGGAAGTTCGAGCCGCTGAGAATCGCCCCCTGCAGACTGGCGCTGTGGTGCAGCAGATAACCCTGAGCGAGATAGCTGCCCATGCTGTGGCCGAGCAGGATGATGGGTACACCGGGGTGTTGCTGGCCGATGTGTTGATTGAGGCTGGCGAGGTCGCCGACCACTTTGCACCAGCCATCGTCATCGGCGAAATGCCCGAGGGTACCGTTTTCGGCAGTAATGCCATGTCCACGCAGATCCGGGGCGTACACGCCGTATCCTTTGTCGCAAAACGTGTCGGCCAATCGTGCGTATCGAGCGCTGTGTTCAGCCATGCCGTGAGCCAGCAGAACCACCGCTTTGAGCGGCGCGAGCGGCAACCAGCGATTGACGTACAGGCGGCTGCGGTCACTCGCATCCAGCCATAGGGTGTCGTGGGTCATGGCGATTCCTTTGCTCAGAGTCGGGACATTGTATAGCGCGTCTGATCAGCCCACGCCACGGCAGGAAGATTCACACGATCAATGACGGCTTTGCCCTTATTTGCCTGAATGGCCATAACTGCTAGTGTCCGTGAAGCTCCGCTTTTTCAGAAATGACAGAAAGCGGCCCGGATCGGCTCAGGTAAAGAGGACAAGAACAATGCAACCTGATTTCTGGAACGACAAACGCCCGGCCGGCGTACCGCTGGACATCGACATGGGCGAGTTCAAGTCGGTGATCGAGGTGTTTGAGCGTTCCTGCAAGAAGTTCGCGGATCGCCCGGCATTCAGCAACATGGGCATCACGCTGACCTACGCCGAGCTTGAACGCCAGAGCGCTGCCTTCGCCGGTTATCTGCAAGCGCATACCGACCTGGTGCCGGGCGATCGTATCGCCGTGCAGATGCCCAACGTCCTGCATTACCCGATTGCCGTGTTCGGTGCGTTGCGCGCCGGGCTGATCGTGGTCAATACCAACCCGTTGTACACCGCACGGGAGATGCGCCATCAGTTCAAGGATTGCGGTGCGCGTGCGTTGGTTTACCTGAACATGTTCGGCCAGAAAGTCCAGGAAGTACTGCCCGACACGGACATCCAGTACCTGATCGAAGCAAAGATGGGCGACCTGATGCCCACCGCCAAGGGCTGGCTGGTCAACACCGTGGTCAGCAAAGTGAAGAAAATGGTTCCTGCCTATTCGCTGCCGCAGGCTATCGCCTTCAAAAGCGCGCTGCGCATGGGCCGGGGTCTGGGCATCAAGCCGTTGAAGGTCGGCCTCGACGACATCGCCGTGCTGCAATACACCGGCGGCACCACCGGGTTGGCGAAGGGCGCGATGCTCACCCACGGTAACCTGGTGGCGAACATGCAACAGGTGCGCGCCTGCCTCGCGCAACTCGGCCCGGATGGCCAGCCACTGTTGCGCGAAGGCCAGGAGGTGATGATCGCGCCACTGCCGCTGTACCACATCTATGCTTTCACCGCGAATTGCATGTGCATGATGGTTTCCGGCAACCACAATGTGCTGATCACCAACCCGCGCGACATTGCCGGGTTCATCAAGGAGCTGAAGAACTGGCGTTTCTCGGCGTTGCTGGGCTTGAACACCTTGTTCGTCGCGCTGATGGAGCACCCGGACTTCAAGACCCTGGATTTCTCCAGCCTGAAACTCACCAACTCCGGCGGCACCGCGCTGGTCAAAGCCACCGCTGAACGTTGGGAGCAAATGACCGGTTGCCGCATCACCGAAGGTTACGGCCTGACCGAAACCTCTCCGGTAGCCTGCACCAATCCGTACGGTGATCAGTCACGGCTGGGCACGGTTGGCCTGCCGGTGCCGGGCACGCAGCTCAAAGTCATCAATGATGACGGCGTCGAACAGCCGATGGGCGAGCGCGGCGAGCTGTGCATCAAAGGCCCGCAAATAATGAAGGGCTACTGGAACAAACCTGAAGCCACCGCGGAAGTGCTGGATGCCGAGGGCTGGTTCAAGTCTGGCGATATTGCAGTGATCGATCCGGACGGTTTCGTGCGCATCGTCGATCGCAAGAAGGACATGATCATCGTCTCCGGTTTCAACGTGTACCCGAACGAGATCGAAGATGTGGTCATGGCTCACCCGAAAGTCGCCAACTGTGCAGTGATCGGCGTGCCGGACGAACGTTCCGGCGAGGCGGTGAAGCTGTTTGTGGTGGCGCGCGAGAACGGCGTGAGCCTTGAAGAATTGAAGGCGTACTGCAAAGAGAATTTCACCGCGTACAAAGTGCCCAAGCACATCGTGCTGCGTGAGTCGTTGCCGATGACGCCGGTCGGCAAGATCCTGCGCCGTGAGTTGCGCGATATCGCCTAAGGGCGCAGAAACACAAAGATCGCAGCCTTCGGCAGCTCCTGCAGGGAACACATCCCATGTAGGAGCTGCCGCAGGCTGCGATCTTTTGCTTCCAAGCCCCAAATTCCGGGGCTTTTAAAGAGTTCTAGGATTTTTGCTCTAAAATGACCGTTAGCAAGTCTTGAGTCACGAACATGACTGCATGGGCTGCTTTTCCCTCTATTCGACCCTTGGCAAAGCTGCTACTCTCGGCGCGCTTTGTGACTTCTCGGCCTATATAAAAGCCAGATTCACCAATACAAAACAAACACCAATAATAATCGCATCAAATGCGGTGAAGAATTCGCGTTGCTGAGGAGTGGGCTTCCATGATCGAAGACTTTTGGAAGGATAAGTACCCCGCTGGAATTGCTGCCGACATCAATCCAGACGAGTACCCGAATATTCAGGCAGTGTTGAAGCAGTCCTGCCAACGCTTCGCCAACAAACCGGCTTTCAGCAACCTGGGCAAGACAATCACCTACGGTGAACTGTACGAATTGTCCGGTGCGTTTGCCGCGTATCTGCAACAGCATACCGACTTGCAGCCCGGCGATCGAATCGCCGTGCAACTGCCCAACGTTCTGCAATACCCGGTGGCCGTCTTCGGTGCCATCCGCGCCGGGCTGATCGTGGTCAACACCAACCCGCTGTACACCGCGCGGGAAATGGAACACCAATTCAACGACTCCGGTGCGAAAGCCCTTGTTTGCCTGGCAAACATGGCGCATCTGGCCGAGGCCGTGGTGCCGAAAACCGGCGTCAAACACGTCATCGTCACCGAAGTCGCCGACTTGCTGCCGCCGATCAAGCGTCTGCTGATCAACAGCGTCATCAAGTACGTGAAGAAGATGGTGCCGGCTTATCACCTGCCCAAAGCCGTCAAGTTCAATGACGTGATGAGCAAGGGCCAGGGCCAGCCTGTCGCCGAAGCCAACCCGCACAGCGGTGATGTTGCGGTGCTGCAATACACTGGCGGCACCACCGGCGTGGCCAAGGGCGCGATGCTGACTCACCGCAACCTCGTCGCCAACATGCTGCAGTGCAAGGCGCTGATGGGCTCGAACCTCAATGAAGGTTGTGAGATCCTGATCACGCCGCTGCCGCTGTACCACATCTATGCGTTCACCTTTCATTGCATGGCGATGATGCTGATCGGCAACCACAACATCCTGATCAGCAACCCGCGCGATTTGCCGGCGATGGTCAAGGAGCTGTCGAAGTGGAAGTTCAGCGGCTTCGTCGGTTTGAACACTCTGTTCGTCGCGCTGTGCAACAACGAAGGTTTCCGCAAGCTGGATTT
Source organism: Pseudomonas sp. TH08 (assembly GCF_016651275.1). NCBI lineage: Bacteria > Pseudomonadati > Pseudomonadota > Gammaproteobacteria > Pseudomonadales > Pseudomonadaceae > Pseudomonas > Pseudomonas sp. TH08. The sequence goes on along the minus strand of NZ_JAEKEE010000002.1, from coordinate 487,474 downwards.
CTCGGCGCTGAAAGTCACGTTGTCGGGCGGCATGGCCCTGCAACTGGCCGCTGCCGAACGCTGGAAGGCCGTCACCGGTTGCTCGATCTGCGAAGGTTACGGCATGACCGAAACCAGCCCGGTGGCCACGGTCAACCCGATCCAGAACATCCAGATTGGCACCATCGGCATTCCGGTGCCGTCGACCCTGTGCAAAGTCATCGACGATGCCGGTGTCGAGCAGCCGCTGGGTGAAATCGGCGAATTGTGCATCAAGGGCCCGCAAGTGATGAAGGGCTACTGGCAGCGTCAGGAAGCCACCGATGAAATGCTCGACAGCGAAGGCTGGTTGAAGACCGGTGATATCGCGCTGATTCAGCCGGATGGCTATATGCGCATTGTCGATCGCAAGAAAGACATGATTCTGGTCTCTGGCTTCAACGTCTACCCGAACGAACTGGAAGATGTGCTGGCAACCCTGCCGGGCGTGTTGCAGTGCGCGGCCATCGGCGTGCCGGACGAGAAGTCGGGCGAAGCGATCAAGATTTTCATCGTCGCCAAACCGGGCGTGACCCTGACCAAGGAAACGGTGATGGATCACATGCGCGCCAACGTCACCGGCTACAAGGTGCCGCGTTCGGTGGAGTTCCGCGATGCGCTGCCGACCACCAACGTCGGCAAGATCCTGCGCCGAGAGTTGCGCGACGAAGAGCTGAAGAAGATCAAGGCCAAGTCCGCCGCTTAAACCAAAAAGCCCCGCAGATGCGGGGCTTTTCTTTAAAGACAGATCAAAAGATCGCAGCCTTCGGCAGCTCCTACATGGATCGGCGTGGTAGCGCATCCCCGGTTCGGGGCAGCGCTCCTGTGTAGGAGCTGCCGAAGGCTGCGATCTTTTGATTTTTTACTGGCGAAACGGCGCGAAGTTGACGTTGGTGCCCGTCGGACGCATGTCCTGCAGATACGAATCCTTGTCTGCACTCAACTCCAGGCTCAACGCAGCCTTGCGCTTGCCCTCGTTGCGGATCACCAGTCCTTCGAGCTTTTCACGCAGAAACCCTGTCGGCACTTTCAGGTGCAGCAGTTCGTCGGTGGCCGGCGTGTGCATCAACAGGTGAATCCACTCGTACTGACCCACGGCCAGACGTGTCACCGGCAAATCGAACCACCAGATGTTGCGGTTACGGTTCAGTTCGGCGAAGTGGCAGTTGTTGGTGCCGAGCACGGCGCCGCCCAGTTCCTGGTTTCTACGGGCGATGGCGAGCTTTTTATCGAGTTTCATAACATTCCTGCGGGATCGGTTCATGGCGCTTGGCGCCCATATATTGCGCATTCTCGGGGCTGCGCACGCAAACATAAAGCCTAACCTGCGCGCCGCGACGAAATGATCCCGCAAAAAATAAATGAAACTTGGCGCAAACCTGCCCGGTCAATCATTACGTACTGACTTTTCCCCCTAATTGCACCAAGGAGAAACACCATGAGTAGCACAGGCGATAAAGTAAAAGGCATGGCCAACGAAGCGGTCGGTAACGTCAAGCAAGGCGTAGGTAAAGCCACTGACAACACCAAACTGCAAGCCGAAGGCAAGATTCAAGAGAAAAAAGGCGAAGCCCAGCAAGCAGTCGGCAAAGCCAAGGATGCTGTCAAGAAAGGCGTCGACAAGGCGTGATTCAGCCTTGAACGAAAAACACGAGCGGCCATCCAAGGATGGCCGTTTTTGTGTCGAAAGGCTGCGCGCGCCCACCAAGGGTCGCCAAGTAGGCTAACGTGATGTAAAAAACGGCCCCTGAGTCGCCACGACTTCAACCTGTAATGCGGCGAAAGGAGACGCGAATGATATTTCCAGACATGAAAGGTCTGCCCCTGCACCGAGTAATGGTGCGCACGGTCACTGAATTCGTCGACGACGAGATGTCGACCTATGCCTCGGCGCTGGCTTACCAGATGCTGTTCTCGCTGTTCCCGTTCATTCTGTTCCTGATTGCCCTGATCGGTTTCCTGCACCTGCCGGACTTCTTTTCCTGGTTGCGCCTGCAATCGGAACTGGTGCTGCCACCGCAGGCCCTGGAGCAGGTCAACCCGGTGATTGATCAGTTGCAGCAGTCCAAGGGCGGATTGCTTTCGGTGGGTATCGTCATCGCCCTGTACACCGCTTCTGCCGGCGTGCGCCTGATGATGAGCGCAATGAATGCAGCGTATGACGTGGTCGAAGGCAGGCCAATCTGGAAGCGCTTTCCGTTGTCGATTGTCTACACCGTCGGCATCGCTGGCATGCTGCTGGTGGCCGCCGCACTGATGGTGCTCGGGCCGCAAGTGATGGGCTGGATTGCTGCGCAGGTCGGCCTTGAAGAAGTCATCGTCACCGTGTGGACGATTGCGCGCTGGCCGGTGATCGTTATTTTGATGATGGTCGCCGTGGCGCTGATCTACTACGTGATGCCCGACGTCAGACAGGAATTCCGCTTTATTACACCGGGTTCGGTGTTGGCCGTGGTGGTGTGGATCATCGCCTCGTTGGGTTTTGCGTTCTACGTCAAAACCTTCGCCAACTACAACGCGATGTATGGCAGCATCGGTGCGATCATCGTGCTGTTGTTGTACTTCTACATTTCCGCCGCAGTGCTGTTGCTCGGCGCGGAGATGAACGCGGTGATCGAGCACATGTCCAGCGAGGGCAAGGATGCGGGCGAAAAAGTCCCCGGCGAACTCGATGAACAACCCAAACAACATGTCTCGGGCCTGGGCCGCGATCACTCGCTCAAGCCGGACACTGACGAAGCCTGACCATGATCCGTGAAATCCTCAAAATGGGTGACGAGCGCCTGCTGCGCATCGCCCCGCCGGTGCCGCCGGAAATGTTCGACAGCCCGGAACTGTGGCAACTGATCGACGACATGTTCCAGACCATGGAAAGCGTCGGTGGCGTGGGCCTCGCCGCGCCGCAGATCGGTGTCGATCTGCAACTGGTGATCTTCGGTTTCGAGCACAGCGAACGCTACCCGGACGCGGAAGCGGTGCCGCAGACGATCCTGATCAATCCGCTGATCACGCCGCTGAATCCGCTCACGGAAGAGGGTTTTGAAGGGTGTTTGTCGGTGCCGGGTCTGCGCGGTGCGGTGGAGCGTTTCCAACAGATTCGCTACGAAGGTTTTGATCCCAAGGGCCAGCCGATCGTGCGTGTGGCCGCAGGTTTCCATGCGCGCGTGGTGCAACACGAATGCGATCACCTGATCGGCCGGTTGTACCCGTCGCGGATTACCGACTTCAGCAAGTTCGGGTTTACCGAAGTGATGTTCCCGGATCTCGATCCCACAGCCGACGACTGATCCAAGACCCGGCACATACCCCTGTGGGAGCGAGCCTGCTCGCGAATGCGTAATTTCAGTGACAGGTTCTGTGACTGACCCAGCGCTTTCGCGAGCAGGCTCGCTGCCATTTTGGTTTTGCATTGCACATCAGGATTGAGCAGGAATCAGCTCCATCGCAATCATCGGTTTGCTCCGCGCATACCGGCTCAAGCGCTCCGCCATCGCTTGTGGCAGCGCCGGGTCGAACGTGAACCCGCGTCGCTCATAAAAATCGCGCAAATCCGGATGACAGAACAGCCACACTGGCTCGCTCACATCCTGCACCGCCGCTGCGATCAGCTGCGCGGCAACGCCCTGTTCACGACACCCCGGATCAACAAACAGTCCGGTCAACCATTGCCCGCCGGACACCGGCCGCAAACACAACGCACCCACAATCTCTCCGCGCCGCGCGACCCACAATTGCGCATCGCGCACCGCTTTCATCGACGATTGGTGGCTGCGGTAAAACTTGTTGATCAACGGCCAAAGAGATTCATCGAGCAGGCTGTATTGGGTATCTGGCATGGGATCGGACTGGCGGTGGGGGAGGCGGCGATTATAAAAGAACGCGCGCCTCGGGATAGGTGTATACCTGAGCCTACAGCCCTGTGAATGGAGTAACCATCATGTCCAAAGGTATGAATTCAAAGAAAGCCGACAAGAAGAAACCGGCCAAGACCGCGATTGAAAAACGTGCGGAGAAAAAAGCCAAGAAAGTCGACATCTTCGGTCATTGATCACGCCTTTCCGGAGCCCGGTTCTCGGGCTCCCGCCTGAATCTGAAAATAATCTGCAAGATTTATCGGCGTCGTTGCACAGAAGGGGAAGATCCCCGTTTCGAGCAACGCCATGCCTCATTACTTCGACGCCGCGCACCGTCTGCATATCGAATCCCTGCGCCAACGCTTCACGGCCCGCAGCGAATGGCCGACCTGGTTGTTGCTGATCGCGGTATATGGCGGCTGGTTTGCCATCCTTCTCAATAGCCGCACGCTTGGTCTCGGCCTGAGCACGTTGCTGTTGATTCCATTGCTGGTGCTGTGGCTGTCGGTGCAGCACGAATTGCTGCACGGGCATCCAACGCGCTCCAAAACCGTGAACAAAATCCTTGGCTACGCGCCATTGGCGGTTTGGTATCCGTACACGCTGTATCGCGACAGCCATTTGTTGCATCACCGCGACGAAGACTTGACCGTGCCTGGTGTCGATCCTGAAAGCCGTTACCTGAGCAGTGCAAGTTGGCAGGGCAGTTCGCTGTTCGAACGTAGCCTGCACTGGCTGAACAAAACCGTACTGGGGCGTTTCCTGATTGGCGCACCGCTGGGGCTGATTGCGCTGGCGAGGGAGGAGCTGCAACGATTGAACAACGGTGAGCGCCAAGCGTGGCTGATGTGGCTGACCCACGGCGCGCTGACGTTACTGATGCTCTGGTTTATCGCTCGCTACAGTGCGCTGCCGGTGTGGCATTACCTGCTGCTGATCAGTGTGCCGGCACTGTCGATTGCGATGCTCCGCTCCTACTATGAACACCGACCGCACGCGCAACCGGAGATGCGTACCGTACTCAACGAAGCCGGGTGGCCGTGGCGCTGGCTGTTTCTGAACCTGAATTTTCATCTGGTGCACCACGATTTGCCGGGCCTTGCCTGGTACGACTTGCCCAAGGTCTATTGGCTGTATCGCGAACAATGGGTGCTGCGCAGTGGCGGGTTTCTGGTGCGCGGGTATGGGCAGCTCTGGCGGCAGAATGGCTTCAAACCGATCGACAGCCCCCAACACCCTTACCACTAATCTCAGAAACACCACCGACCCTGTAGGAGTGAGCCTGCTCGCGATAGCGGTGTGTCAGGCACTGCAGATGTCACTGATGCACCGCTATCGCGAGCAGGCTCACTCCTACATCGGATATATGTGTAGCCTGGAAACATGTGTATGACCCAGCACCACGCCGAACTGCTGATGTATGCCGCCCCCGAGCCCATCCGCGTGGCCAATGAGCGTTGGCTCGCGCGCATTCTCGAACACCTCGGGCATACGCGGTTGAATGCTCAAGGCTTGTCGCTGCCTCAACTCTGGCTGTCGCCCGCTCTGCTTGTCACGCAAACCTGCGGCTATCCGTTGATGACGGTTTTAAAGGGGCGGGTGCGCGTCATCGGTCGCCCGCGTTACGAACTGCCCGACGCCAGTGCCGGCAAGCATTGCAGCCTGATTCTCAGCCGAGCCGATGACTCACGCAAAACCCTTGGCGAATTTCGCCACAGCCGTGGGGTGATCAACAGCGAAGACTCCAACAGTGGCATGAACCTGTTGCGCCAGCGCCTGGCGCCGTTGCAACAGGACGGTCAATTCTTCACTGCCGTCGGCACCAGTGGCGGTCACCGCGAGAGTCTGCGCTGGCTGCGCGACCAGCGTGCCGATCTGGCGGCTATCGACAGCGTCACCTATGCCTATCTTGCGCAACACGCGCCTGAAGAGGTCAGCGGCTTGCGGGTACTCGCGCGCAGTGCTTGCAGTCCGACGTTGCCTTTCATCACGGTTGCCAGCGCTACCGACGAACGCGTCGAACTCCTGCGGCAAGTGATGAACCAGGCCCTGCGCGAACTTCCCGCCGTTGCACAGACATTGAGACTGGCTGAAGTGCTGCCGGCCACTGAAGGCGACTATCGGGTGGTTCTCGATTATCAGTGTGAGGCTGAGGATTTGGGGTACGGCCGCTTGCGTTAAAAGATCGCAGCCTTCGGAAGCTCCTACATATTGCCGTTGTAGGAGCTGCCGAAGGCTGCGATCTTTTGATCTTAAATTCCAAAAGGAAATATAAAAATAAGATTTAAATATTATTAATGCATAAGGCGCCTTGCTACGATCGCGCCACCGGATCACCGGACATTCAGCGACCCTTCACCAAGGAGCCCCTATGTCCGGCGCCGATCTGTCCCATCGCTACAACCTCGACACCCTGTTCCGCGCCCACTACCCGTGGCTCTGCCTGTACCTGCGCCGTCATCTGCACGATGTAGCCAGCGTCGAAGACATCGCTGCCGAAACCTTCGCGCAGCTGCTCGAAGCTCCGGCATTGAGCGCCATCCGTGAGCCCCGCGCGCTGCTGACCACCGTCGCCCAGCGTCTGCTCTATCAGCGTTGGCGCCGGGCCGATCTGGAGCGTCGTCATGCGCAGCAAGTCGAGATCGATTTCGCCACCTCGCCCGAAGTGCTCGCGCAACTGACGCAAACCCTCAACCGTCTCGACCACAGCTTGCAGCGCTTGCCGGACAAAGTCCGTTCGACCTTTCTGCTCGCGCGCATCGACGGCCTGACGTACCCACAAATTGCCGCCGAACTGGGGATCTCCCAACGTTCGGTAAGTGCGTACATGACGCGTACCCAAGCGCTGTGCGATCGCCACAGCGCCAACCAATTCCTACAAGACAAGAGGTCTGCATGAGATCGATCAAAACCCTGCTCGGCGGCTCGTTGCTGGCGCTGAGCCTGAGCGTCGGCGCGGTATCGGCGAAGGACAACACTGCGCCGATTCATTTTGGTGACATCACTTGGGAGAGCGGTAGTTTCATCACTGAAGTGCTGCGCGTGATTGTCGAAAAAGGTTACGGCTACCCGACCGACACATTGCCGGGCAGCACTGTCAGCCTGGAAGCCGCGCTGGCGAAAAACGACATTCAAGTGATCGGCGAAGAGTGGGCCGGGCGCAGTCCGGCGTGGGTCAAGGCGGCCAACGAAGGCAAAGTGTTTGGCCTGGGTGACACGGTCAAAGGCGCGACCGAAGGCTGGTGGGTGCCGGAGTACGTGATCAAGGGCGACCCCGAGCGTGGCATCAAGGCTTTGGCGCCAGAGCTGAAGTCGGTCGCGGATCTGCCGCGCTACAAGGATGTTTTCCGCGACCCGGAAGACCCCACTCGTGGGCGTTTCCTCAACAGCCCGACCGGATGGACCTCGGAGATCGTCAACAGTCAGAAGCTCAAGGCGTATGCCCTGACCGACAGCTTCGTCAACTTCCGCACCGGCTCCGGCGCAGCGCTGGACGCCGAAGTGGCGTCGTCGATCAAGCGTGGCAAACCGGTGCTGTTCTATTACTGGTCGCCAACGCCACTGTTGGGGCGGTTCAAACTGGTGAAACTGGATGAACCAGCGTTTGATGCCGAGGCCTGGAAGACCCTGGCTGATGCCAATAACCCGAATCCAAAGGGCACCCGCTCAATGCCGGCGAGCCTGGCGATTGGCGTGTCGGCGCCGTTCAAGTCGCAATATCCGGATTTGGTGGCGTTCTTCGAGAAGGTCGATTTGCCGATTGATTTGCTCAACCAGACGCTGGCGGGCATGAGTGAAAAACGCCAGCAACCAAGGGCGGTGGCCGAGGCGTTTTTGCGTGATCAGCCGCAGGTCTGGAAGCCTTGGGTGCCGGGAGAAGTTGCTGACAAGGTGAGTGGAAGTCTGTAAGTCATTTCTGTTGTTTTCGCAGTGTTTGTAATGGCCTCATCGCTGGCAAGCCAGCTCCCACAGATAGTGCGCTGATTTGAAATAGCGCAGAACCCTGTGGGAGCTGGCTTGCCAGCGATAGCGTCAGACCCGCCAACACCTCCCGCGCTGAATCGATTTTTGTGCAAAAAGTGCCAGCTACTGGCCGACTAGTGGCCTTGCGCAAGGCTTTGCGCTGGCTATGCTGCTCTGTAACTAACTATGTCGACCGTGCACGGTTAGTGCGCAAATTCATGCTGCCAGAGTGCGCAAGCCAAGGCACCGACACTGAACCAACAAGGAGCATCTTGTACATGGAAGTTCTTCAACGCGTTAGGGCTGGCCCGCGTGCGGGCTATCAAGAGAAGGATGTCTTGATTAGAGCGCTGCTGCATGGACGCTCCGATTGATCATCATTTATCACCTGACAATTTCCTCCTGTGGAGGAATGCGTGTGCCTGTTCTGTGGAACGTAGTGGTGGATTCTGAAAGACCTGAACTTTCATCAAATCAAAAGAACGCGCGGAAGGTGATACAACCATGTTCAACCTACATCACAAGGCTGACCTGCAGGAAATCGAGCGATTCAGCTGCGCCCTGACCGAAGCCAACGCCAAGTTGGCGGCGATCAGCCGCTCGATGGCAATGATTGAATTCAGCCCTGACGGCATCGTTCTGGATGCCAACGAAAACTTCTGTAAAACCATGGGCTACAGCGCTGAGGAAGTGCGCGGCAAACATCACCGGGTATTTTGCGAAGAAGCGTTTTACCGCAGCGAGGAATACGCCAGGTTGTGGCGTGACCTGGCCCGTGGCGAACCGATCAGTGGCACGTTTCTGCGCTTGAACAAGGCTGGCAAGGAAGTCTGGCTTGAAGCCAGCTACATGCCCGTTTACGGCCCGGATAAACAGGTCAGAAGTGTGATCAAAGTGGCATCGGACATCACTGCCCGAGTGCACAAGGAACACGAAGAAGAAAGCATGCTCGCGGCGATCAGCCGCTCGATGGCGGTGATCGAGTTCACCCCGGAAGGCAATGTCATCACCGCCAACGACAACTTTCTGAAAACCATGCAGTACTCGCTCAACGAAGTCGTCGGCCATCACCACAGTCTGTTTTGCCACCGCGCAGAAGCCGAGTCTGCGCAATACAAGGCATTCTGGGCGTCGCTCAATCGCGGCGAATATCACTCCCATCGTTTCGAGCGCAAGAACAAGTCCGGGCAGATGGTTTATCTGGAGGCCTCGTACAACCCGCTGTTCGATGCCAAGGGCCGTTTGTACAAAGTGGTCAAGTTCGCCAGCGATATCACCCATCAGATGACCACCCTGCAGAACGCTGCCGAATCGGCCCACAGCACGTCGGTGCAAAACGACGCCTGCGCGCAAAAAGGCTCACAGGTCGTGCAGCAAACCGTGCAGATCATTCAGGACATTTCCCGCGACCTCAACGAAGCCGCCGTGAGCATCGATGCGGTGAGCAAACAGTCGGACATCATCGGCACCATCGTTCAGACCATTCGCGGCATTGCCGATCAGACCAACCTGCTGGCACTCAACGCTGCAATCGAAGCGGCGCGGGCCGGCGAACACGGGCGCGGGTTTGCGGTGGTCGCGGACGAGGTGCGCAGCCTCGCGGCACGAACCAGTCAGGCGACGCTGGAGATTGTCGACGTGGTGCGCAAGAACCATGATTTGTCGTTGAGTGCGGTGTCGAGCATGCAATCGAGTTTGAGCCGCACCGGGCTTGGGGTGGAGTTGGCGAATGAGGCGGGGGCGGTGATTCAGGAAATTCAGCAGGGTTCACGGCATGTGGTGGATGCGATCAGTCAGTTCAATGAAACCCTGCAACTGAACTGAAAACGCAGCCAAACCTGCAGGAGTGAGCCTGTTCGCGATAGCGATATATCAGTGACATTTTCGGTGACTGACTAACCGCTATCGCGAGCAGGCTCACTCCTACAAGGGATTATCATTCAGGCCGAAATCAGAGCGCAGCCAGAAACTTGCCCGCCTGCTTGTCACTGTCCTTCACATCGTTGTCCTTTTCCGCCTGCGCCAGCTTCATCTTGTCCTGCAAGCGCTCGGCGATCTCCTTGCCGATGGCCAGTTGTTTCTCCGGCGGCATGGCTTTGATGTCGTCTTCGGTCAGCCCCATGGATTGCAGGACACTGTCGCGCAGACGCTGCTCGGGCGTCTTGCTCATGTAATCCTTGAATTCGTCGGTGGCGGATTTTGCCGAGGCCGTGGTGGCGTCGGTCGATTGCAGGTTGACGCGAGTCTTGGCGAACGCTTCGTCGACGTTGTCGCTGATGCGTGTCGCTTCGGCAACTTGCTGGGTGGCGATCTGCGTGGCCGAATCCTGGACCTTGGCGGTCGCATCGGTGGCTTGCGCCTGCGTCTGGTTTTGCAGGGTCTGCAGCATGGCACCGTGCAGGCCGCCTTGCAGACCGGCCGCAGCGGTGGAGGTGGCGTCGTCATTCAGCTGCTTGGGCAGGTGGATGATTTGCTGTTGTTTGGCGCTGACCAACATGATGAATTGACCTGTAGGTAATTGCTGACTGACGTACCGCAGCAATTAACGTGCCTGTCGATTAAGTTATTTAAATTCAACAAGTTAGCAAATAAGTCCGATGTTAACAGCGGTCATCCATTGCCGATGAGCGGCAGGGGATGACCGCCGGCCCTCAACGATGGGCAATGTTTTCCAGCGCCAGATTGCGTGTGCGCGGGCCGAACCAGCCGATGGTCAGCATCACGATCAACATGCTGCTGGCAATGAACGCCAACACGCCCGGCGTGCCGAAGCTGTCGAGAAAAAAGCCGATCAACAGACTGCTGAACACCGTCGACAAGCGACTGAACGAATAGCAGAAGCCCACTGCCCGTGCGCGGATATTGGTCGGGAACAGTTCGCTCTGGTACGAGTGATAACTGAAGCTCAGCCAGGCGTTGCAGAACGTGATCATCACGCCGCAAAAGATCAGCCCGAATGCGCTGGTCTGCAGGGCGAACAACGTCCCGAAGGTCATTGCGCCGAGGGCGGAGCCGACGATCTGCCATTTGTTCTCGAAGCGATTGGCGAACTTCACGAACAGCAACGGCCCGAGCGGGTAGGCGAGGGTGATGATGAACGCATACATCAAACTGTGCGTAACGCTGACCCCCTGACCGGAGAGCAACGCTGGCAACCAGTTGCCGAAACCGAAGAAACCGATGGCCTGGAAAATGTGGAAAACAATCAACATCAGTGCGCGACGGCGATAGGGTGGCTGCCAGATGTCGGCGAAACGGCCCTTGCCTTCGACATCGACGGGAACCGCTTCGGGCGTGTCCAGTGGTTTGCCGTGATCCTTTTCACAGCGCGCTTCGATGTCGTCGAGAATCCGCGTGGCTTCATCGAACCGGCCATGCTGCGCGAGCCAGCGCGGCGACTCCGGCAGGCGCTTGCGCAGCCACCAGATAAACAGCGCAAACACCGCACTGGCCAATACCACCCAGCGCCAGCCGGACACGCCGAACGGCGCTTGCGGCACCAGCCACCACGACATCAGTGCCACCGCCGGCACCGACAGAAACTGCACGAAAAACGCGAAGGCAAACGCCGAACTGCGCATGCGTTTGGGCACCAGTTCCGAGAGGTAGGCGTCGATGGTCACCAGTTCGATACCCAGACCGATGCCGACCAGAAAGCGCATGCCGATGATGCCCAGCGCCGAACTCTGAATGCCCATCAACACCGTCGCCACGGTGTACCAGACCAGTGCGAAGGTGAAGATCGCCCGACGGCCGAAGCGATCCGCCAACGGGCTGAGCAGGCTGGCGCCGAGGAACAGGCCGAGGAACGTCGCCGAGGCAAACGCTGCCTGATCGGAGAAACCGAACACACCCTGATTGCCGGTGGCGAAGATGCCGTCGCGAATCAGGCCGGGGCTGATATAGGCCGTCTGAAACAGATCGTAGAGTTCGAAAAATCCACCGATCGACAGCAGCGCCACCAACCGCCAGATCGTCGCGACGGCGGGGAGTCGGTCGATGCGGGCGGAAACCTGGGCGGCGCGAATCGGGTCGATGCCGTCGCTTTGCGCGGCGGCGGCGGCGGGTGCGTGAGCGGTCATGAGGCTGATCCATTTTTTATTGATGGAAAAGCTTAGCCTGCTATCGGAGTTCGCGGATTGTGAATATGCGCGGTTTAATCGGCTAAACCGCTGATTTTTTGCAATATCTGTTTACGAATTAACGATTTATGCCGCTGTCGCTGCATCCGGCAACGCCGAGGCCGGCAAACCGAAAATCCGGTCAAACAGCCAGTTGAACGCAAACGTGTAGCACGGGATGAAAATGATCAGTGCCAGATCGAGCAGAAATGCCTGCACCAGGCTGATGTTCATCCACCACGCGATCAGCGGAATCAGAAACACGATCAGCGTCAGTTGAAAACCAACGGCGTGGGCGATGCGCCGTTTTACGGTGCGGGTGCGCGATGGCTGGCGACTTTCCCACTGCTCGAACAGTGAGGTGTAGATGAAATTCCAGGTCACGGCGATGGTGGTGATGATCACTGCCAATGGCCCGGTGCTGCCCGGCGAGGTGCCGGACAACAGCGCCAGACCGAGGGCGGAAAAGCTCATGCCGATGATTTCATAGAGCGACACGTAAACCAGTTTGCGTTTAACGCCTTGCATGCAGATTGCCTCTTTTCGTCGAATCAATGGCCAGCGGGGCTGGCGCAGGCGGCGAAAGATAGCTTCAATAGGTTTGACAGAAAAAGTCAGCTACTTTCAGTTTCTCTGATAGATAAATGCATTGACGGGTTAACCAAGTGAATTTCAACAGCGACAGCATTCAACTCTTTCTGGCCGTGATCGAACGCGGCTCGTTTTCGGCTGCCGCTCGGGCGTTGGGTAAAGTCCCGTCGGCGGTGAGCATGGGTATCGGCAACCTTGAGGCCGAGCTCGGTTATTTGTTGTTCGACCGCAGTCATCGCGAACCACAACCGACCGCGATGGCGCTGTCACTGGCGCCCCACGCGCGATTGATCGCCGAGCAACTCAAACAACTGCAAGTGCACGCGGTGGAGTTGTCGTTGGGGCTGGAGAGCAAGTTGTCGATTGCCGTGGTTGCGGACATTGATCGGCGGCGTTTGCTGGCGGCGATCAAGGTGATTGCCGAGCGTCACCCGTTGCTCGACATCGAAGTGCTGACCGCGCCGCAGGATGACGTGTTGGCTATGTTGCACAGCGGTCGGGTCAGCGTGTGCCTGGCGTTTGCCGGGTTGAGCGTGAATGTGTTGGAACAGTTTCAGTTTGTCGGCAGCGAGCGGATGACCGCCACGCTGGCGGCAGACAGCCCGTTGTTGCAGGGTCGGGATTTGTTTCTCGAGGACCTGGTGCATGTGCGACAGGTTGTTGTGGCCAGTCGCGATTTACCCATCAGCGAGACACGGCCGTTGGTGGCGGAGTCTTATTGGCGCACCGACAGCCTCGAGACAGCGATGGAAATGGTTGAGGCGGGACTGGGCTGGGGAAATTTTCCCCTGTCGGTGGTGCAGTCGCGGCTGGACAGCGGACGGCTGAAACGCCTGAATTTCCGCAACATCGAAAACGGCCTGGTGCTGCCGGTGCATGCGGTGTGGCTCAAGAGCCAGCCGCTACAGAAAGGCGCATCGGCCTTGGTCGATCTACTCAGTCACTAAAGTCTGTGGAGATCCAATGTGGGAGCGAGCCTGCTCGCGAAAGCGGTGTGTCGCTCGGCACAGGCTTATCTGACACACCGCTTTCGCGAGCAGGCTCGCACACAGGATGGTGTTTCAACCTCGAATCTTTGGGGATCAGGTGCTTTCGCGGATTTTCAGTTCGAAACCCATGTCTTCAACCGGGCGTGCCACCGAGTTGCCCGCCATCAGCGTCAGCATCTGCTCGGCGGCGCGCCGGCCAATCGCTTCGCGCGGGGTATTGATGCTGCTCAGACGCGGCACCATGTGTTCGGACATCGGCAAGTCGTTGAAACCCAGAATCGCCACTTGCTCGGGAATCTTGATGCCGTGACGCAACGCCTCGAGCAACGCACCTTGAGCCAGGTCATCGTTGCCAAAAAAGATCGCATCGACGTCCGGGTGCGCCGCGAGCAATTGCATGAACAACTCACCGCCCAGGCCCACGGACGACGCGCGTGGCGTCAGCACTTCCAGGTCCGGGTCATAACGACCGGCCTTCTGCAACGCTTTGCGGAAACCTTCACCGCGCAGCAAGGTGCGCTGATCGAGTTGCGCGCCAATGTAGGCCAGCCGCTGGCGCCCACGGGAAAGCAAATGTTCGGCCGCCGTTTCGCCGGCACTCAGCTGCGAGAACCCTACGCAATTCACCCCGGCGGCGCTGTCCAGCTCCATCATGTACACGCAGGGGATATTGCTGGCCTCGATCATCCGTCGCGAACTTTCGGTGCGATCAAACCCGGTCAGCAGAAAACCACGCGGTTGATAAGCCATGTAGTTGCGCAGCAGGTTTTCTTCTTCATCGCGTGAGTAATGGAAGTTGCCGATCAGCACTTCAAAACCCTTGGGCGTCAGTACCCGGTGAATGGCTTCGAGCGTATCGATGAACAACAAGTTGGACAGCGACGGTACTAAAACCACCACCGAATGGCTCTGTGCCGAGGCCAATGCGCGAGCAGCAGGGTTGACCACGTAGTTGAGTTCACTGGCGGCTTTCTGCACTTTTTCCACCAGTTCGGTGGCCACAGTGCTCACACCTCTGAGGGCGCGCGAGGCAGTAATCGGACTTACACCGGCCAGGCGGGCAACTTCATTAAGGGTGGGACGGCCGGTGGTGCGGGTATTTTTATCGTTTTTAGGGGTGGTCATCGGGCGGCTTGCCAAACAAAAATCAAGGCACTAAGGTAGCGCTGTCCTGATGCAGCTGTAAATGCGTAAGCGAGGTCCTGCCTGATCTTCGCTTTTTGGCGTTGGGCGCAAACCTGCTGCAACCCAAAAAAACGACAAGAAGGCGTCGGCAACTTCTGCCTGTGCACTAGAGTCATAGCTAGCAAAGGTAGCGCTGTCTGCGCGCTGAGGTGTTATATGAGTCATCCCATCACCGCCCTGGTCATCATGGGCGTTGCCGGTTGCGGCAAGACGTGCGTCAGCGAGGCCCTGTGCCAATTGAGCGGCGCCACTGCCATTGAAGGCGATACTTTCCATCCGGCCGCGAACATCGAAAAGATGAGCGCGGGGATCCCCCTGAACGACGACGACCGCGCCGGCTGGCTCGACAGCCTGTGCGATGAACTGCGTCGCGTCGATGCATTGGGCAAGCGCCCGGTGTTGACCTGTTCCGCCCTTAAACACAGTTATCGCGAAGTGCTGCGCAGTGCCTTGCCGGGCCTGGGCTTCGTGTTTCTTGAATTGACCCCTGAAGTCGCTGCCGAGCGTGTGTCGCACCGCCCGGGCCACTTCATGCCGGCCACGTTGATCGAAAGCCAGTTCGCCACCCTCGAATCGCCCAAGGGCGAGCCGCTGACATTGGCGCTGAATGCGTCGATCCACAGCGTTGATGAACTGGCGTCCCAGGCTCACGTCTGGTGGCAGGCCCACGGTCTGAAGCAGGCGGTATGAGTGTGTTGAAAGAGACTGCGCGGTCCTCACGACTTCTGTTTAACCCGCTTTAATAACAACAACAATCCAGGAGACACCCCCAATGTTTGGCATGTCCCACGACACGTTCCTGCTGCTAGACGCAGTGGTTACGGTAATCGGGCTGATTGTCCTGATTACCAAGTTCAAGATTCACCCGTTCATTTCCCTGACCATCGCTGCGGCGTTTCTCGGCCTGACCTCGGGCATGCCGATCGGCACCATCATCAAAGCGTTCCAGGACGGCTTTGGTGGCGTGCTCGGTTTCGTCGGCATCATCCTTGCGCTCGGCACCATGCTCGGCAAAATGATGGCCGAATCGGGCGGTGCGGATCAGATCGCCCAGACCCTGATCCGGGCGTTCGGTAAAGAAAGAGTCCAGTGGGCGATGATGTTTGCCGCGTTCCTGGTGGGCATTCCGCTGTTCTTCGAAATCGGCTTTGTCCTGCTGATTCCGCTGGTGTTCATCGTTGCGCGTCGTACCGGTGTGTCGATCATCAAGATCGGTATCCCGCTGCTCGCCGGCCTGTCCGCCGTACACGGCCTGGTGCCGCCGCACCCGGGTCCGCTGCTGGCCATCGGCGTGTTCGGCGCCGACATCGGCAAGACCATTCTTTACGGTCTGATCGTTGCGCTGCCGACGGCAATCATTGCCGGCCCGATCTTCGGTACGTTCATCGCCAAGCACATTCCCGGTACACCGAATCAGGAACTGGTCGATCAACTGGCCCGCGAAAACGACGACTCGGCGAAACTGCCGAGCTTCAGCATCACCCTGATCACCGTGCTGCTGCCGGTGTTCCTGATGCTGCTGAAAACCTTTGCTGACGTGGCGCTGCCGGACGGTAACTTCTTCCGCACCTGGATGGACATGATCGGTCACCCGATCTCGGCGCTGCTGCTGGCGTTGCTGCTGTCGCTGTACACCTTCGGCCACAAGCAGGGCATCGGTTCCCAACAAATCCTCAAGTGGCTTGATGCGAGCCTGGCGCCAACCGCCGCGATCATTTTGATCATCGGTGCGGGCGGTGGCTTCAAGCAGATGCTGGTGACCAGCGGCGTGGGCGACGTGATCGGTCACATGGCGGTCAGCGCGCAGATCTCGCCGATCCTGCTGGCGTGGCTGGTGGCGGCGGTGATCCGTATCGCGACCGGTTCGGCCACCGTGGCGACCATCACTGGCGCGGGCATTGTGGTGCCGGTGGTGGGGATGATTCCGGGCGTCAACCGTGAGTTGCTGGTACTCGCTACCGGTGCCGGTTCGTTGATTCTGTCGCACGTGAACGACGCCGGTTTCTGGCTGGTGAAGCAGTACTTCAACATGACCGTGGCCGAGACCTTCAAGACCTGGACGGCGATGGAAACCATCCTGTCGGTGGTCGCGTTGGGCTTTATCCTGCTGTTGTCGCTGTTCGTTTAAACAGCTTCTTGCAGACACAAAAAAACCGCAGCGATGCGGTTTTTTTGTGCCTGAATTTCAGGTTCCACCCAGAACCAATGTGGGAGCGAGCCTGCTCGCGAAGAGGCCATGCCAGCCAACCAATATGTTGACTGACAGACCGCTTTCGCGAGCAGGCTCGTTCCCACAGGGGGCAGGTGTCAGGCGCCAGTTTTCGTGACTAATCCATCGGCCCGGAACATCCCGCGAATGCCGCGTACGGCCTGGCGAATCCGGTCCTGGTTTTCGATCAGCGCAAAGCGTACGTGGTCATCGCCATACTCACCAAAACCAACCCCCGGCGAGACGCACACCTTGGCCTCGGCCAGCAGTTTCTTGGCGAACTCCAGCGAACCCAGATGCGCATACGCCTCGGGAATCTTCGCCCAGACATACATCGACGCCTTCGGGTTCTCGACCATCCAGCCCAGTTCATGCAGGCCTTTCACCAACACGTTACGACGCTGGCGATACTGCTCGGCGATATCGCGCACGCACTGTTGATCGCCTTCCAGCGCAGCAATCGCCGCGACTTGCAGTGGGGTGAACGTGCCGTAGTCGTGGTAGCTCTTGATCCGCGCCAGGGCGTTGACCAGTTCCGGGTTGCCAACCATGAAACCGATGCGCCAACCGGCCATGTTGTAGCTCTTGGACAGGGTGAAAAACTCCACCGCGATGTCCTTGGCGCCCGGCACCTGCATGATCGACGGGGCTTTCCAGCCGTCGTAGACGATGTCGGCGTACGCCAGATCGTGAATCACCAATACGTCGTACTGCTTGGCGAGGGCGATCACCCGCTCGAAGAAATCCAGCTCCACACACTGCGCAGTCGGGTTCGACGGGAAGCCGAGGATCATCATTTTCGGTTTCGGAATCGAGCCACGAATTGCCCGTTCCAGCTCGTCGAAGAAGTCCACGCCCGGTACCAGCGGCACCGAACGCACTTGAGCGCCGGCAATCACTGCACCGTAAATGTGAATCGGATAACTCGGGTTCGGCACCAGCACCGTGTCGCCCTGATCCAGCGTCGCCAGCATCAAATGCGCCAGGCCTTCCTTGGAACCGATGGTGACAATGGCTTCGCTTTCCGGGTCGATATCGACCTCGTAGCGTTGCTTGTACCAGTTGGAAATCGCCCGACGCAGGCGCGGAATGCCCTTGGACGTCGAGTAACCGTGGGTGTCTTCGCGTTGGGCAACTTGTACGAGTTTTTCGACAATGTGCGGCGGCGTGGCGCCGTCGGGGTTGCCCATGCTCAAGTCGATGATGTCTTCACCACGACGACGCGCAGCCATCTTCAGCTCGGCGGTGATGTTGAAAACGTAAGGGGGGAGTCGATCTATGCGCGCAAAGCGGCGCGGCGAACCTTGTTCAGCCATTGTTGCCTCGGATAACGTAAGCGCCCGGAACCGTCCGAGCGACGCTGGTCACTGCGGTGACCTGTGGCGGAAGATAAGGTCAGTGATGGCATACTGTCCAGCCCGTTTGTAAACAATTTTGTCCCAAGGAAAATGGTTGATGGAATTCACCAGCGGCTTCTTGCTGAGCCTTTCGCTGTGCCTGGATATCGGCGTGGCCAACATCGCAATGATCACGCTGGCGATGCAGCGTGGTTACTTTCAGGGCTTCGCGCTGGGTCTCGGCACTTGTGTCGGCGACCTGATATACGCCGTGCTGGCGCTGGCCGGAATGACGGTTCTGCTGCAATACGAAACCGTGCGCTGGGTGTTGTGGATCGGTGGTTCGGCGCTGCTGATCTACTTCGCGGCGAAGATGATCTATTCGGCGATACATCACGAAGCGCTGCTGGCCGAGACGGCGGAAGTGGGGCAGAACTCTCATCGCAAGGAATTCTTTCGGGGGATTTTTCTGGCGATGTCGTCGCCGAGCGCGATCCTCTGGTTCGCCGCGGTCGGTGGCACGCTGATCGCTCGTTCCGGTGGCGGTGGCCCGCTGAGTTCGGCACTGTTCCTCGGCGGTTTCCTCTGCGCCGGGCTGCTCTGGTCGGCCGGTTTGTGCTTTGCCGCCAGCCACGGCGGCAAGCTGCTCGGCGACAAGCTGTTGCGCTACTCCTACATGGCATCTGCAGCGATCTTCTGCTATTTCGCGGTGTACGTGATCGTATCCGGCTATAACGAGTTTGTCGGATCGGGTGCCGTCGAGCAGCTCCATTCGTTGTAACCGTGCGAAATGGGTTTGGCTTTCTATACTCCCAGCCGAACCCCTTTTTTGTTCCAGGAGTCGAGTCATGGATGAGCAAAAACGCGTCGAAGTGGCTGAACCTCGCTTCGAACATGGACACTTCCTGCTGATTGCAGGGCTGGGTGAGCGATATACCCAGGAAACCGCGCATAACATTCCGGCGTTGTGGGAAAAATTCCTGCCCCATCTGGGCCAGATTCCGGGTCAGAAAGGTGAAGTCACCTACGGCGTCTGCTGCAATTTCGATGGTAAGGGTGGGTTCGATTACATCGCTGGGGTGGAAATCAGCAAGCTCGATGAGTTGCCTCAGGATACGTTTCGCTGGGTTGAGGTTTTGCCCCGACAATACGCGGTGTTCGAGCACAAAGGCTCTCTGGAGCACCTGCCGCAGACCCTGCAATACATCTACAAGACCTGGCTGCCAGCCTCCCACTACGTGGAGCTCAACGCTCCGGAACTGGAGCGATACAGCGCGGACTTCAACCCGGCGCGTAAAACCGGCAAGCTGGAAATCTGCGTACCGGTCGAAGCCCGGCGGTAATCAAACAATGAGGCGACGGATTTACGATCCGCCGCCTCGTTTTCATCTCTGTTTTGCCTTGTTGGTCCGACGCGTGCGCATCAGGTCGATGCCCAGGGTGATAAAGCCGAAAGTACTGATGCCCAACACCATCAACAGGCCAATCTCAACGCTGCTCATAAGCGGTTTCCCTCAAGGGTAGTCAGAGACACGCCCTACAAGTAGCCGCCCGCGAAGCCAAAGAAAAGCGCTTATACGCAGGCTTTACGCTGCACCTGCGGATCGATATGCAGACCTTATTCAATTATGCTTTCGGCTCTTTCTTCTGCTGATTTTCGAGTTGCCATGAACACCCTCATTCGTAACGTCACCGCCGCCGACCTCGATCGCTGCTACGCCATCGAAGCCGTTGCCTACGAAGGCGACGAAGCCGCCACCCGCGAGAAGATCGCCACGCGCATCGCCACTTGGCCGGATGGTTTTATCGTCGCCGAGGTGGATGGCGTGGTGGCGGGGTTCGTCAATTCAGGCGCAGCGTTTGATGTGCAGATGTCGGATGAGGCGTTCAAGGAGCTGATCGGCCATGACCCGAAAGGGCCGAACGTGGTGATCATGTCGGTGGTGGTGCACCCGGATTATCAGGGGCAGGGTTTGGCCAAGCGTTTGATGGGCGAATTCATCGAACGGATGCGCGGGATGGATAAAGCGACGATTCATCTGATGTGCAAGGAGAAGCATATTCCCCTATACGCCGGATTTGGCTTTGCCTACATCAAACCGTCGGAGTCCGACCACGGCGGCATGGCGTGGCACGAGATGATCCTCACTCTCTGAACCGGCACCCATCTAAATTGTGGGAGCGAGCCTGCTCGCGAAGAGGCCGTGTCAGCCAACCGATTTGTTGACTGATCTAGCGCTTTCGCGAGCAGGCTCGCTCCCACAGGGTTTTGTTGTGTTTGCAGCTCTGCGTTTAGTACAGCGTGTCCAGCACCCGTTTTGGCGCTTCGCGGTCGTAACTGTCCGCATCGAACTGGCCGTCATTCAGGCGCTTGTGGAAGGCGCCAGCAGAGGGCAACGCTGAGCGTGGCAGGTGCGTTTCCGGGTTCCACGCATCCGAGCGCACAAAAGCTTTCGAACAATGGAAAAACGCCGCTTCCACCGTCACCAGCAACACGGTTTTCGCCGGTTTGCCATTCACCGCAAAGCTTTCCAGCAGCGCCGGATCTGCGCTGATCGTCGCGGTGCCGTTGACCCGCAACGTTTCGCCAATCCCCGGGATGATGAACAGCAGCGACACTCGCGGATCGTGCAGCACATTGCGCAAGGTATCGATGCGGTTGTTACCCGGGCGATCCGGCAGCGCCAGCGTGCGTTCGTCGATGATCCGCACAAACCCCGGTGCATCGCCACGCGGTGAATTGTCGAGGCCATCGGCGCCCACCGAGCTGACGATCACCAGCGGCGAGACGCGCACCATCGCCTGATAATCCGCGTTGAGAAAGGTGATCTGCTTGCGCACCGCACGTTCGTGGGGCAGTCCGTAAATAGCTTCCAATGCTTCGATTGAATCGATCATCGTGCATCCCTCGATGATTTAGAAAAACAGCCCCATGCGCCGCTCGTAACCGATCCGGCCCTTGTACGCTTCGCCGCTGTCGACGAAACCGTATTTGGCGTACAGCGCAATCGCGGCATCGTTGTCAGCATCCACCGACAACTCCAGCCCTTTGATCTCCGGCCACGCCTGACGCGCAACCTGCGGCAGCGCTTGCAGGCAGGCTTTGCCATAACCCTTGCCTTGGGCCCGGTGATCAACCTGCAATGCATGCAATGTGGCGCTGTGTTCATCGGCCCACGCCGGCAATACCGGCGGACGTTTGAGCAACAGAAACGCTACGGGTACGTCATCAGCCAGCAGCGCGAAGCCCTTCACGCCGGGGGCGGGTTTCGACAGCAAGGTGTGCAGAGCGCCATGGATGTCACCGGAGAACTTGATCTGCTCGGCATGGATTTCAATCGCCTCGACTTGCTGACGCTGCAAAGCGTTCAAGCTGTCGTACGGCACGAGTTGGGCTGACACGGGAATTTCCTTTTTCCTACAAAGATGAACCTCGGATTCTAGCGACTTTGCCTTCCGTGGAAATCTTTTGTTTCGCCTGTCGATCTGCCGACTCGCCGAGCGACTAAGGGTGTCTTCACAACAAAAACCACGGAGAACACCATGAGCGCACAGACTGAGATCCAGACCCTGATCAACACTTACCGCGAAGCCGTTATGACCAAGAACGTGGAGAAAGTCATGGCGCTGTACGCCGACGACATCGTTTCTTTCGACGCGATCAAGGCCCTGCAATTCAAGGGCAAAGCGGCCTACCGCGCGCATTGGGTGGCGTGCATGGAAATGTGCCCCGGCCCGCACATTTTCGAGTTCCACGAAATCGCCATCGAGAGCGCCGACAACCTCGCTTTCGCCCATTGGGTGGCCAACTGCGGCGGCACCAATGACAAGGGCGAAACCCAGAGCTGCTGGATGCGTGTCAGCGCGTGCTATCGGCAGATCGGCGGGGCGTGGAAAATCGCTCACGAACACTGGTCGGCCCCGTTCGATCCGATGAGCGGCGCGACCCTGTTTGATGTGCAGCCGTGATCTTCAGCCATAGTTGATCCGTTCGAATCAGGAGAACCGCCATGAAGTATTTATGCCTGGTCTACAGCGATGAGCGCCTTCTGCACGCGTCGCCCGACAGCCCCGAAGATGCCGAATGCTGGGCATACGCCGAGTCGATCCAGGGCAGCGGGCGGATGGTCGCTGCCGAAGCGTTGGAGTCGGTGCAGACTGCGACCACCGTGCGCATGCGCAACGGCAAATTGTCGATCACCGATGGCCCGTTTGCAGAAACCAAAGAGCAACTGGCCGGTTTCTACCTGATCGACGCCAAGGATCTCAATGAAGCGATCCAGGTCGCGGGCAACATTCCGGCGGCGCGAATCGGCAGCGTTGAAGTGCGGCCGGTGCGGCAGTTGAATGTCTGAGCTGCGCACGCGGGTCGAGCAGGTCTATCGCGAAGACTCGCGGCGGATTCTGGCGACGCTGATTCGTCTGCTGGGTGATTTCGACCTCGCCGAGGAAGCCTTGCACGAGGCGTTCTTCGTCGCGGTCGAGCGCTGGCAGCGCGACGGCGTGCCGGACAATCCACGCACCTGGCTGGTGTCCACCGGGCGCTTCAAGGCGATTGATGTGTTGCGTCGGCGTGCGCGCTTCAAGGCCGCGCAACCCTTGCTGCTGGCGCAACTGGAAGAACTCGAACAGGCCGACTGGAGTGGTGAGGACGTGGAAGATGATCGCCTGCGGCTGATCTTCACCTGTTGTCACCCGGCGCTGGCGGCCGATGCGCAAGTGCCGCTGACCTTGCGAGAAGTCTGCGACCTGACCACCGAGGAAATCGCCCGCGCATTCCTCTCGGCGCCTGCGGCAATTGCCCAGCGAATCGTGCGCGCCAAAGCGAAGATTCGCGACGCGAAAATCCCTTATCAAGTCCCGAGCCTGAGCGAGTTGCCCGAGCGCCTCGACAGTGTGCTGCGGGTGATTTATCTGGTGTTCAACGAGGGCTATTCGGCGTCGATGGGCGCTGAAGTCACCCGAGACGATCTGACCCGCGAGGCGATCCGACTGGGGCGGTTGTTGATGGAGTTGTTGCCGGAACCCGAGGTCATGGGCCTGCTGGCGCTGATGCTGCTGCACGAATCGCGTCGGCCGGCGCGCACCTCACCCAGTGGTGAACTGGTGTTGCTGGATGATCAGGATCGTGCGCAGTGGGATGCCGAGTTGATCGCCGAAGGCTGTGCACTGGTGGAGTGCGCACTGACCACGCGGCGGTTTGGCCCATATTGTTTGCAGGCGGCGATTGCCGCAGTGCATGCCGAGGCACCTACAGCCGAGGAGACCGATTGGGAGCAAATAGTCGGGTTGTATGACGTGCTGTTGCGGGCGGTGCCGTCGCCGGTGATCGAGTTGAACCGCGCGGTGGCGGTGGCCAAACGTGATGGAGCGTTGGCCGGGTTGCGCTTGATCGAGGGGATTCTGGATCGCGGTGAACTGCAGGATTACCATCTGGCGCATTCGGCGCGGGCGGAATTCTGTCGGCAGTTGGGAAGGGTGGAGGAAGCGCGAACGGCTTACCTCCGAGCTCTGGAATTAACCCGACAAGAGCCGGAGCGAAGGTTTATCGAACGTCGATTACACGAACTGAACATCACCGACACCTCCCTGTAGGAGCTGCGGCACGCTGCGATCTTTTGATTGTGATTTTTCAATGCAAAAGCAAGATCAAAAGATCGCAGCGTGCCGCAGCTCCTACAAGGGGAATTCAATCAAAACATCAGGCTTGCTGGCGGGTCGCGGCCATGACGATCTCGCGAATGCACACGCCCTGCGGCTGCTCATACGCATAGGCAATCGCCGTCGCCACATCCTCGGCACTCAACACCGTTCCGCCCATTTCCTGTTTCCAGGCCTGATAACCGGTCTTGATCGCTTCATCAGTGGTGTGGCTGAGCAACTCGGTCTCGACAGCCCCCGGCGCAATTGTGGTCACACGCACGTTGTGCGGCGCCAGTTCTTCACGCAGGTTTTCCGACAAACCATGTACGGCAAACTTGGTGCCGACATAGGCGACGTGGTTCGGGAACGTCTTGCGCCCGGCCACCGAGCTGACATTGATGATCGTGCCGTGCTTGCGCTCAATCATCCCGGCGACTACAGCGTGCACGCCATTGAGCAATCCCTTCACATTGACGTCGAGCATCTGATCCCACTGCGCCGGATCCTGCTCGCTCATCGCGCCCAGCAGCATCACACCAGCGTTATTGATCAGCGCATCGGCCGGGCCGAATTGCGCTTCGGCTTCTGCCACGGCGGCGAGCAAAGCGGCGCGATCCGTGATGTCGACTTTGCGGCTGAGCGTGTTCGGCAGCTCCAGCGCTTGCAGGCGTTCGATGCGTCGCGCCAACAACAGCAAAGGATGGCCGGCCGCGCTGAGACGACGGGCGGTGGCTTCACCGATGCCCGAGCTGGCACCGGTGATGATGATCAAAGGCTTGCTCATGGTGGAACTCCTGAAATAAGAATTTCAAATGACTGGACGATGAGCGCAGTATATTTAGCCGTGTACGGGCTGAAAAATGCCTTATTCCTCTGTCAGCTATCGGAATTTCCTATGGATATCCGTCACCTCAAAGCCTTCCTCGCGGTATTCGAAGAGCGCAACATTACCGCTGCCGCGCAGCGACTGTTCATCAGTCAACCGACGCTGTCGGTGACGATCAAGCAGTTGGAAGAAGAACTCGGCGCGACGTTGTTCGTGCGTCAGCCGCGCGGTGTCGAGGTCAGCGATGAGGCGCGGTTGCTGTACCCGCAGGCGCGGCGGATGGTGGCGGAAGCGGAGGTGCTGAGCCGGATGTTTCGCGGGCGCGAAAATCGTGCAGCGCTCACCTTGGGCATCGAGGGCGACATTGCTGCCAGCCATATCGAAGCGTTCGTGCGCATGGCGCATCTGGCGTTGCCGAATTTGTTACTGACCTTGGAGGAGGGGTGCAGCGGCGAGGGTCGCCTGGCGGTCGAGGAGATGTGCTGCGAGGACGAGTTATTCCTGCCGCTGTGGGAAGAACCGTATGTGATGGCGTTGCCATTGGATCACCCGATGGCGTTGGCGCAGGCCGGTTGGGCGCCGATTGCGGATTGGATTACGTGTCCGCAGCATCCGTCGCATCAACGTCTGATGGCGTTATATGGACGCTCGCCGGAGGCGGTGGCCGGGCATGCCGGTTCGTTGCAGCAGGCGTTGCACATGGTCGCGGCGGGTGTCGGCGTGGCGATGTTGCCGCAATCGCTGGTGAACGGCCATGAGCGAGTGGTCGTGCGCGCACTGCACCTGCCGGCGCCGACCCGACGGGTTGGCTTGTGTTATGCGGCGCAGGCGCTGGAACTGCCGGCGATGCGTGGGCTGCATGAGTATTTTCAGGTGAACCAGCCAGAGTCGATTGACGCGGCTTGAAGATCAAAAGATCGCGGCGTGCCGCAGCTCCTACAGGTGAACGCATTCCAATTGTAGGAGCTGCGGCACGCTGCGATCTTTTGATCTATTCCAGCATCTTGTTCAGCAACCAGCTACCCGCCGGCCCCGGCGGGTACAGGCGCGACCACAAGGCATCGACAAACACCGGTTTCGGCCAGCCGCGCACGTTCAGTTCCACCAGCGTGCCATTGCCGAAACGCCCCACCAGCCAACGCGGCAGCGGCGCCCAGCCGAAACCCATTTCGGCCATTTCCATCAGCATCAGATAACTCGGCGCCGACCATACTCGGCCCTTCGCGCGACTCTCGTACGGATTGACGATGGTTGCCAGGCGCAATTCGCGATGCTGTTCGAGGCTGGCTTGATCGATGTTTTGCAGTTTCGTCAGCGGATGTTCGGCGCTGACGAACAGCGCGATATCGGTACGTTCGGCGACGGTCGAGGTCACCAGGTCTGGCGGATAAGTGTCCTGCATTTCGGCGAACGCCAGATGCGCGCGACCGCGCTGCACCAACTCGATCAGGTCATCGCATTCGGCGATCAGGCATTCCAGCTCCAGGTCCGGATAACGCTGCTCGAACCCGACCAGCGCCGCTTCGAAGCGCGCCGATTGATAAGTGTCGGAAATCGCCACGGTCAGTTTCGGCTCGACGCCTTGGGACAGTTGCCGCGCGGTCATTTCCAGTCGACTGCTGGCCGCGAGAATCGCCTCGGCCCGTTGCAGCATCACGTGGCCGGCCGGGGTCAGCGTCGGCTTGCGGCTGCTGCGATCGAACAGCACCAGGTCCAGATCAATCTCAAGGCTTGCCACCGCCGCGCTGATGGTCGACTGACTGCGCCCGAGTTTGCGCGCCGCTGCCGAAAACGAACCTTGAGTCGCGGCTTGAACGAACGCCAGCAACACTTCTTGAGAGGCCATGAACTATCGCCTTGATCGATGGTTATTGGTTATGAAGTATCGGAGCGATGCCGGAACATGGCAACCATCTTCACTCAAGGAGTCAGGCCATGACGGCTAACAAATCCATCACTGAACGCATTTTCCAGGCCGTCGGCTTCGAGCTGCTGGCGATCCTGATCTGCACGCCGTTGCTGGCGTGGATCATGAAAAAGCCGCTGCTCGACATGGGCGCGGTGACGCTGCTGATCGCGTTGTTGGCACTGGCGTGGAACGTCGTGTTCAACGGCTTCTTTGACCGCATGCTCAAACGCCTGAATATCGGCCACAACGCCTGGGTGCGGGTGGTCCACGCGCTACTGTTTGAGGGTGGTTTGATCGTGATGGGCGTGCCGCTGATTGCCTGGTGGCTGTCGGTCAGCCTGTGGCAGGCATTTTTGCTGGATATCGGCGTGCTGCTGTTCTTCCTGCCGTACACCTACGTGTATCACTGGGGCTATGACGTGCTGCGCGAACGCTTGCTGATCGCCCGTACGATCTAACGCTGGAATGCAAGTTGTGGCGAGGGGATTTATCCCCGTTGGACTGCGCAGCAGGCCCATCTTTTCTGGATCAAAAGAGGGGGGCGCTGCGCACCCCAACGGGGATAAATCCCCTCGCCACAATGGGGCGGTGTCAGATTTAGAGAAACATCCCGCCGGAGGCTTCGACGCGTTGGCCATTGATCCATTGCGCACCCGGTGACAGCAGCAGCGCCAATGCTCCGCCAATGTCATCCGGCTGCCCGGCACGGCCCAGCGCGGTGTTTTCGGCGACCATCGCATTCACCGCCGCGTTGTCGCGAACGGTGCCGCCGCCAAAGTCGGTTTCGATCGCACCCGGCGCCAGGGTATTCACGGCAATCTGTCGCGCGCCCAGCTCTTTTGCCTGATAACGAGTGAGTACTTCAATCGCGCCTTTCATCGCCGCATAAGCACTGGCGCCCGGGAGGGTGAAACGCGCGAGGCCGCTGGAGATATTGATGATGCGCCCGCCATCGTTGATCAGCGGCAGCAGTTGCTGAGTCAGGAAGAACGGCCCTTTGAAATGCACGTTCATCAGCAGGTCGAATTGCTCCACGGTGGTTTCGGCGAAACTCACGTGCAAACCGACCCCGGCGTTGTTGATCAGAAAATCGAAGCGCTGACGATCAAAGTGTTGCAGCGCCTTTTCGACGTGTGTGCCGAACGCAGCAAAGCTTTCGCTGCGGCCGACATCCAGTTGCAGCATCACGGCTTTACCGCCGAGTGCTTCGATTTCGCTTACCAGTGCCTGGGCTTCATCGGCGCGGCTGTGGTAGGTGCCGATGATGTCGACGCCTTGCGCGGCGAGGTGCAGGGCGGCGTTTTTGCCCAGGCCACGGCTGGCGCCGGTGATCAATGCGATTTTTCGGTTCATGAGGCTTCCTCGATTGCGCTGAGTGGTGGTGATGGGCTCAGTTTATTTATCCGTCGGGAGGTGATAAACAGACTGAAATCGGAATCACTGGTCGGATCAAGCGAACAATCGAGGGTGAGCCATGAACAAACTGGAGCTGCTGCGAACCTTCGTCCGGGTCAGCGAATTGTCGAGTTTTACCCTTGCCGGTGAGAGCCTCGGCTTGCCGCGCTCGACCGTGTCCGAGCATGTGCAAGCGCTGGAAGCGTTACTCGGCACGCGCCTGTTGCAGCGCACCACGCGCAAGGTGCAGGCGACGCAGGATGGTCTGGTGTTGTACGAACGCAGTAAGGATTTGCTGTCGCACATGGACGAGATCGAAGGATTGTTTCGCCAGGACGAAGCCTCGCTGACCGGGCGCATTCGTGTCGACCTGCCAAACATTCTCGCGCGGCGCCTGATCCTGCCGCGCCTGCCGCAGTTCATGGATCGTCACCCGAATCTCGAGCTGGAAATCAGCAGCACCGACCGCCGCGTCGATTTGCTCAGCGAGGGGTTCGATTGCGTAGTGCGGATCGGCGCGCAGCCTGATCAATCGGTGGTCGCGCGGCACCTCGGCGACTTCTCGATGATCAACTGCGCGAGCCCCGCGTATCTCGAACGCTACGGAGTGCCGCAGACTCTGGAGGATCTGGCGCAGCATCGATTGGTGCATTACGTCGGCGTACTGGGTTCGCGTTCGGAAGGGTTTGTGTACGAGGAGGGCGGTCAGGTCAAACGCTTGCCGATGGCTGGCAGCGTGACGGTCAACAGCACCGATGCCTACGAATCGGCGTGTCTGGGCGGCTTCGGGCTGACTCAGGTGCCACGCACCGGCATGCAGCCGCATCTGGACAACGGCGAACTGGTAACGGTGTTGCCGCAATTCACCGCGCCGGCGATGGGCATTTCATTGTTGTATGCGCGGCAGCGACATTTGCCGCTGCGAGTGCGCGTGTTCATGGATTGGCTCGGCGATGTCATCCGCTCCGCGCTCTAAACCTGATCACCGTTCAAAACTGTAGGAGTGAGCCTGCTCGCGATTGCGGTGTGTCAGTTTAATCAATGTCGACTGATACACCGCTATCGCGAGCAGGCTCACTCCTACAGGGGAGTTGTGAAGGGTCAGAAGATTTGTGTGAACAGCCAGTAGAGGCTGCCTGACAAGAGGATGGCGGCTGGCAGTGTCAGCACCCACGCCATCAACAGATTGCGGATGGTCTTCATCTGCAACCCGCCACCGTTGGCGACCATGGTCCCGGCCACACCCGAGGACAACACATGCGTCGTCGACACCGGCAAACCAAACATGTCCGCGGCGCCAATGGTCAGCATTGCCACGGTTTCTGCGGACGCGCCCT
This sequence comes from Pseudomonas sp. TH08, assembly GCF_016651275.1. NCBI lineage: Bacteria > Pseudomonadati > Pseudomonadota > Gammaproteobacteria > Pseudomonadales > Pseudomonadaceae > Pseudomonas > Pseudomonas sp. TH08. The sequence continues at coordinate 458,097 of NZ_JAEKEE010000002.1, read as the reverse complement.
GAGCGTAAGTCAGGTGGGTCTTGCCGATTTTTTCGCCGACCGTGACCACGATGCGCTTCCAGCCGACCATGGTGCCCAGCCCGAGCGCAATGGCCACGGCGATCTTCACCCACAGCGGAATAAACCGCGTGGCGTTGTCGATCTGCTGCTTGAACAGTTGCAGCTTGCCAGCGGTATCCGCATCGAAGTTGCCGACCTTGTTCTTGTCCATCAAGCGAATACTTTCGCTGGCCAGGTACATGTCGTTACGCACGTTGCCCATGGCTTCAGCCGGGACTTTCGCCAACGAGCCGTAGCCTTTGACTTCTTCGCCGATGTGCCCGGTGAGGGCGGCGAGGGCGGGAATCAATTGCGGCGTGGCCTCCTTGCTACGCACGTAATCGGAAAGGGTCGCCCGTGGGTCGGCCGGCGCCGGCAGCGGTGCGTTTTTCACTAGCGCTTGCTGAGTGACTTGCGCCACGGCGGCGAACTGCAGCGATTGTTCTTCCGGCATGGTCCGGTTCAGCGCATAGGCCATCGGCAAGGTACCGACCAGGATCAGCATGATCAGGCCCATGCCTTTCTGGCCGTCGTTGGAGCCGTGGGCGAACGATACACCGGTGCAGGTCAGGATCAGCAAACCGCGAATCCACCATGGCGGCGGGGCATTGCCTTCAGGGGCCTTGTACAGCGAGCGATTCTTCACGAACGCGCGCAACGCCAGCAACAGCAACGCGGCGCAACCGAAACCCACCAGCGGCGACAACAGCAACGCATAACCGATCTTGGTCGCCTGCGCCCAGTCGACACCGCTGGTACCGTCGCGGCCGTGCATCAAGGCATTGGCCACGCCGACACCGATGATCGAGCCGATCAAAGTGTGCGATGACGAGGCCGGCAAGCCCAGCCACCAGGTGCCGAGGTTCCACAGAATCGCGGCGATCAGCAAAGCGAAAATCATTGCGAAACCGGCGGACGAGCCCACCTGCAGAATCAGCTCCACGGGCAGCAAGGCGATGATGCCGAACGCTACCGCGCCGCTCGACAGCAGCACGCCGAGGAAGTTGAAAAACCCCGACCACACCACCGCGACATTTGGCGGCAGCGAGTGGGTGTAAATCACCGTTGCTACGGCGTTGGCGGTGTCGTGGAAACCGTTGACGAACTCGAAACCCAGTGCAATCAACAGCGCCACGCCGAGCAGCAGAAACGGCGTCCAGGTGGTGACCACGGTGCCGAGTTCGTGCATGTCGTGCATCAGGCTGTAGGCGGTGAACAGCATCCCCATCGCCAGCACGGCGAAAAAGATAACGTAGGTGAACGGGCCGGTTTTCTTGTCGAGGGCAGGCCTGCCGCTAGCGGCGGACGCGGGGCTGGCGGTCAGGGAGGGAGTAGCCATGGGAGGACAATCCTGAGCGAGGGAAGGAGTGCCGCCCATGATCGTTGCAGAATGTTACAGAGAGACTGCGATAGATCAGTGTTTGGCGGATTAGCCCAACCACTGATCTGTTGACCCCATCCCTAAAGGGAAATGAAAGAACGGGAGCAATGTGTGGCGAGGGGATTTATCCCCGCTGGGTTGCGAAGCAGCCCCAAAACCATTCACCTCGGTGTATCTGCTCAACCGCGTTCACCGGATTTACGACTGCTGCGCAGCCGAACGGGGATAAATCCCCTCGCCACAGAATTTCTGTCAGCACAATGGATCTGCGGTGGGCAAGGGTCAGTAATCGCCTCTTTTGCGGAACGCCCAGCGCCCGGCAATCACGGTGAACGTCGCCACCAGCGCGACCAATATCCAGAAGCCTTCCGGGTCCTGCGACAACGGCACGCCCCCGACATTCATCCCGAAAAAACCGGCAATGATGTTGATCGGCAGCGCCAGCACCGTCACCACCGTCAAGGTGAACAGCGTGCGGTTGCTCTGTTCGTTGAGGTTGGCGGCGATCTCTTCCTGCAACAGTTTGATCCGCTCGCCGAGGGCCGTCAGGTCGTTGATGATCAGCGCGAACTCCTCAGTGGATTTGCGCAGCTCCTTGACGTCCTCCTTCTGCAACCATGGCGGCGGCCGGTTGAGCAGGCGCAACAACGAACCCGGTTCCAACGCCAACAGTCGTTGCAAACGCACCAGCACCCGGCGGTTGGCACCGAGTTCGGCGCGGTTGGTCGACAGCCGCGAGGAGAGCAATTCATCTTCGACCTGATCGACGCTCAGGCTGGTCTTGCGCACGATTTGCGTGAGCACTTCGCCCTGATCGCGCAGCAGGTGCACGAGCAGTTCCGAGGGCGAGCGAAAGCATTCGCCAGCCTTCACCGATGAGCGCAATTTGTCCACCGAGTGCAACGGTTGCAGGCGCGCGCTAACGATCAGTTTGCTGCGCACGCAGACCCACAGCGTCGACACGTCTGACGAGACCATGCTGCTGAGGTTGAACACTACGTCGTTGACCACCGCCAGCAACGCCGAGTCGACGTGCTCGATGCGCGTCGACCGCGAACCTTCGTGCAGCGCCTCGAAAAACTCCTCAGGCAATTGCAGATGGCTTTTCATCCAGCGTTCGCACGCGGCGTGAGCCAGGTTCAGGTGCAGCCAGAGGAATTCGCCGCTGTCGCTGTCGTCTTGCAGGCAGCGCAACGCAGTCGCTGAATCGACTTCGCGGCCGCGTTCGCCGGGCAGGAAACGAAAGCCGTAAAGCAGGCCAAACAGATCAGGATCGCGATGACTGATGTCGAGGCTGTGGTTCATGAAGGCTCGCTGCGAGGAGGGCGTCTGGCGCGGGATTGTCAGGTTCACCTGAGCCGCATCTTCGCAATGTCACATGACGTTTGTGTGACAGCAAAATGACGTCAAATCAGCAGCTTACCGACAGTCGGATTTTCTTCAAGAAGCGCTCTGGTACGCCGATCACGCTTAGGTTACGTTGCGCGCCTTTGGCCATGAGCCAAGGCTCGCCGACATGGATGTCCGGCAAAATTCCACGCCTTATCGGGCGTGCCTCATCCCTGTCATGAGTACCTGCGATGCTGCAAAAATCCTTGAGAGCGCAAATTCTCGCCCTGCTGAGCGGCAGTCTGCTGGCGATGTTGTTGATCGCGCTGGCCTGCTTCCACTTCCTGTCCAACGGTGTGCAAAGTTACAGCCAGTTGATCGCAGGCCCGTTGCACACTTCGCAACTGATCGATGAGGCCAACCTGCAATTCAAGGTGCAGGTACAGGAATGGAAAAACGTTCTGCTGCGCGGCAAGCAACCGGCAGACCTGGCCAAGTATTGGGGCCAGTTCGAAGACCGTCAGCGTGATGTGCAAAATATTCTCGGCGAACTGGCCGGCCAGAAAGGCATCGAGCCGAGCCTGAAAACCCGCATCGAGCGTCTGCGTGACGAGCATCGCCAACTCGGCGCTGCTTACCAAAGGGGCCGAGATGCCTATGTCGCAGCCGGATCTGATCCGACGGCGGGCGACGTTGCTGTCAAAGGCGTCGACCGGGCGACCAGCGATCAGATGAGCGAACTGGTGGCCGAGTTGCGCAAGCAGGGCACCGAGCAATCGGCGCAGATCAGTGCCGAAGCTGATCACACAGTGTTGCTGGGCATTCTGGTGATGCTCGCGTCGGGTCTGTTGATCGGCCTGTTGAGTCTGTGGCTGGTCAACCGCAATCTGGTCGAGCCGATTCGTAAACTGATCGATTACGTCACCCGGTTGAGCCGCGGCAAACTCGCCGAACGCGTGGTCAGCGACCGTCAGGATGAGTTGGGCAATCTTGCTGCGGCGGCCAATACACTGCGCGATTTTCTTGCCGACACCTTCACTCAACTGCAACGCAGCGCCAGCGATCTGGACAGCGCCAGTGGCGAGTTGAATGCCATCGCCACGACCATGGCCGGCGGCACCAACGAGCAGTTCAACCGCACCGACCAAGTGGCCACGGCGATGAACGAAATGTCTGCCACTGCTCAGGAGGTGGCGCGTCACGCAGCCGATGCGGCGCGTGCGGCCGACGACGCCGACCAGTCTGCCCAGCAGGGTGAAAAGGTCATGCAAAGCACCATTCACAGCATCACCCAGATGCGCGGCGAGATCGCCAACACCGCCACGGTCATCCGTCGTCTGGAAGCCGACAGCGGCCGCATCGGCAAAGTGCTGGAAGTGATTCGCGGCATCGCCGAGCAGACCAACCTGCTGGCGCTGAACGCGGCGATTGAAGCGGCGCGGGCCGGTGAGGCCGGACGTGGTTTTGCGGTGGTTGCCGATGAAGTCCGCAACCTCGCACAGCGCACGGCTGAGTCGATCATCGAGATCAACCAGATCATCCAGAGCGTGCAGACCGGCGCGGTGGACGCGGCCCAGGCCATCGACAGCGGCCAGACCCGTAGCGACGAAAGCGTCGAGCAAGTGACTCAGGCCGGGGCGATGCTGGAGCGCATCACCCATGCGGTTGAAGCGATTCGCGACATGAACCGTCAGATCGCCACGGCGGCTGAAGAGCAGACGTCGGTGGCCGAGGACATTTCGCGCAACCTGACCGAAATCACTTCGATCGCCAGCACTAACCTCGATAACGTCCAGCGCACCGAAAGCGCCAGCCAGAACCTGCATGGCTTGTCGGGACAATTGAACGAAGTCACTGCACGCCTGAGCGCGTGACCCTTTGACTGTGTACCGATTCGGATACCGAGTCGCTACAGAGTCGATCTCAAGTTGCGCTGACCCTCGACGATGACCGGTTATCTATAACCGGCATTGGAGCCTTCCCATGGTCAGCATCACTTCTGTTTCGATCACTCAACCCGTCGCTACATCGGCCAGCAAAGCCGCAGTCAGCGACACCGCTGAAGAAAACTCCACCAGCGCAGTCGCTGGCACCGGCGCCAACACCGATGCACCGAAAGCAGCCAGCGGCGCAGCGCCGGCTGGCGACAGCAGTTCCAGCAGCAGCGACGAGTCGGACACGGTGAAAGAACTGCGCAAGCAGATTGCCGAGTTGCAAAAGCAATTGCAGGAACAACAGCAGGCGTTGCAAGCGGCCCAGGCGAAACAGGAAAGTTCTGACGCCAAGGCGACCGAAGTGGCTGCCGCGCAATCGCAGGTAACGGCCACTTCGGCCTCGCTGCAAACGGCGACGGCGGCGTTGCTGCAGGCGTTGCAGGATTCCGACAGCAGCACCTCCGGTTCGCTGGTCAGCACCTCGGCATAAACCCTGTTGCTGCGGCACGCTGCGATCTTGACGATCAAAAGATCGCAGCCTCGTTTCACTCGACAGCTCCTACAGAATCTCGATCGGCCATAAATCCTCCGGCAGGCAGAAAAACCTGTAGGAGTGAGCCTGCTCGCGATGGCGGTGGATCAGTCGACATCACCGTTGCTGACCCACCGCCATCGCGAGCAGGCTCACTCCTACAAGGAATTTGTGTCGGGCATGAAAAAGCCGCGCGATCGGTGGATCGTGCGGCTTTGGATGGGCGTTGAATCAGGTGTCTTGCTTGTTGGTCAGCACCTTGCCAGTCGTGGCGTCGAAGTCCACGTCGAATTCTTTGCCGTCAGCAGTTTTCAATTCAACTTCGTACTCGTAACCATTGAAGTGGTTATCCAGATCCGTGTCAGTGATGGTCGCGCCCGGATGCAGTTTCAGAGCTTCAGCGTTCATTGATTCCAGCGGCTTGATCTTGCCGGACTTGACCAGCTCAGGGATCTGGTCGACGCGTACGTCAGCTTGGGCCAGGCCAGCGGTGAGGGTCAGGGCAGCGGCGGTAAACAGGGCAGTCAAGGTTTTCATCGGTTCAATCCTTTTGGTGTTTATCTAAGCGGTGTGCTGTTTGAGTGAGTTCAGGTTAATCAGCGCAACTTAACTCACCCTTAAAAACATCCTGGTCGATTGCGTCGTTTGTTCAATTGCCCCACATCGCAACCTCTCATGCTGTGCCTTCGATCAAAGGAGGTGCAGATGAAACGTATGTTTGCCACGTTGTACGCGCCGCTGTTCTGGGGCGGTTTCATAGGCGGCGGTGTGTGGCTGGCCAATCTTTCAACCGTGTGGCTGTTGCCGTTGTTTCTTGCGGCATTGGCCGTGTCATTCGCGGCTGAATGGGCATTGCCCTACGAGGTGTGCTGGAACCGTGCGGCGGGTGATCGTCAGCGCGACATCTTGCATGCGCTGATCAACGAAGCGTTGAGCGCATTGGGATTGCTCGCATTGCCGGGGTTGGTCGCTCTGTTGGCGATTGACGGTGTGTGGCCAACGGGCTGGCCGTTATGGCTGCAACTGGGGCTGGCGATGTTGATTGCCGATGCGGGCATCAGCCTGATGCATTACGCCAGTCATCGCGTGCCGTGGCTGTGGCGTTTGCATGCGGTGCATCACAGTGTTGAACGCCTGTACGGCTTCAACGGTTTGATGAAGCATCCGTTGCATCAATTACTGGAAGCATCGGCGGGGCTGCTGCCATTGCTGGTGCTGGGCATTCCATTGCAGGTCGCGTCGTTGTTGGCGTTCGCCATCGCCATCCAGTTACTGTTGCAGCATTCCAATGTCGACATGCGCCCCGGTTTTCTGCGCTGGATTTTCGCCTGGGCACCGCTGCATCGCTTCCATCACATGAAGTACGGGCGCGCCGGTGACGTCAATTTCGGTTTGTTCTTCACCGTGTGGGATTGGCTGCTGGGGACAGCGTTCTATACCGAGGATTACCGCATCGGCCAAGGCGATCTGGGGATTGGCAGCCGCCCGGATTTTCCCCGCGACTATGTGGCGCAATTGCTTGATCCGTTCGAGTCGGTGGCGTTGAGCCGTGAGCCGAAAGTGCCTGATGCGCTGCGCCGCTGACTCAGTCCAGCAGTTTCAGGTCGATGTGTTGCAAGGCTTGGCGCGCGGTGACGCCGAAGAGTTTTTTCAGACTGCGTGAGAAGTGCGCCGAATCGGCGAAACCTGCGTTGTGCGCGGCGGATGTCACCGGGTCGCCCGCCAGAATAGAGGCCATCGCCATGCGCAGACGTCGCCACAACACCAGCCTGCGCACTGGCAAACCGACCTGGCTGACCAACAGTCGCTGCAACTGGCTCAAGGATAAACTCGCTGTATCGGCGACGGCGCGGGCGGCGACTTTATCGGTCAGCGAAGCCTCCACCGCGACCAACGCACGTTCGATGCGCGGATCACTGCGCGAGCGACGCGGGCATTGGCGTATCGCCCGATCAAGCGCAGGCAACGTCAGTTCGGCGTTGAACAACGCATCACGCAACGTGTGCGCGGCAAACAGCAACGGTTCGGCATAAACGGTAAACAGCGGATCCGGCGCTTCAACGATTGCATGGCGCACGTTTGAGGCTATCAACAGCTGCGAGGCGCTGAGGGTTTCGCCATCGAGCAACACCGTCACCGGTCGCTCGGGGGCAAGAATGATTTGGTGAGCATAGTGAGAATGGGGCGCCGTGCGCCCCGACACGCCGTGGATCAGGCCATAGTCGTGCCCCAGCCAGAGGCGGCCTGTCCACTCGGTGTGTGTGGTCACTCAGTAACCGTTGTTCTTCAACAGCTGATCGACACTGGCGGCCGCCGGGCGTTTATAGAACTTCAACAGTTCGCTGGCGCGGTTGGTGAAGATGCCGTCGACGCCGGCCGCCATGACCTTCTCGAAGTCCACCGGCTCATCGACCGTGTAAACGTGTACCAGCAGGCCCTGATCGTGGGTGTACTTGTTCATCCACGGCTGTACCAGATCCGAATAGCTCTGATCGCCGCCATGGCTCAGCTTCGCCGAAGGTCCGGTACCGATGGCACCCTGCGCCTTGGCGTAGTCGATCCACTGCTTGAATTCGGCTTCGGACTTCGGCTCCTGTTTGCCGTAGAACGCATTCTTGTCCTTCTCGCCCGACTCGGCAAAAGTCACCTTGGATTTCGGCTCGATGCTGCCTTCGCCGACCCACAGCAAGAGGATTTTCGGCACTTGCGGCATTTCCTTTTGCAGCAGTTCGAGGCTGTTTTTCTCGAACGTCTGCAGGATCACTTTGCCTTTGCCTTGACCGACACCCAGCTCGCTTTTCGCCAGTTTCGAGCCGGCCGGGCTCAGCCAGCCGCGATCCTGCAGTTTTTCCTTGAGGTCTTTCTCGATGCCGGGGAACAACTGCGGCTCCTTGGTCTCGATGTACAAGCCTGGCTTGTGCTGCGCATTGGCCTGGGCGATGTCGATGATTTCATCGAGGGTGAGGATTTTCAGCCCGGCGTAGGACGCGCGAGCGCGATCCGGATAGGTCTTGTTGTACCAACTGCCGGCGTCGAGGGTTTTCAGTTCGGCCATGGTGAAAGCGTTGGCCGGGCTGTCCTTGCGATCCGGGAACTTGCTCGCGACGTCGGTGGTGCGTTGCAGGTTGTTATCGTGCAGGGCGAACAGCACGCCGTCCTTGCTGCGTTGCAGATCCATTTCCAGGTAGTCGGCGCCGAGGTCGCGGGCCAGTTTGTAGGACGCGGCGGTGGATTCCGGTGCGTCGAACGACGCGCCACGGTGGGCGATCACCGCCGGGTGCGGAATGCCGTGAGCGGCGGCCAGCGCGTCGACATCGGCGGCGTGAGCCTGACCGAGACCGAGCAACAGGCTCAGCATGAGGGCGCTTTTGGTGAAAGTGGCGGGCATGTTCGAGATCCTTTCGCAGGGCATTTTCAAAGACGTACCTTTTAACAACTGAATCGATTGCTTGCTATCGCCAGACCGACATAAACGTATTAAAAGCGATTTTTCCTGCACTTTTGTGGTGCCGTTTGCAGTACGCTTGCCCTCGGCAGACGTCCCGGCAGAGGGCGCGCCGTTCCGTTGCCCTGCGTGTAAACCATCGATCATTTTTCGTGAGGTTTACCATGCGCATCACCTCCCAACTCATCTGCCAGGCGGCCGACGACCTCAAGGGTTTTGTCGGCCTCAACCGCAAGACCGGTCAGTACATCGTGCGTTTCAGCGAAGACTCGTTCGGCATGGACGTGGCCGACGACGGCATTATTCCCGCCAGTGAATTCGTCTGGGCTCGGGTATCGGACACGACCATGACGTTGAAACGCGAGCTGATTCAGTTGCTGCTGGACCAGCACATTGATGAGCGCATCAACATCACCGAGCCGTTGCGGGTTTACCTGCACAAGGTTGAAGTGCCGGAGATTGTCGCGGTGCGGAGTCTGGTGCGGGGCTGAAGGTTTTGCGGTGAAGCTTCTGGCCCCATCGCTGGCAAGCCAGCTCCCACAGGTACAGCGTGATCTTCAGAGCTACGCAATACCCTGTGGGAGCTGGCTTGCCAGCGATGAGGCCATTGATTACACAGCCTGCTCACTGCCCAAACCGATACTCACGCTCAACCCGACACACCCGCGTCTGAAACGCCGAATACCAGATCTCGCGCCCGCGCGCCTGAATCACCCGATGCTCAGGATTCTGCCGCCACGCCAGAATCGCTGCCTCGCTCTGCCAATACGACACGGTGATGCCAACGCCATCCGCCCCACGAATCGAATCGACACCGAGAAACCCAGGCTGTTCGCGCACCAGTTCGCCCATGCGTTCCGCCGCTGCGGCATATCCGTTATCACCCTCGGTACGGGTCGAGGTGAAAATCACTGCGAAACACTCTGTGGTTGCTTTCATCAACGCGACTCCGCACAGGCTTCGATAAACGCCCGCACCAGCGGCGGCATCTGCCCCTTGAGGGCTGCGCGTTCCGGCTGGAACAGTGTGGCGACGAAAAACCGGTGATCCTTCAATTCGATTGCGCGCAAATCCCCCGCTGAATCGTGACCCACGGCGTGTAGCCGATTGTTGAAGAGATCACCTTCGAACTGCGGATTCACACCGTAGCGGCAGCGATAGCCTTCACGAATCTGCGACGTTTCGTACGCCTTGGCGATCAGCGAGCCGGGCAGCAAATCAATGCTGTCCACCGCTTCGACCAGTGAACAGGTCAGCGGCGTCAACACGGCGCGATCTGAATCTGGCGATGTTTCGCCGTGTTCGGCATCGGCCCAACCCAGCACGTTGCGGGAATATTCCAGCACCGCATGTTGAAAGCCGCCGCAGGTGCCTAGGAAAGGGCGCTGTTGTTCGCGGGCAAAGCGGATGGCGCGCAGTGCACCGTCTTCGCTTTTGTAAGGGCTGGCCGGCACGCACCAGAAACCGTCGAAGCGTTGTAACGGTGTGTCAGCGTGGATCTGCTCAGTGGCCAGCCATTCGAACTGCACCGTCTGGCAAAGGTGTTCGGCCACCAGGCCAAGGGCAATCGGGATGGCCTGGTGGGCAGTCACTTGCGGGTCGTAGTCGCCGATCAGGGCGATGGAAACAGCGTCCATGGGATTTCCTTTTCTAAACTCGGTGAGTAGAAACTTATCTGTGGCGAGGGGATTTATCCCCGATCGGCTGCGAAGCAGTCGTCGCTTTTGAAATCATGGGGCTGCTTCGCAGACCATCGGGGATAAATCCCCTCGCCACAGATTTTGAGTTTGGCTCAGAGAGAACATGATTGTCGGTTGCCGGGGCTCACTATAGATTGGCGTTCACGCACTCAATATTGGCGTTTCCCCAATTGATCAATGCACCAGCGCACTATCAGCTCGACTTCCCGGACCTGGCCCTGATCCTCGCCCTCGTGCGCGGCGGGTCTCTGGCCCGCGCTGCGCAGCTATTGAAAGTAGACGTGTCGACGGTGTTTCGCGCGGTGCGTCGTCTTGAAGCCGCTCTCGGCCAGCAGTTGTTCGAAAAAAGCCGCACCGGATACTTGCCGACCACACTCGCACAAACCCTTGCCGAGCAGGCCGAACGAGCTGAACAGGCGCTCGACGCTGCGCGAATCGGTGTGGAGCAGGGCGGGGAAGTGGTCAGCGGCACAGTGCGCCTGACCTGTACCGATTCGGTGCTGCAAGGTTTGTTGCTGCTGGCGCTGGCGCAGTTCATGCCCAACTACCCGGCACTGAACATCGAGCTGAGCACCTCCAACGATTTCGCCAACCTCAGCCGTCGCGATGCCGACATCGCCCTGCGCTTGACGCGTACACCCCCGGAACATCTGGTCGGACGGCAATTGGCGAAGATTTCCTACCGGGTCTGCGCCAGTGCGCGCTATCTGCAAGGCGTCGACGCGGCGGATTTGTCAGCACTGACCTGGATCGCCCCGGACGACTTTCTGCCCGATCACCCGACCATCGCCTGGCGCCGTCAGCAGTTGCCGGGTGTCACACCGAGTTATCGCTGCAACAGCATGCTGTCGGTCACCGAACTGGTGCGCGCCGGACTGGGGGTCGCGGCATTGCCGGATTTTCTCATCACCGACGACCTGCGGGCCTTGAGCGAGCCTTTGCAGGGTTACGACACCGCGCTGTGGCTGCTGACGCGCCCGGATTGCCGGGCATTGCGCTCGGTGGTTACGCTGTTCGATGAGCTCGGCCGGGCATTGCGTTTGCCGTGATCAGTCGCGCGGGTTCTTGTTCATGTGCTGATGCATTTCGCTGGTCAGGCTCTCGATGCGCTCGGTCAGGCTCTTGGTCATTTCAGTGAGGCGGGTGTTCTGCTCCAGCAACTCAAGCAGTTGCGCGGTGTTCTTCGCGGCCTGCGCCTGCCGCTCAGTGTTGGCCACGGCCAAGGCTTCACGGTGCTGCGCATCGGCATCCGATTGCGCCTTGTCCCGTGCAGCCTGACGGGTTTGCGCCAGCAGAATCAGCGGCGCGGCGTAAGCCGATTGCAGGCTGAAGGCGAGGTTTAAAAGAATGAACGGGTAAACGTCGAACGTCGTCACGCCAAACACGTTGAGGCAAACCCACAGCAACACGATCAGGGTCTGCGCGCCAAGAAAAGTCGGCGTGCCGAAGAATCGCGCAAAAGCCTCGGCACGCAGCGCGAAGGTGTCGTTGCCGAAGGTTGTGTTGAGGTGGGCGTGGGGGCGATGGAAGCGCAGATGATCGACGGGAGTGGTTTCAGGTGTTGCGGGTTTTTCTGTGGTCATGATGCACTCGGCGGGGCTTGGGACTGAAGCTCACTATAGTCCTGCATTGTGGTGCCTGACCCTTTCGCGAGCAGGCTCGCTCGCGAAGGCCGCGCCTCAGTCTACTGACCCTGCATCGATTACCCCGAAGCACGCTCATTGGCAAACATGCTCACCGCCTGCACCGCTTCACTGGCGCCGTCGCGAATCTGCAAAATCACCGTCCCGGCCTGATTCGCCAATTCCACGCCCTCGGCCGCTCGGTCTCGAGTGACGTCCATGCTCTTGATCGCCTGACGGGTTTCGCTCTGAATCAAACCGATCATGTTGGAAATCTCCGCCGTCGAACCGCTGGTGCGCGCCGCCAGTTGCCGTACTTCATCGGCGACCACGGCAAAACCGCGCCCTTGTTCACCGGCTCGTGCCGCTTCAATCGCCGCATTCAGTGCCAGCAGATTGGTCTGATCGGCAATCGCGCGGATGGTGTTGACGATGGCAGTGATCTGTTCGGAGCGTTCACCCAATTGCGCAATCAATGTTGAAGACTCGGCAATGTCCTGAGCAATTTCGCGCATTTCGCTGGCAGCTTGCTGAATCACCTCAGTACCTTGCTCGGCGACTTTTCGGGTCGCCACCGAGATGTGATAAGCCGCGCTGGCACTGCGCGCATCCTGCTCATGCTGCACGACACGGGCGGTGACGTCAGATGCGAATTTCACCACTTTGCACAAGCGGCCGGCGGCGTCGTACACCGGGTTGTAATTGGCCTCCAGCCACACTGTTTGCCCGTGTTTATCCACGCGTTCAAATTGCCCCTGGAAGAATTCACCCTGGTTCAAGCGCCGCCAGAAGTCCTCATAGGCGCTGCTGTTGACCACCGCCTGCGTGCAGAACAAACGGTGATGTTTACCCTTGAGTTCCGCGAGGGTGTAACCCATGCGTGTCAGAAAATTCTGATTGGCTGTGAGAATACTGCCGTCAAGGTTGAACTCGATCACCGCCATCGCACGGTCGATAGCCTGCAACTTGGCGTTTGCCTCACTTTCCTGCTGCACCTTGGCGGTTACGTCCATGGCGTACTTGACCACTTTCACCACACGTCCCGCGTCATCCTTGATCGGGTTGTAACTGGCTTCCAGCCAGATCGGCTGACCCTTGCTGTTGACCCGTTCAAACGTGCCGGACTGGAACTGACCGTTTTTCAGACGTGACCACAACTCGCGGTACTGAGCGCTGCGGCCAAATTCCGGCGTGCAGAAGTGCCGGTGCGGCTGACCGATCACCTGTTCGGGCGCATAACCCATGGTCTTGAAGAAGTTGTCGTTGGCGCGCAACACCACGCCCTCAAGGTCGAATTCAATCACCGCCATCGAGCGATTGATCGCGTCGAGCAGGCCGGATTGTTCAGTGAGTTTGTGTTGCAGATCGTCGAGAGCCGACTTGTGGCGGTTGAAAAACATGCTCGCAGTACTCTGGAAGTAGGGAAAGACTCGGTTTGTGCCCCTGTTCCCGCGTTGTCAGGCCAAATGTGTGAAAAAACTTTCGGCAACGACTGCTAAATGCCAGCATCCCGACTGACGGCCTGATCTTATACAAGCCTTATAAGTTTGTACAAGAAACGGCTTTTTTAAAGTGTTACAAAAGTGTTTCAGTGGCTGAACTGGCTGGCGTCACTCGGAGATGAGCGACTCAACGCCACGCTGACGGTGTTGCGACCCGTGTGTTTGGCGGTGTAGAGCGCTTTGTCGGCATCGTCCAGCCAGTCGAGCGCATCCTTATACGCATTTTGATACCGCGCCAAACCGATACTCAGGCTCACTCGCAACTCGGGCACCTGCGGATGGCGATATTGTTGCAAGGTCTCACGCAGTTGCTCCATCAGCATTTCGGCCTTGCTCAGTGGCAGGGTCGGCAGGATCACGCAGAACTCATCGCCACCGTAGCGCCCGGCCAGTTCGTATTCATCCAGCAGGCTTTTGAGTTCTTTGCTCAACTGCTGCAGTGCGGCATCGCCGACGATATGCCCGTAGCTGTCGTTGATTACCTTGAAATGATCGATGTCGATCAACGCCAGTGTGGCTTGGCTGTTGTGCTGGCGGCACTGCTGAAATTTCAGGTGCAGCAGGTCTTTCCATGCACCGTGGTTGAGCAGGCCGGTCAGGCTGTCGGTCCGGCTGAGCGTGCTGAGCGCGCGTTTGTGTTGGGCGAGTTTGATCGCCAAGCGATAACAGACCATGCCCAACGCCAGCGGATACAACGTCAGCATCGGCAGGCAGGCCCAGACTTGCGCTTGCGTGGTGATCAGAGTGAATTTGAAACCGAAGATCGCCCAGCCCAACAGCACCCCGGCGAGCTGGGCGAGGGCGCCCAACACGAACAAACGATGGCCACCGGCGGCGACGTTGTTCATGGTCATCATCGACAGGATGGTCACGGTGGTCAGCGGATTGAACTGAGAACACGCGGCCCAGAAGCCACCGCACAGCGAGTCATACAACAGATTGCGGCGCTCGGCCTGATAAGGGAACGCTGCGCGAGTGGAGATCTGATAAGCCAGATGCGGCCAGGCGAAACCGTTGAACAGCAGCAATGCCCAGATCCAGCTCGGCATGGTCAGTGGGTACAGCGCCGCGCCGACGCTGAAAAAGCCGATGCCCAGACCAATGACCCGTGGCAGGTAAATGCGTCTGGCGAATGACAAGCCTTTGCCGCGTTGGTTTTCCATGATGCCCTGCGCGAAATTCATCCTGAAACACTTTGCAGTATTTTTCTCAGGCTGACCGTTCGTCGGTCAATTGTCGGACATTGTCATTTATTCCAACGGGAATAATCAGTGTCCTTCCGAGCCATTTAATCGCGGGTTCGCGCAGGAGAGCGGTGATTTAGAGCTGGTAGCAGTTCAGGAACATGTCCAACGCCGACTCCACGACGGTGCTTTGCGTCTGGGCATCGAGCGGCGGTTGGCCCATGGAGATCTGCGGCCAGAACGCGAAGGACTTCAGCAACCCCTGCACCTGCTGGGCGGCGAACTCGGGATCCACGGGTTTGAGTCGGCCGTCTGCCTGCGCGGCTCTGATCCACACGGTCAAACCTTCCTCGCGTTCGCCCATGCGCGCCACCATGTTCTGCGCGCGCTCCGGGGAATGGATAGTCGCGGCAATTGCCACGCGTGCCAGGCCCATGAAGTTGTCGTCGGCCATCATCTGCAACTTGGCGAGCAACATCTGCTGCAACTGCTCGCGCAGTGGCTGGTCTGGGCAATAGACCGCGGTCATCTCTGCGCTGATCCGCGCCCACAATTGATTGAGGATTTCGGCGAACAACTCCTCCTTGCTCGGGAAGTGGTTGTACACCGTGCGCTTCGACACGCCGGCAGTGGCTGCGATCTTGTCCATGCTGGTGATTTCGAAACCGTTGGCACGGAATTCGGCAATCGCCGCTTGAATGATCGCTTCGCGTTTTCGCTCGGTGAGTCGCTGTGGAGCTGTCATAAGTACGCTTCGGCAGAGAAAAGTGGAAATTACACTTGGCAGTTTACTTGTCATCTACTTTGATGCAACCTAGAAACTACACCGAGCAGTGTAATGTTGCGTTAATCCCCGCAACTTAAAAAACAGAACGTTCGGCCACTGCGTGCAGCCATGGCCATTCATCGTCCCAGCGTGGAAAGCCGTGAATTGCGCGGTTTTTCTGGAGTCACTCAGACATGGCCAACTCAAATTCCGCTTCCACACCTGAAGCCTCGCGGCAGGATCAAGGACTGTTCCGTAACCATGCGCCGGTGCAGCGCGAAGGTCTGCGCAAAATGCTGCGCATCATGTGGAACATGATCTTCCATAAACCGCGCGATACCCGTCCAGCCGCAGCGATTCCGGTACAGGCTTTGACCCGTGAGGACTTGCTGGCTGCCCCGAATCACAGCATCTATCGTCTCGGTCATTCGACCCTGCTGCTGAAAATGCGCGACAAGTTCTTCATCACCGACCCGGTCTTCGCCGAGCGCGCCTCTCCGGTGCAGTGGGCTGGGCCGAAACGCTTTCACCAGCCGCCGATCAGCATCGACCAACTACCGCCAATCGAAGCGGTGATCCTGTCGCACAACCACTACGATCACCTCGACTATCAAGCTGTGTTGCAGTTGGCCGCCAAAACCAACTACTTCCTGACCCCACTGGGGGTTGGCGATACGCTGATCAAATGGGGCATCGACGCCAGCAAAGTGCGCCAGTACGACTGGTGGCAGGGCACCGAAATCGCCGGCATCCGCTTTGTCGCCACACCGTCGCAGCACTTCTCCGGCCGCGGCCTTTTCGACGGCAACAGCACGTTGTGGGCGTCGTGGGTGATGATCGACGGCGATACGCGAATCTTCTTCAGCGGCGACAGCGGTTACTTCGACGGCTTCAAACGCATCGGCGAACAGTACGGGCCTTTCGACCTGACACTGATGGAGACCGGCGCCTACAACGTCGAATGGCCGCACGTGCACATGCAGCCCGAAGAAACCCTGCAAGCGCACATCGACCTTAAAGGACGGTGGTTGTTTCCGATCCACAACGGCACGTTCGACCTGGCGATGCATGCCTGGCATGAACCGTTTGACCGGATTTTGGCGCTGGCTTGGGAACGCAGCGTTTCCATCACCACGCCGCAGATGGGGGAAGCGTTCAACATCGCTCAACCACAACGCGGGGATGCCTGGTGGCTGGCGGTTGAAGGGGAGAGTGGGGCGGTTGTGCAGAACGCTTGATATCAATCAGTAAGAGCTGATGTTGATTTTGTGGTGAGGGGATTTATCCCCGATGGACTGCGAAGCAGGCCTTGTTTGGGGGCCGCGTAGCGGCCCATCGGGGATAAATCCCCTCACCACAACTGCTTACTCAGCAAATGTTCAATCAGCCATCGCATAATCCCCACGCCCCGCCGTTTCCGCAGCCATCGCGTTCAGACTCGCACTTCGCCCCGGCGCAAACCCGGGAAAGAACACCAACCCCTGCGATTCAAACCGATACGCCAGCGCCAGACGCGCCGCGTCCGCCACCTCTTGCTGCGCTTCAAACCGTTGAATGTCTTCCGCCGAAACCTCGGCCTCCCGCGACAGCTGATCCACGCTCCACCCCAGCATTGCTCGGGCCTGGAGGCAGTGCGTCGGGGTGAACTGGAAAAGGGCAATGCGTTCGAGGATGTGATTCATCGCAAGAGAGGCCATGGTGTGCTCCGGGCTCAAGAGTGCTGATGGAAAATGTACTGTGTTTTTGTACAGTTGTTTTCGACCGGGATCAAACGCATTTTTTGATTTGCCCTAATTTGGCGGCTCCAACCAGACGGACGGTGCCTGCCCCAACACTCGCCGAAACATCGTCGAGAACGCCGCTGGGCTCTCATAACCGAAGTCCAGCGCGATCCGCGTCACGGCTTCGCCCGCTGCCAGCCGTGCCAGCGCGAGTACCACGCAGGCGCGCTGGCGCCACTGGCTGAAATTCAGCCCGGTCTGTTGGCGGAAGAGTCGATTGAAGGTGCGCAAGCTTACGTGCAACTGATCCGCCCACTCTTGCGGTGTTTGATGCGCATTGGGTTGATGCAGAAAACTCTGACAGAGCGCGAGCAGTTTTCCGTCAGCCGGCAGTGGAATGTGCAAAGGCAGGGGCGCACTGCGCGCCAGTTCATGCAGGAGCAAATCGATCAACACACCATCGCGGCCCGCCTCGTCGTAAGCCAACGGCAACTCCACCGCCTCCAGCAACAAATGCCGCAGCAGTGGCGACACATTGATCACCTGGCAACGTTCGCCCAACTCCACCGCACCCGGTTCGATGTACACGCTGCGCGTGCTCACCCCGAGCATCAACACCTCATGCGCGACGCCCGGCGGAATCCACACCGCCCGCTGCGGCGGCACCACCCAGTTGCCGTCATGGGTGCTGACCTGCATCACCCCGGTCGCGCCGTAAAGCAATTGCGCCCGTCGATGCGTATGACGCGGTAGCAGATGACCGTAGGAATAATCCGTACCGATCGCTACCACTGCGCGCGGCGTGTCATCCAGTAGATTGATCGAAACATTGCGCATCGAGCGATTTCCAACGGTTGGCGTAAACGCAAACATTATTGGCTGACTTGCTGAAGCAGGCCAAGCCATGCCGCACTATCTTCGTGAGCCTCCCCGTTAAGGACGCCGCGAAATGTTGTACCTCTTGCTCACATGCTTCGGTTGCCTGACCGGCATCACCGCTGTGCTGTTCGGCTTCGGCGGCGGCTTCGTCGTCGTGCCGCTGCTCTATCGCCTGCTCACCGCCAGCCACGGCGCCGACGACCCGATCGGCCAATCGGCGATGCACATTGCTGTCGCCACCTCGACCTGCGTAATGATCGTCAACGCGCTGATCGCTACCGACAAACATCGCCGCGCCGGCAATCTCCTCCGGCAGTACCTGTGGCCGTTGGGTGGGTTTATTGCAGTGGGCTCAGTGGTCGGCGCGATAGCGGCGGTGTGGGTCAGTGGCGAGGTGATTCGCTACGCGTTCATAGCCTACCTCGGCGTGACCATTGTCGACTGCGTGCTCAGACGCGGGTTTCTCACCCAGGTCGAAGGCGTAATCCCTCGGCGACTGGGCGCCGTGGAAACGTCTGGCGGCGGTGTAGGCATTGGCGCCATCGCGACGTTTCTCGGCGTAGGAGGAAGCGTCATGACCGTGCCGCTGTTGCGCCGTTGTGGCTTGAGCATGTCGCAAGCGACGTCCATGGCCAATCCGCTGAGCGTGCCAGTGGCGTTGGCTGGAACGCTGACGTACATGGCGCTTGCCAGGTTCAGTCAGGCCGAGTTGGGCGCGTGGTTTGTCGGGTATGTGGATTTGCTGGCGTTTGCGCTGCTGACGGTGGGATCGATGCTGGGGATTCGACTGGCCACGCCGTGGATCGGTCGGATTCCGGATCGGGTGCATGCGCGTGTGTACATCGGGTTGTTGCTGATGGTGATGATCAGCATGTGCTTAAGCTGAAAGCGAAGGCGCTCGATTCCCCCGCGCAACGTCGACATAATCCACGGCTACTTTTCGCGGGCAGTTGCTCGTTTATTCAAGGATGAAGTGATGTTCCGAGGACTGATACGCCTTTTCGCTGCTCTCTTACTGACGGGGTTGTTTGTCTCGACGGCAACTCGGGCCGATAACGGCGCGCAGGTGTACACCGGCACCTTGGGCAAAGCGGCTATCGTCCTCGAAATAAATCCTCGCACTGGAGAAGGTCGTTACTTCTATAAGAAGTACCGCAAGGATCTGCCACTCGACGGTGCCCTGGACGGGGAAACACTGGTGCTGGAAGAAGGTTCGCGAATGGAAGACTCGCGCCCGACCCTTCGTCTGCAGCCAACAACCAATGGTTGGAGTGGCGAGTGGACAAGTACTGCCGGTAAAACCCTGAAGATCGAGTTAGAGCCAGCCGTCATCCCCGAAGTACCCGCCGATGCCTTGCCCTTTTTCACCACACTTCACGATAAGTACCCTTACGAATATCTGCGGCTGCAAGGCGTCACACTTAAAAAAGGCAAGACCGACACCTTCATGGGCTACACGCTGCAGTGGTGGACCGAGCCGAAGACAGACACTTCCCTGTTTGAAGTGGTGTCCGGTTACTCCCTCGAAGAACGTCGTCGTATCAACCAAAAATTGATGGCGCGTTTGTGGGGCGAAGTGTTGTCTTCTTATGGCTGTTCCGGAAGTTACGCGCAGTGGAGCCAGCCACTGTGGATGTCGTCCACCGTGATGAGTGTGCGGATTTCATCGGACTATTACTGCGGTGGCGCCTATCCGGATCAAAGCCACGACGCGCTCAACATCGATACCAAGACAGGCAAACTTCTGACCCTGGATGATGTTATGTGGGTGGGGCAGGGCAAACCATTGCACTACGAGGAATATGAAGAGTTCGCCGCAGAATCCCCCGGCTCTTCGACAGCGTGGTCGAACTACCGCACCACTGAACTGGCACCCTGGTTGGTCGCACAGTTGCTGAAACTCTACCCAACCGAAATGACCGTCACCGCCGAGGGTGAAAACGATTGCGGCTACGACGAGGATTATCCCTGGCATTATCCGGGTTGGCACTTCACGGGACAGGGCATCAAGATCGAGCCATCATTTGCGCATGTCGCAGCGGTCTGCGGATTCGTAGACTGGGGCGTTCTGCCGTACAACATCGTCAAACAACATCCGGGCGGTGTTGCACTGCAATTGCCGTGAGACGACTTCAACTTTCGAAGGCAGATTCTCGATTAGCGGGCACAACCCCGCCATAATCCGCACCGAATTTACCTGCGCTGACCCTCAACTGCCGGCGTGGCCTCCGCCTCTTTCAAGGAACGATCAATGGTCAAGGGACTGATGCGCCTGGCGCCGTGTGCCGCTGTGCTGTTCTCAATGCTGTCCACCGCGCACGCCGAAGATAACCGACTGGTGTTCACCGGCACGTTGGGCAAAATGCCGATCGTCTTCGAAGTCGATACCAGCGACCCGGAGCAAGTTACCGGTCGCTACTTCTATGAGAAATTTCACCGCGACCTAGAGCTTAACGGCACCTATAAAAATGACGTCTTGCTGCTCACAGAGGGCAGCGATCGTATGGAACCGGGCAAACCGTTACCGACGCTGAAACTGCAACAGATAGATGGCGGTTGGAAGGGCGAATGGCAAAATCCGAAAGGCAAAAAGCTGCCCGTACTGGTCACCGATACGCCACTTCCCGAAGTGCCAACGAATGCATTGCCGTACATCGTCAAGTTGCCCAAGACCGAGCCTTACGAATATCTGCGGCTTCAGGGCCTGAAACTCAAAACCGGTAAAAAGCAGGACTTCATGGGCTACACCCTGCAATGGTGGGAAGAGCCTGACACCAAGATGACCATGTTCAGCATCGAATCAGGGATGCCAAAAGAAGATCTGCAACGTGTTAACCAGCAGTTGCTCGGCCGCTTGTGGGACGAGGCTATCAGTTACTACGGTTGCCAGTTGCGCGGCCGCGGTTATGCCGAATTCCTCCAGGACGTCACCCCGACGTTTATCTCGCCCAGTGTCATCAGCCTGAACATTTCCACCAGCTACGACTGCGGCGGCGCACACCCGGACTTCGGCGATTCGCCGCTGAACATCGATGTGAAAACCGGCCATCCGTTGTCGCTCGAAGACGTGCTTTGGGTGGGCGAGGGCCAACCAATCCTTCACGCCGACCGATACAGAGGCGGTGACCAGCCGTTGACCGAGGCCGAAGATGCAGCACGCTCCAAGTACCAACGTGAAGTATTTATGCCGTGGCTGATCAAACAACTCACCGCGCTGTACCCGGATGAAATGAAGAAACCGGCAGAGGGCGACGAGGACAGTTGTGACTTCACCAATGAAGACAACTGGAGCTATTCCAATTGGCACTTCACAGAAAAAGGTTTGTACTTGGGCGCATATTTCGCCCGCGTAGAGCGAGCCTGCGATTCGCCCGACTGGTCGATCCTGCCGTACTCACTCGTCAAACAACACCCCGGCGCCGTCAAACTGCAACTGCCCCAGGGCTAACCGTCACTCCAGACCCGGCGCTTCACGAATAATGAAGTGATCCAGGTTCTCGATATTGGCATTGAAGACCTCGAAAGGCTTTTCGGGGTTCTTCTTGCCAGGCACCTGCTTCAACTCCGGCGTCACCCCATAGAAGAAACAGAACAACGCCTTGTCGCTATCCACCGCGTGCTTGATCTCTTCCAGAAACGCCTTGCGCTTGCGGTAGTTGTCGATCAGCTTCTTGTTCAGATAAACGCTGACCGGATACGGCTTCTTCTTGCTGTCTTCCGGCTTCTTGAACCAGACCTTGTCCTCGAAATCGATACGAAAACTGGCACTGTGGAAGTCCTCGATCTTCTTGATCCGCCCCCAGTAAATCAGCCCCTTGTTGTCCGTCAGATACTCGATCTTCTTGAAGAACGAACTGTACGGCGCCGAATGCTCACCGACCTTCAACGGCATCCGCTTGAGCAACTCCTTGTCGGCGAAGTTGGACACAAAACACTCCACCGGATGCGCAAACACACTGGTCTTGTCCGGCGCCGACTCACGACTCGCCGACTCCTTACCACTGTCCGCCGCCACCCGCACCGGATCATCGCGCAACACATCCGCCGCCCCCGCTGGCGCGACAGGCTTGCGCACATACTCACGCCGGGTCAGTAGCAACTCCGATGGGAAGTGTTCCTCTTTCCCGTCATCAACCTCGCCATCCGCCGTCTCAACGCCAGACGCTGAAGCCTTCAAACTCACATAGGCACAACCCGCCACATGCTGCGTAGTCGGCAGATTCTTGAAGTGCGGCGTGCGAACGTAATTCACGTTCTTGGCGTTGAACGTGCCCAACTCATTGGATGCCTCGAACGCCGAACGACAGGCATCGTTGGGGCACTGGAAGTGTTCCTTCGCAGAGTCGAAGGCCACCGTCTCATCGAAATTGAGATCGCGAACATCATAGATCGACAACTTGTCGTCGAGGCTGAGGCAGTAGGCGAGATCGAATTTCATGGCGGGGCTCGGATCCTTGAGTGGGGGAGGGGTATTAATAGCGGGAGGTGGCGCGGGTTACCAGTAACGGATCTCGCCACCCAGCATCAACATAACAGCCATAAAACCGAGATTGCCAAACAAGAAGGGCAGAATCGTAATGACGATTTGAATCACAACCGCAATTTTAAAGCCGACGGCCAGGCCATAACGCTTCCAGTAAAAGACATGCAGCACCATCGTCAAAGCGTTGGCCACCCAGACGGCACCGATGGCCATGATTTCGTTTTTTTGGGCGATGCGCAGGGTCATCATGAGCAGGCCGAAAAATACGATGAGGAATGAGACGACTAAGAGTCGTGATGGACCTGATTTGATGGAGTTGGCTGGTGGCATGTGATGTTCGTCCATGTGTGTGCTCGAGAGCGCTCTCGAGCACCGTAAGCGTTGTTCAGCACACAAAATTGTGGCGAGGGAGCTTGCTCCCGTTGGGCAGCGAAGCTGCCCCAAATCCAGCAAATGAGGTTAGCCAGACAAACTGCAATTATTCCTTTTCGAGTCTTCCAACGTTGTCATAAAGCCAAGCAGTGAATTCCGCTCTGTCGTCCGAATGGTGGCAACGTTGGTGACAGTTGGGGCACAACGCTACGGTGTTGGTTTTAAAGTCCGTCCCGTTGTCCGCCAAATGCTTTACGTGGTGAACCTCAAGGTAAGGTTCTCCATTCATTTCAAACGGACCTGGTTCTCCACATCCCTCACAGACACCCTTGGCGTTGAACAGAATCCAATCTTTGACTTTGGATATGCGGGCGTAGGTTTTGGTTGTCCTGACGATTTGCTGAGGTATCTGCACACCCTCTGGCTCACTCACGAAATCACGTTGTCGTTGTACATTTCGAAGTGATGATTCTTCTTGCGTGGAAGGTGTACCGGAATCCAGTGTAATGAGGCCTTTCGATCCTAGGATTTTGATCAGGCGCGCAGTGATCCCTGAACCGAGATTCACCTTTGGTTTGTAGCTAGAGATCGTTTTCAGCCCAAGATCTTCGAACAGAGCGGTAATGTTCTGCAGTCGATAGTCAATCGACTTGGTGTTTCGCCCGGCGAGCACGCCGTTCAGCAGACGCCTGTGCTCCAAGGACTTATTAAATTTTTGATCATTTGGGTAGCGAGCCTGAATATCGAGATAGCCATCAACCGAAGCTTCAAGCTCCTCATCCGTCCAGCCACTGTTTTCCTTTTCCGTATCCATAAAATCGCCGAGGGTTGAAAACCCTCGGACGATACTGAGTGGCCATTACTGCTGTCTACGAAAATTCCTACAAAAAATAGCGACGGATCTCGCATATGATCCTACAAGCGCATCGCTTACCCCATCGAATGCTTCGACGACTGAAACGCGTGAGCGAGCCTCCGCCACCAAGGCTTCGCCGCCATCGCTTTTCGTGGTGTCTGATCGCTCAACAGATAAGGCATATCCCTTAGCCGAATCCAGCCCTCATCCTGCCAATGCAGCAAACTCAAAGACATCTCCGGCCAATCCAACAAACTCAACATTGGCCGATTTGAGTCTCCCGAATCCTCCGCATCGCGCAAGGTCGGTACTACCTCATTGGTTAGCCACTCACGCAACACCCGATTCCCCGGTACATAGTGATACACCAACAGCGCATACACACCGGACTCACTCAGCATCAAATGCTGTTCTGGTTCCCCAAAATGCTTAATCCACATGACGCGGCGCTGATCGCTATCTAGCTTGTTGACTACCCGATCATTCAGATGGAAACCCATCAAACGGCCGACATCGCGGGCGGAGAACCATGTCTGGTTTTCGAGTAGAAGGGCATGCAGAGAAAGATTGTGGCGAGAGAAGACGGTTACCGAGCATGGATCAGACATATATATGACCTCTACGTTATAGATTTTGGGAGGGCCTGACCCCAACGTAGAGCGGATTTAAGAAATCCCAACGAGCAGAGCAGTTGCCACCGACGAATTACACGTCTGTGTCACTGACCAAGCTTTCTACGTTGGGCGTTTCTTAGGCACCTGCGATGGAGCTTAGTAGTGCTCGTAGCGGGCTTCAATGGGAAGCGACTGTAAGTGCTGTAGGAGATGGAACGCTGTGACGTAGGCGTAAAAAGGATTACCAATCGCCCATAAAAAAGCCCCGATCAGATCGGGGCTTTTTGCTTTCTCGACTCGCCGACTCAGACAGCAATCGTCAAATCGTGCCGAGCGAGACTATTAGTCCGAACTCAAGGCCTGTCCGCCTGATACTCAATGGCTCAAGTCTTAGAGAGAATTTATGTTTTCTAAGTCCCTAGCTTCACTGTTAAAAGTAGTTTCAAACCAAACTAAAAAGACGGTAAGCTATTGAGCTTCAGGTAGCCTTTAAATATTGCAGAACTCATACCAAAAACGCCGCGAGGAGTGGTGCCGCGAGTTTATTCAAGCAAACATCAGCATAAGCGCTAGATATCGAGATTAGTTGAGGCGCGCGGAACAGTCCGTAGTGAAATACCGCGAGCGTTATTTCCATTTTGAGGAGAAGAGCGAAGCCATCGATGGGTTTTGAAGGGGGACGAGGCTAGAAGTAGACTTTTTTCTTCGGGGCATGCCATTTGGTGATTATTTCGGAAGGGATTTGGAGTTACAGAGTTTAGAGTCAGTTGGTGAGTTGTAATTCGGATCTATGAGGGGCGGGAAATCCATGCATGAATGAGTTGGAGTATTCATGCATGGATAAATGCAACGGAAGCGATACGTTGGATTGAATGGCCTGCTAAACCAAAGAGCCTTGGTAATTCAGGACTATGTCACTAAAATGTTTTCCTATATTCTCACTTTCGATGAGAACACCTATCTCGTGAAGAGAGTTTTCATGGATTTCGGTTGTGGAAAGCCAGTTTAAGCTAGAAATAACTAAGTTGTCAGAATCCCAGCTTATTATTTTTGCATGAAGTCCTGGTTTGTTTACAGGAGTTAAGCTTAATCCGATGTTGGAAAGGTCCATTCCCATCTGGAGGCCTTCTTTTTGGAAAATCCACCGCTAGTCATTCCATATAGAAGGTTTATACATATATTTGGATTTTTTTGTAGCGCGGCAGTAATAGGGGTTATGATTGTTGGTTTTGAAGCGGCGCTAAGTTTGTTGCTTGTGATAAGCAAGTCGGTTTTTAGACTGTCGCGAATCTTCAATATAAGCGCGGCATGTTGGGAGCCTGTTATGAAAGATAGTTTTGCAT
This sequence comes from Pseudomonas sp. TH08, assembly GCF_016651275.1. Lineage (NCBI taxonomy): Bacteria > Pseudomonadati > Pseudomonadota > Gammaproteobacteria > Pseudomonadales > Pseudomonadaceae > Pseudomonas > Pseudomonas sp. TH08. Next base: position 432,395 of record NZ_JAEKEE010000002.1, on the reverse strand, counting down.
TTTGTTGCCTGTGTTTGGGAGGTTCTTTATCACTAAGGTTTGCTGAGATTCTTAGGAGTTCATTGATGTTGGCATCCCAGTGTAGATTTCTTATTAGCTTCATGAAAATGCTAACGGCATATTTGTTTGCGGTTGCATCTTTAATAAGTGCCGTTGCTTCAAAGCTTCTGAATGGAGAGGATAGCCAGTTGCAAGAACCAATTGCTGAGACAAAACTACCGTCGTGACCAGAGTCTGAAATTATTATTTTTGCGTGTGATCCTGTCGATCTAGATGATATGTATACTGACTCACTTATATCTTCCAGTTCTAATGATTTCCTGATTTCATCCAGTGCCATTAACGTCGAGCAATCAGATGACTCTTCCTGTCCCCAGTAAATGAAGGTTTTTACCCCCTGGCAGATGCATTTTTAATTTCAGGCAGTAGTATTTTTACGCATTCGTATCTAATAAACGTCGAATGTATAAAAATGATCGATGAGGATTTTTTGAATACAGAAGTAAGATAGTCTCGATGACTTTCAGCTCCCGACAAAAGATCTGAATTGGAAAAGCTGATGTTGTATGATTTTGGCGAGTTAGCTGGTGGGGGGCATAGGAACTATCGGCGATTAGAGGCGTATCGGAGCTTTCAGTCCGTGATGCAAAGCTTGTTGCGGCGTTAATAATGCAGGTTTCAAGTTCTTTCGGCATTGAGGAAGGTTGATTTTCAATTTTTCCATTGATTACTGTAAATACAGCGTAGCCACTAAAGGGTCTGCTTATTATGCTATCTATGCCTATAAGCTTTTCATCGTCTTGAAGAAACATTGAGGCTAATTCTTCTTGATCGTATAAAGGAGTGTCTTCTGGTTTTTTTAATCGAATGATGCCAGCATTGTTTTTCATTCGGCCATGATCATAAAACTGGATTTCGTGATTTTTAAAAGTTGTTCCTGAAATTTCATCAATGACGAAATTAATATTTTTATTTAATCTTCTTACTGAACTAGGAAGGTCGGCGCGGTCAGCGGCCGCACTACCGACTACCGTCGCGGAAAATTTTATGTTTGGATGTGACTTTGTAATCTCAATCCAACCAGCTCTCATCAATCGGGCTAAGCATTCTATGATAACGCTTTTTGGAATGTGGGCATCATTTTCAAATTCAGCTACGGTATATTCTCGATGAGATAATGCTTCAAGCATTAAGTGTTCTATTTCACTCCATTGACGTCCTTTGTCAAAATGGATTCGTGATCGGTTTTTGATTGCTGGAATTGCGATTTTTATAGCTTTCATTTGCTCCAGCCTCGAATTGTTTTGTAATTTATTATTGCGGATGTTTTATTGTCGGATGCGCGTATGAGATTTACGAGTTTCTTTATAGGTTCGATTTTTTCTTTGTCATCCTCATTTCTTGCTTGAGAGAAATTAGACTCAAGAAAGTCGAGACTGCCTATGATGATTAATTTACTTCGCGCTCTACTTAGTAATACATTTGTTCTTCTTGCATCCGTCAGAAAGCCAAGTGAAGATTTTATGTTTGGTGCGTTATTGTTTCGAACTAGGGAGATTATCACGGTGTCAGCTTCATTTCCCTGGAAAGAGTCAACCGTGTGGCAAGGCGCAGAGTCGGCCTGGATTGAAAATGTATCTTCAAGATGTGACATTAATTCAACTTTTGATTCAAGATGTTCTTTAATTTTTTTTACTTGCCGGCGATAAGGTGAAAGGATTGCTAAAGAAGATTTAGTGTCTTGAGTTCTTTGAAGGTTGTTGATTATTATTTCAATTGCATCAATCTCGTCTTTGTTTGTATATCTAGGCATTTCCTCCCCTGTTTGCATGCCTAAAGTGTTTTGAATCCATGGCATATCAATCCAAATAATTGCTGGCTGGAAAAAAACCGGAAGGGGGTTCAGTACTACACTAGAGTTGTTTTTGTTGCAATATTCGATTCTTTCTTCGGAGGTTTCTAATTCACCATCATAAAAGCATTTGGATACGATGTTTGCAATGTCTGGGTGCATTCGATGTTGAATGTTAAGTGGAGATGCGATGACTTTAGATTTGGGGTGTAACTGTTGGAAGTCCAATTCGTCTTCGATCAGTTGTTCGAATAAAAAAGTTTACTAATGCTTTTTCTGCAGGTTTCCGCGAAGTTGTCTTCTGTCGTGTTTTCGCCTGGTGTTATATCTAGCTCTTCAGTTGTTTCGGGTATGTTGAATAAGTCGTTTGCAGTGTTGTCTAAAAGCTCTGAACTTATCACTGAACGTGAAAGGAATAGAGCTTCTCTTAGTGAGTCGCTACTTAGTAGTGCTTCTTTGACTTTGTCAGAGTTGAATGGCGGTAGTTGCTTATGGTCTCCTATCATTAAGCGCCGGTAGGAAAGTAAAAGAGGAGAAATTAGCTCGCCACCTGTTGCCTTGCCTGCTTCTTCAACAATTGTCCAATCGAATTGACCCCGCTCCTCAATTACACGCTCGAGTTCTGGAGAGTTTGTTGTGGCGAATATGAAGTTCGCCGATCTCAACAAAAGCCCTTCAAAGGTTCTTGTGGAGGAAGTACTTTTAGATAGTATATTAGGCTTTCCAGGGCTTGGGGTGTAGTGCGAGTGCAGTGTGTTGATTTTCTCTTGGATGTGTAATGATGCAGTTCTGAATATATTACTAGATCTTATATTGTTGATGATTTTTGCCGATTGCTTTCTCAGGTCAGGCGTGCCTTCGTCGCTATCGTTTTTTCCACAACGGATTGTCAGAGGCTTAGCCTCTGTGCTGTTAAAAATTTCTGTGACTTGTTCGAAGAGATGATCTGTAGCGCTGTTGCTCTGTGCTGTTAAAAGATAACGATCAGTTGGTTCCTCGGTGTAACGTCGTCTAACTAGTTCTTTGATTAGCTTTGTTTTCCCTACTCCTGGCGGGCCTTGTACTAGAAAAAGTGGGATTGTTGATATTAATTTTTTTAATGTCTCTTGTTTCGATTTGTCTAAGTGTTCGTAATGTGGATCTTCAGTGATGTCATCGTGACTGTTTTTTATTTTTGCTCTGGGATTTATAAGCATTTCCAGCAGTTCATTATGCTCTGCAAGTGCTTTGAGCGCTTTTGCTCGTCGCAGAAATTGCGCGTAAGTTCCCTTTTGGTCTGAGGGGACCAGATAATAATCTCCTTCTTTAGATATTTCGGAGTCTCCAGTTAGTGTAAATACATTGTTTTTAAGCTCTCCTGTGTAGTGCCATTGTGTATCGCTTTGACGATTTTTTCCTAAGTAGAACGAATCGGTTATTCTCCAGTTTGAGTTGGTTTTCCTTTCCTCACTATTTAACTCGTTCGCAAGTCTTGCAATTGCAAGGTCTTTTATGCCTAAAAGCTTTAGTATCGACTCTTGTCTGTCGTCGATCCTAGAGGTTATCGTAATTAAATTTGTACCATTGTCGGTCTGTTTTTGATCGGATATTTCTATTGGGTGAAAGTCTACTAAGGAGAATAAATATTCAATTATTTGAATTAACCAAAATTCCTGAATGTGGTTTGTTTTTTCAGTTTTTTTATTTCTTGATGGCGTTTTTTTTATCAGTGCTCGCCATGTATGAATTCTTGATCTTGGTTTTGAATACTCTTTGTGCGCTCTTGTTAAGCTTAGAAAGTCTAAGTTGTTTGAACCTAGAGGTATAGTGAGGGTGTTCTCCCTGATTATGGGGCGCTGTGAATCTATCTTTTCACAGTAGGCTATAGACCAATTTGATTTTGACTTATCTGACGGGGATGTATAATCCTTTAGGAAGTATGTTAGTTGCTCACCAATTATAAAGATATTGTTGTTTTCGTTGATTATTAGCTTTGGTGAGGTTAAATCATTTTTTAGAAACAATAGTTGCTCGTCGGTTGACTCTATTTCAATTATGCCGCCAGATATTTTGTTAATTTGGTTTGATAGTTTTCCATTTTCGCCAATGGAAAATGCTAATTTAAGTCTTTGGTTACCACTGTTCTGGCGAGCTAGTAATTTTCCTTCGATTTCGCCGATGCTTTTATCGATATCCTCATGGCTTATTTTTGGTGAGGGTTTTATTTGTAATAATTCTCTAATTAAGAGGACTTCCTCAGTAATTAGAGTGCTAGATACTTCCGAGTGGGGGTGTTGCGGCTAGTAAGTTTTTTAATATCTATATTGAGCGCTTTTGCTGCGATGTTACCTAATCCTTTCCAGTCATCGATGAAAGAGTAAGAGGCTCCAGATTCATTCGTTTGTGAAAGTTTTGAGCTAAGTCGCATTGACCATTCGAAGCCGGTTAATTCAAAATCGTCTTGGTCTAAATGTCCTTCAGTTAGTATTGCCCAGTCGTCAACTTTCCTGTGAAGCATCCCTTGGGAGTGAAGTATGTTAATTCCAAGAGCAGCTCGTTTTATGTTTGACCAGAAGGTAACTCGTTCCTGCTCATTTGGAGTGGTTTTGCTTGTTTCATTAAAATGAGTTGCTAGAAAGGATTTTTGGCCTGGACTGATAACTATATAAAATCCATTTTCATCTTCGTATGTTTCTTTTGGCTCTGATATATAATCTGATGCCCCAGGAAATCCTGCTAGGCGATGAAGCTGTCTAAGTTCATTCCTCCATATCTCTCTAAGGTCGGAGTCGTCTGATGATTTATCCCGCTCCCATATTTTTATAATTACATAGTTTCCATCGTTGTCTGTTCCATCCTTTATTTTTGGTATTCCTTTTTGTTTATTAGCCTTCTGAATAGTTCCGCTATTTAAGTTGTAATTTTTTAGGAATGATTTTTTTTTGCTAACTTTAATAATTCGGCCACTTGTAGACTCCCTGTAAAAAAAGCGCCCTCTGGCTGGGTAGGTGTCCCTAATATCCATAAGGGATGCTTGTTATAGCATGGCTTTGCGCCATCATCAATCAGGTAGATTTAGAGGAGAAGGAGTTTTTTAAGGCGGCGGAGAGTTGTGTGAAGACTACTTTTTGAATATTTGATCTTGGTGAAAATCATAAATTTTTTGCAAAAAAACCCTGAGCAAACTCAGGGTTTTAATTTCAGTCTGTCGAGAAATCAATCCCAGCTAAGTGCACCACCAGTCTGATACTCAATCACTCTCGTCTCAAAGAAATTCTTCTCTTTCTTCAAGTCCATAATCTCGCTCATCCAAGGGAACGGGTTAGTCGTCCCTGGATACTCTTCCTTCAAACCAATCTGGCTCAAACGACGGTTAGCGATGAACTTCAGGTAATCCTCCATCATCGCCGCGTTCATGCCCAAAACGCCGCGAGGCATGGTGTCACGTGCGTATTCGATCTCCAACTGCGTGCCCTGCAGAATCATCTGGGTCGCTTCTTCCTTCATCTCAGCATCCCACAGGTGTGGGTTTTCGATTTTGATCTGGTTGATCACGTCGATGCCGAAGTTCAGGTGCATGGATTCGTCGCGCAGGATGTATTGGAACTGCTCGGCGACGCCGGTCATTTTGTTGCGACGGCCCATGGAGAGGATCTGGGTGAAGCCGCAGTAGAAGAAGATGCCTTCCAGAACGCAGTAGTAGGCGATCAGGTTGCGCAGCAGTTCTTTGTCGGTGTCCGGGGTGCCGGTTTCGAACTTCGGATCGGAGATCGAGCGGGTGTATTTCAGGCCCCAGGCGGCTTTTTTCGCGACCGATGGGATCTCGTGGTACATGTTGAAGATTTCGCCTTCATCCATGGCCAGCGATTCAATGCAGTACTGGTAGGCGTGGGTGTGGATCGCCTCTTCGAACGCCTGGCGCAGGATGTACTGGCGGCATTCCGGGTTGGTGATCAGGCGGTACACGGCCAGGACCAGGTTGTTGGCAACCAAGGAGTCGGCGGTGGAGAAGAAGCCGAGGTTGCGCATGACGATGCGGCGTTCGTCGTCGGTCAGGCCTTCCGGGTCTTTCCAGAGGGCGATGTCGGCGGTCATGTTGACTTCTTGCGGCATCCAGTGGTTTGCGCAACCGTCCAGATACTTCTGCCAGGCCCAGTCGTACTTGAATGGCACGAGTTGGTTGAGGTCGGCGCGGCAGTTGATCATGCGCTTTTCGTCAACGGCGACACGGGCGGAGGCGCCTTCGAGTTCGGCGAGGCCTTCGGCGACGTCGAGGGAGTTCAGTGCAGCCTTGGCGCGGGCGACAGCGGCCGAGTCGTCGGCGGTCACGGCGCGGGCTTCCAGCGCAGCGGCGCCGCCGGCGTTGTCGAGGCGGTCCATGTTGGCTTCAGTAGCGTGGCCGGCGTTGGCGCCTTTCACTGTTGCTACTTCACTGTCTTCTTTGTCGAATTCGTCCCAGCTCAGCATGACGTGTCGTCTCCTGCGTGAGGGCCTGTCGCCCGTGTGAAACCTGATTGGTTGGTTTTTCACACGGTCGTACAGACCGCGTTGGATCTAAAGGAATCGTTCTTTGCAGCAGCTAAACGCAGGCATCAAACAGAATTTTGTACGGGTTTCCGAGAGCCTCTGACGGGCGCAGTTCGCGTTGAACGCGTCTGCGGGGCTTCAGAATGGCTTTTGATCCCTGTAAGGGAATATTGCTGACCCGATTAGGGCGGCATTATAGGGAAAAAAATGCGCTCGTGGGGGAGGGCGAAAGCGCGCAGGGCGGTCGAGCGGGAGGGGGATTTGAGTCGGAGCGAGGGTTTACAGGGCTTTCGCCGATGTTGGTCTCTGAGAATTTTTTTTGATTAATTTTTTCGCCGGGCTTTGGTTGCTCAAGATTTGAGCAAAAAACCGCGTTTTTCACTATATCTTGTGTTTTGCAACCCTTTTGCACGACTCCAGACACAACTGAGCCCGACCGAAGCCGGGCTGGAATCGACCCTCAATGAAGCGCTGAGAGGTCCAATTCGGTGCAGTCTCAAATCATCAATTGGTGCAGCCGTTACCCATGACGCTGTAGCGCAGGATGTGACGCTGGCCTGTGGAGTCGTCGTATTCCATTTTCATTGGAACAACTTCGCAGACATTTGGAACTTCGCTCATCGATACAACGTTGGCGATGTCCAGGTGGGTGGAGTAAGTGTATTCCTCGATCACCGGTTGTTGCTGTGCGACATCAGTCGGGACCTCGTCTGCCATGGCGGTTGCGCACAGACTGCTGAGGGCCAGAACCAATAAAGCTTTCATTTCAGATTTACCTTTTTGAGGTCGAGTGGGGTCACGCAACCTTTTTAGGGTTGCGTGTGGAACTTCATCGTTTGCAGTTATTACTTGAGAGCTGGATTAACGGCCTTCGTGGGGGCTGTAACGTTGTTAATCGCGTTTGCCTTGTCGGCGAGGTGAATTCTAGGGAGGTGGGGCGGGGGTAAACAGAGCGGGTTTTGATAAACACCTTTGGCAGATTTGGTAACAATCCCCGAAATCACCCCAATCCCAATGTAGGAGCTGCCGGAGGCTGCGATCTTTTGATCTGGATGTTTAGAAGCAAGATCAAAAGATCGCAGCCTTCGGCAGCTCCTACACGGGGACTATGGTGGGGGAGGGGCTTGTTACTACCATCGTCGAATGGTTCTATGGGGCCGGCCCGGCTACAACGGGGTCATACAAAAACAACTATTACACCGAGGTAGGAAAGATGAGTGCGGCTTCTCTGTATCCCGTTCGTCCCGAGGTTCTGGCTAACACGCTGACTGACGAGGCGACCTACAAAGCCATGTACCAACAGTCGGTCGTCAACCCTGACGGCTTCTGGCGCGAGCAAGCTCAGCGTCTCGACTGGATCAAGCCTTTCACCACGGTGAAACAGACGTCGTTCGACGATCACCATGTCGATATCAAATGGTTTGCCGACGGCACCCTGAACGTTTCCTACAACTGCCTCGACCGCCATCTGGCCGAGCGCGGCGATCAAGTCGCAATCATCTGGGAAGGTGACGATCCTTCCGAAAGCCGCAACATCACTTACCGCGAACTGCACGAGCAAGTGTGCAAACTGGCCAACGCCCTGCGTGGTCAGGACGTGCACCGTGGCGACGTGGTAACCATTTATATGCCGATGATTCCCGAAGCCGTGGTCGCCATGCTGGCCTGCACCCGGATCGGCGCGATTCACTCGGTGGTGTTCGGCGGTTTCTCGCCGGAAGCCCTGGCCGGTCGCATCATCGACTGCAAATCGAAAGTGGTGATCACTGCTGACGAAGGCATCCGTGCCGGCAAGAAGATTTCCCTCAAGGCCAACGTCGACGACGCGCTGACCAACCCGGAAACCAGCAGCATCCAGAAAGTCATCGTCTGCAAGCGCACCGGTGGCGACATCAAGTGGAACCAGCATCGCGACATCTGGTACGAAGACCTGATGAAAGTGGCGGGCACCGTCTGCGCGCCGAAAGAGATGGGCGCGGAAGAAGCGCTGTTCATCCTTTATACCTCCGGCTCGACCGGTAAGCCTAAGGGCGTGCAGCACACCACTGGCGGCTACTTGCTGTACGCGGCGATGACCCACGAGCGCGTGTTCGACTACCGTCCGGGCGAAGTCTACTGGTGCACCGCCGACGTCGGCTGGGTCACCGGCCACAGTTATATCGTCTACGGCCCGCTGGCCAATGGCGCGACCACGCTGCTGTTCGAAGGCGTGCCGAACTATCCGGACATCACCCGGGTGGCGAAGATCGTCGACAAGCACAAGGTCAACATCCTCTACACCGCACCGACCGCGATCCGCGCGATGATGGCCTCGGGTCAGGCGGCTGTTGAAGGCGCCGATGGCAGCAGCTTGCGTCTGCTCGGTTCAGTGGGTGAGCCGATCAACCCGGAAGCGTGGGATTGGTACTACAAGAATGTCGGCAAGTCGCGTTGCCCGATCGTTGATACCTGGTGGCAGACCGAGACTGGCGGCAACATGATGAGCCCGCTGCCGGGTGCTCACGCGCTGAAGCCGGGTTCGGCGGCACGTCCGTTCTTCGGTGTGGTGCCGGCGCTGGTCGACAACCTCGGTAACATCATCGAGGGCGAGGCTGAGGGCAATCTGGTGATTCTCGATTCGTGGCCGGGTCAGGCGCGTACCTTGTATGGCGATCACGATCGTTTCGTGGATACCTACTTCAAGACCTTCCGTGGCATGTACTTCACCGGTGACGGTGCGCGTCGTGATGCTGATGGTTATTACTGGATCACCGGGCGTGTCGATGACGTGCTCAATGTGTCCGGCCATCGTATGGGCACGGCCGAGATCGAAAGCGCGATGGTTGCTCACCCGAAAGTCGCTGAGGCGGCGGTGGTTGGGGTGCCGCATGACATCAAGGGGCAGGGCATATATGTCTATGTCACGTTGAAGAATGGCGAGGAGCCGACCGAGCAGTTGCGTCTGGAGTTGAAGAACTGGGTGCGCAAGGAGATCGGGCCGATTGCTTCGCCGGATGTGATCCAGTGGGCGCCGGGGCTGCCGAAAACCCGTTCGGGCAAGATCATGCGCCGCATTCTGCGCAAGATTGCTACGGCGGAATATGACGGGTTGGGGGATATCTCGACGCTGGCGGATCCGGGTGTGGTGCAGCATTTGATTGATACGCACAAGACCATGAATGTTGCTTAAGTAGCAGGTTGAAGTGCTGGAAAGCCCCGTTCGGTGTAGGCCGGACGGGGCTTTTTTGTGTCTGTTGGTTTTGTAGTGGCTGGATGGGCCTCATCGCGAGCAGGCTCACTCCTACAGGGATCGCATTCCACCTGAAGAAATGCGATCCCTGTGGGAGCTGGCTTGCCAGCGATAGCAATCTGTAAGGCGCCGATGTAGCCGACTGTCAGAAACCGAAACCACCCAACCAATAATTATCGATCTGCGTCGTAAGACATTTCCCGCTGTTACCCCGTGCTTTCCATGTAACCGAATGTGTAACCGCTCGCGCCAAACCGGGGCGAAGGGAAACGCATCGCCCCGTTTTAGAGCCTTCAAAACCCCGCTGAAAAATAAGACACAACGCTGCGCTTGCCGGATTAGAAGGGTTTGCGAATAATAGGCCCGCAATTTGCAGCATAGATCGGTTCACTGTCTTTCGCTCTTGCATGAAATTGCAAGACTGTCAATGCGCCAAAGTCGCTTTCTCTGTGCATCTGTAATTAGTTGTCGCATTGAAGAAATATCGGCTTCGGGCCTGTCGTTAGAATGCCGATCACTCGCTCATCGTCGCTGACGTTGAAACCTCTACCGGGTTCAACGGGAAATGTCCCACCGATGCAGCAACCGATTTCCCGATTCACCCATTCGCATATTGGGCTGTCGCTCACTCTGCCGTTTTTGCCCTTTACCGATGGAGTCCCAAGATGAAGAAACTTGTGCTGCTTGGCGCCCTGGCACTGTCCGTGCTGTCGCTGAATGCCTTCGCTGACGAAAAACCTCTGAAGATCGGTATCGAAGCGGCTTACCCTCCGTTCGCCTCGAAAGCGCCGGACGGCAGCATCGTTGGTTTCGACTACGACATCGGCAACGCTCTGTGCGAGCAGATGCAGGTCAAGTGTGTGTGGGTCGAGCAAGAGTTCGACGGTCTGATCCCGGCACTGAAAGTGCGCAAGATCGACGCGATCCTCTCGTCCATGTCGATCACTGAAGACCGCAAGAAGTCTGTCGACTTCACCAACAAGTACTACAACACCCCGGCGCGTCTGGTCATGAAGGCCGGCACTCAGGTCAGCGAAAACCTGGCTGAGCTGAAGGGCAAAAACATCGGCGTACAACGTGGTTCGATCCACGAGCGTTTCGCCCGCGAAGTTCTGGCTCCACTGGGCGCCGAGATCAAGCCATACGGCTCGCAGAACGAAATCTACCTCGACGTCGCCGCCGGTCGCCTCGACGGCACCGTGGCCGACGCCACCTTGTTGCAAGATGGCTTCCTGAACACCGATTCCGGCAAAGGCTTCGCCTTCGTGGGTCCACAGTTCACCGACGTCAAATACTTCGGCGACGGCGTAGGTATCGCTGTGCGTAAGGGCGACGCCCTGAAAGACAAGATCAACGCAGCCATCGCGGCCATCCGCGAAAACGGCAAATACAAAGCAATCCAGGACAAGTACTTCGCCTTCGATATCTACGGCAAGTAAGACGTCTCTGCGACAAGTCCGAAATGGCGCAAGCAACAGGATCTCTGCGGTTTGCGCCATTTTTTCATCCCAACTTTCGAGGACCTGAATCATGTTGAAAGGCTACGGGGCTGTCATCCTCGATGGCGCATGGCTGACGCTTCAGCTCGCCTTGTCGTCCATGGCTCTGGCCATCGTTCTCGGGCTGATCGGTGTTGCACTGCGCCTGTCGCCGGTGCGTTGGCTGGCGTGGCTGGGCGATCTGTATTCCACGGTAATCCGCGGGATTCCCGATCTGGTTCTGATCCTGCTGATCTTCTACGGCGGCCAGGACTTGCTCAACCGCGTTGCACCGCTGCTCGGCTTCAATGATTACATCGACCTGAATCCGCTGGCCGCCGGTATCGGCACCCTCGGTTTCATCTTCGGGGCGTACCTGTCGGAAACCTTCCGTGGCGCGTTCATGGCGATCCCTAAAGGTCAGGCTGAAGCGGGCATGGCGTACGGCATGAGCAGCTTTCAGGTGTTCTTCCGGGTGATGGTGCCGCAGATGATTCGCCTGGCGATTCCGGGCTTCACCAACAATTGGCTGGTACTGACCAAGGCCACCGCGCTGATTTCCGTGGTCGGTCTGCAAGACATGATGTTCAAGGCCAAGCAGGCGGCAGATGCCACCCGCGAGCCTTTTACCTTCTTCCTCGCAGTGGCGGCGATGTACCTGGTGATCACCAGCGTTTCGTTGCTGATCCTGCGTCAACTTGAGAAGCGCTACTCGGTAGGCGTAAGGGCGGCTGATCTATGATCTTCGACTACAACGTCATTTGGGAGGCGATGCCGCTGTACCTCGGCGGCCTGCTGACCACCCTCAAACTGCTCGCGCTGTCGCTGTTTTTCGGTCTGCTGGGGGCGCTGCCGCTGGGGCTGATGCGCGTCTCGAAGAACCCGGTCGTCAACGGTGCGGCGTGGCTTTACACCTACGTGATTCGCGGCACGCCGATGCTGGTGCAATTGTTCCTGATCTACTACGGTCTGGCCCAGTTCGAAGCGGTACGCGAAAGCTTCCTCTGGCCGTGGCTGTCCAGCGCAACGTTCTGTGCGTGCCTGGCCTTTGCGGTCAACACCAGCGCCTACACCGCTGAAATCATCGCCGGCAGCCTTAAGGCAACGCCCAATGGTGAGATCGAAGCGGCCAAGGCCATGGGCATGTCGCGCTTCAAACTGTACAAGCGCATCCTGCTGCCATCGGCGCTGCGCCGGGCGCTGCCGCAGTACAGCAACGAAGTGATCATGATGCTGCAGACCACCAGTCTGGCGTCCATCGTGACCTTGATCGATATCACCGGCGCGGCGCGTACCGTCAACGCGCAGTTCTATCTGCCGTTCGAGGCGTATATCACCGCTGGCGTGTTCTACCTGTGCCTGACCTTCATTCTGGTCAAGCTGTTCAAGCTGGCCGAGCGTCGCTGGTTGAGCTACCTCGCGCCGCGGAAGCACTGATATGGAACGCATCGACCACGTATTGCCGTGGAGCCATCTGGGCAGCGAGCGCAAGATATCTGTATTGCGTTTTGGTCACGGCGAGCGCAAAGCCTATATTCAGGCCAGTCTGCACGCTGACGAATTGCCGGGCATGCGCACCGCTTGGGAGCTGAAAAAGCGCCTCGGCGAACTCGAAGCCAAAGGTCAACTCAACGGTGTCGTCGAGCTGGTGCCGGTGGCCAATCCGTTGGGTCTTGGGCAATTGCTGCAAGGCAACTTCCAGGGCCGTTTCGAGGCGGGCAGCGGCAAGAATTTCAACCGTGATTTCGTCGAGCTGAGCGCGCCGGTTGCGGCAACGCTGGCTGATCGCCTGGGTGATGATCCGCACGCCAATGTGCGTTTGATTCGTCAGGCAATGGCGGATCACTTGGCCGCGTTGCCGCCTGCGAGCAGCCAGTTGCAAGGCATGCAGCGCGTATTGCTCAGCCATGCCTGCACCGCCGATGTGGTGCTGGATCTGCATTGCGATGCCGAAGCCGCGCTGCACATGTATGCATTGCCGCAGCATTGGCCGCAGTGGCGTTCGCTGGCCGCGCATCTGAATGTGAAGGTGGGTTTGCTCGCGGAAGATTCCGGCGGCAGCTCGTTCGATGAAGCCTGTTCGCTGCCGTGGCTGCGTCTGTCGCGTCAATTCCCGGACGCGCAGATTCCGCTGGCGTGCCTGGCGACGACGATTGAGCTGGGCGGTCAGGCTGACACCGGCCGCGTAGAAGCCGAGGCTTATGCTGAAGGCATTCTCGCGTTCCTTGCCGAGCAGGGACTGATCACTGGCGAGTGGCCGAACCCGGCGCACGAAGCCTGCGAAGGCATGCCGTTCGAAGGTACCGAATTGCTGTTCGCGCCGCACCCAGGCGTGGTGAGTTTTCTGCGTAAACCCGGCGAGTGGGTCGAGGCCGGTGACGAGATTTTCGAAGTGATCGATCCTTTATCCGATCGGGTCAGCACGGTGTGTGCTGGTACGTCCGGGGTGCTGTTTGCCATTGAACGGCTGCGCTATGCCCAACCCGGTTTCTGGCTGGCCAAGGTGGCGGGGCGCGAAGCGCTGCGTCACGGGCGCTTGCTCAACGACTGACTGACTGTTTTTGTGAGAACCGACCGCATGTACAAACTTGAAGTCCAAGACCTGCATAAACGCTATGGCAGTCACGAAGTGCTCAAGGGTGTTTCCCTGAAAGCGGCAGCTGGCGATGTGATCAGCATCATCGGCTCCAGTGGCTCCGGCAAAAGTACTTTCCTGCGCTGCATCAACCTGCTTGAGCAGCCGCACGCGGGCAAGATTCTGCTCAACAACGAAGAGCTGAAACTGGTCGCGAACAAGGACGGCGCGCTGAAAGCCGCCGATCCGAAGCAGCTGCAACGCATGCGTTCGCGCCTGTCGATGGTGTTCCAGCATTTCAACCTGTGGTCGCACATGACCGCGCTGGAAAACATCATGGAAGCGCCGGTGCACGTGCTGGGTGTGTCCAAGGCTGAAGCCCGCGAGAAAGCCGAGCATTACCTGAACAAGGTTGGCGTGGCGCATCGCAAAGACGCTTTCCCTGGGCATATGTCCGGTGGCGAGCAGCAGCGTGTAGCGATCGCCCGTGCGCTGGCGATGGAACCGGAAGTGATGCTGTTCGACGAACCCACCTCGGCGCTCGACCCGGAGCTGGTGGGCGACGTGTTGAAGGTCATGCAAGCGCTGGCTCAGGAAGGTCGCACCATGGTCGTGGTGACCCACGAAATGGGCTTTGCCCGTGAAGTGTCGAACCAGTTGGTGTTCCTGCACAAAGGTGTTGTTGAAGAGAGCGGCAACCCGCGCGAAGTGCTGGTGAATCCGCAATCTGAGCGTCTGCAGCAGTTCCTGTCGGGCAGCCTCAAGTAATCAGAACTGCCGATATGCACCGGAATAGTGCATGATTCGCAGCCTGAAGGCCGACCCACGATCTCTGTGGGAGCGAGCCTGCTCGCGAATGCGGTGTGACAGCCGACATAGGTGTCGACTGATCCACCGCTTTCGCGAGCAGGCTCGCTCCCACATTTAGATCCCTGCCTGGATCTCGGTTGGTTTCATGATTTGTGTTCATTTCCGGGCTAGCATTGGCCCTTGCCTTCATCACCGTTCTTCGTTTCGGATTGCCCGCCCATGACTGCCCATCGAATTGGTTTCCTGATTTGGCCCAGCACTAAAGCGTTGACGCTGGCGCTGGCGGAGGAGGCCTTGCGTGTTGCTCAGCGTGTGCACCCGGACGTGGTTTACGAACTGTCGTTTCTGCAAGCCGAAGCACCGGGCGAGGGCGCCTGGCAACTGCCGGGTGAGCCGTGGGCCGGCAAGCTGGAAAACTTCCAGAAACTGTTCCTGCTCGCCGATGAGCCACCCACCGCATTGGCCTCGCCACTGAGCAGCGCACTCAAGCAATTGGTGCGTGCCGGTTGCGTGATCGGCGGTTTGTCTGCCGGTGTCTACCCGTTGGCGCAACTCGGTTTGCTCGATGGCTATCGCGCGGCCGTGCACTGGCGTTGGCAGGACGATTTTGCCGAACGCTTCCCGAAAGTCATCGCCACCAGCCATCTGTTCGACTGGGACCGTGATCGCCTGACCGCGTGTGGCGGCATGTCCGTTCTCGATCTGTTGCTGGCGGTACTCGCCCGCGATCACGGTGCGGAACTGGCCGGCGCGGTGTCGGAAGAACTGGTGGTCGAACGCATCCGCGAAGGTGGTGAGCGTCAGCGCATCCCGTTGCAGAACCGTCTCGGCTCCAGCCATCCGAAGCTCACCCAGGCGGTGTTGCTGATGGAAGCCAACATCGAAGAACCGCTGACCACCGACGAAATCGCCCAGCACGTCTGCGTGTCGCGTCGCCAGTTGGAGCGGATCTTCAAGCAATACCTCAATCGTGTGCCGAGCCAGTACTACCTGGAGTTGCGCCTGAACAAGGCCCGGCAGATGTTGATGCAAACCAGCAAGTCGATCATCCAGATCGGCTTGTCTTGCGGCTTCTCCTCGGGGCCGCATTTCTCCAGCGCCTATCGCAACTTCTTCGGTGCCACGCCGCGGGAAGATCGCAACCAGCGGCGCAGCAGCAGTCCATTCGAGTTGTCTTCAGTACCGCCTGAGCGCGGTTGAGGCGCGTCGGGCTGGCCGTTGTGGTTAATCCAGTGAGGGCAGCGATTCCGACGCTTCATCAGATGCTATGGACGATGAGGAATCGAAGTCGTCGTCCAGCTCGGCAATTTGCTGGCGCCACAGTCGCGGTGCATCCAGCCTGGCTTCCCGCACTTGGGCATAGTCGGCAAGCCGTTGGCGCGCCAGTTCCGATAACGGATTACCACTGAAGTTGAAGTCGGCGCTCAGCCGATGGTCGCCGCGTAAAAGCTCGAGCGGCAACTCGCTGATCGCGTTGTCGGAAAGATCGACGTGGCTAAGGCTGATCCTTTCGAACAGCGCCGGCCACGTCTCGGTGAGTCCGGTATTGCTCAAGTCCAGATGACTCAGTTGCTTCATGCGATCAATGTCTGGCGCCCGTCCCAAGGGGTTGTTGCGCAAGTTCAGGTTTTGCAGATCTTCGAGGGCACCCAGCGCGGTCGCGGCTTCTTCCGTCAGGCTGATGTTGCATTCGGGCAGATTCAGCCGCGTGAGTTTTTCCAGGCCGAACACTTCGACGGGGATGCTGTTCAGTTGAATGCCGCCCATTTTCAGGCTCAGCAGATTGGGGAACCGGGCGAGCCAGCCCTGGGCACGGGGGCGATGGCAGCCGTGCTGTTCAGTTCCAGTTCAAGAACGTGCCCGAAGTCCGCTCTCAAGGTTGGCAGGTCACCGATGAACGACATCTCCAGGTTCAAGGCAAATTCCGATTGGGTCGCGGATGACTTGCGACGCCAGGCGTCCTCCAGGCTGACCTTCAATTGCATTCTTTTGTACTGCTCTTGCAGCAGCGGCTCGACTTCCAGGGGCAGTTGGGTGACAGGGTCGAGTACCGCTGAGTTCATCCAGGCTTCAAGGTCTCTGCCGAGGGTATCCAGTTCGGTTTGCCGACGTGTCAGCTCAAGGCTGCCGTCCGCAAATGTGCCGGGCAGGCCGTAGACCAGATTGCTGGCTTGGGTCTCGGAGAGTTGCGGGTACAGCGCATGCGCAAGGTTAATGTCTGCCCGATCGGCCAATACACAAAGATCACTCCCGGTGCGTTGGAAATAGACTTTGATCTGTTCACGCGTCGCCGATGACAGCGGGTTATTGTCCAGATCAATGCCTTTGCTGATGGTGTTGGGCAGGTTGTAGAGCGCGTCGGGCAGCAGCGTTATTTGGTTGTCGTTCAACAAGGCGGTTTCGAGGTCGGCAAGCTGCGTCAGGCCAACCGGAACACTGTTGATCCCCGTGCCGGCGAGGTCTACGTAAGTCAGCGCCTTGAGGGGAGAGAGGTCGGGCACCACGTCGAGTGGATTGCGGTACAGGTCGAGCATCGTCAGACGGGGCAAACCCGCCAGTACGACTTGCGCCTGAGCGTCAAACACTACGCCGCACTTGCTCAGCACCAGGGTCTGCAGCAGGGGCATCCGGGTCAGCGCCTGCGGCAGTCGACCCAAGGCAAAATTGCGCAGTTCCAGCCCTGACAAACCCGGAAAGCAGTTGAGGAAAGCATCAGGGACGTTATGCGTCGATTTGCCCTGCAACGACAACTGCGTGACATGGCTGAAGTCCGCCGACAGTGCCGGCAGATCACCGCTGAAGGTCAGATCGGCGACAAAGGTATTCGAGCGCAGATCCAGTTTGTCAGCGCGCCGCTGGCGCCAGAACTGCTGCAACTTGCTGCTGAATTCCTGTCTGGCGCTACGCTCGCTGGCGATCTCGTCGGCACTAAGCGCTTGGCCAGTTTGCGGGTCAGTCTCGGCGATGGCTTCGGTCCAGGCGCGGAGGTCGTGGTTGATCCGGGCAATTTCGCTTTCCCAACGCAGCAGTTGGGCGCGACCGGCCTCCAGTGTGCCCGGCAGAGAGTAAAGCATGTGGCTGGCGTCGCCATCCTGCAGTACCGGAAAGAGTGCGCGGGCCCGGGCCACGTCCGCGGGATCGGCTGCAATGCCCAGATCACTGCCGTGCTTGAGGTAAAACCCCTTGATCCGCTCACGACTGGCCGCCGACAGCGGGTTGCCGTACAGATCTACTCCGTCGGCCAGATCGAGGTCCATCTGAAAAAGTGCCGCGGGTAATTCAGTGATGCGGTTGTTGTCGAGCAGGACGGTTCGCAGGTTCGGATGATCAGCCAGACCCTTTGGCAGTTGGGTTATGGCGCAGTTGGACAGGCGCACGTCATTGAGTTTTGGCATCGCCGCCAGATCGGGTGCCAGGGTCAGCGGGTTTTGACTCAGATCCAGACGTTCAAGCGCGTTCAGTGCCGTCAGCGTGGTTTGGCCGTCGGTGGTCAGGGTGAACTGACAATTGTGCAGGGTCAGGTCCTTGAGTTCCGACATGCGACCAATGGGCGTGGGTAACTCGGCCAAGGCGAAGTCACGCATCTCGAGCGTTTGCACGTTGGGAAACAGTTCGAGAAACGACTCGATGCCCCGTAGTGCAGGATTGCCCTTGAGGGCCAGATCCGAGACGTGGCCGAAGTCCGTGGTGAGCACGGGCATGTCGCCCAGGAACGGCAGTGATGTGGAAAAATCCACGTCGCGCGCTCCGGTAAGGGCCGAGCGATGAGCCCAGAACTCCTCCAGCTTTTGCTTGAAACTCAAGCGCACCGCGTACTGATCGAACACTTCAATGGCGGTGAGCACTTCACCGGTGACGGGATGATGAATCGGCACCTGAGACGCCCAAGAGGCGAGTTGGCTTCTCATGGTATCGAGCTCGGTTTGCCAGCGACCGAGATGGAGATGGCCATCGCTCAGAGTGCCGGGCAAGTCATAAATCATGTCGCTGGCCTCTTGCGCATCCAGCGACGGGAACAGCTCTCGGGCCAGGGCAATGTCCGCCGCGTCGGCCAGTACATCGAAGTCGTTGCCGGTCTTGCGGTAGTAGGTTTTTATCTGTTCACGGGTGTCTGGCGTTAACGGGTTGTCGGCAAAATCGAAGCCGTCGCTGCGATTGGATGGCAGCTCGAAAAGGGCCGCGGGTAACTCGGTGAAGGCGTTGCCGCTGAAAATCAGGGTGCGCAAATGCGGGTGATCGATGACGCCATTCGGCATGGTGGACAGGCCCGTATTGGCCACATCGAGATAGCTCAGTTGCGGCAGCAGGTTGAGGTCGGGCAGCGTGCCTAACGGGTTGTTGCTCAGTTCGAGTGTTTCCAGTTGGGACAAGGCGCAGAGTGCAGCCTGATTTTCCGGTGTCATCACTACACCGCAATCCTTCAGTTCCAGCGTGCCCAGTCGCGGCAGGTTAATGAGCGAAGTGGATACCGGTTCCAGATCAAAATGCAGCAGATGCAGCGCTTCGAGGTTCTGAAAACGTTGCAGGAATGGCGTCACGGCGGAAACGCTTTTGTTGCCGGTCAGGCTCAGACTGGTGACGTGGCTGAAGTCTGCGGCCAGCGTTGGCAGGTCGCCCATGAACTCAAGGTTTGCTTCCAGCAGTTTGCTTCTGACGCTGGGCTGGTGCGCGGTTCGCCTGCCCCAGAACTGTTCCAGCGTCTGCGCGAATCGCTCGCGGAACATCAGCTCGCTGGATTGTTCGTTGAGGTTGAGCAGTTGGCCGGTCAACGGATCGCGTTTGGGGATGTCGCGGCTCCATAGCGCCAGATCGGCTTTCATCTGACTGATTTCGGCTTCCCAGCGGCTCAGTTGCGTCCGGCCCTGCTCCAGTGTTCCCGGCAGTTGATAGACCACGTCGGTCGCCTGCGCAGGGTCAAGTTCCGGAAACAGCGCCGTGGTGCGGTTGATGTCGGCTGCTTCGGGCAGCACACCAAAGTGCTTTGAGGTGCGTTGGTAGTGGGCTTTCACCCGCTCACGCGACGTTGGGCTCAGCGGATTGTCGGCGAAATCGAAGCCGTCGCTGAGCAGGCTGTTGAGCGTGAACAGCGCGTCCGGCATTTCGCTGATACGGTTGCCGGCGAATTTGCCGGTGACCAGGCGCGGGTGGTGCAGCAGATTGGCTGGCGGCTCGGCGATGCCGGTGTTGTTCAGATTGATGAAGCGCAGTGAAGTCATCGGCTGGATATCGGGGGCCGTCCCCAGCGGGTTGTCCTGCAAGTCGAGAAACGACAGCTCAGGCAATGACGCCAGTAATGTCTGGTCGGCAGCGCCGAGTTGCAGGCTGCAATCGCGCAGAATCAGGTGGCGCAGCACCGGCATTGTGGTGAGCGCGGGCGGCAGCTGTGGCAAGTTGGCGGTTTGCACGTCGAGATACATCAGTTTGGGAAAACGCTGCAAAAACGGTTCGAGACCTCGGGTGCTTTTGCTGCCATTGATCGCCAGCGTGGTGATATGGCCGAAGTCGGCCTCGAGTACGGGCAGGTGGCCAATAATCGGGTCGGTGATCTGCAGCATGTACCCGGCAGGTCCGCGGGTCTGTTTGCGCCAGCAACGCTGAATCAGGGTTCTCAATACCGAACGGCTTTGCAGCGCCGCACGACGCTGAATCGGCGTCAGCGGCAGACCGGTCTGCGGATCGCTGGCCGGCACTTCGAGCTGCCAGACGCGCAGGTCGTCGCAGAGCTTTCGGTACTCAAGATTGAGGCGCGAGAGTTCGCCGCGTACCCCGCCGGGAAGCCCTTGGTGTTCTTCAATAAAGGCCTGTACATCGGCCAGTGAATCGCTGGGGTAGATCTCGCGTACTCGCTCCTCCAGCGTGTGCGGCTGCTCGCGGAACAACGGGCGATAACCTTCCACGCCGACCAGACGCAAAGTGTCGATCAGCGGTTCCGGCAGCGGCGGCTGGGCCATTGCCACGCGCAGTTCGCTACGCTCCAGCGGGTTTGTCCGAATCGCCTGTTTGAGCCTGTCGGCGTCGCCGATGTGCAGGTCCAGCGCCTGGCGCTCGGCATCCGGCAAGGCGTGGAGGAGGCTGCAATAGAAGTCGCCGGGGGCGCTCAGTTCCTGGCCGCGATCGTCATAGGGCTGATAGCGGCCATCGGTTTTACGCACCAATACTTTTTGCTCGCGAGCCTCGGCCGGGCCGGTGCTGTCGAGTATCGAGCCTTCATAAAAGCCGTCGCGGATTTCGATGCGCAGTTGTCCGCTCCATCCGGGCAAACGTTGCAGGCTGTGCAGGGCGAGGGTGTCGGAATCCGCATTGTTGACTGAGTCCAGTTCCAGGCCTTCATAAGCACGGCTGATGCGCACTTGCTCACTGGCCTGCTGCACCAGTTGCTGCTGACGTTCGGGCAGTTGCCCTTCGCTGATGCTCAGTAGCTCCGCGGTGCTGGCGGTGTCGAGCAATTCGCGAGTGACGCTGCTCGGCAGCAGCGGTTGATACTCGCGGATCGGCGCGGCCAGCGGGTCTGTCGTGGTCTCCAGTTGCTGATAGCGGGACTCGAACAGGGCGATGCGGTGTTGTCGGGCGAGCTGGCTCAGTTGCCGGCTCAATGTCTGGGTGCGCACATCGAGTGCAAGCGTCGGGCCGCCGAACGATTCTCCCAGCAGCGCTTTGATGTCGTGCTCATCGAGGGACTCAAGCAAGCTTTTCAGCACGTCAGTCTCTTGCAGGCTGTTTTGCCGAACCGTGATCACTGGCAACGCTTCGTCACCGGATGATTGCCAGATCAACTCACCCTCGCTGTCGAAGTAGCACAGCCGTTTCTCGCTCGGCCATGCGCCGTGTTCTGTCAGCAGTTGCAGTTGCGTCAGAGGGTCGGCATCGCGGTAGTGCTCGGCGCTGTCCAGTTGTTCGATGAGGACTTGCAGGTCCTGGTCGATTTTGAAGCGTTTGATGGTGTCAGCCAGCAGCGGCGGAACGCTTTCCTGATCAACGTGCATTTTGCGCAGGGCGTCTTCGTTGTAGCCGCTGACGTGCAGAATGCGTTCTTGCCGAGCCGGTTCGAAGGATTCGAGCGAATGGCCGATCCGGCGCAAAGCTGTGGTCTGGTCCCACGCCAGTGGCTGTTCGAGTTCGCTGTGCCAGGCGCCTTCGCCGTTGTGCCGCAGCAGCGGTTTGTAAGCCTCGGGCCGCGTCGGGTGGTCAATGCGGAACTGACCGGGGATCGCGTCTTCGCTGACCGCGTAGTGGGCGTTTTCCAGCGCCAACAGCTGTTTGCCCTGATGCGCATGCAGGCCGCGCGCGTCGGGACGGGAGTCTTTGGCAGGAGGGGCGTTGTGCTCGTAGCGGCTCAGGTCCGGGTCCCAGTAGCGGGCAGAGGTCCCGGGCCGCTCCATCGGTATGAAGCGATCAATGAATGCAACGATTTCCTTGGGCAGGACCTTGCGGTACTCGCCGATGCCGATCATGCCGCCAGCGGCAAAGGCACCCAGTTGAATCAGGGTTTCGACCGTGCCCATCAGGTGTTCGAACGCTTCGCGGGTTTTCGCCTGCGTCCAGTCGATGATGCCTTCGAAGGCTTCGTTGAGCAGTTGCCAGGCCATGTAGCTCATCATCAACTCGCCCAGCCCCGGCACGAACGGCGCGATCACGAAGGCAGCCGTTTCGATGATCGAGGTCACGATGTTCACCAGGGAATCCCAGCGCGCCCAACGGGCTCTGCTATCGACCGTTGCGGTGGGAATGGCGATCACTTTGGCGTCGTTGAGAATCTTGTTCAGTTTTGCCTGATAAAGGTGTCGCCACAGCTCGGCGGTGAGTGGTGCGCTGACCAGTTGCAAGTCCGGTTTGTCGACGGGCGTTTCTCGCCACGCGGGTTGCGAACTGCCCGGTTCGGGCTTGTGCCATTTGATTTGAACCAGGCGCTGCTGCAGGTCGGCAAAGAAGAAGCCGATGCGTTCCTGATCGATAAAGCGGCTGAAGAAGCGCTGGTAGTCTGTCGCCCGCAACTGGCGGGTGAGTTCGGCTTCCATGTCTGCCGAGGACGCGTATTCCTTGATCGGGTGCTCCGGGTCATCCGGGACGTAGGCGACGATCCGACTGATGTGGCGGGGCGTGTAGGCATCCGGAGCGAAGACCAGAATGCCGGTCAGCGGCGCTGCCATCATCGACATGTCGTGACACAGCAGCGTCTGGCCGTTGAGCCGCATGCCGTGCACGCCATCGAGCAACCCGTTGATCAGGCGAAAGCAGGTCTCGCTGATGTCGCCGCTCATGCGCGCCCATTGCAGGGCGGCGTTAAGGGCTGCTTGCTGGCTCGTGGTCACTTTCTGTTGTAGCGCGGCAGCAGCGGTCGCGTCGTTGAAGCCGAGTTGTTCTCGCAGATACGTCTGGTATTGGGCGCCGATATCCAGCGTTCTGCACAGCTTGATGAAGGTGGTAATGCTCAGTTTGCTGTTGACTGCTGGCAGCGATTCGAACTGCCCGCTGGCGGTGGGTTGGGTGATGAAGGTGGATGCACGCTCATAGGCGTCATCTTTGGTTTCGGCGTCTTCGAAATTGTGCAGTGCGGCGTCGAGCAGCGAGACCGTCCAGGCGCGGGCGCCGCCGGTTTTGATCGAAAACCATGGCGTCGTCGCGGGAACGTAGAGGCGCAGGAAGGTCTTCCTGACGTCCAGGTCCAGACCGCATGCGTTTTTCAGTGCTGCTTTGAGCAGCGGTTCGGCGAAGGCGTTGGTGTCTTGCAGGTGTTCGAGTTGTTGATCGACCGCGCTTTGCGCGCGCCAGTGTGCGGCATTCAGTGCCTGCAATTGCTGGTGCTGCACGGCTGACGCAGCTTGTAGTGAGGCCGGGAGTGCGGGCTGGATGCTGCGCAATGCCTGGCGTTTGGTCGGCGAGGCGCTGCCGAGCCAGTCGGGAATCGACTCTTTCAGGGTCAGGTAGTGTTCGTCGGGATGTTGCGCGTCGCTCGTATCGATCGGGGCTGCCGGTTGCTGTCCTTCAGGCAATTGCATGTGCCATTCCTTTAGCGTTGGAAGAGCCGACAGCAAACCAGTCAGTGACGATCATCGTGCGGTAGATATTTATGCCGGTGACAACCGGCTGAATTGATATCCTGCGCGGCCTGCCGCAAATCGGTGATGCCGGTTTAAACTGCGCCTTTGCGACGCTATATGTCGCATTGCCGTAAACCCGGGAAAATCCGGGGTTTGCGCTATAAGAAGTTGTCGCTTGGCGGCAAGGCCGGGCTGAAAACTGTCCTTACAATCCCCCCATCGCTCGCCAGTTTCAGGCGAGTGTTCCTCTTCAGGAGACTCCGATGTCCGTTGAGCACGCTGCGGTACAACGCGCCGATTTCGACCAGGTAATGGTTCCCAACTACGCGCCTGCCGCTTTCATTCCCGTGCGTGGCGCTGGTTCCCGCGTCTGGGATCAGGCTGGCCGCGAGCTGATCGACTTCGCTGGCGGGATTGCCGTTAACGTATTGGGCCATGCGCATCCGGCGCTGGTCGGTGCATTGACCGAACAGGCGAACAAGCTGTGGCACGTGTCCAACGTGTTCACCAACGAACCGGCCCTGCGCCTGGCGCACAAGCTGATCGACGCCACGTTTGCTGAACGCGTGTTCTTCTGCAACTCCGGCGCTGAAGCCAACGAGGCCGCATTCAAGCTGGCCCGTCGTGTTGCGTTCGACCGTTTCGGCAGCGAGAAGTACGAAATCATCGCCGCACTGAACAGCTTCCACGGCCGTACCCTGTTCACCGTCAACGTCGGTGGCCAGTCGAAGTACTCCGACGGTTTCGGCCCGAAAATCACCGGTATTACCCACGTTCCTTACAACGATCTGGCGGCGCTGAAAGCTGCGGTTTCCGACAAGACCTGTGCGGTCGTGCTGGAACCGATCCAGGGCGAGGGCGGCGTACTGCCGGCCGAACTGGCCTACCTGCAAGGTGCCCGCGAACTCTGCGACGCGAACAACGCGCTGCTGGTGTTCGACGAAGTGCAGACCGGCATGGGCCGCAGCGGCAAGCTGTTCGCCTACCAGCATTACGGCGTGACCCCGGACATCCTCACCAGCGCCAAGAGCCTGGGCGGAGGTTTCCCGATCGCGGCAATGCTGACCACCGAAGCATTGGCCAAACATCTGGTCGTCGGCACCCACGGCACCACCTACGGCGGCAACCCGCTGGCGTGCGCTGTTGCTGAAGCGGTAATCGACGTGATCAACACGCCAGAAGTGCTGAACGGTGTGAACGCCAAGCACGACAAGTTCAAGACCCGTCTTGAGCAGATCGGCGAGAAATACGGCCTGTTCACTCAGGTGCGTGGCCTCGGACTGTTGATCGGTTGCGTGCTCAGCGATGCCTGGAAAGGCAAGGCCAAGGACATCTTCAACGCCGCTGAAAAAGAAGGCCTGATGATTCTGCAGGCCGGCCCGGACGTGATCCGTTTCGCCCCGAGCCTGGTGGTGGAAGACGCCGATATCGATGCGGGTCTGGATCGTTTCGAACGCGCTGCTGCAAAACTGACACAAGCCTGATAGACCCTTCGGCGCCTGATGATTCGGGCGCCGATCAAAATTTTTGACACCGGACAGATTCAACTGTCGGATTGAACCTTTGTGGTGAGGGGATTTATCCCCGATGGGCAGCGAAGCGGCCCCCAAAATCTTGGGGCTGCTGCGCAACCCATCGGGGATAAATCCCCTCACCACGGGGCTCGCTCCTACAAAGTCCGGTGTTTTTTTTCTGTGAATTTATAAGAGAAAGGAGTGACACCATGCTGGTGATGCGCCCCGCGCAAATGGCTGATCTGGGCGAGGTACAGCGTCTGGCTGCGGACAGCCCGATTGGTGTCACTTCCTTGCCGGATGACGTGGAACGTCTGAGCGACAAGATCGCTGCGAGCGAAGCCTCGTTTGCCGCCGAAGTGAGCTTCAACGGTGAAGAAAGCTATTTCTTCGTCCTCGAAGATTCCGCCACCGGCAAACTGGTCGGCTGCTCGGCCATCGTTGCTTCGGCCGGTTATTCGGAGCCGTTCTACAGCTTCCGCAACGAGACCTTCGTTCACGCCTCCCGCGAGCTGAAGATCCACAACAAGATCCACGTGCTTTCGCAGTGCCACGACCTGACCGGCAACAGCTTGCTGACCAGTTTCTACGTGCAGCGCGAGCTGGTGGGTTCGCCGTGGTCCGAGCTCAACTCCCGTGGTCGTCTGCTGTTCGTTGCCAGCCACCCGGAGCGTTTCGCTGATTCGGTGGTGACCGAGATCGTCGGTTACAGCGACGAGAATGGCGACTCGCCGTTCTGGGACGCTATCGGTCGCAATTTCTTCGACCTCAATTACGCGGCTGCCGAGCGCTTGTGCGGGCTGAAGAGCCGCACGTTCCTCGCCGAGTTGATGCCGCATTACCCGATCTACGTGCCGCTGCTGCCGGATTCCGCCCAAGAG
The DNA here is from genome assembly GCF_016651275.1 of Pseudomonas sp. TH08. Lineage (NCBI taxonomy): Bacteria > Pseudomonadati > Pseudomonadota > Gammaproteobacteria > Pseudomonadales > Pseudomonadaceae > Pseudomonas > Pseudomonas sp. TH08. Next base: position 406,512 of record NZ_JAEKEE010000002.1, on the reverse strand, counting down.
GCGATGGGCCAGGTGCACCCGCGTGCGCAGATCACCTTCGACATCCTGATGCGCGAAGGTTTCGAGACCGATCATTACATCGACATTTTCGACGGTGGCCCGACCCTGCATGCACGTGTTTCGGGGATCCGTTCGATCGCCCAGAGCCGTGTTGTGCCGGTGAAAATCGGCGAAGCGGTCAAGGGGGTCGGGCGCCAGTATCTGGTGGCCAACGCGCAGTTGCAGGATTACCGCGCGGTGTTGCTGGAGCTGGATTACGCGCCAGGCAAACCGGTGACTCTGGATCTGGAAGCGGCCGAAGCCCTGGGCGTCGGTGAAGGTGCCAGCGTGCGCCTGGTGGCGGTTTAACGCCTTAGCGAATTTCACGGGTGGCCGCGGCGGCCCGTTTGAGGAGATAGCATGATTGTTCGTCCCGTACGCAGCAGCGATTTATCCGCTCTGATCGACCTGGCCCGCAGCACCGGCACCGGCCTTACGACTTTGCCAGCCAACGAAGAGCGTCTGGCCCACCGGGTCGGCTGGGCCGAGAAGACCTTTCGCGGCGAAGCCGGCCGTGGCGATGCGGACTACCTGTTCGTGCTCGAAGACGATGATGGTCGCGTGGTGGGGATTTCCGCCATTGCTGGCGCCGTCGGTATGCGTGAGCCTTGGTACAACTTCCGTGTCGGCCTGACGGTCAGCGCCTCGCAAGAGCTGAATATCTATCGCGAGATTCCGACGCTGTTCCTCGCCAACGACCTGACCGGTAATTCCGAGCTGTGCTCGCTGTTCCTGCATGCCGATTACCGCAGCGGTCTGAACGGTCGCATGCTGTCGAAGGCGCGGATGCTGTTCATCGCTGAATTCCCTGAGCTGTTCGGTAACAAGATCATCGCCGAGATGCGCGGTGTCTCCGATGACGCCGGTCGTTCGCCGTTCTGGGAAAGCCTTGGCCGTCATTTCTTCAAAATGGAATTCAGCCAGGCCGATTACCTGACCGGCGTGGGCAACAAGGCGTTTATCGCTGAACTGATGCCGAAATTCCCGCTGTACACCTGCTTCCTGTCGCCTGACGCACGCAACGTCATCGGTCAGGTTCACCCGGACACCGAGCCCGCGCTGGCGATGCTCAAGGGTGAAGGTTTCAGCTATCAGGGTTACGTCGACATCTTCGATGCCGGCCCGGCCATCGAATGCGAAACCGGCAAGATCCGCGCGGTGCGTGACAGCGAAGCGCTGGTGCTGGCTGTCGGTACGCCGGGCGATGACGCCACGCCGTTCATCATCCATAACCGTAAACGCGAAGACTGCCGCATCACTGCTGCGCCGGCGCGTCTCGCTGCCGGCACCCTGGTGGTTGATCCACAGACCGCCAAACGTCTTCAACTCAACGCTGGCGATCAAGTGCGCGCCGTGGCGTTGTCCGCTGCACGGGAGTCGAAATAATGAATTCGCTATACATCGCAGGTGAGTGGCTGGCCGGTCAGGGCGAAGCCTTTCAATCGCTGAACCCGGTGACCCAGCAAGTGCTGTGGTCGGGGGAGGGCGCCACCAGCGCTCAGGTCGAATCGGCGGTGCAGGCTGCACGTCAGGCTTTTCCGGACTGGGCGCGTCGTTCGCTGGAAGAGCGTATCGGCGTACTCGAGGCATTCGCGGCTTCGCTGAAAAACCACGCTGACGAGCTCGCTCGGACCATTGGTGAAGAGACCGGCAAGCCGCTGTGGGAATCTGCGACCGAAGTGACCAGCATGGTCAACAAGATCGCTATCTCGGTACAGAGCTACCGCGAGCGTACCGGCGAGAAGAGCGGCCCGTTGGGCGACGCCACTGCCGTGCTGCGCCACAAACCGCACGGCGTGGTCGCGGTATTCGGCCCTTACAACTTCCCCGGTCACTTGCCGAACGGCCACATCGTGCCGGCCTTGCTGGCCGGTAACAGCGTGTTGTTCAAGCCAAGCGAGCTGACGCCGAAAGTCGCTGAACTGACGGTCAAGTGCTGGATTGAAGCCGGTCTGCCGGCTGGCGTGTTGAACCTGCTGCAAGGCGCTCGCGAAACCGGCATTGCGCTGGCGGCGAACCCTGGCATCGACGGTCTGTTTTTCACCGGTTCGAGCCGCACCGGCAACCATCTTCACCAGCAATTTGCCGGGCGCCCGGACAAGATCCTCGCGCTGGAAATGGGTGGCAACAATCCGTTGGTGGTCGATCAGGTGTCGGATCTGGATGCGGCGGTTTACACGATCATTCAGTCCGCGTTCATCTCGGCTGGCCAACGCTGCACCTGCGCCCGTCGTCTGTTGGTGCCGCAAGGTGCGTGGGGCGATAGCCTGCTCAAGCGTCTGGTGGAAGTCAGCGCGACTATTGAGGTCGGTGCGTTTGATCAGCAACCGGCGCCGTTCATGGGCTCGGTGATTTCCCTCGGCGCGGCGAAAGCGCTGATGGATGCTCAAGAACATCTACTGGCCAACGGCGCCGTGTCGCTGCTGGAAATGACCCAGCCACAGGCGCAAGCCGCGTTGCTGACGCCGGGCATTATCGATGTGAGCGCTGTTGCCGAGCGTCCGGACGAAGAACTGTTCGGCCCGTTGCTGCAAGTGATCCGCTACGTTGATTTTGAAGCGGCGATCGCTGAGGCGAACGACACTGCTTATGGTCTGGCCGCGGGTCTGCTGTCGGATTCCGAAGCGCGTTATCAGCAGTTCTGGCTGGAAAGCCGTGCCGGCATCGTCAACTGGAACAAGCAACTGACCGGCGCTGCGAGCAGCGCACCGTTCGGCGGTGTCGGTGCTTCGGGCAACCATCGCGCCAGCGCCTACTACGCGGCGGATTACTGCGCGTACCCGGTGGCGTCGCTGGAAACCCCGAGCCTGATTTTGCCAGCCTCTCTGACACCCGGCGTGAAAATGGCGTGATGCCCATTCGCGAGCAGGCTCGCTCCCACATTGGAATGCATTCCCCTGTGGGAGCGAGCCTGCTCGCGAAGGCCGCGCCTCGGTCGTACTGAACAGTTACTGAAGCCTATAACAACAGATTCTCGTGGAGCCTCGCTGATGAAATCCTATGAAGTCAATTTTGACGGTCTAGTGGGGCCGACCCATAACTACGGTGGTCTGTCCTACGGCAACGTTGCGTCCCAGAGCAACAGCCAGCAATCCTCGAATCCGAAGGAAGCGGCGCTGCAAGGTCTGGCGAAGATGAAAGCGCTGATGGAAATGGGCTTTCAGCAAGGCTTCCTCGCGCCGCAGGAGCGTCCGGACGTGGCCGCTCTGCGCCGTTTGGGTTTCAGCGGCAGCGATGCTCAGGTGATCGAGCGCGCCGCCAAAGAAGCGATGCCGCTGCTGGTCGCCAGTTGCTCGGCGTCGAGCATGTGGGTGGCCAACGCCGCCACGGTCAGCCCGAGTGCCGACACCGCTGACGGTCGCGTGCATTTCACCGCCGCCAACCTCAACTGCAAATACCACCGCAGCATCGAACACCCGACCACCAGTCGTGTGCTTGGCGCGATGTTCGCCAATCAGCAGCACTTCGCCCATCACGCCGCCTTGCCGGCGGTGGCGCAGTTCGGCGATGAAGGCGCGGCCAACCACACACGCTTCTGCCGTGAATATGGCGAGGCAGGTGTCGAGTTTTTCGTGTTCGGTCGCAGTGCCTTCGACAATCGTTATCCTGCGCCGCAGAAATACCCGGCCCGTCAGACCCTTGAAGCTTCGCAAGCCGTCGCACGTCTGCACGGTCTGCGTGACGAAGGCGTGGTTTACGCTCAGCAGAACCCGAACGTGATCGATCAGGGCGTGTTCCATAACGACGTGATCGCCGTAGGTAATGGCGAAGTCCTGTTCTATCACGAGGACGCGTTCCTCGAGACTGAACAGATGCTGGCCGAACTGGAAGGCAAACTCGCCAAAGCGGGTGGGAAATTTCAGTCTGTGTGTGTTCCGCGTTCGGCCGTCACCGTGGATGACGCGGTTCGTTCCTACTTGTTCAATAGCCAGCTTCTGTCACGCCCTGACGGCTCGATGCTGTTGATTGTTCCGCAAGAATGCCAGGCCAACGAGCGCGTCTGGACTTACCTGCAAGGTTTGACCAGCTCCGGCGGGCTGATTCGTGAAGTGAAAGTCTTCGACCTCAAGCAAAGCATGCAGAACGGCGGTGGCCCTGCTTGCCTGAGACTTCGCGTCGCACTCAACGAAACCGAACTGGCGGCGGTCAACCCAGGGGTTATCATGACCGCACCGTTGTACGGTTCCTTGACCGCATGGGTTGAAAAGCACTACCGCGACCGCCTGAGCGAAACCGATCTGGCGGATCCGCAATTGTTGCTTGAATGCCGGACGGCACTGGATGAACTGACGCAAATCCTTAAACTGGGCGCGGTTTATCCATTCCAGATCAATTGATGGCCGGCGCGTCGCCCGAACGCGGCGCGCGGCTTGTCTCCCGAAGAGAGTAAAAACATGAGCGATTCCCTGCAGCTGATCCTTGAAGACACCGACGGCACGCAACTGCAAACCTCGTGCACCCGCGTCGCGGTCATGTGGCAAGGCAAAGAGCTGTGGATCCAGCAGGACGGCCGTGGCCAACTGCTGATCGGCGTGGACGTCGAAGAAGGTGATGCCGAGTACGCCAACCTGCTGCTGCGCCCATTGGCGACTAATCTGGTAAGTCTGCAACTGGAAATGGAACCGGCTGACGTCGGCGACGACGAAGACCACGTGCACGGCCCGGATTGCAACCACGATCACTAAGGAAACCGCTCTATGCTCGCCCTCGGCAAACTGCTTGAACTGACCCTCGCCGGCCGCGAACCGGCGGAGAAGACTCAACTGACTGTCGAAGGCGTGCGGATGCGCTGGTTGAGCGAAGGGGCGCTGGAAGTCCGGCCCCCTGAAGCTCGCGACAATGGCCTGGATCTGCTGCTGTCGGCAGGTATCCATGGCAATGAAACAGCACCGATCGAGTTGCTTGATCGGCTGCTGCACGACATCGCTCGCGGCGATCTGAAGCCGCGTGCACGCATTCTGTTCCTGTTCGGCAACCCGGAAGCGATTCGCAAAGGCGAGCGTTTCATCGAGCAGGACGTCAATCGGCTGTTCAACGGCCGTCATGAACAAAGCAGTGGTTCGGAAGCGTTGCGAGCCTGTGAGCTGGAACGGTTGGCGGCGAGTTTCTTCAGCCTGCCAGACCGCCAGCGCCTGCATTACGACCTGCACACGGCGATTCGTGGTTCGCGGATCGAGCAGTTCGCGTTGTATCCGTGGAAAGAAGGTCGCCAGCATTCCCGTCGGGAGCTGGCACGGCTGCGCGCCGCGGGCATGGAGGCGGTGTTGTTGCAGAACAAGGCGTCGATCGTTTTTAGTTCCTATACCTACGACAAGCTCGATGCCGAAGCCTTCACGCTGGAACTGGGCAAGGCGCGGCCGTTCGGGCAGAACGACGGGGTCAATGTGTCGCTGCTGGAAACTCGTCTGCAGCAGATCATCTCAGGCAATGAGCCAGATCTGGCTGAAGAAGGCCTGGACGGTTTGCAGTTGTTCAGCGTGGCGCGGGAAATCATCAAGCACAGTGATGCGTTCCGCCTGAACCTGCCACAGGATGTCGAAAACTTTTCCGAGTTGGAGATGGGCTATGTGCTGGCCGAGGATCTGGCCAATACCCGCTGGATCATTGAGGAAGAGGGCGCGCGAATCATCTTCCCTAATCCCAAGGTCAAGAACGGCTTGCGCGCAGGCATCCTGATCGTGCCGGCCACCGACGAAAATCTCGCCTGACCTCACCGCAAAACCAATGTAGGAGTGAGCCTGCTCGCGATTGCAATGCATCAGTCACTACAGATGTTGACTGACACTGCGCTATCGCGAGCAGGCTCACTCCTACAGTTTTGGTTCCGTGATCAGACGGCGACAGCGCGCGGCTCGGTGCGGCGCAGTGCGCGGATTTTCTGCAGCGTATCGGCACAAGTCCGAGCCGCTTCCTGACCCTTGTGCACAAAGTGCTCGAAGAAGAACTTCTGATGTTCGTCGCCCGCATGGAAGTGATGCGGGGTCAGGGACACCGAGAACACCGGCACTTCGGTTTCCAGCTGCACCTGCATCAGGCCGCTGACCACCGATTGGGCGACGAACTCGTGACGGTAGATGCCGCCGTCCACGACCAGGGCGGCCGCGACGATGCCGGCATAACGACCGGTCTTGGCCAGCAACTTGGCGTGCAGGGGCATTTCAAAGGCGCCGCCGACTTCGAAGATATCGATGTCCGATTCCTGATAACCCAAGGCAATCATTTCGGCGACGAAGCCTTTACGGCTCTGGTCGACGATTTCCTTGTGCCAGCAGGCCTGGATGAACGCGACGCGCTCGCCATGAGTGTGTTTGTTTTTGCTGTCGATAGCGGTGGGTTGCATGTTCTGACTCCTGTTTGTGTGAAAAACAGGGCGTTATGAATCGAAAGGGATTCAAGGGTACGCGCGAGCACAGAAGTGCGCAGGCGGCCCTTTGGCGTCAATCCCGTTCTCTCTTCATCCGGACTATGACCGTCGGCCCCGGAATCACACCGGGTCTGCTGACCTTGTCGTCGATCACCGCTAAAAGCCGTGTTCGTTGCCAAGCGCTCGCGGGCTATGCGCATTGCGCGCAATTACCGCCGGTGGGGAATTACACCCCGCCCTGAGAACGTTTTCGCCGCCCTTTGTTGGGCGGCGGAGCGTTTTTAACACATATTGTGTGTCTGTGCATTGCGCCTTTCTGATGATTGCTATCGAGATTTTTGAACGCTGGTAAGGTGTTTTCCTGCGCCAAGGGTTGATTAATCGACGTGATGACCGCAGTAATTGACCTTCGTAAAGGGATTTCCCCTGCTGACTTTGAGGCCAGGTTCATGAGCGTTATCGATCTTCGCAGCGACACTGTCACCCAACCGACTCCCGCCATGCTCGACGCGATGACCGCCGCCGACACCGGCGATGATGTGTATGGCGAAGATCCGACCGTCAATCGTCTGGAAGCCGAACTGGCCAAGCGTCTTGGCTTCGCGGCCGCGCTGTTTGTCCCGACCGGCACCATGAGCAACCTGCTCGGTTTGATGGCGCACTGTGAGCGCGGCGACGAATACATCGTTGGCCAGCAGGCGCATACCTACAAGTACGAGGGCGGAGGCGCGGCGGTGCTCGGTTCGATTCAGCCGCAGCCGCTGGAAGTGCAGGCTGACGGTTCGCTGGACCTGGACCAGGTTGCTGCCGCAATCAAACCGGATGACTTCCATTTCGCCCGTACTCGCCTGCTGGCGCTGGAAAACACCATGCAAGGCAAAGTGCTGCCGCTGGAGTATCTGGCCCGCGCCCGCCGCTTCACTCAGGACAAGGGCCTGCAATTGCACCTGGATGGCGCGCGGTTGTACAACGCGGCGGTCAAACTCGGTGTTGATGCCCGCGAGATCACCCAACATTTCGACTCGGTGTCGGTGTGCCTGTCCAAAGGCCTCGGTGCGCCAGTGGGCTCGGTGCTTTGCGGTTCGGCCGAGTTGATCGGCAAGGCGCAGCGTCTGCGCAAGATGGTCGGTGGCGGTATGCGTCAGGCCGGACTGCTGGCGGCGGCGGGCTTGTACGCCTTGGATCACAATATCGAGCGGCTGGCAGACGACCACGCCAATGCGCAACTTCTGGCGGAAGGTCTGCGTGAAGCAGGTTTCAGTGTTGAGCCGGTGCAAACCAACATGGTTTATGTACAAATGGGCGACAAAGCCGAAGCGTTCAAGGCATTTGCCGCCGAGCGCGGGATCAAATTGAGCGCTGCCGCCCGTCTGCGCATGGTCACGCACATGGACGTCAATCGCTCGCAAATCGAGCAAGGGATCGCGGCATTCGTCGAGTTTTCGCGCAAGTGACAGCGTTAGCCGTCCAATTGACCGTTTCTATCGTATAAACACGCTGTACCCCGCGCGCAGGGCCGATATAATGCGGCCCTTTGCCGTCGCTTCGTCTGTTGACGTTTCGAACAGGCCTTTGGCCGCAGCCTCCGTGGAAGAACCTAATGAAAAGCGCAGAAATCCGTGAAGCCTTCCTTCGCTTCTTCGAAGAGCAAGGCCACACCCGTGTAGCCTCCAGCTCTTTGATTCCGGGCAACGACCCAACCCTGCTGTTCACTAACGCGGGGATGAACCAGTTCAAGGACTGCTTCCTGGGCCAGGAAAAACGTGCATACACCCGTGCGACCAGCAGCCAGAAATGCGTGCGTGCCGGTGGCAAGAACAGCGACCTGGAAAACGTCGGTTATACCGCTCGTCACCACACGTTCTTCGAAATGCTAGGTAACTTCAGCTTCGGTGACTATTTCAAGCACGACGCGATTACCTTTGCCTGGACCTTCCTGACCGGCGTTCTCAAACTGCCGAAGGAAAAACTCTGGGTCACTGTCTACGCCTCCGACGACGAAGCGTATGACATCTGGACCAAAGAAGTCGGTGTGCCGGTCGAGCGCATGATCCGCATCGGCGACAACAAAGGCGCGCCATACGCGTCCGACAACTTCTGGACCATGGGCGATACCGGCCCGTGCGGCCCATGCACCGAGATTTTCTACGATCACGGCGACCACATCTGGGGCGGCCCACCGGGCTCGCCGGAAGAAGACGGCGACCGTTACATCGAGATCTGGAACAACGTGTTCATGCAATTCAACCGCACCGCCGATGGCGTGTTGCATCCGTTGCCAGCACCGTCGGTCGATACCGGCATGGGCCTGGAGCGGATCAGTGCGGTGATGCAGCACGTCAATTCGAACTACGACATCGACCTGTTCAAGAACCTGCTGAGCGCTTCGGCCGCAGCAATTGGCTGCGAAAACGGTGACCAGTCTTCGCTGAAAGTAGTATCCGACCACATCCGTTCTTGCGGTTTCCTGATCGCCGATGGCGTGCTGCCGTCCAACGAAGGTCGCGGTTATGTACTGCGCCGGATCATTCGTCGCGCCTGCCGTCACGGTAACAAGCTGGGCGCTACTGGCAGCTTCTTCTACAAAATCGTCGCCGCGCTGGTTGCCGAGATGGGCGAAGCCTTCCCGGAACTGAAAAAGCAGCAGAGCAACATCGAACGCGTGCTTAAGGCCGAAGAAGAGCAGTTCTCCAAAACTCTGGAGCACGGTCTGAAGATTCTCGAGCAGGATCTGGCGGAACTCAAAGGCACCGTGGTGCCGGGCGACGTGGTGTTCAAACTCTACGACACCTACGGTTTCCCGATGGACCTGACTGCCGACATCGCCCGCGAGCGCAGCCTGACTGTCGACGAAGTCGGTTTCGAGCGCGAGATGGAAGCGCAGCGTGTTCGCGCGCGCTCGGCCAGCTCGTTCGGTCTGGACTACAACACCCTGGTCAAGGTTGATGTGGCCACCGAGTTCACCGGTTACAAAGACACCAGCGGTTCGGCGAAAATCGTCGCCATCTATAAAGATGGCCAGTCGGTCGACGTCTTGAATGAAGGCGAAGAGGCGGTGATCGTTCTGAACCAGACGCCGTTCTACGCTGAATCCGGCGGCCAGATTGGCGATTGCGGTTTCCTTCAGGCCGGCAGCGCACGTTTCGATGTGCGTGACACCACCAAGACCGGCGGCGCCTTCCTGCACCACGGCGTGCTGGATTCGGGCAGCCTGACCATCGGCGCGCCAGTGGAAACTCACGTTGATGCTGAAGTGCGTCACGCCACTGCATTGAACCACTCGGCGACGCACTTGCTGCACGCCGCATTGCGTCAGGTTCTGGGTGAACACGTTCAGCAGAAAGGGTCGTTGGTGGATAGCCAGCGTCTGCGTTTCGACTTCAGTCACTTTGAAGCGATCAAGCCTGAACAAATCAAGGCGCTGGAAGACATCGTCAACGCCGAGATTCGCAAGAACTCCGCCGTTGAAACCGAAGAAACCGACATTGAAACCGCCAAGAACAAAGGCGCCATGGCGCTATTCGGTGAGAAGTACGGCGACAACGTACGCGTGCTGAGCATGGGCGGCGATTTCTCCGTCGAACTGTGCGGCGGTATCCACGCCAACCGTACCGGCGACATCGGCCTGCTGAAAATCATCAGCGAAGGCGGTGTGGCTTCGGGTGTGCGTCGTATCGAGGCAGTTACCGGTGCCGCGGCGCTGGCCTACTTGAATGCTGCAGAAGAACAACTCAAGGAAGCGGCGAGCCTGGTCAAGGGCAGCCGCGACAACCTGATCGACAAGCTGTCGGCTGTGCTGGAGCGCAATCGCCAACTGGAGAAGCAGCTCGAGCAATTGCAAGCCAAGGCTGCCAGCGCTGCGGGCGACGATCTGTCGTCCTCGGCACTGGACGTCAAAGGCGTCAAGGTGCTGGCTGCACGTCTGGATGGTCAGGATGCAAAAGCACTGCTGGCGCTGGTCGATCAGCTGAAAAACAAACTCGGCCGCGCAGTGATCCTGCTCGGCAGTGTCCATGAGGAAAAGGTCGTTCTGGTTGCAGGCGTAACCAAAGACCTGACTGGCCAACTCAAAGCCGGTGATTTGATGAAACAGGCTGCTGCGGCAGTGGGCGGGAAGGGCGGTGGTCGTCCGGACATGGCGCAGGGCGGCGGTGTCGACGCCGGCGCGCTGGATGGCGCACTGGCGCTGACCGTTCCATTCGTCGAGCAGGGTTTATAAGACGGCCCGTCGGGTTCGCGGTCTAGTAGCGGGCCCGACGGCTGTTTGATTGATTATTGGGCGCCCTTCATGGGCAGAGGCGGCTTTGAAATGGCTTTGATCGTACAGAAATTTGGAGGCACCTCGGTCGGTACTGTCGAGAGAATCGAGCAGGTCGCCGACAAGGTTAAGAAGTTCCGCGATGCCGGCGATGACCTGGTGGTTGTGCTGTCTGCAATGAGCGGCGAAACCAACCGTCTGATCGATCTGGCCAAGCAAATCAGTGGCGACAGTCAACCGGTTCCGCGTGAATTGGATGTGATCGTTTCCACCGGTGAGCAGGTAACGATTGCCCTATTGGCCATGGCGCTGATCAAGCGCGGTGTGCCGGCGGTGTCGTACACCGGTAATCAGGTGCGGATCCTGACGGACAGTGCGCACAATAAAGCGCGTATCTTGCAGATTGATGACCAGAAGATTCGTGGTGATCTGAAAGCAGGTCGCGTAGTGGTTGTCGCCGGTTTCCAGGGCGTCGACGAGCACGGCAACATCACTACCCTCGGTCGTGGCGGTTCCGACACCACGGGCGTCGCATTGGCTGCAGCGCTGAAGGCTGACGAGTGCCAGATCTACACCGACGTTGATGGTGTCTACACCACCGACCCGCGTGTTGTTCCGGTCGCTCAGCGCCTGGACAAGATCACCTTCGAAGAGATGCTGGAAATGGCCAGCCTCGGCTCCAAGGTGCTGCAGATCCGTGCGGTGGAATTCGCCGGCAAGTACAACGTTCCGCTGCGCGTACTGCACAGCTTCAAGGAGGGTCCGGGCACCCTCATTACTATTGATGAAGAGGAAACCATGGAACAGCCGATCATTTCCGGCATCGCTTTCAACCGCGATGAAGCCAAGCTGACCATCCGTGGCGTGCCAGACACCCCGGGTGTGGCGTTCAAGATTCTCGGCCCGATCAGTGCCGCGAACATCGAAGTCGACATGATCGTGCAGAACGTTGCGCACGATAACACCACCGACTTCACCTTCACCGTGCACCGCAACGACTATCAGGCCGCACAGACCGTGCTGGAAAACACCGCTCGCGAGATCGGTGCCCGTGAAGTGGTTGGCGACACCAAGATTGCCAAGGTCTCGATCGTCGGCGTCGGCATGCGTTCCCACGCAGGCGTGGCCAGCCGCATGTTCGAATCCCTGGCGAAAGAAAGCATCAACATCCAGATGATCTCGACCTCGGAAATCAAGGTTTCCGTGGTAATTGAAGAGAAGTACCTGGAATTGGCTGTGCGCGCCCTGCACACGGCTTTCGAACTGGATGCTCCGGCCCGTCAGGGCGAGTAATTCCGTTTCTTGAAGGGCGCGGTCTGACCGCGCCCTTTATTTTTTGAATGGCGCGAGCCCTGAACTGTTCTTTTGCTCGCGCTGGTCAATACTCAGGCATGTAGGGCTACGATCGCTCCGGTTGTAGGTCGGGTGCCTTTTTTTTGCAGACTGTTGTCCCAGAACTGAATTGCGTAAGGAGAAAGGTATGCTGATTCTGACCCGTCGGTGCGCAGAAAGCCTGATTATCGGTGATGGCGAAATCACCGTGACCGTGCTCGGCGTTAAAGGAAATCAAGTGCGTATCGGTGTGAATGCCCCGAAAGAGGTTGCTGTGCACCGTGAGGAAATTTACCTGCGTATAAAGAAAGAGAAGGACGAAGAACCAAGCCATTAATTTTTATCGATTTTTATGTTTGCAAACGGGGAAAAGGTTGGTTAAGATACGCCCCGTGTTGCGGAGAGCTGGCCGAGTGGCCGAAGGCGCTCCCCTGCTAAGGGAGTACACCTCAAAAGGGTGTCGGGGGTTCGAATCCCCCGTTCTCCGCCATTATTTGCTTAGTACGTCGTAATCTGGCTTTTTCTGTAAGTTGTTGAAATTAATAGAAAAAGTGGTTGGAATAGAGATTAGACGGGCTATAATGCGGCGCAACAAATGCACTCGTAGCTCAGCTGGATAGAGTACTCGGCTACGAACCGAGCGGTCACAGGTTCGAATCCTGTCGAGTGCACCATTTAAGAGTTAGTTGCAGCAATGCAGGTAACTTGGCTTCATCCAGTTGTGGTCTGGTCTAAAAACACAAATGCACTCGTAGCTCAGCTGGATAGAGTACTCGGCTACGAACCGAGCGGTCACAGGTTCGAATCCTGTCGAGTGCACCATTTAAGAGTTGGTTGCAGCAATGCAGGTAACTTGGCTTCATCCAGTTGTGGTCTGGGCTAAAAACACAAATGCACTCGTAGCTCAGCTGGATAGAGTACTCGGCTACGAACCGAGCGGTCACAGGTTCGAATCCTGTCGAGTGCACCATACACCGAAAAGCCCGCGTTTAACGCGGGCTTTTTGCTGTCCGGGATTTACCTTTTTCCTTCACACATCCCCTCTGATCAAAATCGACTTGTGCGCTTCGGCCTCGCTTGAGGTCATAACGGTAAGTCGTTGTCGATGTCCTGATATTCACTTTGTCCGGTTTGCCCAGTGCGCTTTCGACATCCTGTGCGCTCATGCCCGCGATGACTCGTCGATTGATGATCGCTTCCCGGCGTTGCCTGGCATCGATCACGTTGCCGCACAGATGCTCTGCGACGCCGACAATGCCGGGCTCTCGCCCCTGGATATTCATGCCGGATGTTTTTTCGTGATTGGCTTCCGGCATCACGGCTACGACGGATCCGGGCGAGTAGGGGTGAACCTCCTGTTTTGAGAGTCGTTCGCCATGCGAGCAACTCATTGATGTGAATGTGATGCTGCCGTCCGCCGCTTCGCAGCGATGCAGGGTTGTCGCTTCACCACTACGCGCTAGGCAAAACAGGCAGGTCAGTACAAAAAGAATTGATTTTGTTGGCATCCGACGTCCTCCATGACGATCTACGCTCAAGGGTAGTCGCTACATTTTTCAATGCGGGTGTGTTTTCTTTTCAGGATGAGTCGTCGCATTTGCAAGGGTCAGGACAACGCTCAGGTTTGTTTCGCAAGCGCTTGTTTCGACCGCGATTTTTTAACGTTTAAAACCGTCAGGCGGTGTATCATTGCGCCCGTCAGCCCCGCCGGGGCTTGTGGAAAATCTCCATGGACTTACCCAGTAGTTACTCAGTACCCCGTTTCACCAATCATGAATTGACTGATTGATCCTTCCGGCGTGCCCCGCTGCTGGGAGTGGAGTTCGCCTATGTCTGAAATCGAAGTAAAGAAAACACAGGAAAGCCTGCAGGATCGACTGGCTCAAGTCGTCGAGCTGCTGCAGCGTCAACGGGTCGTCGAAGACCTGACTCATCGCCAGGAAGGCGCGCATCACGACCGGGTCGAGAACCTGGTTCACCGGCAGAACCTCGTCGAGTTGCAACGCAAGCTCGATGACCTGCACTCCGCCGACGTTGCCTACATCCTCGAAGCCTTGCCGCTGGACGATCGCCTGACGCTTTGGCAATTGGTCAAAGCTGATCGCGACGGCGACATTCTTCTAGAAGTATCCGATTCCGTTCGTGAAACGCTGATCGCCGACATGGACGATCACGAGCTCCTGGCTGCCGCCAAGGACATGGACGCCGACGAACTCGCTGACCTGGCTTCCGAGCTGCCGCGAGACGTCGTCCATGAGCTCATGGAGAGTCTCGATAACCAGCAGCGTGAGCGTGTCCGTTCGGCCTTGTCCTATGACGATGAGCAAGTCGGTGCGTTGATGGACTTTGAGATGGTGACGATCCGTGAGGATGTCAGTCTCGAAGTGGTTCTGCGTTATCTGCGTCGCCTTAAAGAGCTGCCGGGTCATACCGACAAGCTGTTTGTGGTGGACTACGACGGCGTGCTCAAGGGCGTGCTGCCGATCAAGCGTTTGCTGGTTAATGATCCGGACAAACAAGTTGCTGAGGTGATGGCGAGTGATCCGGTGAGTTTCCACCCGGATGAAGACGCCTACGATGCCGCCCAGGCATTCGAGCGTTATGACCTGATTTCTGCTCCGGTCGTCGACAAGAACGGCAAGCTGATCGGCCGTCTGACCATCGACGAAATGGTCGACTTGATCCGTGAGGAGAGTGAAAGCGAAGTCCTCAACATGGCAGGTCTGCGCGAAGAGGAAGATATCTTCGCTTCGGTGTGGAAATCTCTGCGCAACCGTTGGGCGTGGCTGGCAATCAACCTGATCACTGCGTTCATCGCTTCCCGAGTGATCGGTCTGTTTGAAGGTTCGATCGAGAAGCTGGTAGCACTCGCGGCACTGATGCCGATCGTGGCAGGTATCGGTGGTAACTCCGGTAACCAGACGATCACCATGATCGTTCGCGCCATGGCGCTCGATCAGGTCAGTACAGGCAACACCTCGCGCCTCATGCGCAAGGAGCTGGCGGTAGGTCTGATCAATGGCCTGGTTTGGGGCGGTGTGATTGGCGTGGTTGCTTATCTGCTTTACGGCAGTTGGTCGTTGGGAGTGGTCATGACGGCGGCTATGACGCTCAATCTGTTGCTGGCAGCCTTGATGGGCGTATTGATCCCGATGACCCTGGCGAAAATGGGTCGAGACCCGGCGATGGGGGCGAGTGTGATGATCACTGCCATGACCGACAGCGGTGGCTTCTTCATCTTCCTCGGGTTGGCGACAATCTTCCTGCTCTGACCTGTTGTATCGAAACAGCCCGCTCAATGGCGGGCTTTTTTGTGCCTGTTTGATGGGTGATCAGTAACCTGTGGCGAGGGGATTTATCCCCGATGGGCTGCGCAGCAGTCCCTCTTTTGGGGCCGCTTCGCAGCCCATCGGGGATAAATCCCCTCGCCACGGATGTATGCCAGGCGGCTGACGCGTCAAATCGAGGGCAAAAAAAGCCAGCAACTAAGCTGGCTTGAGGTGTTCGGTGTGGCTCAGGACGCGTCTGCTGCCATTTCGGCGTCGTGGGCGATCAAAGATACCAAGGCGTTCTGCTGGCGGTGAGACAGCTGGCGGAAACGTTGCAACAGCTCGCGTTCATGCAGCGAAAGCTCGGGGCTGTCCAGGCGCATGCTCAGCTCTTCGCCCAGTGCACCTTCCTGAATAAGACTCTGCTCAAGGCGCGCAATGATCTCGGAGTTCATGCTGCGATGATGATTGCGAGCCACCTCGGCAATGCGTTCACGCATTCCGTCTGGCAGACGTACGACGAACTTGTCAGCCGTACGGCTGGAATAAATTGCCTGTTTCAATGGGCGCATATATTTAACCGGTTAGTTCAGGGGAGCGGTTCTCGGGATTGGCCGCAGGATGTGTGGTAGGACAAGCATCCGCGCCAAATGGTTCAACCTGAATTGTTAAGAGGCCCGCATCATGCCTCAAAATTGCCAGATCATTGGCGTCAATTCTGTGACAAATATTGAGCTGGGTAAAGGCGTAATGCCAGCACCAATTATCAGAAATGCGGACTGGTTTGAAAACTTCGCTTTAACCCGCATCACTGTTCGCTTCCAAGTGCACATCAATAGATGCCCAAAGGCATCAGAACGTGCATGCTATGGCGCTTTCGATCCTTGTTCCTTGCCTTTACAGGATAGTGGCAATTTGCCGATTTACTAGGGGCGGGCACCTGCCAGAGGACATTTCAGGATGGATGGCAAGCTTATTTATCTAATGGGCCCTTCCGGTTCAGGCAAGGACAGTCTGATTGAGGCTGCGCGTCAGCCGTTACGCGCGATGAATTGCGAAATCATGCGCAGGGTCATCACTCGATCGGCTGAATCGGTGGGGGAGGACGCCATCGGTGTAACGGCTGAGGAATTCGATCGCCATGAGCGCGCCGGGGATTTCTCGCTGGCATGGCGAGCGAACGGTCTCGCATACGGAATCCCGGTGGATATGGATCAACTGCTATCGGCCGGACGAAATGTGCTGGTTAACGGTTCTCGTGCAAACCTGCGCCAAGCGCAGGAACGTTACCCAACGCTATTACCGGTTCTGTTGACGGTAAAGGATGAGGTGTTGCGTGAGCGCCTCCTTCAGCGTGGTCGAGAAACGCTGAAGCAAATTGATGAGCGGCTTGCCCGCAATGCTCAATTTCAGAATCGCAGGTCAAGTGATTCGCCCGCGTATCTGATCGACAATTCTGGTGACCTGGTCAGCGCCGTCAATCATCTCCTGGAATGGATACAACTCAACGCAACACAGGGTCAAACTTGAACTTGCGTCCTGCTACCAATGCGAGAACAAAAAATACCGCGAATATGCCGCAGCCAATCAGGGGAAGGGTAATTTCGGTTTCCTCGAACAGCGAAAAATGCAAGGTGCCACTCAAAAAGGCGAGGATCAGAAATCCTGCTGCTGACTTCGACATCGGTTGCTCCTGAAGTTGTTTCAAAAAACCAGGCGTTCGGTAGCGTTCCCCGGCAGCGCTTGCTCGGAGTCGCTGACTGCCTGAGGTGCGGTACTGCTCTGGTCGTTCAATACCGCCCATTGAGGCGCTTTCTGCACCTGTAGGTAATGCGGCATGCGCTGAGCCACCCGTTCCGGTGCAGCACTCTCGGGAATAAAATGAAAGCCAAATAGAATCGCCAAGGCGATTGCGTTTGCAATGCAGAGAGTGCTGTTCATGTGAGGCCGCTCCGAGTGCTCTTTATATAAAGCAGGCAAAGCAGCCGTCGTGCCAACAGTCTAACTGCTGTTAAGTCCTTTAAAAACAAGCATTTGGGAGGTTTTTTGGGATTGGCAGGATTGCAATCTGCAATGATGGCTTTTTGAAGGAGTGCAAAATGCACGGAAAATCTTCCTTCAGCGTTGCAAGCCGCTTGCCTACACTTAAAATGCCTACGGATGACATGACAAATCAGGGCTTGGCCGTTAACATGCAGGCCGTCCGTCGCGCGGCGTCTGCTCGCGACCTTCGTATGTCTCAGTAGCTCAATTGGATAGAGCATCCCCCTCCTAAGGGGAAGGTTGGCAGTTCGAACCTGCCCTGGGACACCATATGATTTCGGCCTGTTCAGGCCCTTCCTCTGACCGCTACGTTTATCTGCAACAGCAGCGTGGCAGCAGAAGAAGCAAATAAAGCCCCTTTCAGGATAATCCGGAAAGGGGCTTTTTCGTATTTACGGTTTAAGGATGATGCCAATGGAAGGCCTGAAAGTATTACTCATCGCTTCGCTAGGGTTTTTATCGCTCATTCAACCATCCCTTTCCGTTGCGGATAACGTCAGCGGCAAAAACCTCTATTCACAGCGATGCGCCATGTGCCACGGCGCCGATCTCAAGGCTTCAGGCCCCTTGGCGAATAAAAGCAATCCTCCGACGCCTGATCTGACAACTTCCGCTTTCAAACAACGCCTGAAGGATTACCCGGGCGTTATCGTGTCATCCGTCATACTTCGCCCAAACGGCGACTTGATTCCCAGAACATTGCGCGAGAACGGCGTGAAGGTTCCGCCGCACGTCTGGACGATTCAGGACTTTCGCGATTTGAATCAGTATATGACTGGTGTGATTGCAAAAAGTCGATGATTTTTCGGATGAAAAAATAGCCCCGCACAGAGTCATCTGGCGGGGCTTTTTCATGGGCGGGCGTCGGGATTATTCCTCGGCGCCACCTCCAGGTTTGCTGATCGAAGTGCTGATCGTGGTCATGCGCCGACGACCATTGACCTTGTAGTCGCGCTCTTGGTCTATCGCGCCTGGCTTGCGCAGAGTCACTTGCGCATACAGGCCATCCTTTGCGCTGTAGGTGCCGAACCAGTTATTCAGTCGCGCAATAAAGCATTCGCTACCGATGATCACCGGGAAGTCGGCTACCTGCTCGATGGCGTAATAGCCTGCGCCGTAGCCGTAATATTCCTCGCGGTCGGTGGTGGACGGAGGAATCGGGCACATGGGTTTTCGCTCTTGCCCGCTGTCGGAGGTTTCTTCCCCAACTGTAGCCAAGCCTTGGGCGAGTGCCCGGTGCAGATCCGGTTTCAACTTATAAGTGGTTTTGTGCTCATCATCAGGCTGAATGCGAGGGATGCTGAGTTGATAGCGATAATGAATCGTCAGTTTGGGCACCAGGTGGTTCGCCTGCCACGGACTGAGCAAATAGACGTTATCGACTCCATACGAGCTGTCGCGATACGCGGCATAGACCTTGCCGCGAATGCTGATCCAGTTCACGGACTGATTGGCGCCGCGATCACTGATGGAGTAAAGCGAACTGCCAATACCTGATTCCTGGCCCAGCGCTGCGGTTCTGCGGGTGAGCCGGTCACCGTCACGGCGGTAGGTTTCGAAGAAGCTGAACAGCCCGGTGCCGCCAGTGTAGGTCTGAACGATCAGGTCGCGCTGTCCATCTCCGTCCAGATCAAGCAAGTTGAACGTAGTCTGCCCAAGTTCGGTGTCGGCATCCAGGTTTGAGGCTTGCATAGCCTTCCACTCGCTCTGGGTAACGCCCTTGGGAGAGGACTTCGGGAAGTGCGTTTTTTCAGAATATTGACCATCGTCAGACTCTGCGTAAAAGGTTGTCAGGGGGCTTTTGATCGACAATGAGGCAAGTGTCCGTTCCAGGGCAAACTCCGGATCTTTTTTGCTCATCGCTTGAATGCGCTGTTGCAGGTCGTCCATTACTTGTTTATCGATGTCATTCGGTTTGAAGACAACCGCTGCCTTCCACGCCGCTTGCAACAATTGCAGGCGCTCGCGGTAGTGCTGATCCAGGCAAGAAACATCCTCTGCACACTCATTCCGGGTGTCCAGCCACTGCCGTTGAGAACGTTTAAGTTCAGGCTGCGTCTGTACCGATGCCTTCATCAATCCCCGATAAACCATGCCCATCTGCGCATCAAGTTCATGCAACTCTTTACTTGCGCAGATAGTGTTTTCGACGACATTCGCCGCTTTTGTGCAATCCATTCCGGCCGCCATCGCTTGCTGAACAAACAGCGCTGCGCAAGCGGACACAATGCAACGTCCCTTGATGTACACGCAGTCATCCTTGTTTTGAGTAGTTATACAGGCGCGCAGGGTAATCGTTGGGCGAGGAATCTTGAAGCGCTGGCTTCAGAGAACGCTACTTCTGGCCGATAACCCACTCGGTGACTTCAAAGTCGAGCGAAATCGCTTGATAGCATTTGGCCGCCAGCTATCATCTGCGCGCCTGAAATTGCCACTTTCTTCAATTGCCTGGAAATCTTCGATGCTGTCGTATCACCAAAAGAGTTTTCTGATCGTCGATGATTTCTCGGATTTCCGCAGTTCCGTTCGTTCGATGCTGCGGGAACTTGGGGTCAAGGACGTCGACACCGCCGACACCGGTGAGCAGGCGCTGAAGATGTGTGCACAGAAGTCCTACGATTTTATCTTGCAGGATTTCCATCTTGGCGACGGCAAGAAGAACGGCCAGCAGGTACTCGAAGACCTGATGCTGGAGAAGCTCATCAGCCACGAAGCGGTGTTCGTCATGGTCACCGCCGAGACCAGTCAGGCGATGGTGCTCAGCGCGCTGGAGCATGAGCCGGACGCGTACCTGACCAAGCCGTTCAACCGCTCCGGGCTGGCCCAGCGACTTGAGCGTCTGGAGCAGCGCAAGACGCTGCTAAAACCGATTCTGCAAGCTCTCGACCGTGGTAAACCGGTCGAGGTGCTCAACGCCTGCATCGCTCTGTGCAAGCAGGATATTCGCTATTCGCCGCTGTGCCTGCGTTACCGTGCCGATGCCCTGCGCGACATGAACCAGAACGAAGCGCTGGAGCGTCTTTATGACAGCATCATTGCCGACCGGCCGTTGCCGTGGGCGTTTGCCGGGTTGGGCAAATTGCTCTTCAAGCGTGGGCAAGTGGCGCAGGCCAAAGGTATTTATGAGAAAGCGCTGAAGGTGTTCCCGATGATGCCGGCGCTGTACGACGGCATGGCTGAAGTCCTGGTTTCCGAAGGTGATACCAAAGGCGCGCAGCAGGTGCTCGAAGAAGCGATCCGGTTATCGCCGCTGGCGGTGCGTCGGCAGGCGTTGCTGGGCAAACTGGCGATGGCCAACGAGGATTTCGACACGGCTTCGCGCGCCTATCGTCAAGCCGTGGCGCAGGGCGCGCAGTCGCGGTTCAAGGACCCGGAAAGCAACCTGGGGCTGGCTCACGCGCTAATCAGCAAAGGCAGTGAGCGTGGTCTCGATACGCGCACGCGGCTGGAGATCAACACCACCCTGAGTGCGGTCGCCAAAGAGAACCCGACCGATCCCGGCCTGCAGATCCGTGCACGTCTGATGAAGGCCACCAGCCTGTTGCTCAACGATGCCGAGACTGCCGATAAGCTCACCGAACAAGCGTTGATGCGTCTTGATGGCATGGAGCAATTCATGAGTCCGGAAGCGGCGCTGCTCGTCGCCAAGCAGTTGCAGATGCTGGGTCAGGCTGAGGCGGGCACCTCGATGCTCAAGAGTTGCGCGGAGATCTACGGCGACGATCCGGCAGTGATGAAAGACATCGCCAAGCTCACCGATGACCCGACTATCCTCAGTTCCAGCAACGCTGCCGCTGACCTCAACCGTCAAGGCGTGCGGGTGTACAAGACCGGCAACCTGGTCGAGGCCCGCGAGGTGTTCCGCAAGGCGCTGAAGATGCAACCGAAAAACATCAGTATCGCCCTGAACATGGCCCAGTCGCTGCTCCATGGCACTGACACCAGTGTGCCGTCGGCGGAGCTGGAAGAATGTCGGGCCTGCCTGAAACTGGTTGGCCTGATGCCCGACACCGACGCGCGTCATGCGCGTTATCAGAAGCTGAAAAGCAAGGCGTTTGGCGAATGAACGACGATCAGCAGGCGCTGGATTTTTCCACGGTGATTGCCTCCACCGTCCACGACATGAAGAACTCCCTGGCCATGCTGATGCAGGCCCACAGCCAGTGGCTGGCGCGATTGTCCGAAGCACAGCGCCAGGGTTCGGAGCAGGGCGTGATCGATTTCGAGTTCGCCCACCTCAACGGCATGCTGGTGCAATTGCTTGGGCTGTATAAGCTCGGCGTCAATCAGCTACCACTGCAGCCGGCATATCATGAACTCGACGATTTCATCGAGGCGCAACTGGCGGCGCATCAGGAAGTGTTCGCCAGCCGCGGGATCATCGCCACGTACGAGGTTGATCCGCTGAGTCCGCTGGGCTTCTTTGATCGTGAACTGATTGCCTCGGTGCTCGGCAACTGCATCAACAATGCAATCCGCTACGCACGCGAGTCGTTGCTGATTACTGTCAGTGACGAAGCGGGGCAGTTGGTGCTGACCATCAATGATGACGGCGACGGTTATCCGGCCGAGATGCTCGAGCGTCAGGCCGATTACGTGCAGGGCATCAATCACAGCAGCGGCAGCACCGGGCTGGGTTTGTATTTCGCCAATCGCATCGCAGCGCTGCATCAGCGCAACGGCGTCGAGGGCCGAACCGAAATCAGCAATGGCGGCCCACTGGGCGGCGGCCTCTTCAGCCTCTACCTGCCCTGACACAACACCGGCCCCTGTAGGAGCTGCCGCAGGCTGCGATCTTTTGATCTTCAAAAGCAAAGTCAAAAGATCGCAGCCTGCGGCAGCCCCTACAGAGAAAAGGATTTTGTTTGGCGCTGCTTGATATTCCGAACAGGCGAAGCCTATTTTGTACGAGTCGCCGTTCGCGGCTCGCACAATAACAAGGATAGCGTCATGACAACCGATGGCCAGCTTTCACTCGCACAGCGACTGACGGGCATTGATGAGATTGAATGTGTCACGCCGGATTTGAATGGCGTGCCACGGGGCAAGGTGATGACTGCCAAGGGTTTCCTCGAAGGGCGGCGTTTGCAGATGGCGCGGGGAGTGCTGCTGCAATGCATCATGGGCGGTTATCCAGCGGCGCGGTTTTACGGCAGCGATGACGGCGATCTGGCGCTGGTGGCCGAGCCAACCATGATTCACCCGCTACCGTGGAGCGACGAGCCGCGTGCTCTGGCCATTTGCGACGCTGATGAGCTGACCGGTGAAAGCTCAAACCTGTCGACCCGTGGCCAGCTCAAGAAGGTCATTGCCCGATACGCAGCGCGCGGTCTGGCGCCGGTGGTAGCGACTGAGCTGGAGTTCTTTGTCTTCGCGCCAAACACCGATCCGACCCAGGCATTCCGTCCGCCGGTTGGCCTCGACGGTCGCCGCGAAGATGGCTTGTCGGCGTTCAGCGTCAGTTCCAACAACGGTCTGCGCCCCTTCTTCAGTGAAGTCTATAAATGCATGGCGGCCCTCGGCTTGCCGCGCGATACCTTCATGCACGAAATGGGGGTCAGCCAGTTCGAGATCAATCTGCTGCACGGTGATCCACTGTTGCTGGCCGACCAGACTTTCCTGTTCAAGCACCTGCTCAAGGAAGTTGCGCTCAAGCACGGCTTGACCGTGGTGTGCATGGCCAAGCCCCTGGCGCACACGCCGGGCAGCTCGATGCACATTCACCAGAGCATCGTTGAAATCGGCAGCGGCAAGAATGTGTTCAGCGACGAGAATGGTCAGCCGACCGCGATGTTCCGTCACTTCATCGGCGGGCAGCAAGCGGGCATGGCCGATTTCACCGCACTGTTTGCTCCCAACGTGAACTCCTATCAGCGTCTATGCCACCCCTACGCTTCGCCAAACAATGCGTGCTGGTCACACGACAATCGCGCCGCTGGCTTGCGTATCCCCGCCAGTTCGCCGGTTGCACGTCGGGTTGAAAACCGTTTGCCGGGTGCCGATGCCAATCCGTATCTGGCGATTGCAGCCAGTCTGGCCGCCGGTTTGCATGGGATCGAGCATGAGCTGGAGCCGACCGAAGCGATTCAAGGCGAGTTTGAAGTGCCGGACAACCTTTCGTTGCCTTGTACCTTGCATGCCGCCCTTGAACGTCTGAAACGTAGCCAATTGGCGAGGGAACTGTTCGGACAGGAGTTCATCGAAGGCTACATCGCTTCGAAGACCATGGAGTTGACCAGCTTCTTTGATGAAATTACTCCCTGGGAAAGGCGTGTTCTAGCAGCCCAGGCCTGACGAACCGTCGCCACCGGACTATCGTTTTGAGAGTCCGGTATTTACTGCAAGGAGCCGCTCGGAACGCCGATGCGCCAAATCTGGAAATCCTTTCGAGCGCTGTATTTTGCCTCGCTGATGATGTTGATCGGCTCGGGCCTTCTATCTACTTATCTGGCGCTGCGTCTGGCCGCTGACCATGTCGACGGACTGTGGGTCGGTGCACTGATGGCGGCCAACTATTTTGGCCTGGTGCTGGGCGGCAAGATTGGCCACCGGCTGATTGCCCGGGTTGGGCATATCCGCGCTTACTCGGCGTGTGCCGGGATCGTCGGTGCGGCGGTGCTCGGCCACGGACTGGTCGACTGGCTGCCGGCGTGGCTGGTGCTGCGGACGATTGTCGGGCTGGGCATGATGTGCCAATACATGGTGATCGAGAGCTGGCTCAACGAGCAGGCTGAGGCCAACCAGCGTGGTCTGGTGTTCAGCGGCTACATGATCGCCTCGTATCTGGGTCTGGTCTTGGGCCAGCTGATTCTGGTCATGCACCCCGGGCTGGGTCTGGAATTGCTGATGCTGGTCGCCCTGTGCTTCGCGCTGTGTCTGGTGCCGGTGACCTTGACCCGGCGGATTCACCCGGCGCCACTGCACCCGGCGCCGATGGAGCCACGCTTCTTTATCAAACGTGTCCCACAGTCGCTGAGTACGGTGCTCGGAGCGGGCCTGATCATCGGCTCGTTCTACGGCCTGGCGCCGCTGTATGCCTCGCAGCAGGGACTGTCGACCGAGCAGGTCGGTCTGTTCATGGGTAGCTGCATTTTTGCCGGATTGCTGGTGCAGTGGCCGTTGGGTTGGTTATCTGACCGTTATGATCGAGCGCTGTTGATTCGCTGTTTTGCCGGGTTTCTGGCGGTGGCGGCCTTGCCCTTGGCGATATTGCCGCAGGTTCCGCTGGAGGTGCTGTTCGTGGTCGGCTTCCTGTGTTCGCTGGTGCAATTCTGTCTGTATCCGCTGGCGGTGGCGTTCTCCAATGACCACGTCGAAGGTGATCGTCGAGTCTCGCTGACGGCCATGCTGTTGGTGACCTACGGCGTTGGTGCGAGTATCGGGCCGTTGCTTGCGGGCGTGCTGATGAAGTTTCTCGGCAGCCAGAGTCTGTATGCGTTCTTCAGCTTTTTTGCGTTGGTGCTGGTGTGGCGGATTCGGCCGAAGGCGGTGACCAATCTGCATCAGGTCGACGATGCGCCGCTGCATCACGTGGCCATGCCGGACAGCATGTCGAGTTCGCCGCTGGTGGCGGCGCTGGATCCGCGGGTGGATGAGCAGGTGGTTCAGGAGCAGATGCAGACCCCGGTGACGCCAGAGTCGGAGCCGCAACCTGATGCGGAACCAGAAGTGCAGCCTGAGCCTGCGGTAGAAGCGGGGCCGGATGACGGCAGCGACAAGCCAACGCCGGATATCAGTGGTGCCAGACCTTGACAGGCACCGATGGAATTCCCCTGTGGCGAGGGGATTTATCCCCGATGGGACACGAAGTGGCCCCAGCCCGGACTACCGGATTTTACTGATACACCGCATTGAATGGTTTTGAGGGCGCTTCGCGCCCTATCGGGGATGAATCCCCTCGCCACAGGTATCCATTACAGAAGCTGCTATTCGGGTTGGAAATAAAAAAGGGCAGTCCCGCCAAGGACTGCCCTTTTTATTTGTCGCTACGAATCACATATCGTCTTTGTCGAAACGCCGTGCTTCACGCTGCAACTGATAAACAAAACGTTCAACGTTGCGGGCTGCCTGGCCACTGATGTTGTGGAAGCGCAGGCCGGCAAAGGTGATGTTGAGTTTTTCTTCGAAGTGCAGGTAACGCAGTTCGACCGAAGTCGGCTGGTTGCCGAACAGCGGCGGGGCGATCATGCGGTCGTAGACCTGACCCAGTTGCAGGCGATCAGTGATGTCGCCCTCAAAACGCAACTTGCAGCCGGTGGCGGAAATATCCAGCAGTTTGCCGTTGATCGGCGCCTTGAGCTTTTCGCCGCCGAGTTCAACGCTGACCAGATCGGTCAGTTTCAATGCGGCGCGAAATGCATTGCGGCGCTGGTGGTAAACCACTTCGGTCGGCATTTCGCCTGTGTAAAAGCGGTCGCCTTCGGATTCTTCGATGTTCAGGGTGCCGGTGCATTCCCAGGCGATGCGCACGCCTTCATGGAAACCTTCGACCCGGAACGGTTCGCCGGCGAGCAGAAAGCGTTCGCCATCGCGCGGAATCATTTCGTCGAGGGCAATCGAAGCGCTGTCGCGGTCGACTTTGATCAGGTAGCTCTGGAAGCGCTGGCTGCGTTCGTGGAACGTGATGATCAGCGGGTCGTGGCTTTCTTGCAGTTGGCGCAGGTTGCTGGAGATTTCCAGTGGCGTGGTGAGCACCTTTGGTGGCTGCGGAGCATCATCCGCGCTTAGGGCGTTTGGCACGTTTTCTCAATCTCCAGACAAAATTTGACGATGACTAGCCAGCATTTTGCCAGCATGTTTCACGTGTTGATAGTGCAGGGCCATCGAATGGCTCACGCCTGGCTGAGCGTACGCGGCTTGGCAGGTTTGGCGAAAGTGCCGCTAGCGTCATAAAGCGCTGGCGGTTCGCCGCCCGTGAGGATTTTCAGCTGATTGGCCGTGGTGGCCTGCTGGATCTGGATCGACTGGCCATTCTTGACGTTGGCGGCCTGGCACTGAGCGATGAGATCGGTCAATGCGTCACCTTGCGTCAGCAGCTGCGCGCCAATGCTCGACTGGCCGGCCAGTTGCTCGAGGCCCTGGCGATCAGTCGACAGGCCAAGGCTGGCGAGGATTTCGCTGCGCTTGCGGCCATGCTGTTCAAGCAGAATGATCAACGCCTGTTTGCGCGCCAGAATTTCTTCCAGCAGTGGCATGTCACGACCGTGCAAAGCGAGGGCCTCGGTTTGCAGTAACTTCAGCAAATCTTGAGCTGGAGCAAAGTCGTCGTTGATCAGTTGCAGTAAGTTAGTGTCGTGCATGGCTGGCCTTGGGTTTTAAGCGTCCAAAAGCCTGGCGCCGGCAAAAGCCTAGCGCTGGGCTTCGAAGTTGAGCAGTTTGCTGGCTACACGGTTGCTGTCGACTTTATAGCTGCCATCGGCAATCGCGGCTTTCAACTCGGCCACACGGGCTTTGTCGACAGCAGGCTGATCGCGCAGCTTGTCAGTGACCTTCTGCAACTGTTGAGCCTCATTGCTGAGGTGTACCGATTCCCCGCTTTTTGCGGTACTGGCCGGTTCGGCCTGGGTATTCAGCGGTGCGGAAGTGCCGTTTTCGGCGGTTTCCTTAGGCGCGCTGGTACGTGTACTGCCTGTAAGTGACGAGGAACTGTTCAAACGGCTGAAATCGATGACCATGATAAAAACCTCTGGGAATTTGGACGCTTGCCATGTTTTCGGCCATCCCCTGGAAAACTTTAGGCGCATTTACCAATGAGCCTTGCATGCGCCGGCGCGTGTCCTGCTGCGGCACAGTTTAGGGAACAGCCGGGATCAGCGCCAGTTTTCTACATCGCCACTTCCACTTGGCCGGGCGCGGTGACTTGCGCCTTGATGACCCGTTGCGAATTGAGGTTTTTCACCCGGATCTGTTCTTTCAAGCCGCCGTTGGACAGCGCTTCGCCCGGCATCCGCACGGCAAGCGTGCCGCTGCGGGCGGTGATGACCACTTGATCGCCTTTACGAATGACTTCTGCCTGTTCCAGATGGACCAGAGTAATCACCTGATCGGCGACCGTTGGTCGGGTTAATTTTTGCCCGATGGCTTCGTCCACCGAGGTCAGAAAGCCTTGATTGATCAGGCTGACGTCGCGTTCACGCAAGGTCACGTCCTGCGGCTCGATAATTCCGGCGCGCTTGAGGGGCCGGGTGGTGGTGACAATCTCGCGAAACAGGCGGACTTGAGCGGGCACGAACACGGTCCAGGGCGAGGTTCCCTCACAGCGAACCTTCACCGTTACGCGGCCCAAAGGACGTGCCGGACTCTCCAAAGAGGCTGTCAATTCCTTGTCGCACATAGGCATGCGCATACGTGGATCGAGCTGTTTGACTTCGATTTCGTAGCGGCCTTCCGTTTGACTGGTAGCCAGATAGTCTTCTACGGTGAACTCAAGAAAGCCCTGAGTGACGCCGATAAGCATGTCAGGCAAGGTAACCGCATCAGCAATGGCAGGGCTGCCAGCGAAAAAGCAGCAAATGGCGGACGCCACACAAAGCCCTCTGCGGAGGGGTGATGTCAGGCGTCGGAAAAATGTCGTTTGAGCGTTCATACGAGTTAAAAAGCAAGCGCCGTGCCGTTTAGCAATGAATGTGCGTCGCAACAACACTTGGCGTTGATGTAGGAGTCTGGGCATGGCTGGTGTAATGGATTCGGTGAACCAGCGCACGCAACTGGTGGGGCAGAATCGCCTGGAGCTGTTGTTGTTCCGTCTCGACGGTCAGCAGCTCTATGGAATCAACGTGTTCAAAGTACGGGAAGTGCTGCAATGCCCGTCGCTGACGTTGATGCCCAAGTCCAGTCCTGTCGTGTGCGGGGTGGCGAATATTCGGGGGGCGACCATTCCGATCCTTGATCTGGCAATGGCGACCGGTTCCGGAGCGTTGAAAGACAAGAACAATCCGTTCGTGATCATCACGGAGTACAACACCAAGACCCAGGGTTTCCTGGTCCGCTCGGTGGAGCGCATCGTCAACATGAACTGGGAAGAGATTCATCCGCCGCCCAAGGGCACGGGGCGCGATCATTATCTGACCGCTGTGACTCGGGTGGACAATCAGTTAGTCGAAATCATCGACGTCGAGAAGGTGCTGGCGGAAGTTGCGCCGACGCCGGAAGCGATTTCGGTGGGCGTGGTCGATGTCGAGACCCAGACCAAAGCGTTGTCGCTGCGAGTGCTGACGGTCGATGACTCGTCGGTGGCACGCAAACAGGTTACGCGCTGTCTGCAAACGATCGGCGTCGAAGTCGTGGCGTTGAACGACGGCAAGCAGGCGCTGGATTACCTGCGCAAGCTGGTCGATGAAGGCAAGAAGCCGGAAGAAGAGTTCCTGATGATGATCTCCGACATCGAGATGCCGGAGATGGACGGGTACACCCTGACGGCGGAGATCCGCGGCGACCCGCGCATGCAAAAGCTTCATATCATCCTGCATACTTCGTTGTCCGGGGTATTCAATCAGGCGATGGTCAAGAAAGTCGGTGCCGATGACTTCCTGGCCAAATTCCGCCCTGATGACCTGGCATCCCGGGTAGTCGACCGGATCAAAGCAGCAGATATCAGCTAGGGGCCTTTTGCCCCTGGCGGTCAACACGATTTAAGAGGCGGCATCATTGTCTACGGGTAATTTGGATTTCGAACAGTTCCGGGTCTTCCTGGAAAAAGCCTGTGGCATTTTGCTCGGTGAAAACAAGCAGTACCTGGTCTCGAGCCGTCTCAACAAACTGATGGAGCAGCAAGGCATCAAGTCCCTGGGTGAGCTGGTTCAGCGCATCCAGACCCAGCCGCGCAGTGGTTTGCGCGAGCAGGTGGTCGATGCCATGACGACCAACGAAACCCTGTGGTTTCGTGACACCTATCCGTTTGAAGTCTTGAAGAACAAGGTATTGCCTGAAGCGATCAAGGCTGCGCCGAACCAGCGTCTGCGGATCTGGTCGGCGGCTTGTTCGTCGGGTCAGGAGCCGTACTCGCTGTCGATGTCGATCGACGAGTTCGAACGCAGCAACCTGGGCCAGTTGAAGATGGGTGTACAGATCGTTGCCACTGATCTGTCCGGCCTGATGCTGACCAACTGCAAGACTGGCGAGTACGACAGCCTGGCGATCGGTCGCGGTTTGTCGCCGGAACGCCTGCAGCGTTACTTCGACCCGAAAGGACCGGGGCGTTGGGTGATCAAGGCGCCGATCAAGAACCGAGTGGAGTTCCGCTCGTTCAACTTGCTCGACAGCTACGCCGCCCTGGGCAAGTTCGACATCGTGTTCTGCCGCAACGTGTTGATCTACTTCTCTGCTGAAGTGAAGAAAGACATCCTGTTGCGCATTCACAGTACATTGAAGCCGGGCGGTTATCTGTTCCTTGGCGCTTCCGAAGCGTTGAACGGTTTGCCGGATCATTACCAGATGGTTCAGTGCAGCCCGGGGATCATCTACCAGGCGAAATGATTGCATCGGCAACACAAAAAACGGCAGGCCCGCAAAGGTCTGCCGTTTTTTTATGCCTGAACAATTTCCCACGAACAGCACAAATCCCCCTGTGGGAGCGAGCCTGCTCGCGAAGGCGGCCTGTCAGGCACCGATGATGTTGGACGTGCTACCGCTATCGCGAGCAGGCTCACTCCTACAGGGGACCGTGGTGTGTATGAGATGGACGGCAAGCGGCAGAAAAGCGGCATTCGGCGGAAACCAGTTGCCGCTTTTCTGGCATTGCCGCTTTGCCGACTCCCGGCAAAGCCCCGGTTTCCGGGTGTTTCTCGCATTGGCACGCGGCTTGCTAAAGCTCAGTTACGAAAAACCGGTCACCCGAAGGTTCCCGACATGAGCATCAGCTTCGATAAAGCGCTCGGCATTCACGAAAAGGCTCTTGGCTTTCGCGCCCAGCGTGCCGAAGTCCTGGCGAACAACATCGCCAACGCCGATACCCCGAACTACAAGGCTCGGGATCTGGACTTCTCCAAAGTGCTTGAAGCACAGACCCAGAAGAACGCCAACGGCACTATCGCCTTGAACATGACCAATAGCCGTCACATCGAGGCAGAAGGTCTGGGCAATGGCGACGAATCGCTGCTGTATCGCACGCCGATGCAACCGTCGATTGACCAGAACACCGTGGACGCCCAGCTTGAGCAATCGAATTACGCGGAAAACGCGGTCGGTTTCCAGGCCAGCTTCACTCTGCTCAACAGCAAATTCAAAGGGCTGGTGTCAGCCCTGCGCGGAGAGTAATCCATGTCCCTGTCCAGCGTTTTCAACATTGCCGGCAGCGGCATGAGCGCACAGACCACGCGTCTGAACACCGTGGCCTCGAACATCGCCAACGCCGAAACCGTCTCGTCGAGCATCGACCAGACCTATCGCGCCCGTCACCCGGTGTTCGCCACCATGTTCCAGGGCGGCCAGAACAGCGGCAGCAACTCGCTGTTCCAGAGCCAGGATGCCGCCGGTCAAGGCGTGCAGGTGCTCGGTGTGGTCGAAGACCAGAGCAACCTCGAAGCGCGTTACGAACCGAACCATCCGGCGGCCGATGCCAAAGGCTACGTCTACTACCCGAACGTCAACGTGGTGGAAGAAATGGCTGACATGATTTCCGCGAGCCGTTCGTTCCAGACCAACGCCGAAATGATGAACACCGCGAAAACCATGATGCAGAAGGTACTGACCCTCGGTCAGTAATAAGGGGCGATTGCCATGAGTGTTTCCGATACCACCAGCTCCCTGAGCATGAATGACATCCTGGCGAACTCGTCGAAAAAGACCAGTTCGACAGCCGATGGCATTGCTTCGGCCACTAACAGCTCCACCGGCGGCCAGGCTCTGGGCAAGGACGCGTTCCTGCAACTGCTGGTTACCCAGCTGAAAAACCAGAACCCGCTCGATCCGCAAGACAACAGCGCATTCGTGGCGCAGTTGGCGCAGTTCAGCAGCCTGGAAGGCATCACCACGCTTAACAGCACTGTCAGCTCGCTGGCCGGCAACTACAACTCGTCGCAAGCGTTGCAGGCATCGTCGCTGGTCGGTCGCAACGTGATTGTGCAGACCAACTCGGTTCAGCTCGACGATCCGAGCAAAGGAATGACCGGTTCGGTCACCGTTCCATCGTCGATTGCCGGCGGTACCGTCAGCATTACCGACAGCAGCGGCACGGTGGTTCGCACCATCGATCTGGGCAGTCGTGCCGCAGGCAGCGCGAGCTTCACCTGGGACGGCAAGGACAAGGACGGCAATGTGGTCAAGACCGGTACTTATACCGTTAAGGCCAACGCATCGATCAATGGTACCTCGACCGATATGGCGACCTACCTGCCGGCCACCGTCACCAGCGTGACGATCAGCCAGACCGGCGGCGAGCTGATGCTCAACCTGTCCGGCAAGGGCACCGTTGCCCTGTCCAAAGTACAAACCATTGGTATATAGAGCCGACTAACCGGCACAAAGGAGTGGAATATGTCTTTCAATATCGGCCTTAGCGGTCTCTATGCAGCCAACAAACAACTGGACGTGACCGGCAACAACATCGCCAACGTCGCAACCGCCGGTTTCAAATCGTCCCGCGCAGAATTCGAAGACGTGTACTCGGCCACTCGTCTGGGTAGCGGCAGCAAAGTGATCGGCAACGGTGTGCGCCTTGCCAACGTTTCCCAGCAGTTCACCCAGGGTGACATCAACAACACCGGTAACGTGTTGGACATGGGCATCAACGGTTCGGGTTTCTTCACCATGAGCAACAACGGCTCGGTGTCCTACACCCGTGCCGGTACGTTCAAGGTTGACGATCAGGGCTTCATCACCAACACCGATTACACCTCGCGCCTGCAAGGCTACGGTGTGGATGCCAACGGCAAGATCATCAATGGCGTGTTGACTGACCTGAAAATCGATACTTCGAACCTGGCGCCTAAGTCGACTTCGCTGGTGACTTCGAGTATCAACTTGAACTCCTCGGCAACAAAAATCTTCGATACGGGCACCAACGCTGTTGTGTTCGATCCGACCAAGCTGGCGACGTACACCAAGTCGTTCAGTACCCCGATCTATGACACTCAGGGCAACTCGCACGTCATGGATCAGTACTTTGTGAAGACTGATGACAATACCTGGAAGGTTTACACCCTGGTAGATGGGCGCAATCCGGACGCTACCGGTAGCGATCCAAGCGATCCTGCTACTCCTCCGGTTGCTTCGACACTGACATTTGACAGCTCTGGCAATTTGACTCAGGTCAGCACGCCAAACCCGCTGGACCCCCTCAAGCCGATCCTCAGCAGCGACTTGACGCTGACCGGCTGGAAGCCAGGCACCGTGACCAACGGCAAATTCACGCCTAACGGCGCAGCGGCCAACACGGCTGGTGTGACCATCTCCATGGCCAAGACCACTCAGTACAACGCTGACACCGCGCGTTCGATCCCGACTCAGGATGGTTACGCCACTGGCCAGATCACCAACCTGACCATCGACGGCACCGGTACGCTGTTCGCCAACTTCAGCAACAACCAGAGCAAGGCCATCGGCCAGGTTGCACTGGCCAGCTTCACCAACGAACAAGGCCTGCAAGCAATCGGTGGCACCAGCTGGAAAGAGACGTTCGCTTCGGGTATCCCTGGCTACGATGCACCGGAAACCGGTACCTTGGGTTCGATCGCTTCCAACTCGCTGGAAGAGTCGAACGTTAACCTGACCAACGAGCTGGTGGATCTGATCAAAGGCCAGAGCAACTATCAGGCGAACGCGAAGACTATTTCGACTCAGAGCACCATCATGCAGACCATCATTCAGATGACCTGATGTGATCTGATAGCTGTACTGAAAACCGACGCCCCAGGGCGTCGGTTTTTTTGCCCGGGGTCAGGCTTTTCACAGATACCTACCGTTCGTCGGTAGCTGTGGTGCAGTAATTGCAGATGCCCCGAGCAGAAGAGGGGGCGCGTCAAACTTCTGCAGGTCATGGAGACCTCTGGTTGCAAGGCGGTTAAACGTCTCATTAATGACCACGCTCAAAAGTACTCGGCCTTATCGAGGCGATTCTGAAGTATTGCGTTGACTATCGATTTATCAAAAAGGCAAGGAAGAAACAATGGCAGTTATAAACGGAACGTCGGGTACGGACACACTGGTAGGCACGTCTAGTGCGGATGAGTTGTATGGGTTTGCAGGAAATGACTCGCTGAGTGGTGGTGAGGGCAATGACCTGCTGGATGGCGGAGCAGGTGCTGATGTCTTGAATGGCGGGAACGGTATCGATACCGCGTCCTACGCCAGTTCGACGGCAGGAGTAACCGTCAATCTGACCGCTGGAACAGGCGTTGGCGGAGATGCTCAGGGCGATACCTTAACCTCGATTGAAAGCGTTATCGGGTCTGCCTTTAATGACTCTCTGACCGCTAATGCGGCAGGCACCAACCTGATCGGCGGCACCGGCAACGACGTGTATTTCGTCAACGGTAACGCAGTCAATGTGATCGAAACCGCTGGCGGTGGCGATGACGAAGTACGCACCGTGCTTACTAATTTGCGTCTGGCCGACAACGTCGAACGCCTGACTTACGTTGGCAACAGCGTTTTCACCGGTTTCGGCAACGGTCTGGACAACGTCATCACTGGCGGTGCCAACAACGACACGCTGTCGGGCGGCGCAGGCGCTGACCAGTTCATCGGCGGAGCTGGCTCCGATACCGTGAGCTACATCGACAGCCTTGGCTCGATCACCATCAACACCAAAACCGGCGTCCACACCGGCATTGCCGAGGGTGATACGTATGTCGGCATTGAAGTGATTCAAGGTTCGAACTCTGACGACATTTTCATCAGTGGCGCAGCCGCCGACACGTTCGATGGCTCGATGGGCAACAACGACACCGTTGATTACTCAGGTTCGGCGAGCGGTGTGACAGTCAGTCTGGTCGGTGGTCTGGCCGGTGTTGGCGGTGATGCGCAGGGCGATCGGCTGTACAACATCGAAACCGTGATCGGCTCGTCCTTCGATGACTCGCTGACCGCGAACCTTGCGGGCAGCAAACTGATCGGCGGCACCGGTAACGACGTGTATTTCGTCAACGGTAACGCAGTCAACGTGATCGAAACCGCTGGCGGTGGCGATGACGAAGTACGCACCGTGCTTACTAATTTGCGTCTGGCCGACAATGTCGAACGCCTGACTTACGTTGGCAACAGCGTTTTCACCGGTTTCGGCAACGGTCTGGACAACATCATCACTGGCGGTGCCAACAACGACACGCTGTCGGGCGGCGCAGGCGCTGACCAGTTCATCGGCGGAGCTGGCTCCGATACCGTGAGCTACATCGACAGCCTTGGCTCGATCACCATCAACACCAAAACCGGCGTCCACACCGGCATTGCCGAGGGTGATACGTATGTCGGCATTGAAGTGATTCAAGGTTCGAACTCTGACGACATTTTCATCAGTGGCGCCGCCGCCGACACGTTCGATGGCTCGATGGGCAACAACGACACCGTTGATTACTCAGGTTCGGCGAGCGGTGTGACAGTCAGTCTGGTCGGTGGTCTGGCCGGTGTTGGCGGTGATGCGCAGGGCGATCGGCTGTACAACATCGAAACCGTGATCGGCTCGTCCTTCGATGACTCGCTGACCGCGAACCTTGCGGGCAGCAAACTGATCGGCGGCACCGGTAACGACGTGTATTTCGTCAACGGTAACGCAGTCAACGTGATCGAAACCGCTGGCGGTGGCGATGACGAAGTACGCACCGTGCTTACTAATTTGCGTCTGGCCGACAATGTCGAACGCCTGACTTACGTTGGCAACAGCGTTTTCACCGGTTTCGGCAACGGCCTGGACAACGTCATCACTGGCGGTGCCAACAACGACACGCTGTCGGGCGGCGCAGGCGCTGACCAGTTCATCGGCGGAGCTGGCTCCGATACCGTGAGCTACATCGACAGCCCTGGCTCGATCACCATCAACACCAAAACCGGCGTCCACACCGGCATTGCCGAGGGTGATACGTATGTCGGCATTGAAGTGATTCAAGGTTCGAACTCTGACGACATTTTCATCAGTGGCGCAGCCGCCGACACGTTCGATGGCTCGATGGGCAACAACGACACCGTTGATTACTCAGGTTCAGCGAGCGGTGTGACAGTCAGTCTGGTCGGTGGTCTGGCCGGTGTTGGCGGTGATGCGCAGGGCGATCGGCTGTACAACATCGAAACCGTGATCGGCTCGTCCTTCGATGACTCGCTGACCGCGAACCTTGCGGGCAGCAAACTGATCGGCGGCACCGGTAACGACGTGTATTTCGTCAACGGTAACGCAGTCAACGTGATCGAAACCGCTGGCGGTGGCGATGACGAAGTACGCACCGTGCTTACTAATTTGCGTCTGGCCGACAATGTCGAACGCCTGACTTACGTTGGCAACAGCGTTTTCACCGGTTTCGGCAACGGCCTGGACAACGTCATCACTGGCGGTGCCAACAACGACACGCTGTCGGGTGGTGCGGGTGCTGACCAGTTCATCGGCGGAGCTGGCTCCGATACCGTGAGCTACATCGACAGCCCTGGCTCGATCACCATCAACACCAAAACCGGCGTCCACACCGGCATTGCCGAGGGTGATACGTATGTCGGCATTGAAGTGATTCAAGGTTCGAACTCTGACGACATTTTTATCAGTGGCGCCGCCGCCGACACGTTCGATGGCTCGATGGGCAACAACGACACCGTTGATTACTCAGGTTCGGCGAGCGGTGTGACAGTCAGTCTGGTCGGTGGTCTGGCCGGTGTTGGCGGTGATGCGCAGGGCGATCGGCTGTACAACATCGAAACCGTGATCGGCTCGTCCTTCGATGACTCGCTGACCGCGAACCTTGCGGGCAGCAAACTGATCGGCGGCACCGGTAACGACGTGTATTTCGTCAACGGTAACGCAGTCAACGTGATCGAAACCGCTGGCGGTGGCGATGACGAAGTACGCACCGTGCTTACTAATTTGCGTCTGGCCGACAATGTCGAACGCCTGACTTACGTTGGCAACAGCGTTTTCACCGGTTTCGGCAACGGCCTGGACAACATCATCACTGGCGGTGCCAACAACGACACGCTGTCGGGTGGTGCGGGTGCTGACCAATTTATTGGTGGCAATGGTTTTGACGTCGCCAGCTATATCGACAGCCCAATCGGTGTGACGATCAACGCCAAGACTGGCGTGAATTCCGGCATCGCCTTGGGTGATACGTATGTCGGTATCGAGCAAATTCGGGGATCGAATTCCGGCGATATCTTCGTCGGTGGGCTGGGTGCAGATAATTTCGACGGGAGTGGCGGCATCGACATCCTCAGCTTTGCGAGTGAGACATCCGGGGTCACGCTGGACTTGAGTCCAACAGTGCTTACCGGTATTGCTGCGGGCGACGTCTACACCTCGATCGAGGCGTTCCAGGGCACAAGTTATGCCGACACTTTTACCGGCAGTGCCAGAACTGCCGAGAGCTTCATTGGCGGCGGCGGTGCGGATACCTTGACCGGTGTGGGTCGAGGTGATGGCGCCTGGTACTTCAATAGTTCCGATGCAGTGCAGATCAATCTTTTGACAGGTTCCGTCGCCGGCGGCGATGCCCAAGGTGATGTGCTCATCAATATCGATAACCTGATCGGTTCGGCGTTCAATGACACCTTGACCGGTAACGCCTACGCCAACCTGTTGGAAGGGGAGACGGTAACGACATCCTGTATGGCGGTGATGGCAACGACACTCTGTACGGTCATGGCTTCACGGATATCAGCGCTCTGGCCGTATCTGTCTCGACGGAAAACCAGGCCGACACCATTTATGGCGGCAACGGCGATGATTACATCATGGGATATGTGCGCGACGTGGGGTCGGTCTTCTATGGTGAAGCCGGTAATGACAACATCACGGTCTTTTCAGGCATTGCCAACGGGGGCGACGGTAACGATACGTTGACGGGCTCAGGTCATGGCTATGAACTGCATGGCGGGGCGGGTGCGGACAAGCTGTACCTGAATGCTTCCGGTGACGCTTATGGTGGCGAGGGCAGCGATGCCTATTTCGTGTCTTCCAAAACCATGGTTGCGATTTCCGATGACGGCACCACAGGCATCGATATCGTCACCCTGAAAAACATCCAGAGTTTCAATGATGTCCGCATCATGACAAACGACCAAGGCGTCTACATCTTCAATGCTGCAGACGTGCAGAATGGCAACCTGGACTCCGGTCTGTTCCTGAAGGATTGGAACAAGGGCGCCAACACCATTGAAACCTTCTACACCAACAACGGCGATTCCTTCACCATTCCGGTGGTAGGGCAGGCAATGACCGAGTCCTTGATGGGCTGACGCAGGTTGCAACATTAAAACGGCGGGGCCCGTAATCAGGGCTTCGCCGTTTTTTAAGTCTGTGGTTTTTCTCAGGCCAAAGAAAACCCCCGACAAACCACAAGTCTGTCGGGGGTTTCTTTTGCCTGGAAAGCATCAAGCGTCTTGCAACGCCTGACTCAGCTCAGCTTATTGGCAAGCTTCGCAATCCGGCTCGTCGATCGCGCAAGCCTTTGGCACTGGTGCCGGACCGGCTGGAGCAGCCAATACCGAATCGTCGCCGTGGTTGCCGCCGCTGGATACAGCGTTCAGCTTGCCGGTGTTGATGGTCGACTTCTCGGTGCTGGTCGCGGCCAGGGCACGGAGGTAGTAAGTGGTTTTCAGACCACGGTACCAAGCCATGCGGTAGGTCACGTCGAGCTTCTTGCCCGATGCACCGGCGATGTACAGGTTCAGCGACTGGGCCTGGTCGATCCACTTCTGACGACGGCTGGCCGCGTCAACGATCCACTTGGTGTCCACTTCGAAGGCAGTCGCGTAGAGCTCTTTGAGTTCTTGCGGGATGCGCTCGATCTGCTGAACCGAACCGTCGTAGTACTTCAGGTCGTTGATCATGACCGAGTCCCACAGACCGCGAGCCTTGAGGTCGCGAACCAGGTACGGGTTGATCACGGTGAATTCGCCCGACAGGTTCGATTTCACATACAGGTTCTGGTAGGTCGGTTCGATCGACTGCGATACGCCAGTGATGTTGGCGATGGTCGCGGTCGGTGCGATGGCCATGATGTTGGAGTTACGAATGCCTTTCTGTACACGGGCGCGAACCGGTGCCCAGTCCAGGGATTCGTTCAGGTCAACGTCGATGTACTTCTGGCCACGTTGCTCGATCAGGATCTGTTGCGAATCCAGTGGCAGGATGCCTTTGGACCACAGCGAACCCTGGAACGTCTCGTACGCGCCGCGCTCGTCGGCCAGGTCGCAGGAGGCCTGGATCGCGTAGTAGCTGACCGCTTCCATCGACTTGTCGGCGAACTCGACGGCAGCGTCGGAACCGTAAGGGATGTGCTGCAGGTACAAAGCGTCCTGGAAGCCCATGATGCCCAGACCGACCGGACGGTGCTTGAAGTTGGAATTCTTCGCTTGTGGCACCGAGTAGTAGTTGATGTCGATAACGTTATCGAGCATGCGAACGGCGGTGTTCACGGTGCGTTCCAGCTTGGCGGTGTCCAGCTTGCCGTTGACGATGTGGTTCGGCAGGTTGATCGAGCCCAGGTTGCAAACGGCGATCTCGTCCTTGTTGGTGTTCAAGGTGATCTCGGTGCACAGGTTCGAGCTGTGAACCACGCCGACGTGCTGCTGCGGGCTACGCAGGTTGCACGGATCTTTGAAGGTCAGCCATGGGTGGCCGGTTTCAAACAGCATGGAAAGCATTTTGCGCCACAGGTCTTTGGCCTGGATGGTCTTGAACAGCTTGATCTTGCCCGGGTACTCGGACAGGGCTTCGTAGTACTCGTAGCGCTCTTCGAAGGCTTTACCGGTCAGGTCGTGCAGGTCCGGTACTTCGGATGGCGAGAACAGGGTCCATTTGCCGTCATCGAAGACACGCTTCATGAACAGGTCAGGGATCCAGTTGGCAGTGTTCATGTCGTGGGTACGACGACGATCATCACCGGTGTTCTTGCGCAGTTCGATGAACTCTTCGATGTCCATGTGCCAGGTTTCCAGGTAGGCACAGACAGCGCCTTTGCGCTTGCCACCCTGGTTAACGGCTACAGCGGTGTCGTTCACTACTTTGAGGAACGGAACCACGCCTTGCGACTTGCCGTTGGTGCCTTTGATGTACGAACCCAGTGCACGCACCGGCGTCCAGTCGTTGCCCAGGCCACCAGCGAATTTCGACAACATGGCGTTGTCGTGGATCGCGTGATAGATGCCCGACAGGTCATCCGGCACGGTGGTCAGGTAGCAGCTCGACAGCTGTGGACGCAGGGTACCGGCGTTGAACAGGGTCGGCGTCGACGACATGTAGTCGAAGGACGACAGCAGGTTGTAGAACTCGATCGCACGATCTTCTTTGTTCTTCTCTTCGATTGCCAGGCCCATGGCCACGCGCATGAAGAAGATCTGCGGCAGTTCGAAACGAATACCATCCTTGTGGATGAAGTAACGGTCGTACAGGGTCTGCAGGCCCAGGTAGGTGAATTGCTGATCGCGCTCGTGGTTGATCGCCTTGCCCAGTTTTTCCAGGTCGAAGGTGGCCAGCACAGGGTTCAGCAGTTCGAACTCGATACCTTTGGCGATGTAGGCCGGCAGTGCCTTGGCGTACATGTCGACCATTTCGTGGTGAGTGGCGCTCTCGGCCACGCCAAGGAAGCCCAGGCCTTCGGCACGCAGGGTGTCCATCAGCAGGCGGGCGGTGACGAACGAGTAGTTCGGCTCACGCTCAACCAGAGTGCGCGCGGTCATCACCAGCGCGGTGTTGACGTCGGTCAGGGCCACGCCGTCGTACAGGTTCTTCAGGGTTTCGCGCTGGATCAGGTCGCCGTCGACTTCTTCCAGACCTTCGCAGGCTTCGGTAACGATGGTGTTCAGGCGGCCCATGTCCAGCGGCGCCAGGCTACCGTCGGCACGAGTGATACGGATCGACGGGTGAGCGTTGACCGCTTCGGCAGCCGGGGCGTGAGCGGCGCGTTCTTTCGAACGACCGTCGCGATAGATCACGTAGTCGCGAGCGACTTTCTGCTCGCCGGCACGCATCAGGGCCAGTTCGACCTGGTCCTGGATTTCTTCGATGTGGATGGTGCCGCCCGAAGGCATGCGACGCTTGAAGGTCGCGGTGACTTGTTCGGTCAGGCGCGCAACGGTGTCGTGGATTCGCGACGAAGCGGCAGCGGTGCCGCCCTCAACTGCGAGAAACGCTTTGGTGATAGCGACGGTGATCTTGTCATCGGTGTAAGGAACGACAGTGCCATTGCGCTTGATCACGCGCAGTTGACCAGGCGCGGTGGCTGCCAGATCCGAATTCGAATCGGCGGCCTGCGGCAAGGTGCCCTGCGGGTTCTCGCGAGTTGTGTCGGTTTGCATGGGTGTCTCCACGTTCTCTATGTTTGTTTGGGCACCATCACGGTGCCCACCGTTCCGTCCTGAAGCACTACAACCGGCACGCGCCGGGTATAACGACTTCGGGACAGTTCAGGAAGGGGCCTTGTGGGCGCCGCTTCCATGCCGAAGTCTTCGGTGCACGCGATACGCGTGAAACCGCATTCCTTTCGGGGAGCAGTTTCGGACTGCAACACCCGTACCGTTATCGTCGCGTACGACGGAAAAACGGTAGCCATCCGCAGGCGCGGTTTGGGCTTGTGAAAATACGTTTGGTTCAACCCGACAATGGCAATTAAAAGCCTTGAATTCACTGTCCGGTTTGTGTTTGGTTTTTTGCACAAAACCCTACATGTAGGGTTTTTTAGAGCGCGGGCTACAAGATAATGCGTTTTGGGGGCGAATTGCAACGGACAGCCTGTGGATAACCCTGTGCGTAAATTGTGGGTGAAACAGGGAATTCCCGTGTAGGCCGCGGACCTGCTGAGCTAGACCGTTTGTCACTGTTTTTTCGCCTGGAAAAACGCTTCAGCGGATTTTTAAGGGCGCGAACCCTATCACAAAAAAGCGCCTTGTCCGAACGCATTTACCGACTTGTGTTCTGGCTGTACGCCGTTTATACAATCGGGCCATGTGAACGCATTTTTATCCTCCCGAAACATGACAAAAAGACGGGAGGCATACCGTGTCTGGCGGGCAATCGTCTCCTTTATCAATAAAAAATAGAAAGCAGAGGTCACCGGTGGAGCAACAAGCCTGGCAGGTATTGATCGTCGAGGATGACCAGCGACTGGCCGAACTCACGCGCGACTACCTGCAAGCCAATGGACTGCGTGTGGAAATCGAAGGCAACGGTGCGCTGGCGGCGGCGCGGATCATCAAGGAGCAGCCGGATCTGGTGATCCTCGATCTAATGTTGCCCGGCGAAGATGGCCTGAGCATCTGCCGCAAGGTGCGCGACCACTACGACGGGCCGATTCTGATGCTCACCGCGCGCACGGATGATGCCGACCAGATTCAGGGCCTCGACCTTGGTGCCGACGATTACGTCTGCAAACCGGTGCGCCCACGACTGTTGCTGGCGCGAATTCAAGCGTTGCTGCGACGCAGTGACACAGCCGAGCCGGTCGTGGAAAAATCCCGTCGTCTGCAATTCGGCCCGCTGCTGGTCGACAACGCTTTGCGCGAAGCCTGGCTGAGCGACAACAGCATCGAACTGACCAGTGCCGAATTCGATCTGCTCTGGCTGCTGGTTGCCAACGCCGGGCGCATTTTGTCCCGCGAGGAAATCTTCACCGCACTGCGCGGCATCGGCTACGACGGTCAGGATCGCTCCATCGACGTACGCATCTCGCGCATCCGCCCGAAAATTGGCGACGACCCCGACCATCCGCGCCTGATCAAGACTATCCGCAGCAAA
This sequence comes from Pseudomonas sp. TH08, assembly GCF_016651275.1. Taxonomy (NCBI): domain Bacteria; kingdom Pseudomonadati; phylum Pseudomonadota; class Gammaproteobacteria; order Pseudomonadales; family Pseudomonadaceae; genus Pseudomonas; species Pseudomonas sp. TH08. The sequence continues at coordinate 364,342 of NZ_JAEKEE010000002.1, read as the reverse complement.
GGTTATCTGTTCGTGCCGGAAGCCTGCGCAGACCTGGCGCTGTGAACTCGATCTTTCTGCGCATCTACGGCGGCATGTGCGCAGCGCTGATTCTGGTGGCGGTGCTCGGCGTGCTGGCGCTGAACCTGCTCAACCAAGTCCGCAGCGAGCAATACCGCGAGCGTCTGGCCCATGGCACGTTCTCGCTGATGGCCGACAATCTGCAACCGATGAACGACACTGAACGTCATCGCGCGTTGCTGGTGTGGGAGCGTCTGTTGGGGATCCCGTTGGCGCTGAACAAATTCAACGAAACCAATCTCGATCTGACTCAGCGCACCCGTGTGCAGCGCGGCCAGGCGCTGGTCGAGCAGACCGGGCCGCATGCGGCAAAGGTTTATCGATTGGTCAGTGACAAAGAGCAACTGGTGCTGACCGGCGAGGTGCAGCAGATCAGTGAACAACTGGCCCGTGCGACGATTTACCTGTTGGCCGACGAACTGGTGCGCGTGCCGGTTGGCGAGCAGCCCAAGCGCTTGGCGCAATTAAAGGAAGACAAAGGCTTCGGTTTCGACCTGCGACTGGTCACGGTGAATGACGCCGATATGGATGAAGATCAAAGTCGTCGCGTGTCCGAGGGCGATACGGTAATGGCGCTGGGCAAGGGCGGTGATTCGATCCGGGTGTTTGCCGGCATGGTCGGTACGCCGTGGGTCCTGGAAATCGGGCCGCTGTATCAGATGAATCCGTATCCGCCGGAGTGGCTGGTGTTGATCGCCGCGCTGGGGCTGAGCTTGATCGGCCTCATCGTTTATTTGCTGGTGCGTCAGCTCGAACGGCGGTTGCGCGGTCTTGAAGCGGCGGCCACACGAATCGCCAAGGGTAGCCTGGAAACCCGCGTGCCGGCGCGCGGTGCCGACTCGGTCGGGCGCCTGGCGTCGGCGTTCAATGGCATGGCCGAGCACTTGCAGCAGTTGCTTGCGATCCAGCGTGAACTGGTGCGGGCGGTGTCCCATGAACTGCGTACGCCAGTGGCGCGTCTGCGTTTCGGCCTGGAGATGATCGGCTCGGCGACCACCCCGCAAGCGCTGGAAAAGTACCGTGAAGGCATGGATCACGACATCGAGGACCTCGATAAGCTGGTCGATGAAATGCTTACTTATGCGCGGCTGGAACAGGGTTCGCCAGCGCTGACGTTCCAGCGCATCGACCTTGATGCACTGGTCAATCAAGTGATCGAGGAGCTGGCGCCGTTGCGCGCCGAGGTCACCGTGCAGCGAGGGCTGTGTTTGTCCGCCGCCGATAACGACGATGCCTGGGTCGAAGCCGAGCCGCGATATCTGCACCGCGCGCTGCAGAACCTGGTGGGCAACGCGATGCGCCATGCGCATTCGAAAGTGACGGTGAGTTATCAGGTCGGCCAATTGCGCTGTCGGGTCGACGTCGAGGATGACGGGCCGGGTGTGCCGGAAGTGGCGTGGGAGCGGATTTTTACGCCGTTTCTGCGTCTGGACGACAGTCGTACGCGGGCGTCTGGCGGGCATGGCCTGGGGTTGTCGATTGTGCGGCGGATCATCCATTGGCATGACGGCCGGGCGATCATCGGCAAGAGCAAGAGCCTGGGTGGGGCGTGCTTCAGTCTGAGCTGGCCGCGCAATCAGGAGCGCCGTTGAGATATGTGGTGGCGGGGCTGGCCTCTTCGCGAGCAGGCTCGCTCCCACAAGGGAACGTATTTCAATGTGGGAGCGAGCCTGCTCGCGAAGCGGTCTTAACAGACGCTGAATGATTTCAGGCGTGGATGCTGACCAGACTCAACAACTGCCCGTCCTGAACCCCGAACTGCGCCTCCAGTTCTGTGCCGTTACGCCATTCGGCAGACAAGTCCGTCAACAGGCGCAATCTCACCTCTCCGGCCGCCGTCCACTCCAGTACTTCAGCATGCTCGAAATAAAAGCGCTTCTGCACTATCGGGTACAGCGCCTTGAACAAACTCTCTTTCACTGAAAACGTCAGCGTGACCCACAACGCCAGTTGATCCCGCGAGCCCGCAGACATGCGCTGCATTTCTGCCGGTGTAAGAATTTCCCCCGCCAGGCGCTCGGCACGTTCGGCGTTGAGCAGGTTCTCAAGATCCATACCCAGGCCGCGCCAGTGCTGCTTATTGGCAACAATCGCCGCCGCCCGACCGGTGCTGTGGGTGATCGAACCGCAGATATGCGCCGGCCATACCGGCGCACGATCTTCGCCAATCGCCGGCACCACGTCCGAGCCTTCCAATTGCAGCAACGCGGCGCGGGCGCAGATCCGCCCGGCGAGGAATTCTGCCTGACGCTTGGCCACTGAACGCTGAATGCTTGGCGGTGCAACGACGGCGCTGCGCTGAAAGTCATCGCCGAGCAGTCGGGACGGATCGAAATGGGTGCTGAACAGCACGGTATCAGGCAACACCGTCGGCAACGGCCAATGGCTGTCGAGCGCGGTGCAGCAGGCGGGCAGGGCGGGGGTGAGATTCATGGCGGGCATTTTGCCGGTTAGCACAGGGAAGGGGTAGAGCAGATACCGCTTTTGTGGCGAGGGAGCTTGCTCCCGCTGGCGCGCGGAGCGGCCCCGAAAACTGCGATTCAGGTCTGTCAGGTAGACCTGATCGGCCGGTTTTGCGACGGCTTCGCCGTCGAGCGGGAGCAAGCTCCCTCGCCACAGGTAAGTCATGCAGTCTCTGATCAGCTGAAGATTTTCTCGAAGAACGCTTTCATGTCCGCCCAGGACTTTTCATCCGCCGCCTTGTTGTACCCGATGTCCGGGCCACCGTGTTCGCCATGGCTCAAGCGATCAGCGTCCGGGTTGGTAAAGCCGTGCTTGGCGCCATCCAGACTGACGAACTTATAGTCGGCACCCGCTTTGTCCATTTCACTCTTGAACGCGGTGACGTTGTCCGGCGTCACCATGCTGTCCAGCGCACCGTGCTCGACCAGGATTTTCGCCTTCACACTGCCAGGCTTGGCTGGCGTGTTGGTCGCCAGCGCGCCATGGAAACTCACCACGCCCAACAGCGGCACACCCTGACGCGCAGCATTCAGCACCACACCACCGCCAAAGCAATAACCGATGGCCGCGAGTTTATTCACGTCGGTCTGCGGCTGTTTCTTCAACAGATCCAGCCCGGCCGCGAAGCGTTTACTGGCCGCGTCGGCATCCTTGTTCACCGCTTGCATGAACGCCATCGCATCTTTCGGGTGCTCGGTGTTCTTGCCTTCGCCATACATATCAATCGCCAGAGCGCTGTAGCCGAGTTCGGCGAGATCGCGTGCACGGCGCTTGGCGTAATCGTTCAGGCCCCACCATTCATGCACAACGACGATGCCCGGGCGCTTGCCCTTGATTGCGTCGTCATAGGCGTAATAACCGATCAGCTTCGTGCCATCGGCGCTCTGGTACGGGATTTCCTGGGTCTTGATCGCAGCTTGAGTGAGGCCGCTGACGGCCAGCAAGGTGAGGGCGAGAAACAAACGCATGGTGGGGTCTCCTGACAATAAAGGGTCAAAACAGCCTAGTTCATTTGATTCAGGTCAGGTTCAGAGAGTGTTCAGGGGCGGTACAGGGGAGGGTCAGTAACCTTGCGCCATACCCAAACAGCACTGTGAAAGAGGAAACTCAATGACTCGTTTAAACAAACTGCTGCTGGCTTTTACCCTGTTGGGCTCCAGCATCGCGGCCCACGCCGACACCACTTCGAACTTCGCCGGCCTGACGTTCGGCCAGACCAGCGACAAGGTTAAAAAGTCCAACGCGCTGAACGACAACCTCGACCACCCTAACGCTACTGGCGCGATTGACGGCAACAACACCTACGGTGTGCGCCTCGGCCAGCAAAACTCGCAAGGTCGCTACTACGCCACCTACGACAACGTGTCCGGTTCGCACAATGGCATTAAACTGCGTCAGGAAAACTTGCTGGGCAGCTACGATCTGTTCTATCCAGTAGGTGGCAGCACCAAACTGTTCGGCGGTGCGACTGCCGGTCTGACCAAGTTGACCCAGGACTCGCCAGGCTACAGCCGTGACAGCGACATCGGTTACGCGGTCGGTGGTCAATTCGGTGTGTTGCAGCAAGTCTCGCAAAACACCTCGGTGGAACTCGGTTACCGTTACCTGATGAGCAACGCCAGCACCGAGATGAAAGAAAGTGGCGGCAGCAAACAAGGCTCGCTGGATTTGAACAGCAGCGCGCAGACTTACCTGTCGGCTAACTACAATTTCTAAGGAGCGGTTCGCCTTAGCGAAATCATTGTAGGAGCAGAGCTTGCTGGCGAAGGCGCCGGATCAGTCGATATCCCACTGACTGATCCACCGCTTTCGCGAGCAAGCTTTGCTGCTGCAGGTGTGTTTTTGGAGATTCTGATTTACCCGGGAGAGTGTTATGAAACTGTTGGTCGTCGAAGATGAAGCGCTGTTGCGTCATCACCTGCAAACCCGGCTCACGGAGAGCGGTCACGTGGTCGAGTCCGTGGCCAATGCCGAAGAGGCGCTGTATCAGACCGGACAGTTCAACTTTGATCTGGCGGTGATCGATCTCGGTCTGCCGGGCATGGGCGGTCTCGACCTGATCCGCGAGTTGCGCAACGGCGGCAAGACCTTCCCGATCCTGATCCTCACCGCGCGCGGTAACTGGCAGGACAAGGTTGAAGGCCTCGCGGCTGGCGCCGACGACTATGTGGTGAAACCGTTCCAGTTCGAAGAACTCGATGCGCGCCTGAATGCGTTGCTGCGCCGCTCCAGCGGTTTCACCCAGTCGACTATCGTCGCGGGCCCGTTGCTGCTCGACCTCAATCGCAAACAGGCCACCCTCGACGAACAACCGCTGGCACTGACCGCTTACGAATACCGCATCCTCGAATACCTCATGCGTCACCACCAGCAAGTGGTGCCCAAGGATCGTTTGATGGAGCAGCTCTACCCGGACGACGACGAGCGCGATCCGAACGTCATCGAAGTGTTGGTCGGCCGCCTGCGCCGCAAACTCGAAGGGCCTGCCGGTTTCAAACCGATCGACACCGTGCGCGGCCTTGGCTACCTGTTCAATGAGCGCTGCACTTGATTCGTTCGCTTCGCGTCCGGCTGATGCTCGCCGCCACCACGTTGGCGGTGTTGTTCATGCTCGCCTTGCTCCCGGCGATGCAGGGCGCTTTCAGCCTCGCGTTGCAGGATTCGATCGAACAGCGTTTGGCCTCTGACGTCACCACGCTGATCTCTGCCGCGCGCATTGAAAACGGTCGACTGGTGATGCCCAACCAGCTACCGGATGAACGCTTCAATCTCACTGACTTCCGCTTGCTTGGTTACATCTACGACCGCGAAGGGCATCTGGTCTGGCGTTCGAAAGCCACCCAGGAAGAGCAGATCAATTACAAGCCGCGCTACGACGGCCTTGGCAACGAGTTCGCGCGGATCCGCGAGGCCAACGGTCAGGAATTCTTCGTCTATGACGTTGAAGTCAAACTGCTCGGCGGTAAAAGTGCGGCCTTCAGCATCGTCGCCCTGCAACCGGTGCGCGAGTACGAAAGCACCCTCGAAGGCCTGCGCGAGAATCTCTACCTGGGTTTCGGCGCGGCCTTGCTGGTTTTGCTGGCGCTGCTATGGATCGGCCTGACCTGGGGCCTCAAAGCCTTGCGTCGACTGAGTCAGGAACTCGACGAAATCGAAGGCGGCACCCGCGAAAGTCTCACCGAACAACACCCGCGTGAGCTGTTGCGCCTGACCGGCTCGCTCAACCGTTTGCTGCTCAGTGAGCGTCAGCAGCGCAGTCGTTATCGCGACTCGCTCGACGATCTCGCCCACAGCCTGAAAACCCCGTTGGCGGTGCTGCAAGGCGTCAGTGAGGACATGGCTCAACGCCCCGAAGATCGCGATCAGGCCTGGGTGCTGCAAAGTCAGATCGAGCGCATGAGCCAGCAGATCAGCTATCAACTGCAACGCGCGAGCTTGCGCAAAAGCGGTCTGGTGCGTCATCAGGTGCGCCTGCAACCCGTACTGAAAAGCCTCTGTGACACGCTGGACAAGGTCTACCGCGACAAACGCGTGCGCGTGGCGTTTGATCTGCCCGAGCATTGCTACGTGCCGATCGAGCAGGGTGCGTTGCTGGAGATGATGGGTAACTTGCTGGAGAACGCTTATCGGCTATGTCTGGGTGAGGTGCGGATCAGTGTGCGTGAGAGCCTTGCCGGGATTGAGTTGTGTGTTGAGGATGATGGGCCGGGGGTGCCGCCGGATCAGCGGGCGCGGATTCTGGAGCGTGGGGAGCGGCTGGATCGGCAGCATCCGGGGCAGGGGATCGGGTTGGCTGTGGTCAAGGACATTATCGAGAGTTACAACGCGAAGTTGATGTTGGGGGATTCGCCTATGGGGGGGCTGCGTTTCGGATTCATTTTCCTGCGGTTTGAGGGGGGCTGGGTTTTGGGGGCTTATCCGTTGCTGCGGGTGTTGCTGATCAGGGTTCCGCCCTTACGGCGGGTCACCTTTTCCAAACGCCGAAAAGGTAACCCAAAAGGCTTACCCTGACGTACGGCCCTCGCTGGGGCTCGGGTTCCTTCGCTCCGGGATTGATCCGGGGGCATCGCCTACGGTTTGCTGCGCTGCACCTCCTCTCGATGCATTTGGCTGCGCCAAACGGTCGCTGCGCTCCCACCCCCGGATCAATCCCTCCACTCAGCCTGCCGACGGGCCTTCTAGATCAAGAGCTTTACTCGAGCTAACGCTCATTGTGTTGAGTGGGGCGGCATGCGCCGCGTTTGGGGGTGGACTCGTTTTTTGTGGCAGCGATGGCGGCCTGATAGCCGACCAGTCTCTAGCAGACTGCATACGATCCCATTGTAGGAGTGAGCCTGCTCGCGATGACGGCCTGACATCCGACCTGTTTCTGCCGGTTGTACTCCACCCCTGTGGGAGCTGGCTTGCCAGCGATGACGGCCTTACAGCCAATCAAGCTCTGGCCGCTGCACCCAGTCCCTGTAGGAGCTGCCGAAGGCTGCGATCTTTTGATCTGCTTTGGCTTTGCTGTTGCTCTTCAGCCCCTTCGGCAGGCCGAGCGGAGGTGTTCATCCGGGGGTTAGGCGCGCAGCGCCGTTTGGCGAAGCCAAACACATCGAGAGGAGGTGCAGCGCAGCAAACCGTAGGCGATGCCCCCGGATGGACACCGTAGCGAGGGAACACTGAGCCTAGGCGAAGTGCCGTACGCCGGGGCCAAGCCTTTTGGGTTACCTTTTCGGCGTCTGGAAAAGGTGACTCGCTGTAAGAGCGAAACCGCCAGAAACATCACCCGCAGCAACGGATATGCCCCCAATCCCCAAGAACCCAAAAAAACCAGACAAACAAAACCACTTCAGAGGGCGAGATCTCGAAGACACCTCACTGCTCCTGCGCCCGATAAGCCGCCGGCGTCACCCCCGTCCACTTCTTGAAAGCCCGATGAAACGCCTACGGCTCGGAAAACCCCAACTGCTCGGCAATCTGTTGCAACGACAAATTCGCCCGCTCCAGATGATACTTGATCTGCCGGAGCATTCTTATGTGTCGGTCAAGTAGGGAGCGCTGCTGCCGGTATTGCAGTTGGCGAGGCTGTTCTTATGGCAGGGCAATTTTTCAGGCGCCGTTCACGGATGGGTGACATGGTTTCGTATATGAACCAGTATCAATACTCTGTTGGGTTTTTTAGCCTTGGATAAGTGGTAGTTGCATGAGCATTAATATACGGAAGATAGTCGCTGTTCATTTTTCTAATACCTAAAAGTTCTAAAAAACTGTCAGTTATTACAGGTGCCAATTCTTTGGATTTTTTATATGGTTTTGCAACAGTAAACGAGATTGCTCAGAAAAATGATCAGGGTTAAAAGGAGCTCAAAATGTCGCAAATGCCGAAGTTCACGACAGTATTGGTTGGTGCTCAAGTAGCAGAAGGGAGACAGTTGCACTTAGAAGCGAAATTCACGCCACTCCAAGACGTTTCCATAAAAGTATCGTGGTTTAAAAATGGAGCACCACTTCAGGTGGGAAGTCGTATTTTGGCCGGCTTGTCGGCGGAATCTGGGTTTGTGTATCTTGATTCACGCGCCACCTTTCCAGAAGATGCCGGAACTTATGTTTGTCAAATAGAAAACAGCGCCGGCTCAGCTCAGACATCGTGCAACGTGATCGTTACCTAAGGTCCAGTAGGATAAAAAGTGTGGGGTGAGAGTAGAAGATACAGTCTTGATAAACATACCCAGTTCAATTTCTGCTTTCTTTGCAACAGTGCACATTGTTAGGCTTTTGACGTCAGGCCTCACTGCTCCTGCGCCCGATAAGCCCCCGGCGTCACCCCCGTCCACTTCTTGAAAGCTCGATGAAACGCCGACGGTTCGGAAAACCCCAACTGCTCGGCAATCTGCTGCAACGACAAATCCGCCCGCCCCAAATGATAAATGGCGATATCCCGCCGCAACTGATCCTTCAACTCCTGAAAACTGCTGCCTTCCTCACGCAAATGCCGACGCAACGTCTGCGGGCTGATATGCATATGCGCCGCCACAGCCTCAAGATCCGGCCAACTCGCACTGTCGCGGCTGAGCAAACGGCGCAAGCGGCTGGTCAGGCTGTCGCCATCGTCCGGGCGTGACAGCAAGTCGGCGGGGGAGCGTTCGAGGAAATGCTTGAGCGTGCGTTCGTCCTGTAACAACGGCATGTATAAATAACGGCTGTGAAACAGCAGGCTGCTCTGCTCGCTGACGAACATCATCGGGCAAGGGAACAGCAAATCGTATTCAGCCCCGTGCTCGGGGCGCGGATAGCTGAATGTCACCTGTTCCAGGCGAATCCGCTGGCCAATCAGCCAACTGCCAAGCCGATGCCAGATCACCAGCAAACTCTCGGTGAGAAAGTGATCCGGATCCCACAATTGCGAATCATCGAGGCTCAAACGCACCCATTCGTCTTCGCGGCTCAGGGTCAGGCGCGGGCCCTGCGGGAATAAGCTATAAAACAATAAACCACGTTGCAGAGCCTTCTCCAGATTGCGGCAGTGGATCGAGGCGTGGCACATCATCGCGAAGCTGCCGGGCTTGCTCGGTGCGTTGCCGAAACCCAGGTATTCATCGTCCAGCGCCAGCCACAGGCCTTGGATCAACTGAGTGAACTGTTCGGGCGCGAGGCGTGCGCGAGGCTCGTCGAGCAATTCCGGGTTGATGCCCAATTGCAGCAGCAGGCCCGAATAGTCGACCCCCAGGCGGCGTGCGCCACCGAGGGCGGCACGGGCGAAATGACTGGCGATGGTGCGTTCGCGCATAAGCGGCAAATCCTTCCTCTGGCGCCGGATGGTAGCCGGGGGCGGTATGAGCAACAAGGCGGATTTCCGCCAAATTGTAGGACGAGAAACGGCGAGTTGGCGGAAATCCGCCACATACAAGTCACCAAACGGTGACACTGAAAAGGCCTGCAGCCCTTGATGTCAAAAGGCTTGCTGCGAAATGCACCAAAGTGGCACGGCGTTTGCGATTAAAAGCGACAGAAGCGTGCGTTTATCCCGTCCGGAAAACGCCGCTCCAACAACAAATCCCTCCAGTGCAGGAGGGTTCGCAATTCAGGTTTCGCGGCGTAACAGATGGATGTTGCCACGCGGGGCTCTTGAGGAAACATGCAATGACGACTCGTCAGCCACTGTACAAATCCCTGTATTTCCAGGTGATCATCGCAATCATCATCGGTATCGCGCTCGGTCATTACTACCCGCAGTTCGGTGTGGCCGTAAAGCCGCTGGGTGACGGGTTCATCAAACTGATCAAAATGATCATCGCTCCAATCATCTTCTGCACCGTGGTCAGCGGCATCGCCGGCATGCAGAGCATGAAGTCTGTCGGCAAGACCGGTGGTTACGCACTCCTGTACTTCGAAATCGTCTCGACCATCGCTCTGCTGGTCGGTCTGGTCGTGGTCAACATCGTGCAGCCGGGCAACGGCATGCACATCGACGTTGCTACCCTCGATGCCTCGAAAGTCGCCTCCTACGTCGCAGCTGGCGCTGACCAGAGCGTTGTCGGCTTCCTGCTCAACGTGATCCCGACCACTATCGTCGGCGCGTTCGCTACGGGCGACATCCTGCAAGTGCTGATGTTCTCGGTGATCTTCGGTTTCGCCCTGCACCGCCTGGGTGCCTACGGCAAGCCGATCCTCGACTTCATCGATCGCTTCGCTCACGTGATGTTCAACATCATCAACATGATCATGAAGCTCGCGCCAATCGGTGCCTTCGGCGCGATGGCGTTCACCATCGGTGCCTACGGTGTCGGCTCGCTGGTGCAACTGGGTCAACTGATGATCTGCTTCTACATCACTTGCCTGTTGTTCGTGCTGATCGTGCTCGGCGGTATCGCCCGCGCTCATGGCTTCAGCGTACTGAAGATGATCCGCTACATCCGTGAAGAGCTGCTGATCGTCCTCGGCACCTCGTCGTCGGAATCGGTACTGCCACGCATGCTGATCAAGATGGAGCGTCTGGGCGCGAAGAAATCGGTAGTGGGTCTGGTGATCCCGACCGGTTACTCGTTTAACCTCGACGGTACCGCGATCTACCTGACCATGGCCGCCGTGTTCATTGCTCAGGCAACCGACACGCACATGGACATCACTCACCAGATCACTCTGCTGGTGGTGTTGCTGCTGTCCTCCAAAGGCGCAGCCGGTGTGACCGGTTCGGGCTTCATCGTGCTGGCAGCGACCCTGTCGGCGGTAGGTCATCTGCCGGTGGCCGGTCTGGCGCTGATCCTCGGTATCGACCGCTTCATGTCCGAAGCACGTGCGCTGACCAACCTGGTCGGTAACGCTGTGGCGACCATCGTGGTAGCCAAGTGGGTCAAAGAGCTGGACACCGACGTACTCGACGCCGAACTGGCTTCGGGTGGTCGCGGTATCGCTGATACCCGCCCTGAAGATGACCTGGGTGTGGCTGAAGGCCCAACCCCGAGCAGCGTCAAGTAAGTAAAAAACCGGCATCCCTGCGATGCCGGGTTATGAAGAGCCCTTGTGGTGAGGGGATTTAGCGAAACGTCGCACCGCCCCGATGGAGTGCGCAGCAGTCCCCCTCTTTTTAGCTGTAGGAGGGGGCCGCTTCGCGACCCATCGGGGATAAATCCCCTCGCTACAGGGGTTTTTTATTGCCTGCGATTTGAGCGTAACGGTCACACCCGCTGACATATCCGGTGATTGCTGCATCGGCAATGGCTGCCTAGGCTGAGTGCATCGTCCAAGGAGCTTGCCCATGTCTGCACCGCTGGCCTCACTGAAGATTCTCGATTTCTCGACGTTGTTGCCCGGCCCCTTCGCCTCGCTGTTGCTGGCGGACATGGGCGCCGACGTACTGCGTATCGAATCGCCGACGCGCATGGATCTGCTGCGGGTCTTGCCGCCGCATGATGGTGGGGTATCGGCCAGTCATGCGTATCTGAACCGCAATAAACGCAGCCTGGCGCTGGACCTGAAGCAGCCCGAGGCGCTGGACGTGATCAAGCAGTTGCTGGCCGATTACGACATCGTCCTGGAGCAATTTCGCCCCGGTGTGATGGAGCGTCTGGGCCTGGGTTACGAAGCGTTGAAGGCGATCAACCCGAAGCTGATTTACGTATCGATCACCGGTTACGGCCAGACCGGGCCGTACAAGGATCGCGCCGGGCACGACATCAATTACCTGGCGCTGGCCGGGCTCTCCAGCTACACCGGCCGCGCCGACAGCGGGCCGTTGCCGCTGGGCATGCAGGTGGCGGATATCGCCGGCGGCTCGCTGCATGGCGTGATCGGTCTGCTCGCGGCGGTAATTGCCCGACAACAGAGCGGGCAGGGCACGCACCTGGACGTGAGCATGACCGATTGCGCGTTCAGCCTGAATGCCATGGCCGGTGCGGGTTATCTGGCTTGTGGCGTTGAGCCTGAGTGGGAAGATCAGATGCTCAATGGCGGCAGCTTTTACGACTATTACCGTTCGCGGGATGGGCGCTGGATGTCGGTGGGCAGTCTGGAACCGGGGTTCATGCAACAACTGTGTTCGGCACTGGGGCGGCCGGAGTTGGCGGCGCAGGGGTTGTCACCCAGGCCCGAGCAGCAGCAAGCGTTGAAAGAGGCGTTGAAGGTCGAGTTCGAGAAGCATGATTTTACTGAACTGTGCGAGCTATTCGCTGGGATCGATGCGTGTGTCGAGCCGGTGTTGAGTGTCGGTGAGGCCGTGCGCCATCCGCAGTTGCAGGCGCGTGAACTGGTGACGCAGGTGCCGCGTGGGGATGGCACGGCGCAGGCGCAGATGGCCTGTCCATTGAAGTTCTCCGAAACGTTGCCGGCGCCGCGGCATGTTGGCGCGGCGTTGGGGCAGCATACGGATCAGGTGTTGGCGGAGTTGGGATTTAGTGCTGAGCGGATTGCTGAATTGCGTTCAGCCAAGGTCATTCTCTAGCGCCTATACCGGCTCTTTCGCGAGCAGGCTCACTCCCACAGGTGAATGCATTTCAAGGTGGGAGCGAGCCTGCTCGCGAAGAGGTCAGTGTGACCGACACAGATTGTGATCATTCCACCCGCATCTCACCACTGAACACCAACGTGTTGCGGCATCGGCGACACAAGTACCGCCGGCCCTGCCGCACCAAACTATGGCGCTGCGCCGAGAATGGAAAATCACTGTCCACACACGGGCACTTGTAGATATAGCGCGTCACACTGCGGCGCTTGATCGCATAAGTGTGGCAACGATCCGGTGGCAGTTCGTAAACGCCGCGCATGATCAATTGCCACTCTTCGCCATGCGGCTGGATACGGTCGCCAAACAATTGGTGGGCGATCAAGTGCGCGACTTCGTGGGCCACGGTCTGCTTGAGGAAGTGCTCGGTGTTTTCCCGGTACAGCTGCGGATTGAAGCGCAGCAGATTCTCGTGCAGATGCGCGACACCGGCTTTTTGCCCGCGCAGCTTGAGACTGACGACGGGGCGTGGGAAATGACGTTTGAAAAAGGATTCAGCGAGTTGGTAACAGTCTTCGACGCGGGTATTGAGTTGCTCGGGCATGCTTGATGGATCTCCAGAGGCGTCGAGTATGCCGCAACCCTGAGGACTTGCGAATCGCCGAGCTGCCGAATGGTCATCCTGCAAATGACAAGGCCGCCTCGCGGCGGCCTCTGGTTAGTCTGTCGTGTCAGTTCGTATAGACGGGACCAACGCCCAGTCCCCAGACAATCACGGTGAACGCCATGATGGCGACCAGTACCACCAGACCCACCGCCAGTACCGAGCTCGAGAACAGAAAACCTTCATCCGACGGAATATTCATGAAGGTCGGCAGCCCCACATACAACAGGTAAACCGTGTAGCAGATGGCCGCTGTGCCGACGATCATCCCCAGCCACATATGCGGGTACAGCGCCGCCAGCCCACCGACAAACAACGGTGTCGCGGTGTAAGTGGCGAAGGCCACGCAACGGGCCAGGCTCGGGTTGGCGTCGTAAGTGCGGGCCATCCAGTGCACGAAGGCACCCATCACCGCGACACCGCCGAGCATTGCCAGGTACGACATGACGGTCATCCACACAGCGCTTTCAACGGTGAGCATCACCGGCGCGCGGTTGCCGATCACCCAGCCGACCTGCGTGGTTCCGATAAACGCCGAGACAGCGGGGATCGCCGCCAGAATCAGCGTGTGCGTCAGGTACATGTGGCTGATGCTTTCCTCTTGGTCGCCACGGATTTCCTTCCATTCCTGATCGGGGTGGGTAAAAAGTCCCACTACGTGATGGATCATGCCAGTCACTCCTCTTGTTATTGCCATCGCCCCCCAACGGAGCGCCTACGGGCCAACGAGGCCGAGCAAATTCAGGTCTTTAGATGTGTGCGACCTTATGTCGCAGTATAGAAAGGACTTAACCGCACAGGTAATAGGGGCTTAGAGCAAATCGCGCTGTAAACACATGGCTTAATCGCCTTGAGGTCTTGCGGGGAAGGCATTTTTGAGCTTGAAACACTTTTGTGGCGAGGGGATTTATCCCCGTTCGGCTGCGCGGCAGTCGCCAAGCAATACACCGCACAGTGTCAGGCAAACCGAGGTCGCAGGTTTTGGGGCTGCTTCGCAACCCAACGGGGATAAATCCCCTCGCCACAAGGTTTGAGTGAAAATGACTTGAAGGGACAGACCCACGGCCCTTCGCCCCCGCCGGTTTTTTTGCGTAAAATGCCGGCCTTTCGTCACACCTCACGGATTTCGCGTCATGGGCACTCTTACGGTCAACCAGAACAAACTGCAAAAGCGTCTGCGCCGTCAGGCCGGCGAAGCGGTTGCTGACTTCAACATGATTGAAGACGGCGACAAGGTCATGGTCTGCCTGTCCGGGGGCAAGGACAGCTACACCATGCTTGATGTGCTGCTGCACCTGCAGAAGGTTGCGCCGATCAAGTTCGAGATCGTCGCGGTGAACATGGACCAGAAACAGCCGGGCTTTCCCGAGCACGTGCTGCCGGCCTATCTGAAAGAGTTGGGTGTCGAGTACCACATCGTCGAGAAAGACACGTACTCGGTGGTCAAGGAACTGATCCCGGAAGGCAAGACCACGTGCTCGCTGTGCTCGCGCCTGCGTCGCGGCACGCTGTACACCTTCGCCGACGAAATCGGCGCGACCAAAATGGCCCTCGGTCATCACCGTGACGACATCGTCGAGACGTTTTTCCTCAACATGTTCTTCAACGGCAGCCTCAAGGCGATGCCACCGAAGCTGCGCGCCGATGACGGCCGCAACGTGGTGATCCGCCCGCTGGCCTACTGCAACGAGAAAGACATTCAGGCCTATTCGGACTTGAAGGCATTCCCGATCATCCCGTGCAACCTCTGCGGTTCGCAGGAAAACCTGCAGCGTCAGGTGGTCAAGGAAATGCTTCTGGACTGGGAACGCAAGACGCCCGGTCGAACTGAAAGCATCTTCCGCAGTCTGCAGAACGTGATCCCGTCGCAACTGGCCGACCGCAACCTGTTCGACTTCACCAGCCTGAAGATCGACGAGACGGCGGCTTCGCGCTTCGTCAACGTGGTCAACCTCTAATCAAAGCTGTGGGAGTGGCCTGTGGTGAGGGGATTTAGCGAAACGTCGCACCGCCCCGTTGGGCTGCGCAGCAGCCCCAGTCTATTCTGGGAGCGCTTCGCGCTCCAACGGGGATGAATCCCCTCGCCACAGGGCCCGACATCAGTTTTTTTATTCAATTAACCAGGAGAGGGCATGCGCGATTACAAGTGGCTGCACGAATACTGTCTGAACCGCTTCGGTTCGGCAGCTGAACTGGAAGCCCATCTGCCCGTTCCCAAGACCCCGGCGCAACTGCGCAAAATCAGCGACGACCGCTACCTTTCGACCATGGCCCTGCGGGTGTTCCGTGCCGGGCTCAAGCACAGTCTGGTCGACGCCAAGTGGCCGGCTTTCGAAGAAGTGTTCTTCAAGTTCGACCCGGAAAAAGTCGTGCTGATGAGTGCCGAACACCTTGAACGCCTGATGCAGGACGCGCGAATTATCCGCCACCTGGGCAAGCTCAAAAGCGTGCCACGCAATGCGCAGTTCATTCTCGATGTCGAGAAAGACAAGGGCAGTTTCGGCGCGCTGATCGCTGACTGGCCGGTGACGGATATCGTCGGTCTGTGGACGTACCTGAAAAAGCACGGCCATCAACTGGGCGGGCTGTCGGCGCCACGGTTTTTGCGCATGGTCGGCAAGGATACGTTCGTGCCGAGCTACGACGTGGTCGCGGCGCTGAATGCGCAGAAGATCGTCGACAAGGTGCCGACCAGTCAGCGCGATCTGGCGATGGTGCAGGACGTGTTCAATCAATGGCACGAACAGAGTGGCGGGCGAGCGATGAGCCAGATTTCGATGATGCTCGCGTATACCGTCAACCATTGAGACCGAGTCGGCCCAATCGCGAGCAGGCTCACTCCTACAGGGGGTGTGAACACCTATCCCTTGTAGGAGTGAGCCTGCTCGCGATGGCGGAGTGTCAGGTGACGCTGATCTCGCCTTCACCCGCCAGTTTGCGATTCAACTGATACCGCCAGCGCACATACAGCAGCGCCGAGCAGAACACCGCCAGGCTCGCTGCCATCTCCAGCACACCAAACAGCTGCCGGTTCGGGTCGTACGCCGCCAGTGCGCCTTTGATGAAATACAGATTCACCACAAAGCACATCCACGAGTGAGCCCGCGCGCTCCCCATGATCATCGCTGGCGCAAGGACGATCCACGGGATCAACTCGACCAGCAGAATCACCCAGGGCCGCGCGCCATGCAGGTCAGCGAACACCAGGTAATAAGCGGCGAGTAATCCGGCCAGAGCGAAAAAGCTCAGCAGACTGATCACCCGCATGGCCTTCACGCGCGGCTCCAGCCATGCGACCGAGGGCAGGATTTTCGGCTTCTTCGCCACCGTCAGCCCTCCAGTTTCTGCGCAGTCTTGGCCAGACGCAGACCGAGCGCGCGACACAACGCCACTTCGTGCTGATCGAGGCCACTTTTGCCGTCCGCCCCCGCGTGGTGGCTGGCGCCATAAGGCGTGCCACCCCCCTGGGTTTCGAGCAATGCCGATTCGCTGTAAGGCAGGCCGGTGATCAGCATGCCGTGGTGCAGCAGCGGCAGCATCATCGACAGCAGGGTGGTCTCCTGGCCGCCATGCAGGCTGGCGGTAGAAGTGAACACGCCGGCCGGCTTGCCGACCAGTGCGCCGGTCAGCCACAGGTTGCTGGTGCCATCGAGAAAGTACTTCAGTGGCGCGGCCATGTTGCCGAAACGCGTCGGACTGCCGAGGGCCAGACCGGCGCAATTCTTCAGGTCATCGAGGGTCGCGTAGAGCGCGCCTTCATCCGGGATCTGCGGCGCGACTGCTTCGCACTCGGTGGAGATCGCCGGCACGGTGCGCAGGCGGGCTTCGAGGCCGGCCTGTTCGACACCACGGGCAATCTGTCGGGCCATCTCGTTGGTCGAGCCGTTGCGGCTGTAATACAGCACCAGAATGTACGGCGCGCTCACGGCAACAACTCCAGAATGTTTTCCGGTGGACGGCCGATGATGGCTTTGTCGCCGACTTCAAGAATCGGCCGCTCCATCAGCTTTGGATGTTCGGCGATGGCAGCGATCAATTGCGCTTCGCTGAGGCTTTCGTCAGCGAGCTGAAGCATTTTGTATTCATCTTCCCCAGTGCGCAGCAGTTGCCGTGCGCTGATCTCCAGCTTGCCGAGCAGGGCCTTGATTTGCGCCGCGTTCAGCGGGGTTTCGAGGTAGCGCACGACGTTTGGCGTCAAGCCGCGAGCTTCAAGAAGTTCCAGCGCGCCGCGGGATTTCGAGCAGCGCGGATTGTGATAAAGCGTCAGATCGGTCATGGCGGGTCGCTTCTGGCGTAAAGTGGCGGCTATTCTAACTGTGCAGCGCACAATCCAGAACCGTCAGAGGCGATGGGTCGCAGGCGCCTTCAAATTTTCACAAGGAACACGACATGACACGGCGATTGGCAGCGGCATTGACGATAATCGGGGCGTTGATGCTGGGGGGCTGCGGCAATGATTACGGTATCGACCAGAACGGTCAGAAAGTCGCCTCCGAGCGTTTGGACAAACAATGGGTCGTACTCAATTACTGGGCCGAATGGTGTGGTCCGTGCCGCACGGAAATTCCCGAGCTCAACCATTTGGCTGACGAACTCAAGAGCAAGAATGTCGGGGTATTCGGGGTCAACTTCGACAATGTGCAGGGTGTCGAGTTGAAGGACGCCAGCGAGAAGCTCGGCATCAAGTTCACCGTGCTGGCGCAGGATCCGGCGGAACTGTTCGAGCTGCCGCGCAGTGAAGCCTTGCCGGTGACGTACATCATCGACAACAAGGGCAAAGTGCGTGAACAGTTGATGGGTGAGCAGACGGCGGCGGGAGTGATGGCCAAACTCGAAGCGTTGCAGGCGACCAAGTGAGCCCGCCGAGTTTTTTGTGGTGAAGGAGCTTGATGTGGCGAGGGGATTTATCCCCGTTGGGCTGCGTAGCAGCCCTGAAACCTGAGCTTGCCGTTTGCCTGACACTCAGCGGGGGCCGCTTCGCGACCCAACGGGGATAAATCCCCTCGCCACAAATACACCTCAGCGCATTGAAGAGGACTTAACCCTCTTCCAGCCACCACCGCAACGGCTTGCCTTCCGCCGGCCAGAACCGCATCTGCTCGATCGGCGAAATGTCCCAGCGCTCGACATGTTCCAGCGCCTGCAGGAAGCGTTGCTCCTGCTCCATCAACGCCGGTGCGCAGAGTTTGCGGGTCTTGCCGATCTTGCCGAAGCTGATCTTGTCGCCGTCCAGCGTGTACGGCGCAAACCAATGGTTGCAGCCGCCGTTGCCGTAAGCGCGGCCGTCATCGCCGAGGGTGACGGTCAGGTGGCTGTAATCCATCAATGGCCGCTCGCCGATCCACTCCAGAATGTAGCTGCGGTTCTGTTGCAGTTGCACAGGCTCCGCGGCGCAGCCTACAAGGCCGGCACCGACCAGAGCGGTCAGGGCAAGGCGTTTCATCACGCAGGCTCCTGGCATTTCGGGCACAGGTGCTTGTCGCCAACGGCTTTCCAGCCCAGCTCGGCGATGCGGGCGGTAGCTGCCGGTTTTTCAGCGGTTTTACCCAGCTTGGCGTCGACGGCAAATTCAAAGCTCAGCTCTTTGGCGCAGCTGTCGCAGTTGACCTGCCAGGTGTGGATCGCCAATTCGCCGAATACCGGGCCAGTGGTCATTGCGGTCCATTGACCCGGCGGATTGATCAGGTGGCGGACGGTTTCGACGGTCAGGCGCATGGACAAATCCTTGCTGCCTTTGAGCGTGACCAACAGCGCGTCACCGATGCGAATCGAGCCACCGTTGCCGGTCACTTGATAGCGGCCCGGAACCAGGGCGCGGCATTCGGTGAGGGTGTGTTGCGGGTTCATCAGGTTGTAGCGGAAATCGTGTTCGACCATGGGTCCTCCAAATATGCGCGACATGCTAGCACGGGCCCGGTTGCAGAATGATGTGCGCGTGCGACCTTCGATCAGGTTCAAATCGACTCGGCCCCATGGCAAACTGCCGCCCTCGACTCTGAAGGAACGGAACATGGCGCTGATCGAATGTTATGAATGCAAGCGCAGCATCAGTTCGCAAGCCGCCGCGTGCATTCACTGCGGCGCTCCGATGGCGCAGCAGGCAGCTCACGCTCACGCGCAGACTGTAGCGGCGCCTGCACGGGCATCGACGATTTCGTTCGGCAGCCTGCCGCGCAACAAGGCAGTACCGGAAGCGGTTGTGCCGCCAGCGTCGCCACCGTTGCCGAGCGCCATGTCCGCCACGGCGCAACCTCGACGTCAGCAGCAAGTCGGGCAAGGGGTTGAACTGCACATTAATGAAGACGGCAGCCGTCCCGTGGAAGGCTGGCTGAAAATCATGGTGTTCCTGCTGCCGATGGTGTTCGTCTGGTTCCTGCTGCGCCGCGGGCACTCGATGAAACAGCGTCTTTTCGGTTTTGGCTGGCTGGCGCTGTTGATTCTGGCGGCCTCGCTGTAAGCCGCTGACGCCTTACCCCTCGACCTGGTTTTGCGGCGTACCGGCCGCCCAGGTCGCAATGTTGTGCAAGGTGGTGGCGGCAATTGCGCCGAGCGCTTCATGCGTCAGAAAGGCTTGATGCGCGGTGATGATCACGTTCGGGAAGGTCAGCAAGCGCGCCAGCACATCGTCCTGCAAAGGCAGGTCGGAGCGGTCCTCGAAAAACAGTTGGGCTTCTTCCTCATACACATCCAGACCCAGATAGCCGAGTTGACCTTCTTTCAACGCGTCGATCAGTGCCGGCGTGTCCACCAGGCCACCCCGTCCGGTGTTGATCAGCATGGCGCCCGCTTGCATATGTGCCAGTGAGTCGCGGTTGATCAGGTGTTTGCTCTGCTCGTTGAGCGGGCAGTGCAGACTGATGATCCGTGATTGCGCGAGCAGCTCCGGCAGGCTCAGGTAACGCGCGCCCAAGGCCAGAACATCCGGGTTTGGATACGGATCGTAAGCCAGTAACTCACAACCGAAGCCGTGCATGATCTTCGCAAACGTCGCGCCGATCTGCCCGGTGCCGACAATGCCGACGGTTTTGCCGACCAGATCGAAACCGGTCAGGCCATGCAGGCTGAAATCGCCTTCGCGGGTGCGGTTATAGGCGCGGTGCAGGCGACGGTTCAAGGCAAGGATCAACGCCACCGCGTGTTCGGCCACTGCGTGCGGCGAATAGGCCGGAACGCGGACGACGGCCATTCCCAGGCGTTTGGCGGCAATCAGGTCAACGTGGTTGTAGCCCGCCGAGCGCAGGGCAATCAAACGTGTGCCGCCAGCGGCCAGGCGTTCCAGTACCGCCGCGCTGAGATCGTCATTGATGAATGCGCAGACGACCTCGTGCCCGTCGGCCAATGCGGCGGTGTCGAGGCTGAGGCGGGCCGCTTGAAAGTGCAGTTCGATATCGGCCGGGCCGTCGGCAGCGAGGAAGCTGTCGCGGTCGTAGGTCTGGCTGCTGAAAACGATCGTGCGCATGAAACCCTCCTGGAACATCGACGCGGGCTGAAATCACCCGCGACAACTTTAGCGCCCTTGAGCGGAAGCAGTATTGCCGTGGATCAGGCGCTGATCCGTGCCTGTGTGGCGAGACGATTGATCGAGCGTTCGAGCTCGTCCAGTGCTGCCGCCGCTTTGGGGTCGTCCTGCTTGAGCAGGGTCTCACTGCGTTGGCAGATCGCGCGCAATTGCGGTACGCCGCAGTAACGCGTGGCGCCGTGCAGACGATGCACCCGCTCAAGCAGTGCATTCTGATCGTGATTGTCGCGCGCGCTGCGAATGGCTTCGCGGTCGGCTTCCAGCGACGCCAGCAGCATTGCCAGCATGTCCGCCGCCAGATCAGCCTTGCCCGCGGCCAGGCGCAAGCCTTCCTCATGATCAAGTACCGGCAGTTCGTTATTGCCGGCCGCACTTTCGCTGGTTCGCTCCGGCCCTTGATTGCGCAGGGCCAGGCCGGTCCACTTGAGCACGACCTGCGCCAATTGCCGTTCGCTGATCGGCTTGGTCAGGTAATCGTCCATGCCGCTTTGCAGTAGCGCACGTTTTTCGTTGGCCATGGCGTGGGCGGTGAGGGCGACGATCGGCAGTGGTGTGCAATGCCGTTCGCCTTCCCATTGGCGGATGGTTTCGGTGCTCTGGCGGCCGTCCATGCCCGGCATCTGCACATCCATCAGCACCAGATCGAAGGATTCGCTCTGCACCGCTTTGACCGCTGCATAACCGCTCTCGACGGCAAGTACCTTGGCGCCCATGTCTTCGAGCAGGGTCTGCACCAGCAACAGGTTGGCCGGGTTGTCATCGACGCACAACACACGCGGCGCGCGACTCGACAGCGGCTCACCCGGTTCAGTGCGCGGCTGACGCGGGTTGACCAGATCGGCCAGCGCGCGACGCAATTTGCGCGTGCAGGCCGGTTTGGCCTGCAGCTGACTGTGCGGGTTGGGCACCGACAGATGAAACAGCGTCTGCTCGGTGGTCGGACACAGCACCAGCACTTTGCAGCCGAGGTGTTCGAGGTCCCAGATGTGCTGGTTCAAACGCTCCGGGAGCATGTCGTTGCTGGTGATGCCGATGACCGCCAGATCAATCGCCTGATCGGTCTGATGAGCGCCAGTGACACCGTTACTCAGGCTTTCCAGAGTGTTGAACGGCGTGACGTCGAGGCCACAGTCTTCCAGTTGATGCTGCAGAGCCTGGCGCGCCAGTTCATGGTTTTCCAGCACTGCCACGCGGCGACCGAGCAATGGCGCAGCCGGCAGGTCCTCGGCGTCGTCGCGGGCTTTCGGCAGGCTCAGGCTGATCCAGAATTCCGAGCCTTCGCCCGGCGTACTGTCGACACCGATTTCACCGCCCATCTGTTCGATCAGCCGCTTGGAAATCACCAGTCCCAACCCGGTACCACCGGGCTGGCGCGACAGCGAGTTGTCGGCCTGGCTGAAAGCCTGGAACAGCGCGCGCACATCCTGACTCGACAGCCCGATGCCGGTGTCCTGAATGCTGATGCGCAACTGCACGCTGTCGTCGTTTTCTTCTTCGAGCATGGCGCGGGCGACGATGGTGCCTTCGCGGGTGAACTTGATCGCGTTGCTGACCAGATTGGTGAGGATCTGCTTCAGGCGCAGCGGGTCACCCACCAGCGACAGCGGCGTGTCGCGGTACACCAGGCTGACCAGTTCAAGCTGCTTGGCGTGCGCGGCAGGGGCGAGAATGGTCAGGGTGTCTTGAAGTAAATCGCGCAGGTTGAACGGAATGTGGTCGAGCACCAGTTTGCCGGCCTCGATCTTCGAGAAGTCGAGAATCTCGTTGATGATGCCTAGCAGGCTGTCGGCGGATTTTTCGATAGTGCCCAGGTAGTCGAGCTGGCGCGGGGTCAGCTCGCTTTTCTGCAATAAGTGCGTGAAGCCGAGAATACCGTTTAGCGGCGTGCGGATCTCGTGGCTCATGTTGGCGAGGAATTCGGATTTGATCCGGCTGGCCTCCAGCGCTTCTTTGCGCGCCAGATCGAGCTCGATGTTCTGGATTTCAATGGTTTCGAGGTTCTGGCGCACATCCTCGGTGGCCTGATCGACGCTGTGCTGGAGTTCTTCGCGGGCGTTTTGCAGGGTGCCGGCCATGCGGTTGATGCCCGACGCCAGTTCATCCAGCTCCTGACTGCCGAGCGGCGGCAAACGCGTTTCGAGGTGGCCGTCCTTGAGTTGCGCGACGGCTTGTTTGATCTGGCTCAGCGGACGGTTGATCGTCCGGCCCATGCGCAACGCGAGCAGTGCCGCGCCGGCCAGTCCGGCGGCAATCAGCAACAGGCTGGCAAACAGGCTGCGATAGCCGCGCAGCAACATGCCGTTGTGTGACAGCTCCAGTTCGACCCAGCCGAGCAGGCGCTCGGACTCTTGCGGAATCAGTTCGCCGGCAAGGTTGCGGTGCTTGCCGAACACCGGCATCAAGTAGCGCGTCGCGTCATTACCACTGCGCCGTTGCAGTTGGGCGCTGTCGCCGCTCGGAGCCTGATTGAGCATGGTCGGCCCGGCGTGGGCCAGCGGCGAGCGATCCGGCGCAAGGAACGTGACCGCACGCACGTCCGGTTGTTCGAGAGATTGAGTGGCGATGCGTTCGAGCAGGTCACTGTTGCCATGACCCATGGCGGGCGCCACCAGCGGCGCCAGTTGCTCGGCGATCATTTCGCCTCGCTGCATCAATTGGGTCTGCAAGTCGGACTGCTGCATCCAGGTGAAATAGCCACCCAGTACCAGCGCCATCAGGCTGGTTGGCAACAAGGTCAGCAATAACACGCGACCTTTGATTCCCAGTTTCTTGAGCACACCTGTCTCCTGCATCCCGCTGATCTGTTGACTCAAGCGTGCATCCGGCACGCGACATTGGCGCAGTGTAGCGATTTGCTCGCGGGCAATCTCCGGAAAAATAGTGTCGCCGTCGGTCTGCGCGAAGGTTGGCGTTTGTCCGGGCGGTCAACCTTGGGTTGCCCGATGCCCGGCAATCTTGAATAATCGCGCCCAACTGAGAATTACTTGCAGATACTCATGACTCCTGTTTCCGTTGGCCAGCCACGCATTCTTTCCATCGAAGACGATCCGGTGCTCGGTGCCTATGTTCACGAGCATCTGGGCCGCAGCGGCTTTCAGGTGACCTGGTGCCAGAACGGTCAGGAAGGTCTGAGTATCGCCAGGCGCCAGCCGTTCGACGTGGTGCTGATGGATATTCTGTTGCCGGGTATGGACGGCTTGAACGTGCTGACCCAGTTGCGCCAGAGCCATTCGACGCCGGTGCTGCTGATGTCGGCCCTTGGCGCCGAAGCCGACCGCATCAGTGGTTTCCGCTTGGGCGCCGATGATTATCTGCCCAAACCCTTCAGCATGGCCGAGCTGCATGTGCGCATCGAAGCCATCCTGCGTCGGGTCGCCCTTGATCGTCGCCCGGCCGCGCTCGCGCCATCGGTGCCGGTGGGCGCGCTGCGTTTCGACGAAGAACACTGCGATGTGTTCTACCGCGAGCAAGCGGCCGGTCTGACCCGCAGCGAATACCGCCTGCTGGAAACCCTCAACCGCAATGATGAAGAAGTCTTGAGCAAGGCCTTCCTTTATCAGCACGTGTTGCAGCGTGGCTACGCCGCCCACGATCGCAGCCTCGACATGCACATCAGCCAGATCCGTCGCAAACTCAAAGCCGTCGGTTATACCGAGCGCGAAGTGCGCACGGTGTGGGGCAAGGGTTATGTATTGAGCGCCGCCGATGAAGCTGTCTGAGCTGCCGGGTCGGCATTCGCTGTTCTGGAAACTGGCCTGCCTGCTGGTCGCATTCTGTCTGCTGATGATCTGGCTGAGCTGGTCGTGGGGCCGCTATATGGAGGAGCGCAATCAGTTTCTCTCCGACGAGGCGCGCGGCACGCTGAGCCGTTATGCCAGCGAAGCCGAGCGCGCCTGGCAGCGCGCCGAGCGTGACGGGGTCGACAGCTGGTTGCAGAGCATGGAGTTGCGCGAGGCTGGTTGGGTCGGCGTGATCAGCGGTAATTTGCAGTCGCTGAGCAGTGCGCCGTTGAACGAGGAGGAAGTTCAGCACATGACTTTTCTGCGCGGCCTCGACTGGCCGATTCACAAGCAAGGGCGGCCGTGGCTGCGCATTCCTTTCCCCAACGATCCATCCGCCGGCAGTCTGGTGATCGAGCTGCCCGAGCGTTTTTTGCCGGGCAAATACAGGCTGTTCTGGCGAGTGGTCACCAATGGCGTGATTCCGGGGCTGTTCACCTTGTTGCTGTGTGTCGGGCTGTATCGCTTGCTGGTGGTGCCACTGAATAACCTGCGTGAGCAGGCCAATGCCTGGCGCGCCGATCAATTGAATGTGCGTCTGTCGAGCGGCATGACCCAGCGCCCGGATGAACTGGGTGAATTGGCCAGAGCGTTTGATTCCATGTCCGAGCGCCTGCAATCCACGGTCGGCCTGCAACAGCAACTGCTGCGAGATCTTTCCCACGAATTGCGTACGCCGCTGAGCCGCCTGCGCGTGGCCAGCGAAAGTGAACAAGGCCTGCCGCAGTTGCGCGAACGCATCGGTCGTGAGGTCGATGGCATGCAGCGATTGGTTGAAGACACCCTGCAATTGGCTTGGCTGGACACGGACCGCACGCCATTGCCGGAGGAGGCGATTCAGATTCAGGCACTGTGGGAAATGCTCACGGATAACGCATGTTATGAAAGCGGCTGGCCGAGTCTGCAATTGCAATGTTCGGTAGAGGCTTCGTGCTGGGTGCGCGGCAATCTGAATACATTGGCGCAGGCGCTGGAGAACATTTTGCGTAATGCGATTCGGCATTCGCCGGCGGGCGGGATTGTGCGGCTCGATGGACGACGCGAGGGCGATTACTGGCATTTGTGGCTCGAAGATCAGGGCGGCGGAGTGGCTGACGGGGATCTGGAGCGGATCTTTTCACCGTTTACCCGACTCGACGGTTCGCGACCGGGGGATGGCGGGTTCGGGTTGGGCTTGAGCATTGCGAGGAATGCGGTGCAGCGCCAGGGTGGACGTCTTTGGGCGCAGAACAGCGGGGCCGGGTTGCGACTGAATTTGCGGTTGGTGGCTGATGATGGCGTTGCACCGACAGGACCGATCGCGAGCAGGCTCACTCCTACAGATTCCAGCGTCGTTTCCCAAGCCCTCGTTCAATCTCAACCTGTGTAGGAACTGCGGCACCCTGTAAGAGCGAGCTTGCTCGCGATGTAGTCCGTTGGTGGAGGCCAATCCTGCGAGTATGCAGGAGCGCACGCTTTCTTTTGTACGACATTTCCCAAGCTGCATCAGCGGTCATTTTTAGTGTTCTGAACGGTTTAGGCTCGTGCCTCACCTGATCCTCAAGGAATTGCACATGACTGTATCCAGCCTTACTGGCAGCCCGGATGGCGAACGCTTCAACGAAGTGCTCGCACTGATTCATAGTTCCAGACATAAGGCCATGCAAGCGGTCAATACACAGCTGATTGAGCTTTATTGGCAGGTAGGCGCGCATATCAGTCGCAAGATTGAGCGGGCGGAGTGGGGGGATTCAGTGGTTGGTCAATTGGCTGATCATTTGGCTCAGACAAACCCTGGGTTGCGTGGTTTTACCCGGTCGAATCTATTTCGCATGCGCCAGTTTTATGAAATTTATCGCTGCGAGGAGAAAGTCGCTCCACTGGCGCGACAATTATCCTGGTCGCATAACGTGATCATTTTCGGACAAAGCAAGCGCCCGGAAGAGCGGGAGTTCTACCTGAAAATGGCTGTTCAGGAAAAATGGTCGAAGCGTGAACTGGAACGCCAATTCAAGGCTGCCCTGTTCGAACGAAGTGTCGCCGATCCGGCAAAGGCATCGGCTGCTTTAAAGCAGGTTCACCCTGCAGCACTGGGGATATTCCGCGATTCCTACATGGTCGAGTTTCTCGACTTGCCTGGCGACCATGCCGAAACCGATCTGCACCAAGGATTGCTTGGTCGACTCAAGGAGTTTTTGATCGAGCTCGGTCGCGACTTCTGCTTTGTCGGCTCTCAATATCCACTGCAAGTTGGCAGTCGGGATTTCGCGCTCGATTTGCTCTTCTTTCACCGTGGGCTCAACTGTCTTGTGGCCATTGAGCTCAAGGTCGGACGTTTTGAGCCAGAGTACATGGGCAAGCTGGACTTTTATCTGGAAGCTCTGGATCGCAGTGAGCGCAAACCCCACGAAAATCCGGCCATCGGCGTATTGCTGTGCGCAAGCAAAGAAGACGAGGTCGTCGAGTACTCCCTGAATCGCAGCCTTTCGCCTGCATTAATAGCTGAGTACCAGACCCGACTGCCAGACAAGCAACTCCTGCAAGCCAAGTTGCATGAGTTCTACGCCTTGAATGTTTCGCAAGCGGAAAGCACCGAGCCAGCCGCTTATTCCCATAAACCATAAGCACCGCACTTTGCGTGATATGGCCTGCGCGGGTTTGCCGGTATGATAGGCGCCCCCGCACGTCTGGATTGCGAATACGCCATGACCCTGCAGTACCCAACCATCGCCGATTGCGTCGGCAACACTCCGCTGGTGCGTTTGCAGCGCCTGCCCGGTGCCACCAGCAATACCCTGTTGCTCAAGCTCGAAGGGAATAACCCGGCGGGTTCGGTCAAGGACCGTCCGGCGTTGTCGATGATCACTCGCGCCGAGTTGCGCGGGCAGATTCACGCCGGCGATACGCTGATCGAAGCGACTTCGGGCAACACCGGCATTGCGCTGGCCATGGCCGCCGCGATCAAGGGTTACAAAATGATCCTGATCATGCCGGACAACTCCAGCGCCGAACGTAAGGCGGCCATGACCGCTTACGGCGCGGAATTGATTCTGGTCAGCCAGGAAGAGGGCATGGAAGGCGCTCGCGATCTCGCTCAACGCATGGAAGCCGAAGGTCGGGGCAAGGTGCTCGATCAGTTCGCCAATGGCGATAACCCTGAAGCGCACTACACCACCACTGGCCCGGAGATCTGGCGTCAGACCCAGGGCAGCATCACCCATTTCGTCAGCTCCATGGGCACCACCGGTACCATCATGGGCGTCTCGCGCTACTTGAAAGAGCAGAGCGACAGCGTGCAGATCGTCGGTCTGCAACCGATGGAAGGTTCGGCCATTCCGGGCATCCGCCGCTGGCCGCAGGAATACCTGCCGAAGATCTATCAGGCCGACCGCGTCGACCGTATCGTCGACATGGCGCAAAGCGAGGCCGAGGACGTCACCCGTCGTCTGGCCCGCGAAGAAGGCATTTTCTGTGGTGTGTCCTCGGGCGGTGCGGTGGCAGCGATGCTGCGCCTGTCCAAAGAAGTTGAAAACGCGGTGATCGTCGCGATCATCTGCGACCGTGGCGACCGTTACTTGTCGACCGGCATTTTCGACGCGGCCAACTGATGGCCAAGCACGAGAGAGGCCTGCGCTTTCAGCCCACCGGCGGCAGCAAGGCCGCGCAAATTCCGACCGGCAAAAAGCAGCGCTTGAGCATCGAGCGTCTGGCCAATGACGGTCGCGGCATCGCGTTTTTCGAAGGCAAAACCTGGTTCGTCCTCGGCGCCCTCGCCGGTGAAGAAGTCGAAGCACGGGTGATCGGCGCCCACGGCAAAGTGGTCGAAGCGCGCACCGAGCGCGTGTTCAAGGCCAGTGAGTTGCGGCGCCCGGCACCGTGTCCGCATGCCGGGCGTTGCGGCGGTTGCAGCGTTCAGCA
The DNA here is from genome assembly GCF_016651275.1 of Pseudomonas sp. TH08. NCBI lineage: Bacteria > Pseudomonadati > Pseudomonadota > Gammaproteobacteria > Pseudomonadales > Pseudomonadaceae > Pseudomonas > Pseudomonas sp. TH08. The sequence goes on along the minus strand of NZ_JAEKEE010000002.1, from coordinate 336,041 downwards.
TTTGCCCCACGGCGAACAGCTTGCCCTGAAACAGCGCATGCTCGCCGAGCAATTGTCGCGCGTTGCTGGTGTCGAACCTGAAGAGTGGGCAGCTCCGCTGACCGGCCCCGAATTCGGCTATCGCCGTCGCGCCCGGATTGCGGTGCGCTGGGACATGAAGGCAAAGAAACTCGAAGTGGGTTTCCGCGCGGCCGGCAGTCAGGACATCGTCGCGATCAGCGAATGCCCGGTGCTGGTACAGCCCTTGCAACCGATCATGACCCGATTGCCGGAGATGCTCCGTCGTTTGAGCAAACCGCAGGCTCTGGGCCATGTCGAACTGTTCAGCGGTTCGTCATTGGCGCTGCTGTTGCGGCACATGGCGCCGTTGTCCGAAGCGGATCTGAGCATCCTCAAGGACTTCTGCCTATTCCATGATGCGCAGCTGTGGCTGCATGGCGAAGGCGAGCCGCAACCGGTCGATGCGACCCAGTCTCTGGGCTATCGTCTGGAGCAGTGGGATCTGAATTTGGCGTACCGGCCCGGCGACTTTATCCAGGTCAATGCCGGCGTCAACGAGGCAATGGTGGCGCAGGCGCTGGACTGGCTGAAACCGGGGCGCGACGAGCGCGTGCTGGATCTGTTCTGCGGTCTGGGCAACTTCGCCTTGCCGCTGGCCAAAGCCGTGCGCGAAGTGGTGGCAGTGGAAGGCGTGCAGACCATGGTCGAGCGTGCGGCAGCGAATGCCGCCAGTAACAATTTGCATAACACAAAGTTTTTTCAAGCCGATTTATCCCAGCCTTTGAGCGATGCCCAGTGGATCGGAAAGGGCTTTTCTGCGGTACTCTTGGACCCACCGCGTGACGGTGCTTTCGAGGTGGTTCGCAAGCTCGCGACCCTGGGTGCCAAACGGTTGGTGTATGTGTCGTGCAACCCTGCAACTCTGGCGCGCGATACGGTTGAATTGATCAAGCAGGGCTACCGGTTAAAACGTGCCGGGATTCTCGATATGTTTCCTCAGACGGCACATGTCGAGGCCATGGCGTTATTTGAAGCGAGCCAGGATGGCTCGTCTGAATCCGTCTGACCTGTCCGGTCAGCGCTCGCACCAGCCCCGCGAGCGCAAACGGGCAACAAGGGTCAGCGATTTGACGCATTGAATCTGCGTCGTAGGGAAGGTAAAGCAACATGGTACAGGTGAGAGCACACCAGCCGATCAACACTGACGGCAGTATCAATCTCGAGGCTTGGCTCGATCACGCGGTCAGTGTCGATCTGGCACTGGATCGCGAAGCCTTGAAAGAAGCCTGCGAGTTTGCTCGCGAGGCCGAACAACAGTCCAACGCCAAGAAAAATCTGTGGTCCGAAGGCTCCGGCAGTTTCAGTACCGGCCTTGAGATCGCCGAGATTCTCGCCGACCTCAAGCTCGATCAGGATTCGCTGGTCGCCGCGGTCCTGTACCGCGGCGTCCGTGAAGGCCAGATCGAGCTTGCGGCGGTTAGCCAGCGCTTCGGCCCGGTGGTCACCAAACTGATCGACGGCGTGCAGCGCATGGCCGCCATCAGTGCCAGCCTGAGTCCGCGCCAGTCGATGGTGATGGGCACGCAAGGGCAGGTGGAAAACCTGCGCAAGATGCTCGTGGCCATGGTCGACGATGTCCGCGTCGCGCTGATCAAACTGGCTGAGCGTACCTGCGCCATTCGCGCGGTAAAAACCGCCGACGACGAAAAGCGTAACCGTGTCGCCCGGGAAGTCTTCGACATCTATGCGCCGCTCGCGCACCGGCTCGGCATCGGGCATATCAAATGGGAACTGGAGGACTTGTCCTTCCGTTACCTGGAACCTGATCAATACAAACAGATCGCCAAGTTGCTCCATGAGCGGCGGCTCGACCGTGAGCGTTTCATCGCTGACGTGATGACCCAGCTCAAGGACGAATTGCAGGCCACCGGCGTCGACGCCGACATCAGCGGCCGGGCCAAACACATCTATTCGATCTGGCGCAAAATGCAGCGCAAGGGTCTGGAGTTCAGCCAGATCTACGACGTGCGTGCCGTGCGTGTGCTGGTGCCGGAAATGCGCGACTGCTACACCGCGCTCGGTATCGTCCACACCTTGTGGCGGCATATCCCGAAAGAGTTCGACGACTACATCGCCAACCCGAAAGAGAACGGCTACCGCTCGCTGCACACGGCAGTGATCGGGCCTGAGGGTAAAGTGCTTGAGGTGCAGATCCGTACGCACTCGATGCACGAAGAAGCCGAACTCGGCGTCTGTGCGCATTGGCGCTACAAAGGCACCGACGTCAAATCCGGTTCGAACCACTACGAAGAGAAGATCTCCTGGCTGCGTCAGGTGCTCGAGTGGCACGAGGAACTGGGCGACATCGGCGGTCTGGCCGAACAGCTGCGTGTCGATATCGAGCCGGATCGGGTCTACATCTTCACCCCCGACGGTCACGCCATCGACTTGCCCAAAGGCGCGACACCGCTGGACTTCGCCTACCGCGTACACACCGAAATCGGCCACAACTGCCGTGGCGCGAAGATCAACGGGCGTATCGTGCCGCTCAACTACAGCCTGCAGACCGGTGAGCAGGTCGAGATCATCACCAGCAAGCACGGCACGCCGAGCCGCGACTGGCTGAACTCCAACCTCGGTTACGTCACCACCTCGCGGGCGCGGGCGAAGATCGTTCACTGGTTCAAATTGCAGGCGCGTGATCAGAACGTCGCGGCCGGCAAAACCCTGATCGAGCGCGAACTCACGCGTCTCGGTCTGCCGGCGGTGGATTTCGACAAGCTGGCCGACAAGGCCAACATGAAAACCGCCGAAGACATGTTCGCCGCCCTCGGTGCTGGCGACTTGCGCCTCGCGCAGTTGGTCAACCTGGCGCAACAACTGGTCGAGCCGGAACGCGGCAACGAACAGCTGGAACTGATCCCGCGCAAAGCCACCGGCTACAAACCGGGCAAGCGCGGCGACATTCAGATTCAGGGCGTCGGCAACCTGATGACGCAGATGGCTGGCTGCTGCCAGCCGCTGCCGGGCGATGCAATTGTCGGTTACATCACCCAGGGCCGTGGCGTGAGCATTCACCGTCAGGACTGTGCGTCGGTGCTGCAACTGTCGGGGCGCGAGCCAGAGCGGATCATTCAGGTCAGCTGGGGGCCGGTGCCGGTGCTCACCTATCCGGTGGACATCATCATCCGCGCCTACGACCGTTCCGGTCTGTTGCGGGACGTCTCGCAGGTGTTGCTCAACGAGCGCATCAACGTGCTGGCAGTCAACACCCGCTCGAACAAGGAGGACAACACCGCGCTGATGTCCCTGACCATCGAGATTCCGGGGCTGGATGCGCTGGGGCGGTTGCTGGGGCGCATATCCCAGTTGCCGAACATCATCGAAACACGGCGCAACCGTACCCCGTGAAGAACGACGCCGATCAACTGTGGGAGCGAGCCTGCTCGCGAAGAGGGAGTGTCAGTCGACATCATTGTTGCAGACACACCGCTTTCGCGAGCAGGCTCGCTCCCACAAGGTTTTGTGGTGAGAGATAAATGATGTACAGCCTTGAAGACCTGCTCCATCTGATGAACCGTCTGCGTGATCCGCAGTACGGTTGCCCGTGGGACATCAAGCAAACCTACGCGACCATCGTTCCGCACACCCTCGAAGAAGCCTACGAAGTGGCCGACGCCATCGAGCGTGGCGATTTCGATCATTTACAGGGTGAGCTCGGTGATCTGTTGTTTCAGGTCGTCTATTACAGCCAACTGGCCCGGGAAGAAGGGCGCTTCGAGTTTGCAGGTGTCATCGACAGCATCAGCCGCAAGTTGATCCGTCGTCATCCCCACGTGTTCCCGACCGGGGATTTGTACGCGCCGCTGGATGTTCCTCGTTTGACGGAAGAACAGGTCAAGCAGCGCTGGGAAGAGATCAAGGCCGAAGAACGTGCCGAGAAATCTGCCGCGCCAGAGCAGCTGTCATTGCTCGACGACGTGCCGGCCACGCTCCCGGCCCTGTCACGTTCAGCCAAGTTGCAGAAGCGCGCAGGGCAGGTCGGTTTCGACTGGCCAGATGCCTTGCCGGTGCTGGACAAGGTTCGTGAGGAGCTTGATGAAGTCCTCGAAGCCATGTCTGAAAACGATCCCGTCGCCGTGGCTGACGAGATCGGCGATCTGCTGTTTTCCGTGGTCAATCTGGCCCGGCATCTGAAGGTCGACCCGGAAACTGCCTTGCGTGGCGCCAACGGCAAGTTCGAAAGACGTTTCCGTTTTATCGAACAGGCATTGCGCGACACCCACCGTCCCATAGAAGATTGCACCCTCGAAGAGTTGGACGCCCTGTGGGGTGAAGCCAAACGTCAGGAAAAGAATGCGCCCAGCTGCGGCTGAGCAACTGCCCAAGTGAGTAAGCCCCATGAGTATTTCCCTTCGCGACCAGTTGCTCAAAGCAGGTCTGGTTAACCAAAAGCAGGCCAAGCAGGTCAGCAAAGACAAACAGAAGCAGCAGCGTCTGGCCCACAAAGGTCAGATCGAACTGGACGACTCGCAGCAGCGCGCCGCTCAGGATGCGATGGCCGAGAAGGTCAAGCGCGACCAGGAGCTGAATCGTCAGCAGCAGGAAAAAGTCGAAGCCAAGGCACGTGCGGCGCAGGTCAAGCAACTGATCGAAGTCTCGCGTCTGCCGAAGCTGACCACCGAGGATTACTACAACTTCGTCGACGACAAGAAGGTCAAGCGCCTCTCGGTCAACACGCTGATGCGCAACAAGCTCAGCAGCGGCTCACTGGCGATCGTCCACCACGCCGGCGGTTACGAAGTGATCCCGCGTGAAGCCGCCCTGAAGATCCAGGAGCGCGACCCGCAACGTATCGTGCAGCTCAACGTACAGACCGAGGAGGTCAGTACTGAGGATGATCCGTACGCGGCGTATCAGATTCCTGATGATCTGATGTGGTAAATCGATAAAGCTGTAACAACGAAAAACCCCGCTGATGGCGGGGTTTTTCGTTTTCAATGCTGTGGTTGAATCAGGCGGATTGTAAGTCACGTTGCTGTTCTTCCACTTCCAGTTCGGCCTTGTAATTGTGGGCATCGATCTCGTTGTGGAACATGCCGACCAGCAAGTCTTGTTGATGCACGTCCCAGATCCGGATACCGGCGGCTACGCCTTCGTGGGACATGTGTGAATCGTCGCGTTCAGTTACTTTTACAGTCATCTGCTAGCTCCAAATCTCAAGTTATCTGCAGCAAGGCGTGTGCAGGACTCTTTTATATGATTTGTTAGCTTGCTAAGTAAACGCTTGATTCGTGCAACGTATTCTTGCGTAAAACGCAACAGTGCTGCAGCCCGCTAAATCCGCGACATTCGGTCGCAGGACGCAAAGTTTCATGACAGAAGTTTCATTTTCAAACGCACCGCCAGACCATTGTGGGAGCGAGCCTGCTCGCGAATCCGGTGGGTCAGACGATGATAGGGTGACTGCAATATCGCATTCGCGAGCAGGCTCGCTCCCACAGGTTTTTGCAGTGTAACTGCCATTTACTACAGGCAAAAAAACGCCCCGAACCAGTCGGGGCGTTTTTATGTGTGGCTCAAGCTCGGGGAATTACTTGCCTTCCCAGCGCTTCAGTACCAGCGTGGCGTTGGTGCCGCCGAAGCCGAAGCTGTTGCTCATCACGGTGTTGAGGGTGGCGTTCTCGCGGGTCTTGGTCAGCACCGGCAGATCAGCCACTTCAGGGTCCAGCTCGTCGATGTTGGCGGAACCGGCAATGAAGTTGCCTTCCATCATCAGCATGCAGTAGATCGCTTCGTGAACGCCGGCTGCGCCCAGGGAGTGACCGGACAGGCTCTTGGTCGAGCTGATCGCTGGAGCCTTGTCGCCGAACACTTCACGCACACCTTTCATTTCCGCGACGTCGCCGACCGGAGTCGAAGTGCCGTGGGTGTTCAGGTAGTCGATCGGGGTATCAACGGTGGACATTGCCATCTGCATGCAACGGATCGCGCCTTCGCCACTTGGGGCAACCATGTCGTAGCCGTCGGACGTTGCACCGTAGCCAACGATTTCGGCGTAGATTTTCGCGCCACGGGCCAGAGCGTGCTCCAGCTCTTCAACCACAACCATGCCGCCACCACCCGCGATAACGAAACCGTCACGGTCTTTGTCGTAGGCACGGGAAGCTTGTTCCGGGGTGTCGTTACGCTTGCTGGACAGAGCGCCCATCGCGTCGAACAGGAACGACTGGCTCCAGTGCTCTTCTTCACCGCCACCGGCGAAGACGATGTCCTGCTTGCCCATCTGGATCTGTTCCATGGCGGTACCGATGCAGTGAGCACTGGTGGCGCAGGCAGAAGCGATGGAGTAGTTCAGGCCCTTGATCTTGAACGGCGTGGCCAGGCAAGCGGAAACGGTGCTGCTCATGGTCCGCGTTACGCGGTATGGGCCAACACGCTTCACGCCTTTCTCGCGCAGGATGTCCAGCGCTTCCATCTGGTTCAGCGTGGAAGCACCGCCGGAACCAGCAATCAGGCCGGTACGCGGGTTGGACACTTGCTCTTCGGTCAGACCGGAGTCAGTGATCGCGTCTTTCATGGCCAGGTAGGCGTAAGCCGCTGCGTGGCCGACGAAGCGATAGATCTTGCGATCGATCAGCTCTTCAAGGTTGAGGTCGATGGAGCCGGAAACCTGGCTACGCAGACCCATTTCGGCATATTCCGGGTTGAACCGGATGCCAGGGCGGCTTGCACGCAGGTTAGCGGAGACGGTCTCTTTGTCATTGCCCAGGCACGAAACAATGCCCAGACCAGTGATAACGACGCGGCGCATGCGAATAACCCTTAGAAGTTGTCAGTGGAGGTGAACACGCCGACGCGAAGGCCTTCGGCGGTGTAGATTTCGCGACCGTCAACAGACACCGAACCGTCGGCAATGGCCAGGTTCAGCTTGCCCTTGAGGACGCGCTTGATTTGAATGTTGTAGGTGACTTTCTTGGCAGTCGGCAGTACCTGACCGAAGAATTTCACTTCGCCCGAACCCAGCGCACGGCCGCGGCCCGGCAGGCCTTGCCAGCCCAGGAAGAAGCCGACCAGTTGCCACATGGCGTCCAGACCCAGGCAGCCCGGCATTACCGGATCGCCTTCGAAGTGGCACGCGAAGAACCACAGGTCAGGGTTGATATCCAGTTCGGCGACCAATTCACCTTTGCCGTACTTGCCACCTTCTTCGCTGATCAGGGTGATGCGATCCACCATCAGCATGTTCGGGGCGGGCAGTTGCGCGTTACCTGGGCCGAACAGCTCACCGCGACTGCAGCGCAGCAGATCTTCCCGAGTAAAGGCGTTTTGTTTGGTCATGCGAGCTCCTCAATAATCCCATGCGGCAGGTGGGGCAAATCTTCCCGACCGTTCGAAGCGTTCATGCCTCGAACCGGCAGCCTACTCATAGACTATTGCGTTGTGGTGAAAGTCACAGCACCAAGGACATGAATGTACACTTGTGCACTGAAATTTTTAATCAAGCCTCTTTTGAGGCTCGTTCGGGTGCCTAAGACTGCCGCACTTTCGCTTTTCACGCCAGTCGCAGATGGTCGAAAGGCCCACACTACGACACCCAGCGCTGCAGAATCTGCTGCAGATCATTACGTTTGAACGGCTTCGCCAGATAATCGTTCATGCCCGCCGACAGGCAGGTCTCGCGGTCGCCCTGCAAGGCATTGGCGGTCAGCGCGATGATCGGCACCTCGCTGCGTCCGGGCAGGCGACGGATCTGTCGGGTGGCTTCGTAGCCATCGATGATCGGCAAGCGGCAATCCATCAGAATCACTTCGTAATCATTGCCTTCGGCGCTGCGCACCGCCTGCGCACCGTCGGTGGCGACGCTGACCGTAAAGCCGAGGCTACGCAGCATCGCTTCGATCACGGTCTGATTGACCGGATTGTCTTCCACCAGCAGCACGTTGCGCCCCTCACCCTGGCCGTCGCCATTCGGCGCGCGCGGTGCTGGCAGTGGCGGCAACGCCTGTTTATAGAGGGCCAGCGGGATTTCCAGGGTGAACACCGAGCCGAGGCCTTCTTCACTCTGCGCCCGCAGAGTACCGCCCATGCGTTCGGCGAGTGTCCGGGCGATCGGCAGGCCCAGGCCCGTGCCACCGTAGCGCCGTGAAATCGAACTGTCGGCCTGCTGGAAGGCGTTGAACATCAACTCCAGGCTCTCGGTGGAAATACCGATGCCGCTGTCGCGCACCGAGCAGGTAAACCACAGCAGTTCATGATCCAGCGACTGCCATTGCGCTTCGATGCTGACCCGCCCTTGTTCGGTGAACTTCAGCGCATTGCCGACCAGATTGACCAGAATCTGCCGGATCCGCGTCGGATCGCCCTGCACTTGCAAGCCGCGCATGTCCTCGGGGATCCGCAGGTTCAGCGCCAGGCCCCGTTGCACGGCGCTGTGCTGAAACGACTGGGCGCAGGCGCCGATCAGTTCGGCCAGATTGAACGGAATGTGCTCCAGCTCCAGTTCCGAGCGCTCGATCCGCGAGAAGTCGAGAATGTCGTTGATGACTTTCAGCAGATGCTCGGTGGACTCTGATGCGAGCGCAGCGTATTCGACCTGCTCCTCGGTCATCTCGGTGGTTTCGAGCAGTTGCAGCATGCCCAGCACGCCATTCATCGGTGTGCGCAGTTCATGGCTCATCATCGCCAGAAAATCGGATTTGGCGTTATTGGCCTTTTCTGCCTCCTCGCGCGTCTGGATCAGTTGCGCCATCGCCTGATGCTGTTCGCGGCTGGCCTGCTCCAGCGCCTGGGCAAGGTTATTGATGTGTTGCGACAGCGCGCCAAGCTCGGTGTCGTCGACAATCGGTAGCGGGGTTTTATAGTCGCCGTCCTGAATCGCCTTGACCGCATTGCCGATATTGCGGATCGGCTGCGACAGGCTGCCGGCCAGGCGTCGCGCGAGGACAAAAGTGAACAGCAGCGCGAACAGCGCGAGGATCGCGGCCTTGAACAGGATTTCCTGCTGGCGCTGACTGAAGGCATCGTTGGACAGGCCGACGATCACCCGTCCCAGGTAATCCTCGCCGGCAGCGCCGTTATTGACTTTGCCATCCTGGAAAAAATCATTGTGCAGGGCAATCCGTTGCAGCCGCACCGGTGCCTGAAATACCTCGACCTGATGCGGGCGACTGTGGGCCGCCGCGGGTTGTTCGACATACACCAGAATCCGGTTGGCGCTGTCCTGCACTTCCAGAAAACGTACGTTGGGCGTGGCGAGCGTGGCTTTGAGCAGGCTTTCCAGCACTTCGTTGTTACCGGAAATCACCCCGTATTCGGTGGCGGGCGCCAGTTGGTTGGCGATCAGTTGGCCGGTGTGAGTAAGCTCCTGACGCAAATCCTGAATGCGCACGAAGGTGAAGAAGCTGATCAGCAACAAGGTCAACAACAGCGCCGGGCCGAGGCTGATCAACTGGGTGCGGGTATTGATATCCCAACGGCGACGGAAACTCATGGGCGGCGTTCTCCTTCAGCCAATGCTCTGGCGACGGCGGCGTCATCAGGCGGTTCGATGCCTAATGAACGAGCGACCTGCGCATTACTTGAGACTTTGAAATGTCGGGGATAGAGCGTTCGTGGCCAAGCAGCCGGTGGCTGGTCGAGTAATTGATCGAGCAGGCTCAGCCAATCGTTCTGGTCGCTGTAGCTGCTGGCCAGGCTGCCGGCACGCACGAAAGCAACATTGGGACCGACCAGCGCGACTTGCCGCGAGTAGCTGCTGAGCAGCAGATTTTTTGCGGTTTTCGGGTTGTACAGGTCGGGGTCGTCGAGGCCGAGCAGTACGTCGCTGTTTTTCAACACGGCTTGCAAGGGGCGGCTGTCGTGAGTGTTGTCCCAGCGCTGGCTGACGATTTGCAGATTCAAGGGTTGGGCCGCCAGGTTCAGCTCCTTGAGCAGGAATTCGCTGTGCTGATCGAACAGCACACCGACGCGCCGCGCCTGCGGCAGAATCCGCCGGATCAATTGCAATTGTCGGCTCAGCGGTGGATCGCTCCACAGCAGGCTGAGACGTGGCGGTTGCGCTGTGCCCAGCCGTTGCCGGGCTTGCAAACGGCTGATGCGCAACACCAGCGTCGCCGGGCCCTGAGGCTCCTGCAAGCGCCAGTCGAGGCTCGGCAGATCGAGCAGAATCAGACGCAGGCTCGACGGCAACTTGCCGGGCGTCGGCAGGCTGGCCAGTGGCTGGAAACGCACCGTGTCAGTCGGGCGCAGTTCGCTCAGCGCCTGCACGAACGCCTGTACACCGGGGCTTTCCTCGGCGCCGGTCAACAGAATGTCTGCGGCCTGCACGGCCACTCCGTGCAGCCAGGCGACCAAAAACAGACAGAGCCCGGCCAGCCAGTGGCCAAGGGTTGGCGTCTTCCGTGACGTGCCCAGGCGCACCCTAGAACTCCAGCTCGGCGCTGAAATACATCACCCGGCGTTCGTCGTAGTTGTTATCGACGAAGGTGGTCGGCTCATGATCGAGACGCTGTTGCAGCACACCCGCAAGTTGCAGTTGGGCTTTACCCAGCGGGATGCGTTTGGCGATGCGCGTGTCGACCCGTTCAAAACGGTAACCATTGAGTGCGTTGTCGCCGTAATAGAAGAGGGCGCTGTTCCAGCCGTGGCCCCAGTCACGCAGCCAACCGGCGGAACCGCTGTTGCGTGAGGTGAATTGCTGATCCAGAGGATTACTCGCCTCGGCGTCGACGAACGCGTAAGTGAAGCGCAAGCGGTCGGCCCGGCTGACCCGCCAGTCGAGCTGCGTTTCGGTGCCGCGAAACCGTGAGCTGTTGGCGTTGCTGGCGATGTACTGATTGTTGCGCAATGGCTCGCTGATCATCCCGGTGATTTCGTCGTAGAACAGCTTGATGTCGAGCGCCAGGCCGAGCTCGGCGAAGTAGCCGTTGTAGCCCAGCTCCCGCGAGCGCATGTGCTCCTGATCGAGATCGCCGGGGCCGCGCGTCTTGACGAAGTAGCGCGCCGACGACTGACCGTACGCCGAGGGCCGCAGGTTGCTGACCTGATAGCTCCAGTTGACGTTGTTCTCGAACATGTCCGGCGAGCGGATGGCCTCCGAGTACACCGCGCGCAGACCATGGCGCGGGTTGATCAGGTAATTGATCGCGAAGCGTGGGGTCAGCGAACTGCCGATCAGTTGCGTGTCTTCGAACATCGCCCCGCCTTGCAACAGCCAGTGTTCAGTGGCGCGCCACTCCAGTTGGCCGAACGCGCGCCAGGTGGTGTCGTCCAGCGTGCCGTTGAAGTAGGTTTCGGAATCGGCGCGGTCGTAACGATAGTTCATGCCACTGACCAGACGCAGGCTGTCGGACAGGCTGAGGGTGTCCTGCAATTCGAGATCGTAGCGCGATTCGCGGGCGCTCTGATCGATGTCGCCGCATAAAGTCTGGCTGGCACCGTTGCGCCATTGATCGAGCGCCCGGTTGGCCAGCGCCATTTCCTGCGGCGTGCCGGGCGCAGCGCCAGGGCCGGTGAAACGGGTGATGTTGCGCGCCAGCCGTTCGGTGTAGTTCGGGTCGAGCTGCCACAGTTGCGCCAGCTCGGGGCTGAACGACACTTCGGCGTCGCACGCGCGCCAGGTTTGCTGACGATCCCAGTGCTGCGCCGAGCCTTGGATATAAAGACTGTGCTCAGGATTGATGTCGAGGTTCCAGCGCACCGAGCCGGCGTAATCTTTAGCCACCACGTCGGAATTGTTGCCGGCGGCGGTAATCCCCGAGAACACCGGATGGTAGGTGTACGGCCGCTGGTTGGTGCCATCTTTCGCGTTGACCTGCCAGTCGAGGCTCTGGTTGTCGCTGAGGGTTTGGCTGACGGCGAGGCTGAAGCGGTTCAAACGGCGGCTGTCGCGGTAATCGGCACCCGTGCGGTCGGTGTCGAAACCGTCGTCCTCCTGCCCGGACAACGACAGGCGCAGATCGCCGCCATTCCAGCCGGTGCCCTGACTGGCATAGAAGTCATTGATGCCGCGTTGACCGCGGGTGTATTTCAGCCGAGTACCGTGGCTGTCCGCCGGGTTACGGGTGATGATATTGACCACTGCCATCAGCGCGTTGGCGCCATAGCTGACAGTGTTCGGGCCGCGAAAGACTTCGATGCGCTCGATGTCTTCCATGGCCACCGGAATATCGCTCCAGTCGACCGTGGCCAGTCCGGCGCGGTACACCGAGCGACCATCGATCAACACTTGCATGCGGCGCGCCTCGGTGGCGTTGGTGCCGTGGTAATTGACCGCCGCTTGGTTGCCGCTGATGTTGCCGACCATCATTCCCGGCACCAGGCGCAGCAGTTCGCTGATGTCGCGGGCGCCGCTGGCGTTGATCAGTTCGCTGTCGAGTACGGTCATGCTCCCCGGCACTTCCGCCGGCGTCTGTTTCAGGCGCGTGGCCGTCAGCACCTGCGGCAATGCTTCGCCGTCCATGAACAGGTCGTCCGCCTGCAACACCGGGCTGAACAACAGCGCCAGTAACAGGGACGAACGCGGGGGAGGAGAACCGACAGACACGACGCAGCCTTGAAAGCAAAGAATTGGCGCGCATGTTAACCGAGGGCAGCGACTTTTCCAGTCACGTTGCAGGCATTTTCCTAGGTTTTATTGGTCTTCTTCCTACAAGTATCGGTAATTGACGTGGGGGCTGGCCGCCATCGGGTCGCCCCGTATAATGCCGACATCGCCACTGGTATGGATTAATGGATTGCATATGACTGAACAGCGCCCGATTGCGGTCCTGGGAGGCGGAAGTTTTGGTACCGCCGTGGCCAATCTATTGGCCGAGAACGGCCATCAAGTCTTGCAGTGGATGCGTGACCCCGAACAGGCCGAGGCCATCCGGGTCAATCGCGAAAACCCGCGTTACCTCAAAGGCATCAAGATTCTGCCAGGCGTGACCGCTGTCACCGACCTGCAAGCCACTCTCGACGCCTGTGATTTGTGCTTCGTCGCGCTGCCGTCGAGCGCACTGCGCACGGTGCTCGCCGCGCACGCCGAGCGCTTGAGCGGCAAGATGCTGGTCAGCTTGACCAAAGGCATCGAAGCCCAGACCTTTAAACTGATGAGCCAGATCCTCGAAGAGATCGCTCCGCAAGCGCGCATCGGCGTGCTGTCGGGGCCGAACCTGGCGCGGGAAATCGCCGAGCATGCGCTGACTGCCACGGTGGTCGCCAGTGAAGACGAAGAACTTTGCAAGCAAGTGCAAGCCGCGCTGCATGGCCGCACTTTCCGCGTTTATGCCAGTGCCGACCGTTTTGGCGTCGAACTCGGCGGGGCGCTGAAAAACGTTTACGCGATCATCGCCGGCATGGCCGTGGCGCTGGAAATGGGTGAGAACACCAAGAGCATGCTGATCACTCGCGCCTTGGCGGAAATGACCCGATTTGCGGTGAATCAAGGAGCGAACCCGATGACCTTCCTCGGTCTTGCCGGTGTTGGCGATTTGATCGTCACGTGTTCCTCACCGAAGAGCCGCAACTATCAGGTCGGTTTCGCCCTCGGCCAAGGTTTGAGTCTCGACGAAGCCGTGTCGCGCCTCGGTGAGGTCGCCGAAGGGGTCAACACTCTGAAAGTGCTCAAGGCCAAATCCCAGGAAGTCGGCGTGTACATGCCGTTGGTCGCCGGCCTGCACGCAATCCTGTTTGAAGGACGCACGCTGGAACAGGTGATCGGTCTACTGATGCGTGCCGAACCGAAAACCGACGTCGACTTTATTTCCACCAGCGGTTTCAACTGATTCAGCGTTTATCTACGGACAGGGGAGCAAGCCATGAACGATCCGAAAATCGAAGCCAAGTACGAGTCCATCCTCTTGCGCGTGTTGTGGATGATCGTCTACGTGCTGGTCTGGCAAGTGGCGCAGTTCATCCTCGGCGCAGTGGTGCTGGTGCAACTGATCTACCGTTTGATCTATGGCGCGCCAAGCGCCAGCCTGATGAATTTCGGCGACAGCCTGAGCCAGTTTCTGGCGCAGATCGGCCGTTTCGGCAGTTTCCACAGCGACCAGAAACCCTGGCCGTTCGCCGACTGGCCAACCCCGCGTGCGTCGGAGGGTGAAGCGCCGCATGCCGTGCCGCCGGCCCCACACCCGGCCCGAGATGAGGAGCCCAAGCTATGAAACTCTGGGTGTTGCGTCACGGCGAGGCCGTACCATATGGCTCGTGCCCTGACTCCGAGCGGGAACTGACCGAGCACGGTCGCAAAGAGGCCTTGAGCAGCGCGGCCCATTTGATCGGCCAGCCGCTGACCGCGATCTACGCCAGCCCTTATCTGCGTGCGCAACAGACCGCGCAGATTGTTCGCGAGGCGCTGGGGTTCGAGCCGGAGATTCGCACGGTCGAATGGCTGACGCCGGAAGTCGATCCGGACAGGGTCGCCGATCAGTTGGTTTCTGTGAGCAATGTACTGCTGGTCAGCCACAACCCGTTGGTGGGCAATCTGCTCAGCTATCTGCAGCACGGCGCCGGGTATCCGCCGGAGCGGGTCAGCACCGCCGGGTTGGCCGAGCTGGAAAGCCCTGAGCTGTTGATTGGCTCGATGACCCTTAACAGCCTCAAGCATCCCTAACACCGCTCCCTGTAGGAGTGAGCCTGCTCGCGATGAGGCCATATCAGTCAATATCAATTTAGGCTGATACACCCGCTATCGCGAGCAGGCTCACTCCTACAGGTTCTCTGTGTACCGGAAATTATTTGTTTGAATTTTTCAACCAAGCACTTGCTTGGTTGACTACGCTTGCTCCAGACCAAAAAAACAGGAGCGAGTCGCATGTCTGCCGCCTTCCGGTTGCCGCTGGACGTGTTCTACGAACGTGAAGCCCGGCACCCGCGCCAGCGCTTCCTGGTACAGCCCACCGGCGGCGGGCAGGTAGAGACGCTCAGTTGGGCCGACGTCGGCCATCAGGCCCGCTGCGCTGCGCACTGGCTGCGCGCCCGCGAGTTGCCGCAAGGCAGCCATATCGCCCTGATCTCGAAAAATTGCGCGCACTGGATCATCGCCGATCTCGCGATCTGGATGGCCGGGCATGTTTCGGTACCGCTCTATCCCAATCTCACCGCGGATTCCGTGGCCCAGGTGCTCAAGCACTCGGAAAGTGTGCTGGCGTTTATTGGCAAGCTGGATGATTGGCCGAATATGTCGCAAGGCGTGCCGGCAGATCTGCCGACCATCAGCTTGCCGCTGCATCCGCCCGGAAAATTCGATTTCAGTTGGGCAGACCTGCAGCGCTATTCGCCGATTCAGGACGATCCGCGCCCGCCTGCCGAGCAACTGGCAACGATCATCTACACCTCCGGCACCACTGGCCTGCCCAAAGGCGTGATGCACAGCTTTGCCAATCTCGGCTTTGCCACCACGCGCGGTACGCAATTGTTCGGGCTCAACGAGAGCGATCGACTGCTGTCATATCTGCCGCTGTGTCACGTTGCCGAGCGGATGTTCGTTGAACTGGCGTCGATCTATACCGGGCAAACCGTGTTCTTTGCCGAAAGCCTCGACACCTTCATCACCGATCTCAAGCGTGCGCGGCCGACCGCAATGTTCGGCGTGCCACGGATCTGGACCAAATTCCAGATGGGCGTGTACAGCAAGGTCCCGGCGAAGCGTCTGGATTGGCTCCTCGGTCTGCCGTTTATGGGTAAACGGGTCGGGCACAAAGTGCTCGCCGGGCTGGGGCTGGACGCCTTGCGTGTGGCGCTGTCCGGCGCGGCGCCGGTGCCGCAGACCTTGCTCAACTGGTATCGGAAACTCGGCCTCGACGTGCTGGAGGTCTATGGCATGACCGAGAGCTGTGGCTACTCGCACATCTGCCTGCCGGGACAATATAAACAGGGCTGGATCGGCAAACCGTGCCCGGATGTCGAGGTGCGCATCGATGAGTCGGGCGAAGTGCAGGTGCGCAGTCAGGCCAATATGCTCGGCTATTTCAAGGAACCGCAGAAAACCGCCGAAACGATCACCGAAGACGGCTTCCTGCGCACCGGCGACAAGGGCGAGCAGGATGCCGAAGGACGCCTGTGCCTGACCGGGCGGCTCAAGGAAATCTTCAAGACCAGCAAAGGCAAATACGTCGCCCCGGCACCGATCGAGAATCGTCTGGCGGTGCATTCACGGATCGAGCAGGTCTGTGTCGTCGGCGATGGATTGAGCGCGCCGTTGGGTTTGTGTGTGCTCTCCATCGTCAGTCAGGAAGAAGGTCGCGCCAGTCTGCACTCGAGCCTGGAAAAACTCCTGGAAGAGGTCAACGCCGCGCTCGACAAGCACGAACGCCTGCGTCGGTTGGTGGTGGTCAAGGACAGTTGGGGCGTCGAAAACGGCTTTCTCACCCCGACGCTGAAGATCAAGCGCAACGTCATCGAAGACACCTACGGCGCCCGCTTCGAAGAATGGAGCGAGCGCAGCGAGTCGGTGCTGTGGCAGGATTGAGCGACAACCAAAACAACCAAGGAAGTCTGCGATGAGCTTGTGGCGTACCACTCCCAATATCGAGCAGTTGAACGCAATCCAGAAAAACACCATTGGCGAAGTGCTGGACATCCGCTTCGAAGCGTTCGACGAAGAGTCGCTGACCGCGAGCATGGTCATCGACCATCGCACACACCAACCTTACGGCTTGCTGCATGGCGGCGCTTCGGTGGTGCTGGCGGAAACCGTCGGTTCGATGGCCAGCTATCTGTGTATCGATGCCAGCAAGTTTTACTGCGTCGGGCTTGAGATCAACGCCAACCATTTGCGTGGGTTGCGCAGTGGACGCGTGACGGCAGTGGCCAAGCCGATTCATATCGGCCGTACCACGCACGTCTGGGACATCCGTCTGACCAGTGATGAGGGCAAGGCCAGTTGCGTGTCACGGTTGACCATGGCGGTGGTGCCACTGGGTGAGCAGCCGCCGGCACGGTAATTGTCGATTTGCCCATAGCTTTGACCTGACTGTCATCATTTCTGGCAGTTATGGTCATTGCTGCGGATCCTGGTCTTACGGACAATCAACGTCACGTTTCCCGTTCATGGATTAAGCCTGCATGTCGCAACCAATCTTTTTCGCCCACGCCAACGGGTTTCCCTCGGGCACCTATGGCAAGTTGTTCGCGGCGCTGGCGCCCGAGTACCGGGTTGCGCATCTGGAGCAGCATGCCCATGACCCGCGTTTCCCTGCCGACGACAACTGGTACAACCTGGTCGATGAATTGATCCATCACCTGCAACAGCAGGATCAACCCGTGTGGGGCGTCGGACATTCATTTGGCGGCGTGCTGCACCTGCACGCGGCGCTGCGGTGTCCTGAGTTGTATCGCGGCGTGGTCATGCTCGATTCGCCAGTGCTGACGCGTACCGATCAATGGGTGATTCGTGCAGCCAAACGTTTTGGTTTTATCGACAGACTGACGCCAGCCGGGCGTACGTTAGGCCGACGCGAAGAGTTCGCCGACCTCGATAGCGCCCGTCGCTATTTTGCCGGCAAGACGCTGTTTCGCGGTTTCGACCCGGAATGCTTCGACGCCTACCTGCAACACGGCCTGCATCGGGTCGACGATAAATTGCGTTTACGCTTCGACCCTGCCACTGAAATCAGCATTTATCGCGGCGTGCCGCACACCAGCCCTGGCCGCACTCGGCAACTGCAGGTGCCGCTGGCGGTGGTGCGTGGGCACACCAGCCGCGTGGTGATGCGCCATCACACTCGTTTCGTCTCGCGCCTGCCGCAAGGCGAAGCGCTGAGCATGCCCGGCGGGCACATGTTCCCTCTTGAACGCCCGCAAGACACCGCGCGGCTGCTGAAGAACCTCTTCACCCGTTGGGAATCTCGCCAGGACAGGGATTGCGCATGAGCCCGACTTTCGAAGAAGTGCGCCTGAGCCTGCCGCATATCGAGTTGGCCGCGCATTTGTTCGGCCCGGAAGACGGTTTGCCGGTGATCGCCTTGCACGGTTGGCTCGACAACGCCAACAGCTTTGCCCGTCTGGCGCCGAAGCTCAAAGGCTTGCGCATCATTGCGCTGGACATGGCCGGCCACGGTCATTCCGGGCATCGGCCCAATGGTGCCGGTTACGCGTTGTGGGATTACGCCCATGACGTGTTGCAAGTCGCCGAGCAATTGGGCTGGAAACGATTCGGCCTGCTCGGGCATTCAATGGGCGCGATTGTGTCGCTGGTGCTGGCGGGGTCGATGCCAGAGCGCATCAGCCATCTGGCGTTGATCGACGGCGTGATTCCTCCTACAGACAAAGGCGAAAATGCGGCCGAGCGCATGGGCATGGCCCTGCAAGCGCAACTCGATCTGCGCGAGAAGCGCAAACCGGTCTACCACACCCTCGACCGTGCCATCGAAGCGCGGATGAAAGGTCTGGTGGCGGTCAGTCGTGAAGCGGCGGAGCTGTTGGCTCAGCGCGGGTTGATGCCGGTGCCCGGCGGTTACACCTGGCGCACCGATAATCGACTGACTCTGCCATCGCCGCTGCGCCTGACCCAGGAGCAGGCGATGGCTTTCGTCCAGCGCATCGGCTGTCCTGCGCAGCTGGTAGTCGCGGCCGACGGTATGCTGGCTAAACATCCGGAGCTGCTGGAGCGTCTACCCTTTAGCCGGGAACAGCTGCCAGGTGGGCATCATTTGCACCTGAACGACGAGGCCGGGGCGGATCTTGTCGCAGACTGTTTCAATCGCTTCTTCGCCATTCCTTGACTTGCCGCAGGCAACTGTCGAGGCTGGGCGGGTTGAAATGGGAGACAACCACGATGGATTTCTATACCGCTGCGACCCCGAATCACACAGTCATGCCGATCCGATGAGCCTGACTATGCGGTCACTCAGTCTGTTGGCGCTGAGCTGTTTCAGTTCCGTTTCTTTTGCCGCCGACGTGCCGGGCAGTCAGGATCTGCAGATCGTGCCGCGACTGGCCGATGCGCAAATCGTCGATTTCCGCCCTCCGGTGGAACTTGAACGGATCTATCCGTTGGGTTCGATCCGCAAGATCAGCGGCCAATTGCGCTTCGACGGCCAGGTCACGGCCCGTGGCCAAACCACTTCGGTGACTTACGAGTTACCGCCCGAACACTCCGCCACCGAAGCCTTCACCGCTGCACGCGAAGCCCTGCAAAAGCAGGACGCCGAATTGTTGTTCTGGTGTCAGGCCCGCGATTGCGGCGAAAGCAGCCTGTGGGCCAACGAAGTGTTCGGCAATTCCAAACTGTACGGCGCGGATGAGCAGCAGGCGTACTTGCTGTTGAGGCTGGCCGCGCCACGGGACAACACGCTGGTGGCGCTCTACAGCATCACTCGCGGCAATCGCAAAGCCTACCTGCATGTCGAGCAGTTCGAGGCAGTTGCGCCGTTGGGCGAGCTGCTGCCGACTTCGGCAACCCTCTTGCGTCAACTCAAAAGTACCGGCGAACTGGACTTCCCCAAACTGGTGAACGACCCGGATGACACCTGGCTGCGCCTGATTTCCCGTGGCCTGAACCTCGACACCACGCAGCGGGTGACGGTATCCGGGCCGAAGGCCGAGGCCTGGCGTCAGGCACTGATCAATCAGGGCGTACGCGCCGCGCGGATGGAAACCGGCAGTGTCGACGGCGCAGGCTTGCGCATCGATCTGTTGCGATAAGCTCTATCGGGCGAGCACGCGTGGCGTGTTCGCCTACTCTTTGCCTGACTGACTTTTTCGAGACCTTACATGCTCAATAACGATCGACTGCTGGTGCAGATCCTGCTGCTGGTGTTGTTTGGCGCCAGCCTGTGGGTAATGGCGCCGTTCTGGTCGGCGCTGTTCTGGGGCGCGGTGCTGGCGTTTGCCAGTTGGCCACTGATGCGCCTGCTGACCCGTTGGCTCAATGGCCGAGAATCGCTGGCGGCGGCCATTCTGACCCTCGGCTGGATGCTGCTGGTGGCGGCGCCGCTGGTCTGGCTGGGATTCAATCTCGCCGATCATGTGCGCGATGCCACAGCGTTTATCAAGGATGTGCAGGTTGATGGTCTGCCGGAAGCACCGGCCTGGCTGGGCACTTTGCCGGTTGTCGGTGAGCGCTTAGTGGGGCTCTGGAACAGCATCGATGAGCAGGGCGCAGCGTTGATGGTGTCGATCAAGCCTTATCTGGGGCAGGTCGGTAACTGGCTGTTGGCGCGCAGCGCGCAGATCGGCGGCGGGATTCTCGAGCTGACGCTGAGCATTGTCTTTGTGTTCTTTTTCTACCGTGACGGGCCACGACTGGCGGCGTTCGTGCACAGCCTGTTGGAGCGGTTGATCGGGGAGCGTGCGGGTTATTACATCGAACTGGTGGCCGGCACGGTACAACGGGTGGTCAACGGGGTGATTGGTACCGCGGCGGCGCAGGCGATTCTGGCGTTGATCGGATTCCTTATTGCCGGGGTGCCGGGGGCGCTGGTGCTGGGGATTGTGACGTTCCTGCTCAGTCTGATTCCGATGGGGCCACCGTTGGTGTGGGTACCGGCCACGGCCTGGCTGGCCTGGAAGGGCGAGTATGGGATGGCGGTGTTTCTCGGGATATGGGGGACGTTCATCATCAGTGGCGTAGACAACGTGCTCAAGCCGTATCTGATCAGCCGCGGGGGCAATTTGCCGTTGGTGATTGTGTTGCTTGGGGTGTTTGGCGGGTTGATTGCGTTTGGGTTCATCGGGTTGTTTATCGGGCCTACCCTGTTGGCGGTGGCTTACAGTTTGTTGACGGATTGGAGTAAGAGTCAGGCTCGGGTTTAGGTTGGGGTTTTGGGGTTTTGGGGTTTTGGTTTGGGGTGTATATCCGTTTTTTGGGTGATGGCGGCTTAGGGTTCCGCCCTTACGGCGGGTCACTTTTGGCAGACGCCCCAAAAGTAACCAAAAGGGCTTTACCCTGACGTACGGCCCTCGCTTAGGCTCGGGTTCCTTCGTTCCGGGATTGATCCGGGCGCATCGCCTACGGTTTGCTTCGCTGCACCTCCTCTCGATGCATTTGGCTGCGCCAAACGGTCGCTGCGCTCCCACCCCCGGATCAATCCCTTCACTCAGCCTGCCGACGGGCCTTTTAGATCAAAAGCGGTACTCGAGCTAACGCTCATTGTGTTGAGTGGGGCGGCATGCGCCGTGTGCGGGGGGCTTTTTTTGTGGGAGCTGGTTTGCCAGCGATGGCAGCCTGACAGCTGACCAGTCTTTGGCGGATGTACGCATCCCCTGTAGGAGCTGCCGAAGGCTGCGATCTTTTGATCTGCTCTGGCGCTGGCTCTGGCTCTGGCTCTTGCTTTGCTTTTGCCCTTCCGCCCCTTCGGCAGGCCGAGCGAAGGTGTTCATCCGGGGGTTAGGCGCGCAGCGCCGTTTGGCGAAGCCAAACACATCGAGAGGAGGTGCAGCGCAGCCAACCGTAGGCGATGCCCCCGGATGGACACCGTAGCGAGGGAACACTGAGCCTCAGCGAAGTGCCGTACGCCGGGGCCAAGCCTTTGGGTTACCTTTTCGGCGTCTGGAAAAGGTGACTCGCTGTAAGAGCGAAACCCTAAGCAGCCATAACCGCAGCAACGGATATGCCCCCAAACCAAAATGCATACCAATTCCCATGCAGGAGCAGCCTTCGGCAGCTCCTGCACGAGGTTCGTTTATGTCGCGACGTTGAGATATTTGCCCACCGGCGCGGCGCTGGTGAGCGAATATTGTTTGCTCAGATTGGCAATCATGCGGTTCAGCGCTTCACCAGTTGACTGCGCGCTGGCCGTCTCCTCATCCGACGGACGCTCACGGCCAGCCTGCAAAGCGGCCTTCAATTCATCACTGCTCACGCCACCACTACTATCGCTGTCCAGAACCTTGAGCAGCGCCGCACTGGTGTCGGTGCTGGTCGCCGAGGTGCTGTCGCTCGCCTGCAACGCACTGCTCAATTCGGTGGCAGTGACGCTACCGTCACCGTCGGCATCAAGCTGGCTGAACAGCTCGTCACTGTTGACTTGTGGTGGAGGCGGCGGTGGCGGCGTCAGGCTGGCGGTGAGTTCGTCCTGGCTGACGGTGCCGTCCTTGTTTTTGTCCAGGGCCGAGAAGATTTCGTGGCTGTCGGCGGTGCTGCCGGCGCTGGTTAGGCCGCTGCTCAGTTCATCGCTGCTGATGGCGCCGTCGCCATCGGAGTCGAGGGCGCTGATCAGAGCGTCGGCGAGGTCGGTGTTCGGCGTTTGATCGCCATGCGGTGGCGGTGGGGGCGCCATGGCGGTCATTTCTTCAGCGCTGAGGCCGCCGCTGCCGTCGCTGTCCAGGTCACCGAATTGTTTGCTCAGGCTGACCAGCAGGCCGTCGTCGGACTTTTGCGACAGGGCGCTTTTCAGTTCATCCTGATCCACCGCACCGTCGCCGTTGCTGTCGAGTTTGGCGAACAGTTCTTTCTGCAGTTGCTGGTTGCGCGCGTTTGGTGTGGTGGTGCTGCTGGTGCTGGTGCTTGTATAGCTCGTGTAATTGCTGACGCTACCGATCATCGGACTCACTCCCTGGAATGGAAAACCGGTGGGTGCACCGGCTTATGCAGCCTCGGGGGGCAAGTTGTCGGCGGTATGTGAGGTTTGTACCGAGTGGTACACAGACCGGAATTCACCGAGTGGTGTTTTCAGCTGCGCGGCAGGCGAATGATGGCCGTGAGGCCGCCGCCCGGGGTTTCTTCCAGATTGAGTTGGCCGCCCAATCGCTGAGCCGCCTCGCGAGCAATGGTCATGCCCAGGCCCACGCCACCGGAATTGCGATTTCGCGAACCTTCCAGGCGATAAAACGGTTCGAACACCGCTTCACGCTTGTCTTCGGCAATCCCCGGACCGTGATCGATCACGCGGATCAGCAGTTGTTCGCGCTGATCATGCAGTTCGATGCGCGCCTGTCCGGCATAGCGCAAGGCGTTGTCGAGCAGATTGTTGATGCATGAACGCAGCGCCATCGGCTGCACCGGCAACGGTGCGCAATGGCCGCTGACCTGCACGTCCGCGCCTTGGTCCTGTGCGTTCTCGCACAGCGATTCGACCAGTGCCTGCACGTCCATCAATTGCAACGCTTCGCTGGTGCGCTGTTCGTGCAGGTAGGTGAGGGTGGCGTCGAGCATGCCGATCATGTCGTTCAGGTCTTGACGCATCTGGTTCTGCAACTTGTCGTCGCTGATGTTTTCCAGGCGCAGTTTCAGTCGCGATAGCGGGGTGCGCAGGTCGTGGGATACGGCGCCGAGCATGCGTGCGCGCTGCTGAACCTGTTCACGAATGCGTTGCTGCATCAGATTGAAGGTGTACGCCGCTTGCCGCGCTTCGCGAGGGCCGGACTCGTCGAGGGGCGGGCTGTCGAGATTTTCGCTGAGGCGTTCCGCGGCGTCACTCAAGCGCTGGATCGGGCGGCTGAGTAATTTGGCGCCGTACCACGCAGCGATCATCAGCGAGACGAACTGAAACGTCAGCGGCACAATCGGCCCGCCGAACCAGGGGCGCGGCGGACGGGGCGGAAGCGCGGACTTTGCCCTGGCCGTTGGCTGTCGGACATTGCGGAAAAGCCTGGTGGGGGCGGCGGAGGCGGGCCGTAGTGATGAAACCAGGCAAAAGCCAGCAGGTGCGCCAGGACAATCGCTACAAACAGCACGCCAAACAGACGGCCGAACAGCGTATCGAAGCGCAACCGCATCAGCCGATGTCCCTGGCGTCGAACAGATAACCCTCACCGCGTACGGTTTTGATCAGCTGTGGCGCTTTTGGGTCATCACCGAGTTTCTGCCGCAGGCGCGAGACCAGCAAGTCGATGCTGCGGTCGAACGCTTCGATCGAACGCCCCCGTGCAGCGTCGAGCAATTGTTCGCGGCTCAGGACTCGGCGCGGGCGTTCGATGAAGACCCAGAGCAGGCGGAATTCGGCGTTGGACAGCGGCACCACGAGGCCGTCGTCGGCGATCAGTTGGCGCAGGACGCTGTTCAAGCGCCAGTTGTCGAAGCGAATATTCGCCCGTTGTTCGGTACGGTCATCGCGCACGCGACGCAGAATGGTCTGGATGCGTGCGACCAGTTCACGCGGTTCGAACGGCTTGGCCATATAGTCGTCGGCGCCCAGTTCCAGACCGATGATGCGGTCGGTGGGTTCGCAACGGGCGGTGAGCATCAGGATCGGGATGTCCGATTCGGCGCGCAGCCAGCGGCACAGCGACAGACCGTCTTCGCCAGGCAGCATCAGGTCGAGTACTACCACGTCGAAATGTTCGGCCTGCATCGCCAGGCGCATCGCCGCGCCGTCGGTGACGCCGCTGGCGTGGATATTGAAGCGGGCGAGGTAATCGATCATCAGCTCGCGGATCGGCACGTCATCGTCGACGATCAGCGCGCGAATGCTCCAGCGCTTGTCGTCTTTGGGCTCATCAGTCACGGTCGTTTGGTTGCTGTGCATGGGGCTGTTCATCTGCCAGTAGGCCGCCAACCACAAAGATGGGCTGCGAGGTTGTGGTTTCAGCATAGGCGTCCGGCCGTGAGGCGGGAAGTGCTGATGTAAGGACGTGTTGCGGCTGGCGAGGCTAGCGTCGGTGCTTGTTGCTGGCGTGTCGGTTGTGTATCGGAGTCGACACAATAGCAGCGAGCGCTATGCTGATCACACGTTGGTGTGACGAATTACCGATCATCGGGTGCCGCGCCGCCGCCGGTTCCGCTACAATGCGCGCCGATTTCGACCTGCCTGAGAGCCCATTCATGTCCGCCTGCCAGACTCCTATCATCGTCGCCCTGGATTTCCCCACCCGTGACGCCGCACTGAAGCTGGCCGACCAGTTGGACCCGAAGCTGTGCCGGGTCAAAGTGGGCAAGGAACTGTTCACCAGTTGCGCCGCGGAAATCGTCGGCACCCTGCGTGACAAGGGTTTTGAAGTATTCCTCGACCTGAAATTCCACGACATTCCCAACACCACCGCGATGGCTGTAAAAGCTGCTGCCGAGATGGGCGTGTGGATGGTCAACGTTCATTGCTCCGGCGGTCTGCGCATGATGGCTGCTTGCCGTGAAGTGCTGGACAAGCGCAGCGGCCCGCAGCCACTGCTGATCGGCGTGACCGTGCTGACCAGCATGGAGCGCGAAGATCTGGCCGGTATCGGTCTGGACATCGAGCCACAAGAGCAGGTTCTGCGTCTGGCAGCACTGGCCGAGAAGGCTGGCATGGACGGCTTGGTGTGTTCGGCGCTGGAAGCCACCGCACTGAAAACTGCACACCCGTCGCTGCAATTGGTCACTCCGGGTATTCGTCCGGCGGGCAGCGCACAAGACGATCAGCGCCGCATTCTGACCCCGCGTCAGGCGCTGGATGCCGGTTCCGATTACCTGGTGATTGGTCGCCCGATCAGCCAGGCGGCTGATCCAGCCAAGGCACTGGCCTCCGTAGTCGCCGAAATCGCTTAACCAGCCAGCGAAGATCCAAAATGTGGGAGCGAGCCTGCTCGCGAATGGGGTGTATCAGTCAACATTGATATCGACTGACACGCCCACTTCGCGAGCAGGCTCGCTCCCACATTTGTTTTGCAGTGCCTTCAGACTTTGAGCACCAACTTGCCGAAATTCCCGCCGTTGAACAATTTCATCAGTGTCTCCGGGAAGGTCTCCAGGCCTTCGACGATGTCTTCCTTGCTCTTGAGTTGCCCTTTGGCCATCCAGCCGGCCATTTCCTGCGCAGCGCTGGCGTACTGCGCCGCATAGTCCATCACCACAAAGCCTTCCATGCGCGCACGATTGACCAGCAGCGACAAGTAGTTGGCCGGGCCTTTGACCGCTTCCTTATTGTTGTACTGACTGATCGCGCCGCAAATCACTACCCGTGCCTTCATGTTCAGACGGCTGAGCACCGCGTCGAGGATGTCACCGCCGACGTTGTCGAAATACACGTCGACGCCTTTCGGGCATTCGCGCTTGAGTCCGGTGATCACGTCTTCGTGTTTGTAGTCGATGGCGCCGTCAAAACCCAATTCTTCAATGAGGAATTTGCACTTGTCGGCACCGCCGGCAATCCCGACCACGCGGCAGCCTTTGATTTTGGCAATCTGCCCGGCAATGCTGCCCACCGCGCCGGCCGCACCGGACAGCACCACGGTGTCGCCGGCCTTCGGTGCGCCGACATCAAGCAGGGCAAAGTAAGCGGTCATGCCGGTCATGCCCAGCGCGGACAAGTAGACCGGCAACGGCGCCAGTTTCGGATCGACTTTGTAGAAACCTCGTGGCTCGCCGAGGAAATAATCCTGCACGCCAATGGCGCCGTTGACGTAGTCCCCGACGGCAAAACCCGGATTGTTCGAGGCGATGACTTTGCCTACGCCGAGAGCTCGCATGACTTCGCCGATGCCGACCGGCGGGATGTAGGATTTGCCTTCGTTCATCCAGCCGCGCATGGCCGGGTCGAGCGAGAGGAATTCATTCTTCACCAGAATCTGTCCCGCCGCCGGTTCGCCGACCGGTACTTCCTGATAGGTAAAGGTCTCGCGGGTCGCGGCGCCCACCGGGCGTTTGGCGAGCAGGAATTGGCGATTGGTCTGGGAGGTCATGGCAGGCACTCGGGCTGATTGAAGCCTTGTTGATAGCCCCTCACTGGCAATGTCGCAAGGTTGGCTGATGCGGCGAATGCATGCCGATCCAGAACAGTGATAGTCACCCTGCAGGTTTTATCACTGCAACGCATGGTTGCCTAAACAGCCTTTTGATAGTGCTGACGCCCGGTAACGTGCTGTGGCTATGCTGCAACTCGAAGAATCCCCCTGCATTTTCGTTCGAGGACATAACCATGAGCATGACGTTTTCCGGCCAGGTTGCCGTAGTCACGGGAGCGGCCAACGGCATCGGCCGCGCAACCGCCCAGGCCTTCGCCGCCGAAGGTCTGAAGGTGGTGGTGGCTGATCTGGACACGGCTGGGGGCGAGGGGACGGTGGCGCTGATTCGTACAGGCGGCGGCGAAGCGACCTTCGTGCGTTGTAACGTTACCGTCGAAAGCGATGTGAAAGATCTGATGGACGAGGTCATCAATACTTACGGCCGTCTCGACTATGCCTTCAACAATGCCGGTATCGAAATCGAGAAGGGCAAACTGGCCGAGGGCTCGATGGAAGAGTTCGATGCGATCATGGGGGTCAACGTCAAAGGCGTCTGGCTGTGCATGAAGTATCAGTTGCCACTGTTACTGGCCCAGGGCGGCGGGGCGATCGTTAATACCGCGTCGGTGGCCGGGCTCGGTGCAGCACCGAAGATGAGCATTTATGCGGCGTCGAAACACGCGGTGATCGGTCTGACCAAATCGGCGGCCATCGAATACGCGAAGAAGAAAATTCGCGTCAATGCGGTGTGCCCGGCGGTGATCGATACCGACATGTTTCGTCGCGCCTATGAGGCCGATCCGAAGAAGGGCGAGTTCGCCAACGCCATGCACCCTGTCGGTCGTATCGGCAAGGTCGAGGAAATCGCCAGCGCCGTGCTGTATCTGTGCAGCGATGGCGCAGCCTTCACCACCGGTCATTCGTTGGCCGTGGACGGTGGTGTAACGGCGTTCTAAAGCCGCGCCACAGGAAAACAACCCGCCGTCGCGCGGGTTTTTTTTCGCCGGCGATCAGCGCTGTGTATCCGCTAAACAATGTGTATCAAGGCGTTAGAACGGTCGCTTTTGGCGGCGTTGTCGCACAGCCTGTCCGGCACGGCTGTGATTTACTGCCGCCAGCAAAACGGACAGGAGTTTGCGAGCTCATGGAATTGAGAATTGACCGACAGGCATTGGTGCCTGTTGTACAGCAGATTGTTGACGGACTCATCGACTGGATCATGCAAAGTGGCGCGCCACCTGCCACGCGATTGCCCTCGGTTCGACAAATTGCCCGGGGCAATCTGCTCAGTCAGTCCAGTGTGGCCGAGGCCTGCGAGCGGTTGGTCGCGCAGGGCGTTCTGGCCTCACGCCAAGGGGCTGGGTTCATGGTCGCGGCGTCACCCAAAACACTCAACAGATCGGCCGCTTGTAAGGCTGGCTGCGGTGTCTCGTGTGCGGCGGTCAGCGGATTGAAACTGGGCAGCGGTGGGTTGCCCGAGAGTTGGCGTGAGTCCGATGACCTGAGTTATGCGATTCGACAGGTTGCCCGGACAGACATGGCCAGTCTGTTTGGCTACAGCTCGGCATTGGGCCTCCCTGCGCTGCGCGAACAGATCGTCAAACGCCTGAAAATACTCAGCATCGAGGCCCACGAGAGCCAACTGGTGACCACGGCGGGGGCCAGCCACGCACTCGATCTGATCGTGCGAACCCTGTTGCGGGCCGGGGACTGCGTGGTGGTTGAAACCCCCGGTTATGCACCGCTGTTCAACCTGTTGCGCTTGCATGGCGTGCACATGATCGAGGTGCGTCGCACACCGATAGGGCCGGACATCGGTGCGCTCGAAACGCTGCTGCGCGAATTTCAGCCGAGCGCGATGTTTATCAACAGTCACCACCACAATCCGACCGGCACGAGCCTGACGCCGGCGGTGGCGCAGCAGCTCCTGCAACTGTGCAGGCTGCATCAGGTGCGCCTGATCGAAGACGATGTCTACGCCGATCTGCACAGTGGCAATGGCACGCGACTGGCTGCGCTCGATGAACAGGTAATTTATGTGGGCAGTTTTTCGAAAACCCTGAGCAGTTCGCTGCGGGTCGGCTTCATCCTGGCTGACACTGAGCTGATTGCACGGCTGGCGCAGGTCAAGATGATCAGTTGCCTGGGCGCTTCGGGTTTCAATGAGGCGGTACTGGCGAGTCTGATCGCCAGTGGCGCTTATCGCAAACTCGTGCAGCGCCAGTGTCAACGGTTGAATACCGATCGCACGGCCGCGTTGCAGGCGCTGGAAGATGCTGACTGGGAAGTTTTTGGCAAGCCGACTGGCGGCTTGTTCATCTGGGCGCGTTCATCGATGACCGATCATGCGCGTTTGCGCAGGTACGCTCAGCACAGCGATGTGTTGTTGTCATCGCCAGGTGCCTTCAGTCCCAGCGGTGAAACCAGCGAATGGCATCGGATCAACGTGGCCTATGCCTGCGACCCGCGAGCTCGACAGTTTTTTCGCAGTACTTGTGCGGATCGACCTCGAGTGTTCTGAAAACGACGCAGGCGTAGCTTTTTGCCATTATTTGAAGTCCAGAGACTTGTGCTGGTTGGTGGCCGTTGCGAATCTGCGTGCACAGACTATGGCACAGGACTACGCGCAATGATTTCGGCCGTGCAAGGACGTTTTGCCAACCTCGGTATGGCGAAAAAACTGGGCGTCGGGTTTGTCCTGGTTTTGCTGTTGACCGCATTGGTCGCGGCCATTGGTGTCTGGTCGCTGCAGACCATCAGTCAGCGCTTTGACGGGCTCAAGCAGATGTCTGCGCTCCACAGTGGCTTGCTCGACGTACGCCTGCTCGAGCAGGAGTACGCCTTGCGCGGTAATCCGAAAACCGCCGATGCCTTGCGCGAAGGCGTCGATCGGCTGGTTGCCCAAGCCAACGAACTCAAGGCGCAATCGCCGGCCAACATACCGGTGATGAGTGATGTAGAGCAGTCGCTGGGCGCCTATCGCAAGGCGTTCGATGAGTTTGTGTCGCT
The DNA here is from genome assembly GCF_016651275.1 of Pseudomonas sp. TH08. NCBI lineage: Bacteria > Pseudomonadati > Pseudomonadota > Gammaproteobacteria > Pseudomonadales > Pseudomonadaceae > Pseudomonas > Pseudomonas sp. TH08. The sequence goes on along the minus strand of NZ_JAEKEE010000002.1, from coordinate 306,467 downwards.
GACACAAGCCAAGGAGCTGGCGCTGGAAATGGCCAGTTGGTCAGTCTCCAGCGTGGCCAATAATCTCGATGTGTTGCAGGCCGGGTTGGCCGATGATGGCGCGTATACGTTGAAAGACACCGAGGGCAAGGACGGTGCGCAGTTTATCGAGCAGGCCAGCCAGGTCAGTCAGGTTTCCCGGTTGATGCTGCAAGCGATGAACGAAGCACGGATTCGTCTGGATCAAAGCCGCAAGGGCGATGCCGACAGCGCTGGCAAGGGCAATATCGAACAGGCCGCACAGGCTCAGGCGCAAGCCGAGGCGTTGAAATCCACGGTCAAGGACGAAGGCTATCTGACAGTTCTTAATGAGGTGTCCGGGCACATCGCCGGTTTCAACGACAAACTGGCCGAATACACCGGTTTGCTGGCGCAGGAAAAAACCGTCTACGAGCAATTGCACCAGCGTGCGGCACAAGTGGTCGAGCGGGTGAACCAGGCTTATGTTGCCGAAGACGGCGCAATGCAGGTGGAACTGAAGAAAAACTCGCTGTTGATTCTTGGCTCTTCAGCCTTGGCGCTGTTGGTCGGGTTGATCGCAGCGTGGGTCATCACGCGTTTGATCGTGGCGCCGCTGCGAAGTGTGATTGTGGTTGCGCAGCAGATTGCTGCCGGCGATCTGAGTGCGACGGTGCAAGTGAATCGCCGCGACGAGATTGGCCAGTTGATGCTGGCGATGCAGCAGATGGGCGCTGGGCTGAGCACTATTGTCAGCGGATTGCAGGCGGGTATCGAGCAACTGGCCAGCTCGGCGCAGTCATTGTCGACGGTGACGGAGCAGACCAACCTTGAGGTCAGCAGTCAAAAAGAGGAAACCGAGCAGGTCGCCACGGCCATGAATCAGATGACTGCGACCGTGCACGATGTGGCACGCAATGCCGAAGAGGCGGCGTTGGCCGCGCAGACCGCGGATGGCAAGGTCGAGAATGGCCAGCAGGTGGTGCGCCAGAGCATGGCGCGGATCGAGCAGTTGGCGGAATCGGCGACGTCGGCGAGTTCCAGCATCGAAAGCCTGAGTGCAGAAATTCAGAACATCGGCACGGTGCTTGAGGTGATCAAAAGCGTGGCGGAACAGACCAATCTGTTGGCACTTAACGCGGCAATCGAGGCAGCGCGGGCCGGGGAGCAGGGCAGGGGCTTTGCGGTGGTTGCCGATGAGGTTCGCGCATTGGCTCGGCGTACGCAGCAATCGACCGAGGAGATCGAGCGGCTGGTCAGTGCGTTGCGTGCGGCAGCGCATTCGTCGGTGCAGCAGATTCAGAGCAGTGGTGAGTTGGTGAAGCTTGCGGTCAGTGATGCGTTGCAGACCGAGAGTGCGTTGGGGAGTATCGCGGCGGCGGTATCGTTGATTCAGCAGATGAATCAGCAGATTGCGGCGGCGGCCGAGGAGCAGAGTTCGGTGGCTGAGGAGATTAATCGCAGCGTCACCAGTATCCGCGCCAGTGCGGATCAGTCGTCGCTGGCGATGCGCGGGAATGCGGCCTCCAGTATTGAGCTGGCGCAGTTGGGCAGTGAGTTGCGCGGGATGGTGGGGCATTTTCGGCTTTGACGCTTTTGACTTGGCGGCCTTTGGGCCGACCATGTTCTTGGGGGTTGGGGTGTATATCCGTTTTTGGGTGATGGCGGCTTAGGGTTCCGCCCTTACGGCGGGTCACTTTTGGCAGACGCCCCAAAAGTAACCAAAAGGGCTTTACCCTGACGTACGGCCCTCGCTTAGGCTCGGGTTCCTTCGTTCCGGGATTGATCCGGGCGCATCGCCTACGGTTTGCTTCGCTGCACCTCCTCTCGATGCATTTGGCTGCGCCAAACGGTCGCTGCGCTCCCACCCCCGGATCAATCCCTTCACTCAGCCTGCCGACGGGCCTTTTAGATCAAAAGCGGTACTCGAGCTAACGCTCATTGTGTTGAGTGGGGCGGCATGCGCCGCGTTTGGGGGGGCTTTTTTTGTGGGAGCTGGTTTGCCAGCGATGGCAGCCTGACAGCTGACCAGTCTTTGGCGGATGTACCCATCCCAAGCAGGAGCTGCCGAAGGCTGCGATCTTTTGACTTTTGATTGGCAAGACGCGGCATACAAAAAAGCCACCTCTCGGTGGCTTCTCTCTTAGCATCTGCGATCAGTCGTAGATGACTTTCTTTTTCCAGTCTGCATCGGTCTCTGCATCTTTGAGGCCGGCGGTCAGTTGGTTTTCTTCGCCTTCAACCGGGGCGATTTTGTCCATGACCTGGGCGTTGGCGCGGGCCAGGAGTTTCTCCAGGTATTGCAGTTGTTCGGCGTAGATCTGCGGATCCTGCTGTTTACGCAGGTATTGCACGCCGCGTTCGAAGGCGAGGCGGGCCTGGCCGGGCTGGTTTTGTTGCAGGGACTGTTGACCGAGGTTGTTGAAGAATTCGATGTGCAGCAGGACCAGAATGTGGCGGACTTCGCGGATCCACTGTTTGGCTTCGTTCGGCGGCAGGAAGCCGTCGTGGGCGGCGCGGGTGATCTGGCCGTGCAGGGCTTCGAGGAGGAAGCGCACGTCTTTGGCTTTGGCTTCGGTCAGGATCGGCGCCGGCGGATTGTTGACCGGGATCGATTCGCCCTGGGCGACCAATGCGCTCAGTTCGCTGATGCGTGCTTTGGTGGTCGCGCTGGTTTTTTCCAGGTTCAGCAGGCGCTGGCAGACGTTCAGTTCCAGGCGGGTCAGCAACAATTTCAGGCCCGGTGTCATGAACTGGCCGGGGAAGGTTTCGGTCAATTCGCCGCAGCGGCGCAGGCGGTCGTTGAGTTCGACCTTGGTACGGATCTTCTCTACCTTGTTGTTTTCCACCACATGGTTCATGTAGCCAATGGCGATCAGAATTGCGATCCCGGCTATGACTAGCAGGGTGATCATGAGTGGTGTCACCGGTAAGACCTCTTTATAGGGTTCGCATGCGAGTGTAGTGGCTGGGCATTTGTGCGCCTAGCGCCGCTCGACGAGTTGGATCGGCTGGTTCAATCTGTATCGGCCACGCGCTGCTTATATGAATGCTGGCGCTTGATGTGCAGAATGCCATCACTGCGCGCGACTATAACGCCTTGGCGACTGCCGGAATATAGGCGTCAATCGTCGGGCGACGGAAAAGCCTGCCTGGCCACGTAAAGCAGGTCGAAGTCATTGATTTAAATATATTTATATCTGGGGGTTGACGACCTATCAATCCATCCATAGAATGCGCGCCACTTGCAGCGTAAAGCACACAGCGAAGCGCGGCAGGGAGTGAATGTTGTAGCGTGTCCCCTTCGTCTAGTGGCCTAGGACACCGCCCTTTCACGGCGGTAACAGGGGTTCGAGTCCCCTAGGGGACGCCATTGCGGGAATAGCTCAGTTGGTAGAGCACGACCTTGCCAAGGTCGGGGTCGCGAGTTCGAGTCTCGTTTCCCGCTCCAATTTTAAACAGCAGCGCTTTCGGGCGGTGCTGAGTGAAACCAGAACCAAGTCTTCGGATGAGGATCTGGACACCGAAACACACACCATGTGTTCCGGGTAGCGTGTCCCCTTCGTCTAGTGGCCTAGGACACCGCCCTTTCACGGCGGTAACAGGGGTTCGAGTCCCCTAGGGGACGCCATTTGCGGGAATAGCTCAGTTGGTAGAGCACGACCTTGCCAAGGTCGGGGTCGCGAGTTCGAGTCTCGTTTCCCGCTCCAAATTCTAAAAGCGCCGCTCAGTGAGCGGCGTTTTTATTAGTGAAAGTTGTAGCCTGTGTCCCCTTCGTCTAGTGGCCTAGGACACCGCCCTTTCACGGCGGTAACAGGGGTTCGAGTCCCCTAGGGGACGCCATTGCGGGAATAGCTCAGTTGGTAGAGCACGACCTTGCCAAGGTCGGGGTCGCGAGTTCGAGTCTCGTTTCCCGCTCCATTTTCACAAAAACGCCGATCAGTGATGATCGGCGTTTTTGTTTGTGCGTTTTTTGTGTTTCTGCCCGCTGTTACAAATCTCCTACAGCGAAACCGAAAAATCCGGAAACGTCCGACAGCCAGCGCAAGGTTGATTCTGGGATAACGATCCCGTCGTCGGCTCCCTTGGTCGACCCTGTCTATCGCCTTTCAGGATCTCCTCTTAATGTCATTGATATCTACATCTCGTGGTGCGCTGCCCGAGGTTCGTGCAACGGCGCTTCTGGCGCTGCCGTTGGTCGTGGGGCACGTATGTGCCGGATTGATTGCCTTCGTCGACAATCTCATCGCCGGCAATCACGGCACAGACACTTTGGCCGCGGTGACGCTGGGCACAGCGCTGTTGTGGCTGCCGATGCTGGTGCCGATCGGTACGTTGATCGCCCTGACTGCATCGGTGGCGCGCTTGTCTGGCGCTGATCGTCTGTCCGAGGTTGGACCGATTTTTCGCCAGGCTTTGTGGCTGGCGTTGTTGATGGGCCTGCTGATGTTTGTCTTCTTGAGTATCGCACCCGTGCTGCTGGCGCCCGCCGGGATCGCCGAGGAGATGATTCCCGGGGCGCAGGCCTTTTGCACGCGGTGCGTTGGGGGAGTCCGGCGCTGACGTTGTTTTTCTGCATGCGCTATTTATGCGAAGGGATGCACTGGATGCGCCCGACGATGATTTTCAGCTTCGGCGGGCTGTTGATTCTGGCGCCTCTGGGGTATGTGCTGACCAACGGCAAGCTGGGGTTTCCCGAGTTGGGCGCGCAAGGCTTGGGCATCGCATCAGCGGTGATGATGTGGCTTCAGGCACTGCTGTTTGCCGGGTATCTCTGGTACGGCAAGCGTCTCGCGCATTTGCAGCTGTTTGCCCGCTTCGATCCGCCATGTCGTGCGGCAATCGCTGATTTGTTGAGGACTGGCATGCCGATTGGCATTGCCATTCTGATGCAGGGCAGTCTGTTTATTGTTACTTCGTTGTTGATTGGGCGGCTGGGATCGACTTTTCTTGCGGCACATCAGATTGCGGTGAACCTGGCTCAGTTGTGTTTCATGATCCCGGTGGCCGTGGCGGAGGCGACGACCGTACGCGTCGGACATGCGCTGGGGCGCGGCGATTTCAAGGGTGTCCGGCAGGCCGCATGGGCGGGGTGTGTCATCGTCCTCGCGGCCCAAAGTGCATCGGTGCTGATTCTGTTGTTGGGCAATGAAGCGATCGCCGGTTTGTACAGTTCGGACCTTGCCGTGACCGCATTGGCCTCGACGCTGTTGTTGTATGCCGCAGCGTTGCAGTTTCCCGATGGCTTGCAGATGTTGTCCGCCGGCGCGTTGCGCGGTTTGCAGGACACTCGCATCCCCATGTGGATCGCGGTCTTTTGCTATTGGGGAGTGGGCGTACCCCTGGGTGTCGGATTGGCGTTTGGCCTGGAATGGGGGCCGCAAGGCATCTGGTCGGGTCTGATCACTGCGCTGACGCTGGCAACCGTATTGATGGGCGCGCGGTTTATCCATAGCAGTCGAGTCAGGCTGGCGACCGGCAGTTGAAACGAAAAAGGCCCGCCGATGAAAGTCGGCGGGCCTTTTGCGTTGCGGCTCAAATTACCAGGACAGCATCAGGCGCCCGGCGAAGAGAATCAGGATTACCCCCATGCAGCGCTCGAACCAGTGGCCCATGCGCATGAACAGCAGGCGTACTTTGTTGCTGGAGAAGAACAACGCAACGATCACGAACCACAATGCATTTACAAAGCACATCCACAAGCCATAGAACGCCTGGATTTGCAGCGGCGTGCTGGCGCTGATGATCGTGGTGAAGATCGCCAGGAAAAACAGCGTCGCCTTGGGGTTGGTGGCATTGGTCAGAAAGCCGGTGCTGAAGGCCTTGAACAACGATTGCTCAACCAGCGGCTCCTCCGCAGCTTTTTCGCCTTCAAGGGTGGTTTTCGGTTTACTGCGGATCAGGCTGACACCCAGGTACAGAATGTAAGCACCGCCCACCACTTTGGCCACGGTCAGCAGCCACGGCGTGGTGTGCATCAGCGCGCCGACACCGAGCAACGTGTACAAAACGTGCACGGAAATCCCCGCGCCGATCCCCAGCGCCGTGCAGATTCCCACCAGTCGGCCGAAGCGCACGCTTTGGCGGATGGTCACGGCGAAGTCCGGGCCGGGTGCGACCACGGCGAGAAAGTGAATAGTTGCCAGTGCCAGAAACTCGCCCAGGTAATTCGAATACATCTCAGCTCCAGAAGGTCAGGGGTGAAGCATTGCCGCGATAGCCGACAAAGAAGGAAAGGCTCAAGCGCGGATCAGCCACGCCCGGGGTCACCGAGTGCATGCAGCGCGAATTGAACATGATGAAGTCTCCCGGTTCCGGCCTCACCTCGAGGGCTGGCGGGCCGAGCAATGCCGGTTCGATGCCGTAACTGTCGCCACGCATTTCGTCGAACTGATCAGGAGTAATGTCGTCATCCCACATCTGCAACGCGCCACCCTCGGTCGGCATGTTCAGATAGACGTTGCAGGCAAACTGCGCTTCGAGGCTGCGGGCCTGGAAACTGTCCGGCGCGTCCTTGGCGAAAATGTCGTGATGGGCGAGGAAGCACACACCGGGTTTGACCACCCGTGACAGGCCGACATACATCTTGCGGCCGTAAAGGTTTTCCAGGTGTGCGCCGGCCGGCCAGGATTCGTCGAGCATGCAGCGCAGGGTGTCGATCGGGGAGGAGTAGGGCGCGCAGCGATTGCGCAGTTCGGCGATGTTGCTGGTGGCGCGTTCGAAGTAATCCTCGATCAGCAGGGGCTGGTTTTCTGCCTCGTAAAACGCCATGCCGATCCGGCCGATGCTGGGTGCGTTGATGTAGCCCTCAAAGCCTGGAGCGAGAATCTTGTCGCCAATTTCGATCGCCAGCGGCACCGGCAAAAAGCCTCTGACGCGGATGGCGAGGACTTCTTCGTTGGCCAGTTTTTTTATGCACGTCTCATCGAGACGCTCGACGTCTAGCATCATTTTTTTAGGTCCATCTATCGATAGTCAACGGAACCTGCGAATGCGGTTCCCCGGCGTCGGACGCTGCGCAAGGGCAGCGTCCGAAATGCTCAATCCACGCTGTAGTGGACGGACAGCGTGCCTTTCTTCTGCGAAAGGGACGCGATCGTGACTGTGCCCAGATCCTTCAGGCTGCGTACGTGGGTGCCGCCGCAGCCATAGGCCGGCAGTTCTCCAAAACCGATTTCCCGCGCGCCTTCACGCAACGAGGTCAAACGCGGCAAATCGTCTTCGATCCACTGGCCGATAGCCTGTTGAACGGTTTGCGCGTCGACTTCCTGAGCGACGTCGCCCGGTTTGAATTGCACCCGGCCTTCGTCGGGCCAGTGGTGCGCCTTGATCGGCGTCCAACCCATGGCCTGCACGCAATGACCGATCAGATGCCCGGCCGAATGCATGCGCGTGTTGAAGCAGCGGCGCTCCGGGTCGATTCGAATGCAGGTCATGCCCAGAGGCACGGCGCGGTCAACGAAGTGGATGATCCGCTCCGGCTCCTGGACTACGCGCAACACCTGAGCGTCGCCAATCCAGCCGGTATCACAAGGCTGACCGCCACCTTGCGGATGAAACAGTGTGGCGCGCAGCACCACGGCGAATTCGTTCTCGTGGGGCGTGCAGTCGAGGACTTCCACATTGGCCTTGAGGTCATCACTATGGAAAAAGAGGCGAAGCGTCATATTCCATGCCCTTATTAAAGTTTCTGTTTTTATTATATGAATCGTGTAATAACGTGATAATCCGTTCAAACATCAAAGGACTTGTGCGCTGTGAGCATAAATCTCCCGCTGCCACTTCTCGGTGAAATGGCGATTTTTGTCAAAGTCGTGGAGACCGGAAGCTTTTCCGAAGCGGCCCGTCAACTGGGCTCGTCACCGTCTGCGGTCAGTCGCAGCATTTCCCGTCTGGAAAAGGCGCTGGCCACACGCCTGTTGCAACGCACCACACGCAAGCTGCGCTTGAGCGACGGAGGAGAAGAGGTGTTCAAGCGCTGTCAGGAAATGGTCAGCGCTGCCAAGTCGGTGATGGAGATCAGCGGTCAGTTCACCCACGAAGCCGAGGGCCTGGTGCGGGTCAGCGTGCCGAAAGCGGTTGGGCGCTTTGTCATACATCCGCACATGCCGGAGTTTTTGCGGCGTTATCCCAAGGTCGACATCGAGTTGCTACTGGAAGACCGCCAGGTGGATCTGATTGACGATCATGTTGATCTGGCGATTCGTATCACCGATCGGCCCCCGGCCGGGTTGGTCGGGCGGCAATTGCTGACCATCGATCATTTGCTTTGCGCCACCCCGCAATACCTCGCCGAACACGGCACCCCCACGCACCCGCATGACTTGCTCAATCACAGCTGTATTTACCTGGGTGAAACCCCGAGTGATGCGCGCTGGAAATTCAAAAAAGGCAGTAAGTCAGTCACCGTCGGCGTGCGCGGTCGCTATGCCGCCAACCACACCGGCGTCAGGCTGGGCGCGGTGTTGCAGCACATCGGTATTGGCAGTTTGCCGTACTTCACGGCGCGCTACGCCCTGGAGCAGAAGTTGATTGTGCAGGTGCTGCCGGACTGGACGTTCCTGGCTTCCTACCATGGCGGGCTGTGGTTGCTGCATTCGCCGACGCGGTATTTGCCGCCGAAATTGCGGGTGTTTATCGATTTTCTGGTGGAGTGTCTGGAGAGAGAGCCGACCTTGAGCAAGCCGGGAAGGTCGGGCAGCGCGAGTAACGCCGCGCTGGCGTATGAGTTGCCTGAAAGTGAGGGACTTCTTTAAAGCAAAAGATCGCAGCCTTCGGCAGCGCCTACAGGGAATACAAAACCTGTGGGAACTGCCGAAGGCTGCGATCTTTTGATCTTCAAACCTGAAAAATCAGTGCTTGCTGTCCTGTGCGGACATCGCCAGCAACTGCTTTTCCTGGTTCCAGTCGAACGGTTCGTCGTTCTGTTCTGCTTCGAAGCGACGTTCTTCCAGCGCCTGATACAGGTCGATTTCTTCATCGGACAGGTAATGCAGGCAGTCGCCAGCGAAGAACCACAGCAGATCCCGCGGGATCAGGTGGGCAATTTGCGGATAACGACTGATCACTTGCGTCAGGATGTCCTGGCCCAGGTATTGGCTTTCGATCGGATCGATGGGCAGCGATGCCAGCAGTTCGTCGAAGCGCTCCAGGAACAGGGCATGGCTTTCTTCGGGAACCTGTTCGGCCTCACCTACGGCGACCAGGATACTGCGCAGGTGGTCGAGCAAAACAAGATGATCGGCAACGACGTTGGACACGAGATAAGTCCTCAACAGCAAAACGGGCGCGGGAGTATAAAGCTCCCGCGCCCGTTTTTCATAAATAAACAGCTATACGGCAGAAAGGATCAGCGGACTTTGCCCTCGGCCAACGTCAGTTGCTCTTTGTCGAAGTCATCGACATCGATCACCTTGCGTCGCGCCGCTTCGGCATCACGCAAGCTCTGCGCTTCCACCGCTTGCAGCACGCCTGCCTCCAGCGCGGCATCGATGGCGTGTTCGCCCGCGACGGGTTTGACCTGACCGCTTTTCAATGCTGCATGCAGCTTTTTGTGCAGTGGCTGCGCGGCATTCAGCAGATCGCTGGCATGTTGCAGTGCACCGACCGCATCGTCCGTCGATTGTGGGCGATAGCAACCGGCAAGCAGTTCTTCCAGCGCCGGATCGCCCTTGGCCCGGCCAATCACACCGGCGACTTCGGCGCCGAGTTTGTCCGACGGGCCTTTGTGGCGACGACCGAACGGGAACACGATGACTCGCAGCAGGCAGCCGAACACTCTGTTCGGGAAGTTGCGCAGCAACTCATCCAGCGCGCGTTCCGATTGCCCAAGGCTTTCTTCCATCGCCCAGCGGAACAATGGCTCCATGTACGCTGGCGAATCCAGATCGTGATAACGCTTGAGCGCGGCGGAGGCCAGATACAGGTTGCTCAACACATCGCCCAGTCGCGCCGACAGACGCTCGCGACGTTTCAGTTCGCCACCCAGCAACATCATGCTGAAGTCGGCGAGCATTGCGAAGGCCGCTGCCTGACGGTTAAGGGCGCGGAAGTAGCCTTGGCTGATCTTGTCGCCCGGGGCGTGCTCGAAGTGACCGAAACCAAGGTTCAGCACCAGGGTGCTGGCAGCGTTGCTCACGGCGAAGCCAATGTGTTTGAGCAGCAGGCCGTCGAACTCTTTCAGCGCCTGATCCTTGTCCTCGCGACCGGCCAGGGCCATTTCCTTGAGTACGAATGGATGGCAACGAATCGCACCCTGGCCGAAGATCATCAGGTTGCGCGAGAGAATGTTCGCGCCTTCCACGGTGATGAAGATCGGCGCACCGTTCCAGCTGCGGCCCAGATAGTTGTTCGGGCCCATGATGATTGCCTTGCCGCCATGCACGTCCATGGCGTGGCTGATGCATTCGCGGCCACGTTCGGTGAGGTGGTATTTGAGGATCGCCGACAGCACAGACGGTTTCTCGCCCAGATCCACCGCGTTGGCGGTGAGCATCCGCGCCGCGTCCATCATCCACGCGTTGCCGCCGATGCGTGCCATGGCTTCCTGAATGCCTTCGAAGGCCGACAGCGGCACATTGAACTGCTCACGAATCTGCGCGTATTGGCCGGTCACCAGGCTGGTGAACTTGGCCGCGCCGGTACCGACGGCAGGCAGCGAGATCGAACGGCCGACCGACAGGCAGTTCATCAGCATCATCCAGCCTTTGCCGAGCATCTCCTGACCGCCAATGAGGAAGTCCAGCGGGATGAACACGTCTTTGCCCGAGTTGGGACCGTTCATGAACGCCGCGCCCAGCGGCAGGTGGCGACGACCGATTTCCACGCCGTCGGTATCGGTCGGGATCAGCGCCAGGCTGATGCCGAGGTCTTCCTTGTCGCCGAGCAGATGCTCGGGGTCATAGGCCTTGAAGGCGAGGCCGAGCAGGGTGGCGACCGGGCCGAGGGTGATGTAACGCTTCTCCCAGTTCAGGCGCAGGCCGATGACTTCTTCGCCTTCCCACTGACCTTTGCAGATGATCCCGGTGTCGGGCATCGCGCCTGCATCGGAACCGGCGAGTGGGCCGGTGAGAGCGAAGCAGGGAATGTCATCGCCACGGGCCAGTCGCGGCAGATAGTGATTGCGTTGTTCGTCGGTGCCGTAGTGCAGCAGCAGTTCGGCCGGGCCGAGGGAGTTGGGCACCATCACGGTTGAAGCGAGGTCGCCGCTGCGGGTGGCGAGTTTCATTGCCACTTGGGAGTGGGCATAAGCCGAAAAGCCTTTACCGCCAAACTCTTTCGGAATGATCAGGGCAAAAAAGCCGTGTTCCTTGATGTGTGCCCACGCTTCCGGCGGCAGGTCCATCGACTGGCCGATCTGCCAGTCAGTGACCATCGCGCAGAGTTCTTCAGTCGGACCATCAATGAACGCTTGTTCCTCTTCGCTCAATTGAGCCTTCGGGTAGGACAGCAATTTGTCCCAGTCCGGGCGGCCGCTGAACAGCTCGCCGTCCCACCAGACCGTGCCGGCGTCAATGGCGTCGCGTTCGGTCTGCGACATCGGTGGCAGGGTTTTCTGGAACCAGTTGAACAGCGGCGCAGTGAAATGCTTGCGACGCAGGTCAGGCAGCAGCAATGGCGCGGCCACCGCAGCCAGTACGACCCAGAACACCAGCAACAGCCACCCGGATGCGTGACTGAAAATCCCCATCGCCAGCAAGTAGACGGCAACGATGCCCAACGCAGGCAGCGGGGCGATACGTCGGTGGGCGAGATAGGCCACGCCGACAATCAAAACCAGTATCCACAACAACAGCATATTCAGTCCTCCGTGAACCAAGGCAAATCGACCCTCCAGAGCTTAGACGGCATCTGCAAAACCGGGCGGTCAGACCAAGGTGATTGAAATCGTGGGAAACCCCGGATGGTTTTCGTAGGTTCGGTGGGCAACACGTGTGGGAAATCGTTCGGTCACCCCGCAGCTTTGCGTCCAAGTTTGGCCGAAACGTCGTTATCTCTGTGCTTGAGCTGTCGCTAGACTCCAGACTCATCCAGGAGATTGTCGTCATGCACGAGTATCTGAGTCCCGGCCGCTTCATCGATAGTGACCACCCGGCGGTGGTGGAGTTCGCCGAACAACATCGAGGTGCCAGCCGCGATCCGCTCGAGCAGGCGATCAATCTTTATTACGCCGTGCGCGAAACGGTGCGCTACAACCCCTACACCTTCAGTCGTGATCCGCAGACCTTGCGCGGCAGCTATGCATTGGCAACCGGGGAGAGTTATTGCGTGCCCAAAGCCACGCTGCTCGCCGGATGCGCGCGGCATTGCGCGATCCCGGCGCGCATTGGTCTGGCGGATGTGCGCAATCACCTGTCGACCCCGCGCTTGCTTGAATTGTTGAAAAGCGACGTGTTCGCCATGCACGGTTACACGGAGCTGTTTCTCAATGGCCGTTGGGTCAAAGCGACGCCGGCGTTCAACCAGAAACTCTGCGAAGTATTCAACGTCGCACCGTTGGAGTTCGACGGCATCAATGACAGTGTTTTCCACCCGTTCAACCGCGACGGCGCGAAGCTGATGGAGTATGTGGTCGATCACGGCCAGTTCACCGATGTGCCGGAAATATTCTTTTTCGAGCACCTGGAGAAATGCTACCCGCACCTGTTCGGCGATCAGCTGCCGTTGTTGCTGGGGGATATGCAGAGCGACCTGTCGCGTGATGTCAGCCGCGCCTGATCCGGCGTATGCTGCCTGTCCATGCATTGGAAAAGAGGCGGTCATGCTGAAGATCTGGGGACGGAAAAACTCATCGAATGTCAGGAAGCCATTGTGGGCCGCCGAAGAGCTCGGCCTGGCCTACGAAGCGATTGATGCCGGTGGCGCGTTCGGTGTGGTCGACACGCCGGAGTACCGGGCGATGAACCCGAACGGTCGGGTGCCGGTGATCGAAGACGACGGTTTCGTGCTCTGGGAATCCAACGCCATCGTGCGCTATCTGCTGGCCAGACATGCGCCCGACAGCGCTTGGTATTCGGCAGACCCGCAAGCACGGGCCGTCGCCGACAAGTGGATGGACTGGACCACCTCGAGTTTTGCCGGGCCCTTCCGCACCGTGTTCTGGGGCGTTTTGCGCACGCCGGCCGACAAGCAGGACTGGTCGGCGATCAACGCAGCGATCAAGGAATGCAATGAGCTGCTGAGCATGGCCGATCATGCGTTGGCCAGCCAGCCGTACCTCTCCGGAAGCGACATCGGCATGGGCGATATTCCCCTCGGCAGCTTTATTTACGCCTGGTTTGAAATGCCCATCGAGCGCGCGCCGCACGTGCATCTGCAAGCCTGGTATGAGCGCCTGAAACAACGCCCGGCCTACCAGAAAGCGGTCATGACCGCGTTGACTTGATAATAACTATCGACACACTTGACTGTACTTGTGCGGCGGCGGCAAGCACCATTGCGCTCATGCGCCGCGGTTGTATCCCTCGCCGCCCGCCCTTGTTTATTCCTTTCTTCCCTTCTTGGTGCGTAAATCCGATATGAGTTCCGCTCTGTCCATCCGGCAGCTAACCAAAACCTACGGCAACGGGTTCCAGGCCTTGAGTGGTATCGATCTGGACGTCGCCGAAGGTGACTTTTTCGCCTTGCTCGGCCCTAACGGCGCCGGCAAATCCACGACCATTGGCATTCTTTCGACCCTGGTGAACAAGACCAGCGGCACGGTGAACATCTTTGGCAATGACCTGGACAAGAACCCCGCGGCGCTGAAGCGTTCGATCGGCGTGGTGCCCCAGGAATTCAACTTCAACCAGTTCGAGAAGACTTTCGACATCGTCGTGACCCAGGCCGGTTATTACGGCATTCCGGCGAAGATCGCCAAGGAACGCGCCGAACAGTACCTGACCCAGCTTGGCCTGTGGGACAAGCGCGATGTGCCATCGCGTTCGCTGTCCGGCGGCATGAAGCGGCGTCTGATGATCGCCCGTGCGTTGGTGCACGAACCACGCCTGTTGATCCTCGACGAACCGACCGCCGGGGTCGACATCGAACTGCGTCGCTCGATGTGGACGTTCCTTACCGAGCTGAACCAGAAAGGCATCACGATCATCCTCACGACGCACTATCTGGAAGAGGCTGAGCAGCTGTGCCGCAATATCGGCATCATCGACCATGGCACCATCGTCGAGAACACCAGCATGAAACAATTGCTGGGCCAGTTGCATGTGGAAACCTTCCTCCTGGACCTGAAAAACGACTTGAACGCCGCACCGCAATTGCTTGGCTACCCGGCCCGGTTGATCGATAGCCATACCCTGGAGGTCCAGGTCGACAAATCCATGGGCATCACGGCGTTGTTCACCCAGTTGGCGCAGCAGAACATTGAAGTGTTGAGCCTGCGCAACAAAACCAATCGCCTTGAGGAGCTGTTCGTGTCCCTGGTGGAGAAAAATCTGTCGAAGGTGGCGGTATGAGTTCCGAGTTCGGTCCCAACCTCGTCGCGCTCCAAACCATCGTTTATCGCGAGGTCAAACGCTTCACGCGGATCTGGCCGCAGACGCTGCTGCCACCAGCGATCACCATGGTCCTGTACTTCGTGATCTTCGGTAACCTGATCGGCCGGCAAATCGGCGACATGGGTGGCTTCACCTACATGGAGTACATCGTGCCGGGGTTGATCATGATGTCGGTGATCACCAACTCTTACGGCAACGTGGTCTCGAGTTTCTTCGGCAGTAAATTCCAGCGTTCCATTGAAGAGCTGATGGTCTCGCCGGTGTCGCCACACACGATCCTGATCGGCTACACCTGCGGTGGTGTGCTGCGCGGCCTGATGGTTGGTGTCATCGTGACCATCCTGTCGATGTTCTTCACCCATTTGCAGGTGCATCACCTGGGGGTGACGATTCTGGTGGTGGTCCTGACGGCGACGATCTTCTCGCTGCTGGGTTTCATCAACGCCGTGTTTGCGCGCAACTTTGATGACATTTCCATCATCCCGACGTTCGTGCTGACGCCGCTGACCTACCTGGGTGGCGTGTTCTATTCGATCACCTTGCTGCCGCCGTTCTGGCAAACCGTTTCGCTGGCCAACCCGGTGCTGCACATGGTCAACGCCTTCCGTTACGGCATTTTGGGTGTGTCGGATATCAAGATCGGCATCGCGATCACCTTTATGCTCGTTGCCACCGTGGTGCTGTATTTCGGTTGTGCGCGGTTGCTGGTGAGTGGCCGCGGGATGCGGACCTGATCCGAGACCGCGTCGACTCGTTCGCGAGCAGGCTCGCTCCCACAGGGGATCTTCGGCACACCATAGATCCAATGTGGGAGCGAGCCTGCTCGCGAATGCAGACACCACACAATAAAACGGCCTCCCATTGCGGAGGCCGTTTTGCATTCAAGGCATTCGTTTCTTCTTGCGCCGCGCCCATTGCCGCGCGACCCACCAGCGCCAGTACATCATCACCACGAAGTAGGCGAGGGCGCCGAGCACCAGCCCGCATACCACCGAACCCAGCAAAAACGGTTGCCACAACGTCGACAGTTCGCCGCTGATCCATTCCCACGTCAGTTCATCCGGCAGATGCCGCGCAGGCACATCCATCAACCATGCGCCGGCCTGATAGGTGCAGAAAAAAACCGCCGGCATGGTGATCGGGTTGGTCAGCCAGACCAGGCTCACGGCGATCGGCATGTTGCCGCGCACGGTGATGGCCAACGCTGCAGCCACCAGCATTTGCGCCGGAATGGGCAGGAAAGCGGCAAACAGGCCAACCGCCATTGCCCGCGCGACCGAGTGACGATTGAGGTGCCAGAGGTTCGGGTCATGCAGCAACTTGCCGAGAAAGCGTAAGGATTTGTGTTCCCTGATGCTCGTCGGGTCGGGCATGTAGCGTTTGAATAAGCGCCGGGGCATAAGGCTTCTCGGTCGGTTAAGGCGGCAAGTATGTCTGGATTCTACGAGTCGCCCATTCAGACTTTGTGACAATTGTTGACGACAGTCGTGCCTGAGACCCGCTATGCCTAGGGGGGAACTCTCAAGGACGGGCGTATGCGCACAGGGATGATGGCGCTGGCGGTCGGTCTGCTGGCCCCGGTTGTTTTGCCGGTTTTACCACCGGTCGGGTTGATGGTGCTGCTGCCGGTAGTCGCTTTGATGCTGCTGCCGTTTCGCACTTATCCATTGGCAATGTTGCTGTTTGGTTTCACTTGGGCCTGTATCAGTGCGCAATGGGCGTTGAACGATCGACTTTCAAATCATCTGGACGGCGAAACCCGTTGGCTTGAAGGGCGGGTCGTCGGCTTGCCGCAAAACAGTGACGGTGTGGTGCGTTTCGAGTTGGCTGATGCGCGCTCGCGGCACGAGCAACTGCCGCCACTGATGCGTCTGGCGTGGTACGCCGGGCCAGCGGTCAGCAGCGGCGAGCGCTGGCGCCTGGCGGTGAAATTGAAACGCCCCGCCGGTTTGCTCAATCCCGACGCCTTCGACTACGAAGCGTGGCTGCTGGCGCAGCGTATCGGCGCAACCGGCACGATCAAGGACGGTCAACGTCTCGGTGAAGCGCAGCGGGCGTGGCGCGACAGCATTCGTCAGCGTTTGCTGGCTGTTGACGCGCAAGGTCGCGAAGGCGCACTGGCGGCGCTGGTGCTGGGTGATGGTTCGGGACTCAGTCGTGAAGACTGGCAGGTTCTGCAAGACACCGGCACCGTGCATCTGCTGGTGATTTCCGGTCAGCACATCGGGTTGCTGGCGGCGGTGATGTACCTGTTGGTCGCCGGACTCGCCCGGTTTGGCGTTTGGCCGCTACGCTGGCCGTGGCTACCTTGGGCCTGTGGTCTGGCCTTCGCGGCAGCCCTCGGTTATGGGTTGCTCGCCGGTTTTGATGTGCCGGTGCAGCGCGCCTGTGTGATGGTTGGCCTGGTGCTGTTGTGGCGTCTGCGTTTTCGCCATCTCGGTGCATGGTGGCCGTTGTTGCTGGCGTTCAATGGTGTGCTGTTGTTCGACCCTCTGGCCAGTTTGCGCCCCGGATTCTGGTTGTCGTTCGCGGCAGTGGCGGTATTGATTTTCACCTTTGGCGGTCGCCTCGGCGCCTGGCGTTGGTGGCAGGCCTGGACTCGGGCGCAGTGGCTGATCGCAATCGGTCTGTGTCCGGTGCTGCTGGCGTTGAACCTGCCGATCAGTCTGAGCGGACCCTTGGCAAATCTGCTGGCGGTGCCATGGGTCAGCCTCGTGGTGCTGCCGCCGGCATTGCTCGGCACCCTGCTGTTGCCGGTGCCGTACGTCGGTGAAGCGCTGTTGTGGCTGGCGGGTGGTTTGATCGATGGGCTGTTTCGCGCTCTGGCAGTGATTGCGCGGCAATGGCCGGCATGGATTGCGCCATCAATTGCTGGATGGGTCTGGTGGCTCGGCAGTCTCGGTGTGCTGTTGTTACTGTTGCCGCGCGGCGTACCCATGCGTGCGCTGGGTTGGCCGTTGTTGCTGATACTGTTCCTGCCGCCCCGGGAGCGAGTGGCCGACGGGCTGGCGGACATCTGGCAAGTGGATGTCGGCCAGGGGCTGGCGATCCTCATCCGCACCCGCCATCACACGGTGCTGTACGACGCCGGACCGCGTTTCGGCGATTTCGATCTGGGTGAGCGCGTGGTGCTGCCGGCCTTGCGCAAACTGAATGTGGAAAAACTGGATTTGCTGCTGCTCAGCCATGCGGACGCCGATCACGCGGGTGGCGCACTGGCGGTGACGCGCGGTTTGCCCGTCGTTCAAGTCATCAGCGGCGACCCATTGGGCCTGGCGGACGAGTTGAACGCCGAACCCTGCGCAAGCGGTCGGCAATGGCAGTGGGACGGTGTCAATTTCACACTGTGGCAATGGTCGGATGCCCAAGACAGCAATCAACGCTCCTGCGTATTGCAGATCGAGGCCAACGGCGAGCGCCTGTTGCTGACCGGCGATATCGATACGTCGGCCGAGCGCGCTCTGCTCGACAGTCCTTTGGCGGTGCCAACGCAATGGTTGCAATCACCGCATCATGGCAGTCGCAGTTCATCTTCCACGGCGTTGCTCAAAGCATTGCAACCCGAGTCCGTACTGATTTCCCGTGGCCGCGGCAATTCCTTCGGTCATCCGCACCCGACGGTGCTCGCCCGCTATCGCAAACAAGGCCTGCGCATTTACGACAGCGCCGAACAGGGCGCCATTCGTCTGCAATTGGGCGCCTTCAAGGCGCCGCAGACGATGCGTCAACAACGGCGTTTCTGGCGTGAGCCGCCGGCTGTGGGCCGCTGATCGGGGCAAGGGCGAATGCGCCTTCACGGTCGTCGGGGCAGCGGGTCCTGATCGCGGATCGGTATGGTAAAGTGGCGCACTTTTTCGAGGGGACTGTCACTGTGTGGGAATTGGTCAAATCCGGCGGCTGGATGATGTTGCCGATCATTCTGAGTTCCATCGCGGCCATGGCGATTGTCGCCGAGCGCCTGTGGACCCTGCGCGCCAGTCGCGTCACCCCCGAGCATCTGCTGGGCCAGGTCTGGGTCTGGATCAAAGACAAACAGCTCAATAAAGAAAAGCTCAAGGAATTGCGCGCCAATTCGCCGCTGGGGGAAATCCTCGCTGCCGGTCTGGCCAACTCCAAGCATGGTCGCGAGATCATGAAAGAGTGCATCGAAGAGGCCGCTGCCCGGGTCATTCATGAGCTCGAACGCTACGTCAATGCGCTGGGCACCATCGCCGCCATGTCGCCGTTGCTTGGTCTGTTGGGCACCGTGCTGGGCATGATCGATATTTTCAGTGCGTTCACGGGTTCCGGCATGACGACTAATGCTTCGGTGCTCGCCGGTGGTATTTCCAAAGCGCTGATTACCACTGCTGCGGGCCTGATGGTCGGTATTCCGTCGGTATTCTTCCACCGTTTCCTGCAACGTCGTATCGATGAGCTGGTGGTCGGGATGGAGCAGGAAGCGATCAAACTGGTTGAAGTGGTGCAGGGCGACCGTGACGTCGATCTGGCCGAGGGCCGCGCGTGAAATTCCGTCGCAAGCCTCGGGAAACCATCGATATCAACCTCGCGTCGCTGATCGACGTGGTGTTCATCCTGTTGCTGTTTTTCGTCGTGACCACCACGTTTACCCGCGAAACCCAGTTGCGCGTTGATTTACCGGAAGCCGTCAGCGGTTCACCGGCCGAAGATCAGCAACTCAAGCAGATCGACGTGGCCATCAGCGCTGAAGGCGTGTTTTCGGTGAACAACAGGATTTTGCCGAAGAACGATCTGGCGACCCTGATGGAAGCCATGCAGAAAGAGTCCAACGGCGACACGAACATGCCGTTGTCGATCAGCGCGGACGGCAAGACGCAGCACCAATCCGTGATCACCGCCATGGATGCGGCCGGCAAGCTCGGTTTCAGTCATTTGCGCATGACCACGGTCGAGGCGGCGCCCAAGTCCTGATGAGCCTGTCCGATCGTTTGCTCGCCGCGTGGTATCAGGGGCATCCGGCCCTGGCGCTGCTGCGGCCGCTGGAAAGTGTGTACCGCCGCGTGGTGGTGAAAAAACGTCAGCGTTTTCTCGACGGTGAGGGCGAGATCTATCAGCCGCCCGTGCCATTGATCGTGGTGGGTAACATCACCGTTGGCGGCACCGGCAAGACCCCGATGATTCTCTGGCTGATCGAGCACTGCCGACGCAGCGGTTTGCGCGTCGGCGTGGTGAGCCGTGGTTACGGCGCCAAGCCGCCGCAACTGCCCTGGCGTGTTGAAGCCGAGCAAAGCGCAGAGATTGCCGGCGACGAACCGCTGCTGATTGTGCAGCGTACGGGTGTGCCGCTGATGATCGACCCTGATCGCAGCGCTGCGGTCAAAGCCTTGATTGCCAGCGAACCGCTGGATCTGATCCTTTCCGATGATGGTATGCAGCACTACCGTCTGGCCCGTGACCTGGAGCTGGTACTGATCGATGCTGCGCGTGGTCTGGGCAATAAACGTTGCCTGCCGGCAGGGCCGTTGCGCGAGCCGATCGAGCGTCTGCAAAGCGTCGACGGTGTGCTGTTCAATGGCGCCACCGAAGATCGCGAGGACGGATTTGCGTTTCGCCTGCAACCCACCGCGCTGGTCAATCTGCGCAGTGGCGAGCGCATGCCGCTCGATCATTTTCCGGCCGGTCAGAGCGTGCACGCGGTTGCCGGGATCGGCAATCCGCAGCGTTTCTTCAACACCCTTGAAGCGCTAGACTGGCAGCCCGTCCCGCATGCGTTTGCCGACCACGCCGAGTACAGCGTGCAGGCCTTGAATTTCACACCGTCATTGCCGCTGGTGATGACCGAAAAGGACGCGGTGAAGTGCCGTGCCTTCGCTGCTGCCGACTGGTGGTATCTGGCGGTCGATGCTGTGCCGTCGCCGGCCTTCGTGGCGTGGTTTGACACACAACTGATGCGCCTGTTGCCAGATCGCCTTTTGCCTTAACTCTTTATCCAGGGAATGTTCATGGACACCAAACTGCTCGATATCCTCGCGTGCCCGATCTGCAAAGGCCCGCTCAAGCTCAGCGCCGACAAGACCGAACTGATCAGCAAGGGTGCTGGCCTGGCTTACCCGATTCGCGATGGCATCCCGGTGATGCTCGAAAGCGAAGCCCGCACCCTGACCACTGACGAGCGTCTGGATAAATGACCACCGCCTTCACCGTTGTCATCCCGTCGCGTTACGCCTCGACCCGCCTGCCGGGCAAACCGCTGCTGTTGATCGCCGGCAAGCCGATGATCCAGCACGTATGGGAACAGGCGAGCAAAAGCAGTGCGACCCGCGTGGTGGTTGCGACTGACGATGCGCGCATTGTCGAGGCCTGCAAGGGTTTCGGCGCCGAAGTGGTGCTGACCCGTGAAGATCACAACTCCGGCACTGATCGTCTGGCTGAAGTGGCGGAGAAACTGGGTCTTGAACCCGACGCGATCGTGGTCAACGTGCAAGGCGACGAGCCGTTGATTCCGCCGAGCGTGATCGATCAGGTGGCGGCTAACCTGGCCGCACATACCGAAGCGCGCATGGCCACTCTGGCCGAGCCGATCGAAGATGTCGAAACCCTGTTCAACCCGAACGTGGTCAAGGTCGTCAGCGATATGAACGGTCTGGCGCTGACGTTTAGCCGTGCCACTTTGCCGTGGGCGCGCGATGCCTTCGCCAACAGCCGCGAGCAATTGCCAGAAGGCGTGCCTTACCGCCGCCACATTGGCATTTATGCGTATCGCGCCGGTTTCCTCCAGGACTTCGTGAGTTGGGGCCCGTGCTGGCTGGAAAACACTGAATCGCTCGAGCAACTGCGTGCTCTGTGGCACGGCGTGCGGATTCATGTGGCTGATGCGCTGATCGCGCCGCCAACCGGTGTCGACACCGTCGAAGACCTCGAGCGCGTTCGTCGCCTGCTGGAGGCCTGATGCGCGTTCTGTTTGTGTGCCTGGGCAACATTTGCCGTTCGCCCACCGCTGAAGGCGTGTTGCGCTACAAACTGCGCGAAGCCGGGCTGGCTGATCAAGTCGAAGTAGCCTCCGCGGGCACCGGTGACTGGCATGTCGGCAACCCGCCGGACAAGCGCAGCCAGGCCGCGGCGAAAGTGCGCGGTTATGACCTCTCGGCGCAACGCGCGCAGCAGGTCAGCCGCGCCGACTTCGCCAGTTACGACCTGATCCTGGCCATGGACAACAGCAACCTGCGCAATCTCAAGGCGATGCAACCGTCCACCGGCAAAGCCGAGCTGGATCTGTTTCTGCGTCGTTATGCCGGGCTGGTCGATGAAGTGCCGGATCCGTATTACGACGGCGACCAGGGTTTCGAGCAGGTGCTGGATCTGATCGAAGCGGCCTGTGACCAATTGTTGATCGAAGTGAAGGGCCGGTTATGAGTTTGCAGGTGCAATCGCGGGTTTCCCTGAAACCGTTTAACAGTTTTGGTGTGGACGTTCGCGCGCAGCTGTTTGCCGAGGCCCATAGCGATGCCGATGTGTGTGAAGCGCTGGCCTATGCAGTGTCTCACCATGTGCCACTGCTGGTGATCGGCGGCGGCAGCAATCTGCTGCTGACCGCAGACATCCCGGCGCTGGTACTGCGCATGGCGACGCGCGGGATCCGCGTGATCAGCGATGATGGCAGCCGTGTGGTGATCGAGGCCGAGGCGGGCGAGCCGTGGCACGCGTTTGTTCAGCACACGCTGGCGCTGGGTTTTTCCGGGCTGGAGAACCTCAGCCTGATCCCCGGCACTGTCGGCGCGGCACCGATGCAGAACATTGGCGCTTACGGTGTCGAGATCAAGGACGTGTTCGCCGGGCTTACCGCAATGGATCGCCAGACCGGCGAGCTGCGCGACTTCTCTCTGGAAGAATGCAATTTCGCCTACCGCGACAGCCTGTTCAAACAGCAACCGGGGCGTTGGCTGATTTTGCGGGTGCGCTTCACGCTCGACCGCATTGCGCACCTGCATCTGGAATACGGCCCGGTGCGTCAGCGCCTGACCGAACAGGGCATCGAGCAACCGACGCCCACCGACGTCAGCCGCGCGATCTGCAGCATCCGCAGTGAAAAGCTGCCGGATCCGGCAGTGCTGGGTAATGCCGGCAGTTTCTTCAAGAATCCGCTGGTATCGGCTGCGCTAGTGGCGCAGATCAAAGAGCAGCACCCGGATCTGGTGGCTTACGCGCAACCGGACGGGCAGATGAAACTCGCCGCCGGTTGGCTGATCGAGCGCGCAGGCTGGAAAGGTTTCCGTGAGGCTGATGCCGGCGTGCACAAATTGCAGGCGCTGGTGCTGGTCAACTACGGCACGGCGACCGGGCTGCAACTGCTCGAACTGGCGCAACGCATCCAGAAAGATATTGCCGAACGTTTCAATGTCGAACTGGAAATGGAGCCCAACCGCTATTGAGGCTACGCTTTCAAAGCGCCATCCAGAGCCCTGCACTGATGAAAAAGTGCAGGGCTTTTTTGTTAACGCTGGGTTAACTTGGCGAGCTAACGATAACCGTCATTTGCTCCACCAAAGGCCCGGTGCAGACGTTCGCGTCGACACAAGAGAGCCTCATTAGCCTGAGTCGATCTGCGTGAACCACCGCCACTCCTCGGCGGCAGATTGCTCGACCCCATAACCTCCAAAAAATATGCGGGCGTGCCCATGATTACCCTGAAACTCAATGGCCAGGATTATTCCCTCGACGTCACTGAAGACATGCCGCTGCTCTGGGCGATCCGTGATGTCGCCGGTTACAACGGCACCAAATTCGGTTGCGGCATGGGCCTGTGTGGCGCGTGCACCATTCACATCGACGGCTTGCCGGCGCGCAGTTGCATCACGCCGATCGGCTCGGTAATCGGCCAGAACGTCACCACCATCGACAACCTGCACGCCGACCCGGTCGGGCAAGTGGTTCAGCAAGCCTGGCTCGACACGGCGGTGGCTCAATGCGGTTTCTGTCAGGGCGGGCAGATCATGTCGGCCACGGCATTGCTCAAGACCCATCCGAACCCGAGCGACGAGCAGATCGAAGAAGCGATGGTCGGCAACATTTGCCGTTGCGGCACCTACAACCGGATCAAAACCGCGATTCGCCAAGCCTCCACCCATCTGAAGGAGGCGAAAGCATGAGCCGCCTTCCAAATGATTTCGCCCTGAGCAACCTCAGTCGCCGTGGGTTCCTCAAGGGCGTCGGTGCCACTGGCGCGTTGGTGCTGGCCGCGAGTTGGGGCTGGCAGGATGCATTGGCCGACGAGAAAGCAACGAAATTCGGCGCCGATGGCATGCCCAATGGCTGGATCGACGATCCGAAGGTTTACATCAGCATCGCCGCTGACGGCATTGTCACCGTGGTGTGCAACCGTTCCGAGATGGGCCAGGGAGTGCGCACCAGTCTGACCCTGGTCGTTGCCGATGAACTGGACGCTGATTGGGCTCACGTCAAAGTCCAGCAGGCGCCGGGTGATGAAGTGCGTTTCGGCAACCAGGACACCGACGGTTCGCGCAGCATGCGTCATTGGTACGAACCGATGCGCCGTTGCGGCGCAGCGGCC
The DNA here is from genome assembly GCF_016651275.1 of Pseudomonas sp. TH08. Taxonomy (NCBI): domain Bacteria; kingdom Pseudomonadati; phylum Pseudomonadota; class Gammaproteobacteria; order Pseudomonadales; family Pseudomonadaceae; genus Pseudomonas; species Pseudomonas sp. TH08. Next base: position 282,449 of record NZ_JAEKEE010000002.1, on the reverse strand, counting down.
CGCACCATGCTTGAACAGGCTGCGGCCGCGCAATGGAATGTGCCAGTGGCCGAGTGCCACGCGCAGTTGCACAAAGTCATTCACAAAACCTCCGGCCGTGAGCTGGGCTATGGCGAACTCGCCGCCGCGGCCAGTGCGTTGGCGGTGCCCGCTCGCGACAGCCTGCGCCTCAAGCAGCCGTCGGAATTTCGCTACATCGGCAAGGAAGGCACCAAGGCCATCGACGGTGAGGACATCGTCAACGGTCGCGCGGTGTACGGCGCCGACGTGCATTTTGACGGCATGTTGTACGCGACCATTGCGCGTCCGGCGGTGTACGGTGGCAAGGTCAAATCCCTGGACGACAGCGCCGCGCTGAAAGTCCCCGGTGTGCTAAAAGTCATGCAGATCGAAGGCCGCCCTCTGCCTTCGGAGTTTCAGCCCTTGGGTGGCGTGGCCGTAGTGGCCAGCAATACCTGGGCGGCGATCAAGGGGCGCGAGGCGCTGAAGATCGAATGGGACGATGGCCCGAACGCCAGTTACGACTCGATCGCCTATCGCAAGGAATTGGAAGCCGCCTCGCTGAAACCCGGCAAAGTGGTGCGCAATACCGGCGATATCGACAAAGCCTTGAATGGCGCTGCCAGCACGCTCGAAGCGTCTTACTATTTGCCGCATCTGGCGCAGGCGCCGATGGAGCCGATGGTCGCCATCGCCCGTTACAACAACGGCGTTTGCGAGGCCTGGGCGCCGAGTCAGGCGCCGCAGGTGACTCGTGAGCGGATCGCCGAGCGTCTGGGGCTGCCGTTCGACAACGTCACCTTTAATGTCACTTTGCTCGGCGGCGGTTTTGGTCGTAAGTCGAAACCCGACTTTGTCGTCGAAGCGGCAATCCTCGCCAAGGAGTTTCCGGGCAAAGCCGTGCGCGTGCAGTGGACGCGCGAAGACGACATCCATAACTCGTATTTCCATACGGTGTCCGCTGAATACCTCAAGGCCGGTGTCGGCAAGGACGGCATGCCGTCCGGTTGGCTGCATCGCACCGTTGCGCCGAGCATCACCGCGTTGTTTGCGCCGGGCATGAATCACGAGGCGGCGTTCGAGTTGGGCATGGGTTTCACCAACATGGCTTACGCGATTCCCAATGTACGCCTGGAGAACCCTGAGGCTACCGTGCATACGCGAGTCGGCTGGTATCGCTCGGTGTCGAACATTCCTCACGGTTTCGCGATCCAGAGTTTTGTCGATGAACTGGCGCACAAGGCCGGTGAAGATCCGCTCAAGTATCAGATCAAATTGCTCGGCGCGGATCGGCAGATCGATCCGCGCACCTTGAGCGAAGAATGGAACTATGGCGAATCCCCCGAGCGTTATCCGATCGACACCGCGCGCATGCGAACGGTGCTGGAAACCGCTGCGAAAGCCGCCGGTTGGGGACGCAAACTGCCCAAGGGTCGTGGGCTGGGCCTGGCGGTGCATTACAGCTTCGTGACTTACGTGGCCGCGGTGATCGAGGTCGAGGTCAAGGATGATGGCACGTTGATCGTGCACAAGGCCGACATCGCCGTCGATTGCGGGCCGCAGATCAATCCTGAGCGCATTCGCTCGCAGTTCGAGGGCGCTTGCGTGATGGGCCTGGGCAACGCGGTGCTGGGTGAAATCAGCTTCAAGGACGGCAAGGTGCAACAGGATAACTTCCATATGTACGAAGTGGCGCGCATGTCGCTGGCACCTAAGGAAGTCGCCGTGCACCTGGTGACGCCGCCGGGCGACGTGCCGTTGGGTGGTGTCGGTGAGCCGGGCGTACCGCCCATTGCGCCGGCGCTGTGCAATGCGATTTTCGCCGCGACCGGTCAGCGCATTCGCAACTTGCCGGTGCGTTATCAGTTGCAGGGCTGGCAGAAGGCACAAACGTAATGGACAGCGTCGACCTCAACGTTCTGCGCAGTGTCCTTGAGTGGCGCCGCGCCGGGCAGCGGGTGGTGCTGTTCAGTGTCGTGCAAACCTGGGGCACCGCGCCCCGGGCCCCCGGTGCCATGCTGGCGTTGCGCGAGGACGGCGTGGTGATTGGCTCGGTGTCGGGCGGCTGCGTCGAGGATGACTTGATCGCGCGCCTGCACGATGGCCGGATCGCCACCGACGGGCCACCGGTGCAATTGATCACCTACGGCGTCACGCGCGAGGAAGCCGCGCGTTTTGGTTTGCCTTGCGGTGGCACGCTGCGTCTGACCGAGGAGCGTGTTGGCGATCCATCGTGGGTTGCCGAGTTGTTGGCGCGTTGCGAAGCCCATGAAATTGTCGCCCGTGAGATGAATATCGAAACCGGCGAAGTGCTGTTATCGAGCGCCAGCAAGTCGGATTCGCTGACATTCGACGGGAAAACCCTGCGCGCGATTTATGGCCCACGCTGGCGCCTGTTGTTGATCGGTGCCGGGCAGCTTTCGCGCTACGTGGCGGATATGGCGCACTTGCTGGATTTCGAAGTGCTGATCTGCGACCCGCGCACCGAGTTCGTCTATGGATGGGAAGAGCATCACGGGCGTTTCGTTGCCGGGATGCCGGATGAGGCGGTACTGAGCATCCAGACCGACGAACGTACCGCGATTGTCGCGTTGACCCACGATCCACGGCTCGATGACATGGCGTTGCTGACGGCGCTCGATTCGCCTGCGTTCTATGTCGGCGCGCTCGGTTCGCGGGTTAACAGCCAGAAGCGCCGAGAGAATCTGGCTCAGCTAGGCTTGTCGGTACAAGCGATCGATCGATTGCACGGCCCGATTGGTTTGCACATCGGCAGCCATTCGCCGGCCGAAATCGCTTTGTCGCTGCTGGCGGAAATCGTCGCGATCAAGAATGGCGTCGAGCTGAAACAGAAAAAAACAGCGGAGAGCGTATGAGTCGATCCATCGCAGTGATCGTGTTGGCGGCGGGCGAGGGCAGCCGTTTTCGCGAAGTGGCGGGTGCCGACAAGGATAAGTTGCTGGCCGACTGCACTGGTCGCGACGGTGCGTTGCGCTCGGTCATTGAGCAAGTGCTGGTGAACCTGCCGACGAGTCTCGACAAGCGTGTGCTGGTGACGACTGAAGCACGACCGCAGGCGATGCGCATGGCGCAGGCTTATGGCTGCGATATCGTTTCTATTCAATCGACCGGAATGGGGGACAGCATTGCCGCCGGTATTGCGGCGTGCCCGGACGTCGATGGCTGGCTGATTGTGCTGGGGGACATGCCGTTTATCTTGCCGTCGAGTATTGAACGGGTGGTCGCGGCCATTGCTGATGATGCGGTGAGTGTGCCGGTGCAGGATGGCGAGTATGGCCATCCGGTTGGGTTTGGCCGGTCGTTCGGTTCGGGGTTGCAGGGGTTGAGCGGTGATCGTGGGGCCAGACCGTTGTTCGCGCAGGGCAGGGTGGTGGAGGTTGCCGTCGATGATCCAGGCGTTTTGTGGGATATCGACGTGCCTGAATCTCTGGTATTCCCCCAATCCTGAGCCTTGCTGAAATCCCCTGTGGGAGCGAGCCTGCTCGCGAATACGGTGGTTCAGTTACATGATTACTGTCTGAAACACCGTATTCGCGAGCAGGCTCGCTACCACAATGGTTTCGGTGACGCTCGAATTGGATGGATAAAAAAGCCCCGCCAGGCTTTCACCGGGCGGGGCTTTTTAACAGCTTTTGGAATCAGACGAGAGGTTTAGGCTCGTGTTCTTTTTCCTGGGCTTCTTGGTGATGCTCTGCCGCGTCCTGAACGGAGCGTGGCGCTTCAGCGATCACCGATTCAACCACGGCTTCTTCAGCGATCGGGGCAGGGGTTGCCTCGATTACTTCAGCAGCGGCTGGTTCGGCAACAACCGGAGCAGCAGCGGCAGCCAGTTCGGCTTCTTTCTGCAGACGCTCTTCTTCACGCTTGCGACGACGCACTTCACGTGGATCGTTTGGCGCACGACCGCTTGGCGTCAGCGCGCTGACCGGAGCGGCGTCAACCACTGGGGCAGGTGCTTCGGCAACCACGGGTGCCTCGACAACCGGTGTTTCAGCGACTGGCGCTGGAGCAGGTTCGGCAACCTTGGCTTCTTCAACCACTGGCGCTTCGAATGCAGGCGCTGGAGTTTCAGCGACAGTCGGCTCGGCAACCCAGTTGAAAGCGGTCTGTTCTTCGCGAACTTCACGCACGGTCTCGGTGACGGTTTCAGCGACGGTTTCAACCGCCGGCTCGGCGACCACAACTGGCGCCGGGGCGACGAAGGCAGGCTCGGCAGCGACTTCAACCTGAGGCTGAGCTTCGCGAACCGGTGCCACTTCGACTTCCGGAGCAGCCACTACGTCTACTGGCGTCGTTGCTTCAACAACCGGCGCTTCAACTGGAGCGGTTTCCAGAGTGGCGGCGGTGGCGCGTTCGGCTTGCTCAAAGGCTTGTGCTTCGGCCGGAGCGCTGATCACGGTGCTGGCAACAGCAGCGGTTACGGCCAGGCCAGCAGCCAGATCGGCGGCGCTTGGCGCTTCAGCGTTTTCGCCGGCTTCGGATTCTTCCGAGCCTTCGATCACGTTGCCGTTGGCATCACGCTGACGCTCACGACGGTTGCTGCGACGACGCTGACCGCGCGAACGACGACGTGGGCGATCGCCTTCGGCGCTCTCCGAACCGTCTTCCGGCAGTTGCTCTTCGTTGGTGTTCACTTCTTCTTCAGCGACGGCAGCAGCGGCCTGTTCGGCGCGCGGTTGACGCTCTTCACGCGGCGGACGCGGAGCGCGCTCTTCGCGTGGCTGACGAACCGGACGCTCTTCAGCAGCCACCTCGGTGGTCACGGCAGGAGCGGCGTCCAGAGGCTCGCGCAGTTCACGTACACGTTCTTCACGCTCGCCACGTGGCTTGCGATCTTCACGCGGAGCACGTGGTGCACGTTCTTCACGCGGTGCACGTGGCGCGCGTTCTTCACGAGCGGCCGGTGCAGCTTCGGTACGGGCTTCACGCGGCTCGCGAACTTCGCGGGCTTCGCGTGGCTGACGCTCTTCACGCGGCTCGCGTGGGGCGCGTTCTTCACGTGGCGCACGCTCTTCGCGCGGTTTGCGTTCTTCATCGCGGCGACCATTACGGTTGCGGCTCTGCTGACGACCGTTGCGACGCTCTTCGTTACGGGCCGGACGCTCGGCAGCCGGTTTTTCAACCACGGCCGGAGCCACTGGCTCTTCTTTGGTAGCGAACAGGCTGACCAGCGACTTCACCAGACCTTTGAACAGGCTTGGTTCTGGCGCGGCAACTGGCGCAGGCGCCGGTGCAGCAGGGGCGGCAGCTTCAGTCGGAACCGGAGCGTTGGCACGGGCCGGGGCAGTCTTGACCGCGGCTTCCTGGCGAACCAGGGTGCGGGTCGCAGCGGCAGGCTGAACTTCTTCGACTTCGGCAGCGGCAGCAGCGATTTCGTAGCTGGACTGGTTGGTCGCGGCTTCCGGGCTGTCGTCACGCAGACGCTGAACTTCGAAATGCGGGGTTTCGAGGTGATCGTTCGGCAGAATGACGATGCGCGCACGGGTACGCAGTTCGATCTTGGTGATCGAGTTGCGTTTTTCGTTGAGCAGGAACGCGGCAACCGGAATCGGCACTTGAGCGCGGACTTCGGCGGTGCGGTCTTTCAGGGCTTCTTCTTCGATCAGGCGCAGAATGGCCAGCGACAGCGATTCAACGTCACGGATGATGCCGGTGCCGTTGCAACGCGGGCAGACGATGCCGCTGCTTTCGCCCAGCGATGGACGCAGGCGCTGACGCGACATTTCCAGCAGGCCGAAGCGCGAGATGCGGCCGATCTGCACGCGAGCGCGGTCGGCTTCCAGGCATTCGCGGACTTTCTCTTCCACGGCGCGCTGGTTCTTGGCAGGAGTCATGTCGATGAAGTCGATGACGATCAGGCCGCCGATGTCGCGCAGGCGCAACTGACGGGCGATTTCTTCGGCGGCTTCAAGGTTGGTCTGCAGAGCGGTTTCTTCGATGTCGCTGCCTTTGGTGGCGCGCGCCGAGTTGATGTCGATGGACACCAGGGCTTCGGTCGGATCGATGACGATGGAACCACCGGAAGGCAGTTCAACGACGCGCTGGAAAGCGGTCTCGATCTGGCTTTCGATCTGAAAACGGTTGAACAGCGGCACGCTGTCTTCGTACAGCTTGATCTTGCTGGCGTACTGCGGCATCACCTGGCGGATGAAGGTCAGGGCTTCGTCCTGGGCTTCAACGCTGTCGATCAGCACTTCGCCGATGTCCTGGCGCAGGTAATCGCGGATGGCGCGGATGATCACGTTGCTTTCCTGGTAGATCAGGAAAGGCGCGGAACGATCCAGCGACGCTTCTTTGATAGCGGTCCACAGTTGCAGCAGGTAGTCGAGGTCCCACTGCATTTCTTCGCTGCTGCGGCCCAGGCCGGCAGTGCGCACGATCAGACCCATGTCGGCTGGTGCAACCAGGCCGTTCAGCGCTTCACGCAGTTCGTTGCGCTCTTCGCCTTCGATGCGACGGGAGATACCGCCGGCACGTGGGTTGTTCGGCATCAGCACGAGGTAACGACCGGCCAGGCTGATGAAGGTGGTCAGGGCTGCGCCCTTGTTGCCACGTTCTTCTTTTTCGACCTGAACGATGACTTCCTGGCCTTCGCTCAGGACGTCCTTGATGTTGACGCGGCCTTCAGGGGCTTTCTTGAAGTATTCGCGAGAGATTTCTTTGAGGGGCAGGAAGCCATGGCGCTCAGAGCCGAAATCGACAAAGGCAGCCTCAAGGCTTGGTTCGATGCGAGTGATACGGCCTTTATAGATGTTGGCCTTTTTCTGCTCGCGTGCACCGGATTCGATATCCAGGTCGTAGAGGCGTTGGCCATCTACCAGTGCAACACGCAACTCTTCGGGTTGAGTTGCGTTAATCAGCATTCTTTTCATGTAGTACCGTCGGTTTCCGGGCTGCCGGAAACGGCGTTCGGCACACACGACTTCTCACGGTCGGTGTCAGGTGCGTCGGGAGTGGTTGGCCATTCCCGTGTCCAGCGATATGCGGCCAATTGGGCCGATGTCGCGACGTACGCGTCCTGCTTGCTGTGGCTACTTAAGCACTCAGTCAGGAGGAGGAATCAACCAGCGGCTGTGGACGAGATGAAGCGTCTTGATAAAGCCTATTGCTACACAGTCCGGCGGTTGTGCATCTCCACCCTACACGTATCCCTGATAATTCGGGTGCTGCCGCGCGCAGAATCCGCAGCGGGTTGGCATTTACCGTGAGCTCCGAAAGGGGAGGTCACGCATCATGGCTAATTCAGGCGGTGTTTCCGAAACCTTCGCTCGGGGTCATTTGCAGCTGACTGCACTTTGTGAACTGGCCGTGAATATCTGCCTGCCAGGCGAGTAAAAACTCTGCTCGGCGGTGTAATTCAGGCCTCATGTCACCTGCGCTCGTTACAACTGCAAACTCCACCGTTACGTAGCGAAAGCCCCGTAGGACGGCCTCGCGTCCTGGTGAATTGCGTTGGTCAGGGCCGGTTTTTGACCGTAGTGCCGCTGTCCAGGCCGCTTTTGGCGGCGTTCGCGACTATAGCAGCAATGATTAAGTGCTTCAATTCCATAAAAATTGTTATCATCCGCGGCATGACAACTACTGCCCCTTCGACTCCAGGCGTTCAACTGCTTGAAGTCTCGCCGGAGTATGCCGGCCAACGAATCGACAATTTTCTCCTCGCCCGGCTCAAAGGCGTGCCCAAGACTTTGATTTACCGCATTTTGCGCAAAGGCGAAGTGCGTGTGAACAAGGGTCGGATCAAGCCCGAATACAAGCTGCAGGCAGGTGACATCGTGCGCGTGCCGCCGGTTCGCGTGCCTGAGCGCGACGAACCAGTGCCATTGGCTCAGGGGCTGTTGCAGCGCCTGGAAGCCTCGATCGTCTTCGAAGACAAAGCCCTGATCGTGATCAACAAGCCCGCCGGCATTGCGGTTCACGGCGGCAGCGGCTTGAATTTTGGCGTGATCGAAGCCTTTCGTCAGTTGCGTCCCGACGCCAAAGAGCTGGAGCTGGTGCACCGTCTCGACCGTGACACCTCCGGTCTGCTGATGATCGCCAAGAAGCGCAGCATGTTGCGCCACTTGCACGAGCAGTTGCGCGGCGATGGTATCGACAAGCGCTACATGGCGCTGGTGCGCGGCAACTGGGCGACCTCGATCAAGAAGGTCAGTGCGCCATTGCTCAAGAGCAATTTGCGTTCCGGTGAGCGCATGGTTGAGGTCAACGAAGAAGGCAAGGAAGCCCTGACAATGTTCAAGGTGCTGCGCCGCTTCGGTGATTTCGCCACCATGGTCGAGGCCAAGCCGGTCACCGGTCGTACCCACCAGATTCGCGTCCACACTCTGCATGCCGGCCATTGCATTGCCGGCGACAGCAAGTATGGCGACGAGGGTTTCACCAAGGAAATCCGCGATCTGGGTGGCAAGCGTCTGTTCCTGCACGCCTACATGCTGACCGTGCCGCTGCCCGATGGCGGCAAGCTGACCTTGCAGGCGCCGGTCGATGAAATGTGGGCCAAGACCGTGGAGCGATTGAGTGCGCCCATCTGATTACAAACTGCTGATTTTCGATTGGGACGGCACGCTGGCCGATTCCATCCATCGGATCGTCGAGGCGATGCATTCTGCATCCGGGCGCTCCGGTTTCGAGTTGCGCGATGATTTTGCTGTCAAAGGCATCATCGGTCTGGGTCTGCCTGAGGCAATCCGCACCTTGTATCCGGAAATCAGCGACGCCGAAATGACCTTGTTCCGCGAGTATTACGCCGATCACTACATCGCCGCCGAAGCCGTGCCTTCGCCGTTGTTCGAGGGCGTCGTCGAGTCGATGGCGTCCTTTCGCGAGCAGGGTTATCACCTGGCTGTGGCGACCGGCAAGAATCGTCGCGGGCTGGATCGCGTGCTCAAGGCCAATGGCTGGGAAGAGTATTTCGATATCACCCGTGCTGCCGATGAAACTGCGAGCAAGCCGCACCCTCTGATGCTGGAGCAGATCCTTGCGCATTGTGGTGTGCGTGCGGAGCAGGCGCTGATGGTCGGTGACTCGTCGTTCGATCTGCTGATGGCGCGTAATGCCGGGATGGATTCGGTGGCGGTCAGTTATGGCGCGCAATCGATCGAGTCGCTGCAGCAGTTCGAACCGCGCCTGTCGATCGACCGTTTTTCTGAATTGCATGCCTGGCTGGCGCAGCAGGCTTAATACGTTTTTGCTGGGGTGGATGGCATGACCGACGAATGGAAAGCACCGGCCAAGGCAAGTGCCGACGGCGGTGACGAGAAGAGCTGGAAGCTGTTGGAGAAAACTCTGCTTGCCGGTGTGCAGGAGCAGCGTCGTTCGCGGCGTTGGGGGATTTTTTTCAAGCTGCTGACGTTTGTTTATCTGTTTGTTGCGCTGATCCTGTTCACGCCGTTGATGGATATGGAGAAAAGCGCCACTCGTAGTTCTAACTACACCGCGCTGATCGACGTCACTGGTGTGATTGCCGACAAGGAGTCGGCCAGTGCCGACAATATCGTCGGCAGCCTGCGCGCGGCGTTCGAGGACAAGAAGGTCAAGGGTGTGATCCTGCGGATCAACAGCCCGGGTGGCAGCCCGGTGCAATCGGGTTATGTCTATGACGAGATCAAACGTCTGCGCGGCCTGCACCCGGATATCAAGGTGTATGCGGTGATTTCCGATCTGGGTGCGTCCGGTGCCTATTATATCGCCAGCGCGGCGGATCAGATCTACGCCGACAAGGCCAGTCTGGTCGGCTCCATCGGTGTGACGGCGGCTGGTTATGGTTTTGTCGGCACCATGGAGAAGCTTGGTGTTGAACGTCGTACGTACACTTCGGGCGAGCACAAGTCGTTTCTCGATCCGTTCCAGCCGCAGAAGCCTGAAGAAACCGCGTTCTGGCAGAGCGTGCTCGACACCACGCACAAGCAGTTCATCAACAGCGTCAAGCAGGGACGTGGCGATCGCCTGAAGGACAAAGAGCATCCGGAGCTGTTTTCCGGGTTGGTCTGGTCGGGTGAGCAGGCGCTGCCGCTGGGTTTGATCGATGGCCTGGGTAACGCCAGTTCGGTAGCGCGTGATGTGATTGGCGAGAAAGAACTGGTGGACTTCACTGTTCAGGAATCGCCGTTCGACCGCTTCTCGAAAAAGCTCGGTGCCAGCGTGGCTGAGCAGTTGGCGATGTGGATGGGTTTCCACGGGCCTTCGTTGCGCTGATTCGTTGTAAAGATCAAAAGATCGCAGCCTGCGGCAGCTCCGACATGGGAATGTAAAAACCCGTAGGAAACGCCGCAGGCTGCGATCTTTTGCTTTATGGAATCTGCACGCCTTCAGCCAGCAGCATGTCGATCAGGCGAATCAGTGGCAGGCCGATCAGGCTGGTGGCATCCGGGCCTTCGGTGGACTGGAACAGACTCACCCCCAACCCTTCAGCCTTGAAGCTGCCGGCGCAGTCGTACGGCTGCTCGATGCGCAGATAACGTTCGATGCTCGCCTGATCGAGCTGGCGCATGTTTACGGTAAACGGCACGCAGTCGACCTGGCATTGGCCGGTGTGGCTGTTGAGCAGTGCCAGGCCGGTCAGGAAGGTCACGCTGGCGCCACTGGCGGCCAGCAGTTGCTCGCGGGCCTTCTCGAAGGTGTGTGGCTTGCCGATGATCTGCTCGCCGAGTACGGCAACCTGATCGGAGCCGATAATCAGATGAGCGGGGTGGCTGGCAGCCAAGGCTCGAGCTTTTTGTTCGGCGAGGCGTTTGACCAGTTCGGTGGCGGACTCGCCCGGGCGGTGGCTTTCATCGATGTCCGGCGAGCTGCAGACGAACGGCAGGTGCAGGCGGGCGAGTAATTCGCGACGATAGGTCGAGCTTGAAGCGAGTAATAAAGGCAACATTCGCGTCTCCTGAGGCAGGTATGAATTCTAGCGGAGGCACGCAAGTGACGGACAGGGCACAATTTCCTTTGACATGGGTGGGTGCATCCCTATAATGCTGCGCCTATGTTGAATGACCCGATTCCACCTCACGTTGACCCGCGCAAATTGGCTGACCGTGGCACCACCCTTCAAGGTGAAATGCTGCTGGCCGATTTGGAGAGACTCTGCGACCCGCTTTCCGACAATGTCGGTACGGTGCAGGCGAAATTCGTTTTTGAACGAGATGAACGTAAATCTGTGGTAATCCACAGCTTTATCGACACCGAGGTCAAAATGGTTTGCCAGCGTTGTCTTGAGCTGGTCACCCTGCCGATCCATAGCGAATGCAGTTACGCTGTGGTGAAGGAGGGTGCGAATACCCAGTCGTTACCGAAAGGTTATGACGTGCTGGAACTGGGCGAAGATCCATTGGATCTGCAGTCACTGGTCGAGGAGGAGCTTTTGCTCGCCTTGCCTATCGTGCCTGCTCATCATCCGGAAGAATGCCAGCAGCCGGCGGGTCTCGATGAGCCCGAACCGAGCGAGGACGAGTCAACGCGGTCCAACCCGTTCAGTGTATTGGCGCAGTTAAAGCGTGACCCAAACGTTTAGGAGTTAATCAATTATGGCTGTTCAGCAGAACAAAAAATCCCGCTCTGCCCGTGACATGCGTCGTTCGCACGACGCCCTGACGGCAAGCACTCTGTCTGTAGAAAAAACCACCGGTGAAATTCACCTGCGTCACCACGTATCGCCAGAAGGCGTATACCGTGGCCGTAAAGTGATCGACAAGGGCGCTGACGAGTAATCACTTGTCTGCTCAAGTCATCGCGATTGACGCAATGGGCGGGGACTTCGGTCCCCGCAGCATTGTTCAGGCCAGCCTCGCTTGCCTGTCTGCTACGCCCTCGCTGCACCTGACCCTCGTCGGTCAACCCTCCCTTCTCGAAGAACTGATCAACGGCCAATCGGCTGCCGATCGCGCGCGCCTGACGATTGTTGCGGCAAGCGAAGTCATCACCATGGACGAAAAACCGACCCAGGCCTTGCGTGGCAAGCCGGACTCGTCAATGCGTGTCGCCCTTGAGCTGGTGCGTGATGGCAAAGCTCAGGCCTGTGTCAGCGCTGGCAATACCGGTGCGTTGATGGCCCTGTCGCGGTTTGTGCTGAAAACCTTGCCAGGCATTGACCGGCCGGCAATGGTTGCGGCGATTCCGACGCAGAAGGGTTATTGCCAGTTGCTCGACCTGGGCGCCAACGTCGATTGCAGTGCCGAACATCTGTTGCAGTTCGCGGTGATGGGCTCTGTGGCGGCGCAGACGCTGGGTATCGCCCGTCCGCGTGTAGCGCTGCTGAATATCGGCACCGAAGACATCAAAGGCAATCAGCAGGTCAAGCTGGCGGCGACGCTGCTGCAGGCCGCCCGAGGCATCAACTACATCGGCTTCATTGAAGGTGATGGGTTGTATCGCGGTGAGGCTGACGTGGTGGTTTGTGACGGTTTCGTCGGCAACATCCTGCTCAAGTCCAGCGAAGGGCTGGCGACGATGATCGCTGCGCGCATTGAGGCGCTGTTCAAAAAGAACTTCGCCTCCCGTGTTGTTGGCGCTTTGGCGTTGCCATTGATGAAGCGTTTGCAGGCTGATCTGGCACCGGCGCGACATAACGGCGCAAGCTTCCTCGGTCTGCAGGGCATTGTGGTGAAAAGTCACGGTTCGGCCGGGGTTCAGGGCTTTCAGAGTGCGATTCAGCGTGCGCTGATCGAGATTCAGGAGAACTTGCCCGAGCGCCTCCACGGTCGTCTGGGGGATTTGTTGTCTTAGGCGTTTTCGTCGGACAATGCTTAAATGTGACCGCCCGGTTCAAAGGGCCATCCAACTGTCAGTTTCTTGCGTCCCCAAGCGGGGCGTCATTTTCCGGCGACAAGATCATTAGGGGCTTGTTACATGTCTGCTTCCCTCGCATTCGTCTTTCCAGGACAGGGTTCGCAGTCCCTCGGCATGCTGGCCGAGTTGGGCGCGCAACATCCGCTGATCCTCGAAACTTTCAAAGAAGCATCCAATGCTCTGGGCTATGACCTGTGGGCGTTGACCCAGCAGGGCCCGGAAGAGCTGCTCAATCAAACCGATAAAACCCAACCGGCCATTCTGACCGCTTCGATCGCTCTGTGGCGTCTGTGGCTGGCTGAAGGTGGCGCGCGTCCGGCATTCGTTGCCGGTCACAGCCTGGGTGAATACAGTGCACTGGTTGCTGCCGGTAGCCTGACGCTGGCTGATGCGGTAAAGCTCGTTGAGCGCCGTGGTCAGTTAATGCAGGAAGCTGTTCCGGCCGGGCAGGGCGGCATGGCTGCCATCCTCGGTCTGGAAGACGCAGACGTGCTGGCAGCCTGCGCTGAAGCAGCGCAAGGCGAAGTGGTCAGCGCGGTGAACTTCAACTCTCCAGGCCAAGTGGTTATCGCAGGTGCCAAGGCTGCTGTAGAGCGCGCCATCGAAGGCTGCAAGGCGCGTGGCGCCAAGCGTGCCATGCCACTGCCGGTCAGCGTGCCATCGCACTGCGAGCTGATGCGCCCGGCCGCCGAGCGTTTTGCCGAGTCCATCGCCGCCATCGACTGGCAGGCGCCGCAGATTCCGCTGGTGCAGAACGTCAGCGCGCAAGTGCCGGCCGATCTGGAAACCCTCAAGCGTGATCTGCTCGAGCAACTCTACAAGCCAGTACGCTGGGTCGAGTCGGTACAGACGCTGGCCGCCAAGGGCGCGACCAATCTGGTCGAATGCGGCCCGGGCAAAGTGCTGGCCGGTCTGAACAAACGTTGCGCCGAAGGCGTTGCGACTTCCAACCTCAATACCCCAGACGCTTTCGCTGCCGCTCGTGCAGCGCAAGCCTGAATCAGGAGAAACTTGCATGAGTCTGCAAGGTAAGGTTGCACTGGTCACCGGTGCAAGCCGCGGTATCGGCCAGGCCATCGCATTGGAACTGGGTCGTCAGGGCGCCATCGTAGTGGGCACCGCGACCTCCGCTTCGGGCGCTGAGCGCATTGCCGCGACCCTGAAGGAAAACGGTATTCAAGGCACTGGCCTGGAACTCAATGTCACCAGCGACGAATCGGTCAGCGCGGTGTTGGCGAGCATTCAGGAACAGTTCGGTGCGCCAGTGGCGATCCTGGTCAATAATGCCGGTATCACCCGCGATAACCTGATGATGCGCATGAAAGACGATGAGTGGTACGACGTGATCGATACCAACCTGAACAGTCTATTCCGCCTGTCCAAGGGCGTTCTGCGCGGCATGACCAAGGCGCGTTGGGGCCGAATTATCAGTATTGGCTCGGTGGTGGGTGCAATGGGCAACGCTGGCCAAGTAAACTATGCAGCCGCCAAGGCCGGTCTGGAAGGTTTCAGCCGTGCAATGGCGCGTGAAGTCGGTTCGCGTTCGATTACGGTCAACTCGGTAACCCCAGGGTTCATCGACACCGATATGACCCGCGAGCTGCCGGAAGCACAGCGTGAAGCCTTGCAGACGCAGATTCCGCTGGGTCGTCTGGGACAAGCTCAAGAGATCGCCTCTGTGGTCGCTTTTCTTGCATCCGACGGTGCGGCATACGTCACTGGGGCTACAATCCCGGTGAACGGTGGGATGTACATGTAAGTAAAATGTGACGGATTGCTTCAAAAAAATGTCATACGAGCTGTCTAAAATCCGTTATAAAGCTGCAATCTATTTATAGGCAGAGGGCCGCAGGGTTTGAGGAGTGAAGCTTTCAGTTGAAAAGCTGAAAAGTCTTTCTATACACTTACCCACTGGCCAGCTGCCTGAATTTGTCCATTAGGAGTGAAAACAAGGTATGAGCACCATCGAAGAGCGCGTCAAGAAAATCGTTGCCGAGCAACTGGGCGTTAAAGAAGAAGAAGTGGTTAACACTGCTTCCTTCGTTGAAGACCTGGGTGCCGACTCCCTTGACACCGTTGAGCTGGTGATGGCTCTGGAAGAGGAATTCGAGACCGAAATCCCTGACGAAGAAGCTGAAAAGATCACTACTGTACAAGCTGCAATCGACTACGTTACTAGCCACCAGGCGTAATAGTTTGTAATCGTTGTTTGCTGTCATGGAAAAACCGCACTGCCATCATGGCGTGCGGTTTTTTCTTTAGGCCTGATGCAAAGTCGTCGTCATTTGAAAAAAGGAGAGTGCTGTGTCGCGTAGACGCGTCGTAGTCACCGGTATGGGTATGTTGTCGCCACTGGGCACGGATGTGCCGAGCAGTTGGCAGGGCATTCTGGCTGGCCGCAGTGGCATTGGTCTGATCGAACACACCGACCTTTCTGCCTATTCCACCCGCTTTGGCGGCTCGGTGAAGGGCTTCAATGTCGAGGAATACCTGTCGGTCAAGGAAGCACGCAAGCTCGACCTGTTTATTCAGTACGGTCTCGCAGCGGGTTTTCAGGCGGTTCGCAACTCGGGTCTGGAAGTCACCGACGCCAACCGTGAGCGCATTGGCGTGGCCATGGGTTCGGGTATCGGCGGTCTGACCAACATCGAAGAAACCAGCCGTACTCTGCATGAGACGGGTCCGCGTCGAATTTCGCCATTCTTCGTGCCAGGCTCGATCATCAATATGATTTCCGGCTTCCTGTCCATCCATCTGGGTGCACAGGGGCCTAACTACGCTATCGCCACTGCATGTACCACCGGTACGCACTGTATTGGCATGGCGGCGCGCAACATCATGTACGACGAAGCCGACGTGATGATCGCCGGCGGTGCCGAAATGGCCGCGTGCGGTCTCGGTATGGGCGGCTTCGGCGCATCCCGTGCACTGTCGACTCGCAATGATGAGCCGACCCGTGCCAGTCGTCCGTGGGACAAGGGCCGTGATGGTTTTGTGCTGTCCGACGGTGCCGGTGCTCTGGTGCTCGAAGAGCTGGAACACGCCAAGGCTCGCGGTGCGACCATCTACGCCGAGTTGATCGGTTTCGGTACCAGCGGCGACGCGTTCCACATGACCTCGCCACCTGCCGACGGCGCCGGTGCAGCGCGCTGCATCACCAATGCGCTACGCGATGCGAAGATCAACGCCGATCAAGTGCAATACATCAACGCCCACGGTACTTCGACGCCAGCCGGTGACCTTGCTGAAGCCAATGCGCTGAAGAGTGTATTCGGCGACCACGCGTACAAACTGGCGGTCAGCTCCACCAAGTCCATGACCGGTCACCTGTTGGGTGCGGCGGGCGCGGTAGAGGCGATTTTCAGTGTGCTGGCAATCAACAGCCAGGTGGCACCGCCAACCATCAACCTCGAAGAGCCGGACGAAGGCTGCGATCTCGATTTCGTGCCGCACACTGCGCGCAACATGGACATCGATGTCGTGCTGTCCAACTCCTTCGGTTTTGGCGGCACGAACGGCACCTTGGCGTTCCGTCGGTTCGCCGGCTGATGGACAGCTGGGTCGACGGTCAACCGGCTGACGCTCTGTCGCTGAAAGATCGCGGCCTGGCTTATGGCGATGGTCTGTTCGAGACCATCGCCGTGCGCGGCGGCCAGCCGCTGTTGCTGGATCGCCATCTGGCGCGTTTGGCCGACGGCTGTTTGCGTCTGGCCATCGCGGCGGATATCGAACTGATTCGCCAGGAGCTGCTGAGCTACGCGGCAGCGATGGGCGAGGGCGTGCTCAAGCTCATCCTCAGCCGTGGCGACGGTTTGCGTGGTTACGCGCCCGATCCTGCGGCGCCGGGGCGACGTATTCTGCAAAGCAATCCTCCTGCGGCCTATCCCGCCGTTCACGGCGAACAAGGTGTACGCCTGTTTCCGTGCAGCACACGTTTGAGCCATCAGCCTTTGCTCGCCGGACTGAAACACCTCAACCGACTGGAACAGGTCCTCGCCCGCGCCGAATGGCAGGACAGCGAGCATGCCGAAGGCTTGATGCTCGACCAGGCCGGTCGCGTCATTGAGGGGGTGTTCAGCAATCTGTTCCTGGTGCGTGACGGTGTGTTGATCACCCCGGATCTGAAACGCTGCGGTGTCGCGGGTGTGATGCGCGCCGAAATTTTGTTTCAGGCCGAGTCATTGGCGATCCCCTCGCAAATTGCCGACATCAACCTCGAACAACTGCAATGGGCTGATGAAGTCTTTCTCTGCAACAGCGTGTATGGCGTCTGGCCGGTACGCGCCTACGCTGCACTGAGCTGGTCGGTTGGCCCGCTCACCCGTAAACTGCAAACCATTTCCCGCGCCCTACTGGATGCCTGATTCGTGAGACGTAAACTCTTGCTGCTGCTGGAAACCGGATTGGTTCTGGCAGGGCTGCTGCTGGGCGCCAGCGCCTGGAAGATTAATTCTGCGCTGGAACAGCCCCTGAACATCACGCAGGAAGAACTGCTGGATGTGCCGAAAGGCTCGACCCCAACCCGTACTCTCCTTGGACTGGAAACCGATGGCGTCATCAAGGACGCGTTCTGGCTTCGGGTCTATTGGCGTTTCAACCTCGCCGGCACGCCGATCCACAGCGGTGAATACCGCATGCAGCCAGGCATGACCGTCAACAGTCTGATCGACTTGTGGAAACGCGGCGAAGTGGTTCAGTACAGCCTGACCCTGGTCGAAGGCTGGAATTTCCATCAAGTGCGCGCCGCGTTGGCCAAGGACGAAAAGATCGAGCAGACCCTCACAGGTTTGAGCGACAGCGATGTCATGGCAAAGATTGGCCATAAGGGCCTGTTTCCGGAAGGGCGTTTCTTCCCCGACACCTACCGCTTTGTGCGTGGCATGTCCGATGCCGAATTACTGAAAAAGTCTTTCGATCGGCTCGATGAAGTGCTGGCCAGTGAATGGGAAAAACGTTCGGCTGATGTGCCTTACAGCGAGCCGTATCAAGCGCTGATCATGGCCTCGCTGGTCGAGAAGGAAACCGGCGTGCCCCAGGAGCGTGGGCAGATTGCCGGTGTTTTCGTGCGGCGGATGGCCTTGGGCATGCAGTTGCAGACCGATCCGACAGTGATCTACGGTTTGGGTGACCGTTACACCGGCAAATTGACCCGGGCGCATTTGAAAGAGCCAACGGCGTATAACACTTACGTGATTCCTGGCTTGCCGCCAACGCCGATCGCAATGGTCGGGCGTGAAGCGATTCATGCGGCGCTGAATCCGGTGGAAGGCACCAGCCTGTATTTCGTCGCGCGTGGCGACGGCAGCCATGTGTTCTCCGACGATCTCGATGCGCATAACAGTGCGGTGCGTGAGTACCAACTCAAGCGGCGAGCTGATTATCGCTCCAGCCCGGCACCGGTCACGACGCCCGAAGCGGCTCCGGCGACTGATCAAGCGATTCCTGCGGCATCCCCGGACACCGCGCCGGAATCGCTGCCACAGGTTGCGCCTCAGGAGCCTGCAGCCGCTCCGGAAACCGCCGCCCCACAAAACACGCAATGACTTTGATTAAGGACTGCCTGTGACTGGCTTGTTTATTACCCTGGAAGGCCCGGAAGGCGCCGGCAAGAGCACCAATCGTGAATACCTCGCCGAGCGTCTGCGTAGCGCCGGTATCGAAGTGCTGTTGACCCGTGAGCCCGGCGGTACGCCGCTGGCCGAGCGAATTCGCGACGTGCTGCTGGCTCCGGCCGACGAAGTGATGAACCCGGACACTGAACTGCTGTTGGTCTTCGCCGCCCGCGCTCAGCACTTGGCGCAAGTGATCCGCCCGGCGCTGGCCCGTGGCGCGGTGGTGCTGTGCGATCGTTTCACCGATTCGACTTATGCCTATCAGGGTGGCGGTCGTGGTTTGTCGCTGGAGCGTATCGCCACGCTGGAAACCTTCGTGCAGGGCGACCTGCGTCCGGACCTGACGCTGATTTTCGATCTGCCGGTGGAAATCGGCCTGGCCCGCGCCAGTGCCCGTGGCCGTCTGGATCGGTTTGAACTGGAAGGACGGGCGTTTTTCGAAGCTGTGCGCAGTGCGTTCCTGAAGCGTGCCGAAGCCGATCCTGCGCGCTATGTGCGCATCGATGCCGGTCAACCACTGGCCAAGGTTCAACAATCGCTGGATACCTTGCTCCCGAACTTGCTGGAGCTGGCCCGTGGCTGAGGCCTATCCATGGCAGGACAGCCTCTGGCAGCAACTGGCCGGGCGTAGTCAGCACGCGCACGCCTACCTGCTGCATGGCCCCGCCGGGATCGGCAAGCGGGCGCTGGCCGAGCGCTTGATGGCAAGCCTGTTGTGTCAGCGTCCGACGCCGCAAGCCTGCGGCGAGTGCAAATCCTGTCTGCTGCTCAAGGCCGGCAGCCATCCGGACAATTACATCCTCGAACCAGAGGAAGCCGACAAGGCGATCAAGGTCGACCAGGTGCGCGATCTCGTCAGCTTCGTGGTGCAGACCGCACAATTGGGCGGGCGCAAAGTGGTGTTGATCGAGCCGGTCGAGTCGATGAACATCAACGCCGCCAACGCCTTGCTGAAAAGCCTTGAAGAGCCATCCGGCGATACCGTTTTGCTGCTGGTCAGCCATCAGACCAGTCGTTTGCTGCCGACCATCAAGAGCCGTTGCGTGCAACAGGCCTGTCCGCTGCCGAGTGAAGCGATGAGCCTGCAGTGGCTGGCTCAGGCGCTGCCGGACTGTTCGGCTGAGGAGCGCGTCGAGTTGCTGACGCTGGCCGCCGGTTCGCCGTTGATGGCGGTCAGTCTGCAAGCGCAAGGCGTGCGTGAACAGCGTGCGCAGGTGGTCGAGGGTGTGAAGAAGTTGCTCAAGCAACAGCAGTCGCCGACGCAACTGGCCGAGGAATGGAAAACCATCCCGATGCTGCGTCTGTTTGACTGGTTCTGCGACTGGTCGAGCCTGATCCTGCGCTATCAATTGACTCAGGATGAGGCAGGCCTGGGGCTGACTGATATGCGCAAGGTCGTGCAGTACCTCGCGCAGAAAACGGCACAGGGCAAAGTCCTCGAGATTCAGGACTGGATTCTCGCCCAGCGGCAGAAAGTCATGAGCAAGGCCAACCTCAACCCGGCCTTGTTGCTGGAAGCGTTGTTGGTGCAATGGGCGGGATTGCCTGGCCAAAGATAACAATGTGTACCTAGACTCTGAGCATCAGCAGTGGAGGTCATCATGAATGAACCCGTCAGCCCCGGGCCGCGTAACGGCATTTTGTCCCTGACCATCAAGGACAAGTCGGTGCTATACGCCGCCTACATGCCGTTCATCAGGAATGGTGGTCTGTTCATCCCGACCAACAAGAGCTACAAGTTGGGCGATGAGGTGTTCATGCTGCTCAACCTGATGGACGAGGCGGAGAAGATTCCAGTGGCCGGCAAGGTCACCTGGATCACCCCCAAAGGTGCGCAAGGCAACCGCGCCGCCGGTGTCGGCGTGCAGTTCAACGATGGCGACAACACCGCTCGCAGTCGCATCGAAACCCATCTGGCCGGAGCCCTCAAGTCCGACCGTCCTACTCATACGATGTAAGTAGCCGTATTTTTATGCTCGTAGATTCCCATTGTCACCTTGATCGCCTCGACCTTGCCGCCCATGACGGCTCGCTGGATGCTGCACTCGATGCGGCCCGGCAGCGCGGCGTAGGGCACTTTCTGTGCATCGGCGTGAGTGCCGACAACGCCGCCGACGTCAAAGCCCTGGCTGAGCGTTATGACGACGTCGATTGCTCGGTTGGCGTGCATCCACTGGATGTGCAACCGGGTGCAGCCCCGGCACTGGACTGGCTGCTGCACGAACTCAATCATCCGAAAGTGGTGGCGATCGGTGAAACCGGTCTGGATTATCACTACGAACCGGAAGCCGCCGAGTTGCAGCAGGAGTCATTCCGCCTGCACCTGCAAGCGGCGCAGCAAACCGGTAAGCCGGTGATCATCCATACCCGCGGCGCGCGTGCCGATACCCTTGAACTGCTGCGCGAAGCGGCGCTGCCCCAGGCCGGTGTGCTGCATTGCTTCACCGAAGACTGGGACATGGCCAAAGCCGCTTTGGACATGGGTTATTACATTTCTCTGTCGGGGATTGTCACGTTCCGCAACGCCGATGCCCTGCGCGATGTCGCGAGCAAGGTCCCGGCTGATCGCCTGTTGGTAGAGACCGACTCGCCGTATCTGGCGCCTATCCCTTATCGCGGCAAACCCAACCTGCCGCAGTACGTGCGCGAAGTGGCGGAATTTTTGGCGATGTTGCGCGGTGAAAGCTACGAGCGCTTCGCCGAGCAGACCACCGAAAACTTCAAGCGCCTGTTTCCGTTGGCCAGTGTTAAATCTGCCGTGTAACGGGCGGCCAAATCGCAGGCAAAAAAAACCCGGGTTCTGGGGGGTGAATCCGGGTTAAGACCATTAGGAGTAAAACAAAGGCACGCGGTCCTTTGGTACCTTTATCGGCGCGACACTTGGGGGAGATGTCGACCGACAGTTCAAGTATTGATCAGTCTGGCGTGCAGTCCAGTTGGCCGGTCGGGGTTTTTAAACAAATTTGGAATACGTTTGCTTCAGTTGAGTTCTCATTGCGCCCAAAACGTTCTCAAAACGAGCAAGAAACACAGATATGGTCGGATGATCCGTGCATTTTTGCGCAAGTTAGGCATAATACGCGGCTTCGAATTTTGACCCTTCAGACCTTTTCTTATGCACAAAGAACCTCGTAAGGTCCGTGAATTTCGTCGCCGCGAGCAAGAAATTCTCGATACCGCGCTCAAGCTGTTCCTCGACCAAGGTGAAGACAGTGTCACCGTCGAGATGATTGCTGATGCCGTCGGTATCGGCAAAGGCACGATCTACAAGCACTTCAAGTCCAAGGCCGAGATCTACCTGCGGCTGATGCTCGATTACGAGCGCGATTTGAACGAGCTGCTGCATTCGGCCGATGTCGACAAGGACAAGGAAGCGCTGTCCCGCGCCTACTTCGAATTCCGCATGCGTGACCCTCAGCGCTATCGCCTGTTTGATCGTCTCGAAGAGAAGGTGGTCAAGGGCAATCAGGTGCCGGAAATGGTCGAGGAGCTGCACAAGATCCGTGCCTCGAACTTTGAACGCCTGACCCTGCTGATCAAGGGCCGTATCAGTGAAGGCAAGCTCGAAGACGTGCCGCCGTACTTCCATTACTGCGCGTCCTGGGCGCTGGTGCACGGCGCTGTTGCGCTGTATCACTCGCCGTTCTGGAGCAATGTGCTGGAAGATCAGGAAGGTTTCTTCCAATTCCTGATGGACATTGGCGTGCGGATGGGCAACAAGCGCAAGCGCGACCCGGAAACGCCTAGCAGCTGAGCCATTCAGCTGCCTTATTGCGCCATTATTTCGCTACATGACGCAGTACCGCAGGAATATACTCAGGCATAGGGCTTGCTAAAACTTGATTTGTGAGTCAAGTTTTAGCGGCTCGAAATTCTTTCGCCGGAGTGATCATGATCGTTGACCGTCAAGGCAGGCGTTTTCGCAATTTGCGGATCAGCCTGACCTCAGCCTGCAATTATGCTTGTACCTACTGCGTGCCCAACGGCAAGCGGCTGGTGGCTGCGCAGGATGAACTGTCGGCCGAAGCCATGGCGCGCGGCGTCGAATATCTGATCGAAGCTGCCGGCATCGAGCGTTTGCGCATCACTGGCGGTGAGCCGCTGGTCAGCCCCAAACTCGAATCGTTCATGACCGCCGTCGGCAAGATGGGCCTCGAAGACATCAGTCTGACCACCAACGGCCAACTCCTCGCAAAAAAACTCCCGCTGCTGGTGGATGCCGGTCTGCGTCGGATCAACGTGTCCCTCGATACCCTCGACGCTGCGGCATTCCGAAGCATCGCCCGTGGTGGCGACCTGGCCACCGTCCTCGACGGCATGGATAAGGCCGCGGCGGCGGGGATGAAGATCAAGGTCAACATGGTGCCGTTGCGCGGGCAGAACCTCGATCAGGTGATGCCGTTGCTCGATTACTGCCTCGCGCGCGGATTCGAATTGCGGTTCATCGAGCTGATGCGCATGGGGCATCTGGCCAAAGACTCCAATGCGTTCCTGCAACAGTTTGTCAGCCTGCAACAATTGCTTGAGCTGATCGGCGAGCGCTACGAGTACGCGCAAACCGATGCACCCGTAGACGCTACGGCCGTGCGCTACGCGATCCCCGGTCTGGGCAACTTCGGCGTGATTGCCAACGAAAGCGTACCGTTCTGTAGGACTTGCTCACGCTTGCGCCTGTCGTCGACCGGTTGGCTGCATGGTTGCCTGTCGTCGAGCAACCGCCACTATGTCGGCGATCTGCTCGACAAGCCGCGCCACCAGGCGCTGCCTGCGTTGCAACGTCTCTTGGTGAAAGCCTTGGGCGACAAGCAGGAGGTGGCGTTCTCCGGCGGCGCGACAGTCATGAAAATCATCGGCGGCTGATTGTGGTGAGGGGATTTATCCCGATGGGTTGCGCAGCGACCCCAAAACCATCCTCCTGATTCTGCCTGGCTCACCATAGATACCGAAATTACGACGGCTGCGCCGCCGAGCGGGAGCAAGCTCCCTCGCCACAAAGGCTTCATTTCTGGCCTTTGGGGCGTCATTTCAAATTCGATACCTGCACATTTTCAAGGACTGGCGCAAAAGCTGCATCCAACGGCCATTCGCCGGTTTTCCGTCACCGGCCTCTGGAGGAATAGGATGCGTAGCCTGGTTTTGCTGCTGGCCGTTTTGGCGCTTGGCGGCTGTATGACTGTCAGCGATATGGCCGAAGGCACTCGCTACCAGATGAGCGATGCTGGCTTGCTGGATCACAGCGATAGCCGTCGGGTGAATAACTTCCGCATTCAGCCGGATTCGTTTGTCTATATCGCTCAGGGGGCGTTTGCGCCGCCGGGCGGTTCCTACCCACGGCCGAACGTGGTCGCCGAAGAAGCGTTCAAGAGCTTTGTCGAATACTTCCCCATGGTTCGCCGCGCCCGTGCGCCGGAAGGCCTCGATCAGGCAATGGGCGAAGCCCGTGATGCCGGTGCGCACTATCTGCTGTACACGCGGTTTGCCAAGGCTGACGACCGCATCGGCAACTCCGATGAATGGCTTGACCAGGAAGCTGTGGATCGCCTCGGCATCGACGGCGGCGTGATTCAGATCATGTTGATCGAGACCAGCACCCAGTATTTGATTGATACTGCACGGATCAAGAGTCGTGGCGGTTTACTGACGTTCCACGACAACAAACCCGAAGACCTGATCGGCCCGCCGCTTGCCCAATACGCACGCAGCCTGTTAGGTGTCAGCGACCAGTAATTCAAGGAGTACGCCATGAGTGGCCCGCAAAAAGCCAATGACCTGTTGGGACAGATCCCCAAAACCAAAGGCTTGCCGCCGGTGCACTTGTGGAACCCGGACTTCTGCGGCGACATCGACATGCGCATTGCCCGTGACGGCACCTGGTACTACCTGGGTACGCCGATCGGGCGCAAGCCGATGGTCAAGCTGTTCTCGACGATCATGCGCCGCGACGGCGACGATTACTTTCTGATCACCCCGGTCGAGAAGGTCGGGATCAAGGTCGACGACGCGCCGTTCGTGGCGATTGCGGTCGAGGTTGAAGGGGAAGGGGAGGCGCAGGTTTTGCGCTTCACCACCAACGTCGATGAGACTGCCGAGGCGGGGACTGAGCATCCGATCCGGGTCGAGATCGATCCGGCGACGCAAGAGCCAGCGCCTTATGTGCATGTGCGCACTAATCTCGAAGCGTTGATCCACCGCAACGTGTTCTATCAATTGGTCGAGTTGGCGGTCAGCCGTGAAATCGACGGTCAGCGCTGGCTAGGCGTATGGAGCGGCGGCGAATTCTTCCGCATTGGTCTTGAGCCATAAGTCACGCTGCATGTTTTGCAAATGGCCCGCTATTGCAGCGGGCCATTTTTTTGCGCCTTACAAGCCTTTGTCCTTGAGCCGTGCAGCGTGTTCAAGATAGAGACGAACCGGGCTGACGTTCCAACTGGTGATTCCGGCGAGCTGGTTGACGGCGTCGAAGTGGTCCATCGGGTAATCCGAACGAATGACCTTGCCCAGATGCGAGCTGTACTGCCCGACCAAGCCATCGTTGGCGTTCTTTTCCTTGTAAAACAGCTTCGACAGCACGATGCAGTTCAAATGTGACGGATCGAGGGGTTGCAGGCTCTGGAAGTTCTGCACGATGCCGCTCCAGGAATAGTAATACACGCCGTTTTCGACTTCGTTACCTTCACCGCCCCATTGTTTGGGTACCCCTTGTGGGTATTTTTTGTTAAACGTCGCCAGTCCGGCGCTGGTCAGCGATTCGAAAGCAGCCTGAGGGTCCTGTGGGTTTTGCGGATGTCCGCTGAGCAGCGAGATAAAGGTGCCGACCGCGCCTAGTAGCGCCAGTACCAGCGCTTCCGGTAGTTCGCCGGGGGTTAATGCCTTATGCAGCTGATCGGCAATTTCGGAACCATGGTTGGGGCAACTGACCGAGGTGACCGAGGCGACCTTTTCCGGGTGCAGCGCGGCGACATAGCGCGCCGCCAGCGGGCCCTGGCTGTGGCCGATAAGGTTGACCTTGGCTGCGCCCGTCTCGCGCAATATGCGATTAACGTGTTCCAGCAGCTTTTCCCCGCGTTCCTCATTGCCGTTTACTGCTGGAATATTCACGGCAAACACGGTGGCACCCTCTCGCTCCAGTGCTTCCTTGATTTCGAAGAAGTAGGGATAACCGGCGATTTTGTCGAAGCCGAAGAGGCCGTGGATCAAAACAATTGGGTATTGCGTAGACGCATCCTTGTTCATGCTCATACCTGTCGATAGCGAAGTTGAGTGAAACAGATGCTATTGACTGCTTGATCTGTCGCGCCTTAACCGTAGGTCATGGAATGGCTTTACTCAAATAGACTCGAGCAGATGGAGATGGGCAGAAATATCGAATTGACAGACAATCATATGATCATTAGCTTGAGCATCCATCGCGTCCCGCTTTGAGGTGTTCATGTCCAGCAGCTTTCACGCGTCGACGGTCGACTGGCTCGGCAGCTGGATAGCCGCCGGCCAGGTCAAACCGGGGCAGACCATCAAGGTCGAGGCCGATCTCGGCGAGCAGCTCGGGGTCAGCCGTACCGTCATCCGCGAAGCAATCAAAACCCTTGTCGCCAAAGGCATGCTCGAAGTCGGGCCGAAAGTCGGCACCCGCGTGTTGCCGGTGCGGCGCTGGAATCTATTCGATCCGCAAGTGGTCGGCTGGCTGTCGCGCAATGGCTTGCCGGAAAACTTCGTCGATGACCTGCTCGACCTGCGCCGCACCATCGAACCGATGGCCGTGCGCTGGGCTTGCGAGCGGGCGACGCTGGCACAGATTGATGCGGTGCAACTGGCCTACAACGCCCTTGAGCGCGCGGTCGACAGCGGCGTTGATTACAACCGCGCCGATCAGGCCTTTCACGAATGCATTCTGGCCGCGAGCCACAATCAGTTCATCGAACAAATGGTCCCGGCCCTTGGCGCGCTGCTGGCGGTGTCGTTTGAAGTGTCTGCTGCCGACCCCGATGAACTGCGCCGCACATTACCGATCCACAAAGACATGGCCGACGCCATCGCCGCCCGCGATTCGGCGCGCGGCGTGTGGGCCTGCATGACCCTGATCGACAACGCCGACCTGGCGATCAAACGCTTTTATCCAAAAGTCATGGCCGACAAAAAAGCCGGTTAAGACGAATTCCCCCTGTAGGAGTGAGCCTGCTCGCGATAGCGTCGTATCAGGCAAAACAGCTTCGACTGATCCACCGCGATCGCGAGCAGGCTCACTCCTACAGTAAAAACAACAATGGAGACCGTTATATGCCGTGGACCGCCCTGACCCAACACCGCGCCCAACTCGGTGAAGGCCCGTTCTGGGATGCGCCGACCCAGGCGTTGTACTGGGTCGATATCGCTGGCAAACAGGCCCTGCGCCTGATCGGCCAGAACGTACAGATCTGGCAGATGCCTGAACACATTTCGGCGTTCATCCCCTGCAACAGCGGCGATGCGCTGGTGACCCTGAGCAGCGGCGTCTACCGCCTCGATCTCGATTCTCCTGGCCTCGAACCGCGCCTGAGCCTGTTTTGCGTCGCCGACCCGCAACCCGGCAATCGCCCCAACGAAGCGCGCTGCGATGCCCAGGGTCGCTTGTGGCTCGGCACCATGCAGAACAACATCGGCGAGCAAGGCGAGGATCTGCCGGTGATCCGCCGTTCCGGAGGCCTGTTCCGCATCGATCCCGATAAACGCGTGACACCGTTGCTGCGCGGTCTGGGGATTCCCAACACGCTGCTGTGGAGCGATGACGGCACCACCCTGCTGTTCGGCGACAGCCTCGACAGCACGCTGTACCGCTATTTCATCCACACCGACGGTAACCTCGACATCGCCCACGTCTGGTACGGCCCCGATCAACAGGGCGGCCCGGACGGTTCGGCGATGGACGCCGAAGGCTATGTGTGGAATGCCCGTTGGGACGGCAGTTGCCTGTTGCGCCTGACGCCCGATGGCTACGTTGACCGCAAGATTGATCTGCCCGTCAGCCGTCCGACCAGTTGCGTGTTCGGCGGCGACGATTTGAAAACCCTGTACATCACCAGTGCCAAGAGTCCGGTCAACCATCCACTGGATGGCGCGGTGCTGTCGATGCGCGTCGACGTACCCGGAAAACTCTGCACGCGCTTTGCTGGTTAATCCCAGAATATGGGATGCAAAATTATATATTGAGATTATTTGGCGGTCGGGTTTATAGTCGGCTGCAGCAGTAACACGCACTCACACTTAAAAAGAACAAAACAGGTGAAGTGATGCAGCGAATCTCTATCGCACTCCCACGTGGAGTCCGCGTCTGGCAACGGCCCGCAGCCGTCGGCCGCGCCTGCCTGTTTCATTCAACACGCCTTCCAGACCGGACATCGCCAGATGCCCGGTTTTTTTGGGGCTGCGAAACAGGAGTTCTGATCCATGGCTGAACCTCTTTCCCTGCCGCCAGTGCCCGCGCCGCCGAAGGGCGAGCGTCTGAAAAACAAGGTCGTGTTGCTGACCGGCGCCGCTCAGGGCATCGGTGAAGCGATCGTTGCGGCATTTGCCTCGCAGCAAGCGAAACTGCTGATCAGCGATATCCAGGCCGAGAAGGTCGAGCAGGTTGCCGCGCACTGGCGTGAACAGGGCTTTGATGTACAGGCGATCAAGGCGGATGTCTCGCGCCAGCATGATCTGCACGCCATGGCCAAACGCGCCGTTGAACTGCACGGGCGCATCGATGTGCTGGTCAACTGCGCCGGGGTCAACGTGTTCCGTGATCCGCTGGAAATGACCGACGAAGATTGGCATCGCTGCTTCGCCATCGACCTCGATGGCGCCTGGTTCGGTTGCAAAGCGGTGTTGCCGCAGATGATCGAGCAGGGCGTCGGCAGCATCATCAACATTGCCTCGACCCATTCCAGCCACATCATTCCCGGCTGCTTCCCGTACCCGGTGGCCAAACACGGTTTGCTCGGCCTGACCCGCGCGCTCGGTATCGAATATGCGGCGAAAGGCATTCGCGTCAACGCCATCGCCCCGGGCTACATTGAAACCCAGCTGAACGTCGATTACTGGAACGGTTTCGCCGACCCGCACGCCGAACGTCAACGCGCCTTCGATCTGCACCCGCCGAAACGCATCGGTCAGCCGCTGGAAGTGGCGATGACGGCAGTGTTGCTGGCCAGTGATGAAGCGCCGTTCATCAATGCTTCATGCATCACCATCGATGGTGGTCGCTCGGTGATGTACCACGACTGAGCACTGCGGCTTTCATGCGGATAAATCCGCTTGAAATCCAATCATCATACGATATGACTATGTTCAACAGGCTTTGCAGGACCTTGATTTAACGCTTTTCAAAATTTGCTCAAAAAAATAACAAGGAGTCAGCTTATGAAACGTCGTTTCGGGATTCGTACCCTGTGCAGTACCGCCCTGGCGGTCACCGCGTTCAGCCTGAGCAGTTCGCTGTTCGCTGCCGACACCGTGAAAATCGGTTTTCTGGTCAAGCAGGCTGAAGAGCCGTGGTTCCAGACCGAGTGGGCCTTCGCCGAGAAGGCCGCCAAGGACAAGGGTTTTGAACTGATCAAAATCGCCGTGCCCGATGGCGAGAAAACCCTCTCTGCCATCGACAGCCTCGCTGCCAACGGCGCCAAGGGCTTTGTGATCTGCCCGCCGGACGTCTCGCTCGGCCCGGCAATCATGGCCAAAGCCAAACTCAATGACCTGAAAGTAATTGCCGTCGACGACCGTTTCGTCGACGCCAATGGCAAATTCATGGAAGACGTGCCGTACCTCGGCATGGCTGCGTTCGAAGTCGGTCAGAAGCAGGGCGCCGCCATGGCCGCCGAAGCGAAGAAGCGTAACTGGGACTGGAAAGACACCTACGCGGTGGTCAACACCTACAACGAACTCGACACCGGCAAGAAACGCACCGACGGCTCGGTGAAGTCACTCGAAGACGCCGGTATGCCGAAAGACCACATCCTCTTTGCCGCGCTGAAAACCCTCGACGTGCCCGGCAGCATGGACGCTACCAACTCGGCGCTGGTGAAACTGCCGAGTGCGGCGAAGAACCTGATCATCGGCGGCATGAACGACAACACCGTGCTCGGCGGCGTGCGCGCCACGGAAGCCGCCGGGTTTGCCGCGGCCAATGTGATCGGCATTGGCATCAACGGCACTGACGCCATCGGCGAACTGAAAAAGCCCAACAGCGGCTTTTTCGGCTCGATGCTGCCAAGCCCGCACATCGAGGGCTACAAGACTGCTGAAATGATGTACGAGTGGGTCACCACCGGCAAAGAACCGCCGAAGTACACCGCCATGGACGACGTCACCCTGATCACTCGCGAGAACTTCAAGCAAGAGCTGGAAAAAATCGGCTTGTGGAACTGACGCAGCAGCGGCCCGGTCAGCCGGGCCGTTTGATCGGTGTGATAGAGGTGGCTTTATGCACGCGCAAGTACAGACACAACAACACAGCTCCGGCGGCAGCCTGCGCTTCAACGGGATCGGCAAAACCTTTCCCGGCGTGAAAGCGCTGGACGGCATCAGCTTCGTCGCCCATCCCGGCCAGGTTCACGCCTTGATGGGCGAGAACGGGGCTGGCAAATCGACTTTGCTGAAAATCCTCGGCGGCGCTTACATTCCGAGCAGTGGCGAGTTGCAGATCGGCGAGCAGACGATGGCGTTCAAGTCGACGGCTGACAGCATCGGCAGCGGCGTCGCGGTGATTCACCAGGAACTGCATCTGGTGCCGGAAATGACCGTCGCCGAGAACCTGTTTCTCGGTCATCTGCCGGCCAGTTTCGGTTTGATCAATCGCAGCACATTGCGCCAGCAAGCGTTGAATTGCCTCAAAGGCCTGGCCGACGAAATCGATCCGCAGACCAAGGTCGGGCGCTTGTCGCTCGGCCAGCGGCAACTGGTGGAAATCGCCAAAGCGCTGTCGCGTGGTGCCCATGTCATCGCCTTCGACGAACCGACCAGCAGCCTTTCGGCCCGTGAAATCGACCGCTTGATGGCGATCATCGGCCGCTTGCGCGATGAGGGCAAAGTCGTGCTTTACGTGTCCCATCGCATGGAAGAAGTGTTCCGCATCTGCGACGCCGTGACCGTGTTCAAGGACGGTCGCTACGTGCGCACCTTCGACGACATGAGCCAGCTGACCCACGATCAACTGGTGACCTGCATGGTCGGTCGTGACATTCAGGACATCTACGATTACCGCCATCGCCCGCGTGGCGCCGTGGCGTTGAAAGTCGATGGCCTGCTCGGCCCGGGCCTGCGCGAACCGATCAGTTTCGAAGCGCACAAAGGCGAGATTCTTGGCTTGTTCGGGTTGGTCGGGGCAGGGCGCACCGAGCTGTTTCGCCTGCTCAGTGGTCTGGAGCGCAACACTGCCGGACGCCTTGAGCTGCGCGGCCATGAACTGAAATTACGTTCACCGCGCGACGCGATTGCCGCCGGCATTCTGCTGTGCCCGGAGGATCGCAAGAAGGAAGGCATCATCCCGCTGGCCAGCGTTGCCGAGAACATCAACATCAGTGCGCGTGGCGCCAACTCCGGCCTCGGCTGCCTGATTCGCGGGCTGTGGGAAAAGGGCAACGCCGACAAGCAAATCAAGGCGCTGAAAGTCAAAACCCCGCATGCCGGCCAGCAGATCAAATTCCTCTCCGGCGGCAATCAGCAGAAGGCCATTCTCGGCCGCTGGTTGTCGATGCCGATGAAGGTCTTGCTGCTCGACGAACCGACTCGCGGCATCGACATTGGTGCCAAAGCGGAGATCTACCAGATCATCCATAACCTCGCCGCCGAGGGTATTTCGGTGATCGTGGTGTCCAGCGATCTGATGGAAGTGATGGGCATTTCCGACCGCATTCTGGTGCTCTGCGAAGGCGCCCTGCGCGGCGAAATCAGCCGTGACCAGGCCAATGAATCCAACCTGCTGCAACTGGCTTTGCCGCGCCACCGCGCTGACGGCGTGGCGAACTGAGAGGTGACTATGATGACAACCCAGAAAGAAACCCTGCCGACCGAGCGCAAACCGTTGGACATGCGCCGCTTCCTCGATGATTGGGTCATGTTACTGGCGGCGATCGGCATCTTTATCGCCTGCACGCTGTTGATCGATAACTTCCTTTCGCCGCTGAACATGCGCGGCCTGGGCCTGGCGATCTCCACCACCGGGATCGCGGCGTGCACGATGTTGTATTGCCTGGCGTCGGGGCATTTCGACCTGTCGGTGGGTTCGGTGATTGCCTGCGCCGGTGTGGTGGCCGCGGTGGTCATGCGTGACACCAACAGCGTCTTCCTCGGTGTTTGCGCGGCGCTGGTGATGGGCCTGATAGTCGGGTTGATCAACGGCATCGTGATTGCCAAGTTACGGGTCAATGCGTTGATCACCACGTTGGCGACCATGCAGATCGTCCGTGGCCTGGCTTACATTTTTGCCAACGGCAAAGCGGTGGGCGTGTCGCAGGAATCGTTCTTCGTGTTTGGTAACGGCCAGTTGTTCGGCGTGCCGGTGCCGATCCTGATCACGATTGTTTGCTTCCTGTTCTTCGGCTGGCTGCTGAATTACACCACCTACGGGCGCAACACCATGGCGATTGGCGGCAACCAGGAAGCGGCTTTGCTGGCGGGTGTGAACGTTGATCGGACCAAGATCATCATCTTCGCCGTGCACGGTGTGATCGGTGCGCTCGCTGGGGTGATCCTGGCGTCGCGGATGACGTCGGGGCAGCCGATGATCGGCCAGGGTTTCGAGCTGACGGTGATCTCGGCTTGCGTGTTGGGCGGGGTGTCGTTGAGCGGCGGGATCGGCATGATTCGACATGTGATTGCCGGGGTGTTGATTTTGGCGATCATTGAGAATGCGATGAACTTGAAGAATATTGATACCTTCTACCAGTACGTGATTCGCGGGTCGATTCTGCTGCTGGCCGTGGTCATCGACCGCCTCAAACAAAGGTAAACCGCATTCCCCTGTAGGAGTGAGCCTGCTCGCGATAGCGTTCTTTCGGTCACATCGATGCTGAATGTGCCGACGTCATCGCGAGCAGGCTCACTCCTACATTAGATCGCGTCGGTTTCCCCACCTTCCGTCACTTCCCCTAAATTTCCCTTGCTCGCCCGAACCCGTTTCGGTTATCACTTTGTACATGATTAGACAGGTACGATTTGACAAGAAACAACGGGTGGTCGACGAACTCGTCCGGCGCATCGAAAGCGGCCTCATGGAGGACGGCTTTCTGTTGCCCGGCGAGCATCAGTTGGCTCAAGAATTCAAGGTCAGCCGTGGCACGCTGCGTGAAGCGCTGGCCGAACTGAAGCGGCGCAAGTACATCGCCACGCAAAGCGGGGTTGGCTCCATCGTCACGTTCGACGGTGTTGCACTCGATCAGCGCAGCGGCTGGGCGCAGGCGCTGGCCGACAGCGGCGCGCTGATCAACACCGAAGTGCTGCGTCTTGAAGCCGTGACTCGGCCAGACCTGCTGTCGCGGTTTGGCACCGACCAATTCATCACCCTCGACCGCCGTCGCCGTTCCACCGAAGGCACGCTGGTGTCCCTTGAACGCTCTTTGATGCCGGCCACCGGCGGCCTGGAAAGCTTGCCGCGCGTCGGTCTGATCGACAATTCCCTGACCATTACGCTGGCTGCCTACGGCTATGTCGGCGAGCGCGGCGATCAGTGGATCGGCGCGGAGCCATTGAACGCCGAAGACGCCGAACTGCTGGGCCGCGCGGAAGGCACGGTGTTCCTCAAAGCCCTGCGCACCACCTACGACCGGCAGAACCGTTTCATGGAATTGGTCGAAAGCCTGCTCGACCCGGTGCATTTCCGTCTGCACCTGCAATTTGGAGAATCGAAATGACTGCGCTCAACCGTGCCCTCGGTGCGTTTTATGGCCTGGCCCTCGGTGATGCGCTGGGCATGCCGACACAATCGCTGAACCGCGAAACGATCAAAACCCGCTTCGGCCAGATCACTGACCTGCAGGACGCCGGCCCGCTGCAACCGATCGCCGCGAACATGCCCAAAGGCTCAATCACCGATGACACCGAACAGGCGATTCTGGTCGGCGAATTGCTGGTCGAAGGCAAGGGCCACATCGAACCTGCCATCCTTGCGCAACGGCTGATCGAGTGGGAAGCGGCGATGCAGGCCAAGGGCTCGCAGGACTTGCTCGGGCCATCGACCAAACGCGCTATCGAGATGATCCTCGCCGGCCATTCGCCAGAGGAGGCCGGGCGCTACGGCACCACCAACGGCGCGGCAATGCGCATCACCCCGGTGGGCATCGCGGCCGATGTGGCCGATCCCAAGCGCTTTATTGCGGCGGTAGTGCAGGCCTGTCAGGTGACCCACAACACCACGCTGGGTATTTCCAGCGCAGCAGCGGTGGCGGCAGTGGTCTCCGCCGGGATCAACGGTATGGATCTCGGTGAGGCGTTGAACCTCGGCCAGCAAATTGCTCAGCAGGCGGAAGCACACGGTCACTGGGTGGCCGGTGGACGCATTGCCTCGCGCATCAGTTGGGCACGCACTATCAGCGTCGACAGCGACAAGGCCTTACTCGCCGATTTGCTCTACGACGTGATCGGTACGTCGGTGGCGTCGCAGGAATCGGTGGTGGTCTCGTTTGCGCTGGCGCAGCAAGTCGCCGTCGGTGAGATGAGCGCGTTCGATGCGCTGTGCATGGCGGCGAGTCTGGGGGGCGACACTGACACCATCGCCGCGATTCTCGGCGCGATGCTCGGGGCCTGCCTGGGTCTTGAGAGTTGGCCGGTGCCGATGATTGAAACGGTGAAAGCGGTCAATCATCTGGAGCTGGAACCCCTTGTGGAAGGACTCCTCACCCTGCGCTGACCACATGACTGTGGCGAGGGAGCTTGCTCCCGCTGGGCTGCGAAGCGGCCCCAAACCCTGCCGACACACTGTGTCAGAAAAACCGCATTGTCTGGATTTACGACTGCTGCGCAGCCGAGCGGGAGCAAGCTCCCTCGCCACAAAAGCAAGTTGTTTTGCGTCATTGCCACAACCACAAAAAAGGCAAACAGGAGCACCTTCATGAGTTCATCAAACGCCGGGCAAAGCGCCGGGCAACTGGAAACCCGCGGCATCGAACCGGTGCCGGAAGCCGAGTGCAACGGTCATCCGCTGCAACTGTTCTGGGTCTGGTTCGCCGCCAACATTTCTATCCTCGGCCTACCGCTGGGTGCCACGCTGGTCGCCTTTCGCGGGCTGGCGATCTGGCAGGCGATCATCGTTGCGATCATCGGCGCCGCCGGTTCGTTTGCCGTGGTCGGGATCATCTCGATTGCCGGTCGTCGTGGCCGCGCACCAAGCCTGACCTTGTCGCGAGCGATCTTCGGCGTGCGCGGCAATATCGGCCCGACGCTGGTCTCGCTGATGTCGCGTCTCGGTTGGGAAACCGTCAACACCACCACCGCTGCATTCGTGCTGCTGTCGCTGTGCTCGATCCTGTTCGGCTCGCCGGTCGAAGCGAAAAGTGCGCCGGTACTGACACTGATCTTCATCGCGATTTTTGTCTTGCTGACCCTGTCGGTGTCCGGCCTCGGCCACGCCACTTTGCTGGTGATCCAGAAGTGGGCGACCTACGTGTTCGGTGCCCTGAACCTGCTGGTCGGCGGCTTCCTCTGCGCCACCATCGACTGGAGCGCGGTGTTCAACGCAACGCCTGCGCCGATGAGCGCGATGATCATCGGCATCGGCACCATGGCCGCCGGCACCGGGATCGGTTGGGCCAATGCGGGCGCCGACATGTCGCGCTATCAGCATCGCAGCGTCAAAGCCGTGCGTCTGGTCGCGTCCGCTGCATTCGGCGCGGGCATTCCGCTGGTGCTGCTGATCACCCTCGGCGGCCTACTCTCGGTAGGCAACAATGACCTCGCTTCGGCGACTGACCCGATCGTGGCGATCCGCGACATGCTGCCGACGTGGATGGCCGTGCCGTACCTGATCACCGCATTCGGTGGCCTGCTGCTGTCGAATAACCTGTCGGTGTACTCCGCCGGTTTGACCACGCTGACCCTCGGCCTTAAGGTCAAACGCGTTTACGCGGTGGTGGTCGATATCGTTGCGATCTTCGCCGGTTCGATCTACTTCATGCTGATCGCGGACAGCTTCTACGGCCCGTTCATCACCTTCATTTCCCTGCTGGCGGTGCCGATCACCGCGTGGGTCGGGATTTTCATCGTCGACCTGATTCACCGTCACTACTACAGCCCGCAAGACCTGCTCGACGTCAGCCCGAGTAGCGCTTACTGGTATCGCGGGGGCATCGAGTGGCGCGCGTTCGGCGCGTGGGCCGTTGCCATCGTCCTCGGGTTCAGTTTCACCACCATTGGCACCACGGCGGAAAACATCTGGTTCAAGGGCTTCCTGTCCGACTCGTGGCTGGGCCACAACGGCCTCGGCTGGATCGTGACCTTCGTGGTCGCCGGTGGCATTTACTTCGTACTCGGCGGGGCGAAAGATCGCCGCGCCGCGCAAACCGAGAATGCTCATGCCTAAGATGTTGCACACCGGCCAGGTCATCATCGACCTGGTCATGGCAGTGGATAAGCTGCCGCAAATTGGCGGTGACGTCCTCGCGCAGTCGGCGGGTTTCGAGGCGGGCGGCGGTTTCAACGTGATGGCGGCGGCGGTGCGTAATGGCCTGCCGGTGGTTTATCTCGGTCGCCACGGCACCGGACGTTTCGGCGATCTGGCGCGACAGGCGATGACGGCTGAAGGCATTCAGATCGGTATCCGCCAGCCTGCGCAGCGCGACACCGGCTTGTGCGTGGCGCTGACTGACGCTTCGGCGGAGCGCAGTTTCATTTCCTACATCGGCGCTGAAGGTGAGGTGACTGAAGCGGACTTGAACAGCGTCGCCGCCGAGCCCGGCGATTACGTGTATCTCAGCGGTTACAGCCTGCTCCACGAGGGTAAGGCGCAGGCGTTGCTCGACTGGACGCTGGCGTTGCCGAAGACAATCCATGTGGTGTTCGATCCGGGGCCGTTGGTGGAATCACCGGATTCGCCGTTGATGCAGGCGCTGTTGCCGCGCATCGATGTGTGGACCAGCAACAGTGTTGAAGCATTGCGGTTTACCGGCGCTGAAGAGATTGCTGTGGCGCTGGATCGTCTGGCTAAGCATCTGCCTGAAGACGTGCTGATGGTCGTGCGTGACGGCCCGCAAGGATGCTGGATTCATCAGGGTGATGAGCGTCGGCATGTGCCGGGGTTTGCCGTGACCGCTGTGGACAGCAATGGCGCAGGTGATGCGCATGCGGGGGTGTTTGTCGCCGGATTGGCTGGCGGCTTGTCCGCCCATGAAGCGGCACGACGGGCGAATGCGGCGGCGGCTTTGGCAGTGACCCGTTGGGGGCCGGCGACTTCGCCGGGGACGGATGAGGTGGATGCGTTTATCTGTAAGTCCGGCGGCGATTGATCTACCGCCTTCGCGAGCAAGCTCTGCTCCTACAAGGAACGCGGTGACTTGTGGGAGCAAAGCTTGCTCGCGAAGGGGCGAACAGCCCCGCAACAAAACTCAGCCGGCCTCGCGCAACGCTTTGATCAACTCTTGTTTGCGCATGGAAGACCGCCCGGGAATCTTTTTCGCCCGGGCTTCCTTCATCAAACTGTCCACCGTTTGCGTATCGCGGGAAGCCTTGCTGTCTCGCGAATGCCCCTCACGACTGGCCACTGCGCGCCGCGATGACTCCTCGCGATCCTGGGACTTGGCGCTCGCCGGTTTCTTGCGTCCGGAACCACCGGCCTTTTCGCCGCCGCCCGATTGTTTGTTCACCGTCGCCCAGGCCCGCGCCTCGGCTTCATCCTTCGACAAACCGTTTTTCTCGTAGCTGTCTTCGATGTGTTCTGCCTTGCGCTTCTGTTCGGCGGTGTATTTGTCTTTGCTTCCACGAGGCATGGGATTTCTCCTTGCATCAGCAGATGATTTTCAATGTAGGAGCCGCCGCAGGCTGCGATCTGTTGATCTTCAAAATCAACAGATCGCAGCCTGCGGCAGCCCCTACATGATTAACGATCACACGATCACTTTGCTCAGCTATCGAGCTTGCGTGCAGCCTCGACACCGGCCGCGCTGAGCTTGATCGGCAGGTTCAGCGAATGCTCGCCGGCCTCGTTACAGGTCACATGGCCGTGGTGAATCAGTCCGCGATCCTGCAGGGCGGCGAGTGCGCTGGCCACGACTTTCTCGCCCCGGTAATTGTCCAGCACCTCCTTGCCCAGTCCACTTGGATGAGCGTGCAGCAGGCGGGTGAGGACTTCTTTTTCCAGGTTTTTATCGACGTTCATGGTTACCTCTTCATGGGTGTGAATAGGACGCTCGCGTCGGCGAACTACTGGCCGGAGCCTTCGGAGCCCGAGCCACCGGTGGTGGTTTTCGAGCCAATGCCGGGGCCGGCATTATCTGGCGCTGCAGGGGAGTCAGGGGTGTTCATGCCGCCCTGGCGACCGGGATCGCTGCCCTGGGTGCGCGGGTCGGTGCCGGTGGCCGGCGGCAGAGCGTTTTCCACGCCGGAGCCATCGGTGTTCATACCGGGGGCACTCTGGATGGCGGGGGCTTTGGGGCGTTCGACCGGGTCGGTCGGGCCGGTTCCTGCAGCGGTGGCGGCGAACGCCGCGGGGCAGAGCAGGGCGGTGAAGATGAGGGCAGTCAACCTTGACGGGATCATAGGGCGTCTCCAGTGATTGGAATCCTTACCTGTCGTTGGTCTGCCCTATGATCGGATTGGTGCCTGAGGAACGACGAACGGTCTAGATCGCCGTCGCCGTTTTGACGTTGAATCGACGCCAGAGCAGACGACCCACGGTGATCAGCCAGTTAAAAAGCGCGACTGCCAATACCGTGAGCAGCAACGTCGCCATGCCCTGTTCAACGATGATTTTCCCGGCCAGCAACGGAAAGCCGAACACGCCGATGAAGTAAGAAAGACTGAACAGCAACAGCGCCTGCGAGGTGGTGCCAGACGGTGCTTCATTAGCCGCCAGTCCGTTGATCACCGAGTAAGTCAGGCCATAACCGACCCCGAGCATGATCGCCGCCAACAGATAACTGAATCCGCTGTGCACACCAAACGCGAACATCACAATCGAACCCAGCATCAACCCCGACAGCAGGCACGACGCCCACAGCGGATCGCGCTTGACCACATAGCCTGCAATCAACATCCGACTGCTGATCGCCGCACTCATGAAGCCCAGAAAGAACAACGAGTAGTCCAGCGATCGCGCAGCGGCGTAACTGGTCTGGAAACTCGACAGGCCGCCAAATACGCAACCACCGAGGCCGACCATGATGATCGCAAACACCGCGCGCGAGCCGAGCACTTGGGTGGTCGCCTGCCAGCTGATTCTCGCGGCGGACGTGGCTTGCGTGCTTTGCAATCGCGCGCCGAGACGCCAGAACAGCAGCACACCGATCAGGCTCGCCAACGCCGCCAGATAAAACGCCGAAGTCACCGGCCAGCCCAGCGCACTCGCCGCACGCCCGAGCAAGGGGCCGCTGCCGATTCCGGTCATCATGCTGCCGGAGAGTAGGGCAAAGTACTTCGCCCGCTGCGCCGGGGTCACCAGACTGGCGACGATGATCGGCCCGAGGGTGTAAAAAACACCCCAACCCAATCCCAGCAACAAACCGAAAAACAACAGCAGATGACCAAACCCCGGCGTCATCGCAAAACCCAGACTCGCGGCAACCAACAGCAGGCCGAACAAGGCAATCGAACGCGCCGCGCCGAGCAGATCCGACAGATGCCCGGACACCAGCACCGCGACAAACGTGCTGACCATCGCCGCCGAAATCACACTGCCTGCATCGTGTTCATTACCGCCGCGCGAACCGATCAACAGCGACAGCAAAAACGTCGAGCCATACGACAGCGACAACAGATAACTGGCGAGGCAAAACAGGCCGAACAACTTGCCTGACACTGCGGGTGTTGCGTGAGACATGACGCGGTTCCTTGACCGGAAAAGTGAGCGTCATCTGTTTAACACGCAGTGCCTGCGGATTACGTCTGAGGTTGGCGAACTCAGCATCGTTGCAGGCCGGAGTATTGGGCTCAGGCGATGCCGATCTCTTCCTTGAACTGTTCCATGAAACCTTTCAGGCGCTGATGGCGAATCTGCGCCAGACGCTGGCCGGCGGCGGTCTGGAAACCGTCGGCGAGGTGCAGCAGTTTGGTCTGGAAATGATCGAGGCAAAAATGTTTGTCGTCGTAGTCGCGATGTTTCGCTTCGGGATCCTGCGGGTCATACAGCGCTGAGCCCATACGCCCGGCGACGTAGAAGGTGCGTGCGACGCCGAGCATGCCTAGCGAGTCGAGACGATCGGCGTCCTGGACGATTTTCGCTTCGAGAGTGAGCGGGGTGATGTTGGCGGAGAAACTGTGCGCTTCGATGGCGTGGGCCACGGCGGCGATTTTTTCTTCCGGCCAGTTCATTTCTGCCAATACCGCCGAAGCTTTTTCCGCCGCCAGACGCGAAGCTTGTGAGCGCAGCGGCGAGTTTTTTTCCACGGCCACGCCATCGTGGAGCAGCACGGCGGCGACTAGAACTTCCAGGTCGCCACCTTCTTCGGCCTGAAGCGTAAGAACGTTGTGCCAGACACGCTGTAAGTGCGCGAGGTCATGCGCACCGTCGTCTGACGGCTCCAGAGCGTGGGGCAGCAACTTGGCGGCGAGATCGATCAAAGGCGCAAAAGCTGTAGCTGACATAGACATCCTGTTTATGGTCTGAGTGAAACCCTGTGGCGAGGGAGCTTGCTCCCGCTGGGTTGCGTAGCAGCCCCGAATCCCATCGATGTAGAGGATCAGGCAGATCGCATTTCCTGGATTATGCCTGCTTCGCAGCCAAGCGGGAGCAAGCTCCCTCGCCACAAAAGCAATGCGGCCTTAGTATGGCGTTTTCCTTTTCCGACAAGGCCCGTCCATGACGATCGAAATCCGCCCGGCGACCCCCAGCGATGCCCCGCAAATCCTCGCCTTCATCACCGAACTGGCCGATTTCGAAAAAGCCCGCCACGAAGTCATCGCCAGCGTCGCTGACATCGAACGCAGCCTGTTCAGCGAAGGCGCCACCGCCCACGGCCTGATCTGCCTGCGCGACGGCTTGCCGATCGGCTTCGCGGTGTTCTTCTTCAGCTATTCAACCTGGCTGGGCAGCAACTGCCTGTACCTCGAAGACCTCTACATCACCCCCGAACAACGTGGCGGCGGCGCCGGCAAAACCTTGCTGCGGCACTTGGCGAAAATTGCCTGCGCCAACGATTGCGGGCGCTTCGAATGGAGCGTGCTCGACTGGAACACCCCGGCCATCGATTTCTACAAATCCCTCGGTGCACAGCCGCAGGAAGAGTGGGTGCGTTATCGCATGGATGGCAAGGTCTTGCGCGAGTTTGCCGAAGGCTGAACAACAATGATGGCGATCTAGTGCTAATTCGATTGTCGCCAGCGCTCTAGTCCGGCATTCTACGCGCCATTTTTGCGCGCTCATGGATGACACCTGCAATGCCTCTGGCAAACTTTCTCCACGCCCGTGGAGTCTTCGCTGCGTCAACGAGTGACCGGCGATGAGCGGACTACGGGCGTCGATCCGCCTCTACGGTCTGGTCAAAAACCTCGGCTCCAGCGACAACCCGACCCGTCAGCCAGTGGATATTCTCTGCACCGTCAATCGCTTGGGCGGCAAGGCCATCCGTGCGTTTGTCTCGCGTCTCGATGCCGAGTTGATGGCGCGCAGTGCGGGCTACGATGACTACCGCGTGATACCGCTGCGTACGTTCGATCCCAACGGATTCATCGATGCGCATCAAGGTTGGCTGACCCTGCACGTGTGCTGCGGATTTATCGCACCCGCCGGGCAATCGATTTTTCACCAGGGCGTGCTGTCGCCGATGGGCTGGTATGTCTACTCGGAAACTGGCCGCTGGACAGCCGAGCGCTATCTGGATTTCGGCCCGCAAATGGCCGAACTGCTGCAAACCACCTACGACCAACATCGACTGACCGGTTACAACACCTGGCTCAACCAACTCGACGACACCACAACTGCCGAATTGAACTGGCATGCCGACGAAGCCTGGCAACAACTGCAAACCCTCACACCCCCGAACAGCCGCGAGCATTGTCACGCGCTGTTTGATTCTGTCGACAACCGCTGGCGCTTTGCCGCGACCGACGTCGATCTCCACCAGCCGCACCCGGAACCCCTAAAGCAAGGAGCTTTGAATTGAGTGGTAAACCCGCTGCACGCGTCACCGACCCGACCGACTGCCCATTGCCAGGCCACGGCAACAACCCGATTGTTTCCGGCTCGCCCGACGTGTTCTTCGACGGCCTCGCCGCCGCGCGCATGACCGATAAATCGGCGTGTGGCAGTCCGATTACCGGAGCTGTTTCCGGCACGGTATTCATCAACGGCCTGAACGCCGCGATGCTCGACAGCACCGGCGGGCACGGCAATGTCGTGGTCGGTGGTTCAGGGACGGTGATTATTGGCCAGAGTGGCGGCGGGGCGGCGTTTAGCGGATTGCTGCCGATGCCGGTGCATTTCAATGATCGGATGCAGGTGATCAATGAAGCCACGGGAGAACCTATCCCCGATCATCCTTATGCGATCCAGCGAGGTGACGGCAGTGAAGAACATGGCGTTACGGATGCTTCGGGATTTACGCATACCGTCAGTTCGCATTTACCTGAAACTATTAAATTATTTGTTGAGTGATTGATATGGCAGGAGAAAATGCGCCAGGCGTTGAGCCTTTGGCTAAAAGAGACGTGGGAAACGTTGAGTTAACCAAGCCAGAAGATAAGTGCGCCAAAGTCATTGCTATCAGCATGAAGAAAGTCTTTATCTTGTTTGTCGGTGGTGCGGGAGATCAGGAGCGTTACTACGTCAGCGGGCCAAACTGGAACGTGAGTCATGTTCGCACCAAAGTAGAGGCTGATGCTGACGCGTTATGTTATTTGTCGAAATGCGATATGAAAGCATTGGCCTATAATAAGTTCTTGACGGATGAAGATCTGGCTAAAAACGTATTGGTTGAGGTTCCTGATAAAACTACGCCTGTTTATATCATCGGGCATAGTTTGGGCGGTTGGAACGGTGCACACCTCTCCAGTGTTTTGACCGATAAGGGTTACAAAGTAAAAATGCTGATCACCATAGACCCCGTGGGGCAGGGAAAAATCGTTTACGGAATTTCAACCATTTACAGGCGAAAACCGGAACCAAAGGCAGAGTTCTGGATAAATATCCGTGCGGCGAAAATCAACAATCGAGACATATCTGATACTGTCGCGGACTTTGGTGAGCAATGGGAGATAACTTCAGGTCCCAATGTCAGTGGTCGTGTTGATGTCAACCACGCCGATGCGGATATCATGTTCGATCAAAAACTGGATGGAGGAAAGTCCGCTCGTCAACTATTGGCAGAGTCGATACTCGGCTATCTCAGGGAAAAATAAACTGTGAACAGATTTTTTTAGCGCTTGCCGTATTACTGTGTTGCTCATGTTCCTCGAATCATGGCAGGCCAATTGCTGCGCTTGATTATAAGAGTGTTTCAATTAGCCCAAGCAGAAGTTCTTTTTTCATAAGCTTCTCAAGTAATACGGATCTGTTGGGGTTGTTTCAGTCTAAAATTGGCGAGGGACTGGTTTGTGCCTTGGGCGATGATCTGGATTTTTCCATTGGGCATTATCAGAAGCTCTACGGTAACGGTATCGTTGAGACGAGTGAAAGCGCTTCGAAAGGAAAGTATATCGCTCGGGTTATTTTTCGAGAGACCGGAGAAGTGCAGGGTAAGGAGCGTATTCTTGATGGTGATGCTCTGCGCGGAGCTTTAATGGCGAACGATTTTGTCGTATGTACCTTCAGAGTGAATACAACAAAATATAAAACCTACTTTTCGGAGTTTATGCGTATCCCTTCCAAAGACTTTCTAAAAGAACTCGTTCGATCAGAGTGACAAAGCTGACTTGTTTGCTCTCTGGATAAACAAGTCGAATTTGAGTGAGTCGCGATCGGACTGTGTATTTAGCGAGTGATCTTGAAGAGTCATTTCAGCAGTTTGAACCGTGTGCGTGATTCAGGATGAACAACGAATGAAGCGAAGTATCTACAAGGTTTTATTGGTTGCGGGTTTTTTATTGTGTTCATCATGCCTGCACCTCAATGTCCCCCCGCCAGGCTCGAGTTTGTCTCGATCAATCACGAAAATTATTCCTACTATGACCTGCGTTTCACCTCAGACCGAAACCTGATTGATTTGTATGAGGATCATGGCCGACGAGGGCAGATCGGCACCTGGATTCATTGCTCGTTGAATGGTGATACGGATTTTTCCGTTGAGCACAAAATCGTTTTGGAAGCGTCGGGAATCGTCAGCGGCATGCGTTTGATCGAAGGCGACCGCCGGTATGAGATGTTTGCAAGGATCAACCTGAAGAATCACGCCCTCAACGACGGCCGGGAGTGGGTC
The DNA here is from genome assembly GCF_016651275.1 of Pseudomonas sp. TH08. Lineage (NCBI taxonomy): Bacteria > Pseudomonadati > Pseudomonadota > Gammaproteobacteria > Pseudomonadales > Pseudomonadaceae > Pseudomonas > Pseudomonas sp. TH08. The sequence continues at coordinate 238,537 of NZ_JAEKEE010000002.1, read as the reverse complement.
AGGCCCGTTGAGTTGGTGCAGATCCTCAAACCGAAGGAATACATTCCATGCACGGTGGTGATCACCGCGTTTCCGTATGTCGCCTATTATTCGAGAGTCATGTACATCCCCACGTCGCGATTCATTGCCCAGTTGGAAAACCCTCGTGTGGCACCGTCGCGTGTCTCGCTTAAACCCTCTGACCAACCGCGTTCATTGCTGCCACTTGCGTCGGTGTGCATCGTGCGCTGGCGCTATGAACTGGCGCTGGGATATGACCAGATCGACAGTCTCGGGCTCTGCAGTGATGTGCCCTACGCCGGCATGCTGGCCTCGTTCGCACCGAGCAAGACGAAGTTGCGGATTATTTCAGGTTCAGAGGAAACCCCGGCACCCTTTGCGGCGTACACCATCATTCGCGGTGACGGACGTCTGGAACCCGGAATAACTGACGAGAAAGGCCGTACGCATGAGGTCGGATCCACTGAGCACGAAACATTGAGGGTGATCATCAACAAGAATCTTGACGTCGTTGAACGTTGGAATCCATGGACTAATTCCATCCCATAATATGGGATGTAAAATTACATATTGAGATTTCCAGCTTGAGAGGTCTATAGTCCGTCGCACTCACTGCCAAAAACAAAACAGGTGAAGCGATGCAGGCGCAATTGATCGCGCTCGACTGGGGGACGACCTCCTTACGTGCTTACAAACTCGCGGCGGATGGTGTGGTGCTGGAGCAGCGCGCGCTGTCGTTCGGGATCATGCAGTTGCCCAAGACCCCGCGAATCATCAACGGTCGCGAATGCACCGATGGTTTTGAATTGGCCTTCGACGATGCGTGCGGCGACTGGCTCGATGCGCAGCCGAATCTGCCAGTGATTGCCTGCGGCATGGTCGGCAGCGCACAGGGCTGGCGTGAAGCGGCGTACTGCGAGACGCCGGCGAACGTCGCCAATCTCGGAAACTCCCTACAAACAGTTATCAGCATTCGCGGCACCGTGGTGCATATCGTGCCGGGCGTGATTCAGCGTTCGCGCCTGCCGAATGTGATGCGTGGCGAAGAAACCCAGGTCCTTGGCGTGCTGCAGAATCTGCCGATTGAGGCAGGTGCCGATCTGTTGATCGGTCTGCCGGGCAGTCACTCGAAATGGGTCGACGTTGTCGATGGCTGCATCACCCATTTCGATACGTTCATGACCGGCGAAGTATTCGCCGTGCTCAGTGAACACAGCATCCTCGGTCGCACCCAAAAACACAGTGCGACATTCGACGGTCAGGCGTTTGACCGCGGCGTGCAGGTTGCGCAGTCGACAGATGGCGAACTCGGCGTGCTGTCGACCTTGTTCAGTGCTCGCACGCTGGGGCTGACCGGTGAATTGAGCCCGACCGCGCAGGCGGATTATCTGTCCGGCCTGATGATCGGCCATGAACTGGCGGCGCTCGCCACGGTTCAGCGGCGTCGCCGCAACAATCCGAATCTTCCTTCGATCATCCTCATCGGCAACGCGCAACTCTGCGCGCGCTACAGCCGCGCCCTCGACGCCTGTGGTTTCGCCAACGTGACGCTGGCCGAGCAGGCCACCGAGCGTGGGCTGTGGCAATTGGCGCTGGCCGCCGGACTGATCGATTCCTCATCCCGTTAACCCTGACTGGAGGCCTGACATGCTCAAGCAAGCACTGGCGCAAAACGGTCTGATAGCAATCCTGCGTGGCCTGCACCCGCAGGAAGCCGCCGCTGTCGGAGAAGTCCTGTATGCCGCCGGATTTCGTGTCATTGAAGTACCGCTTAATTCCCCTTCGCCGTACGAAAGTATCCGCATCCTGCGCAAGACCTTGCCCGCCGATTGCCTGATCGGTGCCGGCACAGTGCTGACGCCAGAGCAGGTCGAGTTGGTGAAAGAGGCCGGCGGCCAAGTGATTGTCATGCCGCACAGCGATGCCAAGGTGTTGCGCGCAGCCAAAGCTGCGGGGCTGTTTCTGTCGCCGGGTGTCGCGACGCCGACCGAAGCGTTCGCGGCGCTGGAGGAGGGCGCGGACATTCTCAAGCTGTTCCCGGCCGAGCAGATGGGGCCCGCGGTCGTCAAAGCCTGGCTTGCGGTGTTGCCGGCGGGGACGGTGCTGGCGCCGGTCGGCGGTATCACGCCGGACAACATGCAGGCATTTATCGATGCCGGCGTGAAAGGTTTCGGCCTCGGTTCCGGTCTGTTCAAACCGGGCATGACGCCGGAGCAAGTGGCGGTGAATGCCAAGGCCTACGTGGCCGCGTGGAAGGCCCTTCGCTAAGACTTTTGGCGCTGCGTGCGCTGCATCTAATAAGAGCTGCATTTACAAAAGAGAGCAGAGATGAAAATCACCAAACTCACGACCTTTATCGTTCCGCCGCGCTGGTGCTTCCTCAAGGTCGAAACCGACGAGGGCGTGACCGGTTGGGGCGAGCCCGTGGTTGAAGGTCGCGCACATACTGTTGCAGCTGCCGTAGAAGAATTGTCCGACTACCTGATCGGCAAAGACCCACGCAACATCGAAGACATCTGGACCGTGCTCTATCGCGGCGGTTTCTACCGTGGCGGCGCGATTCACATGAGCGCGTTGGCCGGTATCGACCAGGCGCTGTGGGACATCAAGGGCAAGGCCCTCGGCGTCTCGGTCAGCGATCTGCTCGGTGGTCAGGTGCGCGACAAGATTCGCGTGTATTCGTGGATCGGTGGCGACCGTCCAGCCGACACCGCGCGTGCGGCGAAGGAAGCCGTGAGCCGTGGTTTCACCGCCGTGAAAATGAACGGCACCGAAGAGCTGCAGTTCCTCGACTCCTTCGAGAAAGTCGATCTGGCGCTGGCCAACGTTGCCGCCGTGCGTGATGCGGTCGGGCCAAACGTCGGCATCGGCGTCGACTTCCACGGCCGCGTGCACAAGCCGATGGCCAAAGTGCTGATGAAGGAACTCGACCCGTACAAACTGATGTTTATCGAAGAGCCGGTGCTCAGCGAGAACTATGAAGCGCTGAAGGAACTGGCGCCGCTGACCAGCACGCCGATCGCCCTCGGTGAGCGGCTGTTCTCGCGTTGGGATTTTAAACGCGTGTTGAGCGAAGGCTACGTCGACATCATCCAGCCGGACGCTTCTCACGCCGGCGGCATCACCGAAACCCGCAAGATCGCCAACATGGCCGAGGCCTATGACGTGGCGCTGGCGCTGCATTGCCCGCTGGGCCCGATTGCGCTGGCGGCATGTTTGCAACTGGACGCGGTTTGTTACAACGCGTTTATCCAGGAGCAGAGCCTGGGCATCCATTACAACGAGAGCAACGATCTGCTCGACTACGTGAAGGACCCGCGGGTGTTCGACTACGACAAGGGTTTCGTGAAAATTCCGAACGGCCCGGGCCTGGGTATCGAGATCAACGAGGAATACGTGATCGAGCGCGCAGCCGTAGGGCATCGCTGGCGCAACCCGATCTGGCGTCATGCCGATGGCAGTTTTGCCGAGTGGTGAGTCCCCTCTGATTCACCACAGTTCAAATGTAGGAGTGAGCCTGCTCGCGATTCGGTGTGACATCCAGCATTGATGTGACAGACAAGGCGCTATCGCGAGCAGGCTCACTCCTACAGGGATTTGTGCAAGGCCTCAGGCCGACCTCAAATAAACATAAGAAGAGGCATCTCTCATGCAACCGCAAACCCTCACCGGGCAGGCGTCTTTAGTCACGCCCAGCCGCAAGCGGTTTTTCATCATGGTGTTGCTGTTTATCACCGTGGTCATCAACTACCTCGACCGCAGTAACCTGTCGATTGCCGCCCCGGCGCTGACCAGTGAGCTAGGCATCGATCCGATTCACGTCGGGCTGATCTTCTCGGCGTTTGGCTGGACCTACGCGGCCATGCAGATCCCCGGCGGCTGGCTGGTGGATCGTGTGCCGCCACGCATTCTCTATAGCGTCGCGCTGCTGCTGTGGTCGGTGGCCACGGTGATGCTCGGTTTCGCTGCGAGTTTCATTGCGCTGTTTGTGCTGCGCATGGCGGTCGGCGCGCTGGAAGCGCCGGCGTATCCGATCAACAGCCGCGTGGTCACAACGTGGTTTCCGGAGCGTGAACGCGCTACGGCGATTGGTTTCTACACCTCCGGGCAGTTCGTTGGTCTGGCATTCCTGACCCCGGTTCTTGCCTGGCTGCAACACGAATTCGGCTGGCACATGGTGTTCGTCGCAACCGGCGCCGTCGGCATCATCTGGGCAGCCATCTGGTACGCGGTCTATCGAGAGCCGCGAGATTTCAAGGGCGCCAACGAAGCCGAAATCGACCTGATCCGCGAGGGCGGTGGTCTGGTCGATATTCAGCAAGAGTCAGCCAGGGTCAAAGCCAAATTCAGCTGGAAGGATCTCGGTATCGTCCTGACCAAACGCAAATTGTGGGGCATCTACCTCGGCCAGTTCTGCCTGAACTCGACGCTGTGGTTTTTCCTGACGTGGTTCCCGACCTATCTGGTGAAGTATCGCGGCATGGACTTCATCAAGTCCGGCCTGCTGGCGTCGCTGCCGTTTCTCGCCGCGTTTGTTGGCGTGTTGTGTTCAGGGTTCTTTTCCGATTTCCTGATCCGTCGCGGCTATACCGTGGGTTTCGCGCGCAAGTTGCCAATCATTGGCGGGTTGCTGATTTCTACCTCGATCATCGGCGCCAACTTCGTCGAGTCGACCCCGCTGGTGATTGCCTTTCTGGCGTTGGCGTTTTTCGGTAACGGTCTGGCTTCGATTACCTGGTCGCTGGTCTCGACCTTGGCACCGGCACGTCTGCTCGGTTTGACCGGCGGCGTGTTCAACTTCATCGGAAACCTGTCGGCGATTGCCACGCCGATCGTCATCGGCTTTCTTGCCAGCGGCGATTCGTTCGCGCCGGCGATCACCTATATCGCGGTTCTCGCATTGATCGGCGCTTTGTCCTACGTGCTGTTGGTCGGTAAGGTCGAGCGTATCGAGTTGTAGTGGTCAACGTCGGGCGACCATAATGCCGCCCGTTCCCTCGCTCAACGGTAAAGGCTGGATATGCAGGAAGACGCTCCGGAAAAAACCAAGGACGCCGCGCCCACCGGCACGCAAACGCTGCTGCGCGGCCTGGGTGTGGTGCAAGCGGTGGCCAGTGGTGCGCGCGATCTCAAGGAGATTGCCCGGCTGATCGGCACCACCCGCAGCACCACTCATCGCCTGGCCAGTTGTCTGGTGGACGAGCGCTACCTTCGCGTGGTGCCGCAAGTCGGTTATCTGTTGGGGCCGAAGCTGATCGAGCTGGGTTTCCAGGCACGCGAAGAGTTGCCGCTGGTGAGTCTGGCCGGGCCGTATCTGGACGAGTTGTCGGCACTGACCGGCGACACCGTTCATTTGGGGATTCGTGAAGGCGATGAAGTGCTGTACCTGCTGAAGAATCCGGGGCGTAATGGCCCGGAAATGCGTTCGCGGGTCGGCCATCGCATGCCGTTGGCGCGCACCGGGATCGGCAAGGCGTTGATGCTCGATGATTCAGCGCAGGATTGGCAACGGCTGTACGACATCAGCCTGCCGGCGGGTGGGAAAAGTCAGTTCCAGCCGCAGCATCCCCAGCAGTCGTGGGAACAGCTTGAGCAGCGCATGAGCGAATACGTCGCCGGTGGCTACGCATTCGATCTGGAGGATAACGAGCCATCGATCCGTTGCGTGGCGGCGCCGATCCGCGATGCGAGTAAACGCATCGTCGCAGCGATCAGTATCGCCAGTACGGTGCCGTACATGCCGCTGGAAAAAATGGCCGAGCTGATTCCCCTGATCAAAGGGGTCACAGCTCGGTTGTCAGCGGAGCTTGGCGCTAAGGTTTAAACCTTGAGCGTTGCCATGTCGATGACGAAACGGTATTTCACGTCGCCAGCGATCATGCGGGCGTAAGCCTCGTTGATCTGGCGAATGTCGAGCATTTCGATGTCGCAGGTGATGTTGTGCTCGGCGCAGAAATCCAGCACTTCCTGGGTTTCGGCGACGCCACCGATCAACGAACCGGCCAGCACGCGACGGCCCAGCACCAGTTTGGCGGCATGGACTGGCGGATCGATCGGCTCGATCAGCCCGACCAGAATGTGCACACCGTCGAAACGCAAGGTGTCGAGGTACGGGTTGAGGTCGTGCTGCACCGGAATGGTGTCGAGCAGGAAGTCGAAGTGACCGGCGGCGGCCTTCATCTGCTCGTCGTCGGTGGAGACGATCACGTGATCGGCGCCCTGACGACGACCTTCCTCGGCCTTGCTCGCCGAACGGGTGAACAAGGTCACTTCAGCGCCCATGGCTTTGGCGAACTTGATGCCCATATGGCCGAGGCCACCCATGCCGAGAATCCCGACCTTGTCGCCAGCCTTGACGCCGTAGTGCTTGAGCGGCGAGTAGGTGGTGATGCCGGCGCAGAGGATCGGTGCGGCGGCGGCCAGATCGAGCTTCTCCGGGATGCGTACGACGAAGTGCTCGCTGACGACGATGCTGTCCGAATAACCGCCCATGGTGTTGCTGCCATCGACCCGATCCGGAGTGGCGTAGGTCATGGTCGGACCTTCGAGGCAGTATTGCTCAAGGTTCGATTGGCAGGCTTCGCAGGTGCGGCAGGAGTCGACCATGCAGCCAACGCCAACCAGATCGCCTACTTTGTGACGGGTAACATTCGCACCGACGGCGGTGACTTTTCCGACGATCTCGTGGCCGGGCATCAACGGGTAAACAGCGATGCCCCATTCGTTGCGTGCCTGGTGGATGTCGGAGTGGCAGACGCCGCAGTAGAGGATTTCGATGGCAACGTCGTCGGCGCGCGGGCTGCGACGTTCGAATTTCATCGGGGCGAGGGGCGTGGTGGCCGATTGGGCGGCGTAGCCGATGGCGGTGTACATATGAAACCTCGCAAAAGCAATGACAGGTGAGGCGGCGCATTCTGGGCGCCGACCGCCGCTGCGGCCATGACGATTACTCCGGGTCTTATGCCTAATCCTCCGGCATGCGGGTTTGATCGGTCGCATTGGCAAAAGGATCTGCGATGATGCTTTTATCCCTTTTTCCATGATTTTTTTTGAAGAACACTTTGATGCAATTGACCCGTCACCTTGATGCCAATGCCAGGCTGGTTTCGCTGATCGAACCTTTGGCGCTGCGCGATGGTTATAGCCAGACCGGGCTTGCGGGCGTGCAGGTGCTGCGCGCCAGTTGCGACGTCGCCCGTGGCCCGCACATTTATGAGCCGAGCCTGATGATCATCGCCCAGGGCAGCAAACTGGCGTTTCTCGGGCCTCGGACGATGGAGTACGGTGCCGGGCATTATCTGATTCAGGCGCTGCCGGTGCCGTTCGAATGCGAAACCTTTGCCTTGCCGGATGCGCCGTTGCTGGGTGTTTCGGTGGCGATTGACCGGGTGCTGCTCGGTGAGCTGGTGCTGGCGATGGGGCTGGCGCCGGGCCGGCATATTCCGGCGCAGACGCCCGAGTCGATGACTTCGGTGGTGCTGGACGACGCCATGCGCGGATGCGTCGAGCGCTTGCTGAGTTGTCTGCACGATCCGCTGGAATGCCAGATTCTCGGGCCGGCGCGAGTGCGTGAGTTGTTGTTCACTGCACTGCGTGGGCCGCAGGCTGATGTGCTGCGCGCATTGGTGGAACAGCAGGGGCAGTTCGCACGGGTGGCGGCGTCGATCAGTCATCTGCATGCGCATTACACCGAACCGTTGAACGTCGAGACTTTGGCCGGTTGCGCGAATATGAGCGTGTCGACGTTTCACGAGCATTTCAAGCGCAGCACGTTGTTGTCGCCGGTGCAGTATCTGAAGCGCTTGCGACTGCTGAAGGCGCAGACGTTGCTCGTCGCGGAAGGGCTGGGCGTGGCGCAGGTGGCGCATCGGGTGGGGTATCAGAGCACGTCGCAGTTCAGCCGCGAGTACAAACGCTACTTCGAGCGCAGCCCGGGCGACGAACGCGCTGCCTGAGGATTTACACAATCATTGTGGGAGCTGGCTTGCCAGCGATGAGGCCGGCACATTCAGCATAGATATCGCCTGATCCACCGCCATCGCTGGCAAGCCAGCTCCCACAGGTATTGATGTGATGCACTGAATTATGGGCAACAAAAAGGCCCCCGATTCGGGAGCCTTGTTGTCCAGCAGGTCGACTTACATGTTTGGATAAGTCGGGCCGCCAGCGCCTTCCGGCGTGACCCAAGTGATGTTCTGCGAAGGGTCCTTGATGTCACAGGTCTTGCAGTGCACGCAGTTCTGGGCGTTGATCTGGAAGCGCTTCTCGCCGTCTTCCTTGGTGATCACTTCGTATACGCCGGCCGGGCAGTAGCGCTGCGCCGGTTCGTCGTACAGCGGCAGGTTTTTGCTGATCGGGATGCTCGGGTCGGTCAGCTTCAGGTGGCAAGGCTGTTCTTCTTCGTGGTTGGTACCGGAGATGAACACCGAGCTGAGTTTGTCGAAGCTGAGTTTGCCGTCGGGTTTCGGGTAGTCGATCTTCTTGCAGTCGGCCGCGAGCTTGAGGCAAGCGTAATCCGGCTTGGTGTCGTGCAGGGTAAACGGCAGTTTGCCGCCGAAGATGTTCTGATCGAGCCAGTTGAAACCGCCGCCGACGATGGCGCCGAACTTGTGGATCGCCGGGCCGAAGTTGCGGCTGGCGAACAGTTCGTCGTAGAGCCAGCTCTTCTTGAACGCGTCGACGTAAGTGGTCAGTTCTTCGGTGCCATCCTTTTCAGCGAACAGCGCCTCAGCCACCGACTCCGCGGCGAGCATGCCGGATTTCATTGCAGTGTGGCTGCCTTTGATCTTGGCAAAGTTCAGAGTGCCGAGGTCGCAACCGATCAGCGCGCCGCCTTTGAAGACCATTTTCGGCAGCGAGTTCAGGCCGCCCTTACAGATGGCGCGAGCGCCGTAGCTGATGCGCTTGCCACCTTCCAGGTACTGGGCCAGCACCGGGTGATGCTTGAGGCGCTGGAACTCGTCGAACGGCGACAGGTACGTGTTGCTGTAGGACAGGTCGACGATCAGACCGACTACGACCTGATTGTTTTCCAGGTGATAGAGGAACGAGCCGCCGGTGTTTTCTGTGCCCATGATGTCCAGTGGCCAACCGGCGGTGTGCACCACCAGGCCTGGCTGGTGTTTCGCCGGGTCGATTTCCCAGATTTCTTTCAGGCCGATGCCGTAGTGCTGGGCGTCGGCATCGCTGTCGAGGTTGAAGCGCTTGATCAGTTGCTTGCCGATGTGGCCACGGCAGCCTTCGGCGAACAGCGTGTATTTGCCACGCAGTTCCATGCCCGGGGTGTAGAGGCCTTCTTTCGGGTTGCCTTCGCGGTCGACGCCCAGATCACCGGTGATGATTCCGCGGACGATGCCTTGCTCGTCGATCAGCGCTTCCTGAGCAGCGAAGCCCGGGTAGATTTCTACACCGAGGTTTTCCGCCTGCTGGGCCAGCCAGCGGCACAGGTTGCCGAGGGAGATAATGTAATTGCCTTCGTTGTGCATGGTCTTGGGCACAAAGAAGTCTGGAATCTTTTGCGCGTTTTCGGCGTTTTTCAGCACGAAAATGTCGTCGCGGGTGACCGGTGTGTTCAGCGGTGCGCCGAGTTCTTTCCAGTCCGGGAACAGTTCGTTCAGAGCGCGTGGTTCGAACACGGCACCGGAAAGGATGTGTGCGCCGACTTCGGAGCCTTTTTCGACCACGCAGACGCTGATTTCCTTACCGGCTTCGGCGGCCTTCTGCTTCAGACGGCAGGCGGCGGACAGGCCAGCGGGGCCGGCACCGACGATGACCACGTCGAATTCCATGTATTCGCGTTCCACAGGCTATCTCCTACTCAAGGCTCAACAGTTTTTTTTCTAATTTGGAGGTTTGATGTCGCATCCGTTATGCCTTTACGTTAACGTCAAGGGGGATAAAGGAGAAGCCACCTTTCTCTCTAGGGGGCGCATTATATCTACACCACTCCTAGCGTCCAATACAAACGTTTGTTTGAATTGGCTCCAGCCCAGAGAAATCAAAGAAGCGCGGCTTATGAACGGCCATTTTGCCGTATTGACCGGAATAGGCGTTCCGGTCAAGATACGGGCGGTTTTGCGCTCGTCGTAGGCAGACTGGCGGTTTCAAGAGCACCTCTAAAGACAGGGCACAGGCAGTAGCAGGTGATGTGCAGCGCAGGTCCGGCGCGCAGTTTACACAGCGTGAAGATCCATGACTTGTCGGTCACCACTGACGAACGGTCACAGCGCTTCGCGACGTGAATCACCCCGCACCCACGTCGGCGTTTTTAGAGGTGCCCTTTTAGCCTGATGAGCATCAACCGCCAGGTTCGCCTAGGCGACTTTCTTTTCACCGGAGAGTAACGAGGAATCCATGAAGGTTCTTGTAGCTGTCAAACGCGTTGTGGATTACAACGTCAAGGTTCGCGTCAAGGCGGACAATTCCGGCGTCGATCTCGCCAACGTCAAGATGTCGATGAACCCGTTCTGCGAAATCGCAGTGGAAGAAGCCGTACGCCTGAAAGAGAAAGGTGTTGCGACTGAAATCGTCGTCGTCTCCATCGGCCCGACCACCGCTCAGGAGCAGCTGCGTACCGCACTGGCTCTGGGTGCCGACCGTGCCATCCTCGTCGAATCCGCTGAAGATCTGACTTCGCTGGCCGTGGCCAAACTGTTGAAAGCTGTTGTCGATAAGGAACAGCCTCAGCTGGTGATCCTCGGTAAACAGGCGATCGATAGCGACAACAACCAGACCGGCCAGATGCTCGCTGCATTGAGCGGTTACGGTCAGGGCACTTTCGCTTCGAAAGTCGAAGTCTCCGGTGACAGCGTTGCCGTGACCCGCGAAATCGACGGCGGCGCGCAAACCGTTTCGCTGAAACTGCCAGCGATCGTCACCACCGACCTGCGTTTGAACGAGCCGCGTTATGCGTCCCTGCCAAACATCATGAAAGCCAAGAAGAAGCCTCTCGAAGTGCTGACTCCGGACGCTTTGGGCGTTTCCACCGCCTCCACCAACAAGACCCTGAAAGTCGAAGCGCCGGCAGCACGCAGCGCGGGTATCAAGGTCAAGTCGGTGGCTGAACTGGTTGAAAAACTCAAGAATGAAGCGAAGGTAATCTAAATGACTATCTTGGTTATTGCTGAACACGACAACAAAGTGCTGGCCCCGGCCACACTGAACACCGTGGCTGCCGCAGCCAAAATCGGCGGCGACATTCACGTTCTGGTTGCCGGCCAAGGCGCTGGCGCCGTGGCTGAAGCCGCTGCGAAAATCGCTGGCGTGAGCAAAGTCCTCAACGCTGACAACGCGGCTTACGCGCATCAGCTGCCGGAAAACGTTGCTCCTCTGGTTGCAGAGCTGGGCGCTGGTTACAGCCACATCCTGGCTGCCGCGACCTCCAACGGCAAAAACATCCTGCCGCGCGTTGCCGCTCAGCTGGACGTTGACCAGATCTCCGAGATCATCTCGGTCGAAAGCGCTGACACTTTCAAGCGTCCGATCTACGCCGGTAACGCCATTGCTACCGTGCAATCGACCGCTGCGATCAAAGTGATCACCGTGCGTGCCACCGGTTTCGACCCGGTTGCTGCTGAAGGTGGTTCGGCCGCTGTTGAAGCGGTTGGTGCTGCGCACAACGCTGGCACTTCGAGCTTCGTTGGCGAAGAGCTGGCCAAGTCCGATCGTCCAGAGCTGACTGCTGCCAAGATCGTCGTTTCCGGCGGCCGCGGTATGCAGAACGGCGACAACTTCAAACACCTGTACGCTCTGGCCGACAAGCTGGGCGCTGCTGTTGGCGCTTCGCGCGCGGCAGTCGACGCAGGTTTCGTACCGAACGACATGCAGGTCGGTCAGACGGGCAAGATCGTTGCGCCTCAGCTGTACATTGCCGTCGGTATCTCCGGCGCGATCCAGCACCTGGCCGGCATGAAAGACTCCAAAGTGATCGTTGCGATCAACAAGGACGAAGAAGCGCCGATCTTCCAGGTGGCCGATTACGGTCTCGTGGCTGATCTGTTCGAAGCGGTACCCGAGTTCGAGAAGCTGGTCTAATCCAGCAGCCTGACTTATAAAGAGCCCGACCTTTTGGTCGGGCTTTTTTTGTCTCGGATTTGAGTGGGAGCGTTTTGCCATGGATCTGCGCTGCGGATTGCGTTACTCGGTATTGCTGGGGTTGGCCTTGTTGCCGGGTTTGGCCACGGCCGCCGGCAAGTGCGAGCGCCTCGTCGTCACTGGCAGCCCGGATGCGCCGCCCTACCTGTGGCAGGATCCACAAAATCCCAAGCAGTTGATCGGAGCCAGCGCTGATCTGTTGCAACAAGTGGCCAAAGACCTCGGTATCAAGGTCGAATTACTTTATGCCGGCAAACGCTCGCAAGCCCTTGATGAAGTGCGAAGCGGGCGCATGGACATGCTGGCCGACGCGCCGCTGACTTTTAATGAGCTGGAAAACCTCGACTACATTTACCCGCCGCTGCTGCAAAACGACTATCTGGTGTGGACGCGCAAAGGCTCGACACTGGTCTACAGCGAGGCCAAAGACCTCCATGGACACGCGGGTGCGTTGTCGGAAAAGTCTCGGATTACCCAGGCATTTGGCACTTTCGCCGAGCAGAATCTGACCCTCACCCGTACAGCAAACCTTACCCAGGCTCTGCAGAAATTGCTCCTCGGCGAAGTGGAATATGTACTCGCCGGTCGCTATTCGGGCATGGCCGCCGCACAGGCATTGGGGATGACCAACGACCTGCTGGCGTTTGAGCAACCCATTGATCGGCCGGGGCTGTTCCTGGCGGTTTCCCACAACTCAGCCTGCAACGATCCGTGGTTGCGCGGACAGTTGGCCAAAAAGATGACAGAATTGCCCGCGTCCGGACTGACAGAGGCCGCGCTGCAACGCAATATCGAACGCTGGAAGGCGCAGCAGCAACAACCGCAACAACCTGTCAGTGCCCCAAAACAGTAGGGATTCTTAGTGAGTATTCGACCTCTTTTCGCGGCTGTGGCCGTTCTGGCCCTGGCCGGTTGCGCCAGCGATCCGGCACCCAATGAACAAATGCGCCTCACCGAGCAGGCCATCACCCAGGCCAAGGCCGTCGGTGCCACTGCCGACGACGTGCCGGAAATGAAACTGGCCGAAGCCAAGTACGACCGCGCCAAAGGCAATATGGCTGACGAGTCCTATCGCAATGCGCGCATGCGTGCCGAGCAGGCCGAACTGGATGCACGTTTGGCTGAAGCCAAAGTGCTGACCCAGAAAAGTGAAGAACAGGTGAATGTGCTCAACACCCGCATCGTCCGTCTGCGCAAGCAACTGGGAGATGCCCAATGAGCCTCAAGTCCAAAGCCATCGGTGCACTGATCCTCGCCGGTTGCGCGAGCCTCTACGGCTGCGCCGGTCAACACAGCGAATCGGCTCTGCAAGAGGCGGGCGCTGACTTCCAGAAAGTCAAAGAAGACTCCAACGTGCTGCGCATCGCGCCGAAAGACGTGATCCGTGCCGGAGAATCCCTGGCCCGTGCCGATCGCCTGTCGACCTACTGGGGCAGCGGTTCGGACGTGGTGCATTACGCCTACCTGAGCCAGCGCTACAGCGAAATCGCCCGCGAGCACACCAATCAGGTGCTCAACGAAGAACGCATCGCCAAGCTCGAATTGGAGCGTCAGCGCCTGCAACTGGCCCTGCGGGAATCGAAACTGCTGAGCGTGCAGCAACAGGGCAAGTGGCTGGAAGAGCAGATCGTTGCGCTGGCCACCACGCAGACCGACCGGGGTCTGGTGATGACCCTCGGCGACGTGTTGTTTGATACCGGCGAGGCCGAGCTGAAAAACTCCGCCAACCGTGTAGTGCTGAAGATTGTGCAGTTCCTGCAACTGAACCCGAAACGCGTGGTGCGTATCGAGGGTTACACCGACAGTACTGGCGGCAAGCAGGAGAACCTCAAACTGTCTCGCGATCGCGCCCAAGCCGTGGCTGACGTGCTGATGGATCTGGGTATCGAGGACAAACGCATTCAAGTCGAAGGCTACGGCGACGAATACCCGGTGGACGCCAACGCTTCCGAGCGCGGGCGGGCACAGAACCGTCGGGTGGAAATCGTCTTCTCCGACGAAAAAGGCCAGCTCGGCGCCGCCCGCTAAGGGTTGCGTCTCTGGAAAGCCCGGACTGTCATGCAGTACCGGGCTTTTTTACGTCTGTCGAATGGCTCGCAAATCAGTACAGTCGGGGGCAGACACCGCACTGTATGGTCGACTAAAGTGGCAACTGTCCCAGTACACTTCTAAACTGTTCCGGTATTGTTTCACACAAGAATAAAATGCCCGTGAAATCGAGTGCTGCGTCATGACCAATCTCTTGCTCTACCAACGTATTGCTCAGCAACTGGCCGAAGACATTCGCCGTGGTGTCTATCAACCGGGGGAACGCGTGCCTTCGGTACGCAAGATGAGTTCGCAGCTCAACGTCAGCCATGCGACGGTATTGCAGGCTTATGCCAACCTCGAAGATCAGGGGCTGATTCGCGCACGGCCACAGTCCGGTTACTACGTACACCAGACGCCCGCGCTGACCGCACCGACGCCGGACATCGCCCGGGTCGAGCGACCGGGGCTGGTCACGCGCAGCAGTATCATTCAGCAGGTACTGGTCGAGTCGCGCCGCGAAGGCGTGTTCCCGTTGGGCGCAGCGGTGCCCAGCGTCGATTACTTGCCAGTGCGCGCGTTGCACCAGCAACTGGCCAAAGTCACCCGATTCCATAGCCCGCGCGCATTCAGCTACATGTTCAGTCCCGGTTTTGAACCGCTGCGCCGGCAAGTGGCGATCCGCATGCGCGACGCTGGCGTGGTAGTCGATCCGTCGGAGGTGGTGATCACCCATGGATGTGTCGATGCCCTGCAAATGTCGTTGCGGGTGCTTACCCGTCCGGGCGATCTGATTGCCGCAGAATCGCCAACTTACTATGGCCTCCTGCAGCTGGCCGATCTGCTGGGCCTGAAAGTCATTGAAATTCCCAGCGATCCTGCCACCGGCATGAGCCTCGAAGCGCTGCAACTGGCGGCCAACCAATGGTCGATCAAGGCGCTGGTGCTGACCACGCGCCTGAGCAATCCGCTGGGCGGCACCATGCCTGAAGAGCGGCAGAAACAGCTGCTGCGGCTAGCCTCGGATTTCGATATTCAGATCGTCGAAGACGATATTTATGGCGAACTCATGTTTGAGCAGGGGCGCACCAAGGCGCTGAAAGCCTACGACCGTCTGGACCGGGTGATCTATTGCTCGAGCTTCTCCAAGACCTTGTCGCCCGGTGTGCGCATCGGCTGGATGATCGCCGGCAAGTATCAGCAGGAAATCCAGCGCTTGCAGACGTTCACCACGCACTCGGCGTGCAGCGTTACGCAGATGGCGATTGCCGCTTATCTGGAAAACGGCGGTTATGACCGGCATTTACGGTACATCCGCCAGGAATACCGAAAAAATCTCAGCGCCTTCCAGTTGGCCGTGCAGCAGTACTTCCCCGAAGGCACGCAAATGACCCGGCCCACAGGCGGTTTCATCCTTTGGGTGAGTCTGCCGGGGAGGGTCAATACCCAGGAATTGCATGTTCGCGCATTGCAGCAGGGCATCAGCATTGCACCGGGACTGATCTTCAGTAATACCGAGCAGTTCAACCACTGTATCCGCCTGAATTGCGGCATTCCGTGGAACCGCGAGGCCGAGCGGGCGTTGATGACGCTGGGGTTGCTGGCGACGCAATTGTGTCAGGAAACGGCTGGCGGATTCTGAACGAACGAAGGGTCGCGCTTGTCTTGTGACGTCCAACAAGCGAGCATATGGCCCTCTGCCGTCAGACTCGTTGGGTCCATGAAAGCGATTTTTCCTGCCACCTGGGTTTTGCTGTGCTTGCTGATGATCGGTCATGCGCCTGCTGTTGTGGCGGCCACGGTTCAGGAAAAACCGGCCGCCACCAGTACAGCGAAAAAATCGGTGGCTGTGAAAAAAGCAGTGCCCGCCAAGAAGCCCCAACAGAAAATCGTCAAGAAACGCCCACCGATAGCTGCCAAGTCGAAACCCGCCAGTGAAGTGGCGAAAACCAAATTACCAGCGGCCAAACTCGATCTCAGCCTGCCCAGGGACATGGTTCAAGAACTGAAGCCCAAGGGAACCATTGACCTGCCTAAGCGCGAGCCAATCCTGCCGCAGATGTTCGGCGAAAAAAATAGCGGTTTCCAACTTAACGGCCGTCTGCTCAGCAACGAAATGCAGTTGCAACTGCGCAACGATGAGCGCCGCGAAGTGGAAGGCGCAGCGTTGGATTTCGAATTCAAACAGTAAATACCATCCGTCTGTGACCCGCAGACCAGACGCTTTGTCGGAGACTGGTCAGTCACATTCACTTATCGGTAAAAACCCCGGTTCAGGGAATTTTAAACAGCCGTTTTAGCGGTTACTCTGTTCCGCGTCTCTTTTACACATCGCCCGTCGCGAGGATTTGTTCGTCATGAAATGCCGTGAAGGCTGTGGCGCTTGCTGCATTGCCCCTTCCATCAGCTCACCGATTCCCGGCATGCCCCAGGGCAAACCTGCCGGCGAACGTTGCGTGCAACTTTCGGTCGAAAACCTGTGCAGCATTTTTGGCCGCCCGGAGCGCCCGGCAGTCTGTTCCGGCTTCTCTGCCGACATCGAAGTCTGCGGCAGCAGTTCGGAAGAAGCGATCAGACTGATCGGCTGGTGGGAGCAAATGACGGCGGCGTGATGTGTCAAACGAACGGAACTTCAACAATAAGGAATAAGACTATGGGTTCGCTGCATCGTATCGCTGTGTTGTGTGGTTTGACGGCTGTGCTGGCTACGTCGGTTGCTCAGGCGGAAGACTGGAAGGTCGCCAAGAACGAAGAGGGCATCAAGGTTTCTCTGAGTGAAGTGCCGGGTTCGGACTACAAGTCCTATCAGGGTGTCGCGCTGATGAAGACCACCGTTGCCAAACTGCGCGCACTGCAAGAAGACGTTTCCGGCGCCTGCGCCTGGATTCACGAGTGCAAAACCCAGAAGCTGCTCAAGCACGAAGGCGACCAGAGCTGGACCTACACCCAGTTCAACACGCCGTGGCCGGTCACGCCGCGTGACTCGGTGCTGCACGTCACCACCGTTGAAGGCGCTGATGGCAGCCTGACCCGTAACCTTGAAGGCGTGCCGAAGTACCTTCCGGAAGAGAAAGGTTTTATCCGTGTGGCACAGGTCAAAGGTTTCTGGAAGTTCGTACCAAAAGGTGATCAGGTCGAAGTGACCTATCAAGTGCACACTGAGCCAGGCGGCAGCGTGCCGGCGATGGTGGCCAACAAGTTCGTGGTGGATGCGCCGTTCAACACCCTCAAAGCTTTGAAAGAGCGCGCCGAGAAGTAAGCAACGCTTTGCACAAAAACGCCCCGATCGATTCGGGGCGTTTTGTTTTGTATCTATATTGTGTTTCCAGATATGCGTTGAACGAAATTTTCACAAAGCGTTCAAGACAATCCGCCCGCACTGTTTACACGCTGTTCCGGCTTTGAATGAAAGTGTCTGACAGCAGGGCAGTAATCAATGGCAATGGTGCGGGTGATCGTGCAACATTTGCGCACCGCGCACGCCCCGGGGTCTGGAATGACCAATAGAGGGCATGGCGCCGCTGTATTTTTTGCAACTTCAACTTCCAATGGGTCCTAAAACGACATGGCAAACCCGGACGCCCTGAATCAGCAGCGATCTTCCAGTCGCCTGCTGCAACCGACCGTCAAATCGCATCTGGCCTACACGCTGCTTTGTGCGCTGGTCATGATGGTGATGTTTTCCGTGCTGCGCCTCGCGCTGCTGGTCTACAACCGCGAGATGATCCTCGACACCCCGGCCTCGACCTTCCTCGAAGCCTTCGCCAACGGCCTGCGTTTCGACCTGCGCCTGGTGGTCTACGTGTGCATTCCGCTGGTGCTGGCGCTGTTCAGCGCCCGTGCCATGGCCGCGCGCGGCTTTTTCCGTCTGTGGCTCACCGTCGCTTCGAGCATCGCGCTGTTCCTCGGCCTGATGGAGATGGACTTCTACCGCGAGTTCCACCAGCGCCTTAACGGCCTGGTGTTCCAGTACGTGAAAGAAGACCCGAAAACCGTGATGAGCATGCTCTGGTACGGTTTCCCGGTGGTGCGCTATCTGCTGGCGTGGGTCATCGGCACGGTCATTCTGACCCTGGCATTCAAAGGTGCCGACCGCGCCACGCGTCCGCGCGGGCCTTTCAGTGGTGGCAGCGTCGGCACGCGTCAGATCGCGCCGTGGTATGCGCGCCTCGGGGTATTCGTGGTTTGCCTGCTGATCTGCGTGGTCGCCGCCCGTGGCACCCTGCGTCAGGGCCCACCGCTGCGTTGGGGGGACGTCTACACCACCGAATCGAACTTCGCCAACCAGCTCGGCCTCAACGGCACGCTGTCGCTGATCGCGGCTGCCAAGGACCGCATGGGCGAAGACCGCGACAACATCTGGAAAGCCACACTGCCGCAAGAACAGGCGCAGAAAGTGGTACGCGAGATGCTGGTGATGCCGGACGACAAACTGGTCGACGCTGACATCGCTGCCGTGCGCCGTGATTACACGCCACCCGCCGACAAAACCCTGCCGATCAAGAACGTTGTCGTGATCCTCATGGAGAGCATGGCCGGTCACTCCGTCGGTGCCT
The DNA here is from genome assembly GCF_016651275.1 of Pseudomonas sp. TH08. NCBI lineage: Bacteria > Pseudomonadati > Pseudomonadota > Gammaproteobacteria > Pseudomonadales > Pseudomonadaceae > Pseudomonas > Pseudomonas sp. TH08. The sequence goes on along the minus strand of NZ_JAEKEE010000002.1, from coordinate 219,860 downwards.
TGGGCGCGCCGGGCAACATCACGCCGTATCTGGACAAATTGTCGAAAGAAGGCCTGCTGTTCGACCGCTTCTTCTCCAACGGCACGCATACCCACCAGGGCATGTTCGCCACCATGGCGTGCTTCCCTAACCTGCCGGGTTTCGAATACCTGATGCAGACACCGGAAGGCAGCCACAAGCTGTCGGGTCTGCCGCAGTTGCTCAGCGCACGCAAGTATGACGACGTCTACGTCTATAACGGCGACTTCGCCTGGGACAACCAGTCGGGCTTCTTCAGCAACCAGGGCATGACCAACTTCGTTGGCCGTAACGACTTCGTCAACCCGGTGTTCTCCGATCCGACCTGGGGCGTGTCCGACCAGGACATGTTCGACCGCGGTCTGGTCGAGCTGAAGGCACGGGAAAACGGCAAGCCGTTCTACGCCTTGTTGCAAACCCTGTCGAACCACACGCCGTATGCCTTGCCGACGCCATTGCCGGTCGAGCGCGTAACCGATCGTGGCAGCCTCAACGAACACCTGACCGCCATGCGCTACTCCGACTGGGCGCTGGGCCAGTTCTTCGAGAAGGCGCGTAAAGAGCCGTACTTCAAGGAGACCCTGTTTGTCATCGTCGGCGACCACGGTTTCGGCAACGAGCGCCAGATCACCGAAATGGACCTGGGTCGCTTCAACGTGCCGATGCTGATGATCGCGCCGGGCATCCAGGACAAGTTCGGCACCCGTGACCACACCGTGGGTACGCAGATCGACATCGTGCCGACCATCATGGGTCGTCTCGGTGGCGAAGTGCGTCATCAGTGCTGGGGCCGTGACCTGCTCAACCTGCCGGAAGGCGACACCGGTTTCGGTGTGATCAAGCCGTCGGGCAGCGAGCAGACCACTGCGATCGTCACCGCTGACCAGATTCTCGTGCTGCCGAAAGAGAAAGAAATGGCACCGAAGATCTATCAGTACCAGTTGGGCGCCAACCCAAGTGCCGAGATCATTCCTGATGCTCCGCGCACCGCCGAGTTGAAACTCAAGCTTGAGGCGTTCCTGCAAACAGCGACCAAGAGTCTGATGGACAACACCGCCGGTGTGATTAACGGCAAGCCGGACTGATTGCTCGTGCAATAAACTCCGCGCGATAAAAAAGAGGCCCTGAAAAGGGCCTCTTTTTTTTGCGGCTTAGATCGTTATATCCGGCCAAGTAGCAACAGCACCAACAGCACGACCAGCACCACACCAATAATGCCCGACGGACCATAGCCCCAACTTCTGGAGTGCGGGAAGACCGGCAGACCACCGATCAGCAACAGGATCAGGATAATGATAAGAATTGTGCCCATGTCGATTTCCTTGTTGAGAGAGTTCGAGAAGTCTTGGTGTTCAAAGGGCGGCTGGAGAGTAAGTAATTTCCAGACGGCTTACAAAATCCGACCGGTGCGAATGAAAGAAAATTCAATGTTTTTTTAATGTATTTGGATTGCTCGCTTATTTCGTTTGAAGCGCAAGATCAAAAGATCGCAGCCTGCGACAGTGCCTGCGTGAATCGGTGTAGGGACTGCCGCAGGCGGCGATCTTTTGATCCTCCATTCAGCAACTTGATGGAGCGTGGGCGCGCGCAGAACCTTCGCTACACTCCGCGCATCTTCCCCGGAACAACAAGGCTGTCTGCTATGCAAAATCGCATGATGATCACTGGCGCGGGCTCGGGTTTGGGCCGCGAAATCGCACTGCGCTGGGCACGTGAAGGCTGGCAGCTGGCCTTGTCCGACGTCAGCGAACCCGGCTTGCAGGAAACCCTGAAACAGGTTCGCGAGGCGGGCGGCGACGGTTTCATCCAGCGCTGCGATGTGCGCGATTACAGCCAGCTCACGGCCTTCGCCCAGGCCTGTGAAGAGAAGCTCGGCGGCATCGACATCATCGTCAACAACGCTGGCGTGGCCTCGGGCGGTTTCTTCAGCGAGCTGTCGCTGGAAGATTGGGACTGGCAGATCGCAATCAACCTGATGGGCGTGGTCAAGGGCTGCAAAGCGTTCCTGCCGCTGTTGGAACAAAGCAAAGGCAAGATCATCAACATCGCCTCCATGGCCGCACTGATGCAAGGCCCGGCAATGAGTAACTACAACGTGGCCAAGGCTGGCGTGGTTGCGCTCTCGGAAAGCTTGCTGATCGAACTGGCGCAGCAGGAAGTTGGCGTGCACGTGGTCTGCCCGTCCTTCTTCCAGACCAACTTGCTCGATTCCTTCCGTGGCCCGACTCCGGCCATGAAAGCGCAAGTTGGCAAGTTGCTGGAAAGTTCGCCGATCACCGCCGCCGACATCGCCGACTACATTTATCAGCAAGTAGCCGCCGGTGAATTCATGATCCTTCCCCACGAACAAGGGCGCATGGCCTGGGCGATCAAGCAGAAGAACCCGCAACTGCTCTATAACGAAATGACGTCGATGGCCGAGAAAATGCGCGCCAAGGCCAAACAGAACAACGGCTGACCTTGCCCGTTGGTGCTCGCCTCGTTAGGGTGGCCGCCTGGGTCACCTTGCCGAGATGTGTGCATGCTTAATTATTTGTGGTTCTTCCTCGCGGCGTTGTTTGAAATCGCCGGTTGTTTCGCCTTCTATATGTGGTTGCGCCAGGGCAAAAGTGCGTTGTGGGTAATTCCGGCACTGCTCAGCCTGACCCTGTTCGCGCTGTTGCTGACGCGTGTCGAAGCGGCTTACGCCGGCCGCGCTTATGCCGCTTACGGTGGCATTTATATCGTTGCTTCGATCGGCTGGCTGGCGGTGGTGGAGCGCGTGCGTCCGCTGGGTTCGGATTGGATCGGCGTGGCGTTGTGCGTGATCGGCGCCAGCGTGATTCTGTTCGGGCCGCGCTTCTCTGCGGCCTGAATCGATGGTTTTGTGGGAAGCGTCTGACAGCTCAATGCTGGCGAAGGTGTAAGGCAAGACTGATTTGCCGGCCGTGCATTGTGGCGCGCCGGCAAGCCGCGCATCTTCAGGGTTTGCTAACCCTGAAGGACGAACCTCATGCTTGTACTCAGCCGTGTTGTTGGTGAGTTGATTTCCATCGGTGACGACATTTCCCTGCGCGTTTTGTCAGTCAACGGTTCCAGCGTGCGCTTTGGCGTCGACGCGCCACAGAAGGTCAATGTTCATCGCTCGGAGGTCTATGACCGGATCCAGCGCAAGCAGGCTGCGGAAAAAGCGCGCTGAAGGTTTCAGTCGAAAAGGTGCTTGGGCACGTCGTGCTTGAGCATCAACTGGCACTGCTCGCTTTCCGGATCGAAGACGATCAGTGCCTGGCCCTTGGTCAGTGCCTGGCGCACGCGCAGCACGCGGGTTTCCAGCGGCGTGTCATCACCGTTGTCGGTACCGTCGCGGGTGACGAAATCTTCGATGAGACGGGTGAGGGTGTCGACTTCAAGAGCGTCGTAGGGAATGAGCATGGGCACCTCGGCTGAATCAATGTCGGGATGCTACGGCGATTGCCGGTTGCCTGCCAGTTTTGTGTTGCTTGATCTGGCCCCTTCGCGAGCAGGCTCGCTCCCACATTTGTAATGCGTTTCCCTGTGGGAGCGAGCCTGCTCGCGAAGGCGATGGTTCTGCCAACAATGATTTAACTGTCCGAACGCTGCCCCACCAGACTGTCCACCGACGGCACCCGCGTATCGCTTTCCATCTGCGTGTCATGCTCGATCTGATGACTGAAGCGATCGAGCGATGCATTCGCTGGCGCCGCATCGCTGGCAAACACCGGCGGACTCAAGATGTAGGCGCCAAGCAAGCGACTCAGCGCCGCCAGACTGTCGATGTGCGTGCGCTCATAGCCGTGCGTCGCATCACAACCAAACGCCAGCAGCGCCGTACGAATGTCGTGGCCGGCCGTCACTGCCGAGTGCGCGTCGCTGAAGTAATAGCGGAACAGGTCGCGGCGCACCGGTAGCTCGTTGTCACTGGCCAACCGCAGCAAATGTCGCGACAAGTGATAGTCATACGGGCCGCCGGAATCCTGCATCGCCACGCTCACCGCGTGTTCGCTGGAATGCTGCCCCGGCGCCACTGGCGCAATGTCGATGCCGACAAATTCACTGACGTCCCACGGCAACGCTGCAGCGGCGCCACTGCCGGTTTCTTCGGTAATGGTGAACAGCGGATGGCAGTCGATCATCAATTCCTGGCCGCTGTCGACGATGGCTTTCAGCGACGCCAGCAACGCGGCAACGCCCGCCTTGTCATCGAGGTGGCGGGCGCTGATGTGCCCGCTTTCGGTGAATTCCGGCAGTGGATCGAAGGCCACCACGTCACCGACGCTGATACCCAGCGAATCACAATCGGCTTTGGTTGCGCAGTAGGCATCCAGGCGCAATTCGACGTGATCCCAACTGATCGGCATCTCGTCCACCGCCGTGTTGAATGCATGCCCGGAAGCCATCAACGGCAACACGCTGCCGCGAATCACGCCGTTGTCGGTAAAGAGGCTGACGCGACTGCCCTCGGCAAATCGGCTCGACCAGCAACCGACCGGCGCGAGGGTCAGGCGCCCGTTGTCCTTCACCGCGCGAACGGCGGCGCCAATGGTGTCGAGGTGCGCAGACACCGCACGGTCCGGGCTGTTCTTTTTGCCCTTGAGCGTGGCGCGAATGGTGCCGCGCCGGGTCATTTCAAACGGGATGCCGAGTTCTTCCAGGCGCTCGGCGACATAGCGCACGATGGTGTCGGTGAACCCGGTAGGGCTGGGAATGGCGAGCATTTCCAGAAGGACTTTTTGCAGGTAGTTCAGATCCGGTTCGGGGATTTGAAGGGTCATGGAAACTCCTGATGGGTTGAGCACATCGATGGTTTCGATGAGGAAAATGTGTGGTGAATGCGAGTCGGCCTTCGCGAACAAGCTGTGCTCCTGTCCTACAGGGAGCGCAATGACATGTAGGAGCAAAGCTTGCTCGCGAAGGCGTCAGTCCAGTCACCAAGGATTCAAGAAACAGCCGGCTGACTGTGCGGAAACAACAAATCGACAAACCGCTCAGCCGTCGGCTGCGGCTCATGATTGGCCAGACCGGCTCGCTCGTTGGCCTCGATAAACACGTACTCCGGCTGATCCGCCGCTGGCACCATCAAGTCGAGCCCGACCATCGGAATATCCAGCGCCCGCGCCGCCCGCACCGCCGCATCGACCAGTGTCGGATGCAGAATTGCCGTGACATCTTCCAGCGTTCCGCCGGTGTGCAGATTGGCCGTACGGCGCACAAACAAATGCTCGCCGGCCGGCAAAATGCTGCTGTAGTCGTAACCGGCCGCATGCAAGGTGCGCTGGGTTTCGTGATCCAGCGGGATTTTGCTTTCGCCGCTGGTAGCCGCTTGCCGACGCCGGCTCTGCGCCTCGATCAACGCGCCAATCGAATGCTGACCATCACCGACCACTTCTGCCGGCTTGCGAATCGCGGCGGCGACCACTTCAAAACCAATCACCACAATCCGCAGGTCGAGACCTTCATGGAAGCTCTCAAGCAGCACGCGAGTGTCAAATTGCCGGGCGGATTCAATGGCCTGCTGCACCTCTTCAATGCTCTGCAGATCCACCGCCACGCCTTGGCCCTGCTCACCGTCGAGGGGTTTGACGACCACCCGTTGATGTTCATCGAGAAACGCCAGATTGTCGTCAGCATTACCGGCCAATTGCTGCGACGGCAGCTGTAGACCTGCGGCTTTCAGCACCTTGTGCGTCAGGCTTTTGTCCTGACACAGACTCATGCTGATCGCACTGGTCAGATCGCTCAACGACTCGCGGCAACGCACGCGCCGGCCGCCGTGGCTGAGGGTAAACAGCCCGGCGTCGGCGTCATCCACTTGCACATCGATACCACGCCGATGAGCCTCCTCAACGATGATCCGCGCATACGGATTGAACTGCGCCTCTGGCCCCGGGCCGAGAAACAGCGGTTGATTGATGCCGTTCTTGCGCTTGATCGCAAAGGTCGAGAGATTGCGAAAACCGAGCTTGGCGTAAAGGCTTTTGGCCTGACGGTTATCGTGCAAAACCGACAGATCCAGATAGCTCAAACCGCGACTCATGAAGTGTTCGATCAAGTGCCGCACCAGCACTTCGCCGACACCCGGTCGCGAGCATTGCGGATCGACTGCCAGGCACCACAGGCTGCTGCCGTTTTCCGGGTCGTTGAATGCCTTGTGATGATTCAGGCCCATGACGCTGCCGATCACCGCGCCGCTGTCATCGTCCTCGGCCAGCCAATACACCGGGCCGCCCTGATGATGTGGGGTCAGCAGTGAGGCATCGATCGGCAACATGCCGCGCGCCTGATAAAGAAGATTGATCGCCTGCCAGTCCGCCTCACTCTGTGCGCGGCGGATACGGAAGCCGCGAAAAACCCGGGTGGCCTGACGGTAGTCGCTGAACCACAGGCGCAAGGTATCGGACGGGTCGAGAAACAGTTGCGTCGGCTCCAGCCCGAGAATCTGCTGCGGCGCGGCGACGTACAGGGCGATATCACGCTCGCCGGGCTGCTCGTTAAGCAGTTCCCGGGCCAGTGAGGCCGGGTCGGGAAAGGTGTGGCCGATCAGCAACCGGCCCCAACCGCAATGTACGGCGATAGGATCGGCAGCCAGTGCGCTGCCGTCTTCGGCCAAACGCGCCTGCAAGCGTTCATAGGACGGTGTCTGACCGCGGATCAGGCGTTGGTTGATGGCCGTGGCATGGGGTTTCATCGATCAGATTCCTTGTTCACTGAGCCACAGGTTCAGGGCCGCCAGTTGCCACAGTTTCGAGCCGCGCAATGGCGTCAGTTGGCCCTGCGGATCGGTCAGCAATTTATAGAGCATCGCTGGGTTGAACAGGCCGCGATCCTGGCTCGGATCGAGCAGCAGTTCGCGCACCCAGTTCAGCGTATCGCCCTGCAAATGCTTGAGACCAGGCACCGGGAAGTAACCTTTCTTGCGGTCGATCACTTCGCTGGGGATGACTCGACGCGCGGCTTCTTTCAACACTTGCTTGCCGCCGTCGGGCAGCTTGAATTTGCCCGGTACGCGGGCAGACAGTTCTACCAGTCGGTAATCGAGAAACGGCGTACGTGCTTCAAGGCCCCAGGCCATGGTCATGTTGTCGACGCGTTTGACCGGGTCGTCGACCAGCATCACTGTGCTGTCCAGACGCAGGGCTTTGTCCACCGCTGCGTCGGCACCGGGCTGTGCGAAATGTTCCTTCACGAAGTCGCCGGCGGCGTCATGAGCGGTCAGCCATTTTGGCTGTACGGTGGCAGCGTAATCGTCATAGCTGCGGTCAAAAAATGCGTTGCGGTAGGCCGTGTAAGGATCGGCCGCGCCATCGACTTGCGGATACCAGTGATAACCGGCGAACAGCTCATCGGCGCCCTGGCCGCTCTGTACCACCTTGCAGTGCTTGGCCACTTCACGCGACAGCAAATAGAACGCGATGCAGTCGTGGCTGACCATTGGTTCGCTCATCGCGCGGAACGCGGCGGGCAACTGCTCGATGATCTCTTTTTCGTCGATGCGCAATTGATGGTGCTGCGTGCCGTAATGCTTGGCGATCAGATCCGAATACTGGAATTCGTCGCCGCGCTCGCCACCGGCATCCTGAAAGCCGATGGAAAAGGTCGACAGGTTCTCCACGCCGACTTCACGCAGCAAGCCGACGAGCATGCTCGAATCGACACCGCCGGAGAGCAGCACGCCAACGTCCACTGCCGCGCGTTGACGAATCGCCACCGCTTCGCGGGTGCTGTCGAGGACGCGGTCGACCCAGTCTTCGAGGGTCAGATTTTTCTCGTCCTCGTGTGGGCCGTAGGGCAGGGTCCACCAGGTTTTCTGTTCGGTGGTGCCATCGGCTTCAACACGCATCCAGGTCGCTGGCGGCAGCTTTTCGATACCGGCCAGCAACGTGCGCGGCGCGGGCACCACAGCGTGGAAGTTCAAGTAGTGGTTGAGCGCTACCGGATCGAGGATCGGGTTGATGTCGCCACCCTTCAGCAGTGCCGGCAGCGCCGACGCAAAGCGCAGGCGCTGACCGGTACGCGACAGGTACAGCGGCTTCACGCCGAGACGGTCACGGGCGATGAACAGGCGCTTGGCGTCGCGTTCCCAAATGGCGAAGGCAAACATGCCGTTGAGCTTTGGCAGCAGCGCTTCGCCCCAGGCGTGATAACCCTTGAGCAGCACTTCGGTGTCACCACCGGAATAGAAGGCGTACCCCAGCGCTTCGAGCTCTGCACGCAGTTCCGGAAAGTTGTAGATCGCGCCGTTAAAGGCTAGCGAAAGGCCCAGTTGACTGTCGATCATCGGCTGCGCCGAGCCATCCGACAGGTCCATGATTTTCAGGCGTCGATGACCCAGGGCAATCGGCCCTTGGGCATGGAAGCCCCACGCGTCGGGGCCGCGAGGGGCCAGGTGATGGGTGATTCGCTCAATGGCTGCAAGGTCTGCAGGTTGATGATCAAAACGTAACTCGCCAGCTAATCCGCACATATAGTCCTTACCGGTTTTTCCGTTGGGGAGGGTATTTCTTCAGTGGCCGACATGGCCGGTACTCAGAAACTGACCCGTGTGAAATTCAGGAGTTTTAGATCGATAAGTTATAAGACCGCTGGCGGTGTCGCTGCGCCCAGACCTTTATCGGATCATTCCGGGCGCCGAGTCACAGCTTGCTTGTGCTGCAAACTCCAGCCACTGCCAGGCGAATACACCACGGGTGGGCGATATGCACTGCCAGTTAACGGATGGCGAATGCGCCAGGCCAGAGGGTTGCGCTCAACCTCATAGATCCGTCCGTCAATCCTGATGAAATGCATTCCATTGAAGTTGAGCACCCGGTGGTCATCTTGATCGGAACCGGCCAGATCCTTGACCCGGTTTTCGACTTGAGCGCGTTGTTCGTACCCGGCCAGCGCGCGCCTCCACAGCAGATCACTGTTTTTGTGGGCATTGGCGTGATCTTCTATCTCGAACTCTTTGAAGTAGTCCGCCAACACGTTTTTTGCAGTGCAGCTTGAGTCGCAAACTTCTTCGGACGCCAATGTTTCCTTGATATCCAACAGCTTGTTGAGCGCCGTATGCTTATTGCTGCAGGACCAGTCTTCTACACCGGTAAATACTTCGCTTAGCAATGCATCCACCGCACTTCGGCGGATGCGCTGGCTGAAGTCATACAGCACCGTCTCGGACAGCGGTGGGCGTTGTTGCAGCACGGTATTTTCACGACGGTTGCTGTGGATTGACTGGTCAATGTCTGCTTTGGGAACCGCCACTCGTTTGGCGTCGGAGAAGAACTTGTTCACTTTCCTGGTAAATAGGTAGTTGAACAGTCCCTGAGTTAACGGGGTAAAGCTTATGTCCTCGGTAATCGAAATGTCGTGGAGATTTTTCTTTAGAAACTCTTCTTGATCGCTCTGGTTCAAGCCAGATGCGAATAACTCGCGGAGGGACGTCAGGCCAATCATGTTGGCGGCCAGTCTGATTCTGCAGTTGTCCTCGTCATCATCCTGGTAGAAAATCGAACCCGGGTCTTCAGGCACATATAAAAAGTAGCGATCCTTCGTTGACTCATTTGTCAGTCGACACACGATGAGTACTGCGTCTACAACATATTTGCGAAAAAGTTGTACTGAATAGAGCTGGACAGGCGAGTTGTTGAATGTGCTGCCGTTAAGTATGTCTTCGTGGCCATCCACAAGTTGGGTTAGCATGAGCAGCGCAGACTGATGAATAGCATCGTTGAAGTATTGGGTGTACGCCGCCAGCTTCATGTCGAGTCTGGCAAGTTGCTCGGCATGTAACCGGACACTGGAAACGCGGAGTATATGGCTGACGTATTTCTGGTACTCGTTACCCAGGTCCAGATTGCGACTCAGGGCAGCGAATGAATGCGCAGTGATCTTGCTGTCTGTAGGGCCTTCGGCTGGCGCGTCTGACAAATCGGCTAACGTTTCGCTATCGGTGGAGAAATAATCAACGGCGGCTTCTGCGTTGCTGAAGTTCAGCATGGCCGCCTGCAGCAGGGTGTAGACATGCTTGCCTCTCTTCGAGGAGGCCTTGGGCTTGAGTCTGATTTTATCCCCCACCCTGAATTGAGTTCCGTACGTTTTACGCAGTTCTTCCTGAAGCTTTCTTCGGCAAAAAACAGCGGGATGATCAATGTTGGTTAGCAGGTTTTCGAAATAAGTTCGGTAAGGAAGAAACTTTTCAAGTGCAGAGCGATACGCATCGATTCTTGTTTTTTCGGCGTTGGGCAGTTTGTCGGTTATACATTTTTCGATGGTTTTGGCTTTGTCCCAATCATTGATCCTGTTGAATACTCCGTTGAGCGGCTCGTTGTTTGGCGGAGTGGTAAATGAATTCTCCATTGATGAAGTCATGCGGGAAGTCTCGTATCGGAAAGGAAACTTGATATTAGGCGCATTGAGTGCGAAAAAATAACGCCATTAATGAATGGTTTAGGGGCAAGGTTCAGCTGAATTTTGAACGTTTGATATACCTATGTACCGCACATTTATCGAGGAAGTGTGCCTGTTGCAATGCCAGTGAAAATGATCAGTTTTTATGTTTGCCGTTTTGTTTTAAATCGATAAGGTCAATGGCTCATACCTGCAATAAAGGACTATTGCGATGACGACTACTCAAAACAAAACCGAACCACGGGCGCCAACACAGAACGAAATTCTCGGCGTCTTGCTCGAAGCCACTGGCGATCTGGAGAGCGCCCAGGCACTGCAAAAGTGCCTGCCCGAGATACTCCTGAAAAGCTCGATTGACACCCTGGCTGCACTTGATCAGACCGTGCGTGACCTGCATGCCGTTCAGCTCAAGGTTGAAAAGGATCTGCTCCAGCTCAAACCCCTGAACACCTTCTGCATCACTGAATTGACCCGTGCGCTGAAAGACAAATGGCCGGCGGTGTTTGATGTCGAACAGGATCTGCTGAGTCTGCCGGGACCCGATTGTGGTTGTACGCCGACATCGACCGACAACAAGGGCATTGAAACCGTCCCGCATGCCACCCAGACGCTGCTGCAGGCCGCCATGCAGAATTTCAGCGAAGACGAGGAGGGCGACAGTTTTCCCGTGGGCAGTCTGGTGCGGGTGAACAGTGCGCCGTCAGGTGTGGACGGCTTGACCCCGGCGGCGTTCGCCAAATTCTGTCGTGAACTGGATCTGGGCAAGCGCTATCAGGAACACTTTCAGCAGGTGTTCGGCATCACCGAAAGCGACGGCAAGGTCGTCGCGACCAGCAGCATGACCCGCGACATCGCCACGATGAAAAAAGCCTGCTGCAACTGGATATGCATCTGGCCGGGCTCAGGTCGCACATCACGCCGGAGGGCGTGCGGATGCTCCAGCAATTGGCGGCCGCGGACGGCAAACCGTCCGCGCAAAGCCTGCGCTACGGGCAAAAACCCATGATCTTGCAAGGCATCGAAATCCTCGACAGTTGCATCTGGGGCGTTGTGGTGTTTTCCGTGCGGTCGGTCGAGTTGTACCCGGACGAGTGGTGCCTGGTGTACATGCCCGGCGAGCCCGAACGGCCGCTGTACGAATACGCCAGTTTTACCGCGTTCAAGCAGTACCTCACGCAGCAGCTGAGCGTGAAAAGCTACAAGGACTACTTCGCCAACAGCCTTGATGAAGATGACAAGGCAGACTTCTTCAAGACCTTCGCCAGCACTGCCGATCTGGGGCACATCCGGCAGTTGCCGATCAGCGTGCCGTTGTTCGAGTTCATGGTGCAGAGCCACGTCGGCAAGCTGCAGATCGATGCGCGCAAACTGGCTGTGCCGACCGCTGATATCGATGAGGATGTGCGGGATAAGCGTCTGCTCGATTTTCTTGAACTGGGCGTGACGATTGCGACGGTGGCGGGCTTTTTCGTGCCGGTCATCGGCCAATTGATGATGGGCGTCGCGGCTGGGCAATTGCTCGCCGAGGTTTACGAAGGCGTCGAGGATTGGCGCCGGGGCGATCAGCAGGCGGCTCTTTCGCATCTGTTCAGCGTGGCGGAAAACATTGCTTTGATGGGGTTGTTTGCCGGTGGGCAGAAAGCAGTGGGGTTGCTGGGACGCAAGCTGGTCAGTACCCATCCGGAGTTTTTCGCGCAGTTCACCGCGATTACCCATCCGGCCGGAAAAGCACGGCTGTGGAAGCCTGATTTCGCGACATATGAGCATCGGCTGCCGGAAGGTTTCACTGTGGCCGCCGACTCCGAGGAGATGTACGAGATCCGCGACAAGATCGTCGGCCGCGTCGACCATCGGATCGTCTCCGGCGCTATCGATGCGCAGACCCAGCGCTGGCGCCTCGACCATCCCCATCGCTCGCAAGCCTACGCGCCTGAGCTGGAGCGCCATGTCGAGGGCGGGTGGCGCCTGACGACTGAACATCCCGAACAGTGGACCAGCACGCCCTATACCCTCAAGCGCATGGACCCGCATCTGAGCGAGTTCGTCGACAGCGATCTGGAGACGATGCGCCGACTCAGCGACGTCAGCCACGAGCAATTGCAGCGCGCCTTTGTCGACAACCTCGCGTTGCCTGTGCGTTTGCGCGACACCGTCGAACGCCTGCGCATCGAGCGCGAGTTAAGCCAGCTCATGCGCGAGCTGGGCACCGGTGAAATTCACTCGGGTCAGCCCGTGCAGGAACAGCTGCACGGCTTGCCGAAGTTGCCGGGCTGGCCGACGGACCGCTACATCGAGGTCAACGATAGCGAGGGAGCCGTCAGTGCCAGGTATCCCGCGCCCGCCATCCCTGACGACACGCTCAGCGTGGTGGTCAGCCAGGACCAGCTGGATTCCGGGCAGTTGCTGCAGACGGTGATCGACGGCCTGTATCAGAAGGAGGTCGATACGTTGCTGGGCAGTAAAGTCAATGCCGGCGGCGAAAGCCAGGCGCTGGCGAAGAAGCTGGGCGCGGCATTCAAGGCCGATCGCGGAGCGGTTTTCGAACGCATGTATCAACGCTATGACCAGACTGAGGTCGACGAGGTGAAGCAATTGCGCAGCGTGTTTGCCGAGCTTCCTGCGCGTTACGCTCAGCGCCTGATCGACCAGGCGCCGAGCGTCGAGCGTGTGCATCTGCGCGCCACCGGGCGGGTGCCCTTGGGCCTGGCGCAAAGGTCCGCGATGCCAGCGCTGCGGTGCGCCTGGATCGGGCGTTGAGCGGGTTTCACCTGCCGCAGATTGCCAATGCCGATAGCGAAAAACTGGCCATCCAGTTGTTGCCCCGTTTGCGCGGCTGGGACCCGGCCCTGCGTCTGACGGTGCGTGAGAAGACGCTGACCGGGCCGGTGCTTGAAGCCATCGGAGAGGCGTCGGCGACGCCTTCGAATACGTGCACGCTGGTCAAATCCAACGGTGGTTATGAAGTGTTCGCCGGTGACGGTAAATCCCTCGGACGCGTCGCGGCGGGCCCCGACAGCCTCTATGCCGGCATTCTCAAGGCGCTGCCGCCGCGCCAGCGACTCGCCGCCGGTTTTCCCGATCCGGTTGACGCCGACAGTGCACGGCTGCGCAGTGAATTGCTGAATGTCGCACTGGATGAGCGTGAAGCCAGTGCGCAGATCTTGCGCGACGGCAAACTTGAACCGCTGGTGGTTGAGCCCGCCTGTCTTCAGGCCGATCAAACGCCAGCAACGCCGAGCCATCCCCGCGCGTTACTGCGCAAGGTCAGAAAGCTCTATCCACGATTTTCTGAAACCCGGGCCAGTGAGTTTATCGATGGCTTGGGCAGTGACGTGCTGACCCGCGCCACCCGGGTACAAGCGTTGCTGACCGATCGTGCACATCTGCGCGAAGTGCTGGAAAAATGGAGTGAGGATCAGGACGCCATGAAAGCTGTGGGCGGCGACCTGCGTGAACTGCGGCGAAGCCGCAAGTGGGCCGCAGAGCAGATCGAGGACGGATTTCGGCGGATTTATCTGGCGACCGATGAGCGTGGAAAATCAGTCTGCGTCCTGAATCTCGACGGCATGCGGGTGGGCAAACTGCCGACCTTACCGCCCGGGTTGAGTTTCGATCATATACAGCGGTTGTCGCTGAAAAACATGGCGCAGGACGACGACCTCGCTTATTTCCTCAAGGCCTTCAAACAGGTCGAATCGCTGGAACTCGACAACAACACACTCACCCGGCTGCCGGAAGTGCTGTCGCATATGCCCAAACTGGCCCGGTTGAGCCTGGCAGGCAACCAGATCAAATTGACCGAGCACACCCTGGCGAAACTCGGCCAGTTGCGCACCCTGCAGCAACTGAACTTGAGCGGTAACCCGTTGGGGGCGACCCCGGATGTTGGCAAGCTGTTCGACTTGCGTGCCTTGTCCCTGCGCGACACCCGCGCCACCGAATTGCCCAAAGGTCTTGCACGCTTGCCTCATCTGGATTGGGTGGACTTGCGCAATAACGAGATCAAGGATCTGCCGGCGTGGCTGTTCAAGACTTCCAGGCATTTCAGCCGGGCAATCAATTTGCGCGGTAACCCTCTGGCGCTGACCAGTCGCACTCATCTGACCGATTACCGAAAAAACATCGGCATCGGCATGGGCTATCTGGAGGATGACATCGCCCGTCTCGACGAACAGCAGGCGCGCTCGTTGTGGTTCAAGGACGGAGCCGGTGAGGATTGGGGGCGGCGTAACCGCATCTGGACGGCCTTCAAGGATGATCCAAGGGCTGAGGGCCTGTTTCATTTGCTCTCGGAACTGGGCAATACGGCCGATTCCGAAAAGGTCAGCGAAGACATGCATCGACGGGTTTGGGCGGTGCTTGAAACGGCCGAGCCCGACGCGATCCTCAGCGAGCAAGTGCTGAATCTGGCCGCCAACCCGATCAACTGTACTGACAGTGCGGCGATAAACTTCAGCCATCTCGAACTTGCGGTGGAAGTGAGCAGAGTGACGCGGATTGCGGATGGCCAAACCGTCCGTGCGAAACCGCTGCTCAAGCTGGGTCGAGGCCTGTTTCGGCTGGACCAGCTCGACGCGATTGCGCGCGAGCATGCCAGCAAACATCCGAAGGCCGATCCGCTGGAAGTGAACCTGGCCTATCGCACCGGACTGGCCGATGCACTCGATCTGCCGGGGCAGCCACGGCATATGAAATTTGCCATGTTGGGCGCAGTGACCGAGGCCGATCTGGAGACTGCGAAGAGCACGGTCAATGCCGCGGAGCTGTCTTCCGAATGGTTGAAATTCATGCAGCGCCAGCCTTTTTGGGGCGATTACCTGAAACGCACGTTTCCACGCAAGTTCGCCGCCATCGATGAAACGTTTGCGCCGCAGATGAATACAGTTTTCGAACAGGCGACCCAACTGACCACCGCTGATTACCTGGGCCAGATGGACGCCATCAAATTAAAGCGGGAACAGGCTGTCGACGCCGAGCTCTCACGCCTGACCGACGATGCGATACGTCTGGCCGATCTGGGTCTCTGTGCGATAGCCGAGGCGTGAGCTCTACTTGCCGCGAATCAATTGTCGCAGCGCGAAACGATTCGGGTGACAGGCCTCGGCCACGCTGCGAGGCAGCGGCAACGGTTCGTTGTTCAGCCACGCGGCGAGCAACTCGCCCGATAGCGGCGCGGTGATCAAGCCGCGTGAGCCGTGGCCACTGTTGACGTAGAGACCGTCAAGCCATGGGCAGGCGATGTCCGGTATCTGGCGCGCATCCTTGCTCAGGGCGGCGTAGGCTTGAATGAACGCTTCGCGGTCGGCGAGGGGGCCGACAATCGGCAGGTAATCGGGGCTTGTGCAGCGGAAAGCGGCGCGGCCCTGAAGGCTTTCGACAGATTGTTCATTGAGGTGCAGACGGGCGACCAGGTCGCTGGAAATCTCTTCGAGCATCGCCAGATTGCCTTGGTGTTCGGCAGTCGTTGGCGTCAAGTCATCGCTGTTGAAATCGAAACTGGCGCCGAGCGTGTGTTCGCCCAAACGGGCGGGGGCGACGTAGCCTTCGGCGCACACCACGGTGGTCAATGCCTGACTCTGCGCGGTTTCGGCGAGACAAGTGATCTGCCCGCGAATGCGCTTGAGCGGCAGCTCGGCACTTTGTGCAAAACGTTTGATTTCGGCAGCGCCGGCCAATACCACCACCGGTGCGCTGGCGAGTAGACGTTCGCCGTCGAAGGCTTGCCAGTGCTCATCGACCTTGCGCAGCTCAAGCACTTCGTGATGGCTGAGCAACTCGATGTTCGCTTGTGCCGCTTGTGCCTGACACAACGCAGGCGGATGCACCCAGCCACCTTCCGGGTAGTACAAACCGCCATGCGCCAGAGCGACACCGGCGCGGGCCTGTGCCTCAGGCTGATCGAGCCACTGCAACAGATCTTCCGCAAAGGCGTCTGCCAGTTGAGCGTGGCGTTCGGCCTCCTTGGCATTGAAGGCCAATTGCAGCACGCCGCAGTCATCCCAATCCGTGCCACGTTGCAGGGTTTCGAGCAGACGACGGGTGTAACCGAAACCGCTGACGATCAGTTGCGACAACGCGGTGCCATGGGCGGACAGTTTCAGGTACAGCACACCTTGCGGGTTGCCCGAAGCTTCTTGCGCAACGGCTTCGTGGCGCTCCAGCAAACTGACCTGCCAACCGCGAGCGGCGAGGCTGGCCGCCGTGGCGCAACCCGCCAGACCCGCGCCGATCACCAGCGCCCGACGCTCAGCGGAAATGGGCGCAGGACGAGCGAACCACGGTTTTTCAGGAGCGGGCGGCGCAACGTCTGCGGGCCAACCGAGAAACTCGCCGCGGAGGATTTCCCACTTATGGCCGATGCCCGGCGTGCGCTTCATCTTGAAGCCTGCGGCATTGAGCAAACGCCGCACCCAGCCGGTGCTGGTGAACGTGCTGATGGTCGAGCCGGGCGCCGCCAGTCGTGCCAGTTCGACAAACAGTTCGGCGGTCCACATGTCAGGGTTTTTCGCCGGGGCGAAACCGTCGAGGAACCACGCGTCGATCTGCGCATCGAGCTGCGGCAATTGCTCCAGCGCGTCGCCGATCAGCAGCGTCAGCGTCACGCGACCGTTGGCCAGGGTGATGCGCTGAAAGCCTTGATGGATGGCCACGTAATGCTTGAGCAACTGATCGGCCAGCAACTTGAGTTCCGGCCATAACGCCAAGGCGCGCTGCAGATCGACAGGGCTCAGCGGGTATTTTTCGACGCTGACGAAATGCAGGCGCGCACCGGCGACTGCATGTTGCTCGAACAATTGCCACGCGCAGAGAAAATTCAGCCCGGTGCCGAAGCCGGTTTCGCCGATGACCAATCGGCCCGCTGCTGGCAACGCGGCAAAGCGCTCGGCCAGCCGGTTCTGTTCGAGGAACACATAACGGGTTTCATCCAGGCCTGACTTGTCGGAAAAATACACGTCATCGAACACTCGCGAACGCGGGCGTCCCTGGTCATCCCAATCGAGTTGGGCGTGGGGCAATACGGGCTTCATGGCAGGCTCGGCAAACGACAAGGCGGCCATTCTAGCCGATCGGGCGAGGGGTGCTTGATCCATGGCAAAGCCTGGCTTTGCAAGCTCAAGGACAATGGGTGATTCAAGACCTGAACCGATAACCCCGTGGCGAGGGGATTCATCCCCGATGGGCAGCGAAGCGGCCCCAAAACCATTCAATCCGATTACTTCGGATTAACCGTATCTGCTGGATTTACGACTGCTACGCAGCCGGTCGGGGATAAATCCCCTCACCACAGGGACCTTATGCAGCCCTGAGAGTGTGGGAATTTCTCCGCCTTGCCCGTGCCCAATCCGCTAGTCTTGCTGAATCCTGGAAGGAGCCGTGCAATGTTTGAATCTGCTGAAATCGGTCACGCCATCGACAAAGAAACTTACGAGGCTGCCGTCCCCGCGTTGCGTGAAGCGTTGCTGGAAGCCCAGTTCGAGTTGCAGCAGCAGAAGCGATTCCCGGTGATCGTGTTGATCAACGGCATCGAAGGCGCCGGCAAGGGCGAGACGGTTAAACTGCTCAACGAGTGGATGGACCCACGCCTGATCGAGGTGCGCACCTTCGATCAGCAGACCGACGAAGAACTGGCGCGACCACCGGCCTGGCGCTACTGGCGAATGCTCCCGGCCAAAGGGCGGATGGGGATTTTCTTTGGCAACTGGTACAGCCAGATGCTGCAAGGGCGGGTGCATGGTCTGTTCAAGGACCCGCGTCTGGATCAGGCGATCAATGCTGCCGAGCGTCTGGAAAAAATGCTCTGCGATGAAGGTGCGCTGATCTTCAAGTTCTGGTTCCACTTGTCCAAAAAACAGATGAAGGCACGGCTCAAGGCCTTGGCCGATGACCCGCTGCACAGCTGGCGCATCAGTCCGCTGGACTGGCAGCAATCGCAAACCTACGACAAGTTCGTCAAATACGGTGAGCGCGTGCTGCGCCGTACCAGTCGCGACTACGCGCCGTGGCACGTTATTGAGGGAGTGGACGCCAACTACCGCAGTCTGGCGGTCGGCAAGATTCTGCTGGAGGGCCTGCAAAACGCGCTGAAGCGTCCGGATGTGCACAGCGAAGAGGTCAACGCTGCGCCGCTGGGCACCGCTGTCGATCAACTGAACCTGCTCGACAGCCTCGATCTGACCCAGCGCCTGGAAAAGAAAGATTACGAAGAGCAACTGATCACCGAGCAGGCGCGGCTGTCCGGGCTGATGCGCGACAAGCGCATGCGTCGCCATGCTCTGGTTGCAGTATTTGAAGGTAACGACGCAGCAGGCAAGGGCGGGGCGATTCGCCGGGTCGCGGCGGCTCTCGATCCGCGTCAGTACAGCATCGTGCCGATTGCCGCGCCGACCGAGGAGGAGCGGGCGCAGCCGTATTTGTGGCGTTTCTGGCGGCACCTGCCGGCGCGCGGCAAGTTCACGGTGTTCGACCGTTCCTGGTATGGCCGGGTGCTGGTGGAGCGGATCGAGGGTTTTTGCAGCCCGGCCGACTGGTTGCGCGCCTACAGTGAAATCAATGACTTTGAAGAGCAGATCGCCGACGCGGGCGTGATCGTGGTCAAGTTCTGGCTGGCCATCGACAAGGACACACAGATGGAGCGTTTCCAGGCGCGTGAAGAGATTCCGTTCAAGCGCTTTAAAATCACCGAAGACGACTGGCGCAACCGCGACAAGTGGGATGCCTATCGCGCGGCGGTGGGTGACATGGTTGACCGCACCAGCACGGAGATATCCCCGTGGACGCTGGTTGAAGCCAACGACAAGCGCTGGGCCCGGGTCAAGGTGTTGCGCACGATCAACCGCGCGCTCGAAGAAGCGTTCGAGAAGTCCGACAAGAAGGCCAAAAAGCACAAGGACTGAACCGATGGGCGCGCATACGCGGGGTGAATGATTGTCGCGGTCGTTGTTGCGGTGGACTTATGCTCAGGTCCACTCTCAACCGACAACAACAATGAGGTATGCCATGCGTGAAGTGGTGATCGTCGACAGCGTGCGGACTGGCCTGGCCAAATCCTTTCGCGGCAAGTTCAACCAGACCCGCCCCGACGACATGGCGGCTCATTGCGTCAACGCGTTGTTGTCGCGCAATGACATCGATCCGGCCAGCGTCGAGGATTGCATCGTCGGCGCCGGCTCCAACGAAGGCGCGCAGGGCTACAACATCGGGCGCAACGTGGCGGTGCTCTCGCGCTTGGGTACCGGCACAGCGGGCATGACTCTCAACCGTTTTTGCTCTTCAGGCTTGCAGGCCATCGCGATTGCCGCCAACCAGATTGCTTCGGGTTGCAGCGACATCATCGTCGCCGGCGGCGTCGAGTCGATCAGCCTGACGATGAAAAGCGTCAATACCGATCACCTGATCAACCCGCTGCTCAAGCAGCAGTCACCGGGCATCTATTACACGATGGGCCAGACCGCCGAAGTGGTGGCGCGGCGTTATGGCGTCAGCCGTGAGGCGCAGGATCGTTACTCGCTGCAAAGTCAGCTGCGCACCGCTCAGGCGCAGGCTGCCGGGCTGTTCAATGATGAAATCGTGCCGATGGCGGTCAAGTACCGCGTCGAGGACAAGAACAGCGGTGCAGTGCAGATCCTTGATGGCGTCGTCGATCGCGACGATTGCAACCGCCCGGACACGACTTACGAAAGCCTCGCCGGCCTGAAACCAGTTTTTGCCGAAGACGGTTCGGTGACGGCGGGCAACTCGTCGCAACTGTCCGATGGCGCGTCGATGACGCTGGTGATGAGCCTGGAAAAGGCGCTGCAACTGGGCCTCAAACCGAAAGCGTTTTTCCGTGGATTTACCGTGGCTGGCTGCGAGCCGGACGAGATGGGCATCGGCCCGGTGTTCTCGGTGCCGAAGTTGCTCAAGGCCAAGGGCTTGCAGGTGGCGGATATCGATTTGTGGGAGCTTAACGAGGCGTTCGCTTCACAGTGCCTGTACAGCCGTGATCGGCTGGAGATCGATAACGACAAGTACAACGTCAACGGCGGCTCGATTTCCATTGGTCACCCGTTTGGCATGACCGGGTCGCGGCAGGTCGGGCATCTGGTGCGGGAGTTGCAGCGACGCAATTTGCGTTACGGCATCGTCACCATGTGCGTGGGCGGGGGGATGGGCGCGACTGGGTTGTTTGAGGCGGTGCGTTAAGCGCTGACCTGTTTGTAGTCTGATCTACCGCTTTCGCGAGCAGGCTCGCTCCCACAGGGGAATGCGATCACCTGCTCGCGAATGAACTCACCACGGACTAGCGGTTGGAGTCCTGCAGCTGCATCCGCGCTATATAAGCCCGGATTTCCTCCTCAGCCTTCTCGGGACTGTCGAAAGGCCCCTCAAGGGTATTTTCCCGAGTGCTGAAAAAAAGCTCGCCATTGACCCGGCATATGCGATCACTGCGAAAGTGCGTGGCGGGGGCGGGATCCTGGCGGCGCATGCCTAACATGACGGGTCTCCTTGATGGCGGTGACTGTGGATCCAAAGAGCTTATGCCTGTAGCACTTACCGTGCCTGCTCTGCCGATCAACGGCACACGTCAATTTAATGCTGCGACCTGCACAGTTTCATTCGCGGCGTGTCCTGAACTGTCCCTGTGTTGCGTACGTTGCCAAGCCTAGAATGAGCGCTCTCGCCAGCAGGCATTGGGGTTCGCATGCACATTTCATCGGGTCGCTGGGTGTACGGCTTGTTCCTGGCGCTGCTGACGGCGTTGTTGTGGGGCATCCTGCCGATCAAGCTCAAACAGGTTTTGCTGGTGATGGACCCGATCACGGTGACCTGGTTTCGCCTGACGGTGTCCGGTGGCTGTCTGTTCATTTATCTGGCCGCGGTCAAACGTCTTCCGAGTCGCAAAGTGCTCGGGCCCAAGGGCGGCTGGCTGGTATTGATGGCGGTGCTCGGGCTCGTTGGTAACTACGTTTTGTACTTGATGGGCCTGAATCTGCTGAGTCCCGGCACTGCGCAACTGGTGGTGCAGATGGGGCCGATCATGTTGCTGATCGCCAGTCTGTTTGTGTTCAAGGAACGCTTCAGCATCGGCCAGGGCATAGGTCTTGCGGTGTTGTTGATTGGTTTTGTGCTGTTCTTCAATCAGCGTCTGGCGGAGTTGCTGACCTCGCTGTCGGATTACACCGCCGGGGTGTTGCTGGTGCTGCTGGCGTCGACGGTCTGGACCTTTTATGCGCTGGGTCAGAAGCAGTTGCTGACGGTGTGGAATTCGCTGCAGGTGATGATGGTGATTTATCTGTTCTGCGCGTTGTTGCTGACGCCGTGGGTGCATCCGCTCGAAGCGCTTGAGTTGAGCCCGTTGCAGGGCTGGTTGCTGCTGGCGTGCTGCATGAACACCTTGATTGCCTATGGCGCGTTTGCCGAAGCGTTGGCGCATTGGGAGGCATCGCGGGTCAGTGCGACCCTGGCGATCACGCCGTTGGTGACGTTCAGTGCGGTGGCGATTGCCGCATGGATGTGGCCGGAGTATGTGCATGCCGAGCAGATCAATGGTCTCGGCTACGGCGGGGCAGTGCTGGTGGTGCTGGGTTCGGCGCTGGTGGCGTTGGGGCCGTCGTTGATTGCCGGTCTCAAGGCGCGGCGGATGAAGTTGGCAGCCCGTTAAACCGCGTCGACCTCATTCGCGAGCAGGCTCGCTCCTACAGGGGAATGCGATCCCCTGTAGGAGTGAGCCTGCTCGCGATGACTGACTTTCAGACGATGAATTTCTCAGCCCTTGGCGCCGGCCTCGATCATATTCTCCGGGCGTACCCAGGCATCAAACTCTTCATCCGTCAGATACCCCAGCGCCAAAGCCGCCTCACGCAAAGTCAGCCCTTCGCCGTAAGCCTTCTTCGCAATCTCCGCCGACTTGTCATAGCCGATATGCGGGTTCAGTGCGGTTACCAGCATCAGTCCACGTTCCAGATGCTTGGCCATGACTTCGGCGTCCGGCTCAAGGCCGGCAATGCAGTGCTGCTGGAAGTTGCTGCAGCCATCGCCGAGCAGGCGGATCGATTGCAGCAGGTTGTGGATGATTACCGGTTTGTACACGTTCAACTGCAAGTGGCCCTGACTGGCGGCGATGCCGATGGTCACGTCATTGCCCAACACCTGACAGGCGAGCATCGACAGCGCTTCGCACTGGGTCGGGTTGACCTTGCCCGGCATGATCGAGCTGCCCGGTTCGTTGGCCGGCAAGCGCACTTCGGCAAAACCTGCGCGGGGGCCAGAGCCAAGCAAGCGCAGATCGTTGGCGATTTTCATCAGCGCCACGGCAAGGGTTTTCAGCGCCCCGGAGAGGCTGGTCAGCGGCTCATGGCCGGCAAGGGCGGCGAACTTGTTCGGTGCAGTAACGAATGGCAGGCCGGACAGCGCCGCCAGTTCTGCGGCAATCGCCTCACCAAAACCGTGCGGTGAATTGAGCCCGGTGCCGACAGCGGTGCCACCTTGCGCTAGTTCACACACCGCCGGCAACGCGGCGCGGATCGCCCGTTCGGCGTAATCCAGCTGCGCTATGAACCCGGAAAGTTCCTGACCGAAGGTGATCGGCGTCGCGTCCATCATGTGCGTGCGCCCGGTTTTCACCAGTTTCATGTGCCGCGCGGCCAGTTCGGCGAGGCCACCGGACAGTTCGGCAATCGCCGGCAGCAGTTGCTCCTGCACGGCTTTGACGGTGGCGATGCTCATGGCGGTGGGGAAGCAGTCGTTGGAGCTTTGCGAGCGGTTGACGTGATCGTTGGGGTGTACCGGCGTTTTGCCGCCGCGCGGGTTGCCGGCCAGTTCGTTGGCGCGCCCGGCGATCACTTCATTGACGTTCATGTTGCTCTGGGTGCCACTGCCGGTCTGCCAGACCACCAGCGGAAACTGGTCGTCGTGCTGGCCGTCGAGCACTTCGTCGGCGGCTTGTTCGATCAGGCGAGCAATGTCGGCGGGCAGGTCGCCGTTGCGGTCGTTGACCCGCGCGGCGGCTTTCTTGATCAGGGCCAGGGCGTGCAATACCGGCAGCGGCATGCGTTCCTGACCAATGGCAAAGTTGATCAGCGAGCGTTGCGTCTGAGCACCCCAATAGGCGTCGTCCGGGACCTCTATCTGGCCCAGGCTGTCGGTTTCGATACGGCTCATCGTGCACACTCCTGTTGGTCTGTTTGCGCAGTTTAGGCCGGCTTCGGCCCAGGTGGTTCCCTCGATCCGATTGTTGACCGGTAAAACCCTGCCAATCAAGCGCTGCAAGGCTCGGGGGTTGAGCCGCAGCGATTTTTAGGCGCAGAATGGTCGCCCTTGGGGTTTTACCTCGCTTTGCTTAAAAGGAAACTCGATGACTCGTCTTCGTGCCATCTGTACCGCGGTTGCACTGGTTTGCGCCAGCGGCCAGGTGCTTGCCGATACCGCCAGCCACAACGCCAGTGCCGAAGCTTTCCTGACCCTGGCGCACGCTGACAAACTGGGCACTCCGGTGTACATGCAAGTGCAGCAAATGTTCGCTCAGCGTTTTGAACAGACCAAAGCCCCGGAATCCAAGAAAGCCACGCTGGAAACCTATCAGGCCAAAGCTAACGCCGCGCTGGATCAGGCCATTGGCTGGAACAAGCTGAAGCCTGACATGGTCAAGCTCTACACCACCAACTTCAGCGAATCCGAGCTGAAAGACCTGGTTGCGTTCTACCAGTCGCCACTGGGCAAAAAAGTCCTGGAAAAAATGCCGCAGCTGACTCAGCAATCGGCCCAGATGACCCAGGCCAAGCTGGAAAGCGCAGTACCGGTAGTCAACAAACTGCTGGAAGACATGACCAACGAGCTGGCCCCGAAAGGCGCTGCTCCGGCCAAGAAAAAGCCGTAAGCGGAGTTTCTGATGAGCATGCAACAACGCATCGAATCCACGCTGGGCCTGTTACAGCCTGAGCACCTGCAAGTGCTGGATGAAAGCCACATGCACAGTCGCGGGTTGCAAACCCACTTCAAGGCTGTGGTGGTCAGCGCGCAGTTTGAAGGTCTGAACCGGGTCAAGCGCCACCAGAAAGTCTACGGCACGCTCGGCGAGCTGATGGGCGAGTTCCATGCGTTGGCGCTGCACACCTACACCCCGCAGGAATGGGCAGAGACCGGCGCCGCCCCGGCGTCGCCGACCTGTGCAGGAGGAAGCAAACACTAATATTGGATGCAGTGGTGGCAGGGGCTTTTGTGGTGAGGGGATTTTTCCAAAGAAACATCAGCAGATCCTAAAACCACAGTGTTTTTGCTAGAATCCGCAACGCGCCGCTCACCCGGCGCGTTTTTTTTGAATCCGGTTCACCCTTTGCGAGGGTAGCCACCTGGAGAAATACCCATGACACAACCGATTGTCGTGGCGGCACTGTATAAGTTCGTCACCCTCGAAGATTACGTCAACCTGCGCGAGCCTCTGTTGCAAGCGATGGTCGACAACGAAATCAAAGGCACCCTGCTGATTGCCGAAGAAGGCATCAACGGCACGGTTTCCGGCACCCGCGAAGGCATTGACGGCCTGCTCGCCTGGCTCAAGAACGACCCACGCATGATCGACATCGATCACAAAGAGTCGTACTGCGACGAGCAGCCGTTCTATCGCACCAAGGTCAAACTGAAGAAAGAGATCGTCACCCTCGGTGTCGATGGCGTCGACCCGAACAAAAAGGTCGGCACCTACGTTGATCCGCAAGACTGGAACGCGTTGATCAGCGACCCTGAAGTGCTGTTGATCGATACGCGCAACGATTACGAAGTGTCGATTGGCACCTTCGAAGGCGCCATCGATCCGAAAACCACCAGTTTTCGCGAATTTCCCGACTACATCAAAGAGCACTTCGACCCGGCCGTGCACAAGAAGGTCGCGATGTTCTGCACCGGTGGCATTCGCTGCGAAAAAGCCTCGAGCTACATGCTCGGTGAGGGTTTCGAGGAGGTTTACCACCTCAAGGGTGGCATCCTGAAGTACCTCGAAGAGGTGCCGCAGGAAGAAACCAAGTGGCAGGGCGACTGCTTTGTGTTCGATAACCGTGTGACCGTGCGTCACGACCTCAGCGAAGGCGACTACGATCAATGTCATGCCTGCCGCACACCGGTCAGCGTTGAAGATCGCGCCTCCGAGCACTACGTGGCCGGTATCAGTTGCCCGCACTGCTGGGACAAGCTGAGCGAGAAAACCCGCCGCAGCGCCATCGATCGGCAAAAGCAGATCGAACTGGCCAAGGCGCGCAACCAGCCGCACCCGATCGGCTACAACTATAAGCAAGCATCCACCGAGGCTTAATCATGTCTGCGCGCCTGCTTTATGTGATGGATCCGATGTGTTCCTGGTGCTGGGGGTTCGCTCCCGTGGCCAAGGCATTGGTTGAGCAGGCGCAAGCAGCCGGGGTTGAGCTGCACCTGGTGGTCGGCGGCTTGCGCACCGGCAGCGGTGCAGCGTTGGAACCGACGACCCGCCGTTACATTCTTGAGCACTGGCAAGCGGTCACCGAGGCCACCGGCCAGCCGTTCAAGTTCGACGGCGCGTTGCCCGATGGTTTTGTCTACGACACCGAGCCTGCCTGCCGTGCGATCGTCACCGCGCGCAGTCTGGCGCCGGATTGCGCGTGGACATTGCTGGGGCTGATTCAGAAGGCCTTTTACGCTGAAGGTCGCGACGTCACCCAGGCCAGCGTGCTGGTGGAACTGGCCGAGCAGGCCGGCGTGCCGCGCATCGAATTTGCTGCGCTGTTTGATCGTGCCGATCAGCATGAAGCCACCGCGGCGGATTTCAATTGGGTGCAGGATCTCGGCATCGCCGGGTTTCCGACCCTGCTCGCCGAGCGCAATGGTCAACTGGCGCTGCTGACCAACGGCTATCAACCACTCAGCGAGCTGTCGCCGTTGCTCGGCCGCTGGCTGGAGCGCGCTGCCTGTGCCTGACCTGGCCGATGACACGCCAGCCGTAAAGCGTGTCGACCGGCTGAGCTGGGCAGAAGTCCGGCGATTGGCACTGCATCACAAAAAATCCCTGTGGATCGCTAACGGCGTGGCCGTTCTGGCGACGCTGTGCAGCGTGCCGATTCCGCTGCTGCTGCCATTGCTGGTCGACGAAGTGCTGCTCGGTCACGGCGACGCCGCGCTGAAAGTGATGAACCATGTGCTGCCGTCGATGTGGCAACAAGCGGCAGGCTATATCGGACTGATGTTGCTGGTGACGCTGACGTTGCGGTGCGGCTCCCTGTGTTTTGGCGTATTGCAGTCGCGGCTGTTTGCACGTTTGGCCAAAGACATCGTCTATCGCATCCGCGTGCGCTTGATCGAACGCCTCAAACGCATTTCTCTGGGCGAATACGAAAGTCTGGGCAGTGGCACTGTGACCACGCATCTGGTCACCGACCTCGATACCCTCGACAAGTTTGTTGGCGAAACCCTCAGCCGTTTTCTGGTGGCAATGCTGACGCTGGTGGGCACTGCGAGCATCCTGATGTGGATGCACTGGAAACTCGCGCTGCTGATTCTGCTGTTCAATCCGCTGGTGATCTACGCCACGGTGCAATTGGGCAAGCGCGTCAAACACCTGAAAAAACTCGAGAACGACAGCACCTCGCGCTTCACCCAGGCGCTGAGCGAAACCCTCGAGGCGATACAGGAAATACGCGCCGGCAATCGTCAGGGTTTCTTCCTCGGCCGGCTCGGGTTGCGGGCGCAGGAGGTGCGCAACTACGCGGTCAACTCGCAGTGGAAAACCGACGCCTCCAACCGCGCCAGTGGTCTGCTGTTTCAGTTCGGCATCGACATCTTCCGAGCGGCAGCGATGCTTACGGTGCTGTTCTCCGATTTGTCGATCGGGCAGATGCTCGCGGTGTTCAGTTATCTGTGGTTCATGATCGGCCCGGTCGAACAACTGCTCAATCTGCAATATGCCTATTACGCGGCTGGCGGCGCGCTGACGCGCATCAACGAGCTGCTGGCGCGCGCCGATGAGCCGCAGTATCCCGGTGGCGTCGATCCGTTCAAGGGCCGCGACACCGTGGGCATTCAGGTGCAAGGCTTGAGCTTCGGTTACGGGGATGAACTGGTGCTGGATCAACTTGATCTGTCGATTGCACCCGGTGAGAAAGTCGCGATTGTCGGCGCCAGTGGCGGTGGTAAAAGTACCCTCGTGCAATTGCTGCTCGGACTGTACACGCCGCTCTCCGGGACTATCCGTTTCGGCGGTTCGACCCAGCAGGAAATCGGTCTGGATACTGTTCGCGAAAACGTCGCGGTGGTGTTGCAACATCCGGCGCTGTTCAACGACACCGTACGCGCCAACCTGACCATGGGCCGTACGCGCAGTGACGAGGCCTGCTGGCAGGCACTGGAAATCGCCCAGCTCGAAGCGACCATCCGCGCCTTGCCGGATGGCCTCGACAGCATTGTCGGTCGCTCCGGAGTGCGCCTCTCGGGCGGCCAACGGCAACGCCTGGCGATTGCGCGGATGATCCTCGCCGAGCCGAAAGTCGTGATTCTCGACGAAGCCACCTCGGCCCTCGACGCCGCCACCGAGTACAACCTGCATCAGGCCATGGCGCGCTTCCTCAGTGGGCGCACCACGCTGATCATTGCCCATCGACTATCGGCAGTGAAGCAAGCCGACCGTGTGCTGGTGTTTGACGGTGGGCAAGTGGCCGAGGATGGCGATCATCAGCAACTGATCGCCGATGGCGGTTTGTACGCCAAACTCTATGGGCATTTGCAACAAATCCAGCGCCCTTGAGTTTTATCCGCGTTTCTGTGCTTAGTGCTTGAATTGCTTTGAGTAAAGACGCCCGGAATACCTCCGCAGACAACCAGGTTGCACGATCGACATAGTGGACGGCAGAGCTGCCCCTTTGACATGTCGAAAATTAGCCTAGGCTGAGCTGTCAGGAGCGGGATTTTCCGGTGTTCAACTGGCAGTGCTTGCGCAAGGGATCCCATGAAGCAAAAGCGGACTCTCGGAACGCCTCGGTTGCTGGGCATCGTCTGGCCCTTCATCGCCGTCGTGGTGTTTCAGGCGTTATTGGGTGGCGTGAGTCTTTACGTCCTGTCGGCAGTTCGCGGTTATGTGGCGGGCGAAAGCCTCTGGTCCAAGGGCCAGAAGGACGCCATCTACTACCTCAATCTGTATGCCGACAGTCGTGACGAGGCGATTTTCCTCAAATACAAAAACGCGATTGCCGTTCCTCAGGGTGGCCATCAACTGCGTTTGGCGCTCGATCGTCAGCCGCCGGACCTGACCTCGGCGCGCGAGGGCATTCTCAAAGGCGGTAACCACCCGGACGACGTCTCCAGCCTGATCTGGCTGTACCTCAATTTTCGTCATTTCAGTTATCTGGAAACCGCCATCGACCGCTGGACCGTGGGCGATGCCTATCTGGTGGAGCTGGATAACGTCGCGCGCGAGATGCACCAAAGGATCACCGGCAACAGCGCCAGCGATACGGATATCCGCCGCTGGAAAGAGCAGATTTTCGCCATCAACGATGGCGTGACGCCGGCGGCCAAGGCGTTCAGCGATGCATTGGGCGAAGGATCGCGAATGATCCTGCGGCTGCTGCTGTTGACCAACCTGGCCACGGCACTGGGGTTGATCGTGCTGGCCTTGTTGCGCACGCATAAGTTGCTCAAGCAACGCCATGCCTTTGCCGAGGCGCTGCAGCTGGAGAAAGACCGCGCGCACATCACCCTGCATTCGATTGGCGACGGGGTGATCACCACTGATGTCGCCGGGGCCATCGATTACATGAACCCGGCTGCCGAGGCGCTGACTCACTGGAAAGCCGAGCAGGCGGCTGGTCTGCCGCTGGCCGCACTGTTCAATTTGCTGGATGACAATGCTCAGACCGAGGGGCTGACGCTGATCGAACACATTCTCAGCGGCCAGCTCAGCGGTGGTAGCGAACACTCCAAGCTGATCCAGCGGCTGGACGGCAGCACGGTGTCGGTGACGCTGGTGGGAGCGCCGATCCGCCATGCCGGAAAAGTCAGTGGCACGGTGCTGGTGCTGCACGACATGACTCAGGAGCGGCAATACATCGCCAATCTGTCGTGGCAGGCCACTCACGATGCGCTGACCGGGCTGGCCAACCGTCGTGAATTCGAATATCGCCTGGAGCAGGCGTTGCACAACCTCACGCGTCAGGGTGGGCGCCACGCGCTGATGTTCCTCGATCTCGATCAATTCAAACTGGTCAACGACACCTGCGGCCACGCGGCGGGCGATGAATTGCTGCGGCACATCTGCGCCTTGTTGCAATCGGGCTTGCGAGAGGGCGATACCCTGGCTCGGCTCGGCGGTGACGAGTTCGGCATTCTTCTGGAAAACTGCGCACCGGAGGCATCGGAAAAGATTGCCGAAAGCCTGCGCCAGACCGTGCAAAACCTGCACTTTGTCTGGAAGGGACGGCCATTTCTGACCACCGTCAGCATCGGCCTGGTGCATATCACCCAGACACCGACCACGCTCGAAACGTCTTTGCGCGCCGCCGACATGGCTTGCTACATGGCCAAGGAAAAGGGCCGTAATCGGGTGCAGGTCTACCATGCCGACGATTCGGAATTGTCGCTGCGCTTCGGTGAAATGGCCTGGGTGCAACGCTTGCATATGGCACTGGAGGAAAACCGCTTCTGTCTCTACGCCCAGCAAATCGCTCCGCTGGGAAGCGTCAAGGAAGAGCGCGCGCACATTGAAATTCTGCTTCGACTGCATGACGAGGCCGGGCGGATGATTTTGCCGGACAGTTTCATTCCGGCCGCCGAGCGTTACGGTTTGATGAGTCAGTTGGACCGGTGGGTGGTGCAAAACGTATTTAAGATTATTGCTCAGTGTATTACGGAACAACATGAAGGTCCGTTAGCGATGTGTGCGATTAATCTGTCAGGAATTACTATAGGAGATGACGCGTTTTTGCACTTCCTGCGGGAACAGTTTGTTAACTATGCCATACCGCCTGAAATGATTTGTTTTGAAATTACCGAAACTAGCGCCATTGCAAATTTAGGCAGCGCTATCCGATTTATTAATGAACTCAAAGGTTTAGGTTGTTACTTCTCGCTGGACGACTTTTGCGCCGGAATGTCTTCATTCGCTTATCTGAAACATTTACCTGTAGACTTCCTGAAGATCGACGGGAGTTTCGTAAAGGATATGCTGGACGACCCGATTAACCGCGCAATGGTCGAAGTGATCAATCACATCGGGCATGTCATGGGTAAGCAGACAATTGCCGAGTTTGTTGAAACAACGCTGATTGAGCAGGCATTGCTTGAAATCGGCGTTGATTACGCTCAGGGTTACGTCATCGAACGTCCGCAATTGTTTACCTGTGACAGTTTGCAAAGTCGGCCCGCCAGACCGCAGCCGCTGTTATTCAAAGCGCCTGGCACGTTCCGTTGAAGTCTCTTGCCGATCCTTACAATCACAAATCAAAAGGAGCCGAACAGTGATCGACACATTCAACCGAACCGGACCACTCATGGAAGCTGCAAGTTATCCTGCCTGGGCACAACAGCTCATTCAGGATTGCAGCGAGAGCAAGCGCCGGGTTGTCGAACATGAGTTATATATGCGCATGCGTGATAACAAGCTCAGCGCCAGAACAATGCGTCAGTACCTCGTAGGAGGCTGGCCCGTGGTTGAGCAATTCGCGTTGTACATGGCGCAGAACCTGACCAAGACCAAGTTTGCCCGCCATCCGGGCGAAGACATGGCGCGACGCTGGCTGATGCGCAATATTCGCGTCGAACTCAATCACGCCGATTACTGGCTGCATTGGAGTCGAGCCCATGGCGTGAGCCTGGAAGACTTGCAGGCGCAGCAAGTGCCGCCCGAACTGCATGCCTTGAGTCATTGGTGCTGGCACACCAGTTCGGCCGATTCGCTGATCGTGGCCATCGCCGCGACCAACTATGCAATCGAGGGCGCGACCGGGGAGTGGTCGGCGCTGGTCTGTTCTACGGGTGTCTATGCCGCGGCATTCCCGGAGGAAGATCGAAAGCGTGCGATGAAGTGGCTGAAGATGCATGCCCAGTACGATGATGCTCATCCATGGGAAGCGCTGGAGATCATCTGCACCCTGGCTGGCATGAACCCGAGCAAGGCTCTGCAAGCCGAACTACGTCAGGCAGTGTGCAAGAGTTACGACTACATGTACCTGTTCCTGGAGCGCTGTATGCAATTGGAGACGTCCGAGCGTTTGCTTGTAAGCCGTGAGCGCAGGGCTGTAGTCGAAAGCTGATTTTCGGCTTCACGTACAACCCAATGTGGGAGCGAGCCTGCTCGCGAAGGCGGTGTGTCAGTCAACTCATTGTTGAGTGTCAAATCGCATTCGCGAGCAGGCTCGCTCCCACACTGTTTTGTGGCGGTCGAAGAATGTCAGCCCGCCATCGCCAAGCGATTACGGCCTTCACGCTTGGCCACATACAGCGCGCTATCGGCACGTCGCACCAGGCTCTCGGCCGACTCGCCCGGCAACAGCGTCGAGCATCCCAGGCTGACAGTCAGCTCAAGTAACTGGCCATCGGCGTAATACTCCGCCGCCTGCGCCGCATAACGCAAACGCTCACCAACCATTGCCGCCGCCTCACGGCTGGTGTTGGACAGCAGTATCAGAAACTCTTCTCCGCCATAACGAAACACCATGTCGACATTGCGTAGTTGCCCTTTGATCGACGCGGCAACGGCTTTGAGCACGTCATCGCCGGCGCGGTGACCATGACTGTCGTTAACCCGTTTGAAATGGTCGATGTCGAGCATCAGCACCGACAACGGTTGCAGGTGCCGGCGTGACATTTCGATCTCGCGTTGCAGGGTCTGCTCCATGGCGATGCGATTGCCAGCGCCGGTCAACGGATCGCGCAACGCGCTTTGAGTGGCGGCGCGGTAGAGCAGGGCATTGCGCATCGGATAGAGCAGTGACGACAGCAGCGATTCGAGATTGCCTTGTTCCTGATCGTTGAAGCGCTGATTGCGGCGGAACACCAGTTCGCCCATGTGCTCGCCTTCGTGGCTCAGGCTGTAGCTGACGGAATGATGACCACGAGCGCCGAACTCCAGGCGCAGGTCGCTGCCTTGGTGCACGTAGCTCAAGGCGTCCAGCGGAACGAGACGCTGAACTTCTCGGAAAAAAAGACCGAGGATCCGTTGCGGTTCAAGGCTGGTTTGCAGTTGCAGGCTCAGTTGCTGACGCAATTGCGCAAGACTGGTCGGCCGCTCCAGCAAGGGAGGCAGTTGACCAAAGCCCAGGCGTTGCAATTTGGCGCTGTCGAAGTCAATTGCATTGGTCTGGGAGGGTGATTTCATATGGCGTGAGCCCCTAAGCAGTAAGTCTGTCTTACAGGCTGGGTGAGAGCGGCTATGGGCTGCGCGTCATACTGATCCATCAGTCCCGTAGGACATTTGGCGTAAGTTTAGTCTGCCTGATGACGATTAGTAAGCTATCGAAACCGGGCTTGCCCCAGTGCCTTCACACGGCATGCTTTGAGGAAATTTAGAGCGAAAGTCGTGCCATTCAGTTCAGGTTTATTAAAACCCTTTTGATTCAATGGCTTGAGCAATATCGATGAAGGAGGGCGCTGGATAATTGACTTATTTATTGTGGTCGGCAGCGGCAAATCTATGCCGCGACGGTAAACCGCCACGGCAACAAATGCGACGTATGGCACTACTGGGCGTTGAATGCCTGACCATTGATGCCGGTGCTGTCCGGGCCCATCAAGTAGAGGTAGACCGGCATGATCTCCTCGGGTGTCGGGTTGTTCAGCGGGTTTTCGCCTGGGTACGCTTGAGCGCGCATGCTGGTGCGGGTACCGCCGGGATTGATGCTGTTGGAGCGTACCGGCGCAACGCCGTCGACCTCGTCGGCCAGTGTTTGCATCAAGCCTTCGGTGGCGAATTTCGACACGCCGTAGGCGCCCCAGTAGGCACGGCCCTTACGGCCGACGCTGCTGGAAGTGAACACTACCGAGGCGTCCTGCGACAGCTTGAGCAGCGGCAACAATGTGCTGGTCAGCATGAACATGGCGTTGACGTTGACTTGCATGACACGCATGAAGTTTTCCCCGGACAACTGCTCGATCGGCGTGCGCGGGCCAATAATCGAAGCGTTGTGCAGCAAGCCGTCGAGGTGGCCGAATTCGGTTTCGATCATCGCCGCCAGTTCATCGTACTGGTGCGGCAGGGCGGTTTCGAGATTGAACGGAATGACTGCCGGCTGCGGATGGCCCGCTGCTTCGATCTCGTCATAGACCTGAGTCAGATTGGCTTCGGTCTTGCCCAGCAGCAGCACGGTCGCTCCATGTGCGGCGTAGGTTTTCGCCGCAGCCGCGCCAATGCCGCGACCGGCACCGGTGACCAGAATGACCCGATCCTTGAGCAATTCGGGACGAGCGGAGTAATCAAACATAAAAACCTCACAATCCATTCATGAAGACCTGCTTCACCCTTTGTGGTGAGGGGATTTATCCCCGATGGGTTGCGCAGCAGCCCCAGCATTCGTTCAGGTCGATTTGACGTGCAGATTTAACGACGGCTTCGCCGTCGATCGGGGATAAATCCCCTCGCCACAAAAGGCATCCTGCAAACAGTCGGGTCAGCAACTGCAGAGCGCGCTATCGAGCACCTTGCGCAATTCCGACGGATGATCCACCACCACGTCCGCTCCCCAATGCCGCGGGTTGTCGTCAGGATGAATGTAGCCAAACGTCACCGCCGCCGTTTTTGTGCCGGCATCGCGCCCCGATTCGATATCACGCAGATCATCGCCCACAAACAAAACCGTCGATGGATCCAGATCAAGCATCTTGCACGCGAGGATCAACGGCTCGGGATCAGGCTTGCTGTTTTTCACGTGATCCGGGCAGATCAGCAGCGCCGAACGCTCGGCCAGCCCCAATTGCCGCATGATCGGTTCGGCAAAGCGCAGTGGTTTGTTGGTGACCACACCCCATACCAGATTGGCCTTCTCGATATCGGCGAGTAGTTCGCCCATGCCGTCGAACAGTTTGCTGTGCACGGCACAACCGACCAGATAACGCTCGAGGAACTCCAGACGCAGCGCCTCGAAGCCCGGCGACTCCGGATCCATCGAAAACGTCACCGCGACCATGGCTTTGGCGCCGCCGGAAATCTCGTCGCGGATGTGCTTGTCGTTGATCGGCGGCAAGCCGCGATCCGCGCGCATTGCCTGGCAGATGGCGATGAAGTCCGGCGCCGTGTCGAGCAGGGTGCCGTCCATGTCGAAAAGGACTGCTCTGATGGCCATCGGCTTACTCCTCGCGCAGGGTCTGGATCATGTAGTTGACGTCTACGTCGTTGGCCAGCTTGTAGTGCTTGGTCAGCGGGTTGTAAGTCAGACCGATGATGTCCTTGACGGTCAGGCCGGCCATGCGGCTCCACGCGCCCAGCTCGGACGGACGGATGAACTTCTTGAAGTCGTGAGTGCCGCGCGGCAACAGCTTCATGATGTATTCGGCGCCGATGATGGCGAACAGGTACGCCTTCGGGTTGCGGTTGATGGTCGAGAAGAACACTTGGCCGCCCGGCTTGACCATGCGGAAGCAGGCGCGGATCACCGACGATGGGTCTGGCACGTGTTCGAGCATTTCCAGGCAAGTCACCACGTCGAACTGCTCGGGCATTTCCTCGGCCAGGGCTTCGGCGGTGATCTGCCGGTATTCGACGCTGACGCCGGATTCCAGCTGATGCAGTTGCGCGACCGCCAGCGGCGCTTCGCCCATGTCGATGCCCATCACGGTGGCGCCACGCTGGGCCATGGCTTCGCTGAGGATGCCGCCGCCGCAACCGACGTCGAGGACTTTCTTGCCGGCCAGATTGACCCGCTCGTCAATCCAGTTGACCCGCAGCGGGTTGATGTCGTGCAGTGGCTTGAACTCGCTTTCGCGGTCCCACCAGCGATGGGCCAGGGCTTCGAATTTGGCGATTTCGGCGTGGTCGACGTTGCTCATGTGTTCAATCCTCTAAAACTTGAAAAGGGTTGTAGCCGCGGAGGTTGCTCCGCGGTGTTTACGATTCGGTGTGGCCGCTGATGCGCTGGCCCCAGGCGCGGGCGGTGGCGCCCAGTTGTTGTTCGTCCAGTCGCGTCAGGCGGCGGTCGTCGAGCAGTTGTTTGCCGGCGACCCACAGGTGTTTCACGCAATCGCGACCGGTGGCATAGATAAGTTGTGACACCGGGTCATAGACCGGTTGCTGCGCCAGGCCAGACAGGTCGAAGGCGACGATGTCGGCGGCTTTGCCGATTTCCAGTGAACCAACCTGTATTTCGATCCCCAGCGCACGCGCGCCATTCAGTGTCGCCATGCGCAGCGCACGATGGGCGTCCAGCGCCGTGGCCGAACCGGCGACGGCTTTCGCCAGCAGCGCGGCGGTGCGGGTTTCGCCGAGCAGGTCGAGATCGTTGTTGCTCGCCGCGCCGTCAGTGCCGACCGCGACATTCACCCCAGCCTGCCACAAACGCTCGACCGGGCAAAAGCCGCTGGCCAGCTTCAGGTTCGACTCCGGGCAGTGAATGACGCTGGTGTTGCTTTCTACCAGCAACGCCAGGTCGTCATCGCTGATCTGGGTCATGTGCACGGCCTGGAAGCGTGGGCCGAGCAGGCCCAGACGGCCGAGACGGGCCAGGGGGCGCTCGCCGCGCTGCTCCAGCGATTGCTGCACCTCAAAAGCAGTTTCGTGGACATGCATGTGGATCGATGCGTCCAGCTCCTCGGCAATCACGCGGATTTTCTCGAGGTTCTCGTCGCCGACGGTGTAGGGTGCATGAGGGCCGAAGGTGATTTTGATCCGTTCGTGATGCTTCAGATCACCGAACAGTTCGACACCCTGACGAATGGCTTCATCGGCGCTGCTGGCACCGGGAATCGGAAAATCAAGGATCGGAATCGCGATCTGCGCGCGAATGCCGCTGTTGTGCACGCGCTCGCTGGCAACCTTCGGGAAGAAGTACATGTCCGAGAAGCAGGTGATGCCACCCTTTATCTGCTCGGCGATGGCCAGATCGGTGCCGTCACGGACAAAATCTTCATCGACCCATTTGGCTTCGGCCGGCCAGATGTGGTTCTCCAGCCAAGTCATCAACGGCAGATCGTCAGCCAGGCCACGGAACAGCGTCATCGCCGCGTGGCCATGGGCGTTGATCAAGCCGGGGCTGAGCAAAACATCCGGTAATTCGCGCACTTCAGTGGCGTTACACTTCAACGCTTCGGCGCGTGGGCCGATAAACACGATGCGCCCGTCGCGGATACCCAGGCCATGCTCCTTGAGCACAACGCCAGCAGGTTCGACGGGTACCAGCCAGGTCGGCAGCAATAATAAGTCGAGCGCAATGGCAGGTTTCGGCATCGAGGGTCGGTTCCAGTGCTTTTGTAAAGGATGGCGAAGTATACCCGAGCGTCTTGGCGGGGGGATCGCTATAATCGGCGGCTTTTGTTCATGAGTGCGGGGTGAGGGATGCGCGATC
Source organism: Pseudomonas sp. TH08 (assembly GCF_016651275.1). Classification (NCBI taxonomy): domain Bacteria; kingdom Pseudomonadati; phylum Pseudomonadota; class Gammaproteobacteria; order Pseudomonadales; family Pseudomonadaceae; genus Pseudomonas; species Pseudomonas sp. TH08. The sequence goes on along the minus strand of NZ_JAEKEE010000002.1, from coordinate 182,976 downwards.
GACTGTTGGCTGCGGAGAAAGTAAAGGCCATCGATTGGCGAGATGGCGCGCTCCACCTGCTGGATCAGCGTATTTTGCCGTTCGAGGAAACCTGGATTGCCTACACCAGCGCCGCCGGCGTCGCTGAGGCGATTCGCTCGATGGTGGTGCGCGGCGCACCGGCCATCGGTATCAGTGCGGCCTATGGCATTGTGCTCGCAGCCCGCGCGCGGGTCGCTGAAGGTGGCGACTGGTATGCGGCGCTGGAAGAGGATTTCGCCCTGCTGGCAGACTCCCGCCCCACGGCGGTCAATCTGTTCTGGGCGTTGGGGCGTATGCACGATCGCCTCGATCGCTTGAAAGACAATGCCGATCCGCTGGCGGCGCTGGAAGCCGAAGCCATCGCCATTCATGAAAGCGACCGCGAAGCCAACCTGACCATGGCGCAACTGGGCGTCGACCTTATCCGCAAGCATCAGGGCAATGCGCAGGCAATTTTGACCCACTGCAATACTGGCGCGCTGGCCACCGGCGGGTTCGGTACGGCGCTGGGGGTCATTCGGGCGGCTTTTATCGAAGGCATGGTTGAACGCGTTTACGCCGACGAAACCCGGCCCTGGCTGCAGGGTTCACGCCTTACCGCGTGGGAGCTGGCCAATGAAGGCATTCCGGTGACCCTGAACGCCGACTCCGCGGCCGCGCACATCATGAAAACCAAGGGCGTGACCTGGGTGATCGTCGGCGCTGACCGCATCACCGCCAACGGTGATGTGGCGAACAAGATTGGCACCTATCAACTGGCGGTCAACGCCATGCACCACGGCGTGCGTTTCATGGTCGTGGCGCCGAGTTCGACCATCGACATGAACCTGGCCAGCGGCGACGACATCCCGATTGAGGAGCGTGACGGAGCCGAGTTGCTGGAAGTGGGCGGCAAGCGCGTTGGCGCGGACGTTGAAGCATTCAACCCTGTGTTTGACGTGACGCCGGCGGATCTGATCGATGCGATCGTCACCGAGAAAGGCATCGTCGAGCGCCCGGATACCGCCAAAATGGCCCAGTTGATGTGCCGCAAGCGCCTGCATTGATTGGCTCTGGCGTCTGTCGGGGCGCCATCGCGAGCAGCTTCACTCCCACAGGTATTGTGATCACTGGAGATCAGTGTGGGAGCCAGTCTGCTGGCGATGAAGCCCTAAAAGTCAATAAACAAGCCTAAACCGATCACAAAATCTTCATTCATTAACTCTCTAAGCCTCTCTCGTCCCCCTTTCAGGCGATTACTGGTCAACTAACTATGCACCATGCGCTTATGGGGGATAGGTGCGTGGCGGCGATTGTGGTAGCATCCGGCGTTTTCCGAGGCAGTCCCACGGGGTTGTCTTCACTGCGCAAATCCAGGGTTCAACTTGTTGATTTGTCGTAAGTCGGCGCATGGCACTCAGTCTGCATCGACGAGCTTCGTGATCCCTATGGATGTGACGAGGTTTCACCAGAAAAAGGAATCGAGCTTCTCATGGGCGAACTGGCCAAAGAAATCCTCCCGGTCAATATCGAAGACGAGCTGAAGCAGTCCTACCTCGACTACGCGATGAGCGTGATCGTCGGCCGTGCACTGCCGGATGCGCGCGATGGCCTCAAGCCCGTGCACCGTCGCGTGCTGTTCGCGATGAGCGAGCTGGGCAACGACTTCAACAAGCCGTACAAGAAATCTGCCCGTGTTGTCGGTGACGTGATCGGTAAGTATCACCCTCACGGTGATACTGCGGTGTACGACACCATCGTCCGCATGGCTCAGCCTTTCTCTCTGCGCTACCTGCTGGTAGATGGTCAGGGCAACTTCGGTTCGGTCGACGGCGACAACGCTGCGGCCATGCGATACACCGAAGTGCGCATGACCAAACTGGCGCACGAGCTGTTGGCCGACCTGCACAAAGAAACCGTGGACTGGGTGCCGAACTACGACGGCACCGAGATGATCCCGGCGGTCATGCCGACCCGGATCCCCAACCTGCTGGTCAACGGTTCCAGCGGTATTGCCGTGGGCATGGCGACCAACATTCCGCCGCACAACCTCGGTGAAGTCATCGACGGTTGCCTGGCACTCATCGACAATCCCGAGCTGACTGTCGACGAACTGATGCAATACATCCCTGGTCCGGACTTCCCGACCGCTGCGATCATCAACGGTCGCGCCGGCATCATCGAAGCCTACCGCACCGGTCGTGGCCGCATTTACATGCGTGCGCGTTCGATGGTTGAAGACATCGACAAGGTCGGTGGTCGTCAGCAGATCGTTATCACCGAACTCCCTTACCAGTTGAACAAGGCGCGTCTGATCGAGAAGATCGCCGAGCTGGTTAAAGAGAAGAAACTGGAAGGCATCACCGAACTGCGCGACGAGTCCGACAAGGACGGTATGCGCGTCGTGATCGAATTGCGTCGTGGCGAAGTGCCTGAGGTGATCCTCAACAACCTCTACGCCCAGACTCAGTTGCAATCGGTATTCGGCATCAACATCGTGGCGCTGATCGATGGCCGTCCGCGGATCCTCAACCTCAAGGATCTGCTGGAAGCCTTTGTACGTCACCGTCGTGAAGTCGTCACCCGTCGTACCGTTTTCGAGCTGCGCAAAGCGCGTGAGCGTGGCCACATTCTCGAAGGCCAGGCCGTTGCCCTGTCGAACATCGACCCGGTAATCGCGCTGATCAAGGCGTCGCCAACTCCGTCGGAAGCCAAGGAAGCGCTGATCAGCACGCCTTGGGAATCCTCGGCGGTGGTGGCCATGGTTGAACGTGCCGGTGCCGATTCGTGCCGTCCGGAAAACCTCGATCCGCAATACGGTCTGCGTGAAGGCAAGTACTTCCTGTCGCCAGAACAGGCGCAAGCCATCCTGGAACTGCGTCTGCACCGCCTGACCGGTCTGGAACACGAAAAGCTGCTGGCCGAGTATCAAGAAATCCTCAACCAGATCGGCGAGCTGATCCGCATCCTCAACAGCGCTGTGCGCCTGATGGAAGTGATCCGCGAAGAACTGGAAGTGATCCGCGCCGAATACGGCGACAAGCGTCGCACCGAGATTCTCGATGCCCGTCTCGACTTGACCCTGGGCGACATGATCCCGGAAGAAGAGCGCGTCGTGACCATTTCCCATGGTGGCTACGCCAAGACCCAGCCATTGGCTGCGTATCAGGCTCAGCGTCGTGGCGGTAAAGGCAAATCGGCCACCGGTATCAAGGATGAGGACTACATCGCTCACCTGCTGGTCGCCAACAGTCACTCCACGCTGTTGCTGTTCTCCAGCAAAGGCAAGGTTTACTGGCTGAAGACCTACGAAATTCCAGAAGCATCGCGTGCTGCGCGTGGCCGTCCGCTGGTCAATCTGCTGCCGCTGGAAGCTGATGAAACCATCACCACCATGCTGCAGATCGATCTTGAAGCCATGAAGCGTCAGGCTGAAGAAGAAGAGGCCGAAGGCGTTGAGGCTGACGTAGAAGAAATCGAAAACAGCAACGAAACCGACGAAGAGCGCCGTGCGCGCATCAAGGCTGCCGACCGCAAGAAGGCACCGTTCATCTTCATGTCGACTGCCAACGGTACGGTCAAGAAGACTCCGCTGGTGGCCTTCAGCCGTCAGCGCAGCGTCGGTCTGATCGCTCTGGAGCTGGACGAAGGCGACATCCTGATCTCCGCTGCCATCACCGATGGCGAGCAGGAAATCATGCTGTTCTCCGACGGTGGCAAGGTGACTCGCTTCAAGGAATCCGAAGTTCGCGCCATGGGCCGTACCGCCCGCGGTGTGCGTGGTATGCGTCTGCCAGAAGGGCAGAAGCTGATCTCCATGCTGATTCCGGAAGAAGGCAGCGAGATCCTCACTGCTTCCGAGCGTGGTTATGGCAAGCGTACTGCCATCACCGAGTTCCCTGAGTACAAGCGTGGCGGCCAAGGCGTTATCGCCATGGTCAGCAACGAGCGTAACGGCCGTCTGGTCGGCGCGGTTCAGGTGCAGGATGGCGAAGAAATCATGCTGATCTCCGATCAGGGCACTCTGGTGCGGACCCGTGTTGATGAAGTGTCCAGCTTGGGTCGTAACACTCAGGGCGTGACGCTGATCAAGCTGGCCAACGATGAAACGCTGGTCGGTCTGGAGCGGGTTCAGGAGCCGTCGGAAGTCGAGGGCGAAGAGCTCGAGGGTGAAGAAGGGCTGGTGTCCGGTGCGCAGGTCGTGAGCGACGATGCTGTCGAAGACCAGCAACTCGACGCCGCAGCAGACGAAGAACCGCAGCAATAAGCGGATAAACGAGGGGGCGGATGAGAATTCGCCCCCTTGTTATTTGTCCGGTATTAAATTTCGACATCATGGAGATCCCCTGTGGGAGCGAGCCTGCTCGCGATAGCGGTGTGCCAGTCAGCGAATCTTTATCTGACACACCGTTATCGCGAGCAGGCTCACTCCTACACTGGAAAGCGTTTCATCGCCGTTCCAGTGTCGACGGTCGATACGATTTATTGCGTGATACCACCAAATCAGAGCGAGATTGGATGTGAGCAAGCGAGCCTATAACTTCTGCGCCGGTCCTGCGGCGCTTCCTGAAGCTGTCCTGCAGCGCGCCCAGGGTGAACTCCTTGATTGGCACGGCAAGGGTCTGTCGGTCATGGAAATGAGCCATCGCAGTGATGAGTTCGTGTCCATTGCCACCCAGGCCGAGCAGGACCTGCGTGACCTGCTGAATATCCCTTCGAACTATAAAGTGCTGTTTTTGCAAGGTGGCGCCAGCCAGCAGTTCGCGCAGATTCCACTTAACCTGTTGCCGGAAAGCGGCACTGCCGACTATATCGATACAGGCATCTGGTCGCAGAAAGCCATCGAAGAAGCCTCGCGCTACGGTCACGTCAACGTCGCCGCCACCGCCAAGCCTTACGACTATTTCGCCATTCCCGGCCAGAACGAGTGGAACCTGTCGAAAGACGCCGCTTACGTTCACTACGCGCCGAACGAAACCATCGGCGGTCTGGAATTCCAGTGGATCCCGGAAACCGGTGATGTGCCGCTGGTGGCCGACATGTCTTCGGACATTCTTTCGCGTCCGGTTGATGTCTCGCGTTTCGGCATGATCTACGCCGGTGCACAGAAGAACATCGGCCCGAGCGGCATCGTCGTCAACATCATCCGCGAAGACTTGCTCGGCAAGGCGCGCTCGCTGTGCCCGACCATGCTCGACTACAAAGTCGCGGCCGATAACGGTTCGATGTACAACACGCCGCCGACCTTGGCCTGGTACCTGTCGGGTCTGGTCTTCCAGTGGCTGAAAGAGCAGGGCGGCGTTGAAGCCATCGCCCAACTCAACGACGTCAAACAGCGCACGCTGTACGATTTCATCGACGCCAGCGGCCTCTACAGCAACCCGATCAACAAGTCGGACCGCTCGTGGATGAACGTGCCGTTCCGCTTGGCTGATGACCGTCTGGACAAGCCGTTCCTGGTCGGTGCCGACGAGCGCGGTCTGCTCAACCTCAAGGGTCACCGCTCGGTGGGCGGCATGCGCGCCTCCATCTATAACGCTGTCGACATCACCGCGGTCAACGCGCTGGTGGCATACATGGCTGAATTCGAGAAGGAACACGGCTGATGTCCGAGCAAGAACTCAAGGCACTGCGCGTTCGCATTGACGCTCTGGACACCAAAGTCCTCGAGCTGATCAGTGAGCGTGCGCGTTGCGCCCAGGAAGTCGCGCGAGTAAAGATGGCCTCGCTGGCCGAAGGCGAAGTGCCGGTGTTCTATCGTCCCGAGCGTGAAGCTCAGGTGCTCAAGCGTGTGATGGAACGCAATCAGGGGCCGCTGGGCAACGAAGAGATGGCGCGGCTGTTCCGCGAAATCATGTCGTCGTGCCTGGCGCTGGAACAGCCGCTGAAAGTGGCTTACCTCGGCCCTGAAGGCACATTCACCCAGGCTGCGGCCATGAAGCACTTCGGTCACGCAGTGATCAGCAAGCCGATGGCGGCGATCGACGAAGTGTTCCGTGAAGTGGCGGCGGGTGCGGTGAATTTTGGCGTGGTGCCGGTGGAAAACTCCACCGAAGGCGCGGTCAACCACACGCTGGACAGCTTCCTTGAACACGACATGGTGATCTGCGGCGAAGTTGAGCTGCGTATCCACCATCACCTGTTGGTCGGTGAAAACACCAAGACCGACAGCATCAGCCGCATTTACTCCCACGCGCAGTCGCTGGCCCAGTGCCGCAAGTGGCTGGACGCGCATTACCCGAATGTCGAGCGCGTGGCGGTGTCGAGCAACGCCGAAGCGGCCAAGCGGGTTAAGGGCGAGTGGAACTCGGCAGCGATTGCCGGCGACATGGCGGCTGGTCTGTATGGCTTGACCCGTCTGGCCGAGAAGATCGAAGACCGTCCGGACAACTCGACGCGCTTCCTGATGATCGGTAACCAGGAAGTGCCGCCGACCGGTGACGACAAGACTTCGATCATTGTTTCGATGAGCAACAAGCCTGGCGCGCTTCACGAGCTGCTGGTGCCGTTCCATGACAACGGTATCGACCTGACCCGTATCGAAACCCGTCCGTCGCGCAGCGGCAAATGGACCTATGTGTTCTTCATCGACTTCGTCGGCCATCACCGTGATCCGTTGATCAAAGGTGTATTGGAAAAGATCAGTCAGGAAGCAGTAGCACTCAAAGTGCTGGGTTCCTACCCGAAAGCAGTTCTGTAAGGGGCGGTAGTAATGAGTGGCAATTTCCTCGCTCTGGCACAGCCGGGCGTGCAACAACTTTCGCCGTACGTTCCGGGCAAGCCTGTGGACGAACTGGCGCGCGAGCTGGATCTGGATCCGGCAAAAATCGTCAAACTGGCGAGTAATGAAAACCCGCTGGGCGCCAGCCCGAAAGCCTTGGCGGCGATCCGTGAAGAGTTGGCCGAGCTGACCCGCTATCCGGACGGTAACGGTTTTGCGCTGAAATCCCTGCTGGCCGAGCAGTGCCGTGTCGAACTGAATCAGGTCACTCTGGGCAACGGCTCCAACGACATTCTTGAGCTGGTGGCGCGCGCCTATCTGGCGCCGGGCCTGAATGCCGTGTTCAGTGAGCACGCTTTTGCGGTGTATCCGATCGCCACTCAGGCTGTCGGCGCTCAGGCCAAAGTGGTTCCGGCCAAAGAATGGGGGCATGACCTGCCTGCGATGCTTGCCGCCATCGACGCCAACACCCGCGTGGTGTTCATCGCCAACCCGAACAACCCGACCGGTACCTGGTTCGGCGCTGAAGCGCTGGACGAGTTCCTGCAGGATGTTCCGGAGCATGTGTTGGTGGTGTTGGACGAGGCGTACATCGAATACGCCGAAGGCAGCGATCTGCCGGACGGTCTGGATTTCCTCGCCGCTTACCCGAATCTGCTGGTTTCGCGCACTTTCTCCAAAGCCTATGGCCTGGCGGCATTGCGTGTTGGCTACGGTTTGTCCACTCCGGTGGTTGCTGACGTGCTGAACCGCGTTCGCCAGCCATTCAACGTCAACAGTCTCGCCTTGGCGGCGGCGTGTGCGGCGTTGAAGGACGAAGAATATCTGGCGCAAAGTCGTCAGCTCAACGAGTCCGGCATGCAGCAACTGCAAGCGGGTTTCCGTGAGCTGGGTCTGGGCTGGATCGAGTCCAAAGGCAATTTTATCTGCGTCGATCTCGCTCAAGTAGCCGCTCCGGTGTTCCAGGGCTTGCTGGCTGAAGGTGTGATCGTACGTCCGGTGGCCAACTACGGCATGCCGAACCACCTGCGGGTGACCATTGGTCTGCCGGCGGAAAACAGCCGTTTCCTCGAAGCGCTGCGCAAGGTTCTGGCTCGTGGGTGATGTCACTGCAATGCAATCTGCTGCACCTATGATCGGTCGCCTTGTAGTGGTCGGTCTGGGATTAATCGGTGGTTCTTTTGCCAAAGGCTTGCGTGAAAGCGGCGTGTGCCGCGAAGTGGTCGGGGTCGATCTCGATCCGCAATCGCGCAAGCTGGCGGTCGAGTTGGGTGTGGTGGATCGCTGTGAAGACGACCTGGTGGCAGCCTGCCAGGGCGCGGACGTGATTCAGTTGGCGGTGCCGATTCTGGCGATGGAAAAAGTGCTCGCGCGTCTGGCGAGCATGGATCTGGGCTCGGCGATTCTGACCGACGTCGGCAGCGCCAAAGGCAATGTGGTGCGCGCGGCGACCGAAGCGTTTGGTGGTATGCCGGCGCGTTTCGTGCCGGGGCATCCGATTGCCGGATCCGAGCAGAGCGGGGTGGAAGCCTCTAACGCCGAGCTGTTCCGTCGTCACAAAGTGATCCTCACGCCGCTTGAGCAAACCGATCCGGCTGCACTGGCCGTGGTTGACCGTCTGTGGCGCGAATTGGGCGCCGACGTCGAGCACATGCAGGTCGAGCGTCACGATGAAGTGCTGGCTGCGACCAGTCATCTGCCGCACTTGCTGGCCTTCGGCCTGGTCGATTCATTGGCCAAGCGCAATGAAAATCTAGAGATCTTCCGTTACGCTGCCGGTGGTTTCCGCGATTTCACAAGAATCGCCGGAAGCGACCCGGTGATGTGGCACGACATCTTCCTCGCCAACCGCGAGGCTGTTCTGCGCACACTCGATACATTTCGCAGCGACCTCGACGCCTTGCGCGACGCGGTCGATGCAGGGGATGGGCACCAATTGTTGGGCGTTTTCACTCGCGCCCGGGTTGCCCGCGAGCATTTCAGTAAAATCCTGGCCCGCAGGGCCTATGTGGACGCTATGAATTCCAACGATCTGATCTTCCTGGCTCAACCTGGTGGCCGCCTGTCCGGTCGGATTCGCGTACCGGGTGACAAATCCATTTCCCACCGTTCGATCATGCTCGGTTCGCTGGCCGAAGGCGTCACCGAAGTCGAAGGTTTCCTTGAGGGTGAAGACGCTCTGGCGACCTTGCAGGCGTTCCGCGACATGGGCGTGGTCATCGAAGGCCCGCACCACGGTCGTGTGACCATTCACGGTGTTGGCCTGCACGGCCTGAAACCTGCGCCGGGCCCGATCTATCTGGGCAACTCAGGGACCTCGATGCGTCTGCTGTCCGGCCTGCTGGCCGCGCAGAACTTCGACAGCACCCTGACTGGCGATGCTTCGCTGTCCAAGCGTCCGATGAATCGCGTGGCCAATCCACTGCGTGAAATGGGTGCCGTGATCGAAACCGCCGCTGAAGGTCGTCCGCCGATGACTATTCGTGGCGGTCACAAGCTCAAAGGCCTGACCTACACCATGCCGATGGCCAGTGCTCAGGTGAAATCCTGCCTGCTGCTCGCCGGTTTGTATGCTGAAGGCAAGACTACCGTTACTGAACCTGCGCCGACCCGTGACCACACCGAGCGCATGCTGCGCGGTTTCGGCTACCCGGTCAGCGTTGAAGGCGCTACGGCGTCGGTCGAGTCCGGCGGCAAATTGACCGCGACTCATATTGAGGTGCCGGGCGACATCTCGTCGTCGGCGTTCTTCCTGGTAGCGGCTTCGATTGCCGAAGGTTCGGAGCTGGTACTTGAGCACGTCGGCATCAACCCGACCCGTACCGGCGTCATCGACATCCTGCGCCTGATGGGTGCGGACATCACTCTGGAAAACCAGCGTGAAGTCGGCGGTGAGCCTGTGGCTGACCTGCGCGTGCGAGCGGCTAAACTCAAAGGTATCGAGATTCCGGAAGAGCTGGTTCCACTGGCCATCGACGAGTTCCCGGTGCTGTTCGTCGCGGCTGCCTGTGCCGAAGGGCGCACTGTACTGACTGGCGCCGAAGAGCTGCGGGTCAAGGAGTCGGATCGTATCCAGGTGATGGCGGATGGTTTGCTCGCGCTGGGCGTAAAATGCCAGCCGACGCCGGACGGCATCATCATCGACGGTGGCCAGATTGGCGGCGGCGAAGTGCATGGTCACGGCGATCACCGTATTGCGATGGCTTTCAGCGTTGCATCGCTGCGCGCCACTGCACCGATCCGCATCCATGATTGCGCCAACGTCGCGACGTCGTTCCCGAACTTCCTCGCGTTGTGCGCGCAGGTCGGTATTCGTGTGGCACAAGAGGCTCAGTCGTGAAAAACATTGCACCGGTCATCACCATTGATGGGCCAAGTGGCTCGGGCAAAGGCACCGTCGCCGGGATCCTGGCCAAGCGTCTGGGCTGGAATCTGCTGGACTCCGGTGCGCTTTACCGCTTGCTGGCATTCGCTGCGCACAACCATGGTGTTGACCTGACCAATGAAGAGCTGCTGAAGAAACTCGCCGCTCATCTGGATGTTCAGTTCATTGCGGCGACCGACGGTCAGCTGCAACGCATCATCCTTGAAGGTGACGAAGTCAGCGACGTGATTCGCACTGAAAGCATCGGTTCCGGCGCTTCGCAAGTGGCGGCTTTGCCGGCTGTGCGCGAGGCGCTGCTGCAGCGCCAGCGTGCTTTCCAGGAAGCGCCGGGTCTGGTGGCCGATGGTCGCGACATGGGGACGGTGGTTTTTCCTGGTGCACCGCTGAAGATTTTCCTGACCGCCAGTGCCGCGGAGAGAGCGCGCCGTCGATATTTGCAGTTGAAGGGAAAAGTCGAGGGTGTTAGTCTGTCGAGTCTGCTAGATGAGATCCGTGCGCGCGACGAGCGTGACACCCAGCGAGCGGTAGCCCCGCTTAAACCGGCGGCTGACGCCATACAGCTGGATTCCACGGAGTTGTCCATCGATCAGGTGCTTGAACGCATCATGAGCGAGATCGCCATTCGCGATATCGCCGGGTGACCAAGAAGGCCACAGGGGACCAGTCATAGTCCTGCGGCGCTTCTTCTATATGAAACTAACCCACACCGTCTGGGGTGTGGAGATGGGCGTATCCTTCGCCCTCATTTACAGGAATTAAAATGAGCGAAAGCTTTGCGGAACTCTTTGAAGAAAGCCTAAAAACCCTGAACCTTCAGGCAGGCTCCATCATCACCGGTGTTATCGTTGATATCGATTACCAAGCTCGCTGGGTAACCGTTCACGCTGGCCTGAAGTCTGAAGCACTCATCCCGCTTGAGCAGTTCTACAACGACGCTGGCGATCTGACTATCAATGTCGGTGACGAAGTTCACGTTGCTCTGGACTCGGTTGAAGACGGTTTCGGTGAAACCAAGCTGTCCCGTGAAAAAGCCAAGCGCGCTGAGTGCTGGATCGTTCTGGAAGCTGCCTTCGCAGCCGAGGAAGTGGTCAAGGGCGTTATCAACGGTAAGGTTAAAGGCGGCTTCACTGTCGACGTTAACGGCATCCGTGCGTTCCTGCCAGGTTCCCTGGTTGACGTCCGTCCAGTGCGCGACACCACGCACCTGGAAGGCAAAGAGCTGGAATTCAAGGTCATCAAGCTGGACCAGAAGCGCAACAACGTTGTCGTTTCCCGTCGCAGCGTCCTGGAAGCCGAGAACTCCGCCGAGCGTGAAGCTCTGCTGGAATCCTTGCAGGAAGGCCAGCAAGTCAAAGGTATCGTTAAAAACCTCACCGATTACGGCGCATTCGTCGATCTGGGTGGCGTGGACGGCCTGCTGCACATCACCGACATGGCCTGGAAGCGCATCAAGCATCCTTCCGAGATCGTCAACGTTGGTGACGAAATCGACGTTAAGGTTCTGAAATACGATCGCGAACGCAACCGTGTTTCCCTGGGCCTGAAGCAGCTGGGCGAAGATCCATGGGTTGCTATCAAAGCCCGTTACCCAGAAAGCACTCGCGTTACCGCTCGTGTAACCAACCTGACCGACTACGGCTGCTTCGCTGAGCTGGAAGAAGGCGTTGAAGGTCTGGTACACGTTTCGGAAATGGACTGGACCAACAAGAACATCCACCCTTCGAAAGTCGTACAAGTCGGCGACGAAGTGGAAGTTATGGTTCTGGACATCGACGAAGAGCGTCGTCGTATCTCCCTGGGCATCAAGCAGTGCAAATCTAACCCATGGGAAGATTTCTCTGGCCAGTTCAACAAGGGCGATAAAATCTCCGGCACCATCAAGTCGATCACCGATTTCGGTATCTTCATTGGTCTGGACGGCGGCATCGACGGTCTGGTTCACCTGTCCGACATCTCCTGGAACGAAGTGGGCGAAGAAGCTGTTCGTCGTTTCAAGAAGGGCGACGAGCTGGACACCGTTATCCTGTCGGTTGACCCAGAGCGCGAGCGTATCTCCCTGGGTATCAAGCAACTGGAAAGCGATCCGTTCTCCGAGTACGTCTCGGTTAACGACAAAGGCGCAATCGTTACTGGCACCGTGAAAGAAGTTGACGCCAAAGGCGCCATCATCGTTCTGGCCGACGATATCGAAGCGACTCTGAAAGCCTCCGAAATCAGCCGTGACCGCGTTGAAGACGCGCGCAACGTTCTGAAAGAAGGCCAGGAAGTAGAAGCCAAGATCATCAGCGTTGATCGTAAGAGCCGCGTGATCCAACTCTCCATCAAGTCGAAAGATGATGCTGAAGAGAAAGAAGCTATCCAGAGCCTGAAAACTGCTCCGGAAGGTGAAGCTGCTGACACCACCATGGCTGGCCTGCTGCGCCAAGCAATGGCGGCCAAACAGAACTAAGTTCTGTTTGATTGTAAAAAGGGCGACTTCGGTCGCCCTTTTTTGTGCCTGCGATTTGGTGAGGCGGGGTGGTGTGCTGGGCTGATAGTTGAAACCAATTGCTTTTGTTGGTTGTCTGTTTCTTTAATCGGATCAATCGCCTATTCGCGACTAAGCTTGGTCTTAAGCATGCGATAGTCGGGTATAGCCTGACATAAGGAAATGGATGAACAAGTTTATTGTCCTCGCAGCAATCCTGGTTTTGGCGGGGTGTACCACAAGCGCCAAGACTCATGCGGTGCGTGGCGTCAGTGGAATAGAGATTGATTGTTCGGGGTTGGGCTCCGGTTGGGAGAAGTGCCAGAAGCGCGCTGCAAAGGAGTGCAAGGGCGCCGGCTACAAAGTGGTGACGCGATCGGATCAGGCCAAGGATGAAGATGAGTTTCCCTTTGGCTTCAATCCAGCAGGCTACGTGACGCGAACCATGCTGGTGATGTGCCGCTGAGTGAGAGCTCGTCCAGTTTGTTGATTTGACGCCCTGAAAATGGGCGTTTCGACGCTGGTGAAGATATGTCAATCCCTGGGCTGTTCAAAATCTTCCGGGCGTGCTAAAACCTTTCAAGCGCTGATCTAGCTGCTTGAAAAAGAAGGGAAAAATATGACGAAGTCGGAGTTGATCGAACGAATTGTCACCCATCAAGGGCTGCTCTCATCCAAGGATGTGGAGCTGGCCATCAAGACCATGCTTGAACAAATGTCCCAGTGTCTGGCCACCGGTGATCGCATCGAGATCCGTGGGTTTGGCAGTTTCTCTCTGCACTACCGTGCACCGCGCGTCGGACGTAATCCGAAGACCGGTCAGTCCGTCAGCCTTGACGGCAAATTTGTTCCGCATTTCAAGCCGGGTAAAGAATTGCGTGATCGGGTGAATGAGGAAGAGGAGGAGGGCGTTTGATCCTCGCTGCTAATTATCAGGGAAATGCTTATGCGTAATCTCAAGCGCATACTTCTTGGCGTTTTTATTCTTTTTCTGGTGTTGGTTATCCTGGCGTTTGTGCTTGAGAACCAGCAATCAGTGTCGTTGTTGTTTTTGGGTTGGTCCGGGCCTCAACTTCCGGTTTCCCTAGTCGTTGTCGTTGCGTTGCTGATCGGTATGTTTATCGGTCCAATACTTGGCTGGTTTTTGGGTCGCTCGTCCAGAGCAGCACGCAAGCGCCTTGTCTGAAAACGACAGGTATAGGGCTTCTGTCGAAATTGCGCTTCAGTCTGTCTATATCCATTAGTAAAACGTTCATTAAGCTGTAAAATGCACCCCTTGTTCGATAGTGGCCTATTCCCACATCGATTCAGACTGACTCTGACGGAAGCCACAAGTTTTGATGGTTTCTGCGTTCATGGATTAGACAGTGCTCATTGGTGTCACTGTCCGCAGCTCAAGGGTATGGTTTCGCGTGAAAATTCTAGTAACCGGCGGCGCCGGGTTCATCGGCTCGGCAGTCATTCGACACATCATCTCCAGCACTGCCGATTCTGTCGTCAACGTCGACAAGTTGACGTACGCCGGTAATCTGGAGTCTTTGGCTGAGGTCAGTGATGACTCGCGATACGCATTTGAGCGCGTTGATATCTGTGATCGCGATCAAATCGATCGTGTTCTACGTGAGCATCAACCGGATGCCATCATGCATCTGGCGGCTGAATCTCATGTTGATCGCTCTATCTCTGGGCCTTCCGAGTTCATTCAGACCAACATCATCGGTACCTACACTCTTCTTGAAGCTGCACGCCATTATTGGGCGGCACTCGATGATTCGCGCAAAGCCAGCTTCCGCTTTCATCATATTTCGACTGACGAAGTTTATGGTGATCTAGAAGGGCCGGAAGACCTCTTCACTGAAGTCACGCCTTATCAGCCAAGCTCGCCTTATTCAGCCAGCAAGGCTAGCTCCGATCACCTCGTTCGCGCCTGGGCTCGTACTTATGGTTTGCCGACGTTAGTTACCAACTGCTCGAACAACTACGGCCCTTGCCACTTCCCTGAGAAATTGATCCCGCTGATCATTCTCAACGCGCTTGAAGGCAAGCCTTTGCCTGTTTATGGCCAAGGCAATCAAGTTCGAGATTGGCTCTATGTCGAAGATCACGCTCGTGCTTTGTATAAAGTCGTGACCGAAGGTGTAATCGGTGAGACCTACAACATCGGCGGTCACAACGAGAAGCAGAACATCGAAGTTGTGCATACGCTCTGTGCGTTGCTGGATGAATTACGTCCTGACTCTACGCATCGTCCGCATGCAAGTCTGATCACTTACGTGCAGGATCGTCCTGGTCATGACCAGCGCTATGCGATCGATGCAAGCAAGATTCAGCGTGAGCTGGGCTGGACTCCGGAAGAAACCTTTGAAACCGGCATACGCAAGACTGTCGAGTGGTACCTGAATAACACTGAGTGGGTTGAGCACGTGAAGAGTGGCAGCTACCAGCAGTGGATTGATCAGAATTACAGCGATCGCTCTAAGAAAACATGAGAGTTCTTTTACTGGGAAAAAACGGTCAGGTGGGTTGGGAGCTTCAGCGCTCCCTGGCGCCGCTGGGCGAGCTGATTGCTCTTGGTCGAGGTGTTTCAGAGGAAGGTCTTAAGGGTGATTTAACAGATCTTGTTGCACTTCGCGCAACTATTCGTCATGTCAAACCTGATGTGATTGTGAATGCGGCAGCTTACAACGGAGTAGATAAAGCGGAATCCGACAGCGATCTGGCTTTCCTGGTAAATGCTCAGGCGAGCAAGGTGATGGCTGAAGAGGCGAAATCGTTGGATGCCCTGTTGGTCCACTACTCTACAGATTACGTGTTCAGTGGTCAGGGTATAAGCCCGTGGCGAGAGGGTGACAGTGCCGTACCTGCGAATCAGTATGGACTCAGCAAGCTTGAGGGTGAGCGAGCTATTATTGCTTCTGGTTGTAGGCATCTGATTTTTCGGACAAGTTGGGTCTACTCGACTTGGGGGAACAACTTTGCAAAAACCATGCTAAGGCTTGCCAGGGAGCGAGAGAGTCTAAGTGTGATTTTTGATCAGGTTGGGGCTCCTACGGGAAGTGACTTGATTGCGGATGTGACCGCGCATGCCATTCTGCAGGTGCAAAAGTCGCCGCAATTATGCGGTATTTATCATTTGGTTGCGGCTGGTGAAGTTTCATGGCACGGCTATGCTTCTCATGTCATTGAGTTTGCGAGAGATCGCGGCGAAACAATGATGGTGAAAACGGTAGAGCCTATCGAGTCAAGTGCTTATCCAACACCAGCCCGCCGACCTTTGAATTCGCGTTTGAATACCGCAAAGCTCCGAAATAATTTTTCCTTGCACTTGCCGGATTGGCAGAGTGGCGTAAATAGAATGCTTATGGAAGTCTTTAACAAATGATCAATATCAATCGTAAGGGAATTATCTTGGCTGGCGGTTCGGGAACGCGCTTGCATCCGCTTACTCTGGGTGTGTCCAAGCAAATGTTGCCTATCTACGACAAGCCAATGATTTTTTATCCGCTTTCGGTACTGATGCTCGCTGGTATGAGAGAGATATTGATCATCTCGACTCCAGAGGATTTGCCTAATTTTCGTAAGCTGCTCGGTGATGGAAGTCGATACGGCATCGAGTTGACCTATGCTGAACAGCCTTCCCCGGATGGCTTGGCTCAAGCATTCATTATTGGTGAAGAGTTTATTGGCAAGGATCCATGCTGCTTGATCTTGGGCGACAATATTTTCTACGGTCAGCACTTCTCGGATAATTTACGATCCGCGAGCAGTCAGAAGCATGGTGCGACAGTCTTCGGTTATCATGTGTCAGATCCGGAACGATTTGGCGTCGTTGAGTTTGACGCTTCGGGTTGCGCATTGAGTATCGAAGAGAAGCCGCTTAAGCCGAAGTCCAGCTACGCAGTGACGGGGTTGTATTTTTACGACAATCAGGTTGTTGAGATTGCCAAGAGCATAAAACCTTCTGAGCGCGGTGAACTGGAGATCACGGATGTCAATCGGGCTTATCTTGAGAAGAAGGCCCTGAGCGTCGAAATGCTGGGGCGCGGCTTTGCCTGGCTGGATACTGGTACCCATGACTCGCTACTGGAGGCTAGTCATTTTGTTCATACGATAGAACATCGTCAGGGATTGAAGGTTGCTTGTTTGGAAGAAATCGCCTTTAACAACGGTTGGATCACGGACGAGCAGTTGGCTGAGCAAGCTGAAGCATTGAAGAAGACTGGCTATGGCCAGTATCTGAAAAAGTTGCTGGAATCGAACTCTCTCTAACTAAAATATTGGATTTCAATTAAGCGCTCGATCCGTGCAAGCAGGAATGGCATGCCAGTAAAATATCCGAAAATTGCAGTATTACTGGCAGCCTATAATGGAATGCGTTGGATCGAGGAGCAGCTTGAATCTATCCTGCGTCAGTCAGGTGTCGATTTAACTGTTTACATAAGTATTGACCCTTCTAATGACGGTACCAAGGGCTGGTGTTCGGCATTATCTGCGAAGTACCCACAGGTCAAGTTACTTCCTGATGCTGGTCCATTTGGTGGCGCCGCAAGAAATTTCTTTCGTTTGATCCGCGACGTTGCGCTTGATGATTACGAGTTCGTTGCGTTTTCAGATCAGGACGACGTCTGGCATTCTGACAAGCTACGACGATCGATCGACGTATTGAGAGGTCGTGGCGTTGACGCCTACTCAAGTAATGTCACAGCATTTTGGCCTAATGGGAAGAAAATGTTGCTGGATAAGGCGCAAGATCAGGTGGCTTGGGACTTCCTCTTCGAGGCGGCGGGACCTGGGTGTACCTACGTTTTTAGCGAGAAGCTGTTCACCGCGCTGAAGGCTAAGATGCTTGAAAAATGGGTAGGCCTGCAGAGTGTTAGCCTGCATGATTGGTTTTTTTACGCGTTTGCGCGTAGCCATGGCTATTCATGGTATATCGATCCCGTACCTACAATGAGCTATCGTCAGCACGATAATAACCAGGTAGGCGCAAATACTGGCGTTGATCAACTGTTTACTCGCTTAAAAAAATTCGGTCTGGTTGGTGGTTCAGTCAAGTGCGTCTTATCACCGAGTTGGTCGGGCTGGAAAGCCATCCTTTTGTTCGTAAATGGCTTCTGTTACGGCGCCCCCATCTTTTGATACTTTCTCTTTCTGCTTGGCAGTGCAGGCGACGTTTACGGGATAAGTTTTACTTCTTTTTTGTTTGCTTTATTACTGCGGTTATCGGAACGGGTCTCAAATGACGGCTCAGAAAGTTTTGGTTACTGGTGCGACGGGATTCGTAGGTGAGGCTCTGGTCTTCCGTTTGTTGTTGGGGAAAAGATTTGTACCTGTCGCAGCAACACGCTCTGTCACACGGTGTCAGGGCTTATGTTCTGTTACGAACTTCAACTTGAGCGGGCCTTTATTGCTGCCTGAGTTACATGGTGCGAGTGTTGTCGTCCATACGGCAGCACGAGTCCACGTTATGAAGGAATCTGCTTCTGATGCTTTGGCCGAATACAGAAAAGCTAATGTGGCGGGAACGCTAGAGCTAGCAAGGCATGCCGCCAAATCGGGGGTAAAGCGTTTCATCTTCCTCAGCACGATCAAGGTTAATGGTGAGGCGACTGTGAAGGGGCGGCCGTTCAAGGCCGATGACGTGCCAAGCCCTATTGATCCGTATGCAATTTCGAAGTTCGAGGCTGAAGAAGGTTTGAAGAAATTAGCCGCTGAGACGGATATGGAGGTTGTTATCATCCGACCACCGCTGATTTATGGGCCGGGAGTCAAGGCGAACTTTCTGAGCATGTTGCAATGGCTTGCTCGAGGTGTCCCACTACCATTTGGTTCGATTTATAACCAGCGAAGCCTGGTTTCGATCGAAAATCTTCTGGATTTGATCATTACTTGCATCGACCATCCAGCCGCCGCTAACCAGACATTTCTGGTATCTGACGGTGCAGATTTGTCTACGACTCAATTGCTCAAATGCCTGGCCGGCGCACTGGGTGTAAAAGCGCGACTGGTTGCGATTCCCGAATGGTTGATTTTACTGGCAGGTACTATGCTTAGAAAGCAGAGTGTTGCCAGTCGTATCTGTAGTTCGCTTCAAGTCGATATAGCCAAGAATCGTGAAATACTGAACTGGACACCTGTAATGAATGTTGGGACGTCGTTGCGACGTACTGCGGAGTTTTTCATGATCAATCACGTCAAAGCGTTGTAGGTTGTGAGGTCCCGCATGAAGATGATTGGTCATTTGGCCCGTTACACAATAAGCGGTGCACGCTAAATAGCCTGCTCTGTAGATAAATCTCTAATGTTATGGACCGTTTATGTCTATCAAGTCGATAAATTTTTGGATTGAGGGTGATATTTCCACCGCGCGAATCATTTCCCGCTTTCTGGGCGATATGGTGGGCACTGAAAACTGTCATACCAGACAGTTGGGGTCCATTAATTGGCGAGCACTGGTAAATGGCTTAAATATATTTTGTCGCTCTTGTGATCCAAGATATGTGTGGGTGCCTGATTATCTTAAAAAAAATGGCGTGCCTTATATCTATTATCTGGACGATAATTTTTGGAAGATTACAGGTACTTCTGAACTCGCGCGTTACTATCAGTCTGCAGATGTAGTGGCATCCCTGGATGCCTTTGTTCAAGGTGCAGAGTTCATAATTACTCATAGTCCAATGCTGGCTGACTTTATTACTCGGAGATTTCCCTCGGTAAAGTGTGAGTTGCTACCTGTACCTTTTGATGTCGATCTTGTTGAGAGCATAGAGGCGCCCGCGTTTGAGCCATCCGTAGGAGCAGCAGTTGGTTATGCTGGAGGCTATAAAAAAGAAGAATTTGAATTGCTCGAAGATGTTGTCGCCCAAATGGGCAAAGATCGGCCGGATGTTCGTTTTGAGTTTATTGGGGGGTATCCGATAAATTACGGGAAATGAATAATGTTCAGTGGTTCCCGGGTTCGTCAGACTACGCTACATTTTTGGAATTAAAAGTTTCTAGAGGCTGGACGGTTGGCTTGGCGCCATTGATGGAGAGCGTATTCAATGCCTCCAAGACCAATAATAAATTCAGAGAGTATGGGGGATGTAAGATCCCTGCTGTTTACAGTAATACCAATCCCTTTATAGGCAGTGTCCAACATGAGATTTCTGGCTTGTTGGTGGCAAATAAGCCAGGTGATTGGGTGGCAGCGATTAAAAAGCTTATAGATAACAAATCCTTACATGAAAAAATTTCACATGAGGCTTTCAAGTTTGTAAAGGCTACATATTCTCATGAGGCAATTATTCCTGCCTGGCGCGAATCTTTTGAGGGTCTGGTTTCCAGTATGCCTTACGATTCGGCCACTGCGTTTCGTTTTTATTATGTAAAACAATATTATGTGCATAACTTTTATCATGCGAAGAAGTCGTTGGCCACTGCCCCCGTGGTACCGATGCTGGTGATGATTTTTTTCAGAAAATTTAAGTCGCTACTACGTAGACTTAATGTGAGAAGGTTTTTTATGCTGTTTGTGTTGATTGCCGTTTTCTCTATATATAAAAGCTAATGAATGTGCTGAGGAAGAGTGTATTAATCGTCTGTAATGATGTGGTCGGGTCGAAAATGGCCGGGCCGGCTATCAGGTGCGTAGAGTTAGCTAAGGCTCTTTCTGAAAGCTTACACGTAAAGCTCTGCGCTCCGGAGATTGATTTTAATGTCGATCTTCCTTTTGAACGATATGTTTTTGCGGACCCTAAATTTCAGCGTGATGCTCAGACGGTTGATATAGTAATTTTTCAGGGGGATGCACTTAGGGCGAATCCATTTCTGAAAAAAATACCGGGTGTTCTTGTTGCCGATCTCTATTGCCCTGTCCCCTTGGAATATCATCAGGCTTCAAGCAAAGACGATATTGATATCAGGGGATACACAAGTAATTTTCTTTCTGAGGTTCTTCATGAACAGCTCGTTTTTGCTGATCATTTCTTGTGTGCAAGTGAAAAGCAGCGAGACTTTTGGCTTGGGGCGCTGACCGTAGCGGGTCGAATAAATGCGCATCGTTGGCCTATCGCTAGTCATGCAAATTTGTCTGACCTCATTTCATTGCTACCGTTCGGATTGGCCATTGAGCGTCCTGTAGCAACCCGCCCAGCGATTCGTGAGGCGTTCAATATTCCTGATGATGATGTCGTACTTGTGTGGGGAGGGGGGCTGTATCAGTGGTTTGACCCGCTGACGCCCATTAGGGCAATTCACCAATTGGCTCTAAAAGGTACGCGCGTCCATTTGGTATTTATCGGAGTAAAACATCCTAATCCTGGAATAGCCCAGCCCGATATGTGTACTCAAGCCGTTGAGTTGGCGACGCGACTTGGTGTGAATGGAGACTTGGTACATTTCAATTTTGGATGGGTAGATTACAGCGATCGCCATAATTTTCTGTTGGATGCCGATGCCGGAATAAGCGCTCACTATAATAATCCTGAAACTCGTTTTTCTTTTCGCACGCGAATGCTGGATTATATTTGGTGCGGATTGCCGATTATCGCAACCAAGGGTGATGTTTTTGGCGATTCCCTTCTAACTGAAGGTATGGGTATTGCGGTTGATTATGAGGATGTAGAAGGCTGGGTTTCTGCCGTTGAGGTAATTAGCAGGGATCGTATGGTAAGGCAGGCGTATAGCGAACAAGTTATCCGTAATTCGGCAAGTTATCGTTGGGATATTTTGGTCGAACCCTTGATAGAGCGTTTTCATAAGATTACAGTTTCACCGGATCGAGTGCTTGTCCGCAAGCGTTATGCCAACAAAGGATCTCCTCTGAGTTTTTGGCTGCGTCTACGTAGGCTTTATGCATCCGGAGGAATTCGCTCGGTGTTCGCAGTTTTCATCAGAAAGATTTCCAAGCGCCTGCGCTGATTTTTAAAGCAATTAAGCATTTTTTTGAGTAATTTATGAGTATTCCAGAATTGCCGGTTTGTGCTGTAATAATTACCTATCATCCAGATTACGATCATCTGGCAACCCTGCTTTCTGTGTTGGCTGAGCAGGCAGATAATATTGTCATTGTGGATAATGCGACTCCTGGTGCAGCGGGTTTGTTCAGTGAGTTTAAGGCGGCAATGAAAAACCTTGATGTTATTGTTTTGGATGACAACTTTGGTATTGGCCACGCTCAGAACGTAGGCATTGAATTCGCTGGAAAAAAGAAAAGTAAGTATGTCGCCTTGTTTGATCAGGACAGTTGCCCTGAGCAGGGAATGATCGATAAGCTGCTACGGACCGCTGCGCAACTGGAGGGGCAGGGTGTGCGCGTGGGAGCGGTTGCACCATGCTATAAGGATGCACAGGCAGGTGTTCTATCAAGTTTTGTACGGGTGGGGCTGTTTGGCTTTAGTCGTACGCACTACATCCAGGGGCAGGGTCCCATCGAGGCCGATTTTCTGATTTCATCTGGATCCGTCATTCCAATGTCTGTTTTGGATGATGTCGGAGGGGTGGATGCCAGTCTATTTATTGATCACGTCGATACCGAGTGGTGTTTTCGTGCAACTTCTCAGGGTTATAAACTGTTTGGTGTAGCGGATGCGGTGATGCTCCATTCGTTGGGTGATCATAGAGTCAGATTCTGGTTCTTGAGATGGAGAACGGTCCCGTACCATTCACCGTTTCGCTATTACTATATGTTTAGAAACAGTGTATTGCTTCAGCGTCGAGCCTACATGCCTCTCAAGTGGAAACTTGCTGATATTGCTCGTTGCTTGAGAGCTCTTGTTTTTTTTGGTCTTTTTTCAGAGTCTCGAATGGCCTGCGTCAAAATGATGATTCGGGGCGTAAGGGATGGGCTTTCTGGAGTAACAGGAAAGCTAAAGAGCTGAAAGTTTGATGATAAGCGTATTTCAGAGAATTACGATGTCCGCGAAAGTATCTCAATCATGGCATCCTGAATACAGTGGTCTCGTAGCTTTTTCTGATAGCTCTCAATATCATATTTTGCTCTAAAAAACTCCACTTTTTTCACGACAGGATTGAAAGCGGCATAGCAAGCTCCCGGGATCCGATCTCGAGCTTGGCCAACGGAACCTGGATTGATAATGATGCCCGAATCCAGTGCTCTCTGCATGGGATGGTGAGTGTGTCCCAGCACAAGATATTCAGTTTGGTCAGGCCAGGAAAATTCGATATCGGTATTCTTGTATATGTACTCTTCGGCGTTATTGGGGCTTCCGTGGGCGATTTTCAAACGACAGATCGTTTGCGGCCCGTCATCGGAGTTCAATGTGAATGTGACATCAATAGCATCCGGAAGTGACGCGACCCACTCAAGGTTTTCAAGATGAAGGGCGTCTCTGGTCTGTTGAATTCGATACTTGGACTCCCGGCTCTGCGGATACTCCAGCTCCCCAAGTACATACTTGTCGTGGTTTCCCTTTATGCAATGTACTTTGCGTTCTATCAGCAATCTGCATACTTCATTTGGCTCTGTGTAGTAACCTAGCAGGTCGCCGGCGCACAAAATGTCTGCTCCGGCCGGTATCGAATTCAATACAGCTACAAGTGCGGGCAGGTTTGCGTGCACGTCTGCAATGATGAATACAGGTGTTTTGCGAACAGGCAGGGGGAGCTGGAGGCATTTCATTTTATTTAAAATACAACTCTTCGTAGTAACGGAGGAAGCGTCCGGATTTTGCAATGTTCCAGTCTTCAAATGGCTGTTGCATCACGACGTTGTAAACGAATGCCGCGCATGAGTTGTAGCCGTAGTGGGCCTTAGAGGCCTCTGTTGAGCTAAGTCGGCCATTAATTTCGAACAGTACAGGGCCGGACTCGGTCATGATCAATTGCACGTTGAAATGTCCGAAATCCAATCCCTCTTTAATTAGCGACTGGCCGATCTGACTCAGGTACTCGGAAATTTGATCATTGACGACTATTTCGCCGTAAGAAGTGGCACCATCAGGAGTAAGCGTGCGTTTGAAGACAATGTGGTTTATTTCTTTAGTATAGCGGTCGACATAGCAGCCGCACGTGTACTCGTCGCCCGTGAGCATTTCTTGTACGAGGAAGGCCTCAGACTTGATGTTTTCTTCCGACACAAGCTTTTTAGCGTCGCTCAGGTTATTTGCTTTATAAATGCTGCGAGATGAAGAACTGTGGTTTGGTTTGATGATAACCGGGCCTGCAATGCTGGCGGATTCCAGATAGTCAGTCAGCTCACTTGTCTGAGGAACTCGGACGCCGTGTTGGCTCAAAACTTCGGAAGTCACTACCTTGTCCATGCAAATGCCGGCAATTTTCGAGGAAAGTGTAGCAGCCTTCAGTGTTTCATCTCGAAATAGTGCAACAGCCGAGAGCTCGTGCTGCGTTCCAGAGAAAACGATATCGATGTCATGATCTTTGACGTACTGGCGCAGGTGTGAGTGGTACTCTGGGGCCGCTGCCAGTGGGAAGATAGGGGTTTTTACTACTGGGGCGGATGGCAGGGCGAAAAAGCGACCTGCACCCAGCTCATCGCTGTTGGCGAAATGAATATTCAAAGGGGCACCAAAATCATGGTAGGCCAAAGCTTTATAAATGCTTTGCCCCATCACTGAGCCTGCGCCGGTAATCAAGATGTTCATGAGTTTCTATAACCTATAAATTAATTTCTTCGACATAGTCAGTGAGCGCCTCTTGAAAAGAGCTCCATTTCGGGGTGTAACCGCTCAGGAACGAAGTCTGCATGGTTCTTATATCGAAATGAGAACGGTCATTTTCAATACTTTTGAAAATGACATCGAGCTTGGAGTGCTCAGCGACTTTCGTCACAATTTCGAGAACGCTCGCTGAATCCGAATACCCAACGTTCAATGCTCTCTTTGCAGTAGCAAGGTCAAATCCGTCAACGGCAATCCATTTTAGAAACAAAACCAATTCAGTGGCATGAATATAGGTTCGTCTCTTTGAGCCTGCTCCGAAGAGTGACAGACTGTTATTTGTACGGATGCTTTGTTCTATGGCTCTGAAGAAGTTTCCGTGCTTTTGCCCTACACCAAAGACATCTGCTATTCGAATTGAAACGAAGGGGAGTTTGATGCAGTCATCAAAGAGCTTTTCGGCGAAAATTTTAGCGGCTGAGTAATAGTCGTTACATCTCAGGTTGTCCGAGGTCTTGCAGTTCAGCGCAAAAGGATAAACATTGTTGGTTGAGGCAAATATCAAGCCGCGATGCTTTTCGTTGACTTGCTCCAATACGTGAGTATCGATCAGCATATTCTCAGCGAGCGCTTCCCGGCTGTTCTGCATGTTTGCCGCAAGGTGGATTATTACTGCGCCTGCAGGTACACAACTGAAATCAGTATCTAAAAAGTCAGAGGCGTCAAAAGCCTCCAGTAGTTTTAGACCCAAATAACCAGTTGCCCCGGTTACCGCAACGCGGAAGAGGGGGAGTACTTGCAGCGCAGATTCATAATCAGTTCCCTATGCGTACGACGGTTTTCAGCTTCTCAGCGATAAACTGCACATCCTGTTGGGTCACGCCCATATGCATTGGTAGCGAAATCAGTTCTTTATTGATTTCGTGGGCAACAGGGCAGGTGCCCGCGCCAGATGCATAAAGTTTATATTCAGTGTTGTCGCGGTAGTGAACGCCTGGGTGAATCTCGTACTCGTTAAGAGCCATCAGGACTTCATCTCGCTTGTCTACTCGGACCTGGTACAGGTGGCGGGAAGATTCGCACCCAGGCGCAATCTGGACTGCGCGGATGAGTTCATCACCTGCCAAAGCTTCTTCGTACCATTTGGCCAACTGACGACGGTAGGCGTTGTCGCGATCAAGATACTTCAGCGATACCAGGCCGATTGCCGCCATGACGGAGTTGCCGTGGTATTTGAAACCCAGTTCTTCAACGTCGTACATCCATTTGTAGGCGCCTTGGCTCACAGTGCGGGCGAAGGTGTCCTTGTTAATCCCCAACCAGCAAAGCTTGCGGGCGCGTGCGTCATCCTCTGCATCTGCGAAGCAGATCATTCCGGAGTCGGCGGTAGCAAGGTTTTTGACAGCCTGGAAACTGAATACAGTTACGTCTGCATCGTGTCCGACGTGCTTGCCGTCTACACGTGTGCCGGCCATGTGGGCGGCATCCAGAACGACCTTGATCCCGCGATCTTTACACAGCTTGAGCACTTTAGCGTATTGACCGATGTTACCGCCAATGCCTACGAAGATAAGGGCCTTGGTTTTGTCGGTAATCTTGCGCTCCACATCCACAGGGTCGAGGCAAAGATATTCATCGACGTCAGCAAAAACAGGGGTCAGTTCAGCCTGAACAATCGCATGGTTGGTGGAGACGAAGGTCAGTGGAGTCGTAATGACTTCGGCGTCATCTCCCCAGCCGTACTTTGTCTTCATCATGTGGAATGCCAAGTGCAGGCCCACAGTGTTTGAACTGAGGAAGTGTGCGTGCGGCAGACCGGTGTAAGCTTTCCAGGATTCCTCAAACTCGACAGTCTTGAAACCCAGGCCAGTCCAGCCCTTTTCAAGGCACTCACGGATGCCCTCAAGGCATTCATCTACTCTGAAATTAGGAACAAAAAGTTGAACGGCCATCATATCACCCCGCGTGTTTGCTTAAATATTTGTTTATAACTACTTCTGGAAGGCCGTCTTCGACAATGCTGCCATGGTCAATCCAGATAACTCTGTTGCATAGTTTTTTCAATAGATCCGGCTGGTGGGAAACAAACACCATGATGCTGGAGCTGTCAATAAATTCATGCATTCGCAACAAAGCCTTATCGATAAACTCTGCGTCGCCACCGGCAAACAGTTCATCAAGAATAAGGATGTCCGGATGGACGGCTGTGGCAATCGCAAACGCCAAACGCATGTACATACCGGTCGAATAGTACTTGACCGGCGTGTCGATAAACTCTGCGAGCCCAGTAAACTCGATGATTTCGGGCTCGATTTTCTTCAGCATGGATGTGCTGTAGCCCAGAATCGCGCCGTTTAGGTAGATGTTGTCTCTACCGCTCAGCTCCACGTTGAAGCCTGCTCCAATTTCTAGCAGGGGAGCAATTCGACCATTGACAGTCACGCTACCTTCGGTCGGATGATAGATCCCGCATATCGCTTTAAGCAACGTGCTCTTGCCTGCGCCGTTATGGCCTACGATGCCGATTCTATCTCCGTGAGTGATCTCCAGGTTGAGATCCTTGAGGGCGCGGAACTCCGTGTACTTTACTTTTCCGCGGCGTTTCAGCAGGCCGGCAAAAAATTCTTTTAACGACTGACCTTTGTCGTGATACAGACGGAAGTTCAGATTTAGGTTTTTTATCGAGATATTTGAATTCATATCGATCACAACTTGAATACTATGAATCGATCATGTTTTTTGAATGTGTAAACACCAAAAGCCATGCTGAGAAGTGCGAGTGCGATTACTTTTGCGTAGACATCGAGTGATGCGATATTGCCTTCGTAAATCGGTAGTCGGAAAATTTCGACAAATAGCGTCAACGGGTTTAGAGCGAATATCCACTTGTACGCTTCGGGCACAAATGTGAGTGGGTATATGATCGGGGTCAGGTAATAAAGAGCCTGGAGAATCACGCCGACGATATTAGGCAGGTCTCGGAATGAAACGGTAGCAATGCTCAAGGCTAGTGTCAGGCCCACGGCAAAACAGAACAGGAGCAGGAAGTTTATAGGCAGAATAAACAGCGAGGCGGTAAACGGGGCGCCAATGGCAAGTGCGATAATAAACAGGCAGATGGTGCTGAATATTGCGTCTACCAGCAGGCTGACGGATATGGAAATTACAAAAATTTGCTTGGGGATATGTATTTTCTTTATAAGGGATTCGTTGTTTAACAACGCTTGCATCCCTTGTCCAATACAGTTGGAGAACAACGTGAATGGAACCAGGCCGGAGAACAGAAAAATTGCAAATGTTTTAAGAGGCCATCGCATGATCATCGAAAAAACGACGGACGTTACTATCATGGTGAGCAGCGGATTCAGCAATGTCCAGAAAAATCCGAGCGCGGTTCGTCTGTAGCGAATGGTCAGTTGTTGCCAAATTAGTTGTTTTAGCACTAATTTGTATTGGAATATCTCTTTAAAAAAGCAATGAACACAATATTTTATCCGAGGCTCGAGGGCCAAATTGCTTATTCCTCACAGGGCGCCGTCCGGTGAGGGAGGGCGACCATCCGTTTGTTGCCTGATTAGCAGGGATCCGATTTATTCGTTTTGGTTTAGGTTCAAAGTAGGTTCACCCGAACTGGCTAATATTTGTATAGCAAGGCTGGCGTTGAGCCAGCTTAGAGTAGTATCGGCTTGGCTGTGTCTGATTGGGTATCAATGCTGAAACACTCGCCAGGATTTTTACCTTGGCTGCCAAGAAACCGTGGAAGCATACCAGCATGCGACTGTCTTATGAAGCCGCAACGGAACGCCGCTTCGAGTCACCTAGCGTCGCAGCGTAGCTTCACCCGAGAGAGTTAAAACAACGGTATTTATCGAGTGATAACTCACCCTTGAGCGACGACTCACTGCTCACATTTGAACCAAGAAGGTAGGTATGTCGCAGTAATTTCGCTACGCATGAACTGCCACAGCACGAAGGTAAAGGTCATAATGTGATTGCCCTGTCGAGGATGACTGCCGTGATCACCGGGGTAAATCAATTCTGCCTTGCGTGCAGGTCAATTATCGACCCGGCAATCAAGGGCGTTAATGGCAGCTATATCTGGAGTCTGTCCAAGCATGAGTTTCTGGTGGTTTCTTGCAGCAGTGGCTGCGTCTTTCACTATGACTGCAGTTATCCGTCGATATGCGATAACGCGTAGCTTGCTGGATATTCCCAATGCCAGAAGTTCTCATACCCTGCCTACACCCAGAGGCGGCGGCTTGGCGATAGTAGTGGTTTTTCTGATTGCGATAGGTGTGATGAGTTTGCAATCAGCGATTTCCTTGCCGGTTTTATGCGCATTATTGGGTGCGGGCGGTCTGGTGGCTATCATCGGTTTTATGGATGATCATGGCCATATTGCGGCTAGGTGGCGCCTTTTCGGACACTTTGTCGCGGCTATTTGGGTTGTGTTCTGGCTGGGTGGCTTTCCGCAAATGGTTATCTTTGGCCACACAGTAAATTTTGCATGGGCCGGAAGTGTTCTCGCTGCTGTTTATCTGGTCTGGATGCTGAATCTGTACAATTTCATGGATGGCATTGACGGCATTGCCAGTGTCCAGGCGATTTGCGCTTGCCTTGGGTGCAGTCTCCTGTATTGCCTTGGCGAACTGCCACATTTGATGTGGGTGCCTTTGATGCTTGCGTTTTCGGTCACCGGTTTTTTATTTTGGAATTTCCCCCGGCCAGGATTTTCATGGGCGATGCGGGTAGTGGCTTTCTCGGGATCGTTCTCGGGGGCTTTCGCTGCAGGCCGCGCATGTAGATCAACGATGGTTTTGGGTATGGCTTATCCTGTTAGGAGTTTTCATCGTTGATGCCACCTTCACATTGCTCAGGCGTCTCATGCGCGGCGATAAGGTCTACGAGGCTCATCGGAGTCATGCCTATCAATACGCTTCTCGTCGTTATGGTAGGCATCTTCCGGTCACACTGGGGGTGTTGTTCATCAATGTATGCTGGCTTCTGCCTCTGGCTGCCTCGGTAATCTACATGGACATCGATGGGGCCTCGGCGACACTGATTGCTTACATCCCTTTATTGGCAATCGCCATCAAGTACCATGCAGGTGCATCGGAGGCGCCGTTTCAGGGTGCTTGAGACCTGAGGCCTTCAGGTGGTGTATGACCCGTTTTTCCAATGTTTTAAAGGTCGTTGCAAGGACAGAACCATTCGGTTGAGGTTTATGGACAAAATACGTGCGCTGTTACTGAGCTTGCCGAGAAGGCAAAAGCGGTTGATCCAAGTGACCACCGATATCGTGTTGGTCTGGGCAGCGCTTTGGCTGGCTTTTGTTGTCCGGCTAGGAATTGATGATGTTTTCAATCCGTTGAAGACGCACTTTTGGCTGTTCCTTACCGCTCCAGTCGTAGCGATCCCTCTTTTTATCCGTTTCGGTATGTATCGTGCAGTCATGCGGTATTTCGGCAATGACGCACTGATTGCGATCACCAAGGCCGTCAGCCTGTCCTCCCTGATCCTGGCGCTCGTCGTCTACTGGTACAGCAATCACGAAGCGGTTGTGCCGCGCTCGATCATTTTCAATTACTGGTGGCTCAGCCTTGTGATCATCGGTGGGCTACGACTGTGTATGCGCCAGTACTTCATGGGCGACTGGTTTTCGGCAACCCAGCATGTGCCTTTCACCAATCGCGATGATGGCCTGACCAAAGTGGCGATCTACGGAGCGGGAGTGGCGGGCAATCAGTTGGTCGCAGCCTTGCGCATGGGGCGTGTCATGCGTCCAGTGGCCTTTATTGATGACGATTCGAGTATTGCCGATCGGTCTATTTCCGGACTTCAGGTCTATAAGCCAAAGCATATTCAGCAGATGATCGACCTTACGGGGGCACAGGAGATTTTGCTGGCCTTGCCTTCTTCCACCCGTGCCCGACGCAGGGAGATACTCAATTTTCTGGAAGGTTTTCCGCTGCATGTGCGCAGTGTTCCCAACTTTACCGACCTGGCCAGCGGCCAGGTAAAGGTCGAAGACATTCAGGAAGTCGATATCGCCGACTTGTTGGGGCGTGACGCGGTGCCGGCTCAGCCGGATCTGCTGGAACGCTGCATCAAGGGTAAGACGGTGATGGTCACTGGGGCAGGGGGATCCATCGGTTCGGAACTCTGCCGACAGATATTTTCTTTGCAGCCGACCACGCTTTTGCTGTTCGAACACAGCGAATTCAATCTGTACAGCATCCTGTCGGAACTGGAGCAGCGTGGGTGCCGCGAATCCGTCCCGGTCCGATTGCTGCCGATCCTCGGTTCCATCCGCCATCAGGACAAGCTGCTGGATGTAATGAAAACCTGGAAGGTCGATACCGTTTATCACGCGGCTGCTTACAAGCATGTGCCAATGGTCGAGCACAACATCGCTGAGGGGGTATTGAACAACGTGATCGGTACGCTAAACACCGCGCAAGCAGCGTTGCAGTCGGGCGTTTCGAATTTCGTGCTGATCTCGACCGACAAGGCTGTTCGTCCGACCAATGTCATGGGCAGTACCAAGCGGTTGGCAGAGCTGACGCTCCAGGCCTTGAGTCGTGAAGTCGCACCGGTGCTGTTCGGGGACAAGGCCAACATTTCCCGGGTTAACAAAACCCGTTTCACCATGGTGCGTTTCGGTAATGTACTCGGGTCGTCTGGGTCAGTGATTCCGCTGTTTCACAGTCAGATCAAGTCAGGTGGGCCTTTGACGGTAACCCACCCGAAAATTACCCGGTATTTCATGACTATTCCCGAGGCCGCCCAGTTGGTTATTCAGGCAGGCTCCATGGGGCAGGGCGGCGATGTTTTCGTTCTCGACATGGGGGAGCCAGTGAGAATCGTCGAACTGGCGGAAAAGATGATCCACCTGTCAGGTTTGAGCATCCGTTCCGAGCGGAATCCCCAAGGTGATATTTCCATCGAGTTCACTGGCCTGCGTCCCGGAGAGAAACTCTACGAAGAGCTGTTGATCGGCGATAATGTAGCGGTCACTCCCCATCCCATGATCATGACGGCCAATGAAGACCATTTGCCTTGGGATGTCCTTAAGGCCCGGCTGGGTGAGTTGCTGGAGGCCGTGGAGCGCGATGATTATTCAAGGGTTCGTCAGTTGCTGAGAGAGACAGTCAGCGGCTACACCCCCGATGGCGAGATCGTCGACTGGATCTACCAGCAACGCCGCCTCGAGCCCTGATTGTTTCACATCCTGTAACGCACGCATTTTTGACTTGCGCCAGCCATGACCTACTTTTGAGAGGTAGCTTCGGAAAAGCTGCTTTCTCAAATGATGATGGAGCGTCACTTTATGCGTACCGGTTACTTCTACTCGCTGATTTTTGCCCTGTTCACCAGCGCCTCTATTTCGGCGGTTGCCGCGCCGGCTGCACCGACGGAAATGCCTAAGGCGCCGCTGGTGATGGAGGTGGCAGCCACTTCCTCGAAGGAAAAAATCGATCTCAACGACGCTGACGCGACGACCTTGCAGAAAGAGTTGTCCGGCGTTGGGGAGGCCAAGGCAAAAGCGATTGTTGCATATCGTGAAACAAACGGGCCGTTCGCATCAGTGGATGAATTGCTGGAAGTGAAGGGGATCGGCAAGGCGATCCTGGATCGTAATCGTGAAAAGCTCGAAGTGAACTAAGCTGTTTCGTTAAGCCATTAGGCCGGTCATTGACCGGCCTTTCTGTTTTTTGGTGGGCAATGCTCGTCGGAGGGGTGTTGTAGCGCTTGTCGGGAAACTGGAAATTACGGCTATCATATTGGCTTAAAATTATGCCTATAATAATTTCCGTAGCCTTCGATCCGACAGAAGGCCATGTCCCTTATGCATGTCAGGAGCACGTTCATGAATTCTATTCAGTCCCAAGGTACGGCTGTGGTCACCGGCGCATCATCCGGCATTGGTGCGATATACGCCGAGCGGCTTGCTGCGCGTGGTTTTAATCTACTGTTGGTCGCTCGTGATAAGGCCCGTCTGGAGAGCGCTGCGGCCAAGCTGCGCGATGCTCATGGGGTGCAGGTCGAGGTGCTCAAAGCCGATCTGACGCAAAAGGATGACGTACTCAAACTTGAGCAGCGTCTGCGCAGCGATTCGAGCATCAACCTGTTGGTGAACAATGCAGGAGTTGCCGCGGACGGTCTGCTGGCCAACGCCGACATGGATCAGTTGGAACGCCTGATCCAATTGAACATCACCGCTGTCACGCGTCTGGCTTCGGCGGCGGCGGCCAGTTTCGCCAAGGCTGGGCGAGGCACGATCATCAATATCGCCTCGGTGGTGGCTTTGTTTCCCGAGCGCTTCAATGCCACCTACAGTGCGAGCAAAGCCTATGTGCTGAGCTTGACCCAATCGCTGAACGCCGAGCTCCAGGGGACGGGCGTCCATGTCCAGGCAGTGTTGCCCGGTGTCACCCGGACCGAAATCTGGGAGCGTTCCGGCATCGACGCCAGTGGCATTCCGGCGGAGATGGTCATGGAGGCCGGTGAGATGGTGGATGCGGCACTGGCCGGTCTGGATCAAGGCGAGTTGATCACCATTCCTTCTCTGCCTGATGCGGCTGACTGGCAGGCATTCATGGCCGCGCGCCACGTCCTGGCGCCGAACCTTTCACACCGTTCAGCAGCCCAACGCTACAAGTAATACAAGCCAATTGAGCAGAGGTAACCGGGGTATGGATCAGCGTCGAATAGTTGTCACGGGCATGGGTCTGGTTTCACCCTTGGGCAGTGATGTCGAAGTCGTCTGGCAGCGTTTGTTGGCCGGGCGTTCGGGAATACGTAACTTGCCGGAAGCGGTGATTGCTGATTTGCCGACGAAGGTTGGCGGTGCGGTGCCGACGTTGGAAGATGATGCCGAGGCGGGTTTCGATCCGGATCGTGCCACGCCGCCTAAAGAGCAGAAGAAGATGGACCGCTTCATTCTGTTTGCCATGGAGGCTGCCCGGCAGGCACTGGAGCAGGCAGGCTGGCATCCGTCAGAGAGCAAACACCAGGAACGTACAGCGACGATCATCGGCTCCGGTGTCGGCGGTTTCGGCGCGATTGCCGACGCCGTGCGGACTACCGACAGTCGCGGCCCTCGGCGTCTGTCACCGTTCACCATTCCGTCCTTTCTGGTCAATCTCGCGGCAGGACACGTGTCTATTCAGCACGGTCTCAAGGGACCTTTGGGCGCACCAGTGACGGCGTGCGCTGCTGGTGTTCAAGCGATTGGCGATGCGGCGCGATTGATTCGCGCCGGTGAGGCCGACATTGCCGTGTGCGGCGGGGCGGAAGCGGCGATTGATCGAGTCAGTCTCGCCGGATTTGCGGCTGCCCGGGCATTGTCCAGTGGCTACAACGAGACTCCCGAGCGCGCTTCACGTCCGTTCGACAGTGGACGCGACGGCTTTGTGATGGGCGAGGGCGCCGGTCTGCTAGTGATCGAATCCCTCGAACATGCACTGGCTCGTGGCGCGCAGCCACTGGCCGAACTGGTCGGCTATGGCACCAGTGCCGACGCCTATCACCTGACTGCCGGGCCCGAAGATGGTAGTGGAGCAAGGCGCGCGATGGAGCTGGCTCTGGCTCAGGCCGGTATCACGCCGGATCAGGTGCAACATCTCAATGCTCACGCCACTTCTACCCCGGTCGGTGATCTGGGGGAACTGGCGGCGATCAAAAGTGTGTTCGGTGAGGAGAACCAGATTGCGGTGACCTCGACCAAATCGGCCACCGGGCATTTGCTCGGTGCTGCCGGAGGCCTGGAAGCGATTTTCACGCTGTTGGCGATTCGTGATCAGATCGTGCCTGCGACACTTAACTTCGACAATCCGGATCCAGCGAGCAAAGGAGTGGACATTGTCCATGGCAAGGCGCGCCAGATACCGATCGAATATGCGTTATCCAACGGCTTCGGTTTTGGCGGGGTGAATGCCAGCGTGTTGTTCAAGCGCTGGCAGGACTAGTCCTCATCCTGTTTGAGATAAGTGCGTGTAACGTCGAGAATTCGCTGGGCCAATTGCGGATTTTCGACACTGCGTGCGAGCACCAGCGCGCCGACCAGGGTTGCCATGATGACGATGGCCCGGTCGGTACTATTGTCACCTTCGAGGGTGTTGTCGATCTGCTCCAGTCGCGCGTTGAGTACGGAGTCACTGGTTGGGCTGGGTTGTCCGCGCAGGCCCAGCTCAGAGGAGATGGTCAGGAGAGGGCAGCCTTCATGCGGGGAGGTCTGATGCCATTCGGACAAGTAGGTGTCGATAAACACGTGCAGCGGATTTTCCTGCGCAAAAATTTCCGCGCACAGCCCATCAACCTGATCGCTTGCTTCTTGCAGAGCTTTCTCTACCAACTCGTCCTTGGACTTGAAGTGCGAATAGAAGCCGCCATGGGTCAGCCCCAGCGCTTTCATCAACGGTTGCAGGCCGGTGGCGCCGATACCGTCCTTGCGAAATCGTGCCGAGGCTTCCTTGATGATGCGCTGGTGAGTCTGGGCTTTATGGTCCTGCGAGTAACGCATGTGGAACTCTCCGCAACAATGCCACCATCTTAACCACGGAAAATTAGATGGTGACTGTACTTCTACTTCTAAAAAGCATGCAGATAAGTCCAATGTCGCGATAAAACACAAACCCCGCCGATTAGGCGGGGTTTTTTTAACGGTCTTGCGCTTCCTTGGCGTCCGCTTCGGCATTGCGTTCAGCAATGCGTTTGCGTTCATCATCGGTCAGTTCGACCTTGTTGGCAGTGTCCCGCAACATCATCAATCCGCCAACGATCGAGCCGATTGCAACGACCAGAATCAACCAGGCATACCAGGGCATAACGGCTCTCCTTAAATGGCAGATCGACAGACGAGATTTTCGTCGTGCGATGCTGCTTACCACTTTTGAGCGAAGTGACTTCGCAGTGGTTCCATTCTAGGCCCGATATGCCCGGTGCATGCGATCAATCCTACTGGCCCGTGAGCATGGCGTCGGCCGGGGCGTTGGCGCGAAGTTGACCGGTCAGCAGGAAGTAGATGAAGCCCACGGCCATGAAGCCGAGAAAGATCAAGCCGATCAGCGCGTTGAACCACGCCATCGCCACCAGACACACCACTGCCAGCACCAGCGCAATCATCGGGATCAGCGGATAGCACGGCGCACGGAATGTGCGCTCCAGATTCGGTTCGGTTTTACGCAGCTTGAACAGGCTGAGCATGCTCATGATGTACATCACGATGGCGCCGAACACGGCCATGGTGATCATTGCGGCGGTGAGGGTCATGCCGCCGAGGTTGATCAGGCCGTCGCTGTAAATGGCGGCAATGCCGATGATGCCGCCGGCGATGATCGCGCGGTGCGGCGTCTGGAAGCGCGACAGTTTCGCCAGCGAGGCCGGCAGGTAACCGGCGCGGGCGAGGGCGAAGAACTGCCGCGAGTAGCCAAGAATGATCCCGTGGAAACTCGCCACCAGTCCGAACAAGCCGATCCACACCAGCATGTGCAGCCAGCCGGAATTGTCGCCAACCACGGTTTTCATCGCTTGCGGCAGGGGATCGTTGATGTTCGCCAGGGTGCGCCAGTCGCCGACGCCACCGGCAAAGAACATCACGCCCATGGCCAGCAACACCAGGGTCAGGATGCCGCTGATGTAGGCCTTGGGAATCGTGCGTTTTGGGTCCTTGGCTTCTTCGGCAGCCATGGCCGCGCCTTCGATGGCGAGAAAGAACCAGATCGCGAACGGGATCGCGGCGAACATCCCGGCAATTGCCGGCGCACCGAACACATCCGAGCCAGCCCAGCCATTGAGGGCGAAGTTGCTGAAGCTGAACGCCGGTGCGACGACGCCCATGAACACCAGCAACTCGGCGACGGCGAGTACACAGACGATCAACTCGAAGGTCGCCGCCAGTTTGACGCCGAGGATGTTCAAACCCATGAACACGATGTAGGCGCCGACCGCCGCGTGTTTTGGATCAAGTGCCGGAAACTGCACATTGAGGTAGGCGCCTATGGCCAAGGCAATCGCTGGCGGCGCGAAAACGAATTCGATCAGCGTCGCCAGCCCGGCAATCAATCCACCTTTCTCACCAAATGCTCGGCGACTGTAAGCGAACGGCCCGCCCGCGTGAGGAATCGCGGTGGTCAGTTCGGTGAAGCTGAAAATGAAGCAGGTGTACATGGTCGCGACCATGAACGAAGTCACCAGAAAGCCCAGCGTTCCGGCCACGCCCCAGCCGTAACTCCAGCCGAAATACTCCCCGGAAATCACCAGCCCCACGGCGATCCCCCACAGGTGCAAGGTGCCCAGCGTGGGTTTGAGTTGTGTGTTCATGCGGTTGCTCCCTGAACGGTTTGGAAAGCTCGGGGGAGGGCGTGTGCAGTGGGCGTGCCATTGCTGTGAA
This sequence comes from Pseudomonas sp. TH08, assembly GCF_016651275.1. Classification (NCBI taxonomy): domain Bacteria; kingdom Pseudomonadati; phylum Pseudomonadota; class Gammaproteobacteria; order Pseudomonadales; family Pseudomonadaceae; genus Pseudomonas; species Pseudomonas sp. TH08. The sequence continues at coordinate 146,391 of NZ_JAEKEE010000002.1, read as the reverse complement.
ACAAGTCGTAATGAGTTGAAAGCTGTCGTATCGGGGATGTTCGCCGTGGGATAGCTGCTATTTGTGCGCCAGTTGGGTGCGATGTTGGCGGTTATGCCGTCTTCGCGAGCAGGCTCGCTCCCACAGGGGAATGCATTTCAGAATGTGGGAGCGAGCCTGCTCGCGAAGAGGCCCGCCCATACAGCGCAAAACCCACCTGTAACGCCGGCATAAACCCACTCTTTACGCTTTCTTTATGCCCCGCCGCACCCCTCGCTCTCGTTCCTTTACAGCCTCCTTTCCGACAATGCCTGCACACACGGCAATACGCCGTAACACGGAGATCTTCCATGAGCGTTCTGGACGGGGTGTCACTGCTACTGGCAGTGGGGCTGTTCATTTATCTGTTGGTTGCGCTGTTGCGCGCGGATCGGAACTAGGAGCGGCTATGCACAGTTATGACTATTGGCTGATCCTCGCGTTTTTTGCGGTGGTCTTGCTGCCGGCGCCGTTCCTCGGGCGCTTCTACTACAAGGTGATGGAAGGTCAGCGCACCTGGCTGACGCCGATTCTCGGTCCGGTCGAGCGCGGCTGTTATCGCATTGCCGGGGTTGATCCGCAGGCTGAGCAGAGCTGGCAGAAATACACGCTGGCGCTGCTGGCGTTCAACCTCGCCGGTTTCCTGCTGCTGTTTGCGATTTTGTTGTTCCAGGATCACCTGCCGCTCAACCCGCAGAACCTGCCGGGTCAAGAGTGGACGCAGGCGTTCAACACCGCCGTCAGTTTCATGACCAACACCAACTGGCAGTCCTACAGCGGCGAAGCGACCCTCAGCTACCTGAGCCAGATGGTCGGTCTCACCGTGCAGAACTTCGTCAGCGCCGCGACTGGCCTCGCCGTGCTGGTTGCGCTGTGCCGTGGTATCGGTCGCAAATCGACGAAAACCCTTGGCAACTTCTGGGTCGACATGACCCGCGCTACGCTCTACGGCCTGTTGCCGCTGTGCCTGTTGCTGGCGCTGTATCTGGTCTGGCAGGGCGTGCCGCAAACCTTCGCGCAGTATGTGAACGCGGTGACCCTGCAAGGCGTCGATCAAGTAATCCCGCTTGGCCCGGCGGCCAGCCAGATTGCGATCAAGCAACTGGGCACCAACGGTGGTGGTTTCTTCGGCGTCAACTCGGCGCATCCGTTCGAGAACCCGACCGCGTGGAGCAACCTGTTCGAAGTCGGCTCGATCATTCTGATCCCGGTGGCGCTGGTGTTCACCTTTGGCCATTACGTCAAAGACCTGCGTCAGAGCCGCGCGATCATCGCCTGCATGCTGGCGCTGTTCCTGATCGGCGGCGCTACGTCGCTGTGGGCTGAATACCAACCGAACCCTGCGCTGAACAACGTCGCCGTCGAACAGACCGCACCGCTGGAAGGCAAGGAAGCACGCTTCGGTACCACCGCCACCGTGCTCTGGTCGGTGACCACGACGGCGGCGTCGAACGGTTCGGTCAACGGCATGCACGACAGCCTTAACCCGCTTAGCGGCATGGTCGCGCTGGTCAACATGATGGTCGGCGAAGTGATCTTCGGCGGCGTCGGTGCCGGGCTCTACGGCATGTTGCTCAACGTGCTGATCGCGGTGTTCCTCGCCGGTTTGATGATCGGCCGTACACCGGAGTACCTGGGTAAAAAACTACAGGCGCGGGAAGTGCAGTTGCTGGTCGTGACTCTGCTGGTGATGCCGGTCGGCGTGCTGGTGCTCGGCGCGATTGCCGCGACCCTGCCAGGCCCGGCGGCCACCATCAGTAACCCTGGCCCGCACGGTTTCAGCCAATTGCTGTACGCCTACACCTCGGCCAGTGCCAATAACGGTTCAGCGTTCGGTGGACTGAGTGCGAACACACCGTTCCATAACTTGATGCTCGGCCTGGGCATGTTGATCGGTCGTTTCGGCTACATCCTTCCAGTACTGGCCTTGGCCGGCAGCCTGGCGATGAAGAAAACCGCACCGATCGGCCAGAACAGCTTCCCGACCCACGGCCCGCTGTTTGTGACCCTGTTGACCGTGACCATTTTGCTGGTGGGCGGCCTGACCTTTCTGCCGACTCTGGCGCTCGGTCCGATTGCCGAACATTTAAGTATGGGCTTCTAAGGAATCCATCATGAATATGCACGTTCCTGCATCAAAACCTGCGGTGCCGGCCAAGTCGGCAGAAGCACCGAAAACCGCGATCTCGGCCCTGTGGCGGCCGGCGCTGGTGCAAGCCTTCGTCAAACTCGACCCTCGGCAACTGAAACGTTCGCCAGTGATGCTGGTGGTCGAACTGACGGCGATCTTCACCACCGTGCTGTGCTTCATTCCCGACGCTGATGTGCCAACGTTCGTCGCTGCGCAAATCGCTCTGTGGCTGTGGTTTACCGTGCTGTTCGCCAACTTCGCCGAAGCCTTGGCCGAAGGTCGCGGCAAGGCCCGCGCCGACAGCCTCAAGGCCGGCAGTGAAGGCTTGAGTGCGCGGCGCAAACAGGCCAATGGCAGCTTTCAGGTGGTGCCCGCAGCAAGTCTGCGCAAGGGCGATGTGGTGCGCGTCGAAGCGGGGGAGATGATTCCCGGTGACGGCGAAGTCATCGAAGGCATCGCCGCGGTCAACGAAGCGGCGATTACCGGTGAATCGGCGCCAGTGATCCGCGAGTCTGGCGGCGACCGTTCGGCGGTCACCGGCAACACGCGACTGGTGTCCGACTGGTTGCTGGTAAAGATCACCGTCAATCCCGGTGAGTCGACTCTGGATCGCATGATCGCCTTGGTCGAAGGCGCCAAACGCCAGAAGACCCCGAACGAAGTCGCGCTGGATATTCTGCTGATCGGCCTGACCCTGATCTTCTTGCTGGTGGTGGTGACCCTGCAACCGTTCGCCCATTTCGCCAACGGTAACCTGCCGCTGGTGTTTCTGGTGGCGCTGCTGGTCACGCTGATTCCGACCACCATCGGTGGTCTGCTGTCGGCCATTGGTATCGCCGGGATGGATCGTCTGGTGCGCCTGAACGTGATCGCCAAGTCCGGTCGCGCGGTGGAAGCAGCGGGTGATGTGCACGTGCTGCTGCTCGACAAGACCGGCACCATCACGTTCGGCAACCGTCGTTGCAGTGCGGTGTACGCCGCACCGGGTGTGAGTGGTCGTGAATTGGCCGAAGGGGCACTGTTTGCGTCGCTGGCCGATGACACGGCTGAAGGCAAGTCCATCGTCGAGTACCTGCGTGGCCTGCATCCGCAGCCTGAGCCGGCGCTGGACACTCTGACTGCCGTGCCGTTCAGCGCGGAAACCCGCTTGTCTGGCGTCGATTATCAGGGCCGCGTGTACCGCAAAGGCGCGGTGGATTCGCTGCTGAGTTTTCTCGGCCAGAAACGTTCGGATCTGGCCCCGGCGCTGTCGCGGGAAATCGACAAGATCGCCCAGAGCGGCGGCACGCCGTTGCTGGTTTGCGCTGACGGCAAGCTGCTCGGTGCGATCCATCTGAAAGACGTGGTCAAACCTGGCATCCGCGAGCGTTTTGCCGAGTTGCGCAAACTGGGGATTCGCACCGTGATGGTCACCGGCGACAACCCGTTGACCGCTGCCGCCATCGCTGCCGAAGCGGGCGTCGATGACGTGCTCGCCGAGGCCACCCCGGAGAAAAAACTCGCGCGCATTCGTCATGAGCAGAACGACGGTCGTCTGGTCGCCATGTGCGGCGACGGCGCCAACGACGCCCCGGCGCTGGCTCAGGCTGACGTCGGCATGGCGATGAACGACGGCACGCAAGCGGCCCGCGAGGCGGCCAACATGGTCGACCTCGACAGCGATCCGACCAAGCTGCTGGACGTGGTGCAGATCGGCAAGGAATTGCTGGTCACTCGTGGCGCGCTGACAACCTTTTCCATCGCTAACGACGTGGCCAAATACTTCGCGATTCTGCCGGCACTGTTCGCCTCGATCTATCCGCAACTGGGCGTGCTGAACATCATGCACCTGACCAGTCCGCAGAGCGCGATTCTGTCGGCCATCGTCTTTAACGCGTTGATCATTGTCGTGTTGATTCCGTTGGCATTGCGCGGTGTTCGTGTGCAGGCGGCGAGTGCGGCGGCGTTGTTGCGGCGCAATTTGTTGATCTATGGGTTGGGCGGGATTCTGGTGCCGTTTGTGGGGATCAAGGCGATTGATATGTTGCTCACGGCGTTGCATCTGGTTTGACGAGGTATCGCCGGTGCGGGGCCTTTTGTGGCGAGGGAGCTTGCTCCCGCCGGGCTGCGAAGCGGCCCCAATCCGATCTACCGAGTTGTCGGTTATACGACTGCTGCGCAGCCGAGCGGGAGCAAGCTCCCTCGCCACAGGTGTTGCAGCGTTGCCTATTTGGAAGAGGATTATGAAATGTCCACAATGATACGTCCGGCCCTGAGTCTGCTGGTGCTGATGACCCTGGTCACCGGCGTTGCCTACCCACTGGTAGTCACTGGTGTCGCGCAAGTCGCATTTCCCGCACAGGCCAACGGCAGTCTGGTTCACGATGCCGACGGCAAGGTTCGTGGCTCGTCGCTGATTGCCCAGGATTTTGTCGGCGATGCGTGGTTCCATCCGCGTCCATCGGCCGGTGCGTTTGCTACGGTTTCGAGCAGCGCAAGTAACCTGGCACCGAGCAATCCGGCACTCGCCACGCGGGTCATCGACGATGCCAACAAGTTGCAGGTTCCAGGGCAAGGCCCGGTGCCGCTGGCGTTGCTGACCACTTCCGGCAGCGGCCTCGATCCACACTTGCCACCGGCGGCGATTGCCTATCAACTGGCGCGAGTTGCGGCAGCGCGAAACTTGCCGGTGACGACCTTGCAGCAACTGCTTGATGCGCACATCGAACAGCCGCTGGTGGGGCCGCCGGTGGTGAATGTGCTGGAGCTGAACATGGCACTGGAAAAGCTGTAGATCAAAAGATCGCAGCCTGCGGCAGCTCCTACAATGGATCGGCGTAAGCCCTGTAGGAGCTGCCGAAGGCTGCGATCTTTTAATGCCTCACCTCAATTTCAAACCGAACAAGGCAAACCCCGATGAGCGACTCCGGCCGCGCCGACGCGCTGTTAGCAGACCTGCCCCGCGATGGCCGTGGCCGGCTGAAGGTTTTCCTCGGTGCCGCCCCCGGTGTCGGCAAGACCTACGCCATGCTTCAGGCCGCCCATACCCAATTGCGCCAAGGCGTGAAAGTCATTGCCGGGGTCGTCGAGACCCATGGCCGCGCCGAGACTGAAGCACTGCTCGGCGGTCTGCCGCAGCAACCCTTGGTGCGCTCGGAATACCGTGGCGTGATGCTCGAAGAAATGGACCTCGATGGGTTGCTCGCCGCCAAACCCAAGTTGGTCCTTGTCGATGAACTGGCCCACAGCAACGCCCCCGGCAGCCGTCACACCAAACGCTGGCAAGATATTCAGGAATTGCTCGCCGCCGGCATCGACGTGTTCACTACGGTTAACGTCCAGCATCTGGAAAGTCTCAACGATCAGGTGCGCGGCATCACCGGCGTGCAAGTGCGCGAAACCCTGCCGGACTGGGTGCTGCAAGAAGCCTACGAACTGCTGCTGATCGACTTGCCACCGCGCGAACTGCTCGAGCGTCTGCGTGAAGGCAAGGTCTACGTCCCGGAGCAGGCCCGCGCCGCCATCGACGCGTTTTTTACCCAGACCAACCTCACCGCGCTGCGCGAACTGGCGATGCAAACCGCAGCGGCACAGGTCGATAACGACCTTGCCCAAGGTTATCGTCAACTTGGTCAAGCGGCCCCGGCTGTACGCGGGCGTTTGCTGGTGGGTGTCGATGGTGATGCGCAGGCCGAGCGCCTGGTGCGTCACGCCAGCCGCGTCGCCCAGCGTCGGCATCTACCGTGGAGCCTGGTGCACGTCGACAACGGCAGCGTACGTGATGAGCAGTCGCGCCTGCGCCTGCAAAGCGCGCAACAACTGGCCGAACGCCTCGGCGGCGAAGTGGTTTTACTGCGCGCCGGTGAAGTGGCGAAAACCTTGATTCAACACGCGACTGAACGCCGTGCGAGTCTGGTGTTGGTCGGCCAGTCCCGGCCGAGTTTGCGCCGTCGACTGTTCGGCGGTGGCTTGGCGGCGCGTTTGTTGCGTCAGGCCCATGGCCTGGAAATCAACGTCCTCGACAACGATCATGAGCACCATCAACCGCGCCCGCGAAACCCACTGACCCTGGTGTGGTTCGACTATGCGCTGGCGCTGGTCGCCACGGTGTTGGCCAGTGCGCTGGCGTGGGTGGTGTCGAGTGTGCTGCCGCTGCCGAACATCTCGCTGGTGTTCCTCGCCGCGGTGTTGCTGGTGGCGGTGCGCAGCAGTCTTGGCCCGGCGCTGGCCTGTGCGGCGTTGTCATTTCTGACCTACGACTTTCTGTTCATCCCGCCGAATTTTTCCTTCAGCATCCAGCGCGAAGAAGACGTACTGACCTTGCTGTTTTTCCTGTTGATGGCGGCGCTCACCGGTAATCTCGCGGCGCGTCAGCGTCGGCAATTGCAGGCGTTGCGCGACACTCAGGAAGAAACCACCGAGCTGCTCGACTTGTCGCGCAAGCTCACGGCTGCGACTGACCGTCAGGCCGTGGTCAGTGCTGCCGCGCAGCACCTCAATGGCTGGAGCGATCTGCAACTGTGTTTGCTCAATCGCGACGGGCAGGGCGGCTGGAAAGTCGAGACCGGCGGGCCGCTGGAGTTTAGCGAGTCCGAACGCGCCGCCGCCGACTGGGCCTGGCAACACGATCAACCGGCCGGCATGGGCACAGGCACCTTGCCGTTCGGGCGTTGGTGGTGGTGGCCGTTGTCGGTCGAGGATGGGCCGTTGGCGCTGCTTGGCGTCTGCGCCAAAGAAGGCCAGACCTTGAGCGGCCAGCGTCGGCGCTTGCTCACCGCGCTGAGCCAGCCACTGGCGCAAGCCCTGGCGCGCGCGCAATTGGCGGATGATCTTGAGGCCGCGCGTCTGCACGGCGAAACCGAACAGTTGCGCAGCGCCTTACTGGCCTCGGTCTCTCACGATTTGCGCACGCCGCTGACCGCCATGCGCGGCAGCATCGACAGTCTGTTGGCCCTCGGCGAAGCGATCCCGCTAGAGGATCGTCGCGAGCTGCTCGAAGGCACCCGCGATGAAGCCGAACGCCTCGACCGCTACATCCAGAACCTGCTCGACATGACGCGCCTCGGCCACGGTGCATTGAAACTGGCGCGTGATTGGGTCTCGCCGGCCGACATCGTCGGCAGTTCGCTCAATCGCCTGCGCGCGGTGCTGGCGCCGTTGCAGGTCAGCACCGACGTGCCGGCCGAGCTGCCGCTGCTGTTCGTCCATGCGGCGCTGATCGAACAGGCGCTGGTCAATGTGCTGGAAAACGCCGCGCGTTTTTCACCCGCTCACGGTCGCCTGCAACTGCGCGCCGGGACTGACGACAGTGAGATTTTCTTCTCGGTCAGCGACGAAGGTCCGGGCATTCCCGAAGACGAGCGGGCGAAGATTTTCGACATGTTCTACACCGCCGCGCGCGGTGATCGTGGTGGCCAGGGCACAGGCCTCGGTTTGGCGATTTGTCAGGGTATGGTCGGTGCGCACGGCGGGCGGATCAGTGTCGCCGAGGGCATCGACGGGCGCGGCACCTGCATCACCCTGCACCTGCCATTGCAGACGCAGCCGGGGATGGACGATGAAGCCTGAATCCGACTGCGCTACTCTCTTGCCAATCTTTTGTATTGATGTGAATTCATGAGCCAGACCGCGACCATTTTGGTCATCGACGACGAACCGCAGATCCGCAAGTTCCTGCGCATCAGCCTCGCTTCACAGGGCTATAAAGTGCTCGAGGCCGGCACCGGCGCCGAAGGTCTGGCGCAGGCGGCGCTGAACAAGCCCGACTTGCTGGTGCTCGACCTCGGCCTGCCGGACATGGACGGCCAGCAGGTGCTGCGCGAGTTTCGCGAATGGGCCACGGCACCAGTGCTGGTGCTGTCGGTGCGCGCCAGCGAAGGGCAGAAGGTTGAAGCGCTGGATGGCGGCGCCAATGACTACGTGACCAAGCCTTTCGGCATTCAGGAATTTCTTGCGCGGGTGCGCGCATTGTTGCGCCAGGCGTCAGCGGGTGAGGCGCAGCAGGCGGCGTTGAGTTTCGGCCCGTTGACGGTCGATCTGGCCTATCGGCGGGTATTGCTCGACGGCGTCGAGGTGGCGCTGACCCGCAAGGAGTACGCGGTGCTGGCGCAGTTGGCGCGCCATCCTGGACGGGTGATCACCCAACAGCAACTGCTCAAGGACATCTGGGGGCCGACGCACACCGAGGACAGCCATTACTTGCGTATTGTCGTCGGGCACTTGCGTCAGAAGCTGGCGGATGACCCGACGCGGCCGCGATTTATCGTGACGGAGGCGGGAGTCGGCTATCGACTGTTGAGTGATAACAGCCTGTAGTTTTTGGGTGGGCTGTTCTGGCCCCATCGCGAGCAGGCTCACTCCTACAGGGGATCTGTGTCGAGCACAAATCCCCTGTAGGAGTGAGCCTGCTCGCGATGAGGGCATTGCATTCAATCAAGATTTTCAGCCGATCATCCCTGTTCACTGTCATACCGATCCAGCGTATCCCGGGCAATCTCGCGCCCCAGCGCGATCAACTCCGGCGCTTTGTAAAACTCGAAAAACCGGCATACCCGTTTCGGCACGTTGATCAGGATATCCGGCGGATAGCCGGCAATCTTGTACTGCGCCAACGAGGTCTGCATCACCTCGAAACTCTGGTTGATCAAATCCAGCAACGACGCTGGCCCGACGTTATCGATGATGAACGAGCCCGTAGCGGATTTCGGCGCGCCTTCGCGCTCGGGCGCGGCGGCGGGTTGCTGGGCTTCAGGCTCGGCGCCCTCAAGCCACGGATTGATATCCGCTGCCTCCGCTCTCAATGCTTCCTTTTCTAGACGCAATAATTGTTCGGCCTGGGTGCGACGGAACGGCATCTTCGAACCCAGTGAACTGATCAGGCTGTCGAAGCGCGAGCGAAACGCCGGCGGACGCTGGATCACCGGCAGTTTGTAATGGCGTTGGTTGGTCGAGTTGAGATTGACCGCGATGATCAGATCGCAGTGGCTGGACACCACCGGCACAATCGGCAGCGGATTGAGAATGCCGCCATCCACCAGCATCCGGTTACCTTGCATCACCGGGGTAAACAGGCTCGGAATGGCTGCCGAGGCACGCATGGCCTGATGCAGGCAGCCTTCCTGAAACCAGATTTCCTGTTGATTGGTGAGGTCGGCGGCGACAGCGGTGTAGGGGATGCGCAAGTCTTCGATGTTGATCTCGCCGACGATCTTGCGAATCTGCCCGAAGACCTTTTCGCCACGAATGGCACCCAGGCGAAAACTCACGTCCACCAGCCGCAACACGTCGAGGTAATCGAGACTTTCGATCCAGTGGCGGTATTCATCGAGTTTGCCCGCGGCATAAATCCCGCCGACCACCGCGCCCATCGAACAACCGGCAATGCAGGCGATGTCGTAACCACGACGTTCGATCTCTTCAATGACCCCGATATGGGCATAGCCTCGGGCGCCACCGGAGCCCAGTACCAGCGCGACACGCTTTTTCATCCAGCTTCCTCCCGACAAGGTTGCACAATGCACCCATCGACGGACAGGCTCAATCGCCAACGTCGTTGAGTACGCCGGTGACGTCGTTTTTTCGCTACCGCTTGCGCCATCAGCACGGTTCTTTTCGCCCGCGCAGTTTCATGCGCGAACGAGGCACTTTTTCGCCGCCAGACCGTCTTACCTGCACGACTGTTAACCTAATTTTGAGGTGTGAGTGATGAAAGCCTGGATCTGTGTGCCGTTGATGGCCCTGGCATTGGCTGGTTGCGCTGGCAAAACCGCTTATCGTGACAGCTGTGGCACTCAGCTCGACGCCGCGTGGCATGAGCTGGATCTGGCCAAGGCCGAAGGCTTTGCCGGCACCGTCAGTTACTCCAAAGCCCTGTCGTTGTTGACGGCGGCCAAGACCCAGCAGCAATTCGAGGGCTTTGAAGGCTGCAGCAGTAAAGCCGAGAAAGCGCGTTTCTATATTCGCGAATCCCGGGCCGGGCGCTAAGCTGCTGATCTGAAGCAAGGATGCTGGATGTTCGCAGCGCCAGACTCATCCCCCAAGTCATTTGAATCAGGAGCAAGTGATGTCTGCGTTGGTTGACCGCTTGGTGGCTCATGTTCTGAGCATTGAAGTGCGCCTGCTGGCCTGTCAGGCGCGGTTGACGGCGCGCACCGACCCTGAGGCGCTGCACGATTTGCGTACCACGGTGCGGCGCTTGCGCAGTCTGCTGCGGCCGTTGCGCGGCTTGCCCGGTGTCGAGCAACTGGAAGAGGCGGCGTCGGCGGTCGGTCAGTTGACCACGCCGTGGCGCGATCGCGAAGTGCTCGCGGCGTATTTGCTTGAACACCAACAGCCGCAAGCCGCGCAACGGCGTATGGCGCAGATGGCCGAGGCCTATCCGGCGCTGGCAGCGAGTGCCGAAGTGGCTTCGCTGCTGATGATTCTCGACGCTTTTCCACGTTTTCTGCGCGCCTCGCAGCGCCAAGGATTGCTCAATGGCTTGGGTAAACGCATCGAAAAACGTCTCGGCAAACAATGGAAGAAACTCGACCAGGCGTTGCACGATCCCGCCCACGACCGTCATCGCCTGCGCTTGCTGATCAAGCGTGTGCGCTATGGCATCGAAGCCTATCCCGAACTGGATCGGCTGCCGGAAGCAGCGTTGCCACGTTTGAAGTCCGCGCAAGGTGCGTTGGGCGATTGGCACGACTGCTGGCAATGGCTGGCCAGGGCCCAACTGGAAACTGACCTGCTGCCGTGCGTCGCCACTTGGAAAGCGACCATGATCAAGGCTGAAATCAAAGCCGATCGCGTCCTCGAAAAGCTCAGTTCAAGCTGTTTCAAATCCTGAGCACCACACCTCCCTTGTAGGAGCAGAGCTTGCTCGCGAAAGCGGCGTATCAGTCGATGAAGATCTTGTCTGATGGTCCGTCTTCGCGAGCATGCTCTGCTTCGACAAAGGCACGGTGGTGTCTGATCTGTCAGCGCATTTGACCGGAATAGACGCTGCGGCGCTGTGCCTGGCTGGTTAAGATCCCTGCATTCATTTTTGCTTTCTGAGGTTGCCATGCGCTTTTGCGATCTGCTCGATGCCGTCCGCCGCCAACCGCAACTGACCATTCCCGCCGAATGGGGTCAGGGCCGCGCCAGTTTCGGCGGCCTGGTCGCTGCGCTGCAATACGAAGCCATGCGCGCCAAGGTGCCGGCAGATCGTCCGGTGCGTTCGTTGGCGATCACCTTTGTCGGGCCGGTCGAGCCGGAAGTGCCGGTGAGTTTTGAAGTCGATGTGTTGCGCGAAGGCAAAGCCGTCAGCCAGGTGTTGGGCCGTGCGATGCAGAATGGTCAGGTGGTCACGCTGGTGCAAGGCAGCTTTGGCGCCTCGCGGCCCTCGGAAGTCGCCGTTGAAGCCTACCCCGCAGCTGAAATGAAACCTTGGGACGAATGCCAGGAGTTACCTTACATCAAAGGCGTGACCCCGGAATTCATGCGCCATCTGGCAATGCGCTGGAGTGTTGGCGGTATGCCGTTCACCGGTAATCAATCGCGGCTGATGGGCGGCTGGGTGCGTCTGCGCGGTGATGTTCGGGAGGAACCCGTCAGCGAGGCCCATCTGCTCGCACTGGTCGATGCATGGCCACCTGCACTGTTGCCCTATCTGAAGAAGCCCGCACCGGGCAGCACGTTGACCTGGACCATTGAGTTCGTTCAGCCACTACGCGATTTGAGCACGCTGGACTGGTGCCAATACTTGGCAGACATTGAATACGCCGCTGACGGCTACGGACACGTCGCCGCGAAATTGTGGAGCGCGCAAGGGGAACTGATCGCCATGAGTCGCCAGACCGTCACGATCTTTGCCTGAATCAGTGGCGGCGGTGGCGCTCACGCCAGGCGCGCCACCAGCCTCCGCTGAGGATAAAACGCGGAAAGGTCAGAAACTGCTCGACCAGTAAGCGCGATACCGCATCTTTACGATCACTGAACGGCTCGGAGGCTTGCGCCTCCAGGCTGTGGCCGTGGCGCTGCAAACCCAGCGCTGCGACGATACCAATCACGCCGATGGCGACGCTGGCCAGGCTCAGGCTGAATACCCCGGAGACGATCAGCAGAAACGCCACGATGAACAACGGCACCGAAATCAGGTGCAGCACCAGATTGGTCGGATGCTGATGATTACCCGGGTATGCGCGCCATTGCCACGCAGGAAGGTTGGGGTGACGTTTGCCCATGTTGACTACTCCTCGATCCATGTTGAACACATGGTTGAAGAATAGGCCCGGGCAAGGAGGGCGGCGAATCAAGGTTGGCTATTGAAGCGATAGGCGTCATCGCAGGATTTGATGTCGTTTCAAATGCCGCCACCGCGGGCAAGCCCGCTCCCACAGTGATCTCCAGTGAACACCGGTTGTGTGAACACCCATGAAACCTGTGGGAGCGGGCTTGCCCGCGATGAGGCCGTCAGAGTTTCAGCTGCCCAATCGCCTTGCTCAACTCCCCCGCCAACGTCGCCAGTTCATTACTGGTGGTCGCCGAATCGACCGTCTGCTGCACGGTGTTCTCGGTCACATCACGAATACTCACCACCGCCCGATTCATTTCCTCGGCGACCTGGCTCTGCTGCTCTGCCGCGACGGCAATCTGCGTGTTGCTTTCGCGCATCTGCGCCACCGCCCCAGTGATTTCCGCCAGTGCTGCGCCAGCCTCCTGCGCTTGCTGTACGCAGTCGTCGGCCTTGTATGAGCTCTCCTGCATGAAATCCACGGCATCGCGCGTACCGGCCTGCAGCGCTGAAACCATGAGGGTGATTTCATCGGTCGAAGTCTGCACGCGTTTCGCAAGATTGCGCACTTCATCGGCGACCACCGCAAAACCGCGGCCCATTTCACCCGCGCGGGCGGCCTCGATGGCGGCGTTGAGGGCCAGAAGATTGGTCTGCTCGGCAATGCTGTGAATCACATTGACCACGCCGTTGATCTTCTGGCTGTCCTCGGCCAGGCGCTGGATCATCTCGGCGGTCTGCTGCACGCCGCTGGAAAGTCCGGCAATCGAATGCTGCACCCGCGCCACCACTTGCTGGCCGCTGCCGGCGAGGCCATCGGCGGTCTGCGACAGATCGCGGGTGGCGCCCGCGTGTTGGGCGATGTGGTAAACCGTGGCGGTCATTTCGTTGATCGCGGTAGCGGCTTGATCGGTTTCACTCTGCTGGCCGAGCATGCCGTGGCGCACTTCGTTCATGCTCGACGCCAGGCGCGCGGCACCGACGTCCAGTTGCCGCGCGGTGTTGGCAACCGTACTGACCACGCGCTGATAACCGGCCTGCATGGCGTTGAACGCATTGGCCATCTGCCCGACTTCATCTTTGCCGGCCAAAGGGACGCGGGCGGAGAGGTCGCCGCTCTTTTCAACGTGCAGCATCACGTCTTTCAACGTATTGAGCTGGCTGAGCAGAAAACGGATCAGCAACTGCGAAGCGCCGAGCATCGCCAGCATCAGAATGAACACCGCCACTGCGTAATTGGCGAAGCGCTCGCTGAAGACTTGCGTCAGGCTCGGGCCATACGCGATCACGGCGACTTGCTGGTCGTCGGCGCGGCTGAACACTTCGGCCCCCATCAGTGGGTTTTCGCCGAACAGCGGCATGTGGTTGATCTCGTTCCAGCCGTGACTGTCGGTGATTTCCAGCAGCGGTTGATCGTTGAGGCGCGGCGCTTCACCGCGTTTGAACGTCAGCACTTGATCAGTCTTGGGCAACGCCTGCCCGGCCGGCCAGGCCATGAGCAATTGCGCCTGGGCTTGAGCCGAGGCTTTCGAGGCGTGGCTGCGCGCCTGCTGTTCGAGTTGTACGGCGTACAACACCAGCAGCAGGGTGGTGATGAAGGCGACCGCGTTGACCGCCCAGAATTTGTACTTCAGCGAGATATTGCTAAGCCAGGCACCCATGGAGGTTTTCTCTGATAGCGGAAACAGCATTGGCAAGGTGCCAGTATTGTGCCGCTATGCAGGTCTGCAGATCTTGATACGGGTCAATAGACCGCACTGTCCCGCCTTTGTAGGAGTGAGCCTGCTCGCGATAGCGGTGTGTGATTCAACATCAATGCAGACTGACACACCGCCATTGCGAGCAGGCTCACTCCTACATTGGGCTTCGGCTGTGTCAGGAGAGGGCTGGGAGGTTGAAGAATGCGCGGGCACACGCGGTCGTGTGTGCCGCCAGATCTTCCTCGGTTTCACCCCGATGCAGCGCCACTTCACGCAGGACTTCGGTCAGATACGCCGGCTCATTGCGGCCGTTTTTCGGCTTCGGTCGCAGCGTGCGCGGCAACAAGTACGGCGCATCGCTTTCGAGCATCAGGCGTCCACGTCTGATCTCTTTGACCAGCGGATGCAGATGCGTGCCGCGGCGCTCGTCGCAGATCCAGCCAGTGATGCCGATGTGCAGATCCAGATCGAGGTAGCTGAACAGCGCCTTTTGCTCGCCGGTGAAGCAATGCACGACGGCGGCCGGCAATTGATCGCGGAAGTCATTCAGTATTTCCAGCAGGCGCTGACTGGCGTCGCGCTCATGCAGAAACACCGGCATCTGCAGGTCGACGGCCATTGCCAGATGCTCTTCGAGCACCTTTTCCTGTTGCGCACGTGGCGAAAAATCGCGATTGAAATCCAGCCCGCATTCACCCACCGCAACAACGTTGGTTTCCTTCAGCAAGCTGCGCAGGCGCCGAGCGCTGTCAGCGTTCCAGTCACTGGCCGAATGCGGATGAATACCGGCGGTGGCAAACAGTCGCTGTGCGGACTCATCCAGTTGCTGGCAGAGCTCCAGAGCCTGCTCGCTGCCCTCGACGCTGGTGCCGGTCAGCACCAATTGGCAGACCCCGGCGGCATAGGCGCGGTCGAGTACGGCCTGGTGTTTGTCGGCGAAACTTGGGTTGGTCAGGTTGACGCCGATATCGATGAGTTGCATGGTTGCTACCTCGGGCCGAAGGCCGGAAAGCATACCAGAGCTGTAGATTCAGAAGAAAAGCCAAGAACTACAAAGAGTTATAGCTGTCTCTTGATGCCGCGACGCAGCCCGGGTTGGCATAAATGCCATCACTGTGCCAGTCTCTCGCACTTTGCCAGCGCTCCAGGCGCTCTGTTTTCGTCGGTGATTTACGCCGTTCAGCGGTGAAATCGCCCCGTATTCTTTCCGGAGAGTGGATGATTCGTCCCTCGGTTTTGCTGCTGTTGTGTGGATCGTTGCTGCTGCCGATGACGGCAGTTGCGCGCTTGCCCGGGCCGCTGCAAGCGGTGCCGGCCGCCAAGGTTCGCGATCTGTCGGAAATTCGCAGCAGTCGCGTGTTGCGCGTGCTGGTCAACCAGAGCCGCAACAGCTCCGGCGAAGTCCAGGGCCAGGCCATCGGCGTCGAATACCATCGCTTGCGCGCCTTCGAGCAATACCTCAACGGCCACGCCCGCGACGGCCAGGAAGTCACCCTTAAAATCATCCCCAAAGCCAAGGATCAACTGCTCGGTGCCTTGCAGCGTGGCGAAGGTGATCTGGTGGCGCCGGGCGAATTGCTCGAGCTGCAACCGGGGCACGCGGTGGCCAGCAGTGAGCCGATCGCCAGCAACGTGCCGTTGGTGCTGGTCGGCATCAAAGGCGAACGCCGTTACACCAAGGTCGAACAACTGGCCGGCAAAACCCTCGCATTGCCCACCGGCAGCGCGGCGGGGGAGGCGGTCAGTCAGCTCAACCAGAAGCTGGCGCTGCACAAACTGGCGCCGATCAAGATCGAATGGGTTGACCCGACACTGGCGGTCGAAGACGTGCTGGAAATGGTCCAGGGCGGAATCTTCCACCTGACCATCGTCGAGCAACCCATCGCCGAGCGCTGGGGCAAGATCCTGCCGAAACTGCGTTTTGACCGGCAATTGATGATCAGCGAACCGGGCGAGGAATACTGGTTCGTGCGCCGCGATGCGTCGATGTTGCGCGCGAGCATTGATCGCTTCCTGACCGGTTACAAAAAGCCGTCGAACGAAGACGTAGCGTTTTTGCGCATCTATCGTCGTCTCTATCAAGTCCACTATCCATTGGCCAAGGCTGACCGTCAGCGCCTGGAGAAACTGCGCCCGACCCTGCAAAAACATGCTCAGGCGCAAAACATGGACTGGCTGAACCTGGCGGCGCTGGCGTTCAAGGAGTCGGCCCTGCAACCCAATGCGCGTAGCGGCAGTGGCCCGACCGGGTTGATGCAGATCACCCCGTCAGCAGCGCAACGGGTGGGCGTCAACAATATCCAGAATCTTGATGCGAATGTGCAGGCCGGCGCCAAGTACCTGGCGATGATCCGCCGCAAGTTCTTCAGCAGCCCCAAGCTCAACGAGCGCGAGCGTATGGCGTTCACGCTGGCGGCGTACAACATTGGACCGGAGCGGGTTCAGGGCATGCGCGCCGAAGCCCGGCGGCGCGGGCTCAATCCTAATCAGTGGTTCTTCCAGGTCGAGCGCATTGCCATGGAGCAGGTCGGAATGGGGCCGGTCAGCTATGTTAATAGCGTGAACAAGTATTACTTGGCGTTCGACCGGGAGAGGGAGTCGTTGGAGCCCGGTGGGCAGAAAGTCGTCTCACGGAAATGATCTAATAATCTGATTGTTATGGCGGAATATTTGCGCTTTTAACATTTGATTTGCTGATTAATATAGCGGCCAACCAACACACACAACTTCTCGCAAAACAAGGAATGCCCCATGAGCTCTCTGATCAACAAGGTACTGTTCACCCGCGCTGGCTACGGTCTGACTATTCTGCGCATCGCGGTGGGCGTGATCTTCGCGGCCCACGGCTCGCAAAAACTCTTTGGTCTGTTCGGTGGTTATGGTCTGGCCGGTACCGCGCAGTACATGGACAGCCTTGGTCTGCACCCGGGTTACCTCATGGCGATACTGTCTGGCGGTACTGAGTTCTTCGCCGGTCTGGCGCTGATCATCGGCCTGCTGGTTCGCCCGGCGGCATTGGGTTTGACCTTCCTGTCGCTGGTCGCGATCTTTACCGTGCATATCGGCAACGGTCTGTTCATGGCCAACAACGGTTATGAATTCGCTCTGGCCCTGCTCGGCGGCAGCCTTGCAGTACTGATCGAAGGCGCCGGCAAGCTCTCGGTGGATCGCGCCATCGCCGGTTGAGCGCTCTGATTCAAGCAAAAGGCCCGCATTGTGCGGGCCTTTTTTGTTGTGGCTGATTCTTGACACTGTACGGTCACGTTATCTAGCATGTGGTCATGCGCCGATTTAAACAGCTACTTGCGGGGCGCCAGGTGACTCAATCAGTTGCCGTCAGAAGCCGGAACAGGGCTTCGAAATACCGCTAAAGCGCTGGTTCGGTGTTGCCTCTCACCTGCCATGCAGACTTTTGAGGCAGAGACACGACACGATGAATGCACTACGCCCCCCAGCACGTCCCGCGCCGATCACTGCGCATATCACTCAGCGCAACCCGAAAATTCTCCTTGGCGGCAAACATCAGCCAACGCTGTTGCGCTATCTCGATGGCTGGCCACGTCGCAGCGGCGGTCCTGCCGCATTCCTGATCCAGTTCGTTGAAGACGGTGAGTCGCTGGCGCGTTTTGCCAATGACAGCTTTGATCTGGCGGTTATTCAGGCGCCCAGTCAGGAAGATGCCCCGGAAATGATCAAGCAACTGACCCGCGTTGCGCGGCAGGGTTTGATTACCCGCCGCTGACAGGACTCACAGGTACTCGATAGCGACGATGTAAACGAACTGCTCACCCGTTGGCGTCTGGACCCGCACTTCAGCGTCCAGCGCCTTGCCAATCAGGGCGCGGGCCAGTGGTGAGTCGATGCTGATCAAACCCAGCTTCAGATCCAGTTCATCGGGGCCGACGATGCGGTAGCGCGATTGCTTGCCGTCTTCGTCCTCGATGGTCACCCAGGCGCCGAAGTAGACCTTGTTCGGATCACTGGGCTTTTCGCTGACAACCTTTAGCGCTTCCAGGCGTTTGGTGAGAAAACGTACGCGACTGTCGATCTCGCGCAGCATCTTCTTGCCGTAGGTGTACTCGGCGTTTTCCGAGCGATCACCCTGGGCCGCTGCCTCGCTGACCGATTGCGTGACCTGCGGGCGGCGCACATGCCACAGTTCATGGAATTCGGCACGCATCCGCGCTTCACCTTCAGGGGTGATCAGCGCGGTGCCGGCGGTGCGGGGAGGGCGATAACGGCTCATGGCAACTTCTTGTGATTAAGACCGCTGGAGTCTATCAACCCTCGCGCAACACTGTCAGTGGACTTGCGTTGAGTGCCCGGCGCGTACCGAATACGCCCGCACCACCGATCAGCGCCGCGCCAATCAGCGGCAATACCAACAGCCATGGATGCGGATGCCACGGCAGATCAAACGCGTAGCGATAGAGCACCAGGCTCACCACCTCTGAACCAATCGCTGCAAGCAAGCCGCTGACCGCGCCGAGCAAGCCGAACTCGATGCGTCGCGCCTTGATCAGCAACTGCCGTTCCGCACCCAGTGCACGCAACAGCGCGCCCTGGCGAATGCGTTCATCAAGTGTCGCTTGCAGACCTGAGAACAACACCGCCATCCCCGCCGCCAATACAAACAACAGCACATATTCCACGGCCAGGGTGACTTGGGCGAGGATGCTGCGCAGCTGTTCGAGCAGCGCTTCAACCTGCAGGATGGTCACCGCCGGGAATGCGCGTGACAGTTCAACGATCTGCTGGTCGTGACCCGGCGCCAGATAGAAGCTGGTCAGGTAGGTCGCTGGCAGATCCTTCAGGGTGCCGGGCTGGAAGATCATGAAGAAGTTCGGCTGGAAATTGTCCCAGTTGATGTCGCGCAGGCTGGTGACCTTCGCTTCACGATTGACTCCGCCGACGCTGAACACCATGTGATCGCCGAGTTTCAATTTGAGGCTCTCGGCGACTTTGCCTTCGACCGAGACTCCCGGAACGTCGTCTGATGGTTGTTCGCTCCACCATGTGCCGGCAGTCAGTTTGTTCCCGGCTGGCAGATCCGCTGCCCAGGTCAAACTCAGGTCACGCTGAACCGCGCGGTCGCCAGCGGAGTCCTTGCTGACGATTTGTTGTACGGGCTCGCCGTTGATGCTGATCAACCGCCCCGGTACCACCGGATACAGCGGCGCCGCTTGCGCCGACACGTTGACCAGATGATCGGTGAAGGCTTGTTTGTCCGCTGGCAGGATGTTCAGGGCAAAGTAGTTGGGGGCGTTCTTCGGCAACTGGTTCTGCCAGGTGTCGAGGAGTTCGCCTCGCAGCAGCGCGATCAACGCCATCGACAACAGGATCAAACCGAATGCCAACGATTGGCCTGCCGCTGCCAATGGATGACGCAGCAACTGACCCAGTCCCAAACGCCATGGCAATGAAGCACGGGCGAGCATTCGTCGCAGGCTTTTCAGCAGCAACAGGAGCAAGCCGCCGAGCACCAGTGCGGCGACCACGCCACCGCCGAGCAGAGCAAACGTCAGCAGCAGATCGAGACTCAGGCGCCACATGATCAAACCGAGAGCGCCGAGCGCCGCACCGTAAACCATCCAGGTGCTTGACGGGATCGGCAGCATGTCGCGACGCAAAACCCGCAGCGGCGGCACGCGGCCCAACGCCGCCAGTGGCGGCAAAGCGAACCCGGCCAGTGCAACCAGCCCGGTGCCGATCCCGGCGATCGCCGGAAACAGACCGCCGGGTGGAACGTCACTTGGCAGCAAGTCATGCAGCAGGGCGAACAGGCCCAATTGCGCCAGCCAGCCGAGCAAGGCACCGCTGAGGGCGGCGCACAAGCCGAGTACTGTTAGTTGAATGCTGAACAGCAGCATGGTTTCGCGTCGTGACAATCCGAGGCAGCGCAGTAGGGCACTGGCATCGAAACGGCGACTGGCAAAACGGTTCGCCGACAACGCCACCGCCACGCCGGCGAGCAGTACGGCGACCAGGCTGGCCATGTTCAGGTAACGTTCGGCCTTGCCCAGCGCTCCGCCAATCTGCCGGTTGCCGTCGCGGGCATCCTGAATCCGCTGATTCGCCGCCAGCCCCGGTTTGATCAATTGCCGGTAGGTTTCCAGCGCCTGCGGTTCGCCGCGCCACAACTCGCGGTAGCTCACACGGCTGCCGGGCTGTACCACACCGGTTGCGGCAAGGTCGTCGAGGTTGATCATCACCCGTGGCGTCAGGCTGTAGAAGTTGCCGGCGCGATCCGGCTCGTAAGTCAGCACGCGGGCCAGCTTCAACGTCTTCATGCCGACATCGATGCTGTCGCCGATCTTCAGATCGAGCGCCGTCAGCAGGCGCGATTCGACCCAGGCTTCGCCGGGTTGCGGTTCGCCGCCAACTTCTTCAGCCGCAAATGGCGCCGGGGCGCTTTTCAGTTCGCCGCGCAACGGGTAGGCGCGGTCGACGGCTTTGATGCTCGACAACTGAATGCCGTTATCGGTGGCAATGACGCTGGAGAACTCCACCACTTGCGCATGATTCAGGCGCAACTCGGTACCGCTCTTGATCTGCTCCTCGCGGGCAGGTGAACTCCCCTCAAGCACCAGATCGGCGCCGAGAAACTCGGTGGCGCGCAGCATCATCGCGCCGTTCAGACGCGCGCCGAAGTAGCCGATGGCAGTACTTGCTGCCACCGCCACCACCAGGGCGAAAAACAACACACGCAATTCCCCGGCGCGGGCATCGCGCAGCAATTGGCGAATGGCGAGACTGAACAGGCGCAACAGCGGCAAACGTGCCATCAAGGCTCCAGAGGGGCGACCAACAGCCCGGCTTCAAGACGGATCAGGCGCCGGCAGCGATGGGCCAGGCGTTCGTCGTGGGTCACCAGCACCAGGGTGGTGCCGCGTTCCTTGTTCAATTCGAACAGCAAGTCGCTGATGCGCTCGCCGGTGTGGCTGTCGAGGTTGCCCGTGGGCTCATCCGCGAACAGCACGTCGGGCTCGGCGGCAAACGCCCGGGCAATGGCCACACGTTGCTGTTCGCCACCGGAGAGCTGGCGTGGCGAGTGGGTCAGGCGCTGGCCGAGGCCGACCCGTTGCAGAAGCTCGGTCGCTCGTTCGCGCGCATCTTTGCGGCCATCGAGTTCCAACGGCAGCATGACGTTTTCCAGCGCATTGAGGCTGTCGAGCAATTGAAACGATTGAAAGACGAAACCGACATGCTCGGCACGAATGCGTGCGCGCTGGTCTTCATCGAGGTTGCTCAGACCTTGCCCGGCGAGAATGACTTCGCCGCTGCTCGGCAGGTCGAGGCCAGCGAGCAGGCCGAGGAGGGTGGATTTACCGGAACCGGACGCGCCGACGATGGCCAGGCTATCGCCCTTGTTCAGTTCCAGGCTGAGTTCGTGCAGGATAGTCAGTTCACCTTCCGCGCTGGGAACCACTTTGCTGAGGTTCTTCGCGGTGAGAATGCTTGCGCCCATGGAGAATCCGATGCGTGTGTGGTTTTTGAGTGCTGGCCTGGCCTTGATGTGCATGGCCCAGAACGCAGCGGCGGGTACTGTCCTGATCGTTGGGGATAGTATCAGCGCCGGTTTCGGACTGGATACCCGCTTGGGGTGGGTGTCGTTGCTTGAGCAACGGCTCAAACAGGAGGGTTTCGACGATAAAGTGGTCAACGCCTCGATCAGCGGCGACACCAGTGCCGGAGGCCAGGCACGCCTGCCGGCGCTGCTTGCAGAGCATAAGCCTGAGCTGGTGATCCTGGAGCTGGGCGGCAATGATGGCCTGCGCGGAATGCCGCCAAATCAATTGCAACAAAATCTTGCCTCGATGATCGACAGCTCCCGCCAGAGTGGCGCCAAGGTGCTCTTGCTCGGCATGCAATTGCCGCCCAATTATGGCAAGCGCTACACCGATGCTTTTGCCGAGGTCTACGGCAAACTTGCCGATGACAAAAAGATCCCGCTGGTGCCGTTTTTCCTCGACGGCGTGGGCGGTCATCCCGAGCTGATGCAGGCCGATGGTCTGCACCCGGCGGTCGGGGCTCAGGGCAAGTTGCTGGAAAATGTCTGGCCGACGCTAAAACCGCTGTTATGAGGCTTTTCTAAGGGCAGGCTTTCGGCTAATGTGGCGCCCCCTTATTTGGAGCCCCCGATGTCGCGTTCTGCCTGGTCCCTATTTGCCTACCAACTGATCGAGCCTGACGAACAGCTGGATCTGTTCGCCTGCCAGGAAGTGCGGGTGCATCTGGTGACCCGTCAGCTTGAACTCGGTGGCTCGGCCGATCGCACCTTGTGCGGCAGCTTGTTGCCGGCGCAACCACGCTGGTCGAGCGTGGATCGCCGGGTCTTTCAGGATCAGCGCCTGTGTTCGTTGTGCCGGGCGATTCTGGAATCGCAGAAGCGCGGCACCTCGCCGATCTGGCCTGAGCTGCGTTTCGAGCTTTGACGTCGGGCACGACCTATTGTAGCGCGGGAGCTTGTCGAATCGTCGCACCGTCCCGCTCGGCGGCGCAGCCGTCGTGAAAAGCTTAAATACAATTTCATGAATCCCGTGCGGGCCTCCAGCAAGGCCTGCTGCGCAGTCCAGCGGGAGCAAGCTCCCTCGCCACAGGTCTTGTGTCTCCCCGAAATTTCAAAGTGCGGTGTACAATCGCGCTTTTATACCCTTGTTGATCATGCGAAGGATTTTCCGGATGTTGCCGCGCTTTCCTGCCGTCACCCGCTGCCTGTCACTTGCCGCCCTGTGTGTGGCCGGTCCCGTTGCTGCATTGGAGTTTCCCCTGCCACCACCCGGTGAGGACATCATCGGTCAGGTGCAGGTGATCAAAGCCAAGTACGAAGACACCTTCGCCGATCTGGGCACCACCTACGATCTGGGCTATTCGGAAATGGTCGCGGCCAACCCGGGCGTCGATGCCTGGTTGCCGGGCGCCGGTACCGAAATCGTCCTGCCGACGCGTTTCATTCTGCCGCCGGGCCCGCGTGAAGGCATCGTGATCAACCTTGCCGAATATCGCCTCTACTACTTCCCGAAGGGCAAGAACGTGGTGTACACGTTCCCGCTGGGGATTGGTCGTGAGGGTTGGGGGTCGCCAATCGCGCACACCTCGATCACCGCCAAGACGCCAAACCCGACCTGGACGCCTCCAGCGTCGATCAAGGCTGAACACGCCGCTGATGGTGATCCGCTGCCAAACGTCGTGCCGGCCGGCCCCGACAACCCACTGGGCCCGTTCAAGTTCACCCTCGGTACGCCGGGTTACCTGATCCACGGTTCGAACAAGAAGTTCGGCATTGGCATGCGCACCAGCCACGGCTGCTTCCGCATGTTCAACAACAATGTGCTGGAAATGGCCAGCATGGTGCCGGTCGGCACGTCGGTACGGATCCTCAATGACGCCTACAAGTTCGGTCGCAGTGGCGGCAAGGTCTACCTGGAAGCGCACACGCCGATCGACGACAAGGGCAACCCGTCGGTGGTCGACAAACACACGGCGGTGATCAACGCGATGCTCAAGCGTGAAGACGTCACCAGTAACCTGCGCGTGAACTGGGATGTGGTGCGCGATGTGGTTGCGGCCGAAGATGGTCTGCCAACGGAAATCGGCACACCGAATACGTCGGCACCGATTGTTTCGAGTGCGCCGATCGATATGCAGCAATAAGCTGGCGGTGATGACCCCGTCGATGCGTGCAGCGTCGGCGGGTTTTTTATTGCCGGGACAAAAGCATCAGGCACAAAAAAGCCGACCCAGACATCGGATCGGCTTGATAACAATCCCGAAGGATTATTACTTGCGGCTAGCTTTGTCCAGCATGCGCAGAGCACGCTCGTTAGCTTCGTCAGCAGTCTGTTGTGCTTTTTGAGCAGCAGCCAGAGCTTCATCAGCTTTACGGTAAGCTTCGTCTGCACGAGCCTGGGAGCGAGCAGCTGCGTCTTCAGTAGCGGTCAGACGTGCTTCGGTTTCTTTCGATGCGCTGCTGCAACCGGTAGCCAGAACTGCGGCCAGAGCCAGAGCAGAGAATTTCAGAACGTTGTTCATCGTGTTCCCCTTCAAGGACTTTCAATTAAGTAGCTGTCTCCTCACGATTGAGGAAATAGCCGGCGTACATACTACCCATTACTTGTAGTAAGTAAACTGACGTAGCGCAAGAAGCAAAAAAAATTGTAGGCGCTGATTCTTTTTCGAGCAACTTTTAACTGCGCTGTATAAAAAATGCCCAGCTGCAAGCCCCGCGCTGAGCGAGTTAATGAGAAAAAGTTCCCGTTACCACGTGCTGTTTTTGCGGTCTTGGCTAAAGTGTTTCTAGATGGATTCGTCTACACTTTTATTCCGATTTTGCGCGCGACTTCGCTTATCTTTGTCCATGTTGAGGTGACTTTAAAAAAGGTTGCACGTCTTAAGTCTCAACATCCGGCAATGTTCAGGTGAGCGAACCGGGAAGATCTGTTTCCCCGCCACCCCTGCGTCCATCGGAGCAACCCACCGTCAACCCGCTTGATGACGAGCGCACCTTGAGCATTTCTGCCAATGGCGCCTACTATTTATCAGGTGCTCGGTTGCGCGAGATCGGTGTGGCTCTTCTCGGTGTCCATCAGGCACGGGGTGGCGTAGATGTTCCTTCGCCGGAAAAACATCGGTAAGGTAGGGGTCAGAATCCAAGACCCGCGAGGAGTAGTGATGAGCGAGGCGTTGTCCATCCACCATGACCAGGCTGGTCATCAGTTCGAGACCAATGTGGACGGTCATCGTGCCTACCTGACCTATATGGATCTGGGGAAACAGACCCTGGATATTTATCGCACGTTCGTGCCCAACGCCCTGCGAGGCCGTGGCATTGCCGCTGCGCTGACCGAAAGCGCGTTGCAGTACGCCGAAGAAATGGGCTACACGGTGATCCCGTCATGCTCCTACGTCGAGCGCTACATGGAACGCCATCAGCGCCGCGCCGCAAAAATCTGAATCGCACACACAAAAACGCCGGGCAATGCCCGGCGTTTTTTTATGCCTGCGAAACGCCGATCAGCTGCGCTGACGTTTTGGCAGTACGTCCTTGAGCTTGGCGTGCATGCTGCGCAGGGTGTTCTCGGTAGCCGACCAGTCGATGCAGGCATCGGTGATCGACACGCCGTATTGCAGGTCGGCGAGGTCTTTCGGAATCGCCTGGCAACCCCAGTTCAGGTGACTTTCGACCATCAGGCCGATGATCGACTGGTTGCCTTCAAGGATCTGATTGGCGACGTTTTCCATCACCAGCGGTTGCAGAGCCGGATCCTTGTTGGAGTTGGCGTGGCTGCAATCGACCATGATGTTCGGCTTGATCTTCGCCTTGTTCAGCGCCTGCTCGCACAGGGCGACGCTGACCGAATCGTAGTTCGGCTTGCCGTTACCACCGCGCAGGACAACGTGACCGTAGGCGTTGCCTTTGGTGGTGACGATCGACACGCCACCTTCCTGGTTGATACCGAGGAAACGGTGCGGGCTGGAAACCGACTGCAAGGCGTTGATCGCCACGGTCAGGCCACCGTCGGTGCCGTTCTTGAAGCCTACGGCCGAGGACAGGCCGGAAGCCATTTCGCGGTGAGTCTGCGATTCGGTGGTTCGCGCGCCGATGGCCGACCAGCTGATCAGATCCTGCAGATACTGCGGGGAGATCGGGTCGAGGGCTTCGGTGGCGGTTGGCAGGCCTTTTTCGGCCAGGTCCAGCAGCAACTGCCGACCGATGTGCAGACCGTCCTGAATCTTGAACGAGTCATCCAGATACGGATCGTTGATCAGGCCTTTCCAGCCGACGGTGGTCCGCGGCTTCTCGAAATACACGCGCATGACCAGATACAGGGTGTCGGAGACTTCCTCCGCCAGCACCTTGAGGCGTTCGGCGTATTCGTGGGCAGCCTTGATGTCGTGGATCGAGCACGGGCCGATCACTACGAACAGACGG
This sequence comes from Pseudomonas sp. TH08, assembly GCF_016651275.1. Lineage (NCBI taxonomy): Bacteria > Pseudomonadati > Pseudomonadota > Gammaproteobacteria > Pseudomonadales > Pseudomonadaceae > Pseudomonas > Pseudomonas sp. TH08. Next base: position 120,373 of record NZ_JAEKEE010000002.1, on the reverse strand, counting down.
TGGTCGGTGCCATCAAGAATGTTGCGAATGACTTCGCGGCCCTTGGTAACGGTGCGCAGGGCAGCGTCGCTCAGAGGGATATCACGCTTGAGCTGATCGGGAGTGATCAGGGTCTCGTTAGAGGCGACGTTTAGGTCGTTGATCGGTAAATCAGCCATCGTTTACTCGTCAGGTCACGGGTGCCGGCCGCCAGCGATCCCCGCGCGGCGGAGCACAGCAGATTTAAGCGCGTCGGGGAGCGGAACCTTAGCGCGTCAAGCGCTGCTCGACAATGGGCAAGTAACTGTTTAGAGAAGCGCGTCAGTCCAGCACTGGCTGGGCGAAAGCCTTGCGCACGCTGTCATGGGAGAACTCCTCGGCGTGTTGCTCGACCCATTGCAGCGCCAGTGCCTGAATATCCTGCAGGTCATCGTGGGCATCGTTCATGCGGCAATAGCGTTCGATCTGACACACCTGCTCACCCATTCTTGCGCTGAACAGCGTCTGTTCATCGGTGAACGCGATCCCCACCAGATAGCCCTTTTTGCGCCGCAGGCACCACGCCACATAGCCCGGATAACAGATGTCGGCATTGAGCGTCGGCATGCGCACTTGCAGCGCCGTGCCATGGCGCCAGGCGCGGTGGTAATTGCAAGCGATGCCGCCGAGGCTGATAGTGTGCAGCTGTTGCCTGGAAATACACTCAGGCTTGAGCAAGGTTAATTCAACCGGCACCTCGTCCGGATGAGGTATGAAACGTCCCATGAGCACAGACTCCCTGTGTCGGCCATTTGACATTGTTTCCCCCAGTATAGTGGTCGAATCCGAACTGACCGATTTCGATGCCGACCAACGGCTGTTGGCGATGAACGGCGTTTCTCTGGTGATTTTCACCAGTGTCGGCTGCGCCAGCTGTCGCTTCGCCCGCGAGGTCTTACCGGGATTCGATCTGGCAGTGGATCGCCTGTGCTGGATTGATGCCGGCAACAACGGCGGGTTGGTGGAGCGTTATCAGGTCTTTCATTTGCCGGCGCTGTTTGTCGTGCGCGACGGCGAGTTCTTTGGGGCATTGCACACGCGCCTGGCTGCTGATGCGCTGAATGCGGCACTGGCCCAGGCACTGGATCGAATTGCAGAGGAGTTGCCATAAATGGGGACAATCAACAAACCGGTGGTGGGGATTATCGGTACTGGGGCCATCGGCGGGTTCTACGGTTTGATGCTGGCGCGGGCCGGATTCGATGTGCACTTTCTGTTGCGCAGCGAATTCTCTGCCGTTGCCGAGCGTGGTTTGCAGGTGGACAGCGCGGTGCACGGCAAGCTGACTCTCGATCCGGTGCAGGCCTATTCCGCGGCCGAAGACATGCCGCCGTGCGACTGGCTTCTTGTCGGCGCCAAGACCACCAGCACCGCCGGCCTCGCCCCGGCGATTGTCCAGGCAGGCAAACCCGACGCGAAAGTGCTGGTGTTGCAAAACGGTCTGGACGTCGAGGACAGCCTGCGTGAACTGCTCCCCGACTCCCTGCATGTATTGGGCGGTTTATGCCTGATCTGCGTGCATCGGGACGGGCCGGGGCAGATTACCCATCAGGCCCTCGGCGCGGTGAATGTCGGTTATCACAGCGGCCCGGCCGTCGATGAGGCGGCGCGCATGGCGTTGGTCGAGGAGGGCGCCGGCCTGTTTCGCAGCGCCGGTATCGACTCGCAGGCGATGCCCAATCTGCATCAGGCACGCTGGCAGAAACTGATCTGGAACATTCCTTATAACGGTCTCTCGGTGCTACTCGGGGCGAGCACGACGCCACTGATGGCTGACGCCGACAGTCGCGCATTGATTCAGGCATTGATGGCTGAAGTGGTGCAGGGCGCCCAGGCTTGTGGCCACCAGATACCGCCCGGTTACGCCGAGTATCTGTTCACGATGACCGAGAAAATGCCCGATTACTGGCCAAGCATGCACCACGATTTTTCGCACAAGCGACCGCTGGAGCTTGAGGCCATCTATGCCCGTCCACTGGCGGCGGCGAAAGCGGCGGGCTGTGAGCTGCCGCGAATCGAGGCGTTGTATCGCAGTTTGAGTTTTATCGATCGACGCAACGTTTGAGTCGATCGTTTTTTTGTGCAAGGCGGGGGAAGGCATGGCCAAGAACATCGATGACAAACTGGTGCTGGCGATTTCGTCGCGTGCCCTGTTCGACCTGAGCGAGAGCCACAAGGTCTACCTGGCGAGCGGTGTCGAAGCCTATCGGCAATATCAGATCGAACACGAAGACGAGATTCTTGCGCCCGGCGATGCCTTCCCGCTGGTGGAAAAACTCCTGAACCTGAACAGTCGCCTCGGCCGTGCGCGGGTCGAGGTGATCCTGGTGTCGCGCAACAGCGCCGACACCGGTTTGCGCGTGTTCAACTCGATTCACCATTACGGTCTGGCGATTTCCCGCGCAGCGTTTGTCGGCGGGCGCAGTCCGTATCCGTATCTGAAAGCCTTCGGTTGCGACCTGTTTCTTTCGACGCATGCCGAGGATGTGCGCGCGGCGCTGGATGCCGGTTTTGCCGCCGCGACGATTTTGTCCGGTGGCGCCAGCCGCGCGGCCAGCGATGAACTGCGCATTGCCTTCGACGGTGACGCGGTGATTTTTTCCGACGAATCGGAGCGCGTCTATCAGTCCGGTGGGCTGGAAGCGTTTCAGGCCAAGGAACGTGAATCGGCGCGCGAGCCATTGCGCGGTGGGCCGTTCAAGGGCTTCCTCGCCGCGCTTAATCTGTTGCAGCGCGAGTTTCCCGATGACGACTGCCCGATCCGCACGGCGCTGGTCACCGCGCGGTCGGCACCGGCACACGAACGGGTGATCCGCACCTTGCGCGAATGGGATATCCGCCTGGACGAATCACTGTTCCTCGGTGGCTTGACCAAATCGGCGTTTCTCGAAGCGTTTGCCGCCGACGTGTTCTTCGACGATCAGGCCGGTCACTGTGAACTCGCCCGCGAAGTGGTCGCCACTGGCCATGTGCCGCATGGCATCAGCAACGAACCGTCGATCTAAAGCCCCTGTGCTTCAAGACGTTGCGTCGCACGTCGTACTCGCCAAGGCACTGCTAAGCTGAATCAAATCTCCGCCATGTTGGCTTGCGAGGAGGTCATATGATTCGTTCGATGCTGTATGCCACTGACCTCGGTCTGTACGCACCGTTAGTGATGCAGCATGCCCTGGCGTTGGCGCGAACGTTCAACGCCGACTTGTATGTAGTGCATGCGGTAGAACCGATGGGGCTGTTTGCCGAATCGGTGTTGCAGAGCTATCTCGACGAGCAGGCGTTGAACGAATTCCACAGCGAGGGTCTGAAAACAGTCATCGCCAATATCGAGCAGCGGGTGCTGGAGAGTTTTCGCGAAGAACTGGGGGATGAGGGCGAGCAGGATTTGCAACGGATTCGCGCGGTGCGCGTGCTGCAGGGCGATCCGTCGCAGGTGATTCTCGACCAGGTGGAGAAACTCTCCGTCGATTTGCTGATCGTAGGCAGTCACAGCCACGGGGTGGGCGCGGAAACGCCGCTGGGGCGCACGGCGACACGGGTCCTGCAATTGTCCAAGGTGCCGGTTTATCTGGTGCCACTGGTGGAACGTCGGCGGCGGGAGGATCGCTGAAGCGGGATTAATGGCGTTTTGATAAAAAAGTTCTAGATTTATTCTCCAAACCATTAATATAGTTATATACCGTCGCTGATGCCCGTGGCGTCTACCTGCTTTGAGGGATTCATATGAAGCTTCAACAATTGCGCTACATCTGGGAAGTGGCGCACCACGACCTCAACGTCTCCGCTACAGCCCAAAGCCTTTACACCTCGCAACCGGGCATCAGTAAACAAATCCGTCTGCTGGAAGATGAACTCGGTGTTGAAGTGTTTGCCCGCAGCGGCAAGCACCTGACCCGCGTCACGCCAGCCGGCGAGCGCATCATCACCACCGCCGGTGAGATTCTGCGCAAGGTTGAAAGCATCAAGCAGATCGCCCAGGAATTCTCCAACGAGAAGAAAGGTACCCTGTCGATCGCCACCACTCACACCCAGGCGCGTTATGCCTTGCCGCCGGTGATCAGCAATTTCATCAAGCAATACCCCGACGTTGCGCTGCACATGCATCAGGGTTCGCCGATGCAGATCGCTGAAATGGCCGCTGACGGCACGGTCGATTTCGCCATCGCCACCGAAGCGCTGGAGTTGTTCGGCGATCTGGTGATGATGCCGTGCTACCGCTGGAACCGCTGCGTGGTCGTACCGCAGGGCCACCCGCTGACCAAACTGCCGAAGCTGACCCTCGAAGCATTGGCCGAATACCCGATCGTGACATACGTGTTCGGTTTTACTGGCCGTTCAAAACTCGACGAAGCCTTCAGCCATCGTGGCCTGACGCCGAAAGTCGTGTTCACCGCTGCCGACGCCGACGTGATCAAAACCTACGTGCGTCTCGGCCTGGGCGTGGGCATCGTGGCGAAAATGGCGGTCGACACCAAACTCGACAACGATCTGGTGGTGCTGGATGCCAGTGAGCTGTTCGAATCGAGCATCACCAAAATCGGTTTCCGTCGCGGCACTTTCCTGCGCGGTTTCATGTGCGATTTCATTGAGAAGTTCGCACCGCACCTGACCCGTGAAGTGATGGCCAAAGCCATTCAGTGCCACAACAAGCAGGAACTGGAAGAGCTGTTCGACGGCGTCGAACTGCCGGTTCACTAAGCACCTGTCTCAAAGCACCTCGGTGACAGCAAACTGTTGCCGGGTGCCCGCCACCAGAATCTCCACCTCATCGCCTTCGAACTTGCCCAGCAGGCTTTTGCCCAGCGGCGAGCGCGGGGTGATGACGGTAATCGGTTGACCCACCACATCGACTTTCAGGCCCGCCGCATCCGGCGCCAGAAACAGCCATTGCTCGCGACCCTTTTCATCTTCCAGGCCGAGCAGGGCGCCGACCTCTATTCCACGGTTTTCATCATAGGCGCGCAGTGTCAGGTTCTGGCACAGCACCAGTGACTGACGGATTTCCTCAACCCGTTTCGCCTGCCCGGCTGCCAGGTACGACGCCTCTAAACCCAGCGTGTCGTACTTGTTTTCGGCGATGTTCTCTTCGTGGGTCGCGGTTTCGTAAGCGGTTTGCGCGGCGCGTTCGGCGATGTCGAGGTCGATGCGCAGTTTGTCGATAATCAGTTGGTGGACGCTGTGCTTGTTCATGATCAATCGCAGAATTGCAAAACGTTGGCGCGGCTCTTTTCGCTGGGCGCGGTCTGATCCTGCTGCAGCCAGAACTGGCATTTTGGGTTCGCCTGGTTACGGCTGCTGCTGCGTGCCTGATCAAGGCGATTCTGCTGCTCGTTCTTGCGCAGGTTTTCTTCGTACTGATCGAACAACGGACTCTGCGGCGGAATGTCCGGACGCTCCTGGACGGCAGCCGGTGGATTGGCCAGTTGCTGTACCGCCTGAGCGACCGGGGCCAATTGTTCGTTGAACAGAAATCGAGAGAGCAGCCAGCAGGTCAGTGCGATGGCGAGAAAGCCCAGCCACAGGCCCAAGGCAATGCTGCCGGTCAGGTGCAGCGCGCTAAGCTGAACAGGCAAGGGGCGACGCGAGTTGGGACGGTAGGGCATGGCTGCCTCCTGGCGGATGATTGCGGGCAAGTGGCGATTGTCGCACGAAGATTAATCGCCGTCGGCTCTTCTGCGCGAGGTCATTTATGCGGACAATCGCTGCTTTTGCCAACGGGAGTCTTGAATGCTGGAACTGAAACCCCGCTGGGATATTTTCTGCACCGTGGTCGACAACTATGGCGACATCGGCGTGACCTGGCGTCTGGCCCGGCAATTAGTGGCTGAGCATTCATTGGCGGTGCGGCTGTGGGTCGATGATCTGCGGGCGTTCGAGCGGATTTGCCCGGAAATCGACAGCAATGCCGCACGGCAATCGCAGCAAGGCGTCGAAGTGCGCCATTGGCCGCGCGAATGGGCACCGACCGAAGCGGCTGATGTGGTGATCGCCGCGTTCGCCTGTCAATTGCCCACTGATTACATGGACGCCATGGCCGAGCGGGCGAAACCGCCGCTGTGGATGAATCTCGACTATCTGAGTGCCGAAGATTGGGTTGTTGGCTGCCACGGCTTGCCGTCGGTGAAGTACAAATCGGTGCAGAAGATCTTCTTTTTTCCGGGGTTCCAGGCGGGCACGGGTGGACTGCTGCGTGAGCGAGGATTGCTTGAGCAGCGTCGGCAGTTTCAGCAGGATCCGCCAGCGCAGCGACAATTCCTGCAAGGTCTGGGGATCGAACGCGCGCTTGACGCTCAGTTGATTTCGCTGTTTGCCTACGAGAACGCCGGGCTGGCCAGTTGGCTCGATGTATTGGCCGCTGATGCGAAACCGACCCATCTGCTGGTGCCGGAAGGGCGAATTCTCGGCGACGTGGCGCGCTGGCTTGGGGTGGAAACCCTCAGCGTCGGCGCTATTGAGGTGCGCCACTCATTGACCGTGCAAGTGCTGCCGTTTGTCCGTCAGGATCAATACGATCGTCTGCTCTGGTGTTGTGATTTCAACGCGGTGCGCGGCGAAGACTCGTTCGTCCGGGCGCAATGGGCAGGGCGGCCGATGCTCTGGCACATCTATCAGCAGGACGAAGACATCCATCTGGACAAGCTCGATGCCTTCCTGGCGCTCTATACAAAAGGCCTGTCGCCGGCAGCCGCTGAGGCGATGAACGGTCTTTGGCAGGCGTGGAGCGCTGGTCTGCCGATTGGGGAGCACTGGCTCAATGCCCGGAATTATTGGCCAGAGCTGCAAGAAAACGCCGAGGCATGGTGTCTGGAACAAGGCTTGCTGGCCGATCTTGCCGCGGCGCTGGTACAGTTTTACCTAAATTGGATATGATACGCGGCCTAGATTTTTGTAAATCCCATCCAAATTCGGATATTCGCAATGAAAACTGGTAAAGAACTCAAACCCGGTACAGTGATTCGTCTCGAAAACGATCCTTGGCTGGTTCAGAAAGCTGAATTCACCAAGTCGGGCCGTAACAGCGCGATCATGAAGACCAAGCTGAAAAACCTGCTGACCGGTTACAAGACCGAGATCGTTTACAGCGCTGACGACAAACTGGACGACGTGATCCTCGACCGTAAAGAAGCGACCCTGTCGTTCATCAGCGGCGACACCTACACGTTCATGGACACCACTGACTACACCATGTACGAGCTGAACGCTGAAGATATCGAAAGCGTTCTGCCGTTCATCGAAGAAGGCATGACCGACGTTTGCGAAGCCGTGTTCTTCGAAGATCGTCTGGTATCCGTAGAGCTGCCGACCACCATCGTGCGCGTAGTTGACTACACCGAAGGTTCGGCTCGCGGCGACACTTCCGGCAAAGTAATGAAGCCAGCCAAGCTGAGCAACGGTACTGAGCTGCAAGTTGCTGACTTCATCGAAATCGGTGACAAGATCGAGATCGACACCCGCGAAGGCGGTTCCTACAAAGGCCGTGCTAAATAAGCACTGCTTTTCGCGGAAAGAAAAAGCCCGACCATTGAGTCGGGCTTTTTTGTGCCTGCAATTTGAGTCACTGCGCTGACCCCTGTAGGAGTGAGCCTGCTCGCGATGGCTTCAGTACAGTCGACATTTTCATTGACTGTACTACCGCTATCGCGAGCAGGCTCGCTCCTGCATTGGGATTTGCGTATGGCTTCAAACGGTGGTGTGCAGACGAACATCGACATTGCCACGGGTGGCGTTCGAGTACGGGCAGACCTGGTGCGCGGCGTCGACCAGCGATTGTGCGTCGGCTTGTTCCAGGCCTGGCAGGCTGACGTGCAAATCGATGTCCAGACCGAAGCCGCCAGGAATCTGGCCAATACCGACGTGGGCGGTGATCGAGGCGTCATCCGGGATCTTGCGTTGGGTCTGGCTGGCCACGAATTTCAGCGCGCCGATGAAGCAGGCCGAGTAGCCGGCAGCAAACAGTTGCTCAGGGTTGGTCGCTGCACCGCCAGCGCCGCCGAGTTCTTTCGGGGTGGCGAGTTTGACATCGAGGATATTGTCGCTGGAGATCGCACGACCATCACGGCCGCCGGTGGAGGTTGCGATTGCGGTGTAGAGCGTTTGCATGGTGTGAGCCTCGTCAGATGTAGTATTTCGCGCTAATTGTTTGCGCGCTAAGTAAATGCGAGATGAATGTAGCTCGCTAATATCTTGCGCGCAAGATAATTTTTGGAAGAAAGTGAAAATGCATGACGCGGCGTGGTGCATTACTGCGCCGGAAGTATTGATCTAGAGCGATGGATGGAAAGGAGGCTGACTGTAAAAAAATTTAGTCGGACAAGCATTCATCAGAAGATAAAGACCCTGTGGGAGCCGGGCTTGCCCGCGATGACGGTGTGTCAGTTGAAATTATGACGGCTGACAGCACGCCATCGCGGGCAAGCCCGGCTCCCACAGGTTTTTGTAGTGCAACTGGAATTGAGGGCTCAGGCGAGGCTGTTTTGCAGGTAGCTGCGCAGGGCCTGCAATTCGGACTGCAGGTTTTGCAGACGCTCCAGGCTGAAGCCGCTGGCGCCGAGGATGCACGGCGGAACGCTGCGCGCCTGGTCTTTCAGTGCTCGACCTTGCTCGGTCAGTTCGACAATGACCACGCGTTCATCCTCACGGCTGCGAGTGCGGCTGAGCAAGCCTTCGCCTTCCAGCCGTTTCAGCAGCGGCGTAAGTGAGCCCGGATCGGTCAGCAGCCGCGTGCTGATTTCTCCGACGGTCAGACCATCCTTTTCCCACAGCACCATCATCGCCAGGTACTGCGGATACGTCAGGCCCAGCGCTTGCAACAGCGGCTTGTAAACCTTGGTCATCATCAGTGAAGTCGAGTGCAGGGCAAAGCACGCCTGGTTGTCCAGCAGCAGTTCTTCGCAAACGTCAGGGGTGTTGTGGTCGATGGTCATATCAAAGCCTTGATCGGTGATGGGCATGAATCTAGCGCTCGAATGTTTAATGCGCCAGATAATTATCCAGCGCTAGTGACGACCCAGATCCCGCTGCAGCGCCAGATCCCAAGGGGGCACCGGGCTGAACCGCGTCTTCAGGTACTCCAGCAGCAAACGGCTGCGGGAGTGGGTCTGCTGCTCCATGCGCAGTGCGTAGATGCCCGTAGATTCAGCTTTCGGCAGGCCATTTTCGCAAAACAGCGGCAGCAGTTCCCCGCGCAGCAGATATTCGCTGGCCAGCCAGGTGGGCAAGTGGGCGATGCCCAGCCCAGCCAAGGCGCCACACACGAGTGCCTCGGCATTGTTGGCGCTCATGCGGATGCGTGCCGGACGGTGCAAGTGCATTTGCCCGTCCTGCTCGAAACGCCAGGCGAAGGGCGGGGCCAGTCCTTCCCAATCCAGTCCGTCATGCTCGTTCAACTGTGCTGGTTGCTTGGGCACGCCGCGACGCTTGAGATAGTCCGGGCTGGCGCAGGCAATGCGCACCATGCTCGCCAACGGCGTGGCGACCAGTCGTGTGTCGGCCAGTTGCCCCGCACGCAGCACCAGATCAACCTTGCCCAGGTTCGAACCGCCCATGTCGACGAAACTGTCGATCAGGTGCAATTGCACGTCCAGCCCTGGGTAGAGAACGAGGAAGTCGGCAATCACCGGCGCCAGATGCCGCCGCCCGAACGCTGCCGGGGCATCGATGCGAATCAAGCCTTCGGGTGCGCTGCTCAGGGAAACCGCTTCGGCCCGGGCCAGTTGCAGTTCGGCGACGATGCGCCGCGCTCGCTCGGCGAACGCCAGACCGGCCGGCGTAGCGAGTACGGCGTGAGTGCTGCGAATGAACAACTGGCTGCCAACGGCATTCTCCAGACTGTCGATGCGCCGCGCGACCGCTGATGGCGTCAGCGGATGACGGCGCGAGGCGGCGGAAAAGCTGCCACTCTCCAGCACATCGAGAAACAGCCCGAGTTGATCGGTCAATTGATTGGGATTCATGTGGATTCAACGCTTGTGCGATATCGGCACAGCCATTGTGCGTTGCTGTGCGTTTCCCCGCCAGCCGTGACTGCGTAGGATGAATCGCCTGACGTGAGAGGAATTTGGCTGTGATGGAGTTTTTGTTGTACCTGCTGTTCGGCGCGGCGCTCGGCACGCTCGGAGGTATCTTCGGCATCGGTGGCGGTTTGATTGCCATTCCATTGCTCGGCGTGTGGTTCGGGCTGGATCAACAGATTGCCCAGGGTACGGCGCTGGTGATGGTGGTGCCCAACGTGATGCTGGCGCTGTGGCGCTACCACCAGCGCAATCGCATCGAACTGCGCCACGCTTTGCCGTTGGCGGTAATGGGATTCTGCTTTGCCTGGATCGGCTCGATCTGGGCGGTGGGCATTGATGCGCAAACCATGCGTATCGGCTTCGTCGCGTTTCTTGTGGTGCTGTCGGCCTACAACCTGCTGAAAATGTTCGGTCGTCAACCCGCTACCACTTCCGAAATGCGTTATTCGTGGCCGTGGCTCGGCGTACTCGGTGCGGCGTCCGGGACCATGGGAGGGTTGTTCGGTGTTGGTGGGGCGGTGGTAGCGACGCCGGTGCTGACCAGCCTGTTCGGTACCACGCAAGTGGTTGCCCAGGGTTTGTCGCTGGCGCTGGCATTGCCGAGCACAGGCGTCACCCTGGTGACTTACGCGGTGCACCACGAAGTGGACTGGATGATCGGCCTGCCGCTCGCCATCGGCGGTCTGGCCAGCATCAGTTGGGGGGTGAAGGTCGCCCACGCGATGCCGGAGAAACTCCTGCGTGGGCTGTTTTGCGGCTTTCTGGTGCTGTGTGCGGTGATGCTCGCGTTTAAAGTTTAAAACCTTCGACGATGTGCTCGGCCAGGCACTCGGTGATCGGCGACGGATTGTTCAGGTTGCGGATCAGCATAATGCTCGCCTCGGGCAGCAATGGCAGGTCTTCGGCGGCGCCGAGAATGCGCATGTCCGGGGTGATCAGGCTCTCCAGTTGGGCGGTAATCGCCAGACCTGCGCTGACCACGGCCATCAGCGCCGACAAACTGGTGCTGTTGTAGGCGATACGGTAATCGCGGCCCATCGCGTCCAGCGCGTTGCATGCCCACAAGCGGCAGAAACAATCACTGTTGAACATCGCCAGTGGCAGCGGTGTTTGCTCGTGGGCGCTGAAGTTCTGCGCTTCAGCCCAGACGAAACGCTCCTTGCGCAGCAATTGGCCGATCTCGTTACCCGGCTCGCGAGTGACGATCGATAGATCGAGATCGGTGCGTTGCAGCAGTTGTTTGGTCGACTCGCAGTGCACTTCGATCTGGATCAGCGGATAGAACTGTGCGAATCGCGAGAGGATCCCCGGCAGAAAGCGCATCACGTAATCATCCGGCGTACCGATGCGTACGGTGCCGACCATGTGTGGCTCGCGCAACGTGTTGAACACTTCGCTGTGCAGTTTGAGGATGCGCCGCGCATACCCGAGCAGCACCTGGCCTTCCGCAGTCAGGCGCACCTGACGGCCGTCGCGCTCGAATAGCTGGCGCTGCAACACGTCTTCTTCCAGACGCTTCATCTGCATGCTCACCGCCGATTGCGTGCGGTTGACCATCTCGCCTGCGCGAGTAAAGCCACCCTGGTCGGCAATCGCGACAAAGGTGCGCAGTACATCGGTATCGATACTCGGGTAGGCCGACAATTGATGAATCTCCGTGATGCATGCCATCAGAAACATTCGTTGGATTGATCTTAGCGCCGGCGCGAGACTTGAGCCATCCACATGGAGGGCAACACGATGAAAGGTCAAAGCGAGTATGTAAGGGACGATAAATTTGCCGGTCACGGCCATATCGTTTCCGATTTGCTGCACAAGTTTAGCCGCTGGTACGAACTGCACCGCGAACGTGAGTTGCTCGCCAGTCTGAGTGACGAGGCGTTGAAGGACATCGGGATCAGCCGTGCCGATGTCGAACATGAAGCGGTGCGGCCGTTCTGGGACGACCCAATGCACAAATGATCAGGGCATTACTACACAAACAACTTTCAGGTGAGGTAGGTTGCGAGCAGACAAGGAGATGCTCATGCCCGCGACACTGTCCTTTTCCCTCAAACAGGCTCGACGTCTGGCGCTGGCTGCCCAAGGGTTCAACGGGCGCCAGCCGCCGACCGTCAAGGCAACGCACGTCAACCGGCTGATCGAACGGCTGGGCCTTTTGCAGATTGATTCCGTCAACGCCGTGGTGCGCTCGCACTACCTGCCGCTGTTTTCCCGTCTCGGCGCCTATTCTTCCGATTTGCTCGACCAGGCCGCCTGGAGTTCGGGGCGACGTCGTACGTTGTTTGAATACTGGGGGCACGAGGCGTCGTTGCTGCCGCTGTCGATGTATCCGCTGATGGGCTGGCGGATGCAGCGGGCCAGGCGTGGCGAAGATATCTATCAGCAATTGGCAAAGTTTGGCCGCGAGCAGCCAGACGTGGTGCGCCGGGTATTGAGCGCAGTCGAAGAGCGTGGCGCATTGGGTGCTGGCAGTCTGTCGACTCGCGAAGACAAGCCCGGCCAATGGTGGGACTGGAGCGCGGAGAAGCATGCGCTGGAATGGTTGTTCGCTGCCGGTGAGGTGACGGTGGCCGGACGGCGCGGTTTTGAGCGTTTGTACGATTTGCCGGAACGGGTGATTCCCTCCTCGATCCTGCAACGGACAGTGCCGGATGATGCCGAGGCGCAGCATGGACTGTTATTGCATGCGGCTGAGGCTTTGGGGGTTGGCACGGAAAAGGATCTGCGTGATTACTTCCGTTTGAGTCCGGCTGACGCACGTCCGCGTCTGGCCGAGTTGGTCGAGGCTGGAGAGTTGTTGATGTGCGAAGTCGCCGGTTGGCGGCAGATCGCTTATTGCCTGGCGGAGCCGAAAGTCCCGCGCAAGGTTGTCGCCAGTGCGCTGCTGTCGCCCTTCGATTCATTGATCTGGGAGCGTAGCCGGACGGAGCGGCTGTTCGACTTCCGCTATCGGCTGGAGATTTACACACCGCAGGACAAGCGGGTTTACGGCTATTACGTGTTGCCGTTTTTGCACAACGAGCGCATTGCTGCGCGGGTCGATCTGCGCGCCGAGCGGGCGTCAGGACGGTTGGCGGTGCATGCGGTGCACGAAGAGGAAACGGGGTTGGATGAGGAGGGGATGTTGGCGCTGGCGGTGAATTTGCGGCGGATGGCGGATTGGTTGGGGCTTGCGCGGATACAGCTGAATTGTCAGCGCGAGAGTGCCGCACGATTGCGGGTGGCATTGACGCAGATCGGCTGTGACTGAACTGAAGCCATCGCGAGCAGGCTCACTCCTACATTGGAGTGCGCTACCCCTGTAGGAGTGAGCCTGCTCGCGATAGGGCCGGCGCGGTTTAGCGGCGGACTTGCTTCAGGGTTTCAGCAATCAGGAACGCCAACTCCAGCGACTGATCAGCATTCATCCGCGGATCACAATGCGTGTGATACCGATCCGACAACCCGTCTTCAGTAATCGGCCGCGCGCCACCAATGCACTCGGTGACATTTTGCCCGGTCATCTCGATGTGAATACCGCCGGCATAAGTACCTTCTGCTTCGTGCACCTGGAAGAACTGTTTGACCTCACCAAGGATTTGCGCGAAGTCGCGGGTCTTGTAGCCGCTGCTGGCCTTGATGGTGTTGCCGTGCATTGGGTCGGAACTCCACAGCACCTGCTTGCCTTCACGCTGCACCGCACGAATCAGCGCTGGCAGGTGATCGCCGACCTTGTTCGCGCCCATGCGCGCGATGAGGTTCAGGCGGCCCGGGTCGTTGCTCGGGTTGAGCACGTCGATCAGGCGAATCAGGTCGTCCGGGTTCATGCTCGGGCCGACTTTGACGCCGATCGGGTTGTTCACGCCGCGAAGGAATTCGACATGCGCGCCGTCTAGCTGACGGGTACGGTCGCCGATCCAGAGCATGTGCGCCGAGCAATCGTAGTAATCATTGGTCAGGCTGTCGCGACGCACGAAGGCTTCTTCGTAGTTCAGCAGCAGCGCTTCGTGAGCGGTGAAAAAGCTGGTTTCGCGCAGTTGCGGCGAACTGTCCATGCCGCAGGCACGCATGAACGCCAGCGTTTCATCGATGCGGTCGGCGAGGTGGCTGTACTTCTCGGCCAGCGCCGAGTTGGCGATGAAATCGAGGTTCCATTTGTGCACCTGATGCAGGTCGGCAAAACCGCCTTGGGCGAAGGCGCGCAACAGGTTCAGCGTCGCGGTGGACTGGTGATAGGACTGCAGCAGGCGTTCCGGATCCGGCACGCGGCTCTTTTCGTCGAAGCCGATGCCGTTGACGATGTCGCCACGGTAGGCGGGCAGGGTCACGCCGTCGATAGTCTCGTCGTTGGCCGAGCGCGGCTTGGCGAACTGACCGGCCATGCGCCCGACCTTGACCACCGGGCAACCGGCCGCGAAGGTCATGACGATCGCCATTTGCAGCAACACTTTAAAGGTGTCGCGAATCTTCGCTGCGGAGAATTCGGCGAAGCTTTCCGCGCAATCGCCGCCCTGCAGCAGGAACGCCCGGCCCTGAGTCACTTCGGCAAACTGACGGCGCAGTTCGCGCGCCTCGCCGGCAAACACCAATGGCGGATAACTGGCCAGGGTTTGCTCGACCTGGCGCAGGTGCGCGGCGTCGGGGTATTGGGGTTGTTGCTGGATCGGCAGGGCGCGCCAGCTGTCAGGGCTCCACGGTTGGCTCATCACGGTCTCTAAGGTTCTACGCACGGAAGGCCATGGTATCAGCAAATTAGTGCGTGACCTGTTCCTGCCCCTTCGCCGACAATCGCCGTTTTGCCACGGCGCCATAGCGGTGCCATCGCGTCACCGCGCCCGGTGACCATCAGGAGACGAAATGACTGAGGAGCGCGTCGAGCATCTGCTCGCCGAAGTACAGGATGAGTTCGGCGTGATTCGCGTGCTGGAAGTGGCTGATTATCGCTTTCTGGAATTCGGTGATGCGATCGAGCAGAGCTGCGTGTTCACTGCTGACCCGAGCTGGCTGGAATACGACTACACCCGCGCGATGCTGATCGGCGCGTTGTGCCATGAGCTGCCGGAGAGTGCGCTGTTTCTCGGGCTGGGTGCGGGGACGTTGACTCAAGCGTGCCTCAAGTTCTTGCCGCTGGAAGACGTCGAAGCCATCGAGTTGCGCCCGGACGTGCCGCGCCTGGCCATCGAATACCTTGGGCTGGACGATGATCCGCGTTTGTATATCCGTGTCGGTGATGCGTTGGAGTTGTTGCCGACGGCGGAACCTGCGGATCTGATCTTCGTCGACCTCTACACTGACGTCGGGCCGGGTGTCGGGCATCTGGCGTGGGGTTTTCTCGGTGATTGCCAGAAGCGTTTGAATCCGGATGGCTGGCTGGTGATCAACCAGTGGGCTACCGATGATGGCCAGCCACTGGGCGCGGCGCTGTTGCGCGGGCTCTATCACCGGCATTACTGGGAGCTGCCGGTGAAGGAGGGCAATGTGATTCTGCTGGTGCCGGCGGACCTCGATCAGGAGCTGGACATGCAGGCGCTGAGCGCCCGGGCCGAAGCACTGGCGCCGCAGTTGGGCTACTCGCTGGAGTCGTTGATCAAGGCGATTCGCCCGGCCACATGATTCGTCAGTGATGGCCCCTTCGCGAGCAGGCTCACTCCTACATTGGAATGCGTTCCCTCTGTAGGAGTGAGCCTGCTCGCGATGACGTCCTCACGGACACCATACTTTCAAATACCTTTGAATATTCCGGGGCGCCGTTCCACCAAAGACCGTACCCCCTCCTTGGCATCCTCGCTCGCCAGCAACTTCTTCACCAACGCCGGCAATCCCTGTGCCGCCGCCGTCTCACCCTCATACCGCGCCTGGCGCGCCGACATCAACGTTGCCTGCACCCCTAACGGTGCCTGCCGGGCAATCCGTTCGGCCAGTTCAATCGCCCGTGGCAGCAAATCCTCACTGGCCATCACTTCCTGCACCAACCCCAAGCGCAACGCATCGTGCGCATCAAACTCGTCACCGGTCAGCAACCAGCGCATCGCGTTGCCCCAACCGGCGATCTGCTGAAAACGCAACGTCGCGCCACCAAAAGGAAAGATCCCACGCTGTACTTCCATTTGCGCGAAGCGGGTATTGCTCGCACAAAGATTGATATCAGCAGCCAGCATCAATTCGATACCGATGGTCAGGCAATAACCCTGCGCAGCGACAATTACCGGTTTGCTCACCCTTGGCCCGACGAATACACCCCACGGATCACAACCGCCGGTCGGAACCCGCCAGCCTTGCGCCAGCGCCGAGCTGGCATTCACTAGATCGAGACCGGCGGTAAAGTGCTCGCCGTGGCCGAACACCACGGCCACCCGGGCTTCACTGTCGGCCTCGAACTCGCCGTAAGCCAGGCTTAGGTCATTGAGCAGGTCGAGGTCGAAAGCATTGCGTTTGGCCGCTCGGTCCAGGCCGATCAGATGGACATGACCACGACGTTCACGGCTGACGCGGCCGGGGCAGGGCTGACTCATGGATAAATCCTCGGGCGGGAAGGGCGGGGGCAGCGGCGGTATGCCGCACATCGGTGAATCGTTTAAGCGTCATCGCCCGCAGGGCCGGGCCTTTGAAAAATAGCCCTTCGCACGATTATCCGCAAAACCCCGTTACACAGCGGTGACACACGCATTCAGGCGATAAAAAAAGCTCCCTTTTTGGGCAAAATCCGGTATAGTGCGCGCCGGCCTTTAACCGGGCCGCGTTTAGGTAGCGCAATTTCCCGAAGTCAGCTTCGGCTGCACGTCCGCATTGCGGGCTCTTCCCGGACGATTCTTTTTTTCATTCATTCGTTTTCGCAAATCCCCGCCGACAAAGCTGCCAGGGCGACTCTTGAGTCTCAACACGGCATGCGCAGCTTTGGAGCATGGGTCTTTGCGGATGCACTTAGAGGCAGACCCATGACCCAGGAAACCGGCGGATTCGCCGCTTTTAATCTTAACCCGAATATTCTTGCAGCCGTCGCAGCGACCGGCTACGAAGAGCCTTCGGCGATTCAGCAGCAATCGATCCCGATCATCATGGCCGGCCAGGACATGATTGGCCAAGCGCAAACCGGTACCGGTAAAACCGCCGCGTTCGCTCTGCCTATTCTGCACCGCATCGATCCTGCCAAGCGCGAACCGCAAGCCCTGATCCTGGCGCCAACCCGAGAGTTGGCGCTGCAAGTAGCAACCGCTTTTGAAACCTACGCCAAGCAAATGCCAGGCGTCACCGTTGTTGCCGTTTACGGCGGCGCGCCGATGGGCCCGCAACTCAAGGCTATCCGTAACGGCGCACAGATCGTTGTCGCCACTCCGGGCCGTCTGTGCGACCACCTGCGTCGCGACGAGAAAGTTCTGTCGACCGTGAACCACCTGGTTCTCGACGAAGCTGACGAAATGTTGAAGCTGGGCTTTATGGATGACCTGGAAGTCATCTTCAAGGCTCTGCCAGCGACCCGTCAGACCGTTTTGTTCTCGGCTACCCTGCCGCAGTCGATCCGCGCCATTGCCGAACGCCATCTGCGCGATCCGCAACACGTGAAGATCCAGACCAAGACCCAGACTGTTACCGCGATCGAACAGGCTCACCTGTTGGTTCACGCTGACCAGAAGACTTCGGCCGTTCTCAGCTTGCTGGAAGTGGAAGATTTCGACGCTCTGATCATGTTCGTACGCACCAAGCAAGCGACCCTGGATCTGGCCAGTGCCCTCGACGCCAAAGGCTACAAAGCCGCTGCGCTGAACGGTGACATCGCCCAGAACCAGCGTGAGCGCGTCATCGACTCGCTGAAAGATGGCCGTCTGGACATCGTTGTGGCGACCGACGTTGCTGCTCGTGGTCTGGACGTTCCGCGCATCACTCACGTGTTCAACGTTGACATGCCGTACGATCCGGAATCCTACGTTCACCGTATCGGCCGTACTGGCCGTGCCGGTCGCGAAGGTCGTGCACTGCTGCTGGTGACTCCACGTGAGCGCCGCATGCTGCAAGTGATCGAGCGTGTAACCGGTCAGAAAGTTGCTGAAGTCCGCCTGCCGGACGCACAGGCAGTTCTCGATGCACGCATCAAGAAACTGACCAACAGCCTGTCGCCGCTGGTTGCTGATGCCGAGTCGACTCACGGTGAACTGCTTGATCGTCTGACTGCAGACATCGGTTGCACTCCGCGTGCTCTGGCTGCTGCGCTGCTGCGCAAAGCCACCAACGGTCAAGCGCTGAACCTGGCGGCGATCGAGAAGGAACGTCCACTGGTGCCGAACAACGCACCGCGTGGCGACCGTCCTGAGCGTACTGGTGACCGTCCTGATCGTGGTGACCGCGAGCGTCGCGCGCCAATGCCTTTGGGCGAAGGCCGTGCTCGTTGCCGTACCGCGCTGGGTGCGCGTGACGGTATCGCTGCGAAAAACCTGCTGGGCGCCATCCTCAACGAAGGTGGTCTGGCCCGTGAAGCGATCGGTCGCATCCAGGTGCGTGACAGCTTCAGCCTCGTCGAGCTGCCGGAAGATGGTCTGGACAAACTCCTGACCAAACTGAAGGACACTCGCGTTGCCGGTAAGCAGCTGAAACTGCGTCGCTATCGCGAAGATTGATCCGCCCTTGGGCTGATTGATCGAACATAAAAAATCCCCGACTGGTTCGGGGATTTTTTTGTCTGTTTTTGGATTCACACAAAACTCTGTGCGAGCTGGCTTGCCAGCGATGACGTCAGCCGAAACGATAAATATCCATCCCCAGCGCGCCCATCGTGAACCCCCGATGCGCCACGCTGAACTCGCCACCCGCCCCTCGCGCAAAATACAACGGCAACAAATGCTCATCACTCGGATGGCTGCGTACTGCGTTCGGCGCCTGCTGGCGGTAGTCGTGCAGCGCCGCCTCATCGTCGGCCGCGAGCTTTGCGATTACCCAGTCACGGAAGTCTTTAGCCCACGGTTCAACGCTTTCCGGCCCAGCATGCCAGTCCAGTTCGCGCAGGTTGTGGGTGATGCTGCCAGAGCCGATCAGCAGAATCCCCTGCTCGCGTAAACCGGCCAGCGCCCGTCCAACGCGGGTCTGAAGCGCCGGGCCTGCACGGCTTGGCAAGGAAACCTGCACCACCGGAATATCGGCCTGCGGATACATCAGCGATAAGGGCACCCACACGCCGTGATCGAACGGACGTTGCGGATCGAGGCGCGCAAGCAGACCGTTGGCGGCCAGCAGATCGGCGACTTCGGCAGCCAGTTGCGGATTGCCTGGCGCCGGATATTGCACTTCAAACAACGCACGAGGGAAGCCACCGAAATCATGCCAGGTTTCCGGTTGCGCATGGCTGCTGACCAGTAATTCTTGGCTCTCCCAGTGGGCGGAGACGATCACGATGGCTTTGGGTTTCGGCAGTTCGGCTGCCAAACGTGCGAGAGCCGGGCCGCTGGCGCCGGGCTCCAGTGCGAGCATGGGCGAACCGTGGGAAATAAACAGGCTGGGAAACATGATGGGTTCCTGAGCGGTAAGATGAGGTCATCTTCAGTCAGATCATTGATCTAAATCTAATATAAGTTTTAACGCCTTTTGATCGATTTTTTAGGGGATATTCATGCAGCCTGAGTTTTGGCAAAAGAAGTGGGCTTCCAATCAGATCGGCTTCCATCTGCCGCAAGTGAACCCGTATCTGCAACGGTATTGGCCGGATCTCGCGATCCCGACGCAAGCGCGCGTGCTGGTGCCTTTGTGTGGGAAAAGTCTGGATTTGCTGTGGCTGGCGGGACGTGGCCACCGCGTGCTCGGGATCGAGCTGGCGGAAAAAGCCGTCGAAGACTTTTTCGCTGAACAATCACTGCAACCGCAAGTCAGTGAGCAGGGTGCGTTCAAGGTCTATCGCGCGGGCCTGATCGAGTTGTGGTGCGGTGATGTTTTCGCGCTGACAGCGACAGACGTTGCTGATTGCACGGCACTCTATGACCGCGCAGCGCTGATCGCCTTGCCGCCGCCGATGCGTGAGCAGTATGCGGCGCATCTCCAAAGCATCTTGCCTGTTGGGTTACAGGGATTATTGATCACGCTGGATTACGATCAGACGCAAATGGCTGGGCCACCCTTCTCGGTTGACGGTGCGCAGGTGCAGCGTTTGTTGGGTTCAACATGGCAGGTAAAGCTGTTAGAGGCGCAGGACGTGTTGGACGATAGCTGGAAATTTGTCCAGGCGGGAGTGACGCGGCTGGAAGAGCGGGTTTATCGGATTTCTTCCAGGCAAATTTAATTGTCTGTGGCTGCCTCTTCGCGAGCAGGCTCACTCCTACATTGCTTTGTGCTGAATCGTAGATTGCGTGAGCGCCACAGAACCCTGTAGGAGTGAGCCTGCTCGCGATGAGGCCAGCAAGAACAGCCCACTCTTCAAGGCAACAAAAAAGGCCCGCATCACTGCGGGCCTTTTTCGTTGTTACATCGGTTGCATCAACCGCGACGACGCAAGGCGTCGATACGCTCTTCCAGCGGTGGGTGGCTCATGAACATGCGGGCGAAGCCCTGTTTGATGCCACCATTGATGCCAAAGGCATTCAGGGTGTCGGGCATGTGTACTGGCAGGCCCTGTTCAGCTCGCAGCCGTTGCAGTGCGCCGATCATCGCGCTGGTACCGGCCAGACGGGCGCCGGCTTCGTCGGCGCGGAATTCGCGTTTGCGCGAGAACCACATGACGATTGCACTGGCCAGAATGCCCAGCACCAGTTCGGCGAAGATGGTCGCCACGTAGTAGGCAATGCCTTGGCCTTCTTCGTTCTTGAAGAGCACCTTGTCGACGAAATTGCCGATGATCCGCGCGAAGAACATTACAAATGTGTTCACCACGCCCTGGATCAGCGCCAGGGTAACCATGTCGCCGTTGGCGACGTGGCCGATTTCGTGCGCCAGCACGGCTTTGACTTCATCGGGCGAAAAACGCTCGAGCAGGCCCTGGCTGACCGCGACCAGCGCGTCGTTCTTGTTCCAGCCGGTGGCAAAGGCGTTGGCCTCGTAGGCCGGGAAGATACCGACTTCGGGCATCTTGATCCCGGCTTCGCGGGACAGTTGCTCAACGGTTTGCAACAGCCATTGCTCATGCCGGGTACGTGGCTGGCTGATGATCTGAGTGCTGGTGCTCATCTTCGCCATCCACTTGGAGATGAACAGCGAGAACAGCGAACCGGCAAAACCAAAGACCGCACAGAAAACCAGCAGCTGATTGAGATTGAGATCAACCCCGTTGGCCGCCATGAACCCGTTGAAGCCGAACAGGCTCAGGGTGATGCTGGCTATCAGCACGACCGCCAGGTTAGTGGCCAAAAACAGCAGGATGCGCATCATGGTTGTAGAAATCTCCTCAAGCTAAAGATGTAGCGTACTGCGGGGTATATAAGGTGCTGCACCGGGCTATTCAACCGAGTGACTATTTCAAACTGTGTCCTACAGCAGATTCTTCGGCACACGGCTGGTTTCCCACAGCACACAGCGACATGGACGACAGATAGCCGAGACCCGTCGCTATTACGTCAGGCGTTTGTGAGCACTACGAATCGCAAGTGTAGAAGGCGTGTGAGGGCGGGGGATGTAGAAGTGTTGCTGAATCAGACAGCGCGCAACGTTCGGGCCGTTGCGCACTGCTGGCCAATTACTGGCGGTACGACTTGAGGAAGTTGCCGATGCGGCCGATGGCCATTTCCAGATCATCGACGCGCGGCAGGGTGACCACGCGGAAGTGATCCGGCCACGGCCAGTTGAATGCCGTGCCTTGCACCACCAGCAGCTTCTCGGAGAGCAGCAGGTCGAGCACGAACTTTTCGTCGTTGTGGATCGGGCAGACTTTAGGGTCGATTCTCGGGAATGCGTACAGCGCGCCCATCGGTTTGACGCAGCTTACGCCCGGAATGTCGTTGAGCAGCTCCCAGGTACGGTTGCGCTGTTCCAGCAGACGACCCTGCGGCAACACCAGATCATTGATGCTCTGATAGCCGCCCAGCGCGGTCTGAATCGCATGCTGGCTCGGCACGTTGGCGCACAGCCGCATGTTGGCCAGCATGTCGATGCCTTCGATGTAGCTCTGGGCATTGTGTTTGGGCCCGGAGATGGCGATCCAGCCGGAGCGGAAACCCGCCACGCGGTAGGACTTCGACAGACCATTGAAGGTCAGGCACAGCAGGTCCGGGGCCAGCGAAGCGGTGCAGATGTGCACGGCATCGTCATACAGAATCTTGTCGTAGATTTCGTCGGAAAAGACCACGAGGTTGTGCTGAC
Organism: Pseudomonas sp. TH08; assembly: GCF_016651275.1. Lineage (NCBI taxonomy): Bacteria > Pseudomonadati > Pseudomonadota > Gammaproteobacteria > Pseudomonadales > Pseudomonadaceae > Pseudomonas > Pseudomonas sp. TH08. The sequence continues at coordinate 98,096 of NZ_JAEKEE010000002.1, read as the reverse complement.
GGGCCAGCTCGAGCATGCCCAGCAGCACTTCCTTCGAATACACCGCGCCGGTCGGGTTGTTCGGGTTGATGATCACCATCGCTTTGGTATTCGGGGTGATCTTGGCCTTGATGTCGGCCAGATCCGGGAACCAGTCGGCGCCTTCGTCGCACAGGTAATGCACGGCGTTGCCACCCGCCAGGCTAACGGCAGCGGTCCACAGCGGGTAGTCCGGGGCCGGTACCAGCACTTCGTCGCCGTTGTTGAGCAGCGCCTGCAACGACATCACGATCAGTTCGGATACGCCGTTACCCAGGTAGATGTCCTCGATGCCGACACCTTCAACGTTTTTTTGCTGGTAGTACTGCATCACTGCCTTGCGCGCGCTGAACAGACCTTTGGAGTCGCTGTAGCCTTGCGCGGTCGGCAGGTTGCGGATCACATCCTGAAGGATTTCGTCCGGTGCCTCGAAACCAAACGGCGCCGGGTTGCCGATGTTCAGCTTGAGGATGCGCTGGCCTTCCTCTTCCAGTCGTTTGGCGTGCTTGAGCACCGGGCCGCGAATGTCGTAGCAGACGTTGGCGAGCTTGTTCGATTTGCTGAACTGCATGGCGATGTGATCCCGAAAATGAACGATCCAGGCGGCGAATGGACAACCGTACTGGGATTCCTGCGTCTTCGCACAGGCGGACGTCTGGAACCGTGGCCTCCAGAATCCGTTTGAATGCGCCCGGTCTGGCTGCCAGACTGGCACGTGACGAGGCGCAATCATACGTGCCGCCCGATCCGTGGAAAAGGTACAGATCGGGCTTTTTCAGCCGCTGAGGTGTGATGATGGAAAAGTTGGAAAAAACCCTGGAAGAATGGAAAGCCATGCTTGATCCGCAGCAGTACGAGGTTTGCCGCCTCAGTGCCACGGAGCGACCGTTCTCCGGCAAATACAACGCCACCAAAACCGACGGTGTTTACCACTGTGTCTGCTGCAATGAGCCGCTGTTCGATTCCGCCACTAAATTCGACTCCGGCTGCGGCTGGCCAAGCTTCTACGCGCCGATCGGCGACAGTGCGATGACCGAAATCCGCGACGTCAGCCACGGCATGATCCGCACCGAAGTGAAGTGCGCTCGCTGCGACGCGCATCTGGGCCACGTGTTCCCGGACGGCCCGCCGCCGACCGGATTGCGCTACTGCATCAATTCGGTGTGCCTGAATCTCGAACCGCGCTCGTAACACGTTTCCATTGTAGGAGCTGCCGAAGGCTGCGATCTTTTGATCTTGAACGTCAAAAAATCGCAGCCTTCGGCGGCGCCTACACGGGGTTAATCCTGATTAATTAAATTGCACACAATTTAATTGCTCGCTATGTTTGTTTTTTCCCGACTTCTTGCGGAGCCCGTCCCATGAGCGACAACCTGCTGAATATTCCCTGCACGACCATCAACGGCGAGCAAAAGACCCTGGCCGACTTCGCCGGTAAAGCGGTGTTGGTCGTCAACACGGCCAGCAAGTGTGGTTTCACCCCGCAATACAAAGGCCTCGAAGCGTTGTGGCAGACCTACAAGGATCAAGGTCTGGTGGTGCTGGGCTTCCCGTGCAATCAGTTCGGCAAGCAGGAGCCGGGCAACGAGGGCGCCATCAGCGAATTCTGCGAGCTGAATTTTGGTGTCAGCTTTCCGCTGTTCAAGAAGATTGAAGTCAATGGCACCGGCGCCCACCCGCTGTTCGTGCAACTGAAAAAACGTGCGCCGGGCGTACTGGGTTCCCAGGGCATCAAGTGGAATTTCACCAAGTTTCTGATCGGCAAGGACGGCCAGTTGGTCAAGCGCTTCGCCCCGGCCACCAAGCCGCAGGATCTGAGCCGCGAGATCGAAGCTCTGCTCAAATGAACAGTTTGTCGGTCGATTCGCTGAAGCTCGACAGTCAGTTGTGCTTCAAGTTGTATGCGGCGTCGCGGGCAGTGATTCGTGGTTACAAGCCAATGCTCGATCAGCTCGGCCTGACCTATCCGCAATATCTGGCGATGCTGGTGTTGTGGGAATGGCAGGACACCGCGCCGGAGCAACCCACGGTCAAAGCCTTGGGCGAACGCCTGGCGCTGGATTCCGGCACGCTGACGCCGCTGCTCAAGCGACTGGAACAGTTGCGACTGGTGCAGCGTCAGCGTTCGGCGCGCGACGAGCGTGAAGTGCACCTGAGCCTGACCGCAGCCGGGCTTGCACTGCGCGAGCAGGTCGGGCCGCTCAAGGCCCGTTTGCTCTGCGACAGCGGTGTGGATCTGGATCAGCTCAATGGCTTGCGCGACGGCCTCGATCACCTGCTGGGGCAGATCAAAGCGCTGTCGTAGTCGGGATCCACAGATCGAGCAGCGCTGCCAGCTCTTCGCGGCGGAACGGTTTGGCGAGGTAGTCGCTCATACCCGCCGCGCGGCAACGCTCGCGTTCTTCGGACATGGCGTTGGCGGTCAGCGCGACAATCGGCAGATTTGGCCAGCGCCCACTCTGGCGAATCTGCCGGCTCGCCTCGTAGCCATCCATCACCGGCATGTTGCAGTCCATCAGCACCAGGTCGAACTCATGGAATTCCAGCTGATCCAGCGCTTCGGCCCCATGGGCAGCGACTACGACATCACAGCCGAGTTTGCCCAGCATGCCTTTGGCCACCAATTGATTGACCGGGTTGTCCTCGACCAGCAGCACTCGCCCGCGTCTTGTCGAGGGTGGGCTTTCAAGTTGTGTAGCATTGATGGTGGCAAGGTCCGGTTGCAAGGTGCGCCGCAAGTTCTGATAGAGCGCGTTTCGTGCCAGCGGTCGTGCCTGTTGTTGCAGCGGCGCAAGGGCTGCCGCCTCTTCGCTGGGCAGAAAACTGCCGTAGGCGGTTACCAGCAGAATGGGCGCGCCAAGCGTCGGTCGCAGCCCGAACAGGCATTCGGGACAGTCGGTAATCAGCACGTCGGGAGTCAGGCCAAGCAATGAGTCGTCGATGGTACGTTGCTCATACTCGAGTCCCCAGCCGGGCAATAGGCTCTTCAGCAACTCCGCCAAACCGCTGCTGCCAGCGGTAATCGCCAGAACTTTTCCGCGCAGCGCCGCCGGGGCGACAGCGCGGGTATGGCAGGGCAGCGGTAGTTCGGCGCAAAACTGACTGCCGAAACCTGCCTCGGAACTGATCGTCAGACGCCCCTGCATCGCTTCGCAGAGGTTGTAGGTCAGCGCCAGGCCCAGCCCGGTGCCGCCGTACTGACGGGTGATGCCGGCGCCAGCCTGAGTGAACGGCTGGAAAATTTTCACCTGCGCTTCCTGCGCGATGCCGATCCCGGTATCGCAGACTTCGATACGCACGCCGTCCTTGTGCGCCGACAAGCGCACATCGACCCGACCAAAACGGGTGAATTTCAATGCGTTGGACAGCAGGTTGCTGACGATCTGCCGAACCCGGGTCGGGTCGCCGAGTACCAGCGCAGGAAACTGCGGGTCGATCAGGCAGGTCAGTTCGACGCTCGGTGCAGCGTTCTGTGACAGCAGGTTGGCGGTGTCTTCGACGAGCGAACCAAGGTCGAATGGAATGTGTTCGAGCTCCAGTTGCCCGGCATCGAACTTGGACAGGTCGAGAATATCGTTGAGCAACTCCACCAGCACTTTGCCCGAGTCGTGGGCGATCGACAGCTGCTGTTGTTGCTCGGCATTCAGCGGGCCGTCCAGCGACAACGCGATCATCCCCAACAGGCCGTTCAGCGGCGTGCGGATTTCATGGCTCATGTTGGCCAGGAACGCCGAGCGCGCTTCGGCCATGTCCAGCGCGGTGCTGCGGGCGACTTCCAGTTCCTGATTGGACTGGCTGAGCCTGGCGTTGATGGCTTTGAGTTCGGCGGTGCGCGATGAAACGATATTTTCCAACTGGCCGAGATAGTCGGTGAGACGGTTTTCGGCGTTGCGCCGCTGCTGGATTTCCGTGGCAATGTTTTCGAACTGTTGATTGGCGACTTTGACCAGCACGCCGATCTCGTCGTTGGCATGGCCGGCCGGGCATTCCAGAGTGGTCGGCTCGGCGCTGCGTGGGTCGCGTCCGCTGAGCTCGCGAATCACTCGCACCAGCGGTTTGGTCAGCATTACGTAGAACAAGGCCAGCAGAATACCGGTGAGGATCAGGCTGCGGGCGAAACCGTTGAGCAGGGTAATTTCCGCCCGACGTAAAAAACGGCTGCCGAATGCATAAGTGTCGACTTCCAGGCTCAAGGCGCCGAGCGATTCTGCGGGCAGATGATCGAGGTAGAGGCGGTCTTCGAACTGGCGTTTTGCGCCAAACAGAAAATCGCTGATCACCCGATAGCCGCTTTGCAGTTCGGGGCGTTTGACGCTGGCCAGCACCGTATTGTTGTTGTCCGTCAGTTGCGCCGAGATGATTGCCGGCGACCGCAGCAGGCCGAGGGTGAGCTCCTGAGCCAGTTCGGCATCGATGTTGTAGGCGATACGCGATGCCGGATTGTGGCTGATTTCCAGCAAAGACAGGATTTCACGGTTGATGGAGGCGTCTTCACTGGCATAATCGATGCCGATTTGCAGCAGGCTGAGCAGCGTGCCCAGAATGAACCCGACCAGCACAGTGAGCTTGGCTTGCTTGTACGATAGCCGGTGGGTGAATTTGATATCCATGGGGTGTTGAACCACTTCCGTTTCCCTTCGCTGCTCAAGCATAGTCGATCATGTATGGATACCGAGGTTCCCGAATCGCCTTGTAACAAGGCCTGGTAGGGGGATTTAAGTCTGTGTGTCGTCGCTGGATCGCCATCATCACTGTGAACGTGCCCGAGGAGAAGACGTGGATTCCCGATTGAATGCTTTTCTTGAACGCGCCGAGTCGGTACTGGCGCGGATCGAACCGTTGTTGCCGGCACCCCGTCCGGTGATTGACTGGAGCACTTGCCTGGCGGCGCGCTGGCAGCGTGACGGGCGCAGCGGCTATCTACTGCCACTGGAAGTCAGCCTCGACATGCGCCTGTCCGACCTGATCGGTGTCGATCGTCAGCTCGAACAATTGGGCCGCAATACCCAGCAATTCCTCGACGGCATGCCGGCCAACCACGCGCTGCTCTGGGGCTCGCGTGGTACCGGTAAGTCCTCGCTGGTGCGCGCGCTGTTGGCGGAACACGCCGCGGCGGGGCTGCGTCTGATCGAGATCGAGCGCGATCACCTTGCGGACTTGCCGCGCGTGGTCGAGCAGATCGGCAAACTGCCGCAACGCTTCGTGTTGTTTTGCGATGACTTGTCGTTCGAGTCCGGCGAAGGCGATTACCGCGTGCTCAAGAGCGTACTGGATGGCTCGCTGGAGCAGGCCCCGGAGAACGTCTTGCTGTACGCCACTTCCAACCGCCGCCATCTGGTGCCGGAGAAGGAGAGCGATAACGAAAACTGGAAGCGCGTCGACGGTGAGTTGCATCCCAGCGAAGCGGTGGAAGACAAGATCGCACTGTCCGACCGTTTTGGTCTGTGGCTGTCGTTTTACCCGTTTACCCAAGAACACTTTCTCGACGTCGTCGAACACTGGATCGGCCAGTTGGCGGCCAAGGCCGGCCTGAGTTGGCAGCGCGACGAAGAACTGGACATCCTCGCCGTGCGTTGGGCTACCGGCCGCGGCAATCGCAATGGACGTTGCGCGTACCAATTCGCCCGTTACTGGGTGGGACTGAAATTGTTGGAGCACAAGGCATGATTGATTTGCAACAAAGCGGCCAGGGCCTCGAAGGCTATGGCATGTTGGCCGCACAACTGGAATCGCTGCTGGCGGACGAGCGCGACTTTATCGCCAATGCTGCGCAGTTTTCAGCGTTCCTGTTCAACCAGCTCGATGATTTGAACTGGGCCGGGTTTTACCTCAATCGCAACGAGGAACTGGTACTCGGCCCGTTCCAGGGGCAGATCGCCTGTGTGCGTATTCCGTTCGGTCGTGGCGTGTGCGGCGCCGCGGCGGCCACTCGGCAGACCCAGCGGGTTGAAGATGTTCACGCGTTTCCCGGCCATATCGCCTGCGACAGCGCGTCGAACAGTGAACTGGTGGTGCCATTGGTCAAGGACGGTCGCCTGATCGGTGTACTCGACCTTGACAGCCCGAAGCTGGCGCGTTTCGGCGCGGCTGACCAGGCCGGTATCGAGCACCTGGCAGCGATTTTCCTGCGCCTGACCGACTGCTGATCATGCCGTGAGGCCAGCCTTGTGCAACAGGCTGGCCGAATCCACCGAATCAATCTGCTGTGGATCGAGAAAGCGCAGGGCGTATTGCATGTACACGCCTTCGTTGATGAACAAAGCGAACAGCTCGGGATCGATGTGCGCTTCGTGGCTCATCGTTGCCATGATGTTCAGCGCTTCGCTGAGCGACTTGGCCTTCTTGTACGGCCGATCGGCCGCCGTCAGTGCCTCGAAAATATCGGCAATCGCCATCATCCGCGCCGGCAGGCTCATTTCTTCGCGCTTCAGGCGTTTCGGGTAACCGCTGCCGTCCATTTTTTCGTGATGGCCGCCGGCGATTTCCGCGACGCTGTCCAAGTGGCCGGGGAAGGGCAGGTGACTGAGCATCAGGATGGTCTGCACCATGTGGTGATTGATGATGTAGCGTTCTTCGCGCGTCAGCGTGCCGCGCGTGATGCTCAGGTTGTACAGCTCGCCGCGATTGTATTTGTAGCGCGGTACGTCCAGCTTGAAACCCCATGGATTGTCTTCGGGAATCAACTCGCTGGCATCGCGATCAAGCAGATGCTCGGGCTTGTCCGCGAGGAGTTTCTCGCTGACCGGCAGCAGCGGTGCCGGCGTTTTTTGCTGACGGCGGTTTTCTTCCCATGACACGCCCAGGCGATCATCCAGGGTGCGCATCCATGTGCGGTGAGCCAACTCGTTGAGCCGTTGCTGATCCGCTTCGGCCATCGCCTCGCTGCCCAGATTGCAGCGCGCGACAAAGGCGAAATCTTCGTCCAGTGCCGACAAGGTCGTCTCGCGCAGTGCGGTCAGTGAGGTTTCGTCTCCACCCATGGCCAGCGCCTGCCAGTAGCTGATCCAGGCATCGCGCTTGAGCACCTCGAAACGCGTGCGAATTTCGTGGATTCGGTCGTTGATGGTTTCCAGTTTGGTGGCTTTATCGACGACGTATTCCGGCGTCGTGACCTTGCCGCAATCGTGCAGCCACGCGGCGATATGCAGCGCCTCCCATTCATCTTCGCTGGGCTGATAGGCGCTGAACGCGGGCGCCTGACTGGCAGCCGCGGCATGCGCGAGCATCAGCGTCAGTTCCGGCACCCGCTGACAATGACCGCCGGTATACGGGCTTTTGGCGTCGATGGCACCGGCCAGCAATTGAATGAACGCATCCAGCAGTTGTTTCTGTTTGGCTTGCAACCGCTGGCTTTCGATACTGACGGCCGCTGCCCCGGAGACCGCTTGCAGAAAAGCGATGCGGTCGGGCCGCAGTTTTTCCAGATCGGCCGCGGTGCCGCTGTCGTTCACCAACAGAATCAGCAAGCCAATGGTTTCGTTGTGTCGATTGCGCAGGCGGATACCGATCAGGTGCACGCGCGGCGAGGACATCGCCAGCAGGACTTTTTGCAGATCGCCAGCCTGCTCGAAACCCAGATTGCTGACGATATTGTCGGCGACCGCCAGTTGCTGAAACCATGCCGGGCCCTCATTCGCTTGCAGGTCTCGGCCCTGAATATCAAACGCCTCAAGGGTTTGCGCGGTACCGTCGACCACTAGCCCGTAAGGCTCCATACGGCTGCCGTCGCTATCGCGCAAATAGATCAGACCGGCCTGGGCCTGAGCGATCTGCACGGTTTCGAACAGCACCCGTTGCAGCAAGGGGGCGAAGCGGGTTTCGGCGCACAGGCTGTCGGTGATACGGAAGAAACTCGCCAGGGTGTCTTTCATCCGCGCCATCGACACGCTCAGTTGGTCGACTTCGAGCACTGGCGAGCGCCGCGCGAGCGGAAAATTGAAGTCGAAACTGCGAATCGCGTCGGCTTCTTTCACCAATGCGTGCAAGGGTTTGACCAGCAGCCGTGAAATCAGCCAGCCCAGGGGCAGGCACAGCAGCAAGGTGGCGAGCGTAATCAGCGCGCCTTGCCAGCGCATGCGGTAAGCATCGACCAGCAGTTCGTCCTCAGGCACCAGCAACGCCAGTTGCAATCCCTTCGGGCCACCCTCCTGCATGCTGCTGCGGGCCACGATCCATTGTCGACCGTCAGCCTCCAGACGGTTGCCCCTCTGCTCGCCGGACAGCAATGCGTGCAGGCTCGGGCTCAGGTCGGTGACTTTGGCCAGCCGCGCGGTGCGGTCATCGACAATCAGTCGACTGCTGTCGGGGTAGGCCACGGCATTGCCGTCAGCGTTGAACAGGGCAATTTCGGTGGCCGGCGTCACCACGTGTTTGCTCAGGGTCGCGGACAGCGCTTGCAGCGTCAGGTCGGCGCCGATGACGGCGTTGTCGCCGCTGCGTCGGGCAAGGGTGGTGCCGACATTGTGGGTCGAGAAAAATACGTACGGTTCGGTGGTGATCTGTTCGGATTGCTGCCGAGCGCTGATAAACCAGGCACGGCTGCGTGGATCGTAGGTATCTTCAGGGTTGTCCAGGCGGCTGATGGGGGTCAGTGATTGATCGAAAAACAGTGTTTGCGAGTGTGCTTGACCCTCGGCGTCGTGTTCGATGTTCCAGACCTGATAAGCCGCCGTTTCCGGTGCCTTGAGCAGGGTTTTCAGTGCCGCCGTGCGCAGGGGCCGCACCATGAAAAAGTCACCATTGGCGTAACCCAGATATAACGAGGCCAGATCCGGGTTGTCGGTCAGCGATTGGCTGAACGGTCTGAGCAACGGCAGGCGCTGATCAAGGCGCAGCGCCTGGGTGGCCGGGTTTTCCGCCAACAGGCTCAACAGATGCCGGATCGGCTGGTAGGTGGCATGCAGGTCGAGACGCACGTCCTGTTCGATACGGTTGAACAGCTTCTCGCTGCTAGAGAGGATGATCTGCGTGGTCTGCCGATAATTGAACAGCCCCAGCACGATGCCGGTGAGCAGCAGCAAAAACGTGAACATGACGCTGATGTGCACATGCAAGGGAAACCGGCGTTGTTCCGGGCGCAGTGGGCTGGGCATTTCGGGCTCTCCATAGGGTGTAACTCACTGCTCAGCGCCCAAGCATAGTTAAGGCACAGTCATTCTGCCTTGGTCGGTTAAATCCAATTGTTGCTGCAGGGCGTGCTCCAGTTCGAGCATCACCTGATTACTGGCGGCGCAACGACGGGCGATCTCTTCTTTTGCCAGCGTTTGCGTACAGGCTTGCTCAAGGGCTTCGCAGCACTCGATCACCCGCGAGGCCTGGGCGATGCGTGCGGCCCCCTTGATCTTGTGGGCAACCACGACCAATGCCTGGCAATCATTTTGTGGCGACAGCGCGAGCAGTTCCTCGCGATCGAGGCGGCTGCTTTTCAATAATTCAACCAACAGCCGTCGGCTCTGCTCGGGGTTGCCGCCGGTGAGCATGTTCAGGCTTTGCAGATTGAATGCGGCAGGTGTCGATGCCGGTGTCACGCTGTCGACCCATTGACTCAACTGGCTCAGGCTCAAGGGTTTGAACAGGCAATCATCCATGCCCGCCTGCTTGCAGCGTTGTATCTCCTCAGGTTGCGCGTTGGCGGTGAAACCCAGCACCGTGCAGGGTGGACAGCGGTGCTGCAGCTCATGCTGGCGAATGGCGCGGGTCAGTTCATAGCCGTTCATCAACGGCATGTTGCAGTCGACGATTACCAGATCGAATTGACCTTCCTTCCACAGTTCGAGTCCGCTGCTGCCATTTTCGGCGACGCTGAAACGGTGTCCGAGGAACTCAAGCTGCTGACACATCAACAAGCGATTGGCGGGATGATCGTCGACCACCAGCACATTCAGGGGCGTAAGCGTAGGGTTGATCGACGGTTCGATTTTTCGCGTGACGACTTCGGCTGGCAAGGTTTCCAGCGGCAGGGAAATACACACCTGAGTACCGATTCCGGGATGGCTGCTCAGTTGCAGTTTGCCGCCCATCATCTCGCACAGGTTGCGACTGATGACCAGGCCCAGGCCTGCGCCGCCTCGGCTTTGTTGTGTGCTGTTTTCTGCCTGGGCAAAGGGTTCGAACAGACGCTGCTGGTCCTCGGCACTGATCCCGACGCCACTGTCCTGAACGCTTAACTGCATCAAGGCAGGCCCAGGCATGTCCGTGGTCATGAGATCCACGGTAATCCTGATGTGGCCCTGTTCGGTAAACTTGATGGCATTGCTCACCAGGTTCGACAGCACCTGTTTGAAGCGCAATGGGTCCAGTTGCACATCGACTGCCAGCTCCGGGGGATTGAACGTCAGGTGCAGGGAGAGGTTTTTCTGTCGGGCGAGACCGTCGAAAATTCTGCTGACAGACGCCACTGTCTCGACCAGATTGACCCGTTCCGGGCACAGGGTCAGGCGTCCGGATTCGATCCTCGCGATGTCCAGAATATCGCCGATCAAACCCAGCAGGTCTTTGGCCGAGTGGTAGGCGGTGTCGATCGATGAACGATCCGGGTGTTGCTGATCCATGCGCTTGAGCGTCAGCTCGAGCATGCCGATCACCGCGTTCATCGGTGTGCGGATTTCGTGGCTCATCGTCGCCAGAAAGGTACTTTTTGCGCGGTTGGCATCGTCCGCAAGCTCCTTGGCCGTGCGCAACTTGTCAAACAACTGGCGGCGTTCGCTGATATCGATCCAGCCGCCGATGATGCCTTGCACATCACCGCCAGAGTCGCGATATGGCAGGATCCAGTGATAGATCGTCAGTCGCCGGCTGCCGATGTGCAGCGGCCGGTCGAGTAACAGCGGAATCCCTTCGGCCACTACGCGCTGGTAATCCGCTTGAAACGCCTGGGCTTCGAAGGCGTTGCTCAGGGTGCCGTCCATTACGCTTTTGCCAATGACGTCTTCGCGTCTGGTGTTGAAGACCTCAAGATAGCTGTCATTACAGCTCTGTAGCAGGCCCTGGCGGTCGCGAACGTAGATCGGATGTGGCGTGCCGTTGACCAGTGAACGCATGAACTCGAACTGATCGTTCAGCGCCCGCTCGGCGGCCCGACGTTGTTTGATCTGTCGGCGCATGTAGGCATTCCAGGCGAGCAACAGCAATAGAACCAGGCAGGCGCCAATAATCACTTGATAGAACAGGCGCTGGTAATTGCGCCAGGTGTTCTGGGCGGCGGTTGAATAACCGCGCCAGCGGCCATTGATGACACCGAGTTCTTCAGGCGCGATGCTCAGCAAGGCCTTGTTGATGATTGAACTCAGTTCGGTATTGTCGCGCGCAGTGGCCAGTGAAAAGGCCGCCTGACCAGTGCCGATGGTGGTGGTGATCTGCAGCGCACGGTCGAAGATGCGTGACGAGATGAAGTAATTGGCGATTACCAGCGAGTTCACGGCGCCATCGACATGACCTTCAGCCAGCAACGAGACCGCGCTGAAGGTGTCCGCCGTTTCGATCAGATTAATCCTCGGAAAGTCCCGGCGCAGGTACTCGACCATCGGATTGCCTTGCGCGATCGCCACTTGCTTGCCTTTGAGCTGACCGAGGTTGGTCGCGCTGTCGGCACTTTTGCGGGTCAGCAGGACGTAAGAGTTTTCCAGATACGGCCGACTGAAATTCAGGGTTTCTTCGCGTTCGGCCGTCGGCAGCAGCGCGGCGATGAGGTCGGCCTGATGGTTGTCGATCTGCTTGATCATCTCGGCGTCGTTGCGACTGCGGCGGATCTCGAAACGCAGGCCGGTGCGCAGGCGAATCAGTTCGAGAAGGTCGGCGCTGATCCCGCGAAAGTTGCCGTCGCTGTCGAAGAACGTCAGCGGTGCGTAGGCCTCGTTCACCACCACGCTGGCCACGGGATGACGTTTGATCCACGACTCTTCGCGTTGACTCAATTGCAGCTTGCGGTCGGTGAGCAGCAGGTCGCTGCCGGCACTCCAGCGTTTGGCAATGTTTTCGCGTTCACTGCGTGGCACGGCGTTGAGTACGGTGTCGATGATTTCCAGCAACCTGGGGTTATTGCGGCGCACGGCGAAGCTGAATCCCTGGGCTTCCTGCTTGCCAAAGTTGGCCATGCGCACGTTGTTCAGGTAGCCCTTGTTGATCATGTAGTGGGTGGAGAGGGTATCGCCGAGAAACACGTCGGACTGGTCGAACGCGACGGCGTTGAGCGCGTTCTGGTAGGAGGGGTAGCAGGTGATCAGTGCCTTGGGGTACAGCGCCTTGACTTCGGCCAGCGGCAGATAGTGATAGACCATGCTCAGGCGCAGTCCCGCCAGGCCTTCGCTGAGAGAGCGGCTTTCGCCTTCGCGGGTGACAAGGACGGGTTGATCGGTGGCGTAGGGAACGGAAAGCGCGAGGTTAGCGTTGCGGGCCTCGTAGCCGTTGGCCGTACCGAGCATGTCGACTTGCCCGTCGACCAGCGCGCGAATGGCAGCATCGCGGGAAGGGAAACGCTCAATGCGCACAGGCAAACCTGTGGCGATGCTCAGGAAACCTGCATAGTCAGCGGTCAGACCCTCGTAATCACGACCGCTGACTGTCATGTCGAAGGGCGGATAATCGGGAGCAGATGTGCCCAGTATCAGTTCGCTACGAGTCTGTAGCCATTGCTGCTGAGACGGTTGCAGCGTCACCGGCACTGATTCGCTTGCCGAGCGGCTGAGCAGCGAATAGTGCGGGGTGGTCGAGAGCACGGCGAAGGCGTTGGTGCTCAGCAACAGACTGGCACTCAAGGCAATTAAATAGTCCTTTAAACGACTGGGCATGCTGGCTCTCACACGAGTGCGTTACGTTTGGCCATCTCGATAAGTTCTACAAGGGATTTGGCTTTGAGTTTTTGCATCAGGCGTTTTTTATAGGTGCTGACGGTTTTATTGCTGAGAAACATGCCCTTGGCGATTTCCTTGTTGGTGCGACCTTGAGCGAATAATTGCAACACCATAAGTTCACGATCATTGACGGACTTGAACAGTTCCAGTTCAGCGTAACGAATATCATCAGTGCGAACCGGATTCAAAGCCTGACTGGGGAAGTAGTTATAACCGGAAAGTACCGCTTTGATTGCGCTGACCAGTTCGCTCAAGTCTTCTTGTTTACAGACATATCCCGATGCGCCGGACTGCATGCAGCGAATACCGAACAGAGTCGGGCATTGCGCGGTGAGCACCAGGGTTTTCAATGAAGAGCCCATGGCGTTGAACCGCGCAAGGACTTCCAGGCCGTCGAGCTTGGGAATGCTGATGTCGAGAATGATCAGGTCCGGCATGCACTCGCGCACCATTTGCATGGCATCGACCCCATTATCGGTTTCGCCGACGACCTTGTAGCCTTCGTGTTCCAGCAGCATTCGAACAGCAAGACGGATGACCGGGTGATCGTCGACGATAAAAACGGAGTTCATAATCAAATCCCATACAAGCACGAATAAAGCGCGCACCTTAGCTCAGATGTATGAGCGCTCACATGAACGGGTATGGCTCAAGGTGTGTTATCGGATTATTCCTACAAGTAATGAGGACGAGGACTACGTCTGAACTAGGTTCGACGTAAGGAAGTGCGGGATTTGCAGCGGCTTATAGTTAGCTTTGAATGTTTTGCAAATGCTGGCTATAACTGACTTTTTTGTAGATGTTTAAAAAATGTGGCTGCTTGAAAGTTTGTTGTTTGTATCATGTGGTTACATTGCGTCGCCAAATCGCTGAAAACGCATGCATCGACTCCGATATCGGACAGCGCAAGTGATTGTCATGTATTCAACTGGCCGACCTTGCCGGCCAGTTGAACATTACGTGATCAGTGACTGGAGCGTCCGGTCATTTCCAGCGCCATATCGCTGGCATAGCTGTCGGTCATGCCGGCGATAAAATCGATCATGCGCAGAAACGAGCTGTGTAACGAACCCTGCGGATCAGGGGCGTTATTGCCCAGCAAGTCGAGGATGCGCCGGCTTTTGAATGACGGCGTACGACCGTTGTGTTGTTCCAGCGCAGCGCCACAGAACGAGTTGAGGAGGATTTCCAGGGTCGTGTAGGCGCCGATTTCGTGCAGGGTCTTGCGCTTGTCCTGAAAGATTTTCTTGCGGGCGATGTCCTTGGCGTTCAACACACAACGTTTGGCCGGGCCGTGCATGTGTTCCACCAGATCTCCGTGCAGCGTGCCGGCAAGCAGTGCATCTTGCTGTTCGACAAAGGCGCGTGCCGCCGCATTGGTCAGGTGCTCGATGGCTTTGCCGCGCAGGATCGCCAATTTGCGCCGCCGTGAATCCTGCGGACCCAGCTGGCGGTAGGTTTCCGGCAGATCGTCACCGACCAGGCCCAGCAGCAGCGATTCGACTTCGGCGTACTCCAGCAGCTCCATTTCGAGGCCGTCTTCGAGGTCGATCAGTGCATAGCAGATGTCGTCGGCAGCCTCCATCAGGTACACCAGCGGATGGCGTGCCCAGCGTTGGTCTTCGATTTGCGGCAGGCCGAGTTTATGGGCGATCTGCTCGAGCAGCGGCAGTTCGCTCTGATAGCAGCCGAATTTGTGTTTCTTGTAGCCCAGCGAATCGGCGTGGCGCGCCGTCCACGGGTACTTGAGATAAGTGCCGAGGGTCGCGTAGGTCAGCCGCGTACCGCCGTCGAACTGATGGTACTCAAGCTGTGTGAGTACGCGGAAACCCTGGGCGTTGCCTTCGAAGTTGAGGAAATCGCCGCGTTCGGCTTCGCTCATGCCATCCAGCCAGCCGCGCCCGGCAGCCTGTTGAAACCAATGGCGAATCGCGTCTTCACCGGAATGACCAAACGGTGGATTACCGATGTCGTGGGCCAGGCAGGCCGATTGCACGACCATGCCCAGATCGGCTGGGTCGCACCATTCGGGCAAGGCACTGCGTAAGGTTTCGCCGACGCGCATGCCCAGCGAGCGGCCTACGCAACTGACTTCCAGCGAGTGGGTCAGGCGCGTGTGAATGTGGTCGTTGCTGGTGACCGGGTGAACCTGGGTCTTGCGCCCCAGACGGCGGAAGGCGCCGGAGAAAATGATGCGGTCATGGTCTTTGTGAAAAGGGCTGCGGCCGAGTTCTTGCGGGCTGTGCAGCGGTTTTCCGAGGCGTTCGCGGTTGAGCAGGGTAGGCCAATCCAAGGCTGATTCTCTCCGTCTGGTGACTGATGCCCTAGCTTCCGGGTTCAGCTCTGCGCCTGCAAGCGGAACTACAAACCCGCCGCATCAATATCGATCAGCAGCAGGCGTTCACCGTTGTCGAAAAATTGTCCGGCCGTCAGGCAGTACTGGTTGCTGGTGGCATCACGGTAAGTGTTCGACAGGGTCAGGCGCCGCTCTTCCCAGCCTTCGGCGAGCAGATGATAGAAGTACGGGCGCCACGACCAGTTGTGCCCCAAATAGCGGTCGTCGGCGACCCAGCCGTTGTGGCGCCATTCCAGGTTCGGGGTCAGTTGCGTGCCGTGGCGATCGCACTGGTAGAACCGCAGCAGCCAGGGAAAGGCTTCCAGTTTCGGCAGTGCACTCAAAGGTGCATGGGCTTGAGCCCAGGCTTGCAGAATCGCCATTAATTCGCTGAGCTGCTGGCGCATTTGCATCAATCGGCCACGTTCAGCAAGCTTTTGCCGCACATAGCGCTGGCGCAGTTCGGCAAAGCGCTGCACAAACGCATCGGTAGGAAAGAAGGCTTCCTGCGCCCGTGCGAACAGAAAACCCTGAACGTAACGCGCGCCGCACTCCAGAGCGTAATTCAATTGTGCTTCGGTCTCGACGCCTTCGGCGATGATCCAGCACCCGGTTTTCTCGGCCATCAGCGCCAGCGCCTTGACCACGTCACCACTCGGCCCGCCGAGGGCTGCCGCCTGAAAAAGGCGCATGTCGAGTTTGAGGATGTCTGGCTGCAGCGCGAGTACCCGATCCAGTTGCGAGTAGCCGGCGCCAAAGTCGTCGATAGCGATTCTTGCCCCGGCCTCGCGGTAGCGCGCCACCACTTCAGCCAAGCGCTGGCTGTTGCCGCCCAGTTCGGTGATCTCGAAAACGATACGCTGCGGATCGACACCGTGCCGCGCCAGTTGCTTGAGGCTGGGCAAGGCCTGATCGGCGCGAAGACGGCTGATCCAGCGTGGCGACATGTTCAGGCTGAGAAACCAGTCCGCTGGCGCTTCATGCAGACGGCTCAAGGCGTTGTCGCGGATCTGCCGGTCGAGGCGGCGCAAGGCGATTGCCGGGGTCCGAGGGTCGGCGAACAGCGGCCCGACCGAGCTCAATTGACCATCGGCCTGGCGCAGACGGCCCAATGCTTCGACGCCGGCTATGCGTCCGGTCGCGGTATCGATGAAAGGCTGAAAGCAGGCGAGCGGTTGCCCGTCAATCACGGGGCCTCCTTAGTCGTTCTTGTTCTGGTTGAACCCTGCCGACCGGATAGGCAGGCAGGATTGAACCTCTGGATAAGAGGTTCATCCCGCCGTTACTGCAAGAATGTAGCCAGATGCGTCAGCTCAGCGCTTGCCCGAGTTCTGCATGACCAGCTTGATCAGTGGGCCCAGGCTGGTGCCCAGACGCACCAATCGGGTCAGACCACTGACGCCGCCGCTTTTTGCGCCTTTGCCAGTGATGAAACCCAGCAGCGTCACCGCCGCCACGCCCCACAGCGGCGCGTGTTTGATGCCGAATCCACCTTGCAGGTTCTGCGTCATGCCGCGCATGCGCTGCAAGGGTTGCAGCACTTGCCCGGTTTCGTGGCGGATTTCCTGGCGATGCATTTCCATGCGCAGGCGAATCAGTGCCTTGCGCATCTCTCTGCGTGAGCTGTTGTGCGGAAGTTCAGGCAGGCTCATGGCAGCAGGCGCTCCCGGTCGTTGGCCAGCTCTTCGAGCGTGCCGTGGAAAGGTGAGGACTCATCGAAGATCGCGGCCCTGAGGCGCACCGCACAGAAAATCGCCGCCAGGGTATAGAACACGCACAGGCCTATGATCGCGGCCAAGCGATAAGTGTCCCAGAACACGATCAGAACCAGCGTCGATAAACCGACCAGCAGCAATAGGGCAAACACCAGCGCCAGACCTGCAAACAGCAGCAGGCTGACGGTGCGTGATTTCTGCTCCTGCAGTTCGATGCCGAACAGTTCGACGTGACTGTGCAACAAGCCAAGGACAGCGGCGCCCAAACGCCGCGTGGAAGATGCGGTGCCCGCAGTCGGGCCGGATTCACCGATCGACATGATCAGCGCCGAGTGGCCAGCAGGCCGATCAGAAAGCCGACGCCAGCGGCAATGCCGACCGATTGCCATGGGTTGGCCGAGACATAGTCTTCCGTCGCAGTAACGGCTGCCTGACCGCGCTCACGCAGCGAGTCTTCAGTCAGCTTCAGGGTTTCCCGAGCACGCAGCAGGCTGTCGTGAATCTGCTCACGCAGTTCATCTGCCTGATCGCCGGCCAGGGTGGCGGTGTGCTCGAGCAACCGTTCGGTGTCGGCGACCAAAGTCTGGAAGTCGTTCATGAGGATTTCTTGAGCAGTCTTTGCCTTGATGCTGGCCATGGGTGGATCTCCGTAAGTGACGTCTGAAGCGTTCGAGTATGAGCCTTGCGTGAAGGTTCAGTACAAATGACTGGTACAACTTTTGCTGTGTCGTGGTGCGTTGCCCGGCGGTCGTGCGCTGTTGCCGGGCGTAAGTGTTGAAAAACCTTAACCCAATTAAACCCGGTTCGTGTCAGCACATCGACCTCGTGCGCCAAAGCAGTTCACCCGGCATTCGCTTGTGTGACTCTGTGGTCGCAACTTGGTGCATGGAATGTGCGCATGAACCGCTTTGGTGCCTTTTTAGCCTTCAGGTCTGCCTCTTTATGGAAAATCTGCAAAGCGCTGTGGACACGCTGGTTCACAGCTCCAACACGTTGTTCATTCTGATTGGTGCGGTGATGGTACTGGCGATGCACGCCGGTTTCGCTTTTCTGGAAGTCGGTACGGTTCGCCAGAAAAACCAGGTCAACGCGCTGTCGAAAATTCTCAGCGATTTCGCCGTCTCGACGCTGGCCTATTTCTTTATAGGCTACTGGATCTCTTACGGCGTGACGTTCATGCAACCAGCGGCGGTGTTGAATGCCGATCATGGTTATGGACTGGTGAAATTCTTCTTCCTGCTGACCTTCGCGGCGGCGATCCCCGCAATCATTTCCGGCGGCATTGCCGAGCGCGCGCGATTCGTTCCGCAGTTGTGCGCGACGGCGCTGATTGTCGCGTTCATCTACCCGTTTTTCGAAGGCATGATCTGGAACGGCAACTACGGTCTGCAAGCGTGGTTGGCAGCGCAGTTCGGTGCGCCGTTTCACGATTTTGCCGGATCCGTGGTGGTGCATGCCATGGGCGGTTGGCTGGCGCTGGCAGCGGTGTTGCTGCTTGGCCCGCGCAATGGCCGTTATCGCGACGGGCGCCTGGTGGCGTTCGCGCCGTCGAGCATTCCGTTTCTGGCATTGGGCTCGTGGATACTGATTGTCGGCTGGTTCGGTTTCAACGTGATGAGCGCACAAACACTGCAAGGCGTCAGTGGTCTGGTGGCGGTCAACTCGTTGATGGCAATGGTCGGCGGCACGATGGCGGCACTGATTGTCGGCCGCAATGACCCGGGCTTTCTGCACAACGGGCCATTGGCCGGGCTGGTGGCGATCTGTGCCGGCTCCGACTTGATGCATCCGGTCGGCGCGCTGGTCACCGGTGCGATTGCCGGCGCCTTGTTTGTCTGGTGCTTTACCGCGGCGCAGGTGAAATGGCGCATCGACGATGTGCTGGGCGTGTGGCCTTTGCACGGTTTGTGCGGCGTCTGGGGCGGAATTGCCTGCGGGATTTTTGGCCAGACCGCCCTCGGTGGCCTGGGCGGCGTCAGCCTCATCAGCCAGTTGCTCGGCACCGCGCTCGGCGTCGTGGTGGCGCTGATCGGTGGCTTCGTTGTGTACGGCGCGATCAAGGCGCTGCATGGGCTGCGCCTGAGTCAGGAACAAGAGTATTACGGCGCCGATCTGTCACTGCACAAGATCGGCGCAGTGAGTCAGGACTAGGATTCTTCATCTTCGGCTCCAGGATAAAAGCCGTGCAGCAGGCGATAGCGGTCGATGCGCACCTGATCGACTTTCTCCTGAACCTGATGCGCCGGCAGGCCGAGCATGATCAACGCATGCGAGGCGAGCATCAGGCTCGATTCCAAGAGCTCCGGCACCACTTCGGTGGCGCCGGCGGCTTTCAGTTCCGCCCATTGGCTGTCGTCGCGGGTGCGCACCAGAATCGGCACATGCGTGTTGAGCCGGCGTGCTTCCTTGAGAATGCGCAGGGCAACGTCACTCTGATCCACGGCGATCACCAGCAGTCTGGCGCGCAGCAGGCCCACGGCCGTCAGCAGATCGCCGCGTGCCGAGTCACCGTAATGCACGTCACTTTCTCCGCTCGCGGCCTCCTGCACCCGCACCGGATCGTTGTCCAGGGCGATAAAGGGCTGTTTGGCATTGCGCATGAAACGCCCGATGGATTGGCCGACGCGACCGTATCCGCAGATCACCACGTGCTGGTCGAGGTCGGCGTTAAGGGCGCTGATCTGTTCGATTTGCGCTTCCTCATTCGGCTTGCGATGCAGGGCCGCAGCAATGCGTGGTGCGCCGCGCAACAACAGTGGTGTCAGCAGCATTGAGCAGAACGTTGCCGCCAGCAGCAGGGCACCGAGTTCAGCGGGCATCATGCTGTTCTGCTGCATCTGCGCCATCAGCGCGAAACAGAATTCGCCGCCCTGTGCCAACGCCAGGCCACTGCGCCACGCCGTTTCGCTGTCGCTGCCGCGCCACTTCACCAACAGCGCCACAACGATGCCCTTGATCACCATCAGGCCGAGGGTGAGACCGAGGATCAGCAGGCTGTGACTGACGAACAATTGCAGGTCGATGAGCATGCCGATGCTGACGAAAAACACCCCGAGCAGGATGTCGCGAAAGGGCCGGATGTCGGCCTCGATCTGGTGTCGGTAATGGCTTTCGCCGAGCAGCATGCCGGCGAGAAATGCGCCGAGGGCAGGGGACAGGCCCAGCAGGTGAGTCAGCCACGCGGTCAGCAACACAATCACCAACGCCAGCAGCACGAACAGTTCTGCCGAGCGCGAGGCTGCCACTTCATGGAACAGTCGCGGCAACAGCCAGCGACTGGCCAGCAGCAAACCGAGAAACAGCACCACGGTTTTCGCCAGGGTCAGTGGCAGCGCCCAGTACCAGGCCTGATCGCTGCTGCCGGCGAACACCGGCACCAGCGTCAGCAGCAAGACCGCGACCACATCCTGAAACAGCAAAACGCCGATGGCATTCTGGCCGTGGCTGCTGAACACCTCACCAAGGCTGCCGAGCTCCTTGGTCACGATCGCCGTCGATGACAATGACAGCCCGGCCCCGAGTAAAAGGGCGGGCGTCATGGGCATGCCCAGTGACATCAGCAGCAAGCCCAGCAGCGCCGCACTGATCAGCACCTGTTGGCTGCCCAGGCGAAATACCACTTGGCGCAAGGCGATCATCTTCGACAGGGAAAACTCCAGGCCCAGCGAAAACAACAGGAACACCACGCCCAGTTCAGCCACGTCAGGCAGGTGCTCACTTTCGTTGACCCAATCGAAGGCGCTCGGCCCGACCAGCAAGCCCACACACAGGTAACCCAACACCGGTGGCAGTCGCAGGCGACGGAACAGGGCAATCACCACGAGGGACGAGGCGAGGATGATCAGCAGGTTGGCAAACACTTAACACTCCGATGTCGGGCTTTCGCCTCTCAAGCGTAGAGGCAAAAAGACCGGGAGCATCGTGCAATTGGTTTTTCTGCGAACTGATTTGCGTCAGGGTTTTGCGTACAAGCCGTGCCGGCAGGCTCAAGCCTTTGGGCGGCGGTGGGTCGACGGGTTTTGCGCGGCGGCCTAGAATAGGCGCACTCTTTTTGTGGTCGAGCGATCATGCCTCCTGAATGTCAGCTGTTCGGCACCCTCGGATGCCATTTGTGCGAATTGGCCGAAGCCGAGCTGATGCCATTTGTCGAACACGGTCTGCTGGTGGAACTGGTGGATATCGCTGACAACGAAACCTGGTTCGAGGCTTACAGCCTACGGATTCCCGTGTTACGCCGCGTCGACACCGGGGCGGAACTGGGCTGGCCGTTCAGCGCCGATGAGGTCGTGGCGTTCCTGGGTTAACCCGCGTTTGCGGCGCCTCCCCGCTGGTCGCGACTGCTCATCCATTCCTTGGCACTTTACGGTTTATTCGGTTACTGTATGTTCATACAGTAATTGGGTCAGAGGGATAAACCGTGGTCAATGTCGAACAGTTGAAGAACAGCGTGAACCGAATGTCGGTTGACGTGGTGCGCGAGGCCGTCACCGAATTGCGTCTCGACGGCTTGGTCACGGAAGGCAAGACGCCGTTCAATAAAGTCCATTTCAATACGTGTTTTGCTGAGATCGAGGCGCTGTTTCAGCGAGCCGGTTATCACAAGCAACTCGACGTGGTCGGTTACCAGGGTTTGCTTTATGCCTTGTATGACCCGGGTCGTTGGGAGGCGGTCGAGGTGTTGCGCTGGCTCAAGGAATTCACTGAGGCTGCGGCGCTCAAGTCGATTCCGGCCTGAGGATTCTGCGCTAGGTTCGTTTCCCCCAGTGTTGGATAATGCCAGCCTGCATTGAGGGTTAGAATTTTCGTATGTCCACATCTACATTTTCCGCGGCACACAATCAGGCCAGTACCTTGTATCTGCCACCGGGCTCCTGGCAGACAGTGCTTGATTGCTTGTGCGAGCATTTCAGTGCCATTGGCCGCGAGCAATGGCTGGATCGAATTGCCCGAGGCCGTGTGCTGGACGGTAACGGTCAGCCCATCGCGGTGGATTTGCCCTACAAGGAAGGTCTGCGCATTCACTATTTCCGTGAAGTGCCGGACGAAAAGCCGATCCCGGTCATCGAAACCATCCTGTATGCCGATGAGCATCTGGTGGTGGCTGACAAACCGCATTTCCTCCCGGTGACGCCGGCCGGCGAGTATGTCGAACAGACGTTGCTGCGGCGCTTGATTCGGCGTTTGGACAATCCTCACCTGGTGCCGTTGCACCGCATCGACCGGCACACCGCCGGGCTGGTGATCTTCTCGGCCAATCCGCAAACCCGTTCGGCGTATCAGTCACTGTTCCCGACCCGGCAGATCGACAAGCGCTACGAAGCCATCGCACCGGCGCTGCCAGAGCTGAATTTCCCCTTGGTACACAAGAGCCGTCTGGTCGATGGCGAACCGTTTTTCCGCATGCAGGAAGGGCCGGGTGTCAGCAACACTGAAACCGCTGTAGAGGTTCGCGAGAAGAATGGCGACCTGTGGCGTTATGGCCTGTATCCGGTCACCGGCAAAAAACATCAATTGCGTGTGCACATGACTGCGTTGGGCGCGAGCATTTGCAACGATCCGTTTTACCCGGACGTATTGAAAGACGTCGAGGATGACTACGCCAATCCGCTGAAACTCTTGGCGCAGGGCCTGCGCTTCATTGACCCGGTGACTGGCGAAGCGCGCGAATTCGAAAGCCGCATCACCTTGCAGTGGTGACTTCTCAGCCTTTCGAGCGCCCATGAAAAAGCCCGCATGAATGCGGGCTTTTCTGTATCCGGTGTCGACCCAGAGCTTACAGTTCTTTAACGGTGCGAACCTGATCCTTGTTGATGCGAGTCTCTTTGCCGTCAAGCTGCTTGAACTCGTAGAAGCCCGAATCATCATCGTATTTCGGGGTGTCGACGGCCTGGATTTCGCGACCGTCATTCAGCGTGATCACTGTTGGCGAGGAGCAACCGGCGAGGGTGGCCAAGCCCAGTGCGAGCATGAGAGTGGCGAGGGTCCGTTGAGTCATGAGTGTGTCTCCGAGTGGAAATTCTTTTGGTTACTGAGGCTGAGACGTACACAAGGCGTGAGAGTTCCTTGAATGCTGTCAGTCTGACACAGTGTTATGCGAATTTAACAGTTCCGGGGTATTGAGGTTGGCCAGTCGCGGGTCGTTGTCCGGGCATTGCAGGGCGGTTGCGCCGAGGCTGCGCATCACTCGGCCGGGGCTGCGCTCACCCGCATCCCAGGCTTCTTCGAATGCCGCCAGCAGGGCGACCGGAATCACGCACAACAAAGGTTCCCAATGCCCGTCATGGCGCAACATTAAAGGTTTTTCAGAATTCTGGTGGGCGGTTTCACGCATGCTTTGCAGCAGTGCGCCATCAATGCGCGGGACATCGCAGGGCAATACCAGTAAATGCGAATGACGCGCCGCCTTCAGGCCTGCGCGGATACCGGCCAGCGGGCCCGGAAAGTCGTTTTCGTCATCCACGACCAATTGGTCGGCAAGCGGCGCATAACGCTCGCGATTGCGGTTGCAGGAAATGATCAGATCATCCGTCAGCGGGCGCACCTTGCGGTGCAAATGCGTAATCAGCGGTTCCCCCAGCCATTCAACCAGACCTTTGTCCTGACCACCCATGCGTTGGCCGCGTCCGCCTGCCAATAGCAGAATGGAGCAGGCAGGCAATTGTGTATTCAGGGTCATCTCGGCTCTCCAGAGGGGCGGCGAAAAAAGGGGGCGCTGTGATATAACACCGGGCTGTTTCTCCTACAACTGGACGAGCCTATGAAAGCCAAGGCTGATGTACCTTTCGCCCCGCTGAACATTGCGGTGCTGACTGTGAGTGATACCCGAACCCTGGAAACCGACACCTCGGGCCAGGTCTTCGTCGACCGTTTGACGGCGGCAGGCCACCTGCTGGCCGAGCGGGTTCTGCTCAAAGATGACCTCTACAAAATCCGCGCGCAAGTCGCCAACTGGATTGCCGACGATGTCGTGCAGGTTGTGCTGATTACCGGCGGCACCGGCTTTACCGGTCGTGACAGCACCCCCGAAGCGGTGGCTTGCCTGCTCGACAAACAGGTTGATGGTTTCGGTGAGTTGTTCCGGCAGATCTCGGTGGCCGATATCGGCACCTCGACCGTGCAATCCCGGGCGCTGGCAGGTCTGGCCAACGGCACGCTGGTGTGCTGCCTGCCGGGCTCGACCAACGCCGTGCGTACAGGCTGGGACGGTATTCTTGCCGAGCAGTTGGATTCTCGGCACCGCCCATGCAATTTTGTCCCCCATCTGAAACAGGCTGAACCTTGTGAATCCCGTGGGTAAGCCGGGCAAGACCGGCACCTTGATGCCGGTCGAAGTGGCGCTGGCGCGACTGCTGGAAATGGCCGAGGCCTCGCCGATAGTCGAGCGCGAGTTTTTGCCATTGGCAGACGTTCAGGGGCGGGTGCTCGCCGAGGACCTGATATCGACACTGGATCTGCCGCCCTGGCCGAACAGTGCAATGGATGGCTATGCCCTGAATCTGGCCGATTGGACCGGCGAGCCGTTGCCGGTCAGTCAGAAAATCTTTGCCGGGCAAGCGCCTGAACCCTTGCAGCCTGGAACCTGCGCGCGGATTTTTACCGGTGCGCCGGTACCGGCCGGGGCTGATTGCGTTGAAATGCAGGAAAACGCTGAAGTGCTTGCCGATGGCCGCGTGCGTTTCGTTGAAAGCATGATTGCCGGGCAAAACATTCGTGCGCAAGGTCAGGAGACCACAGTCGGCGAATTGATCCTGGCGGCTGGCACCCGGCTTGGGCCCATTGAACAAGGTTTGTCGGCATCCTTGGGTTGCGCTGGCTTGCAGGTGGTGCGCAAGGTTCGCGTGGCGGTGCTGTCGACCGGCGATGAGCTGGTCGAACCGGGTCAGGCGTTGGGCCCGGGGCAAATCTACAACAGCAATCGCGTGGTGCTGTGCAGTTGGTTGCAGCGCATGGGTTGCGAGGTGATTGATGCCGGAATTCTTCCGGATGATCTGGCCACCACCCGCGAGCGCCTCGGTGCATTGCAGGACGTTGATCTGATTCTTTCGACCGGTGGTGTGTCGGTGGGTGAGGCTGACTTTCTTGGCATTGCGTTGAGAGAGGAGGGCGAACTGGCGCTGTGGAAACTCGCCATCAAGCCCGGGAAGCCGCTGACGTTTGGTCATTTTCGGGGTGTCCCGGTCATTGGGCTGCCCGGCAATCCTGCGTCGACTCTGGTGACCTTCGCCTTGCTGACGCGCCCCTATCTGTTGCGCCGTCAGGGCGTTCAGGACGTTGAGCCGCTGAAGTTTGTGGTGCCTGCAGGGTTCGTCTGGTCTGTGGCAGGTAACCGGCGCGAGTATTTGCGTGGGCGCCTGGATCAGGGGCGTGCCGTTATCTATCGTAATCAAAGCTCGGGTGTCCTGCGCAGCGCGGCGTGGGCCGATGGGCTGGTGGAGGTGCTGGAAGGGCGAACGCTTGTCGAGGGCGACGAAGTGCTGTTCATTCCGCTGAGTGAGCTCCTCAGCTAGTTCGACCGCTGCATGTGCAGGCTCGGAGGTGCCTCCGAAGCCTGCATTCAATCGAACATTCAGCGAGTCATGATCGAAACGAGTTGTTCGAAGCGGCTGTTCGCCACCCATCCAAGCAAGCACAGGATCACGGCTGTGGCGCCCGCCGAATAGGCCAATCGATGTTTGATGGTTCTGACATCGCTGCGGACTTCATCCATGTCCCGGCGAATGTATTTGAGGTGGGTTTCCAGCTCTGTGACACGAGGTTCCATATTCACTTCTCCAGTGGTCTTGGCGCTGTTCTTGAATTCGGATTTGTGATTCGCACGATTATCGGCGAGAGGGGCAACCGGACTCACTGGCATTCTGGCTTCATGGCTTTGCATGGAAGTATCCACCGGCATGTTCCGAAATTCGTTGGCGACCTGTTCCATCTTTTGAGCTTTTAAAAGCATTCGGGGTGTATCGACTCATTACTGCACATCCTTGTGTGTTTCAAATTGAAGATTGCTACCGCCAGGGCACGATGTGCCAATGATGGCGCCGGGTCAATTCAGCCGTTTCCTCAGGTTTTGTAAGAAAATATACCGCCGTGTAGGACGTGCTGGCTGGAGTGCTTGAATTAATTGTCATTGTTGCGGCTTTTTTGCGCGGCGCAGTGGTCAAGATGTCCCGTACCGATTCCATTCAGGGAGTGACCGTAATGAGTGAACGCAGGGCGCTATTGATTCTGCATGGCAAGCAGGCACTCAACGAGGCGGTTCGCAGCGCCGTCGAGAGTAAACGCGAGCAAGGATGGCAATTGGCAGTGCGCGTGACCTGGGAAGCCGGTGACGCCGAGCGGATGGTCGAGGAGGCGCTGGCTGCCGGTTACTCGAAGATCATTGCCGGGGGCGGCGATGGTACGTTGCGCGACGTCGCTCAGGCATTGGCGGCGCATCCGGGCGAGGCCAGTCTGGTGCTGTTGCCGCTGGGCACGGCCAATGATTTCTCCCGTGCGGCGGGTGTGCCGCTGGAACCGGCCGAGGCGCTCGAATTGTTGGACGTACCGCCGCGTGACATCGATCTGGGCGAGGTGGGCGGGCAGGTTTTCCTCAATATGGCCACCGGCGGCTTTGGCAGTCAGGTCACCGCCAATACCTCGGAAGATCTAAAGAAGGTTTTGGGTGGCGCGGCCTATCTGTTCACCGGCTTATCGCGCTTCAGCGAATTGCATGCTGCCTACGGCGAGCTGCAAGGGCCGGACTTCCATTGGAGTGGCGAGCTGCTCGCATTGGGCATCGGTAACGGCCGTCAGGCGGGAGGCGGGCACGTGTTGTGCCCGCAAGCGCTGGCCGATGACGGTTTGCTGGACATCAGTATTCTGCCGGCGCCGCAGGAGTTGGTCGGCACTTTGAAGAACTTGCTCAGTGACGGTTTCGGCATCGAAAACATGTTTGTACGCACGCGTTTGCCGTGGGTCGAAATCAAAGTGGCCGAAGGGCTCTATATCAATCTCGACGGCGAACCACTGGAGGGCAGCAGCATGCGCTTCGAGGCGCGGCCGGCAGCGCTGCAGGTGCACCTGCCGGCTGACTCGCCGCTGTTGGGCGGCGTTCGCGCCGTCAGTCGTCCAGACTGATGATCTGTTCGCGCACGGCGAACAGCACCAGGCCCGCCACGTCGTAGATCTGCAGGCGCTTCATGATCTGCGAGCGGTGGGTTTCGACGGTCTTGATGCTCAGGCCCAGGCCGTTGGCGATCTCCCGGGTCGATTTGCCCCGTACGATCAGCCGCAGGATTTCCAGTTGGCGCGCGGTCAGGTTGTGCGAGTCGGAGGTTTCCGGCTGGCTCTTCTGGTTGCGCGTCAGGGCCTGGTTGATCACCGTGTGAGCGATGGCCGGGCTCAGGTAGCGTTCGTTGTTACGCAACGCTTCGAGCGCGTGTTCGAGTTCGGTGGCGGTGGTGTCCTTGAGCAGGTAGCCATGCGCGCCGGACTCCAGCGCTTGCATGATCAGCGCCGGGTCGGTGTGCATCGACAGGATCAGCACTTTGCTTTGTGGTCGCACACGCTTGAGCCGTTGCAGGGCTTCCAGGCCGCCGGTTTCTTTCATGGAAATATCCAGCAAGACGATATCGGGGTTCAGTTGCTCGACCATTTCGAGCAGCTGCGAGCCGTCATTGGCCTCGCCAATTACCGCGTAACCGGGAATATCCAGTACCAGAGCGCGCACGCCGGCCCTGATCAGCGAGTGGTCATCCACCAGAAGTAAGTTACAAGTCAACGCATAACCTTATTCGTACTGGCCCGCTCGAGTGCGCGCGGCGCCCAGGGGAAAAGTGCTTCGATTTGAGTGCCTTTGCCCGGCTCGCTGGTCACGCTCAGGGTGCCACCCAACTGCTCGATCCGTTCGGCCATCCCGGCCATGCCGCGTTGTCCTTCACGCCCCGGATTGGCTGCCGGGGCAAATCCCTGCCCGTCATCGCTGATCAGCAGCGTCAGGCCCTTGGGCAAACGCTGGACGCGAATCAGCAGATTCTTCGCCTGCGCGTGGCGCAGGATGTTGGTCACGGCTTCCTGAGTAATGCGAAAGGCCGCGACGGCCATTTCTTCGGGAATGCCGTTCAACCGCTGCTGACAATCAAGGCTCCAGTTCACCGACGTGTTGGTCAGTGTCTTGAGCAAATGCGCGCGCAAACTGGCTTCAAGACCCAGGCTGGTGAGTTGCCGTGGGTTAAGAATGGCCGACACGTCGCGCACTTTATTGAGGGTTTCCTCGAGGGTCTCGCACAGCGTTGTGCAGTGTTCCTGCAGGTCGTCCGGCAGTCGTCGTTTGAGCCATTCGCCTTGCAGTTTGGCGGCAGTCAGCAGTTGACCGATGTCGTCGTGCAGTTCACGGCTGAGACGATGGCGCTCGTTCTCCTGGACTTCCAGCAAGCGGTCCGCCAGCTCTTGGGGCTGAAACTTGATTGATTTGCGCGACAGCCGATATTGCACCCAGACACACGCGGTGGCGGCGATGGTGAGAACCAGCACCCCCAAGGGCAGCGGCAGGGAAAAGCCATAGGCCAGCAGGCTGCCGAGCGCCGCGGCGACACACAATATAAGTGTGAACCGGCGGGCATTTTCCCGGGAAGGTGGCCATGTGGCGATTGACTTGAGGCTGGCGTACATAACGGATGGAGCCAATGGATGTTCGCTGCGGGCAGACCGGTCAGCTGGCTGGCGGGTCTCTGTCTGAAAACACTGTCATTTATGTTATTGAGTTCAACAACGTCGCGTGATCGATATGTGCTCGCCAACTTCGCCGGGAGCTTATCGCTGAAATCACTGTGCCATTAATTGAAAGCAACTAATGCGCGGCATAATACCACTTAAGATACCGTTGGTCGCGTTTGCTATATATGTCCAGTCGGTCAGGAAACACGTGAGGATGGACGTGAGTTCCATAATGAAAAAGTTGATTTATTCAATTCGATAGCAATCGACGATGCCTGAAGTTGGCTTCTATATACACAGGCAAACCCTGACACCGGGAGGAAGAAGTCTGCTGGGTTCAGGTGTGATTATTTATTCGATTATGTCGCTGGCGGGTATGAACTATTCAATTGCGACATTCGGTATCGGCGTTGTCAGGCGCCGGCAACGCGCAGCTCTCTAGCCGGGGTCAGGCTTGTCGCTCCGTAAACGTCACCAGAGACAGCGTTTTGGCGTGTGGCCGTTGGAACTGACTTTGACCGACCTGAGAGGCGAAGGCTTCGATGAGCGAGGTCTGTTCGCTGTCGTCGAGGCTCAACTGGCCGGTGGTCTGATCGATCAGTTCCAGTTGCCAGGCCATCAGGGTGAAGCAGTCTTGCAGGGCTTCGAGTGCCTGTGCATGCAGGTCGACGTGGTCTTGCGCCTGATTGAGCAGGCCGTGCAGGTGCAGGGAAAATCCGGAAATCGCTTCCAGCGCGAGGGCATCGGCTTTGCTTGCCAGCTTGAGGAGAGTGCTGAGCATGCATTCGATGGCGTCTTTGTCGTTGCTGATCAATCGCAGGTGACTGAGGCATTCCTCGGATTTGGCCAGGAGTGTTTCAGCCTCGACGAGGAATTCGGGGAACCGTTGCGCCCAGTCCTTGAGGTCGTTTGGCATGCTTATCTCCACAACGTCATGTCTGATGAGGGAATGCCGTGTGTGTCGACGTTCATGAACCGTCGCGAGATCGCGCCCCGGTGTGCAGGTGCACAGGTTCGGGGTTTCAAGAGGATGTGTTTCCACTGACCTGCGATCGCACACAATAGCCTGACTCCGTTCATGCAATGAGAATGGCGTCACATTAATGGCTATTGGATATTGCGAACATCAGGTTAGGCCTGATTGCCCATAGGGGAATCCCTTAGGCGCGGGAACCTGTGGCGCAAACCGAGGTCGCGCTGCAGAGAATGTAGCAGATGAATTTCACCGGGCCAGTAAACCATGATGTTAATGTGACATCAATGCCTGAACATGGCATTTTTAACGGACTGCGTGTGGCCATCAAGAACCGCCATCCGCAGCCGATAACCTCCCATAGTGAATTCATCAGAACAAGCCCAGGAGTCATTGATGGCCGGCATTCTCGACACGGTAGACCAACGCACGCAACTGGTGGGTGAGAATCGCCTGGAAATTCTCATGTTCCGTCTGGCCGGACGGCAGTTGTTCGCGATCAACGTGTTCAAGGTTCAGGAAGTATTGCAGTTGCCGAAGTTGACGCTGATGCCTCAGCGTCACCCGTTTGTTTGCGGCGTGGTCAATCTGCGTGGACAGACGTTGCCGGTGATCGACCTGTCGCAGGCGATCGGCATGCGCCCGCTGGTGCCGGGTCCGAACAGCACTATCATCGTCACCGAGTACAACCGTTCGGTGCAGGCCTTCCTCGTCGGTGGTGTGGATCGCATCGTCAACATGAACTGGGAAGCCATTCTGCCGCCGCCGACCAGCGCTGGCCGTCAGCATTACCTGACCGCGATCAGCAAGGTCGACGACCAACTGGTGGAAATCATCGACGTCGAGAAAGTTCTCGCCGAAATCGTCCCGTACAACGCCAAAGTCTCGCGGGAAAAACTCGAAGACCCGGTGCTGGAACGTGCCCGTGGTCGTGAAGTGCTGCTGGTGGACGACTCCAACGTGGCGCTCTCGCAGTTGCGCGACACCCTCGGCCAACTCGGTGTGAAAATGCACATCGCCAGCGATGGCTTGAAGGCGCTGAACATGCTCAAGGCCTGGGCCGACACCGGCGTGAACATGACCGACAAGCTGCTGATGATCTTCACCGACGCTGAGATGCCGGAAATGGATGGCTACCGTCTGACCACCGAGATCCGTAACGACCCGCGCCTGCGCGGTTTGTACGTGGTGTTGCACACCTCGCTGTCGGGCAGTTTCAACGACTCGATGGTGAAGAAGGTCGGGTGCGACAACTTCCTCTCCAAATTCCAGCCGGACAAACTGGTCGACGTGGTGCGCCAGCGCCTGATGCTCGACGAAGTCCCGGCCTGATCACACCCCCTTTGTAGGAGTGAGCCCTGTGGCGAGGGGATTTATCCCCGATGCGCTACGGAATGTCCCTTTCTTGAAATCGAAAGAGGGGCTGCTCCGCAACCCATCGGGGATAAATCCCCTCGCCACAGGGCTCATCTTCTAATGGATTCATTCAGCCTTTGATTCGTGCATGAAGCTCGTATAGGGTGGCGTTTTTTACCCTCCAGGGAGCTGGCCATGCTGCGTCTGAGCGCGCTTTATCGTTACCCGTTGAAATCCGGCAAAGTCGATGTGCTGCAAAGCGTCGACCTCGACAAGCTGGGGCTTGATGGCGACCGACGCTGGATGCTCGTGGATGAAGCCAGTGGGCGCTTCCTGACCCAGCGTGCCGAGGCGAAGATGAGCCAGTTGTCGGCCTTGTGGAATGCGCAGGGCGGCTTGACCCTGAGCGCGCCGCAACAGTCCTCCATCGAGATAGCCTTGCCGGGCAACGACGCTGAACTGCGCGGCGTGACCATCTGGCGAGACACCCTGCGCGTGCCGGATGCCGGCGACGAGGCGGCCCGCTGGGTCAGCGACTTCATCGGCAAACCGACGCGACTGGTACAAGTGCCGCTGGATCGTGCCCGCACCACGCAAGCCGGTTATGGCAACGATGATGATCAGGTTGCGTTTGCCGATGGTTTTCCGTTGTTGTTGATCGGCGAAGCGTCGCTGCAGGACCTTGCGCAAAAGGTCGGGCGGCCCCTGGAAATGCTGCGTTTCCGACCGAATCTGGTGATCGAAGGCAGCGAAGCGTATGCCGAGGACCGCTGGAAGCGCATTCGCATTGGCGATGTCGAGTTCCGCGTGGTCAAACCGTGCTCGCGCTGCATCCTTACCACCATTGATCCGCAAACGGGCGAGCGCAGCACCGATCGCGAACCACTGGCGACCTTGCAGAAATACCGTGCCGAGGCCGATGGCGCGATGTTCGGCCAGAACCTGGTCAATGACGGTAATGGCCGACTCGAAGTCGGCATGCCGGTAGAAATCCTCGAGTAATCCGCCGCGGAAACAAAAAATGCCCGTGTCCTTGGACACGGGCATTTTTATTGGCGCTTTGGAAACCGTGGGTTTAGCCGCGGTACTCGCACAGGTAAGCGGTATCGACCGCGACTTTCAGTTGGAACTTGCTGTTGGCCGGGACGTTGAACTGGCTGCCGGCGGCGAAGGTTTCCCAGTCGCTGCTGTCCGGCAGTTTGACCGTCAGTGCGCCCGACACCACGTGCATGATTTCACGCTGGCTGGTGCCGAATTCGTATTCGCCCGGGGCCATGACGCCAATGGTCGCAGGACCTTCAGCAGTGCCAAAGGCGATCGACTTGACGGTGCCGTCGAAGTACTCGTTGACTTTAAACATGGGCGATTCCTCGAAAAGGGTTAAAAAGTGAGGCGGCCAGTATGCACAAGGCTTTTAGCGCCGTCACCTGCCCAGCCTCTGTCCGCCGAGTTCTCGAACTGACCCTAGAGTGGCAATACCAAGGGCAGTAGCCGTGCGGTATTGCGTGCATCTTCCAGGGCCCGATGCTGTTGACCGCTGAACTGCATGCCGGCCAGTTGCAGTGCACCGTTAAGCCCCAGCGGCCGTTCCAAGCGCCGGGCCTTGGCGAAACGTTGCTTGAGGTTCATGTGCGGCACGCGGCTCAACCCGCTGTCGATGTGCAGACGCTGCCATTCCTGCAACAACTGCTTGCGGTCGTAATCGCCCCAGCTGGCCCAGCCTTCCAGGCGCGCCTGATGCTGAGCGAGCCAGCGTTCAAATGCCGGCCAGACTTCGTTCAACGGCTGCGCTGCGTCGATGTTGGCTTGGGAGA
Organism: Pseudomonas sp. TH08; assembly: GCF_016651275.1. Lineage (NCBI taxonomy): Bacteria > Pseudomonadati > Pseudomonadota > Gammaproteobacteria > Pseudomonadales > Pseudomonadaceae > Pseudomonas > Pseudomonas sp. TH08. The sequence goes on along the minus strand of NZ_JAEKEE010000002.1, from coordinate 65,349 downwards.
TGTGCGTGAGTTCGCGACAGAAGGGCGTGAGCAAGGGCCGCCGCGTCGGTTTCACGAAGCGCTGGAAGTGATCCTGCTCGCGCCCGGCACGATCGACCAGGGTGGCGCCGATCTCGATAATTTCCATCTCGGTGACCGGCCAGCCACCCTCATCGGTGGTGGCTTCCAGATCTATGACCAGCCAGTGGGGCATCGCAGGGTTCCTGATTTCCGCGTTCTGATTCTTCAGAGCGTAGTCAAACCCTGCGTTTGCGCCTGGCTGACTACTCGACCTGCAACAGAACCTGACGATTTTTTACCTGATCGCCGACCTTGACCTGCACCCGTTTGAGCACGCCATCGATGCCGGCCTTGAGCGGGTGCTCCATTTTCATTGCCTCCAGCACCACCAGCAATTGCCCTTTGCTGACCGGGCTGCCTTCGCTGACCAGTACGTCGACGATGGCGCCGTCCATGGGCGCCTTGAGCGTGCCGGAACTGACGCTGGTCTGACTGTCGATCACCGCGTGAGTTCGATTCTCCAGGCGCAGGCTGCCGGGATGGGTGAACAGCCAGAGTTGTTCGGCGTCGAGGCGATAGGCGTGGCGCTGGCGCAGGCCGTCGATTTCCAGGGTCAGCGAATGCGCGTCCTGGTCGATGAGTTGCAATTCGATGCTGCGCTCGGACACGTGCACCTTGAACGCGCCTGGCCCTGCAGCCAGCAGTTGCAGCGACCAGCTTTGCTCCTCCTGCCCAAGGCGATAGTGCAGCGGCACGCTGGCGTTGTTGCGCCAACCGCTGAGCGGCGCGCGGTGGCTGAGGGCGCTGGTTTGATAGAACAATACCGCGGCGATTGCCAGTGCCTCGGCGTCGGGGGCGTAGCGCTGCAGGCAGGGGTGATCGCTGAAGTGCTGCGCGATAAAAGCGGTACTGAATTCGCCGCTGACGAACTGCGGGTGTTGCAGCAGGCTGGCCAACAAGCGCTGATTGCTTTGCACGCCCAATAACACCGTGTCCTGTACTGCGCGCAACAGTTTGCGCCGCGCCTCTTCGCGGGTGGCGCCATAAGCGATCAATTTACCCAGCATCGGGTCGTAGAACGGGCTGATCGACTGGCCTTCGCGCAGGCCGTGATCAATGCGTGCGCCTTGCTGCAGCGCAGGCTCCCACGCCGTGATGCGACCGGTTTGCGGCAGAAAATCCTGCGCCGGGTCCTCAGCGTAAAGGCGAACTTCCATGGCATGGCCATTGAGCCGCACTTGATCCTGCGTCAGCGGCAACGCTTGCCCTTCGGCGACCAGTAATTGCCAGGCGACCAGGTCTTGCCCGGTGATCAGTTCGGTCACCGGGTGCTCGACTTGCAGGCGAGTGTTCATTTCCAGAAAGTAGAACTGCCCGCGTGCATCGAGCAGAAACTCCACAGTCCCGGCGCCGACATAACTGACGGCGCGCCCGGCCTTGAGCGCCGCTTCGCCCATGGCCTCGCGCAACGGCGGCGTCATCACCGGGCACGGCGCTTCTTCGATGACTTTCTGATGGCGACGCTGCACGGAGCAGTCGCGCTCGCCGAGGTAGATCAGGTTGCCGTGCTGATCGCCGAACAGCTGCACTTCGACGTGTCGCGGTTCGATCAATGCCTGTTCGAGGATCAGTTCGTCGCTGCCGAAACCGTTCAAAGCTTCCGAGCGCGCGGTGCGCAGCTGCGCCGGCAAATCAGCGGCATCGTGCACCAGACGCATGCCACGGCCGCCACCGCCGGCACTGGCCTTGATCATCAGCGGATAGCCGATGCGCTCGGCTTCGCGCAGCAGGGTGGCGTCGTCCTGTTCGGCGCCCTGGTAACCGGCGATGCATGGAACGCCGGCTTCGAGCATGGCGATTTTCGAGCGACGTTTGCTGCCCATCAATTCGATGGCTTCGACGCTGGGGCCGATGAAGGTCAGGCCAGCCTGTTCACAGGCACGGGCGAACTCGGCGTTCTCGGAAAGAAAACCGTAGCCGGGATGGATCGCGTCCGCGCCACTGCGGCGGGCGGCGTCGAGGATCGCCGTGATGTTCAGATAGGATTGCTGCACTGGGGACGGGCCGAGGTGTACGGCTTGATCGGCCATTTGCACGTGCAGCGCATCGGCATCGGCATCGGCGTCGCTGTAAACGGCGACGGTGCGGTAGCCCAAAGCCTGGGCGGTGCGCTGAATGCGGCAGGCGATTTCACCGCGGTTGGCGATCAGGATTTTGTGGATGGCGGGCATGGTCTTGTTCCTGAAATTGTGGCGGTGAATGTGTTGGCCTCTTCGCGAGCAGGCTCGCTCCCACATTTGGAATGCATTTCCTTGTGGGAGCGATCCTGCTCGCGAAGCTTTTAGGTGGCCCACCCGGGTTTTCGCTTTTGCACAAAGGCCAGTGTTCCCTCGATGCCTTCAGCACCGGTCACCGCTTCGCTGAACCATTGCGCCGCCTCATCCAGCAACTCACTCGACGGCTGCCCGGCACTGGCGAGCAGCAATTTCTTCGTCGCAGCATTCGCCTCCGGCGCACAACACAGCACATGCTGCAGCACTTCATCCAGACGCTCGGCCAGCGCCTGAGGATCCTCCTCGACAAAATGCACCAGGCCCAAACGCCGTGCTTGATGGCCATCGAAGCGTGCAGCCGTCAGGGCCAGTCGGCGCGTTTCAGTCAGACCTATACGTTGCACGACGAATGGCGCGATCTGCGCCGGGATCAGCCCCAGACTGGTTTCCGGCAAACCAAACTGCGCCTTGTGCTCGGCGATGGCGATATCGCTGACACAGGCCAGGCCGAAACCACCGCCCATGACTGCGCCTTGCAACAGGCAGATCAACACTTGCGGTGCGTGCTGGGCTTCTTCCAGCAAAGCACCGAACGCCCGGTTCAAGTCGCGGTAAGCATCTGCACCCTGACCGCGGGCGTTGGCCATGTCCTTGATGTCGCCACCCGCGCAAAAATGCCCGCCAGCACCACTGAGCACCAGCGCGCGAACAGCTCGATCATCAGCCACGGCCGCCAGCGTCGCGCGCAGCTCGGCGACCATCTGCAGGCTCATCGCATTGCGGCTTTCGGGGCGGTTGAGGGTGATGTGCAGCACGCCGCCATGCAGTTCCAGGAGCAGGGTCTGGCATTCGGGCAGTCGGCTCATTTCTTTTTCCCCGGCAAGATGCCCATCAGTTTGCAGATGATCCCCAGCATGATTTCGTCGGCGCCGCCGCCAATCGACACCAGCCGCACATCGCGATAGGCGCGAGCCACCGGGTTGTCCCACATGAAACCCATGCCGCCCCAATATTGCAGGCAGCTGTCGCTGACTTCGCGGCCCAGCCGCCCGGCCTTGAGCTTGGCCATCGAGGCCAGGCGCGTGACGTCCTGACCTTTGATGTACTGCTCGGTGGCTTGATAGACCAGCGCGCGCAGGCACTCGATTTCGGTCTGCAGTTCGGCGAGACGGAAGTGGATGACCTGATTGTCGATCAGCGCATTGCCAAAGGTCTTGCGCTCTTTGCAGTACTCGATGGTGCTGTCGACGCAGTATTCCAGGCCTTTGAGCATGTTCGCCGCACCGAACAGGCGTTCTTCCTGAAACTGCAGCATCTGCATCATGAACCCGGCGCCTTCATGGCCGATGCGGTTGCGCTGCGGCACGCGCACATTGTCGAAAAACACCTGGGCGGTTTCCGAGCTGCGCATACCGAGCTTGTCCAGGTGCGAACTGAGACTGATGCCCGGCGTGTTCATCGGCACCATGATCAGCGACTTGTTGATGTGCGGTTTGTCGTCCGAGGTGTTGGCCAGCAGGCAGATGAAGTCGGCGCTCGGCGAGTTGGTGATCCACATTTTGCTGCCGTCGATCACGTAGTCGTCGCCGTCCTTGCGCGCAGTGGTTTTCAGTCCGGCGACATCCGAACCAGCGCCGACTTCGGAGACGCCAATGCAGCCGACCTGCTCGCCGGTAATCGCCGGGCGCAAGAACTCTTCACGCAATTCATCGGAGCCGAAGCGGGCGAGGGCCGGGGTGCACATGTCGGTCTGCACGCCGATCGACATCGGAATGCCGCCGCAATGAATGGTGCCGAACTCTTCAGCGGCGACAATCGAATAGCTGTAATCAAGACCCATGCCGCCGAATTTTTCCGGTTTGGAAATGCCCAGCAAACCGAGGTCGCCGGCCTGGCGGAAAATCTCGTGGATGGGAAAGCGTCCGGCCTTTTCCCATTCATCGACGTGCGGGTTGATCTCGTGCTCGACGAACTGGCGGACGGTACGGCGCAGGGCTTCGTGTTCCGGGGTGAAGATCATTGTTATTGTTCTCCGAGAGGTCCGAGGCGGTCAGAACCGGCTGACGCCGAAGCTGTTGGGTTGCAGGTTGCGCATGTCCGCTTCTTGGCAAATATCCAGCAAGTAGCCGAGCAGCGTGCGCGTGTCGCGTGGATCGATCAGCCCGTCGTCCCACAAGTTTGCGCTGCCGTAGAGCGCGGTGGACTGGCCGTCGAGTTTCTGCGCGGTGACCTGCTCAAGCATGTCGAGCATTTTCGGGTCTGGCACCAGACCGTCCTTGAGTTGCTTGGCTTCGGTGACAATGCGCAAGACTTTGCCGGCCTGCGCGCCACCCATCACCGCCGTGCGGCTGTTCGGCCAGGCGAAGATGAAGCGCGGATCAAGACCGCGCCCGCACATCGCGTAGTTGCCGGCGCCGTATGAACCGCCGACGACGACGGTCAGTTTGGGCACCCGTGCATTGGCTACCGCTTGAATCAGTTTCGAGCCGTGTTTGATCACGCCTTGCTGTTCCGATTCGGTGCCGACCATGAAGCCTGTGGTGTTGTGGAAAAACAGCAGCGGCGTCTGGCTCTGGTCGCACAGTTGGATGAACTGCGCGGCTTTGCTGGCGCCGTTCGGTGTGATCGGGCCGTTGTTGCCGATGAAGCCGCAGGCGCGGCCCTGAATCTTCAACTGGCCGCAGATCGTTTGCTGATCGAACTCACCCTTGAATTCGAGAAAGCACGATTCATCGGCGATGCGCGCGATGATTTCGCGCACGTCATAGGGTTTTTTCGGATCGTCGGGGATCAACCCGAGCAGTTCTTCGACGGGGTAGAGCGGCTCTTTGTATTGCGGCTCGGGCAGCCACGGCAGTTGCTCGTTCCACGGCAGCATCCGCAGAATTTCACGCACCTGGCGCACGCCATCGGCATCGTTTTCAGCGAGGTATTCCGCCGTCCCGGCGACCTGCGCGTGCATCTCGGCGCCACCGAGTTCTTCATCAGTGGCGACTTCACCGGTGGCGGCTTTGAGCAGCGGCGGGCCGGCGAGAAACAGCTTGGCCTTGCCGCGCACCACCACCACGTAATCCGACAATCCCGGCTGATAGGCGCCGCCCGCCGTGGCTGAGCCGTGTACCACGGTGATCTGCGGCAGGCCCATCGCCGACATGCGCGCCTGATTGGCAAAACTGCGCGCGCCTTCGACGAAAATGTCTGCCGCGTAATTGAGGTTGGCGCCGCCGCTTTCGGCGAGGGTGATCACCGGCAGTTTGTTTTCCTGAGCGATCTGTTGCAGACGCAGGGATTTTTTCAAGCCACTCGGCGAGATGGTGCCGCCCTTGATCGCGCTGTTGTTGGCCACCACCATCGCGCGGATGCCGCAGACGTAACCGATGCCGGCGATCAACCCGCCACCGGCCGAACTGCCGTCCTTGTCGTCATGCAGTTTGTAACCGGCGAGGCTGGCCAGTTCGAGGAACGGCGCGCCGGGGTCGAGCAACAGGTTCAGGCGTTCGCGCGGCAGCAATTGTCCGCGTTTGTCGAATTTCCCTTTGGCTTCGGCGGCTTTGTTCAGCAGGTTCTGCTCGAGTTGCTCAACTTGCTCGATTGCCGCGAGCATCGCCGCACGGTTGCGTGCGAAGGCCTCGCTGTGCGGATCGAGCTGGGACTGGATCTGCGGCATGGCTTACTCCTTGTCCTTGAGGGCATCGGGACGAAGCACTTCTGGTAGATAGGCCCGGTGAAAACCATTGAACGACTCGCTGTGAGTCGCCTTGTGCAGCGGCCATGCTCGGCTGCCGAGGCTGGCCGCCCCGTCGATTTTCAACGTGCTGCCGCTGATAAACGCTGCTGCCGGGCTGAGCAGAAACACAATCGCCGCGCTGACTTCCGATTCAGTGCCGATGCGCTTGAGCGGTACATGCTCGCGCAGGGTCGGAATCACCGCTTTGAACGCACCTTCGTAAGTGTCCATGCCGCTGGAGGCGATCCAGCCTGGGGCGACGGCGTTGACCCGCACCCCGGCATATCCCCATTCAAACGCGGCGGTTTTGGTGAAGTTGTCCATGCCCGAACGCGCAGCACCGGAGTGGCCCATGCCGGGCATGCCGCCCCACATGTCGGCGAGCATGTTGACGATGTTGCCGCCGTGTTTGCTCATCGACTGATTGAACACTTCCCGGGCCATCAGAAAACCGCCGACCAGGTTGGTACGCAGCACGGTTTCGAAACCTTTCTGATTGATAGAGGCCAACGGCGACGGGTACTGGCCGCCAGCATTGTTGACCAACCCGTGAATCGGCCCGTGTTCGGTGATCAGCTCCCTGACAAGTTGTTTCACCGCCTCTTCGTCGCGGATGTCGCAGGCTTGCCAGTGTGCGCGGCCGCCGTCCTCGGCGATTTCCGTGGCGACTTTTTCGAGTTTTTCCGGTTTGCGCCCGACCAGCAGCACAGTGGCGCCGAGCGCTGCCAGTTCATGGGCGGTGCAACGGCCGATGCCGCTGCCGCCACCAGTGACGATAATGGTCTGGCCGCTGAACAGATCGGTGTGGAAAATCGACGCGTAAGCCATGCAAACCATCCTCTAGTCGAGTTGTTCGGCGATGCTCTGCGGCACCGGGATCTGGATTTCCAGCAGTTGCTGGGCGAAGGCCTTGCCTTGCGGGTCGATGCGCAGACTGGCCACGCCACCGCCGCCGAGGGCGTTTTCCAATAGAAAATTCAAACTGTGGGTGCCGGGCAGGTACCAGCGTTCGACTCGCCCGTGAATCGGGTCGAGGACGTGGCTCATCCAGTCGACGATCACCGCCGGCGTCAGTGCCTCGGCGATCCATGGCAGGTATTCGGGCTTGCGCGGCAGCACGCCGATGTTGCTGTGGTTGCCCTTGTCACCGGAGCGCGCCACAGCCAGTTTCACCAACGGCACACTGGCGTCGGCACGTCCTTGCGGTTTTGGTGGCGCCTGAGCAATCGGCAAATCTGCGCTGTCCAGAACAGCCAAAGCGGGCAGGGCACAAGGATGGCGCTCACCGGCCATATCGATCTGCAAGGTGCAGGCACTTTTATCAATCAGGAACGAAAACAGACGGATCAGCGGGTACACCGTTGGCCGGCCGCCAACGATGCCGGTCAATCCCGGCGCCATGCCGGTGGCGGCCTGGGCGATTTCCCTAGAGAACAGAATCAGCGCCTGTTTGTTCGCGTGACGCACGGCGAGTTTGATCACCACTTCGCGGCTGTCGCGGCGCTGGCCGTGGGGGCCGTAGGTGGCTTCGCTGCCGAGCAGTTCGATGTGCGTTTCGCTGTACGGCGCCCAGCCGCGCTGGCTGAACATTTCTGCGGTTTTGTCGATGATCGCCTGACTGACCCGGCGCGCCTTGTCCACCGCATCGATGCCAGCGATCAGGCAACTGGCGGTGCAGCGAAAACCGTCCGGCCAGGTGGCGCTGACCTTGTATTTATCGCTCGGTGGCAGGCCTTTGGCGCCGTGCACGTGTACCGCGTCCTTGCCTTGCTGCTGCAGTTTGACCTGACTGAAATCGCAGACCACGTCGGGCAGCAGATAGGCCTGTGGGTCGCCGATTTCATACAGCATCTGCTCACCCACGGTCAGCGGTGTGACCAGTCCGCCGGAGCCTTCGGGTTTGCTGACGATGAATTGGCTGTCGGCGCTGACTTCAACAATTGGAAAACCGATGTGCTCGTAGTCGGGCACGTCGCGCCAGTCAGTGAAGTTACCGCCGGTGCATTGTGCGCCGCATTCGATGATGTGCCCGGCCAGTGCGGCCTGGGCGAGTTTGTCGTAGTCGTGCCACGACCAGCCGAACTCATGCACCAGTGCGGCGCTGACCACGGCGCTGTCGACCACGCGGCCGGTGATGACGATATCGGCGCCCAGGCGCAGGGCTTCGACGATGCCCGGCGCGCCGAGGTAAGCGTTGGTCGACACGCACATCGGCGGCAGCGCGGCGCCGCTGAACATTTCAGTGATGCCTTGGCTGCTGAGTTGTTTGAACTGCGGTTGCAGGTCATCGCCGAGCAACACAGCGATTTTCAGCGCGATGCCAGCCTTGTCGCAGGCCGCTTGCAGGGCACTGGCACAGGCGTGTGGATTGATCCCGCCAGCGTTGCTGATAACGCGAATTTGCTGCTCGGCCAGTTGCGGCAGCAGCGGCGTCAGGACGTCGATAAAGTCGCCGGCAAACCCCGCCTGCGGGTCTTTCATGCGTGCGCCGGCCATGATCGACAGGGTGATCTCGGCCAGGTAATCGAACACCAGGTAATCCAGTTTGCCGCCGTTGACTAACTGCGCGGCGGCGGTTGATGTGTCTCCCCAGAATGCACTGGCGCAACCGATGCGAACGGTGGTTGGCATTTTTATCTCCGACTCAGGAACCTGCGACAGAAGTGCTTGGAGGCTACCAAGCAAGCGCTTGGTTTGTAAATGCCTAAAATTATCTTCTGCCCAAGCGCTTGCTTGGTCGCCGTCGGCGGCTTAAATTGCGCGCAACCCTGCGGTTTCAGGGGGCATCAGACTGATCGACTGTAGGAGAGAACGGGTGGACGAGCAAAAAGCCCTGAGGGTCATGCGCGAATTGGTCGACCAAGGCCAGTTGACCGACCCCGACAGCGCCCGCGGCAAACTGCTGCAAGTGGCGGCTCACCTGTTTCGCAACAAAGGCTATGAGCGCACCACCGTGCGTGATCTGGCCGGGGCGGTGGGGATTCAGTCGGGAAGCATTTTTCATCACTTCAAAAGCAAGGATGAAATCCTCCGCGCGGTGATGGAAGAAACCATCCGTTACAACACCGCTCTGATGCGTGCGGCGCTTGCCGATGCCAGCAGCGTGCGCGAGCGCGTGTTGGCGCTGATTCGCTGCGAATTGCAGTCGATCATGGGCGGCAGCGGTGAAGCCATGGCGGTACTGGTCTATGAATGGCGTTCATTGTCCGAGGACGGCCAGGCCAAAGTGCTGGCGTTGCGTGACGTCTACGAAGATATCTGGCTGCACGTGCTCGGCGAGGCCAAGGACGCCGGATTTATTCGCGGCGACGTATTTGTTACCCGACGTTTTCTCACTGGCGCACTGTCCTGGACCACCACCTGGTTCCGTGCCGGCGGCAGTTTGAGCCTTGATCAATTGGCGGACGAGGCCTTGATTCTGGTGCTCGAGGAGCGTTAAGGCGCTTTCTATCGGGGCGGGAAACTGGCTAACTGGGCGAAACCGCCTAGCTTGAATGCATTGATCGGTATTTTTTCGGGGAGTGGGGTGTTTTGAAGTCTTCGCCAATTCGGACAGCCGCGGGGCTTCTGCTCGCAGCGCTGGCTGCATTCTGGGTATTGCCGGCTCCGGCAGCGCAACTGGTCCGGGTCGGCGCGGCACATTTTCCGCCCTACACCATCCGCCCGGAAAACGGCGCCGACACCGGTCTGCTGCCGCAATTGGTCGAGGCGCTGAACCGTCTGCAAAGCGACTATCAGTTCGTGCTGGTGCCAACGTCGATTCCCCGGCGTTTTGGTGATTTCAAACAAGGCCGGATCGACATGGCGATCTTCGAGAACCCGGAGTGGGGCTGGCAAGACATGCCTCACAGCGATGTCGACATGGGCCTTGAAGACGCCGAGATTTTTGTCGCGCAACGTGAAGACGGTCGCCAACAGAACTACTTCGCCGACCTGTCGGGCAAACGCCTGGCGCTGTTCAGCGGTTATCACTACGAATTTGCCAGTTTCAACGCCGATCCCAAGTTCCTTGCGCAGAATTTCAACGCGACGCTGACCTATTCCCATGACAGCAATCTGTTGATGGTGCTGCGCGGGCGCGCCGATATTGCCTTGGTGACCCGTTCGTATCTGAGCGATTACCTGTTGCGTAACGAAAAGGTGCGTGGTGAGTTGCTGGTGTCCCAGCGTATTGATCAGATCTACCACCATTACGCGATTCTGCGCCCGACTGCGCCGATCACCGGTGAAGCGTTTGGCAAGCTGCTGCAAGGTCTGCGTGAGAATGGCGAGATGCTGAAAATCTTCGAGCCGTACAAGATAGCGGTAGTGCCGGTGCCTCGTCATTGAGGCACTGATTTCTCCTCGAAGCCTAAATTTCTCCTCTCGGCTCACGTCCCATCGTTGAACTGTCGACGATTATCGTGAGCCCGACCCATGTCCAATCTGAATGACCTGACTGCCCTGGCCTTGCCTTCGGGTAGCCAACTGATCGCTGATGCAACCGAAAGCCGTCTGAGCCTGAGCCTGGACGGGCAACCGCTGATTCGCCTGCGCCTGGATCGTGAAGCCAAAGGGCTGATCCAGATCGATGAGCGTTTTGCCTTGCCGCCGGGGCAGGCACTGTGGGCCGCCTGTTATTGGCTGTTCGCCCGCGATCCCGAGTGCCAGCAACTGACCTGGCAACTCGATCAGCGGCCGACCGAAGCGTTGCTCAGCGGTTTGTTGGTGAGGACCGAGGTGGCAGGCGAGTATCGCTGCGAGCGCACGCTGTTCTGGCAACTGCCGCAACCGTGGCTCGGCACCTCGCTGACCGGCAGTTATCCGCAGCAAATGGTCATTAGTCAGGGTAAGCGGCATCCGCTGCGGCCGGTGAAACCACGCGGTGAGGTGTACCGACGTTTCGATGCGCGTCTGGGCGCGTGGATATCGCTGCGCACGGTGGAAATCGAAGAGGATCTGCCGCGCTTCAATCGTTGGCAGAACAGCCCGCGCGTTGCCAGTTTCTGGCAGGAGGAGGGCAGTATCGAGAAACACCGCGAGTACCTGAGCAAACTCGACGCCGACCCGCACACGCTGACCTTGATCGGCTGTTTCGACGATCAGCCGTTTGCCTATTTCGAGGCTTATTGGGCCAAGGAAGATCGTATCGCGCCGTTCTACGATGCCGACAATTACGACCGTGGCATTCACATGCTGGTCGGTGAGGAAGATCACCGCGGCCCGCACAAGGTGGCGAGCTGGTTATCGGCGTTGGTGCATTACCTGTTTCTGGACGATCCGCGCACTCAGCGCGTCGTCGCCGAACCGCGTGCCGACAACGCGAAGATGATCGGTCACATGCAGAACCAGTGCTTCCATTGCGAGAAAGAATTCGACTTCCCGCACAAGCGTGCGGCGCTGATGATTCTGGGGCGCGAGCGGTTTTTTGATCGGTGCAAGCTGGCCTGAGATTGCTGTAAAGCAAAAGATCGCAGCCTGCGGCAGCTCCTACAGGAAACGCATTCCACTGTAGGAGCTGCCGAAGGCTGCGATCTTTTTGTGCGGACAATCCGGTCTTAACGACGACCCATAACCACCGCGTCACGACGGCTGCCCGAGACCTTGCGGCAGTGCACCAGCGCATCGCGAATCATGAAGTTGACCAGGGTCGGCGAGACGCCGAGTTCCTTGGCGATGTCCTTCTGCGGCACGCCGTGCAGGCGGTACATCTCGAACGCATAGCGGGTGCGGCTGGGCAGCTCGGTCAGCGCATCAGCGATGTTTTCCAGAGTCGAAAAGTTGATGTGCGAGATTTCCGGCGAAGCACCCTGAATAACCACGTTCAGCCCTTCCTCTTCAGGGCCGGCGTACTTCTGCTCCAGCGCCTGTTTGCGGTAGTGATCAATGGCGAGGTTGCGCACGATCTGGAACAGATAACTCAGTTGAGCCTTGATCGACGACGTGATCGGCGGCGCCGATTGCAGGCGGAAAAACGCATCCTGCACCACATCTTCGGCACGTGACCGGCAGCCGGTAATGCGGGCTGCAATCTTGACCAGAATCAGTCGATTGTCGACGAATGCCTGAAGTAGCGGTGAATCGCACCTGCTTGTGGATACTTGTTCCGTCATGGAAATCACCTTGCTGCCAAATAGGTTAGTGGGACGCCTGGGGGGACGAGGCCGTCCTACACATCGAGCGACAAATTAGGTTGAATGATAATGATTGTCAAATGAGAAAGAGAAGTAATGATCCAAACAGGTGCGATGTGAGAACTGCGACACGCTGCCGCATCCCGGCCCCATTGGCGTTCCAGCCTGCCGACTAATTATTTCCAGACGTCATCCGTTCTCATTGGTGAATGGTTGCGGGTGAAGAGTCCCGACCAGACAGCATTCCAATGCCTTGCGCGGTCGGCGTAGACCGCGCCCTGCATGCCCTTTGAAGGGTGTGACGCAGCAAACCCGATTCCACTAGCAAGCCGAATTCAGGCAGGAAACCTCATGACCGACGCGTTCGAACTCCCCAGCACTCTGGTCCACGCCCTGCAGCGCCGTGCGGCGTTGACACCGGATCAACTGGCCTTGCGTTTTCTGGCTGAAAACGAAGAGCAGGCTGTGGTACTCAGTTATCGCGAACTCGATCAGCGCGCACGTACCATCGCCGCGGCGTTGCAGGCCGAGGCTGAGTTCGGCGGTCGCGCGGTGCTGCTGTTTCCCAGTGGCCCGGACTACGTTGCGGCGTTCTTCGGTTGCCTGTACGCCGGCGTGATCGCGGTGCCGGCTTACCCGCCGGAGTCTGCACGCCGTCATCATCAGGAGCGTCTGCTGTCGATCATCGCCGACGCCGAGCCGCGTCTGTTGCTGACCAGCGCTGACCTGCGCGACGCCTTGCAGCAGATCGAAGGCGCACCGCCGCTGTTGTGTGTCGATACCCTCGACAGCGCGCTGGCCGAGAAGTGGGTCGAGCCCGGCCTGGCGCAGGATCACATCGCCTTCCTGCAATACACCTCCGGCTCCACCGCGCTGCCCAAAGGCGTGCAGGTCAGCCACGGCAACCTGGTCGCCAACGAGCTGTTGATCCGTCACGGCTTCGGCATCGACGTCAACCCGGACGACGTCATCGTCAGCTGGTTGCCGCTGTACCACGACATGGGTTTGATCGGTGGTTTGCTGCAGCCTGTTTTCAGTGGTGTGCCGTGCATTCTGATGTCGCCGGGGTACTTCCTTGGTCGGCCGTTGCGCTGGCTCGAAGCAATCAGCCAATACGGCGGCACCATCAGCGGCGGGCCGGATTTCGCCTACCGTTTGTGCAGTGAGCGAGTCAGCGAGTCGGCGCTTGAACGCCTTGATCTGAGCCGTTGGCGCGTGGCCTATTCCGGTTCCGAACCGATCCGCCTCGACACCCTCGAACGCTTCGCCGAGAAGTTCACTGCGTGCGGTTTCAGCGAAGACAGTTTCATGGCTTCGTACGGTCTGGCCGAAGCGACCCTGTTCGTTGCCGGTACACCACGAGGCACCGGCATTCCAGCGTTGCGCGTGGACGATCAGGCGCTGGCGCAAAACCGTGCCGAGCCGGGTGACGGCAGCCCGATCATGAGTTGCGGCATCAGCCAGCCGGAGCATGCGGTGATGATCGTTGAGCCGATCAGTCTCGAAGAACTCGCCGATAACGCTGTCGGTGAAGTCTGGGCTGCCGGCCCGAGCATCGCCCACGGCTACTGGCGTAACCCCGAAGCCAGCGCCAAGACGTTCGTCCAGCACGCCGGCCGCACTTGGCTGCGTACCGGTGACCTGGGCTTTGTCCGTGACGGTGAGCTGTTCATCACCGGCCGTTTGAAAGACATGCTGATCGTGCGCGGACACAACCTCTATCCGCAGGACATCGAGAAGACCGTCGAGAATGAAGTGGAAGTGGTGCGCAAGGGCCGCGTCGCTGCATTCGCGGTCAGCCAGAATGGCGAGGAGGGCATCGGCATCGCCGCGGAAATCAGCCGCAGCGTGCAGAAAATCCTGCCGCCGGAAGCGTTGATCAAAGCCATCCGCCAAGCTGTGGCCGAGGCTTATCAGGAAGCGCCGAGCGTGGTGGTGCTGCTCAATCCGGGCGCGTTGCCGAAAACCTCCAGCGGCAAATTGCAGCGTTCGGCGTGCCGTAATCGCCTGGCCGATGGCAGCCTCGACAGCTACGCAGTGTTCCCGTCGACCGCAGCCGAAACCGCAGCGTCGAGCACCAGCGTCTCTGAACTCGAAGCGCTGATCGGCAAGATCTGGGCCGAGCAACTCAACGTCAAACAGGTCAACGCCGACGACCACTTCTTCCTGCTCGGCGGCAACTCGATCGCCGCCACGCAAGTCATCGCCAAGGTGCGTGAAGAGCTCGGTCTGGAGCTCAGCCTGCGCCTGTTGTTCGAGGCACCGACGCTGTCCGCGTTCGCCGCTGCGGTGGCGCAACAGCAACAGGATGGTGGCAGTGCCCAAGGCGCAATCAGCGCGTTGTCGCGCAGCGAGCCGATGCCGCAATCGCTGGCGCAAAACCGTCTGTGGATCACCTGGCAGCTCGACCCGCAAAGCAGCGCCTACAACATTCCCGGCGCCCTGCGTTTGCGCGGCGAACTGGACGAAGACGCCTTGCGCGCCAGCTTCCAGCGACTGATCGAACGCCACGAATCCTTGCGTACGCGATTCTTCGAACGTGACGGCGTGGCCCTGCAACAAGTCGATGCAGCTACCGAGTTCAACCTGCAACTGATCGATCTCAGCGACTTGCCGGCCCACGAGCGTGAAGCCCGTGCCCAGCAGATCCGCGAAGACGAAGCGCATACCCGGTTTGACCTGGAAAAAGGCCCGCTGCTGTGGGTGACACTGGTCCGCCTCGATGACGAAGATCACCAACTGCTGGTGACGCTGCACCACATCATCGCCGACGGCTGGTCGCTCAATGTTTTGCTCGACGAATTCTCGCGCCTGTACGCCGCTGCAGCGCAAGGCGCGACCGCCAACCTCGCGCCGCTGCCCACCCAGTATGCCGACTACGGCAGTTGGCAGCGTCAATGGCTGGCGCAAGGTGAAGGTGAGCGGCAACTGGCGTATTGGAAAACGCAGTTGGGCGACGAGCATCCAACCCTGGAACTGGCCAGCGATCACCCGCGTTCTGCGCAGCAGGTTCACAGCGCCGCACGCCACAGCGTACGTCTGAGCGTCAGCCTTAGTGAGGCGATCCGCACGACCGCGCAGGCCCACGATTCGACACCGTTCATGTTGTTGCTCGCGGCATTCCAGAGCCTGCTGCATCGCTACAGCGGCCAACGTGATATCCGCATCGGCGTGCCGAACGCCAACCGTCCGCGCCTGGAAACCCAGGGCCTGATCGGCTTCTTCATCAACACCCAAGTGCTGCGTGCTGAGGTCGATTCGCGTACGCCGTTCAGCGAATTGCTGGCGCAGGCTCGCCAAACCACCCTCGGTGCCCAGGCACATCAGGATCTGCCATTCGAACAACTGCTCGAAGCCTTCCCGCAGGCCCGCGAACAAGGTTTGTTCCAGGTCATGTTCAACCATCAGCAACGCGACCTCAGCGCGCTGAAACGCCTGCCGGGTCTGCTCGCCGAAGAACTGCCGTGGCACAGCCGCGAAGCCAAGTTCGACCTGCAACTGCACAGTGAAGAGGACCGTAATGGTCGCCTGACGCTGTCATTCGACTACGCCAACGAACGGTTCGACGCCGCGACCATCGCGCGTCTGGCCGAACACTTCAGCAATCTGCTGCGCGATGTTTGCGAGCAACCGCAGCGTGCTGTCGGTGATCTGCAAATGCTCAATGCCATTGAGCACGATCAGCACACAGACTGGAGCGTCGCCCCGTGCGCCAAGGCTGAGCAATGGCTGCCGGAAATGCTAAACGAACAAGTCCGTCAGACCCCGGAGCGCACCGCGCTGGTGTGGGACGGTGGCAGCCTCGACTTCGCCGAACTGCACACGCAATCCAACCGCCTCGCGCACTACCTGCGAGACAAAGGCGTCGGCCCCGACGTTTGTGTGGCCATCGCCGCCGAGCGCTCGCCGCAACTGCTGGTCGGCCTGCTGGCGATCATCAAGGCCGGTGGCGCCTATGTGCCGCTGGACCCGGATTACCCGGCCGAACGCCTGGCTTACATGCTCAGCGACAGCGGTGTTGAACTGCTCCTGACCCAGACCGAATTGCTCGAGCGTTTGCCGGCCAGCGAAGGCGTCAGCGTTATCGCCATGGATGCATTGCACCTGGAAAAGTGGCCGAGCCAGGCACCGGGCTTGCACTTGCATGGCGACAACCTCGCCTATGTGATTTACACCTCGGGCTCCACTGGCCAACCGAAAGGCGTCGGCAATACCCACGCAGCACTGGCCGAACGTCTGCAATGGATGCAGAACACTTATCGCTTGAATGAAACCGATGTGCTGATGCAAAAAGCCCCGATCAGTTTCGACGTGTCGGTGTGGGAGTGCTTCTGGCCGCTGATCAGTGGTGCGCGTTTGCTGATTGCCGGCCCCGGCGAGCACCGCGATCCGCACCGCATCGCCCAGCTTGTGCAAGCGCACGGCGTGACCACGCTGCACTTTGTGCCGCCACTGCTCTCGCTTTTCATCGACGAGCCGCTGAGCGCCGAATGCACCAGCCTGCGCCGCGTGTTCTCCGGCGGCGAAGCGTTGCCGGCCGAACTGCGCAACCGCGTACTGGCGCAACTGCCGGCGGTGCAATTACACAACCGTTATGGCCCGACCGAAACCGCGATCAACGTCACCCATTGGCATTGCACCACAGCCGATGGCGAGCGCTCGCCGATTGGCCGGCCGCTGGGCAACGTGGTTTGCCGCGTGCTCGATAGCGATCTCAACTCGGTGCCGGCGGGTGTGCCGGGTGAGCTGTGCATCAGCGGTATCGGTCTGGCTCGCGGCTACCTTGGCCGTCCCTCGTTAACTGCCGAGCGTTTCGTCGTTGATCCACTGGGCGAGCAGGGCGCACGTTTGTACCGCACCGGTGACCGCGCACGCTGGACGTCCGATGGCGTGATCGAATACCTCGGCCGTCTCGATCAGCAGGTCAAGCTGCGTGGCTTCCGTGTCGAACCGGAAGAAATCGAAGCCCGTTTGCTCGCTCAGGAAGGCGTCGCCCAAGCCGTGGTGCTGGTGCGCGAAACCGCCGTTGGCGCACAACTGATCGGTTACTTCACCGCGACTGACGTCAGCGAAGATCAGGACGCGCAAATCGCCCGGCTGAAAACCGCACTGGCCGCCGAGCTGCCGGAGTACATGGTGCCGGCGCAACTGATGCGTCTGGACGCAATGCCCTTGAGCCCCAGCGGCAAACTCGACCGCCGCGCCTTGCCTGAACCGCAGTGGCAAGTGCGTGAGCACGTCGAACCGGTCACCGAACTGCAGCAACAGATCGCCGCGATCTGGCGCGAAGTGCTCGGCCTGGCGCAAGTCGGTCTGCGCGACGACTTCTTCGCCCTCGGCGGTCACTCGCTGCTGGCCACGCAAATCATCTCGCGCAGCCGTCAGGCCTGCGACGTCGAACTGCCGTTGCGCGCCTTGTTCGAGCACAGCGAACTCGGTGATTTCGCCGAGCAGATCCGCTTGATCCAGGCCAGCGGCCGCACCAATAAACAGCCGCCAATCGACAAAGTCGACCGCAGCCAACCGGTGCCGCTGTCGTATTCACAACAGCGCATGTGGTTCCTCTGGCAGATGGAACCGGACAGCCCGGCGTACAACGTCGGCGGTATGGCGCGCCTGCGTGGTGTGTTGCATGTCGAGCGTTTCGAGTCGGCGTTGCAAGCGCTGATCCTGCGTCACGAAACCCTGCGCACCACGTTCCCGAGCGTTGATGGCGTCGCCCGTCAGCAGGTACATGCCGAGACTGGCGTGCGCATGGGCTGGAAGGATTTCTCAAAACTTGGCGCCGATGTGCGCGAGCAGAAGGTTCAGCAACTGGCCGACGAAGAGGCGCATCAGCCATTCGATCTGGAAACCGGGCCGCTGCTGCGTGCCTGTCTGGTGAAGACCGCCGAGCACGAACATTACTTCGTCCTGACTCTGCACCACATCGTCACCGAAGGCTGGGCGATGGATATTTTCGCCCGCGAACTCAGCGCGCTTTACGAAGCGTTTGTCGATGACCGCGATTCGCCGCTGGAACCACTGCCGGTGCAATACCTCGACTACAGCGTCTGGCAGCGTAACTGGCTGGAGTCCGGTGAGCGTCAACGCCAACTCGACTACTGGACCACGCAACTCGGCCGTGAACATCCGTTACTGGAATTGCCCGGCGATCGTCCGCGTCCGCCGGTGCAGAGCCATCAGGGCGAACTGTTCCGCTTCGACCTCAGCGACGATCTCGCCGCTCGCGTACGTGCGTTCAATGCAAAAAATGGTCTGACCCTGTTCATGACCATGACTGCCGCGCTTGCCACACTGCTCTACCGCTACAGTGGCCAGACCGATTTGCGCATCGGCGCGCCGGTGGCCAACCGTATCCGCCCGGAAAGCGAAGGGCTGATCGGTGCGTTCCTCAACACCCAGGTGCTGCGTTGCCAGCTCGACGGGATGATGTCGGTCGGCGAATTGTTCGAGCAGGTGCGCCACACCGTGATCGAAGGCCAGTCGCATCAGGATCTGCCGTTCGATCATCTGGTCGAAGCCCTGCAGCCACCGCGCAGTGCCGCGTACAACCCGCTGTTCCAGGTGATGTGCAACGTGCAGCGCTGGGAATTCCAGCAGAGCCGAATGCTCGCCGGCATGACCGTCGAGTACCTGGCCAACGATGCGCGAGCGACCAAATTCGACCTCAACCTGGAAGTCACCGACCTCGACCATCGCCTCGGTTGCTGCCTGACTTACAGCACCGATTTGTTCGATGAACCGACCATCGCGCGCATGGCCAAACATTGGCGCAACTTGCTCGAAGCGCTGATTGCCGATCCGCAACAACGTCTCAGCGAATTGCCGCTGCTCGATGTGCCTGAGCAACAGCAGTTGCTCGACAGCCTCGGCATCGAGCCGGGCGAGCATCGTCTCGACCAGTGCATCCATCACCTGTTCGCCGAACAGGCACTGGCGCGCAAAGACGCGCCGGCCCTGACCTTCGCCGGGCAGACCCTGAGCTATGCCGAACTGGATGCCCGCGCCAATCGCCTGGCCTGGGCTCTGCGTGAGCGCGGGGTTGGCCCGCAAGTGCGGGTCGGTCTGGCGCTGGAGCGTTCGCTGGAAATGGTCATCGGCCTGCTGGCGATTCTCAAGGCTGGCGGCGCCTATGTGCCGCTCGACCCGGAATACCCGCTCGACCGCTTGCACTACATGATCGAAGACAGCCGCATCGGCCTGCTGCTCAGCGACCGTGCAATGTTCAAAGCCCTTGGTGATTTGCCGTCGAGCGTGGCGCGCTGGAGTCTTGAGGAAGACAGCGCGGCACTGGCCGATTACCCGGCCACCGAGCTGCCATTTATCAGCTTGCCGCAGCATCAGGCGTATCTGATCTACACCTCGGGTTCGACCGGCAAGCCTAAAGGCGTGGTGGTTTCCCACGGCGAAATCGCCATGCACTGCCAAGCCGTTATCGAACGCTTCGGCATGCGCCCGGACGACTGCGAGCTGCACTTCTATTCGATCAACTTCGACGCTGCTACAGAACGTTTGCTGGTGCCGCTGCTCAGCGGCGCGCAAGTGGTGCTGCGAGCACAAGGCCAATGGGACGCGGAAGAAATCTGCGGTTTGATCCGTACGCATAAAATCAACGTGCTCGGTTTCACCCCGAGCTACGGCAGCCAGTTGGCGCAGTTCCTGGCGACGCAAAACGACATCCTGCCGGTGCGGATGATCATCACTGGCGGCGAAGCGTTGACCGGTGAGCACCTGCAACGCATTCGCGCAGCGTTCAAACCGTCGATGTTCTTCAACGCCTACGGCCCGACCGAAACCGTGGTCATGCCACTGGCCAGTCTGGCGCCGGAGATGCTGGAAGAGGGCGCCGGCAGCGTGCCGATCGGCAGCGTTATCGGCGCGCGCGTGGCGTACATTCTCGACGCCGATCTGGCGCTGGTGCCGCAAGGCGCGACCGGTGAATTGTTCGTCGGCGGCGCGGGTTTGGCGCAGGCGTATCACGACCGTCCGGGCATCACTGCCGAACGTTTTGTCGCTGACCCGTTCGCCACCGATGGCGGGCGCATGTACCGCACCGGCGACCTGGTGCGCCAGCGTGCCGATGGTTTGGTGGAATACCTGGGACGGATCGACCATCAGGTGAAGATCCGCGGTTTCCGTATCGAACTGGGCGAAATCGAAACGCGCCTGCTCGATCACGATTCGATTCGCGAAGCCGTGGTACTGGCACTGGATGCGCCGAGCGGCAAGCAACTGGTTGGCTATCTGGTGACCGAAGTTGCTGAGCAAAACGAAGCCAAGCAGGCTGAACTGCGCGACGCGCTCAAGTCGCATCTCAAGACGCAACTGCCGGATTACATGGTGCCGACGCATCTGATCCTGCTGGCGAGCATGCCGCTGACCGCCAATGGCAAACTCGACCGCCGTGCCTTGCCAGCGCCGGACCCGGAGCTGAACCGTCAGGACTACGTCGCCCCAAGCAACGAGCTGGAGCAGACCCTGGCGCAGATCTGGTGCGAGGTGCTCAACGTCGAGCAGGTCGGCCTCAACGACAACTTCTTCGAGTTGGGTGGCGATTCGATTCTGTCGATTCAAGTGGTCAGCCGCGCCCGCCAGCAAGGCATTCATTTCAGCCCGCGTGACCTGTTCCAGCATCAGACTGTGCAGACACTTGCTGCTGTGGCCAGCCGCACCGAGCAAGTGACGGCCGAGCAAGGTCTGGTGACCGGTGAATCGCGTTTGACGCCGATTCAGCATTGGTTCTTCGACACGGAAATCCCTGAGCGTCAGCACTGGAACCAGGCTTTGCTGCTGGAGCCGGCTGTGGCCCTCGAACCGCATCGTCTGGAGCAGGCGCTGCTGGCGGTGATTGAGCAGCATGATGCTTTACGGCTGCGTTTCAGCGAGGTCAACGGCCAGTGGCAAGCGACACATCAACCGGTGTCCGATGGCGCGGTGTTGTGGCAAGTACGCGTGCCGTCGATGGACAAGTGCGCAGCGCTGTTCGCCGATGCCCAGCGCAGCCTTGATCTGGAAAACGGCCCGCTGGTTCGCGCCTTGCTGGTAGACGGCCCTGAGGGTCAGCAACGGCTGTTTATCGCGATCCATCACTTGGTGGTCGACGGTGTTTCGTGGCGTGTGTTGCTCGACGATGTGCAAACGGTGTATCGCCAACTGGATGCCGAACAGGCGGTGAAGCTGCCGGCAAAAACCAGTGCCTTCAAAGACTGGGCGGCACGTTTGCAGGCTTATGCCGGCAGCGAATCCCTGCGCGAAGAACTCAACTGGTGGCAGACCCAACTGGCCGGCCCGAACGCTGATCTGCCGTGCGAAAACCCGCAGGGCGGCCAGCAGAACCGCCACGCCCAAACCGTTAGCGTGCGCCTCGATGCCGAGCACACCAGACAGTTGCTGCAACAGGCGCCGGCCGCCTATCGCACTCAGGTCAACGACCTGTTGCTGACCGCGCTGGCCCGCGTGCTGTGCCGCTGGAACGGTCAGCCGTCGGCGCTGATTCAACTGGAAGGCCATGGCCGCGAAACCCTGTTCGACGAGATCGACCTGACTCGCACCGTTGGCTGGTTCACCAGCGCTTATCCATTACGCTTGACCCCGCACAACGTCGAAGACGCTGCCGGGCAGGGCGCTTCGATCAAAGCAATCAAAGAGCAACTGCGCGCCGTGCCGCACAAAGGCCTCGGTTATGGTGTGCTGCGTTATCTCGCCGACGACCTCAGCCAGCGCAGCATGGCCGCGCTGCCGCATGCGCCGGTCACGTTCAACTACCTCGGCCAGTTCGACCAGAGTTTCGGCAACGATGCGCTGTTCCGTCCGCTGGATGAGCCGGTCGGTGCTGCCCACGATCCGCAGGCGCCATTACCGAACGAGTTGAGCATCGACAGCCAGGTTTACGGCGGTGAATTGCTCTTGCGCTGGACCTTCAGCGCCGAGCGTTACGAAGCGCAGACCATCAGCGATCTGGCCGATGCCTACCTCGGCGAGCTGCAAAACCTGATCACCCATTGCCTGCAAGACGAGGCCGGTGGCCTGACGCCGTCGGACTTCCCGCTGGCCAGGCTGACACAGGCGCAACTCGACGCCTTGCCGGTGCCCGCCGCGCACATCGAAGACGTCTATCCGCTGACGCCGATGCAGGAAGGCATGTTGCTGCACACCTTGCTCGAACCGGGCACTGGCCTCTACTACATGCAGGATCGCTACCGCATCAACAGCGAACTCGACCCTGAGCGTTTCGCCCAGGCCTGGCAAGCGGTGGTCGCCCGTCATGAAGCGTTGCGTGCGTCGTTCTGCTGGAATGTCGGCGAAGACATGCTGCAAGTGATCCATACGCCGGGCCGTACGCCAATCGAGTATCTGGACTGGAGCGCCATCGCCGAAACCGAGCAGGAGCCGAAGCTGCAAGCGCTGCTGAAAAGCGAGCGCGAGGCCGGTTTCGATCTGCTCAATCAGGCGCCGTTCCACCTGCGCCTGATCAAGGTCGGTGCGGCGCGTTACTGGTTCATGATGAGCAACCACCACATCCTTATCGACGCCTGGTGCCGCTCGTTGTTGATGAACGACTTCTTCGAGATCTACACCGCTCTGGGTGAAGGTCGCGATGCACAGCTTGCCGTGCCGCCGCGTTATCGCGATTACATCGGCTGGCTGCAACGCCAGAGCCTGGCGCAAGCGCGGCAGTGGTGGCAGCAGAACCTGCAAGGGTTCGAGCGCACCACGCCGATCCCGAGCGACCGGCCGTTCCTGCGTGAACACGCTGGTGAAAGCGGCGGCATGATCGTCGGCGACCGCTACACCCGGCTCAATGTCGAGGACGGTGCGCGTCTGCGAGAACTGGCGCAGGCGCATCAGTTGACCATCAACACCTTCGCCCAAGCGGCGTGGGCGCTGGTGTTGCGGCGCATGAGCGGTGATCGCGACGTGCTGTTCGGCGTGACCGTGGCCGGGCGTCCGGTGGACATGCCGGAGATGCAACGCACCGTCGGCCTGTTCATCAACAGTATTGCGCTGCGGGTGAAAATGCCTGAGGACGATCAGCGCGCCAGCGTCCGTCAGTGGCTGAGCGGTTTGCTCGACAGCAACATGCAACTGCGTGAGTACGAATACCTGCCATTGGTGAACATCCAGGAACAGAGCGAATTGCCGAAAGGCCAGCCGCTGTTCGACAGTCTGTTTGTCTTCGAAAACGCCCCGGTGGAAGTGTCGGTACTGGATCGCGCGCAGAGCCTGAATGCGACCTCGGACTCCGGTCGAACCCACACCAACTTCCCGCTGACGGCAGTGTGTTATCCAGGCGATGACCTGGGTCTGCACCTGTCTTATGACCAGCGCTACTTCGACGAATCGACCATCGAGCGCATGCTCGGCGAGTTCAAGCGTCTGCTGCTGGCGCTGGTCGATGGTTTCCATGGCGACATGGCTGACTTGCCGCTGCTGGGCGTCGAGGAACAGGACTTCCTGCTCCACGGGTGCAACCAGAGTGCCCACGATTATCCGCTGGAGCAGAGTTACGTTGCGCTGTTCGAAGCACAGGTTGCCGCGCATCCGCAGCGCATCGCCGCGACGTGCCTTGATCAGCAGCAGAGCTATGCAGAGCTGAACCACAGCGCCAACCGTCTCGGCCATGCACTGGTCGCCGCCGGCGTGCAGATGGATCAACCGGTGGCGCTGCTCGCCGAGCGTAATCTCGATCTGCTGGGCATGATCATCGGCAGCTTCAAGGCCGGTGCGGGTTATCTGCCGCTGGATCCGGGCCTGCCGAGCCAGCGTCTGCAACGCATCATTGAGCTGAGTCGCACGCCGGTACTGGTCTGCAGCGAAGCCTGTCGCGGCCAGGCGCAGACCTTGCTGGATGAATTCAGCTGCGCCAATCGTCCACGCTTGCTGGTGTGGGAAGAGGTTCAAGCGGCGGCGAACTCGGCGCAGAACCTAGGCATTTACAACGCCCCGGACAACCTCGCTTACGTGATCTACACCTCGGGCTCCACCGGCCTGCCGAAAGGCGTGATGGTCGAGCAGCGCGGCATGCTCAATAACCAGTTGAGCAAGGTGCCGTACCTGAATTTGAGTGACGCCGACGTCATCGCGCAGACCGCTTCGCAAAGCTTCGACATTTCCGTCTGGCAGTTCCTCGCCGCGCCGCTGTTCGGCGCGCGTGTGGACATCGTGCCGAACACCATCGCCCACGATCCGCAAGGTTTGCTGGTGCACGTGCAGGCGCAGGGCATCACCGTGCTGGAGAGCGTACCGTCGCTGATTCAGGGCATGCTCGCCTCGGAGCGCCTGAGCCTCGACGGCTTGCGCTGGATGCTGCCGACCGGCGAAGCGATGCCGCCGGAACTGGCGCACCAATGGCTGCTGCGTTACCCGGACATCGGTCTGGTCAACGCTTACGGCCCGGCCGAATGCTCGGATGACGTGGCGTTTTATCGCGTCGACATGGCCTCGACTCGCGGCAGTTATTTGCCGATTGGTACACCGACCGACAACAATTTGTTGTACCTGGTCGATGGTGCGCTGGAACTGGTGCCCCTGGGCGCGGTGGGTGAGTTGTGCGTGGCCGGGACTGGCGTCGGTCGCGGTTATGTCAGCGATCCGCTGCGCACCGCCCCAGTGTTTGTGCCGAACCCGTTCGGCGCGCCGGGCGAGCGTCTGTATCGCACCGGTGACCTGGCGCGCCGCCGCAGTGATGGAGTGCTGGAATACGTTGGCCGCGTCGACCATCAAGTGAAGATTCGCGGTTACCGCATCGAGCTGGGTGAAATCGAAGCACGCCTGCATGAACAGCCGGAAGTGCGCGATGGCGCAGTGGGTGTGCAGGAAGGCGTAAACGGTAAGCACTTGGTCGGCTATCTGGTCGCTGCTGACACCGCGCTGAATCCAAGCGAACGTCTGGAGCGGATCAAACAGCGGCTGCGTGCCGAACTGCCGGAATACATGGTGCCGCTGCACTGGTTGTGGCTCGATCAACTGCCGTTGAATGCCAACGGCAAACTGGATCGCAAAGCCCTGCCGGCGCTGGAGATCGGCCAGTTGCAGAGCCACGACTATCTGGCGCCACGCAATGATCTTGAACAGACGTTGGCGGACATTTGGGCCGAGGTGCTGAAGGTCGAGAAGGTCGGTGTGCGCGACAACTTCTTCGAGCTTGGCGGCCATTCGTTGCTGGCCACGCAGATCGCCTCACGGGTGCAGAAAACCCTGCAACGCGACGTGCCGCTGCGGGCGATGTTCGAGTGCAGCACGGTGGAGGAGTTGGCCGAGTACATTGATGGACTGGCGGCGAGTGAGATTACCGAGGAGAAGGTTGACCGCTTGAATGATCTGATGGCGGAACTGGAGGGGCTCTAGTTTTTTTGGTGTCTGTACCGGCCTCATCGCGAGCAGGTTCACTCCTACAGTTGGAATACGTTCCCCTGTAGGAGTGAGCCTGCTCGCGATCGGGGCCGGCACATTTTTAGACATTTCCCCGATTGACGATCAGGAACCGGCAGCTCAGTCTGCCGGTTCTGTTTTTTACCGCGCAGGTGAATCGATGCCCTTTTTCACGGTTGACGGACAAGCATTGCATTACATCGATCAAGGCAGCGGCCCGGCAGTCTTGCTGGCCGGCAGTTATCTGTGGGATCAGGCCATGTGGGCGCCGCAGATCGCCGCGTTATCGCCCCATTACCGGGTGATTGCCCTCGATCTGTGGGGCCACGGCGAGTCAGGGCGGTTACCCGAAGGCACGACATCACTGGACGACATCGCCCGTCAGGCGCAGGCGCTGCTCGATCATCTGGACATCGATCAGGTCACGCTCGTTGGCTTGTCGGTCGGTGGCATGTGGGGCGCACGTCTGGCGTTGGCTGCACCGCAGCGGATCAACGGTCTGGTGCTGATGGATACCTATCTCGGCATCGAGCCGGAACCTACCCTTCAATACTATTTCTCGCTGTTCAAGCAGATCGAAGACAGCGGCGAAATCTCCGAGCAACTGCTCGACATCGTCGTGCCGATTTTCTTCCGTCCCGGTATTGATCCACAGTCGGCGCTGTATCAGGGTTTTCGCGCGAAACTGGCGGCCTATTCGTCTGATCGACTGCGCGAAAGCATCGTGCCGATGGGGCGCATCACTTTTGGCCGCAATGATCTGTTGCCGCGCCTGAGCGAGTTGGATGCAGCCAGAACATTGGTGCTGTGCGGCGATCAGGACAAACCACGGCCACCGTCAGAAGCAAAGGAAATGGCCGAGTTGATTGGCTGCCCGTGCGTGCTGGTGCCGCAGGCGGGGCATATTTCCAATCTGGAAAACCCGGAGTTTGTCACGGAGGTGTTGTTTAGCTTCCTCAGTGAGCGCAACCGACACACCGAGTAATCGGTCATCATCGGATCGCGCCTGAAGACAAGTCCGCTCCCACAGTGACCGAAGTGATCACAAATTCTGTGTAAATCACAAAAATCTGTGGGAGCGGGCTTGCCCGCGAAGAGGCCAGATCAGGCAATAAAGCTTTGTGCGTTATTTAGGTCCGAGAATCTGCGCCAGCTTCTCCGGCGACGGCGCCCCTTGTTGCTGTTGCAACTCGCCCTTGGCATCCATATAGAAAATCGCCGGAGTGGCCTGCAAATCCAGGTCTTCCATCAACTGCATGTTCGCTGCCAGTTTGGTCTGCACCGCTGCCGGGATATCTTTCAACGCCTTGAGCGAGCTGCCCTTGCCAGCCTTTTCGTGATCTTCCAGCGCCTTGCTCGGATCTTTGGCGGCCAGCAACGCGGCTGATTTGCCCGGACTGTCTTCGCGAATGATCCCGACCATGATGTGCCGCAGTTGCACCTTGCCGGCCTTGACCCACGGCCGCGCCTGTTCCCAGAACATGTTGCAGTACGGGCAGTTCGGGTCACTGAACAGGTAGACGGTGCGCGGTGCCTCTTTGTTGCCGTCCTGAATCCAGTTGCTCGCTTCGAACTTGGCCCAGACTTCTTTGGCCATCGGCGCATAGACCAGTTTTTGCAATGGTTCGCTGCTCAAGTCCTTGCCGTCGGCGTCGTACAGATTACCGAGCAGCACGTGTTTGCCGTCCGGCGTCAGGTACAGCGCCATGCCACGATTCTGATACTGCGCCGCGTAACCGCGCAGACCATCGGGCGCATCGAACTGACCGACGATTTTCGCGCCTTTGGCCTCGATCTGCTTGATCGCGGCCGGCAATTCTTCAGCAGCCTGCACCGACGGCAGGTGTAACAGGGCAGTGCCCAGGGTCAGCGTCAGCAGGTGGCGGAGGCGGGGCATGGCAGTTTCCTTGCAGAGGTGGCCGGTGCGGCAGCCGGAATCGAATGTGGGGTTGGGGTATCGAAGTTTTCCAGGGCGCGGGCCAGGCTGGCGTTCGATAGCTCCCCCAGGTGACTGCTCAGCAGTCGACCGTCGGGGCTATAGAACAGCGTAGTCGGCAATGCCATGGAGCCTACGGCCTGACCCAACCGACCGCTGCGGTCGAACAGCACGTTGTTCAGGCTCAGGCCCTGGGTTTCGAGGAACGTTGCGACGCTTTGCATGCTTTCGGCCTGATTGACGAACAGGAACGTCAGGTCAGGACGCTGCTGCTGAGCGTTTTCCAGTACCGGCATTTCGCGCCGGCAGGGCGGGCACCAGGTTGCCCACAGGTTGATCACCAGCGGACCACCCTGATAATCGCTGAGCTGGATGGTTTCCCCGGCCGCGTTACGCAGCGTGATATCCGGCAGTCGAGTGCCTTGTTCGTAGAGGTTCAGCGACAGCGTTGCCAACAACCAGAACAGCACGCCACTGGCAACGCCAAAACCCAATGGGCGACGCAAGCCCGGCCGACGCCAGCCGCGATACAGCGCGGCCAGCAGCAATACGATCACCCCCGGCCAGGCGAGAAAACCGCCGTCACGCAGATCGATGATCTGCCACGGATCGTTGCGATAGTGCGACCAGTACAGCAGCACAAACGCCACGCGCGCGGCCAGCATGCCCAGTAGAAACAGGCTGAACAGCGCCGACTCGGGGTTATCGCCACCACGTTTGGCCACCCGCCAGCCGACAAAGGTCGCCAGCGCCAGGGCGCTGATCAGCAGCAGGTGGTTAAGCGCGATGGCAAAGGTGCCGAGGGTGAAAGTCAGCATTAATTGGCGTCCCGGGTGGTGGCCCAGCGTTGCAGGAACGTCTCGGCATCGACTTCACCGGTGATGCGCTGGCTGCGCCGCTCTTCGCCATCGGCGCCGATCCAGACGAAACTCGGTGGCCCCGGCACTTTGTAGCGACCCAGCAATTCGCGGCTGGCGGCATTGTCGGCGGTGACATCCAGTCTGAGCAGGCGCACGTCGCTCAGCGCCTGCATGACCTTGTCTTTACCGAACACCTGTTTCTCCATGACTTTGCACGACACGCACCAGTCGGCGTAATAGTCGAGCAAGACCCATTGGCCCTGGGCTTTCGCCGCAGCAAGTTCGCTTTGCAATGCCGCAGGATCCTTGATCGTGGTGAACGCTTCATGGCCACTGGCTGAAGCGTTGACCGCGCGACCAGCGCTGTAAACCTGCAACGGCTGATACGGATCATCACTGCCGCCCGCCGCGCCGATTACCAGCAAACCGCCCCACAAACCCAACAACAAGGAGGTAGCGCCGAACAACTGGGCAACCCGGCCATAGCCTTCAGATTGTTTCCAGGCACAGAACGCGGCGATCAGCAGCAAGGCCCCGCACAAGCCCAGCCACAGGGACGGATCCAACACCGGGCGCAACATCAGCAGCGCGGTGGCGAGGAACAGGAAACCGAACACGCCCTTGAGCAAGTTCATCCAGTCGCCCGGTTTTGGCAGAAAGCGATTGCCCACCGTCACCAACAGCAACAGCGGCACACCGATACCGATGCCCAGCGAGAACAAAATCAGACCGCCGTGCAGGGCGTTACCGCTCTGCGCGATGTACAGCAGCGCACCCGCCAGCGGCGCAGTCATGCATGGGCCCACCAACAGACCGGACAGCGCGCCGAGCACCCCGGCGCCGATCAGGCTGCCACCGGTGCGACTGCGCGAGGCGTGTTCCAGTCGGTCACGCAGCGCGACCGGCAATTGCAGTTCAAAGAAACCGAACATCGGCAGCGCCAGCACCACAAACACTGCCGCAAAGGTGCCGAGCAACCAAGGGTTCTGCAACCAGGCCTGCAGGTTCGCGCCGAGCAGCGCGGCAATCACCCCCATCGCCGCATACACCAGGGCCATGCAGATCACATAACTGCTGGCCAGCGCAAAGCCACGACGCGGCGTTGCACCACTACCGACGATCATCCCGGCCAGAATCGGCAACATCGGCAACGTGCAAGGGGTGAAGGCCAGCAACAGGCCAAGGCCGAAAAACACCAGCAAACTCCAGCCCAGCGCGCGTTGTTGCAGGTTGCTGGCAAGGGCTTGATCCGGTGCTTCGGTGCTGGCGGCGACGGCGGCTTTGCCACCCAGATCAATCACCCTTGTTTGCGGCGGATAGCACAGACCGGCATCGGCACAGCCCTGATAGCTGACCTTGATCTGCCCGCTGGCCGAAGCCGGGATTTTCACTTCCAGGCCTTGGCGATACACCGGTTGTTCGCCGAAAAACTCATCGCTGTGCGATTCGCCTTGGGGCAATGCCGGCTGTTGTTCTGCCGTCAGTCCATCGAATTTCAGGCGTTTCTGATACAGGTAGTAGCCGTCGGTGATCTGCCAGAACAACTGGGTTTCACCGGATTCCAGGCGCTCGGAGGTGAGCACGAACGCCTTGTCGACCGGGAGAAATTCCGGTTTCGTCTCAAACGGGTTGTTCCCGGCCTGGGCCAGACTCGAAATCAGCAAAGCAAATAATAGAAAAAAACGACGCATGGAGGAGCCTTGTCCCTGTGCAAGTGTGGCGAACAATGGGGGCTAGAGATTAACCGATGATTAACCGCCATGCCCTTGTCGCAGTGGCGTTGGGGGCCATAATGTCAGCTTAATCGGCCAACGGCCTAATCTGCGTTTTTCTCCCGGAGCTCCCATGCACGTACTGGTTTGCGAAGACGATGAGCTGATTGCCAGCGGGATCGTTGCCGGGCTTACGGCTCAGGGTTTGACCGTCGAGCACGTCAACACCGCGTCCAAGGCACGGGCAATGCTGAAGGTCGCCGAATTCGACGTGATGGTGCTCGATCTCGGCCTGCCCGACGAAGACGGCCTCAAATTGCTCCAGCAGTTGCGCCAGAACGGCCTGGAAATTCCCGTACTGAT
This sequence comes from Pseudomonas sp. TH08, assembly GCF_016651275.1. Taxonomy (NCBI): domain Bacteria; kingdom Pseudomonadati; phylum Pseudomonadota; class Gammaproteobacteria; order Pseudomonadales; family Pseudomonadaceae; genus Pseudomonas; species Pseudomonas sp. TH08. The sequence continues at coordinate 34,991 of NZ_JAEKEE010000002.1, read as the reverse complement.
TCTGACCGCACGCGATTCGGTCACCGACCGCGTGGATGGCTTGCAGGCCGGTGCTGACGATTACCTGCTCAAACCCTTCGACCTGCGTGAATTGTTCGCGCGGTTGCAAACCCTGTTGCGGCGCGTGGCCGGGCGCAGCGTCAACCTGATCGAACACGGCGCACTGACCTATGACCCGAGCAGCCGCGAAACCATGCTGGCCGGGCAACCGGTGGACTTGTCGCGACGCGAGCAATCGTTGTTGCAAGCGCTGTTGCACAATCGCGGTCGCGTGCTTTCCACCGAACAACTGAAGGACAGCGTCTACGGCTTCAACGATGAGCTGGAAAGCAACGCGCTCAACGTGCACATCCACCACCTGCGCAGCAAACTCGGTAAAGGTATCGTCGAAACCGTGCGCGGTCTGGGCTATCGCCTGGGCCCCGCCGATGGCGGAGATCAAGGCAAGTGATGAGTTTGCGATTGCGTCTGAGCCTGACCCTCGGCGCCGCGTTTGCGCTGATCTGGGCGCTGGCAGCGGCCTGGATGCTCAGCGACCTGCGCAATCAGATGATGTTCTCCCTCGACCAGCGCCTGGTGGCTTCGGCGCGGATGGTCGCCGGGCTGCTGGAGCAATTGCCGGCATTGCCGAGCAAAGGCGAGGGCACCCATTTCAGTGCCGAACAACTGAATATTCCCGGCGGCATGGCCTGTCAGGTCAGCTCGTTGCGCGGGGAAATACTCGCGCGCAGTCACAACCATCCCGAACAGGCACTGGAAGCCGAGAAAATGGGCTTCCACGATCAGATGATCGATGGCGCACCGTGGCGCAGTTTCACGCTGGCACGCGGCGATGTGCGCATCACCACGGCGGATCGGCAGATCGAGCGCGAAGCCCTGAACATGTCGATTCTGCTGGCCGCTTCAGTGCCGGTGGGCGTGGCGTTGCTCGGTTGTCTGTGCCTGCTGTGGCTGGGCATCGGCCAAGGCTTGGCGCCGCTCAATCGCCTGCGCGAAGCCTTGATGCGGCGCAATGCCGATTCGCTTGAACCGTTGCAATTGCAGTCCTTCCCCAGCGAATTGAAACCGCTGCTCGATACCCAGAACCAATTGTTCCAGCGCATCGGCAAAACCATCGAGCGCGAACGCCGCCTGACCGGGGACGCCGCCCATGAGCTGCGCAGCCCGTTGACGGCGATCAAGACTCACCTGCAAGTGGCGCGCATGACTGAAGGCAATGCCCGCGACCAATCGCTGGCAAAAGCCGAAGAGGGTGCCGACCGACTGCATCGCACCCTTGAGCAATTGCTGTTGCTGGCACGGGTCGAAGGCAGTCTGTCGTTCGACGACGGCTCGCAGTGCAGCGCCGAGCAAGTGGCCAGACTGGCGATTGCGGATGCTACGGGCGGTGAGCGCCTGCGGATCAAACTGCAACTGCCGGCAGAACTGTCGGCAGCGCCATTGCATATGCCCGCGGTGCTGTCGATTGCGGCGCTGCGCAATTTACTCGACAACGCCTTGCGTCATACACCGGAAGATTGTGCGGTCGAGTTGAGCCTGGAAACCATTGGCAATCGCGTGCGGTTTGTCGTGCGGGATCATGGCCCGGGCATTGCGCCGGATGATTTGCAGCACCTGACTCAACGCTTCTGGCGCAACGGCCAAAGCACCGGCTGCGGACTCGGCCTGGCGATCGTGCAAGCGATCGTTCAGCGTTGTGACTGCGCACTGCATTTCGACAGCCGCCCGGATGGCCTGCGCGTCGAACTGACGATGCCGTTGCAAGCAATCTGAACTCGCCACTATCCCTTGTAGGAGTGAGCCTGCTCGCGATAGCAATCGTTCAGTCCCATGAGTGTGGAATGAACCGACGCTATCGCTAGCAGGCTCACTCCTACAGGGGGCGGAACATCAAATGTAACCTCTCTCCATTAGTCATTCCGTGGCGGTGACGTTAAGGTCAGCCCCAGCCTTGACTCAATGGATTGAGGGAACAGCGCCATGGAAGCACCCATCTGCATTCGTCCGGCCGTCCTGGCCGACGCCGGCATCATCAGCCGCATCACCGAGCGCTCTATTCGCGTCGGTTGCGCATTCGATCACCGCAACGATCCCCAACGGGTTGACGACTGGCTCGCGCAACTGTCTGCCGAGAACATCAGTGGCTGGCTGGCCGACCCGCATTTTTATGTGAATGTCGCACTGCTGCGGGACAAACCGGTCGGCGTCGGCATGGCCACCACCACCGGGGATATCGCTTTCTGCTACGTGCAACCGGAATGGTTTCGCCGAGGCGCGGGGCGCGCGCTGATGGAAGATCTTCAGGGCTGGCTGCGCATTCGTGGCGTGCTTCACATCAACCTCATCAGTACCCGCACCGGCGAGGCTTTTTATCGCCGTCTGGGCTATCGCGAATCGGCGCAACCCATCACTCACAAAGGCTTGCAGACCCTGGCGATGCGCAAGTCATTCGACTCATCGGCCTGACAACTCGATCAAGGGTCTAAATCCTCAGGACTCTGAAGCGTTTCCAGAACAGGAAAACCTGCAAGTGCGCCCCGCGAACGGAACGCGCACCTGTCCGGTGTGCTGTTTTGGTCACTATTCATAGCCAATTGAGGGGTCGAGAGATGTCAGTCGCCACCAGCCTTATCGAAGAGTCGTCGGCCCGGGTCAGCTCGGTGCCGGCGGAAACGCTGTACCAGTTCAACGAGTCGCCGTTACTGGCCCGTCAGGCCCAGCAGGAATCCAACGCGCGCAGCTATCCGCGACGCATTCCACTGGCACTCAAACGTGCCAAAGGCCTGTACGTCGAAGACGTTGAAGGGCGCACTTTCATTGACTGCCTGGCCGGCGCCGGCACGCTGGCCCTGGGGCACAATCACCCGGTGGTGATCGAAGCCATCCAGCAAGTGCTGGCCGATGAGTTGCCGCTGCACACCCTCGACCTGACCACGCCGGTCAAGGATCAGTTCGTGCAGGATCTGTTCGCACTGCTGCCATCGGAATTGGCCGCGCAAGCGAAAATCCAGTTCTGTGGCCCGACCGGCACTGACGCGGTCGAAGCCGCGCTGAAACTGGTGCGCACCGCCACCGGTCGCAGCACGGTGCTGTCGTTTTCCGGTGGTTATCACGGCATGAGCCAAGGCGCATTGAGCCTGATGGGCAGCCTGGGGCCGAAAAAGCCCTTGGGTGCTCTGCTCAGCAGCGGCGTGCAGTTCATGCCGTTCCCGTACGACTACCGTTGCCCGTTCGGTCTCGGTGGCGCCGCGGGTGTCAAAGCCAACCTGAGCTACCTGGAAAACCTGCTCAACGATCCCGAAGCCGGCGTGCAACTGCCCGCGGCAGTGATCGTTGAAGCGGTACAGGGCGAGGGCGGCGTGATCCCTGCCGACATCGAGTGGCTGCGCGGTTTGCGCCAGATCACCGAGAAGGCTGGCGTCGCGCTGATCGTCGACGAGATCCAGAGCGGTTTCGCCCGTACCGGCAAGATGTTTGCCTTCGAACACGCCGGCATCACCCCGGACGTGGTGGTGCTGTCCAAAGCCATCGGCGGTAGCCTGCCGTTGGCGGTGGTGGTCTATCGCGAGTGGCTCGACACCTGGCAGCCAGGCGCTCACGCCGGCACCTTCCGTGGCAACCAGATGGCGATGGCCGCCGGTTCCGCGGTGATGCGTTATCTGGTCGAGCACAAGGTCTGCGAGCACGCGGCGGCGATGGGCGCTCGCTTGAGCGAACATTTGCACATCCTGCAACGCGACTTCGCGCAATTGGGTGACATTCGTGGGCGTGGCTTGATGCTCGGTGTCGAACTGGTTGACCCGAACGGCACGCCGGATGCGCTCGGTCATCCACCCGCGTTCGCGCGTCTGGCGCCACTGGTGCAGCGCGAGTGCCTCAAGCGTGGCTTGATTCTGGAGTTGGGCGGCCGGCATGGCGCAGTGGTGCGCTTCCTGCCGCCGCTGGTAATTACCGCCGCAGAAATCGACCGGGTCGCCGAGATCTTCGGCCGTGCCTTGGCCGCTGCCACCGCCGCTGAGTAAATTTTTCGCTGCGCCGAACGTTCTTTCTACATACCCGGCTGCACCCGTTGTGCAGCCCACCCTTATAACGATGGAGAACCAGCATGACGTCAGTATTCGACCGCGAGGACATCCTCTTTCAGGTCGTGGTCAACCACGAAGAGCAGTACTCGATCTGGCCGGACTACAAAGCTGTGCCGGAAGGCTGGCGCACCGTGGGCAAGAGTGGCCTGAAAAAAGAGTGCCTGGCCTACATCGAAGAAGTCTGGACCGACATGCGTCCGCTGAGCCTGCGTCAGAAGATGGAAGCGCAGGTCGCGGCCCAGTAAGGCATCAGGCAAAAAGAAACCCGCTGGACCGATAACGGTCAGCGGGTTTTTTTCATGTCCATTAAAAGATCGCAGCCTGCGGCAGCTCCTACATGGAAAGGCATATCCCCCCTGTAGGAGCTGCCGAAGGCTGCGATCTTTTGATCTTAGCCGCTCAACCCCTTGAGCAGCAGATCCACATTCCCCTCCAGCTCCGCCACCGGATCGGCAGCATCGGTACTCAACACCAGCAGCCGACTCCCTGACCCGGCAATCGCCGCTTTCACCGCGTCCGAAGGCTGGCGATGATGTAGCACCACCGCCACATCATTGTCCTTCAGCTGCGCGGTGAGCTTTTGCAGATCTTCAGGCGTCCACTCTGCATCTGGCCGTGAGTCCTCGCCGATCAGTTCCAGATTGAGGCTGCCGATCAGATAGCCGAAGTGATCGCTCAAGCTCATCACACTCAGATTGTCAGCATTGGCCAGGCGTGCCTCGCTGTCCGCGCTGAGTTTCAGCAAACGCTGTTTCAGCGCTGCCAGGTTGGCCTCGATTGCAGGCTTGGCGCTCGGTGCCAGACGCACCAGATCCGCCGCCATCACGTCCGCCATGCGCCCCATGTTGTTGCTCGCCAGCCACGGCTGACTGTTCAAGCCATCGACCTTCAGACCCGGTTGCACGGCAATGCCGGGCAGGGCGCCGTCCACAGGACGCGCGGCATCGACTTCGACGATACGAATGTTGCTGCGACGGGCAATCGGGTACAGCGGGTCATCAGACCACAGCGAGCGCACGCCAATCACCGCGTCGGCATCGTTCGCCAGCTTGCTCAGCGCTGGTGCACCACGCCCGGTGAAATAGGCGGTCTGGCGACTGCCCGGCAAGTTCGCCGGCGCTGCACGTTCGAGCTTGATGTCGGTGCCTTTGAGCAGCACCTCGCCCAGGCCGTAGGTAATTGGCAACGAGGCCAGCACCCGCAGCGGTTTGCTGCTGTCGGCGGCAATCAAGGGTGTGCTGACCACGCCGCAAAGGGCCATGGCCAGGGTCAGTTTGCGCAATGAAAAAGTCATTTATCCAAGATTCCCTTTCAGGCTCGGGACAACCCCGCGCGCGATGGCGGCGAGGGCGAAGGCAATGCCGGCGACCAGAATGATCGCGGCGCCGGACGGAATCGGCAGATCGAAGACGATCGGCGCGAGAATCCCGCACAAGGTGCTGACGGTGGCGATCAATACCGAACACCAGAAAAAGCCTTTCAGCGACTGGCTGAGCAAACGCGCCGCCGCCGCCGGAATCACCAGCAACGCCCCGACCAGAATCGCGCCGATGACTTTCACCGCCGCCACGGTGATCAGCGTCACCAGAATCACAAACAGATAATCCAGGGTCTTCACCGCCACCCCGCGCACCGCGGCCAGTTGTGGGTTGAAACTGGCGAGCATTATGCGGTTGTACAACGGCAGCGCCAGCGCCATGACCAGCGTACCGACGATGGCCAGCACCGCCAGGTCATTGCCGTTGACCGTCAAGACCGAACCGAACAGCACGTTCTCCAGAATGTGTACGTTGATCTTGCCCGCCAGAATCAGCAGCAGGCTCGCGCCCAACGCCAGAGAAACCGAGAGGAACACACCAATCAAGGTATCCGGCGCCAGACCGGTACGGTTGCGCAGATAGTTGAGCAGGATGCCGAACAACAGGCAGTAGCCGAACAGGCTGCCGTACGGACCGGTGTAGGGTTCGCCGAGCAGAATGCCAATGGCCACGCCGGTCAGCGCCGCGTGACCGACGGCTTCGGAGAAAAACGCGAAGCGCTTTACCACCACCAGTGTGCCGAGGCCTCCAAGCACCGGGCCGATCAACAGGCCGGCGAGCAAGGCATTGACGACAAAACCATAGGCGAGCGCTTCCGGCAGATACCCGGAGGAGGCCCAGCCCTGCACCATCAAACGAAAGGCTTCATAACTCATCAGACAGCGCTCCGTGGATGGGTCGAAAACAGGCTCAGCAGACGTTCCGGGGTCAGTGCCTGTTGTGGCGTGGAATCGAACAGCACGCGACGGTTCAGGCCGGTGACGCGATCAGCCAGACGCCCGACCGCTTCCAGATCGTGTTCGATCCACAACACGGTGATGCCCGCCGCGCGCCAGTCGCCGAGCAGGCGTTCGAACACCTGGATCCCGGCCTCATCGAGGGCCGACATCGGTTCATCCAGTACCAGCAATTGCGGGGCAGGGATCAGGCCTTGGGCGAGCAACACGCGTTGACGTTCACCACCGGACAGTGCGCCCATGCGCCGTTTGCGTTTGTCCTGCATGCCGACCCGTTCCAGCGCCTCGCCGATGGCGCCGGCGTAGTGCTTGCTCAAACCGAGAAATGCCGGGCGACGCTGACACATCGCTGCCATGAAGTCGTCGACGGTCATCGGCAAACCGCGATCGAATTCCAGCGCCTGCGGCACATAGCCGATGGTGCCGGGCGCGCCGGGCCATTGCAGGCTGAGCTGGCCCTGATGGGGCATTTGCCCGAGCAAGGTCTTGATCAGCGAACTCTTGCCGCCGCCATTCGGGCCGACCAGCGCGTGTACATGGCCGGGCTGCACGGTGAAGGTGACGTTGTCGAGAATCGTCGTGCGACCCAACGTCAGGCTGACATCCTTGAACTCCAGAGTCGGCCCGGAAACCTCTGGGAGCGAGCCTGCTCGCGAAGACGGAATTTCATCCAATAAAGATGTTGGCTGATCGAGCGCATTTGCGAGCAGGCTTGCTCCCACAGGGGATTTTGAGGTGTCGGAAAGTGTTTCATTTGCAGTCATGCGCCCGACTCCTGAATCGCCCGAACCACGGTGTTGAGGTTGCCGGTCATTTCCTTTTCGTACTTGTCGGCGGTGTATTCGCCGTAGGAAATGTGCGACAGCGGGTACAGCTTGACGCCCGACTCACGTTGAATGGTTTCGACGTAAGTGGAGGGGAAGTCCATCTCCGAGAAGATCACTTTCACGTCCAGTTCGCGCAGTTGGTCGATGGTCTTTTTCAACTGACTCGGGCTCGGTTCGATGCCGTGTGCCGGCTCGACCACCGCCGTCACTTCCAGGCCAAACTCGCGCAGCAGATAGTCGTAAGCCGCATGCACCGTGGCAACGCGCAGCTCGGCGTTCGGCGCCTGCGTCAGTTTGGCCAAGGCGTCGGCGCGCATCTGCCGCAGGCGCTTGCCGTAAGCGCGGGCGTTCTGGGTATAGGTCTTGGCGTTGTCCGGGTCGAGTTTGCCCAGCTCGCGGGCGATGTTGTTGACCTGGGCAATCGAAGCGCTGATCGACAGGAACGTGTGCGGGTTGACCACTTTGCCGGCACCGCGCGCGGCGACGCCGGTAGCGGCCAGCAATGGCACGTTCTCGTTGGCCTCGATGGTTTTGATGTTCGGCGTTTCGCTGGCGGCGATCATGCGGTCGGCAAAGTCGTCATGGCCGACGCCGTTGAGCACGATCACATCCAGTCCGCTGATGCGCTTGATGTCCTCGGCCCGTGGCTCGTAGGCGTGCGGGTTGAAACCGGCCGGGATCAGCGGCACGACATCAGCCTTGTCACCGACGATGTTCGCCACATAGCTGTAATAAGGGTGCAGGGTGATGCCGATGCGCAGGCGTTTGGCTTGATCGGCGCTGGCCAGCGGGCTCAGCAGGCAAGCACACAGGCCCAGCAGAAACAGACGAAACAACGGACGGCGAGGAAATGAAATAGACATGGGCAAGCGGTCTTCTCTCGGAGGAAGGCGAGGAATCAATGGCGATGTTCGCGGGTAACCCCGGCATCGTATTGCGCGACGATCTGTTTCCAGCCAGCGGCGGACAGGGCGGCATCGGTCAGTTCGGTCGGCGCCTGGAGACTGGCATCGCGGTTGAGCCAGATGTTCGGCGCAGCCTGGTCATCGGCACTCAGCAGCATCACGAACGAGCCGGCAACGGTGGTTGTCTGGCTAAGGCCGAAATAGGCGCTGTCGGCCAGCAATTGCCAGGCATGACCACCACGGCTGACCGAACTCGCGTCCTGGGCAAACGGGGCAAAACCTTCGTCCGCGAGGTTCTGAGGCGTCGGCAGGGTGTGTTGCTCTTCGCGCAACAGGCGGATTTCGTCGAGGGTCACGCGCAGGTCGGCATAGATGCCTTGTTCGGCGGCGCTGAGGTCGCGGCGCGCATCGAGTTGGTTGCCGGCGACCGGTTCCGGCTCATGGGAAACCCCGCGCCAGGCGACCACGGAGCCGGCAATCGCCAGAATCAGCAGGCACAACAGCAGCACATTGAGGGTTTCATGGCCGGCACCGGCCGGGCGCACGACGTGAGTGGTGGGCGTACTCATGGGGTCTCGATATCCGCTTGGTCGATTTCCACGACGTGGCCAGGGCCGGCGTCGAACAGCACATAAAACTCGGCGCCGGGTTTCTTGAAGGTCACGGTGGAGTCAGCGCCAAGCTTGCCCGGCAGCAGAATCGTTTCGTCATAGCCGATCACGTCAAGCGTTACGCCCGGCGCGCCGCTGCCATCGGAAAACCCACCGGTGCATTTGATCTGCTCGGCATCGATGGCTTTGCATTCGCACATCGGGTTGTGCGCCAGTGCGCTGGCACTGAAACCGGTGCTCAGCACCAGCAGCGCGGCACTCAGCCGCAGACGGGAAGGGCGTTGCGAGCAGGTCATGGTTTGGCTCCTTGTTTGTTCAGCCAGGCAACGGTGGCGGGGGAGGCCTGGCTCAGAGGAATCGAGGCCTGATGCATGCTGCCGTCCCAGCCTTCCATGGTGATCCACAGTTCGGCGTCGGCTTTGGTCTTTTCCGGAATCGGCAGTTGGCTGCCCATGCGATAAGGTGTACCGAAGAAAATCACTCCAGCGGCGCGCAGGCTGCGCGGTTTGCCGATGCGCAGATAGGTGGCCTTGACCTGTTCGACGCAGGCATCGCACACCGCTGCATTGAAGTCTTTCATGTAGCCGGAGGGCCCACTCAAGTGCGGTGCCTCGTTGCGCAGTTCGGCCAGGCGCAGGCTCCACGGCCCGACCTGGACTTCGCCGATTTCGCGCTCGCCCAGGCCGCTGTCGCCGCGAAATAGCGACGCGTCGGCGAAGTACTTGGGCATGAAGCCCAGCGGGATCAGGAGCAACAGCACATTGATATGGAAGCGCCACTTGTGCCAGAAGCGGCTCAGGCGTGACGGCGGGCTGGCGGTGCTGGACTGGCTCACAGGCTGGCCTCCGAGGTTTCACGGGCGAGGGCCGGTTGTGCCGGGGCGCTGCGGCTTTTCTTGTTTTCGCGCTTGAGCGCATTGGCGGTGGCCAGCGCAGTGCGTTTGGTCCAGATCAGCAGACCGCTGAGCACCATCATGCTCAACAGCAGACCGAAGAAGAACCAGATCAGCTTGATCCACAAGCCGCCGAAGTCACCGGTGTGCAACGGGCGCATGGATTCGGTGACGAACTCCAGCGAAGAGCGATCGCTGAGCAGTCGTGAGGCCGCCAGGTCACCGTTGAACGGGTTGAGCGTTGCGGTCTGGAACATCAACGGATACCAGCCGCGACCGCCGACGCTCATGTGGCTATAGGCGTTGCCCGGCAGGCTGACGAAGCTGACTTCCAGACCAGGGATTTTCTGTTCGGCGATTTCCACTGCGCGATCCAGACTGATCCGCGGCGGCGGTGCGGCGTTGGCCGAGATCGGCACGGCCTCGCGCGCCATCGCCGGAATGATTGGCTCGGTCGAGATCGACACTTGGTTGTCGTACAGGAACGCTTCGATCAGGAACCAGGTGCCGGTGACCGAAATCACCGCGATGAACCAGATCGACCAGATCCCGCTGAGGCGATGGAAGTCACCCCAGAAAATCCGTGCGCCGTGGCGAAGACGCAGGGTCGGGCGCAGAAAACCTTTCCAGAATCGCTTGTAAACCACTAGGCCAGTGACCAGCGAGGCGAGCATCGGCAAACCGAGGAACGACACCAGATACCAGCCCCAGCTGTAGCCATTGGTGAACGGCACCAGCCACCAGCCGTGCAGGGCTCGGGTAAAGGCCTTGAAGTCGAAGTCCGGTGCGGTGCCTTGAATCACGCCGGTGTACGGGTTGACGTAGACCGTTTGTGAGCGGCCGTCGGGGTAGCTGACGGCGACATCCAGGGCGAAGTGCGATTCATCCGGTCGGCTGATACTTTCAACCAGGGTTTGCGGCTCGGCTTTTTTGATCGCGGCCAACACCTGCTCATAACTGAGCGGTTTTGCCTCGTCAGAGGGTTGGCTGGCGCGCATTTGCGGGTTGGCCAGCCAGACGATTTCCTGACTGACCACCGCGAGCGTGCCGGTGACACAGACGATCAGGACAAAAAACCAGATTGGCAATGCGAGCCAGCTGTGCACCAGGAACCACAGTTTGGAGCGAGATTTCTTCGACATGATTGCGCGTCTTTATAGCGTTGGGAGGGCGCGGTTCTACGGGCTTCGCAGACAGCAGTCCTCGAAAGGCCGGCCGTGGCTTTTGCCTACGCGAACGACCTGCATCTCTATAGGACGAATAAGCTACGCAAATCCCGAAAAGGGATATGAAAGCAAATGTTTCGCAGTTCCCCTGATCATGGCCAACTTGTAGGAGCTGCGGCACGCTGCGATCTTTTGCTCTTGAAATTCAGGATCAAAAGATCGCAGCGTGCCGCAGCTCCTGCAGATCAAACACGATTCATGGACGACGCGATCACTGTCTGCCGATTGATGGCGAATCCCTGCTGCCTATGATGGAACTCACCCGGATTGCCTGAGTGAGCGCCCTGATGAGCCCCAGAACGCTCTACCAGAAGCACATCGATAGCCACACTGTCTGCCCGCTCGATGATCAGGGCCATGTGCTTCTGTACATCGACCGTCAGGTCGCCAACGAATACACCAGCCCGCAGGCGTTCAGTGGTTTGCGTGAAGCAGGTCGCAACGTCTGGCGCCCGAGTGCAACGCTGGCGGTCGTCGACCACGTCAACCCGACGGCTGCGGTGCGAACCAAGACGATGCCGGACGCCGGTGGCGCACAGCAGGTTGCGTATTTCGAAGAGAACTGCCGTGACTTCGGGATCGAATTATTCGACGTGCTCGACAAGCGCCAGGGCATCGAGCACGTGGTTGCACCCGAACAAGGTTTTATATTGCCGGGGATGGTGGTCGCCGCCGGTGACAGTCACACCACGACGTACGGTGCGTTGGGCGCATTCGGTTTCGGCATCGGCACGTCTGAAATCGAGCATCTGCTGGCATCGCAGACCCTCGTATACAAGCGCCTGAAAACGATGCGGGTGACGGTCAACGGGATACTCGGCGCCGGCCTGACATCCAAGGACATCATCATGGCGCTGATCGAAAAAATCGGCGCATCAGGTGCCACGGGCTATGCGATAGAGTTCGCTGGCCCAACGATCGCAGCCCTCAGCGTCGAAGCCCGAATGACCATTTGCAACATGGCGGTGGAAGCCGGCGCACGCGGCGCATTTATGGCGCCCGATGACAAAGTCTTTGCTTACCTGCAACCCAGGCCACGCGCGCCGCAAGGCGAGTTGTGGGAAAAAGCCGTGGCCAAATGGCGAGAGCTGCGCAGTGACGACGCGGCGATTTTTGATCGCGAAGTGACACTCGACGTTCAGGCGCTGGAGCCGATGGTCACCTGGGGCACCAGCCCCGATCAGGCAGCGCCAGTGGGCGGTCATGTGCCAGACCCGGCGACTCAGCCCGACCTTATTCTTCGCCAAGGCATGCAGCGCGCGCTGGACTACATGGGGCTGACGCCAGGCATGCCGCTGAGCGACGTGGTGATCAGCCACGCCTTCATCGGCTCATGCACCAACGCTCGAATTGAAGATTTGCGCGACGTCGCTCGCGTGGTTCGTGGCAAGCGTGTTGCCGCGCATGTTCGCGCCATGATCGTGCCCGGCTCAACCCTGGTGCGCAATCAAGCGGAAGACGAAGGCCTTGCGCAGATTTTCCTCGACGCCGGTTTTGAGTGGCGCCAATCCGGCTGCTCGATGTGCCTGGCCATGAATGACGACGTGCTCGCACCGGGTGATCGCTGCGCCTCCAGCACCAATCGTAACTTCGAAGGACGTCAGGGCGCGGGGGCACGCACCCACCTGATGAGTCCGGCCATGGTTGCAGCGGCGGCAATAACCGGGCATTTGACCGACGTTCGCTCTTTCGTTTTGGAGGCTTGAACCATGCAACCTTTCGACACTGTCAGTGGCAGCGCTGCGCCATTTCTGGCGGCCAACATCGACACCGATGTGATCATGCCCAAACAATTTCTCAAAGGCATTGATCGCCAGGGATTGGACAAAGGCCTGTTTTTTGATTTGAGGTTCCTCGAATCAGGGGCGCCGAATCCGGCCTTCATCCTCAACCAATCGGCCTGGAGCGACGCGGCGTTCTTGGTGGTCGGGCCTAATTTTGGTTGCGGTTCGAGTCGCGAGCACGCCGTTTGGGGTTTGAAGCAGGTGGGTATCCGGGCGCTGATCGGCACCCGTTTCGCCGGCATTTTTTACGACAACTGCCAGCGCAACGGGGTGTTGCTGATTACCCTGGAGGAGGCGCAGGTGCAGCAGATCGCGCACCAGATCAATCAGCCGGACACTGCGCGGATCAGTATCGATCTGGACGCACAGCAGATCAGTCTGGCCGATGGTTCGGTGATCGATTTCCAGATTGATACGCTGCGCAAGACTGCGTTGTTGCTGGGCCTGGACGCCATCGGCAGCACCTTGCAACGCCGCGAGCAAATCAAAGCCTTCGAGCGTCAGCATCTGGCCGCCAATCCCTGGCTGAATTGAAGAAAAAGATCGCAGCCTTCGGCAGCTCCTACATGAGTCCTCTGTAGGAGCTGCCGAAGGCTGCGATCCTTGATCTTCTATATAGACAGTTCTTTGAAATGCTCCTGCAAAAACTCCACGCACGCCCTTAACTTCCCCGAATGCGCCAGTCGCGTCGGGTACACCGCCCAGACGTTGGCACTCTGACTGTATTCCTTGAGCACTTGAACCAGACGTCCGTCAGCCAGCAGCGGCTGCACATCCCATAACGAGCGCAGCAGCATTCCCCGACCATCCAGCGCCCATTGCAGGACTATCTCGCCGTTGTTCGAGGATAACGGACCGCTGACCCGCACGCTTTCCTGCGCGCCGTCGCGATCCAGATTCCAGATGCCGAACGCGTTGTCGCGTTCCTTGATCACCAGGCAATCGTGTTGCTGCAACTCATCAAGTGTCTGCGGCGTGCCGCGTCGTTGCAGATAGCTCGGTGCCGCGCACAACACTCGCCGGTTGCTGACCAGGCGCCGACCGATGTGCTGACCGGGAATATCGTCGCCGACACGGATCTCCAGATCGAACCCTTCATTGATAATGTCCACCACCCGGTCAAACAGGTCCAGGCGAATCTCCAATGCCGGGTAACGTTCGGCGAGCAATGAAATGGCAGGCGCCACGTGATTGCGGCCAAAACCGAAACTGCTGCAGATGTGCAGACGCCCACGCGGGCTGTCGTGGGCGTCTGCAAGTTCGTCGTGAAGTTGCTGGAAATCATCGAGAATGCGCAACGCCCAGCGCTGCACGCGTTCTCCGTCCTCGGTCAGCGACACGCGGCGACTGGTGCGATGCAACAGGCGCGTGCCGAGGGTGCTTTCGAGAATCTGGATGCGTTTGCTGACGTAGGCCGGGGACAGCCCCAACTCATCGGCGGCGGCAGCGAAACCGTTCTTGCGGATCACGGTGAGCAGCACGCGCAGGTCTTCGGGCAGGGGCACGGCGTCTTTCTTCTGAGTCATGTCAAAACGAGCACTGGCGGCAGAAGCCGCCAGCATAGCATCGGTGTCGTATTGCTGGGTTCAGCGCAGGAAAGCCAGTGCTTCGGCGAGTAACAACTCAGGTACTTCTTCGGCGATGTAGTGGCCGGCGGGCAGGGCCTGGCCGCTGACGCTGGCGGCCACTTGTTGCCACTCCCTGAGCGGATCGAAGCAGCTTCCGACGGTGCCTTCGGCGCCCCACAGAACCCGTAGCGGCAGACTCAAGTGGTGCCCGGCGGCGATGTCGGCACGGTCGTGTTGCAGATCGATGTCAGCGCTGGCGCGGTAGTCTTCACAGATGCCGCGCGCGCTGCCCGGGTGTTGCAGGCAGCGCAGGTATTCGCTGAACGCTTCATCGGTAAACGGCTTGAGCCCGGCGCTGCGACTGCCCATCACGCTGCGCAGATAAGCCTCGGGATCGGCTTCGATCAAGGTTTCCGGCAGCGGCGCCGGGCGGATCAGAAAGAACCAGTGCCAGTAGGCGCGGGCGAAGGCTTCATTGGTTTGCGTGTACATCGACAGCGTGGGGGCGATATCCAGCAGCATCATGCGGTGCAAGGCGCCGGGGTGGTCGAGCGCCAGACGATGGGCGACGCGTGCGCCACGGTCGTGGGCGAGGATCGAAAACTGTTCGAAGCCCAGCGATTGCATCAGCTCGACGTTGTCGCGGGCCATTTCGCGTTTTGAATAATTGAGGTGCAGCGCGTCAGCGGCCGGTCGACTGCTATCGCCGTAACCGCGCAGGTCAGCGGCAACCACGGTGAAGTGCTCGGCCAGTTGTTCGGCAATCTTGTGCCAGATCACATGCGTCTGCGGGTGGCCGTGCAACAGCAACAAACCCGGCCCGCTGCCGCCGAGGCGATAGGCAATGTCGACACCGTTGACGTGGCGCTGGTCTTTGAGAAATCCGGCAAACATCGGACTGATCCTTTTTCAGGGTTCTTGTTGCCTGCATCCTGAAAGGGTGCGCGCTTTGGGGCAAGGCGCAAAGCGTGATGGGCCGGTTCATGAAGTGTGTTGTCAGTGATGGCCCCTTCGCGGGCAAGCCCGCTCCCACAGGAATCTCGAGTGTGACCGCTATCTATGCCACCCCGCATAACTCTGTGGGAGCGAGCCTGCTCGCGAAGGGGCCCGTGATCACAGCGCAAATTCAACCTTGGCTGAACATCTCCATCGCCCGCTGCTTGATCTGCTCCTCGGTCAAATCCTCCTTGCGCGAGGCCAGAAACCACAGATGTCCATACGGATCCTTCAACGTCCCGCTGCGATCACCGTAAAACTGATCCTTGACCTCGGACACCGACGTCGCCCCGGCCTCCAGCGCTCGTTGAAAGGATTTGTCGACATCGGTCACGTACAAATGCAAACCGACCGAGACGGCTTGATCCGGATTGCTCAACGGCCCCTGGTCGCACGGCGAGCCGAGCATGATTGCGCTGTCACCAATGCGCAGTTCGGCGTGGCCGATGCCGCCGTCCGGCATGGATAAGCGCATGACTTCGGTCGCACCAAACGCTTTCTTGTAGAACTCGATGGCCTCGGCGGCTTTGTGGATGCCGAGATAGGGGGTAATGCTGTGATATCCCTCGGGAATGGGTTTGACGCTCATGACGTTCTCCCTGATTGTTGTTTTGCGAAATACGGCTTCACCGCATCGGCGGAAGAATCACTATAGAACTGTCTTCACGGCCAGGAATTTCGCCCGACGAGCAGTCACTTCACTTTGAACCGTTATATAACTGTGGTGAGGGGATTTATCCCCGATGGGTTGCGAAGCAGCCCCTAGGCCTCCCAGCGCGGTAATCCTGAAAGAATGAATCGGCAGATTTTAGGGCTGCTTCGCAACCCATCGGGGATAAATCCCCTCGCCACACGTTTTGTATCTACCCAAGGACATTCAGGTTGGAAAGTGCGGCCCCGGCCCCTGTTCCCCAAGCACATCGCCCTGATTGCGCAACGGGCAGGCTTCCATCGACAAACACCCACAGCCGATGCAGCCGTTGAGCCGGTCACGCAGCAGCGTCAACTGCTCGATCCGCTCATCCAGTTCCCGCCGCCACTGCTCGGACAACACCCGCCAATCCGCCGCCGTCGGCGCGCGATCATCAGGCAGAATTTTCAGTGCCTCGCCAATCTCCGCCAACGGTATGCCCAGACGTTGCGCCACTTTGATCAGCGCCACCCGGCGCAACACGGTACGCGCATAGCGCCGTTGATTGCCGGCATTGCGCTGACTCTTGATCAAGCCCTTGGATTCATAAAAGTGCAGGGCGGTGACCGCGACACCGCTGCGTGCTGCGACTTCGCCGACTGTTAGCTGTTTGTGCACGGTTTCTTTGCTGATCATCTGAAAACAGCCCTTGACCTTGACTTAACTAGAGGTTTTACCCTGCGCTTCTTCGAGTCGCAAGATTCGCCTTACCGATAAGTGGGGACTTTCATGCAAACATCAGCGAAAAACCGCAGCTTCACCCAGTTGATCGAATTCGAGATCGAGCCTCGCCAGCAACGGGCGCTGGTCAGCGCGCTGTCAGTGCAGAGCGAACGTCTGGCCCAGCGCTACGAAGGTTTTGTCAGCGCCAGCGTGCAGGCCAGCGACGACGGACGGCGAGTGTTGAGTTTGTTGCAATGGCAAAGCCGCGAAGCAGGGGAGGCGGCGTTCCGCAGTTTTGAAAGCGGCGAGCAAGACTTCTGGCAATTGATCCACGCCCATCAGGCGCGAACCATTACGTTCAATTCTTTCCAGGTGTTGAGCAGCATCGCCCGCAGTCACGATGATGCGTTGCACTGCAACCTGGTCGGTTAAATCGACAACTGAATCAGTCGCTCACCGTGCAGGTTTTCCGTGAGTCGGCGCTTGTTCACCGCCAGTTCGCCGATCTTGATCAGCCGCGTGCGCGTGACGTTACGGCTGAGACCGAGCAACGCAGCGGTATGCACCTGGTTGTAATGGCAGAAACGATAGGCGGCGCGCAGCAAGGCGTCTTCGACTTTTTCGTGCAACGCGCCGGCCTGCTGCGCGAAGAGTTTCTGAAACGCCTGCTCAAGTAATGCCTCCGGTGAATCGGTGGTGCTGGCGTGGTGATCGTCCGGGCGCTCGATGCGCAAATTCGACAGACGCAAATCATCGCGTTCGATCACGCCGTTGCGGCAGATCAGTAGCGTGTGATGAATGACGTTTTCCAGCTCGCGGATGTTGCCCGGCCAACTGTAGCCGCGCAGTTTGTGTTCGGCGCCGGGGCTGATGACCACGCGTCCATATCCCAAGCGCTGGCTGTAGGCTTCGATGAAGTGCCGGGTCAGCGGCAGGATATCGCCGGGACGCTCGCGCAGCGGGCTCAATTCCAGATTGACCACATTGAGCCGGTAGTACAGATCCTCGCGGAAATTCCCGGCATTGATGGCTTTCTCCAGTTGCACGTTGGTCGCCGCCAACACGCGCACATCGATGGCAATGCTTTTGCGCGAGCCGAGCCGCACCACTTCGCGTTCCTGCAACACGCGCAACAGTTTTACCTGAATCGCCATCGGCAGATCGCCGATCTCGTCGAGAAACAAGGTGCCGCCGTCCGCTTCCTCGAACCAGCCAGCCTTGGCACTCAAGGCGCCGGTAAAGGCGCCTTTTTCATGACCGAATAATTCCGCTTCCACCAGCGATTCGGAGAACGCACCGCAGTTCACCGCAATAAACGGTCGGTGGCGCCGATTGCTCAGGTTATGAATATGCCGCGCCACCAACTCCTTGCCGGTGCCGGTCTCGCCGATGATCAGCACACTGGCTTCGCTCGGGGCGACTTGCTGCAAATGCGCGAGCAGGGCCTGGGACTTGGGGTCTTCGAATACCTGCGCGGTGGCGCGAATCGACGTGGCCAGAGCGGGTGAGGGCGGTAGGGTCAGCAGTTGCATGGGCTCGTCCTTCTCTTCAGTTCAAATACAGGCAGGATCAGGAATAGAACGTCGGCACCGGCAGCGCCTGGTTCAGCGCCCAGTCACCCAGCTCGTGGAGTTTGTAATCCAGCGGGTCGTGCAGGGTTTGCGTGCGCAGGTTGCGCCAGTGGCGATCCAGTCGCAGGGAGGCGTGAGTCGAACGCGCACCCGTGACGTCGAACAAGCGACTGCAAATCTCCAGGCCCTGACGGCTGGCAGCGACTTTGGCCGTGGCAATCGCCGTGGCCACATGACCGCGTTCTTCAGCACTGAGGTTCGCACCTTTGGCCCACGCCTCATCGAGCAATGTCGCTGCGCGTTCGACCAATAAACGAATACCTTCCAGCGCAACCCAGAACTCGCCGTAATGCGCGAGCACGTAAGGATCTTCGCGCACGCTGCGCGCCGAAGATCTATGCCAGAGGCGGGTTTCATTGAGGGTGTATTGCCGCGCTTCTTCGAAAGCGCCTTCGGCAATCCCGAGAAACATATGCGTGAACGTCAATTGCGCGATCAGCGGCCGCAGGCAGGCGAAAGGCGTGCTCAGGGGGCCGGGATCGAGGAGCAATTCCGACTCTTCCACCCGTACCCGTTCAAATGTCGCACTGCCGCTGTCGGTCTGGCGCTGGCCGATGTTGTTCCAGTCGTTGTGCAAGGTGATGCCGCTGCGCCCGCTCGGAATCGCGGCGATCAGCAATTTGCCACCGGCGCTTTCATCGACCGCCGAGGCGATCAGCATTTGCGAGTCGCTGGCGCCAGAGCAGAAACTCTTCTTGCCGGAAAACTCGCGCCAACCGCCGAAATCCTTGACCACGGTGCGGGTGTCGAGCGGGTTGAGCGCGTTGCCCCAGAACCAGTTCTGCCGGGCGGTCTGCTCGAACCACGGCTGCCATTGCTCCGGTCGGGAAAACAAACGCACGGTGGCCAGCATCAAATGATGAAATCCGAAGACATGCGCGATGGAACTGTCGACCTTGGTGAACTCGCGGACGATTTGCAGGGTTTCGCTCCAGCTCGCACCGAGGCCACCGTAACGGGTGGGAATGCTCAGACCCAACAGGCCGCTGTCGCGCAGGGCATCACGCTCGGCTTTCGGTGTGCCGCCACGTTCGTCGCGTTCGACGGCGGTGAGGGCGAACTCGGCGGCCAGTTGGCGCGCGGTCTGTAACGGGGACAAAAGGGTACTTTGTGGTTTGGCAGTCACACCCACACTCCTAAATTCAAACAGCCCCTGTAGGAGCTGCCGCAGGCTGCGATCCTTTGATCTGTTGTTAAAAAATCAAAGGCAAAGATTGCAGCCTGCGGCAACTTCTTAAGGGATTTGGGTCAGACTTTGGCCGGGAGTACGTCGTTGGCGATCATTTCGCCAAACGGCCCGGTGAGGTTGGTCACGCCGCGCCCGGCCAGGCTCGCGTAGGGCTCTGGCAGCAGCGGGAACACCAGTTCGGCAAAGCGGTAAGCCTCTTCCAGGTGCGGATAGCCGGAGAAGATGAAACTCTCGATACCCAGATCTGCGTATTCCTTGATCCGCGCCGCCACTTGCTGCGGATCGCCGACCAGTGCAGTTCCCGCACCGCCGCGCACCAGGCCGACGCCGGCCCACAGGTTCGGGGCGATTTCCAGGTTGTCGCGGCGACCGTCGTGCAGCGCCGCCATGCGCCGCTGACCCTCGGAGTCGAAGCGCGAAAAAGATTTCTGCGCGGCCTCAATGGTCTCGTCGCTGATGTGTTCGATCAGTTTGTCCGCGGCTTTCCATGCCTCTTCGGCAGTCTCGCGCACGATCACGTGCAGCCGAATGCCGAACTTCACCTTGCGGCCATGGCGCGCTGCGCGTTCGCGCACATCGGCGAGTTTTTCCGCGACCGCTGCCGGTGGTTCGCCCCAGGTCAGGTAAACGTCGACCTGTTCTGCCGCCAGATCATGCGCGGCATCTGACGAGCCGCCGAAGTACAGCGGCGGGTAGGGCTTTTGCACCGGTGGATACAGTGCTTTGGCGTTCTGCACTTTCAAGTGCTTGCCGTCGAAATCCACCGCCTCGCCTTGCAGCACCCGGCGCCAGATTTTCAGGAATTCATCGGTGACTTCGTAGCGTTCACTGTGGCTGAGGAAACTGCCGTCGCCACGGTTTTCGTCCGGATCACCACCGGTCACCACGTTGATCAGCAAGCGGCCGTTGGACAGGCGATCCAGCGTCGCCGCCATCCGCGCCGAAACGGTGGGCGAAATGATCCCCGGCCGAATCGCCACCAGATAGCGCAGGCGCTCGGTCAAAGGCACCAGCGCCGAGGCGATTACCCAGGAGTCCTCGCAAGAACGCCCGGTGGGGATCAGCACACCGTGATAGCCGAGGCTGTCGGCGGCCTGCGCAACCTGTTTCAGATAGTTCAGCGTGACCGGGCGCGCACCTTGGGTGGTGCCCAGATAGTGGCCGTCGCCGTGGGTCGGCAGAAACCAGAAAACATCCATGCACGACTCCTCAGGCGATCTTCAGCAACGGTTTGATTTGCGTAGCGAACAGCGGCGCAGCGCGTTCGGCGGCCAGGCGAATGCGTGCTTTCAGCGCTTCGCTGGTGATCTGGTAATCGGCGAAATCGGCTTCGGTGGCGTACACGCCAATCGGCAGGGTGACGGCCTGGAAGAAGCTCAGCAGTGGGCGCAACTGATGATCGAGGACCAGCGCGTGCCGTTCGCTGCCACCGGTGGCTGCGAGCAGCACCGGGGTGTCGATCAGTGCATTGAGGTCGATCAGGTCGAACAGATGCTTGAGCAGGCCCGGATATGAGCCGCGATACACCGGCGCGGCAACGATCAGCAGATCGGCCTGTTCGATGGCTTGCAACTCGGCCTCGACTTCAGCGCTCAGCTCTTGACGCGAGAGGGCACTGCCGAGCGGGCGGGCGATATCGCCGAGTTCGATCAAATGGCTCTCGATCGGCAAATGCCCGGACAGTTCGGACAACAGCGCTTGGGTCAGCACCAATGTGCGAGAAGGACGCCAGGTGCCACCGGACAAGGCGACGACTTTCAGGGGACGCGACATGATCAATTCCTTTTTCAACAGTTGCTCAGTGAGCAGTGAATGAGTCACTGGACTTGAGCAAGTGCTGTACCAATTCCTGTGAGTCCCGGTTTACGGGGCTTACAGCGCTATGCCAAAGCCTGCGTGTGTGAGTTTCAGCGCGGTTTGTTGAATTGCTGTTGGCTGGGCAACAGTTGCTGGAGCAACAGTGCCGAGCGCATGAGGGGATTTATAAAGGCTGATGGTTATTCCGTAAAAGAACCTTAATCGATATTTATAGATCTTTTGGAGATATAAGAACAAGCGTGTCGAATTTCTGATAGCCACTATTGAGAGCGTTGATTTTTGCGCGAGCTTTGCCGGGCGTAGCCTTGCTCCATCAACCCCCATTGCTCGCCAGGACGCTCCCATGAATCATTTACTGACTGTTTCTCTGATGCTTGCCGTTTCCGTACTCGCCGGATGTGCCAGCCATGTTTCCCCGGAATTGCGGCCCTACACCGCAGAAGAATCCCAAGAGCTGGCGATGGAGGCACTGAACCGCAGCGGCCTGTCCTTCGACGAATACCACGCGAAAAAAGCCCAATTGCTCGGCCAGTCGCACTTCGACAAAAAAGCTGAAATGAGCGCTGAGCTTGCCGTACAGCTGCATGGCCGGCCAAGCTGATAACAAACTGTACTGCCAGAAGTTTTACCCAACTGTCCGTGGGTTTGCCGGGCCGCGTGGGATAGGGTCAACACCTGAATGACCCTGATGGATTGCTTGCCATGACCCTCTCGCTTGATCTGCTGTTGGGCTTTGCCCTGTTCGCCCTTGTCACCTCGATTACACCGGGGCCCAACAACACCATGCTGCTGGCATCGGGCGTGAATTTCGGCTTCAACCGCACCATCCCCCATATGCTTGGCATCACCTGTGGCTTCTTCGTGTTGGTGGTGGCGGTGGGTTTTGGCTTGGGCGCGGTGTTTCAGAGCTATCCCGTTCTCTATTCCGTGCTGCGCTACGTCGGCGCGGCGTATCTGCTGTACCTGGCGTGGAAAATCGCTCACTCGGGCCCGGTCGGCGACAGCGCGCAAGGCGAAGCCAAACCGATCAGTTACCTCGGCGCTGCGGCGTTTCAATGGGTCAATCCCAAAGCGTGGATCATGGCCATTGGTGCCATCAGCACTTACACGCCGATGCAGGGTTATTTCACTAACGTGATAGTGATCGCTGCGGTGTTTGCCATCATCAACCTGCCAAGTGTTGGCGTCTGGGCAGCCTGCGGCACTTTGTTGCGCAATGTGCTGAAGGATCCGCGCTGGTTGCGCGTGTTCAACTGGGGCATGGCCGCACTGCTGGTGATTTCGCTGTACCCGTTACTTCTCGAAAGCTTTCACTGACGCATTGCTTCAACCGCCGGCCCGATGCCTGTTAAGCTCGGCTTCAGGAGCGTTCCTACGCACTTTTAAATGAAGTTGTTCTTCTTTAACGGCATCCGATCAGGTATTGATGACGCTCTCGAACCAACGCGCAGCTCACAAGGCTGCGTTGTGCCGTTTGCAGACACGAGCCTCCTGATCCCGGAACACGCTCTGCGAGTCTTTTATGAACACACGTCCGTTGTATTTCGATTACGCCGCCACCACCCCGGTGGACGAGCGGGTCATCCAGGTGATGATCGAGTGTCTGGGGTTTCACGGTAATTTCGGCAACCCGGCCTCAAGCTCCCACGCCTTCGGCCAGCAAGCCTGGCACACGGTCGAGCAGGCCCGCCGGCAGGTCGCCGAACTGGTCGGTGCCCAGGCCGAACAGATCGTCTGGACTTCCGGTGCGACCGAGTCCAACAACCTCGCCCTCAAAGGCGTGGCCCAGGCGCGCGGTGTGCCTGGCGGCCACATCATCACCAGTCAGATCGAACACAAAGCCATCCTTGATACCGCCCGCCAGTTGCAGGACGGCGGCGTCGCCGTGACCTATCTGGTGCCGGACGCCGAAGGCCTGATTACGCCGCAAGCGGTCAGTGAAGCCATGCGTGACGACACCTTTCTGGTGTCGCTGATGCTGGTCAACAATGAGCTGGGCACCGTCAACGATGTGCAGGCCATTGGTGAAGTGGTGCGCAGTCGCGGGGCGCTGTTCCACGTCGATGCGGCGCAGGGCGCCGGCAAAGTCGCGATCGATCTGGCGCAGTGGCCGGTCGACCTGATGTCGTTTTCGGCGCACAAACTCTATGGGCCCAAAGGCATTGGTGCGTTGTATGTCGGCCCGCGAGCGCAGCAACGTTTGCACGCCCAGATTCACGGTGGCGGTCACGAAGGTGGCTTGCGTTCCGGGACTTTGGCAACCCACCAGATTGCCGGCATGGGCGCGGCGTTTGCCTTGGCCGCATCGGCGTTTGATGAAGAGAAAAAAACCATCGTCGCTTTGCGCGAGCGTTTGCTCGAACAACTGCTGAGTCTGCCCGGCGTGCGCCTCAATGGCAGCGTTGGCCAACGTATCCCGCACACCTTGAGCCTGACGTTCAGCGAGGGTGAGTTCAACAGCACCGCGCTGAGCCATTCGATCGCGTTTTCCGCGACTTCGGCCTGTAATTCCGCCAGTAATGCGCCATCTCACGTGTTATTGGCGCTGGGACATGACGCGCATCTGGCCGGACGCACCATTCGCTTGAGCCTCGGCCGTTTCACCACCGCCGCGGATATCGACAAGGCTGGCGAACTGATCAAGACCGCCTGCGCCAGTGCTCCGGCATTCTGGGCGACAGGGCTTTAAACGAGCCGAATCAACGGCTACGAACAATAACGATGAAGTGATTAGCAGGAGACATGATGAGTACCCAGACCTCGACCGAAGGATCGGTGCCCCAGCGCTTGGCGCACACCCGTGAACTGATGCGTCGCGAAGGCATTCACGCACTGTTGGTGCCGTCTGCCGACCCGCATTTGTCAGAATATCTGCCGGGTTACTGGCAGGGCCGGCAGTGGCTGTCGGGCTTTCATGGTTCGGTCGGCACGTTGATCGTTACCGGGGATTTCGCCGGAGTCTGGGCCGACAGTCGCTACTGGGAACAGGCGACCAAGGAACTCAACGGCAGCGGTATCGAACTGGTCAAGCTGCAACCGGGTCAACCGAGCCCGCTGGACTGGCTGGCCGAACAGACGCCGGAAGGTGGCGTGGTCGCCGTCGACGGCGCGGTGATGGCCGTGGCCTCGGCGCGTACGTTGAGCAGCAAACTCGAAGCACGCGGCGCGCGCCTGCGCACCGACATCGATCTGTTGCAGGAAGTCTGGAGCGATCGCCCGAGTCTTCCCAACGCGCCGATCTATCAGCATCTGCCGCCGCAAGCGACCGTCAGCCGTGGCGAGAAACTCGCCAAACTGCGCGAAACCTTGCAGGCGCGCGGAGCTGACTGGCATTTCATCGCCACCCTTGACGATATCGCCTGGCTGTTCAACCTGCGCGGCGGTGATGTCTCGTTCAACCCGGTGTTTGTTTCGTTTGCGTTGATCAACCAACAGCAAGCCACGCTGTTCGTGGCATTGAGCAAAGTCGATGCTGATTTGCGCGCAGTGCTTGAAAAGGATGGCGTGACGTTGCGCGACTACAGCGAAGTCGCGGATGCACTGCGTGCGGTACCGAGCGGCGCGAGCTTGCTGGTGGATCCGGCACGCGTCACCAGCGGTTTGCTGGATAACCTCGACAGCGGCGTGAAACTGGTCGAAGGGCTCAATCCGACAACGTTGGCCAAGTCGCAGAAAAGTGAAGCCGACGCCAGGCATATCCGTCAGGCGATGGAGCAGGACGGTGCGGCGCTGTGCGAATTCTTTGCCTGGCTGGAATCAGCCTGGGGGCGCGAACGCATTACCGAGTTGACCATCGACGAGAAACTCACGGCCGCCCGTGAGCGTCGTCCGGACTATGTGTCGCTGAGTTTCAACACCATCGCCGCGTTCAACGCCAATGGCGCGATGCCGCACTATCACGCCACGGAAGAAGAGCACGCGGTGATCGAGGGCGATGGCCTGTTGTTGATCGACTCGGGTGGTCAATACCTGGGCGGCACGACCGATATCACGCGGATGGTACCGGTCGGTACACCGACTGAAGAGCAGAAGCGTGACTGCACGCGCGTGTTGAAAGGCGTGATTGCGTTGTCGCGGGCACAGTTCCCGAAAGGCATTCTGTCGCCGCTGCTGGATGCCATCGCGCGTGCGCCGATCTGGGCTGACAATGTCGATTACGGACACGGCACCGGGCATGGTGTTGGCTATTTCCTCAACGTTCACGAAGGTCCGCAGGTTATCGCCTATCAGGCCGCAGCGGCGCCTCACACTGCCATGCAAGCGGGCATGATCACATCGATCGAGCCGGGCACTTATCGTCCTGGCCGTTGGGGTGTGCGCATCGAGAACCTGGCGATGAACCGCGAAGCGGGCAGCAGCGAGTTCGGTGAGTTCCTCAAGTTTGAAACTCTGACACTGTGCCCGATTGACACGCGGTGCCTGGTGCCTGCGTTGCTGACTGAAGAAGAAAAACAGTGGTTCAACGCCTACCACGCCGAAGTGCGTGAGCGTTTGAGTCCGTTGCTCGATGGCGCTGCGCTGGCGTGGCTGAATACCCGCACTGCCGCTATTTAAGCAGTCGACGCTCGGGCGCTGACGTCAGCGCTCGAGCGGTGGCTTAGATCGAGTTGTGGCGCAATGCCTCTTCGACGAAGTCGAGTCGATCCTGACCGAAGAACAATTGGCTGCCGACAAACATGCTCGGCGCGCCAAACACCCCGCGTTTAACCGCTGTTTCCGTATTGGTCTTGAGGGTGGCCTTGACGGCTTCGTCGTTGCTCAGCGCCAGTACTTCATGCGGGTCGAAACCGTGTTCACTCAGCACGGCCGCCACCGTTTGTGGTTCATCCAGGCTGCGACCTTCAACCCAAAGTGCAACAAACAGGCAATCGATAAATGCCTGAAAGCGTTCCGGGTGATGCAACTGGATGCCAGTGACCGCGCGCATCAGCATCAACGTGTTGATCGGAAAGTGTGGGTTGAATTTCAAGGGCACGCTGTAGCGTTTGGCGTAGCGATCCAGATCCTCGAACATGTAGCGGCCCTTGGCCGGAATCATTGCCGGTGACGCATTGCCAGTGGCTTTGAATACGCCGCCCAGCAGCATCGGAATGTAGATCAACTGGCTGCCGGTCTCGGCGCAGATCTTCGGCAGTTGGGTGTACGCCAGGTAAGTGGCAGGGCTGCCGAGGTCAAAATAGAACTCCACGGTCTTCGTCATTATTTGTCTGCTCTCTTTATTGTTATGAAGGGGGGAGGGCTTACCAGCGTTCATTCCAGGGACGCAGATCCAGCTCGAAGGTCCATGCGTCCCGAGGCTGGCGGTGCAGGTACCAATAGTTTTCGGCGATGTGTTCGGGGTTGAGGATGCCGTCCTGATCTTTGGTCGCGTACTTCTCGGGGAAACTGTTGCGGATGAAGTCGGTATCGATGGCGCCATCGACCACCACATGGGCGACATGGATGTTCATCGGCCCGAGTTCACGCGCCATGCTCTGCGCCAAGGCACGAATACCGTGTTTGGCACCGGCAAATGCCGCAAACCCCGAGGCACCTCGAAGTCCGGCGGTTGCGCCGGTGAATAGAATCGTCCCGCGCTGGCGAGTGACCATGCGCTTGGCCACTTCACGAGCGTTGAGGAAACCAGAGAAACAGGCCATTTCCCAGATTTTGAAATACTTGCGTGCGGTCTCCTCGAGAATGCTGCAGGGCACGTTGGCGCCGATGTTGAAGACGAATGCTTCGATTGGCCCGACGCGGGCCTCGATGTCCTCAATCAACGCAATAACGTCTTCTTCCTTACGCGCGTCGCAGGCAAAACCGTGAGCTTCGCCACCCTCTGCCTGAATGGCGTCGACTAAAGGCTGCAATTTGTCGGCGCTGCGCCGTGTGACGCAGGCGATGAATCCTTCCTTGGCAAAGCGCTTTGCAATCGCCCCGCCGGTAGCGTCACCCGCGCCGACAACCAATACGACCTTCTTGTTATTCATGGGTAGATCCCTTTAGTAAACGATCGTTAAGTGAACGAACGTTATGCTAGGATTTCGACAACGTCAAGCGAGTCAATGTCGAGGGAAAACACATGCGTTACTCCGCCAGTCACAAGCTGGAAACCAGAGAGAAGCTGTTGGAAAGCAGTGCGTTGTCCGCCAAGAGATCTGGTTTTTCCACAGTCGGCGTCGATGGCTTGATGAAAGCGATCGGCCTGAGTGGCGCAGCGTTCTACAGCCATTTCTCATCTAAGGACGCGCTGTTCACGGCGATTGTCGAGCGGGAGTTGGGCCAGAGTCTGGAGCGATTGGGTGGGCGAGGCGTGCAGGATCGCCGGCGCATGGAACGTTGCCTTAAACA
>NZ_JAEKEE010000002.1:0-2500 GCF_016651275.1 Pseudomonas sp. TH08 | reverse complement strand
CACTAACTGGAGGACCGAACCGACTACCGTTGAAAAGTTAGCGGATGACCTGTGGATCGGAGTGAAAGGCTAATCAAGCTCGGAGATAGCTGGTTCTCCTCGAAAGCTATTTAGGTAGCGCCTCATGTATCACTGTAGGGGGTAGAGCACTGTTTCGGCTAGGGGGTCATCCCGACTTACCAAACCGATGCAAACTCCGAATACCTACAAGTGCCGAGCATGGGAGACACACGGCGGGTGCTAACGTCCGTCGTGAAAAGGGAAACAACCCAGACCGTCAGCTAAGGTCCCAAAGTTATGGTTAAGTGGGAAACGATGTGGGAAGGCTTAGACAGCTAGGAGGTTGGCTTAGAAGCAGCCACCCTTTAAAGAAAGCGTAATAGCTCACTAGTCGAGTCGGCCTGCGCGGAAGATGTAACGGGGCTCAAACCATACACCGAAGCTACGGGTATCATCTTCGGATGATGCGGTAGAGGAGCGTTCTGTAAGCCTGTGAAGGTGAGTTGAGAAGCTTGCTGGAGGTATCAGAAGTGCGAATGCTGACATGAGTAACGACAATGGGTGTGAAAAACACCCACGCCGAAAGACCAAGGTTTCCTGCGCAACGTTAATCGACGCAGGGTTAGTCGGTCCCTAAGGCGAGGCTGAAAAGCGTAGTCGATGGAAAACAGGTTAATATTCCTGTACTTCTGGTTATTGCGATGGAGGGACGGAGAAGGCTAGGCCAGCTTGGCGTTGGTTGTCCAAGTTTAAGGTGGTAGGCTGAGATCTTAGGTAAATCCGGGATCTTAAGGCCGAGAGCTGATGACGAGTTATCTTTTAGATGACGAAGTGGTTGATGCCATGCTTCCAAGAAAAGCTTCTAAGCTTCAGGTAACCAGGAACCGTACCCCAAACCGACACAGGTGGTTGGGTAGAGAATACCAAGGCGCTTGAGAGAACTCGGGTGAAGGAACTAGGCAAAATGGCACCGTAACTTCGGGAGAAGGTGCGCCGGTGAGGGTGAAGGACTTGCTCCGTAAGCTCATGCCGGTCGAAGATACCAGGCCGCTGCGACTGTTTATTAAAAACACAGCACTCTGCAAACACGAAAGTGGACGTATAGGGTGTGACGCCTGCCCGGTGCCGGAAGGTTAATTGATGGGGTTAGCTAACGCGAAGCTCTTGATCGAAGCCCCGGTAAACGGCGGCCGTAACTATAACGGTCCTAAGGTAGCGAAATTCCTTGTCGGGTAAGTTCCGACCTGCACGAATGGCGTAACGATGGCGGCGCTGTCTCCACCCGAGACTCAGTGAAATTGAAATCGCTGTGAAGATGCAGTGTATCCGCGGCTAGACGGAAAGACCCCGTGAACCTTTACTATAGCTTTGCACTGGACTTTGAATTTGCTTGTGTAGGATAGGTGGGAGGCTTTGAAGCGTGGACGCCAGTTCGCGTGGAGCCATCCTTGAAATACCACCCTGGCAACTTTGAGGTTCTAACTCAGGTCCGTTATCCGGATCGAGGACAGTGTATGGTGGGTAGTTTGACTGGGGCGGTCTCCTCCTAAAGAGTAACGGAGGAGTACGAAGGTGCGCTCAGACCGGTCGGAAATCGGTCGTAGAGTATAAAGGCAAAAGCGCGCTTGACTGCGAGACAGACACGTCGAGCAGGTACGAAAGTAGGTCTTAGTGATCCGGTGGTTCTGTATGGAAGGGCCATCGCTCAACGGATAAAAGGTACTCCGGGGATAACAGGCTGATACCGCCCAAGAGTTCATATCGACGGCGGTGTTTGGCACCTCGATGTCGGCTCATCACATCCTGGGGCTGAAGCCGGTCCCAAGGGTATGGCTGTTCGCCATTTAAAGTGGTACGCGAGCTGGGTTTAGAACGTCGTGAGACAGTTCGGTCCCTATCTGCCGTGGACGTTTGAGATTTGAGAGGGGCTGCTCCTAGTACGAGAGGACCGGAGTGGACGAACCTCTGGTGTTCCGGTTGTCACGCCAGTGGCATTGCCGGGTAGCTATGTTCGGAAAAGATAACCGCTGAAAGCATCTAAGCGGGAAACTTGCCTCAAGATGAGATCTCACTGGAACCTTGAGTTCCCTGAAGGGCCGTCGAAGACTACGACGTTGATAGGTTGGGTGTGTAAGCGCTGTGAGGCGTTGAGCTAACCAATACTAATTGCCCGTGAGGCTTGACCATATAACACCCAAGCAATTTGCGTCGAAAGGCCAGAGTTGCGGTGTGTGAAGACGAAACGAACCGAAAGTTCGATGTTCACAAACACCGTAAGCTGTCACATACCCAATTTGCTGAAGCGAGGCCATCTGGTCACGAGTCAGTACCCGAATTTCTTGACGACCATAGAGCGTTGGAACCACCTGATCCCATCCCGAACTCAGCAGTGAAACGATGCATCGCCGATGGTAGTGTGGGGTTTCCCCATGTGAGAGTAGGTCATCGTCAAGATTAAATTCCGAAACCCCAATTGCGAAAGCAGTTGGGGTTTTGTTTT
>NZ_JAEKEE010000001.1:1382500-2110000 GCF_016651275.1 Pseudomonas sp. TH08 | reverse complement strand
AAGCGAACTGTGACGCTTCATGGCTCGCACGCTGCGGCCAACGCTGAGTGATTGCCTTGCGACGAGTGTAGAAACGCACACCATCCGGGCCGTAGGCATGCAGGTCGCCGAACAGCGAACGCTTCCAGCCGCCGAAGCTGTGATAAGCCACGGGTACCGGCAACGGCACGTTGACGCCCACCATGCCGACTTCGATCTCGTCGCAGAACAGACGCGCCGCTTCACCGTCACGGGTGAAGATGCAGGTACCGTTGCCGTATTCGTGATCGTTGATCAGTTGCATTGCCTCTTCCAGGCTGTTGACGCGAACAATGCACAGTACCGGCCCGAAGATCTCTTCTTTATAGATGCGCATCTCTGGAGTGACGTTGTCGAACAGGCAACCGCCGAGGAAGAAACCTTCTTCATGACCGGCGACGCTGAAACCACGACCGTCGACCACCAGGGTCGCGCCCGCCGCCACGCCGTCATCGACATACCCACTGACCTTGTCACGCGCCTGACCGGTCACCAGCGGCCCCATGTCCAGACCGCACGAAGTACCGGCACCGATCTTCAACGCCTGGATCTGTGGAACCAGTTTCGCCACCAACGCATCCGCAACTTGATCGCCAACACACACGGCAACCGAGATCGCCATGCAACGCTCGCCGCACGAACCGTACGCAGCGCCCATCAGTGCGCTGACTGCGTTATCCAGATCGGCATCCGGCATCAGCACCGCGTGGTTCTTCGCGCCGCCCAGCGCCTGAACGCGTTTGCCGCGCTTGGTGCCTTCGGCGTAAATGTACTCAGCAATCGGCGTCGAACCAACGAAGCTCAGTGCTTTGACTTCCGGCGCTTCGATCAGCGCGTCTACCGCAGTCTTGTCACCGTGCACCACGCTCATTACGCCTTTCGGCAGACCGGCTTCCAGCAACAACTGAGCGATCAGCAGTGTGGAGCTCGGATCACGCTCGGACGGTTTGAGGATGAAGCAGTTGCCGCAGACGATCGCCAGCGGGTACATCCACAGCGGCACCATGGCCGGGAAGTTGAACGGGGTGATACCGGCAACGATGCCCAGCGGCTGGAAGTCCGACCATGCGTCGATGTTCGGGCCGACGTTGCGGCTGTACTCACCCTTGAGGATTTCCGGGGCAGCGCAGGCGAACTCGACGTTCTCGATACCGCGTTTCAGTTCACCGGCGGCGTCTTCAAGGGTCTTGCCGTGTTCTTCGCTGATCAGTTGCGAGATGCGCGCTTCGTTCTGCTCGAGCAGTTGCTTGAAGCGGAACATCACCTGGGCACGTTTGGCCGGTGGCGTATTGCGCCAGGCCGGGAACGCAGCTTTGGCGGCGTCGATGGCTTTCTGGATGGTTTCGCGGGTGGCCAATGGCAGCTTGTGGATAGCCTGACCGGTGGACGGGTTAAACACATCAACCGCGCGACCGTTCTCGGTCACCAGTTCGCCATTGATCAAATGCGGAATAACGCTCATCGAAAACTCCTGAATTTTTGTTCAGCGGGCGCCCGTTGAGGAGTGCCCGTTTTTTTAGGTATATATAGAAGGAAAAATCAGTCGAGCTTGTTCAGCACTTCGCCGACCGCGTCGAACAGGCGATCGAGGTCTTGCGGCTTGCTGTTGAAGGTTGGGCCGAACTGCAGGGTGTCGCCGCCGAAGCGTACGTAGAACCCGGCTTTCCACAGGGCCATGCCTGCTTCGAACGGACGCACGATGGCGTCGCCGTCACGGCCGGCAATCTGGATCGCACCGGCCAGGCCGAAGTTACGGATATCGATGACGTGCTTCGAGCCTTTCAGGCCATGCAGCGCGTTTTCGAAATGCGGCGCGACTTCCGCAACGCTCTGCACCAGGTTTTCCTTTTGCAGCAGGTCGAGTGCCGCCAGGCCAGCGGCGCAAGCCACCGGGTGCGCCGAGTAGGTGTAACCGTGCGGGAATTCCACGGCGTATTCCGGCGTCGGCTGATTCATGAAGGTCTGGTAGATCTCGGAGCTCGCAATCACTGCGCCCATCGGGATCGCACCGTTTGTGACTTGCTTGGCGATGCACATCAGGTCCGGGGTGACGCCAAAGGTGTCAGCACCAAACATGTTGCCGGTACGGCCGAAACCGGTAATCACTTCGTCGAACACCAGCAGGATGCTGTGCTGATCGCAGATCTCGCGCAGACGTTTCAGGTAACCCTGTGGTGGCACCAGTACGCCAGCGGAACCGGCCATAGGTTCAACGAAGACGGCGGCGATGTTCGATGCGTCGTGCAGTTCGATCAGCTTCAGCAGCTCATCGGCCAAAGCGATACCGCCCTGCTCCGGCATGCCGCGGGAGAAGGCATTGCTCGCCAGCAGAGTGTGCGGCAGGTGATCGACATCCATCATCGACTGCCCGAACAGCTTGCGGTTGCCGTTGACGCCGCCGAGGCTGGTGCCGGCGATGTTTACGCCGTGGTAGCCACGGGCACGGCCGATCATTTTGGTTTTGGTCGCCTGGCCTTTCAGGCGCCAGTAGGCACGGACCATTTTCACCGCGGTATCAGCACACTCGGAACCGGAGTCGGTGAAGAACACGTGGTTCAGGTTGCCCGGGGTCAGCTCGGTGATTTTCTCGGCCAACTGGAACGACAGCGGGTGGCCATACTGGAAGCCCGGCGAGTAATCGAGGGTGCCCAGTTGTTTCGAGACCGCTTCCTGAATTTCCTTGCGAGTGTGCCCGGCGCCGCAAGTCCACAGACCCGACAGCGAGTCGTACACCTTGCGGCCCTTGTCATCGATCAGCCAGCTGCCTTCGGCGCCAACGATCAAACGCGGATCGCGCTGGAAGTTACGGTTGGCGGTGTACGGCATCCAGTGCGCGTCCAGCTTGAGTTGGCTGGCCAGTGGCGACTGAGCGTTTTCAGGCATATTCATCGGGCAAAACCTCGCAGGGCATAAGCGTCAGGGAGATAGAAAGCGTTGTTGCAGCTAAATTGCCACGGCGATAAAGTCGGTGAAATTCAACTCTTCTAACCTTCAGTTAGAACTTGGCTAAACAATGAGAACAATAAGATGAGCAGCCGCCGCCCCGATCCATTGGCCCAGGTCAGTGATTTTGATATTCGCTTGCTACGGATTTTTCGCAGCGTGGTGGAATGCGGAGGTTTCTCGGCGGCGGAAACGGTGCTCGGCATCGGTCGCTCGGCGATCAGCCAGCAGATGAGCGATCTGGAGCAACGCCTCGGTTTGCGTCTGTGCCAGCGTGGGCGCGCCGGGTTTTCGCTGACCGAAGAAGGCCGCGAGGTCTATCAATCGGCGCTGCAACTATTAAGTGCGTTGGAAAGTTTCCGCACCGAGGTCAACGGCCTGCATCAACATTTACGCGGCGAGCTGATCATTGGGCTGACCGACAACCTCGTCACCCTCCCCCACATGCGTATCACCCACGCCCTCGCGCAGTTAAAGGAGCGCGGGCCGGATGTGCAGATTCAGATCCGCATGATTGCGCCGAATGAAGTCGAGCAAGGCGTACTCGACGGGCGTCTGCATGTTGGCGTGGTGCCGCAGGCCAGTGCGTTGTCGGGTTTGGAATATCAGCCGTTGTACAGCGAACGTTCGCTGCTGTATTGCGCAGTCGGACATCCGCTGTTTTACGTCGATGACAAGCAACTCGATGACGAGCGCCTTAACAGTCAGGACGCGATTGCGCCGACGTTTCGGTTGCCGGCGGATATTCAGGCGCATTACCAGGCGCTCAATTGCACGGCCAGCGCTTCCGACCGTGAGGGCATGGCGTTTTTGATTCTGACCGGGCGCTATATCGGTTACCTGCCGGATCACTACGCCTGCCTTTGGGTGCAGCAGGGTCGGCTGCGTGCGCTGAAATCCCAAACACGTTTCTACGACTTGAGTCTGGCATCGGTCACGCGCAAAGGGCGGCGCCCTCATTTGGTGCTGGAAAGCTTTTTGGAAAGTCTGGCGGCGACGCGTTGAAAGCAGGATCAAAAGATCGCAGCCTCCGGCATGGCCTACATTTGCGGGGAATCCGCCGATAAAGTTGAGCAACTGGACAGCTTTTTGCAAAGCAGGATCAACCCCGATCCTTCAACAAGAAGCCCAAATCCATGCAGCCAGATTCTGAACCGTCCAGCGACCTGATCTACGGCCTCAACGACCGCCCGAAACCGCTCGCCGCGACACTCGCGGCGTTGCAACACGTGCTCGCCAGTTTCGTCGGCATCATCACCCCGCCGCTGGTGATTGGTTCGGCGCTTGGGCTGACCGCACATTTACCCTACCTGATCAGCATGGCCCTGATGGTGTCCGGCGTCGGCACCTTTATTCAGGCGCGGCGGCCGTTCGGAATTGGCGCGGGAATGATCTGCTTGCAGGGCACCAGTTTTGCCTTTCTCGGGGCAGTGTTGTCGGCAGGGTTTCTGGTCAAGCAACGCGGCGGCAGTCCGGAGGACATCTTGGCGATGATTTTCGGCGTGTGCTTTTTCGGCGCGATCGTGCAGATCGTACTCAGCCGTTTCATCGGGCAGTTGCGCAGAGTCGTTACACCGCTGGTGACCGGCATTGTCATTACCTTGATCGGCATCAGCCTGATCAAGGTCGGCATCACAGATCTGGGCGGTGGCTTCAATGCGCCGGACTTCGGAGCACCGGGTAATCTGGCGCTGGGCGTGTTTGTGTTGCTGACGATCATTCTGCTCAACCGCTCGAACACTCCGTGGGTGCGTTTGTCGGCAATCATCATCGGCCTGGTGCTCGGCAGTCTGGCGGCATGGTTCAGTGGGAAACTGGTGCCTCAGCCATTACCTGACTTGCCGCTGGTGAGTTTTCCTACGCCATTCAAGTTTGGATTCAGCTTCGACTGGACGGCTTTCCTGCCGGTCGCGCTGATTTATCTGATCAGCACCATCGAAACCGTCGGCGACCTCACCGCCAATTGCATGCTCGCTCGCCAGCCGATCAGCGGCCCTTCTTATATAAGCCGCTTGCGTGGCGGTGTATTGGGCGATGGCGTGAGCTGCATGATCGCCGCCACATTCAGCGCCTTCCCCAACACAACGTTTGCGCAAAACAACGGCGTCATCCAGTTGACCGGCGTCGCCAGCCGCTATGTCGGCTTATACATCGGCGCGATCCTGTTTTGTCTCGGCCTGTTCCCCATGATCGGTGCGGTGCTGCAGCAGATCCCGAAACCGGTGCTCGGTGGCGCCACGCTGGTGATGTTCGGCGCTGTCGCCGCAGCGGGCGTGCGGATCCTCGCGCAATCGCCACTGGACCGCCGCAGCATGTTGATCATCGCGACTTCGTTCGGCGTCGGTCTGGGTATCGCCGCGCAACCGAGCCTGCTGCACTTGCTGCCGAAACTGGTACAGAACCTGTTCGACTCGGCGATTACCAGCGGCGGGCTGACGGCAATCATCCTCTGCTTGCTGTTGCCGGAAGCAAAAACCGCAACCAGCGAAGCGCATGCGCCGCTGAACAAGATCGAACAGGCGTAACGATTTATCGTATCGGGACTTGTCGGATGACGGTGGGTGCGCTATCAACGCAATTGGTTGCACCCACAGACAAGCCCGGAAGTGCCTATGACCTTTGAAGTCCCAGCCCACGGCGGCAAACCCGCCAGCCGCATTCGTCAGAAGAACGAAGAGACCATCCTCAAAGCCGCCGAAGACGAGTTCGCCCGTCACGGGTACAAAGGCACCAGCATGAACACCATCGCCCAGAATGCCGGGTTGCCCAAGGCGAACCTGCATTACTACTTCACCAACAAGTTGGGGTTGTACGTAGCGGTACTGAGCAACATCATCGAGTTGTGGGACAGCACCTTCAACACCCTCACCGCCGAGGACGATCCCGCCGAAGCGCTGACTCGCTACATCCGCGCGAAAATGGAGTTCTCGCGCCGCCAGCCGCAAGCTTCACGAATCTTTGCGATGGAAGTAATCAGCGGCGGCGAATGCCTGACCGAGTATTTCAATCAGGATTACCGCGCCTGGTTCACCGGCCGCGCGGCGGTGTTTCAGGCCTGGATCGATGCAGGCAAAATGGATGCGGTCGATCCGGTGCATTTGATCTTCCTGTTGTGGGGCAGTACTCAGCACTACGCCGACTTCGCCACGCAAATCTGTCGCGTCAGCGGTCGCAGCAAGTTGACCAAACAGGACATGGAAGACGCCGGCAACAACCTGATCCGCATCATTCTCAAAGGCTGCGGCCTCACTCCTTCTATTTAAGACGTCTATGCCTTTCACCCTCAGCGGTTTTTGCGAGTACCGCGAAGAGATTCGCAAAAGCCGCTTTATCACCTTCGCCACGCCGATCGGCAGCCCTGCGGATGCGCAAGCGTTTTTCGACCAGCACAGCGATTTGAATGCCTCGCACAATTGCTGGGCGTGGAAGCTTGGCGATCAATATCGCAGCAATGATGACGGCGAGCCCGGCGGCACGGCTGGGCGGCCAATTCTGGCGGCGATTGAAGCGCAGGATTGCGATCAGGTCGCGGTGCTGGTAATTCGTTGGTACGGCGGGATTCAACTTGGGACTGGCGGTTTGGCCCGTGCGTATGGCGGTGGTGCGAACAAGTGTTTGCAGACGGCGGCGAAGGTTGAGTTGATCAGTCGGGTGCCGTTGAGTTGTGCTTGCGGGTTTGCCGAGTTGGCGCTGGTGAAGTTGCGGGTGGCGGATTTGGGTGGCCTGGTTGTCGAGGAAGACTTCACGGCAAACGGAGTTGAGTTGAAGTTAGCTGTGGGGGAAGCGCAGATCGATGTCTTGCAAACGCAACTTGCTGATTTGAGTCGGGGGCGGATTTTGTTGCAGCGGTGAAGCAAGGTCAAAACATCGCAGCGTGGCGCAGTTCGTCATCAGATCCCGTTATCGGAGTTCTCCCTGTAGGAGCTGCCGAAGGCTGCGATCTTTTAGGGCATCACCCATTTCGCTTATTCCATCGAGTTGCCCACATCTGCTGTGCACCCGACTGTGGATAACCTGAGCACATAACGCTGTAACCCTTCTGTCACGTGGCTTTGCGAGGTTTGTTCACTTTTCGTTCAATTCGCCCGACGAAATGTAAATTCCGCTTAAAAACAATCAGTTAACAGTGTTTATCACCATTAGAAGAAAGCATTGCAGTGCTTATGCCCGGGTTTGTCGCTTGCGCACAATAACTGTGGAGCAACCTGTGGATAACCCGTTCATGACCCGCGCAGCCGCATGTGCTGCCTAGGTCGCGAGGATTTGCTCGTTTTTTGATCAGTTACCGACGGGCAAAACTGGAGCCCGATCAACGGCTTTGCTCTGAATTGGTGCTGTGAGTCAGCATGATTTCGCCCTCAACGCTCTGGGCCAATGGCCGGGATGCAGCGGCGGCTGAGGTTCCTGACTCAATGGCCAGGAAATTGCTTTATCCACAGGCACAACTTCAAGCAAGTCGAGCCTGTCATGCTAATCGCCCCTCCCCTCCCGCGCCTGCAACTGCGCCAGATCAGCAAACGTTATCCCGGTTGTCTGGCCAACGACGCCATCGACCTGAGTATCGCGCCCGGTGAAATCCACGCCCTGCTCGGAGAGAACGGTGCGGGCAAAAGTACGTTGATGAAGATTATCTACGGCGTCACTCAGGCCGATGCCGGGGAAATATGTTGGCAAGGGCAGCGGGTCAACATCCGCAACCCGGCGCAGGCGCGACAGTTGGGCATCGGCATGGTGTTTCAGCATTTCTCGCTGTTCGAAACCCTCAGCGTGGCGCAGAACATCGCCTTGGCGATGGGTGCGGCCGCCGGTACGCCGAAACAACTGGAGCCAAAGATTCGCGAAGTGTCGCGCCGCTACGGCATGGCGCTGGAGCCGGAGCGACTTGTCCACAGCCTGTCGATCGGCGAGCGGCAACGGGTAGAGATCATTCGCTGCCTGATGCAGGACATCCGCCTGTTGATCCTCGATGAACCGACTTCGGTGCTGACGCCGCTGGAGGCTGACGAATTGTTTGTCACCCTCCGCCGCCTCGCCGCCGAAGGCTGCAGCATTCTTTTTATCAGCCACAAGCTGGGTGAAGTGCGTGCGCTGTGCCACAGCGCCACGGTTTTGCGCGGCGGAAAAGTAGCCGGGCATTGTTTGCCGGCCGAATGCTCGGATCAGCAATTGGCACAGTTGATGGTGGGCGAAGCCGCGGCGCTGATCGGCGACTATGCGAAGGCCAGCGGTGGCGCGGCGTTTTTACAGGTCGAGGGATTGAGCTGGCACAACCCGGATCCGTTTGGCTGCTCGCTGACTGACATCGACGTGGATGTACGCAGCGGTGAAATTGTCGGTATCGCCGGGGTCGCCGGCAATGGTCAGGATGAATTGCTCGCCCTGCTCAGCGGTGAGCAAACACTGCCCCGCGCGGAGGCGAAAACGATTCGCTTCGGTGATTTCGGCGTCGCCGATTTGCGCCCGGATGCGCGGCGCAAACAGGGTCTGGCGTTCGTGCCCGCCGAGCGTCTCGGTCATGGCGCGGTGCCGGAGTTGAGTCTGGCGGATAACGCTCTGCTCACCGCTTTCCAACAAGGCCTGGTCAGCCACGGTTTGATCGAACGCGGCAAAGTCGAAGCTTTCGCCCAACAGATCATTCAGCGTTTCGGGGTAAAAACCCCGGACACGCAAACCGCCGCGCGCAGCCTGTCCGGCGGCAATCTGCAGAAATTCATTCTTGGCCGCGAAATCCTCCAGCAGCCGAAACTGCTGATCGCCGCACACCCGACCTGGGGTGTAGACGTCGGCGCCGCCGCGACCATCCACCGCGCCTTGATTGCGCTGCGCGATGCTGGCGCGGCGATCCTGGTGATTTCCGAAGACCTCGACGAACTGTTCCAGATCAGCGACCGCCTCGGTGCGTTGTGCGGTGGGCGTCTGTCGGCGCTGCAAAACACCACCGACACCCAGCTCAGCGACGTCGGCAGCTGGATGGCTGGACAGTTCGACGCCCCTCAAACACACGCCACGGTTTAACGGAGTTTTCCACATGCTGCTTTCCCTCGAACCCCGTGGCCAACAATCGCGCCTGATGCTTTGGTGCTCGCCGCTGTTGGCCGCGGCGCTGACGCTGGGTTGCGGTTCGCTGCTGTTTATCGCCCTCGGCCATGATCCGCTGCAAACCTTGCACACCTTGCTGATCGCACCGGTCAGCGACTTGTATGGTGTCTCCGAACTGCTGGTCAAAGCGCTGCCGATTCTGCTCTGCGCATTGGGCTTGGCGGTGGCCTATCAGGCGCGCATCTGGAACATTGGCGCGGAAGGACAATTGCTCCTCGGTGCACTCGCCGGCAGCGCCCTGGCGGTGAACATCATCGACATGCAAAGCCGTTGGGCGCTGGTGCTGATTCTATTCACTGGCACCTTCGCCGGGGCCGCGTGGGCCGGGCTGACGGCATGGCTGCGCACGCGTTTCAACGCCAATGAAATCCTCACCAGCATCATGCTCAATTACATCGCGCTGAACCTGCTGTTGTTCTGCGTGCATGGGCCATTGAAAGACCCGGCCGGCTACAACTTTCCGGAGTCGGCGATGTTCGGCGATGCCAGTCGCCTGCCACTGCTGATGGAGGATGGTCGTGTGCACGCCGGGGTGTATTTCGCCCTGCTCGCACTGGTCGCGGTGTGGGTGCTGTTGCAGAAAAGCTTCGTCGGTTTCCAGATCAAAGTGCTCGGGCTGGACCAGCGCGCGGCGGGGTTTGTCGGTTTCCGCGAGAAGCGGTTGATCTGGCTGGCGCTGTTGATCAGCGGCGGTCTGGCGGGGCTCGCGGGTGTCTGCGAAGTCACCGGGCCGATCGGCCAATTGGTGCCGCAGGTGTCACCGGGTTACGGCTATGCGGCGATCACCGTGGCGTTTCTAGGGCGGCTGAATCCGCTCGGGATTCTGTTCTCCAGCCTATTGATGGCGTTGCTGTACATCGGTGGCGAGAGTGCACAAATGACCCTGAATCTGCCGCAGGCGATCACCCAGTTATTCCAGGGAATGATGCTGTTTTTCCTGCTGGCCTGTGACGTGCTGATCCTTTATCGGCCTCGCCTGAAATTGCGCTGGACGCGGCGCACATCAACCACCGCCGTAACCGCCGGAGCGCTGTGATGGATATCGATCTGTTGAGCAATATTTTCTACGCCATGGTGCGTTGCGGCACGCCGCTGTTGCTGGTGGCGCTGGGTGAACTGATCTGCGAAAAGAGCGGCGTGCTCAACCTCGGCCAGGAAGGGATGATGCTGTTCGGTGCAGTGATCGGTTTCATCGTCGCCCTGAACAGCGGCAACCTCTGGCTAGGCGTGCTGTTGGCAATGCTGGCCGGGATGCTCCTGTCGTCACTGTTTGCGTTGGTGGCGCTGGTGTTCAATGCCAATCAGGTGGCGACCGGGTTGGCCCTGACGATTTTTGGGGTCGGGCTTTCGACGTTTGTCGGCGCCGCCTGGGTCGGTAAACCGCTGGCGGGTTTTGAGCCATTGGCGATCCCGTATCTGAGCAAAATCCCGTTGATCGGGCGGATGCTGTTTGCCCAGGATCTGCTGGTGTACCTGTCGTTTGCGCTGTTTGCGCTGGTGGCGTGGGTGATCATCAAAAGTCGCGTCGGGCTGATCATTCAAGCAGTGGGCGAGAATCCGGATGCGGCCAGTGCGATGGGGTTGCCGGTGTTGGCTGTGCGGACGCTGGCCGTGCTTTTTGGCGGGGCAATGGCTGGGCTGGCCGGTGCCTATCTGTCACTGGCGTACACGCCGATGTGGGCCGAAAACATGACCGCCGGGCGCGGCTGGATCGCGTTGGCGCTGGTGGTGTTTGCCAGTTGGCGAGTATGGCGGTTGTTGTTGGGTGCTTATCTGTTTGGCCTCGCCAGCATCCTGCATCTGGTGGCGCAGGGGTTGGGGCTGGCGATTCCGTCGAGTTTGCTGGCGATGCTGCCGTACGTGGCGACGATTGTGGTGTTGGTGTTGTTGTCGCGCGATGCGCTGCGTACGCGGTTGTATGCGCCGGTGTCACTGGGGCAGCCTTGGCAGGCAGGGCATTAATTGTTGTTTGCGCGGGCCTCTTCGCGAGCAGGCTCGCTCCCACATTTGTCCGCGCCTGGCTCAGGAATGTGGGGTGACACCCATCTCTTGTGGGAGCGAGCCTGCTCGCGAAGACTTACTCACAG
The DNA here is from genome assembly GCF_016651275.1 of Pseudomonas sp. TH08. Taxonomy (NCBI): domain Bacteria; kingdom Pseudomonadati; phylum Pseudomonadota; class Gammaproteobacteria; order Pseudomonadales; family Pseudomonadaceae; genus Pseudomonas; species Pseudomonas sp. TH08. Next base: position 2,098,853 of record NZ_JAEKEE010000001.1, on the reverse strand, counting down.
GCAACACCTGAGCAATGCCCCATGCCAGTTCGAACACGAGGAAAACCAGCAATATCAAACTGGCGCCATGGGCCAGGGCATACGCCTGCCAAGCCGCAAACAAAAACCGCGCTACCGCGTCATAGCGTCCATAAAGCGCCTGCGGATCACGAATCCGCAGCACCGCCCACACGCACACCACCGAACCCAACAGGTGCGCCATCAACATATGCACAGGCTCGAACGCCGGCAATTCGCCGGGCAGACTCAGCGTCTGGCTCAGCGCAGTCAAAAACCCGTGCAACGCGGCAAAACTCCATGGCGTGGCAAACGCCGCCGTAACGATCAAGTCATACCAGGCACTGCCGCGCACCACGTTGCGATACTGCGTTGAAGTCCACATCGTCCTTGCTCCATAAATTTGAGGAGCAACCACGGTAAAGCCTGGAGTATGCTCCAGGGTCAACAGCTGTTTTGAGATCAACCATGCGCATCGGTGAATTAGCCCAGGCCAGTGCCGTCAGCCGCGACACCCTGCGCTTCTATGAACAGCGCGGACTGATCGCGGCGCAACGCAGCGCCAACGGTTATCGCGACTATCCACCGGAGATGGTGCAACTGGTGCTCTACATCAAGACCGCCCAACGCCTGGGGTTTACCCTCGGAGAGATCGGCAACAGCGTCGCCGCGCTGTGGAATGCACCCGATCCCGACAGGGCCGTGGCCCAGTTGCTGCGCGACAAACTGCAACTGATCGAAACGCGCATGAGCGAACTCGACGCGCTGCGGCAGGAGTTGCAACTTCGGCTCGGCCAGGCCTGTCCATTGAATCCATGATCCTCATTTATCAAGGAAGCCCATCATGTCTGCAAAACACGCACTGATCATCGGCGCCTCCCGGGGCCTGGGCCTCGGTCTGGTGAAAACCCTGCTGGCCGACGGCTGGCAAGTCACTGCTACCGTGCGCAATCCGCAAAACGCCGAGGTGCTGCAAGCGCTGGGCAAAGTGCGGATCGAGAAGCTCGACATGGATGACCAGCAAGCGGTGATCGCCCTGAGCCAGCAGCTCAAGGGCGAAACCTTCGACCTGTTGTTCGTCAACGCAGGGGTCAAAGGCCCGGCAGATCAGACCCCGGGCGGCGCGACACTGGCGGAAGTCGGTCAGCTGTTTTTCACCAACGCGGTAGCACCGATCAATCTGGCGCAACGTTTTGTCGGGCAGATTCGTGACGGCAGCGGCGTGCTGGCGTTCATGAGTTCCGGGCTGGGCAGCGTGACCGTACCGGACGCGCCGGAGTTGGCGCTGTACAAGGCGAGCAAAGCTGCGCTGAACTCGATGACCAACAGCTTTATCACGCAATTGGGCGAGCAGAAGATGACGGTGTTGTCGCTGCATCCGGGTTGGGTGAAGACGGACATGGGCGGTGAAGGCGCTGACCTGGATGTGGAAACCAGCACCCGCGGGCTGGTCGATCAGGTGAATGCGTATACCGGCAAGGGCGGCCATCACTTCATCAACTACAAGGGCGAAACCATTCCCTAGTAAACGCACAAATCCCCTGTAGGAGTGAGCCTGCTCGCGATAGCGGTTTGTCAGATACAAATCATTCGACTGACACACCGCTATCGCGAGCAGGCTCACTCCTACAAGGGGATCGCGGTGTCTGGTCGGGTTGGGCTTGCCCGACACGGCAATTTGTTTGAAACTGCGCACCTCGTCCCCGCGGCGACCCTGGATCAGCAGACAGGGCATCACTGAGCTGGCAACCCTGAACCCAATTTTCAGAGGAGCCGGCAAAATGCCCGCGACCCGTACCTGGTTAAAAAATCCCCTCGCCATTTTTACGTCCAACGAGCTCGATGCCCGTGGCGGTCTTGTCGTGCAAGACGGTGCCATCGTCGAAGTCCTCGCGGCCGGTCAGCAACCGTCGTTGCCGTGCAATGAAGTGCTCGATGCCCGCGAGCATGTGATCCTGCCGGGCCTGATCAACACTCACCATCACTTCTATCAAACCCTCACCCGCGCCTGGGCGCCGGTGGTCAATCAGCCGTTGTTTCCGTGGCTGAAAACCCTGTACCCGGTGTGGGCACGCCTGACGCCGGAGAAACTCGCGCTCGCCACCAAAGTCGCTCTGGCTGAATTGCTGCTGTCGGGCTGCACCACCGCTGCCGACCATCACTACCTGTTCCCGGACGGTCTGGAAAACGCTATCGACGTGCAAGTCGAAACCGTCCGCGAATTGGGCATGCGCGCCATGCTCACCCGTGGCTCGATGAGTCTCGGCGAGAAGGACGGTGGCCTGCCGCCGCAGCAAACCGTGCAGGAGGGTCAGGTGATTCTCGACGACAGTCAGCGCCTGATTCACGAGTACCACGAGCGTGGCGATGGCGCACAAATCCAGATCGCGCTAGCGCCGTGCTCGCCGTTCTCGGTGACCCCGGAAATCATGTCCGCCAGTGCCGAGCTGGCGAACAAACTCGATGTGCGTCTGCACACCCATTTGGCCGAAACCCTCGACGAAGAAGATTTCTGCCTGCAGCGTTTCGGCCTGCGCACCGTCGATTATCTCGACAGCGTCGGCTGGCTCGGCCCGCGCACCTGGCTGGCTCACGGCATCCATTTCAACCCGGACGAAATCGCCCGCCTCGGCCAGGCCGGCACCGGTATTTGTCATTGCCCGAGTTCGAACATGCGCCTCGCTTCCGGCATCTGCCCGAGTATTGATCTGACGGATGCGGGTGCACTGTTTGGTCTGGGCGTGGATGGTTCGGCATCCAACGATGCGTCGAACATGATTCTGGAGGCGCGTCAGGCGCTGTACATCCAGCGTCTGCGTTACGGCGCCGAGAAAATCACCCCGGAGCGCGTGTTGGGCTGGGCGACCAAGGGTTCGGCGAGCTTGTTGGGCCGTACCGACATTGGTGAGATTGCCGTGGGCAAGCAGGCCGATCTGGCGTTGTTCAAGCTTGATGAGCTGCGTTTCTCCGGCAGCCATGATCCGATTTCAGCGCTGCTGTTGTGCGGTGCGGACCGTGCGGATCGGGTGATGATCGGTGGCAAGTGGCGCGTGGTTGACGGCCAGGTCGAAGGCCTTGACCTCAAAGGCCTGATCGCCGATCACAGCCAGGCAGCGCGCCAACTGATCGCCGGTACCTGATCCACCGCCGTTCAAAACTGTGGGAGCGAGCCTGCTCGCGAAGAGGGAGTGTCAGGCAACATTTTTTGTTGAATGACGCACCGCTTTCGCGAGCAGGCTCGCTCCCACATTGATTTCTGTCAGCCTCAAAGGCCCAGCAGGGACAGCATGATGAAGGTCGCAAACAGCACAAAGTGCGTCATGCCTTCGATGGCATTGGTTTCGCCGTCATTGAGGTTGATCGCGCTGACGATCAGCGTCAGAAAAATCATCACTGTCTGCACTGGCGTCATCGCCATTTGAAACGGCTGGCCAGTATACAGCGCCATCGCTTCCATCACCGGCACGGTCAGGATCACCGTCGACAGTGACGCGCCCATCGCAATGTTCACCACCGACTGCATGCGGTTGGCCAATGCTGCGCGCAAAGCAGTCAAAATCTCCGGCGCAGCGGAAATAGCCGCCACCAGAATCGCCGTGATCACGGGCGGTGCGCCTGTGCCCTCCAGGCCCAGATCCAGCGTTTTCGACATGACTTCGGCCAATGCGCCGATCACCACCACGCCAAACACCAGAATGCCGATCGACAAGCCCAGGCTGAGCGGTTTCGGTTCCTGTTCGACCGGCGCTTTCTTGCGACGTTTATCCGGGTAGCTGTAGCTGAAAAAATAACTGTGCGGGCCGACCTGCATGCGCAGAAACAGCGCGTAAAGCACCACCATCGCGCCGATGGTGAACGCTGAATAAATCTTCCAGTTGGCCTCGGGAATAAACTCCGGCACCACCATCGACACGCCCATGGCGGTGAGGATCATCACGCTGTAACTGCGCGCAGAATCGTCGTTGTAGGACTGCTCACCGTGCTTGATCCCGCCCATCAGCGCGGCGAGGCCGAGGATGCCGTTGATGTCGAGCATCACTGCGGAATAGATCGTGTCGCGCACCAGTGTGGGCGAGGCTTCGTTGCTCATCATGATCGCCAGAATCACCACTTCCACCAGCACGGCGGCGAGGGTCAGGATCATCGTGCCGTAAGGATCGCCGACTTTTTCTGCAAGCAATTCGGCGTGATGGGCGACGCGCATCGAGGCGGCGACGATGAAGGCAATCAGTACCAGACCGCCGATCAGCGCGACGATCTGGCCACTGTGCAGCAACCAGTGTTCGAGGGGATAAGCGACGCAAGCAGCAATGACTGCCAGCAGCAGAAAGCTTTCTTGCTTGAGGATCGTGAGCATGGCGGGCCTTTTTGCCGAAGAGTGCGAATGAGCTACTGACTGCGGGGCGGCGCTAACGTTTCGTTACACCTTAGCGCACCAACCGATAGCAGCTGTTTTCAGGCATGCACTTTTATTGGCCTTAACCGCCCCTTCGCGGGCAAGCCTTGCTCCTACAAACTGCGCGAACTGTAGGAGCAAGGCTTGCCCGCGAAGGCCCTCACAAGGTTTGTTGTCCTGTTGGTCAGCAATTTGCATTGACCCCGACCACACACAACAAAACGGAGCTCCAATTCATGCAAATACGTCCGCTGCACAAACTGCTGTGCGCCGCCATCGGCCTGGGGATCAGTCTGAGCGCCAGCGCTGCCGACCCGCTTAAAGTCGGTTTCGTCTACATCGGCCCGATCGGTGACCACGGCTGGACGTATCAGCATGAACAGGGGCGCAAGGCTCTCGCGGAAAAATTCGGCAGTCAGATCACCACTAACTACGTGGAAAACGTCGCCGAAGGTGCCGACGCCGAGCGGGTGATCCGCAACATGGCCAAGGACAAGTACGACCTGATCTTCACCACCTCATTCGGCTACATGAACCCGACGCTGAAAGTCGCCAAGCAGTTTCCCAAGGTGACCTTCGAACACGCCACCGGCTACAAGCAGGACAAAAACCTCGGCACCTATCTGGCGCGCACCTACGAGGGCCGTTACGTCGGCGGGTTCCTCGCGGCGAAGATGACCAAGACCAAGAAGATCGGCTACGTCGCCTCATTTCCGATCCCGGAAGTGATCCGCGACATCAACGCCATTCAACTGGCCCTGAACAAGTACAACCCTGGCACCGAGATCAAAGTGGTGTGGGTCAACTCCTGGTTCGACCCGGGCAAAGAGGCCGACGCCGCCAACGCATTGATCGATCAGGGCGTCGACGTGGTGTTCCAGCACACCGACAGCCCGGCGCCGATTCAAGCCGCCGAACGCCGAGGTGTTTACGCTGTGGGTTACGCCTCGGACATGGCGCACTTCGGGCCGAAAGCAGTGCTGACCTCCATCGTCAATGACTGGGCGCCGCACTATATTCAAGCGACGCAGAGCGTGATCGATCACACGTGGAAATCCCAGGACTACTGGGGCGGGCTGAAGGAAGGCACAGTTGAGTTGCCGATCAGCGACCTGGTACCAGCGCCGGTGAAAGCCGAGGCCGAGCAGATCATTGCCGACATCAAGAGCGGCACGTTCCAACCGTTCACCGGGCCGATCAAGGATCAGGCCGGGGTCGAAAAAATCCCCGCGGGCGTGAGTGCGACCACGGCGGAACTGGCGTCGATGAACTATTACGTGGAAGGCATGAAGGCCGAGATGCCGAAGTAATTTTCGCTAACCACACAAAACCCTTGCAGGAGCTGAGCTTGCTCGCGAAAGCGCTGTATCAGGCGAAAAATGCATCGACTGATACGACGTATTCGCGAGCAAGCTCGGCTCCTACAGGAGCGATGTACTTTTTAAGGATTGCGTATGGATCAGCTTCCGATCATCGACATCAGCCCGCTCTACTCCGACGATGAAAACGCCTGGCCCGCCGTCGCCGCGCAGATCGACCTTGCCTGCCGCGAATGGGGCTTCTTCTACATCAAGGGCCATCCGATCTCGGCGCAACGCATCGACGCCGTGCTCGATCAGACCCATCGTTTCTTCGCGCTGCCCGCAGCAGAAAAACTCAAGATCGACATCACCCAGACCCGCCACCATCGCGGCTATGGCGCCATCGCTACTGAGCAACTCGACCCGAGCAAACCCAGCGACCTGAAAGAAACCTTCGACATGGGCCTGCACCTGCCGGCCAGGCACCCCGAGGTGATGGCGGAAAAACCCTTGCGCGGGCCTAACCGGCATCCGGCGCAAGCGGGCTGGGAAACTCTGATGGAACAGCATTACCTCGACATGCAGGCCCTCGCGCAAACCCTGCTACGGGCGATGACCATTGCCCTGAACATCGAGCGCGACTTCTTCGACACACGTTTCAACGACCCCGTCAGCGTGCTGCGCATGATCCATTACCCACCGCGCCACACCGCCAGTTCCGCCGAGCAGCAAGGCGCCGGCGCGCACACCGACTACGGCTGCATCACCCTGCTCTACCAGGACAGCGCCGGCGGTTTGCAGGTCAAGAATGTGCGTGGCGAATGGATCGACGCGCCGCCCATCGACGGCACGTTCGTGGTCAACCTCGGCGACATGATGGCGCGCTGGAGCAACGACCGTTATCGCTCGACACCGCATCGGGTGATCAGCCCGCTGGGGGTGGATCGCTATTCGATGCCGTTCTTCGCCGAGCCACACCCGGACACCCGCATCGAGTGCCTGCCCGGATGTCAGGACGCACAGCATCCGGCGAAATATCCGACAACCACCTGCGCCGAATTCCTGCTGTCGCGCTTCGCCGATACCTACGCCTACCGGCGCGAGCAACAAGCGGTCTGATGGATCGCTTGGTCAGGTTTTGCCAATTGTTTCGGCGAGCATCTGTAGAATGCCGTCATTGCACCTGATGAGAAAAGAATATGTACGACTGGCTCAACGCCTTGCCCAAGGCTGAACTGCACCTGCATCTGGAAGGCTCGCTGGAGCCCGAGCTGCTGTTCGCCCTGGCCGAACGCAACAAGATCGCCCTGCCGTGGAACGACGTAGAAACCCTGCGCAAGGCTTACGCTTTCAACAACCTGCAGGAATTCCTCGACCTGTATTACCAGGGCGCCGACGTGCTGCGCACCTCGCAGGATTTCTACGACCTGACCTGGGCCTACCTGCTGCGCTGCAAGGCACAGAACGTGATTCACACCGAACCGTTCTTCGACCCGCAGACCCACACCGACCGGGGCATCCCGTTCGAAGTGGTGCTCAACGGCATCGCGGCGGCATTGAAGGATGGCGAGCAGCAACTGGGCATCACCAGCGGTTTGATCCTCAGCTTCCTGCGCCACCTGAGCGAAGCAGAAGCCGAGAAAACCCTTGATCAGGCGCTGCCGTTCCGTGACGCGTTTGTGGCTGTCGGCCTCGACAGTTCCGAGATGGGCCATCCGCCGAGCAAGTTCCAGCGCGTGTTTGATCGTGCCCGTCACGAAGGCTTCCTGACCGTTGCCCACGCTGGCGAAGAAGGCCCGCCGGAGTACATCTGGGAAGCCATCGACCTGCTGAAAATCCAGCGTATCGACCATGGCGTACGCGCCATTGAAGACGAGCGTTTGATGCAGCGGATCATCGACGAGCAGATCCCGCTGACCGTGTGCCCGCTGTCGAACACCAAGCTCTGCGTGTTCGATCACATGTCGCAGCACAATATTCTCGACATGCTCGAGCGCGGCGTGAAGGTCACGGTGAACTCCGATGACCCGGCGTACTTTGGCGGTTATGTCACCGAGAACTTCCATGCACTGTACGAGCACTTGGGCATGACCCAGGATCAGGCCAAGCGCCTGGCGCAAAACAGCCTCGATGCACGCCTGGTAAAACCATAAGCAACACCGAAGTACCCATGTGGGAGCGAGCCTGCTCGCGAAGAGGGAGTGTCAGTTAACATTTTCGTTTAATGACACTCCGCTTTCGCGAGCAGGCTCGCTCCCACAGTGGGTTTTTTGTTTAGCCTGGGATTTGGCGTTCAGTCAGCTCTTCCAGGGTTTTGCCCCGCGTCTCCATCCCGAACAGCCACACCACCGCCGCCGCAATCGCAAAGCACAGCGCCCCCAGCGCAAACACCCCGCCCTGCCCGGTAATCGGGAACACCAGCCCGGTCACCAATGGCCCGAGTAACGAACCCACGCGGCCAATCGCCGAGGCAAACCCCGAGCCGGTCGCCCGTGCCGAAGTCGGGTACAACTCTGGCGTGTAGGTGTAAAGCACCGCCCACATGCCGAACAGGAAAAACTGCATCATCAGCCCGGTGCCGATCAGCAACGCCACGTTGCCGCCAAACACCGCGCTCTGCCCATACAGAAACGCCATCACCCCGCCGCCCAGCAACGTGACGATGCACACCGGCTTACGCCCCCAGCGCTCCACAAGCCAGGCCGCCATCAGGAATCCGGGAATCCCGCCCAGCGAAATCAATACCGTGTAATACACCGACTGCGTCACGGCAAAACCCGACTGTTGCAGCAAGGCACTCAACCACGACGTCAGCCCATAGAAGCCGAGCAACGCAAAGAACCACAGACTCCAGATCATCGTCGTGCGCTGGCGGTATTGCGGCGACCAGATCTGCTTGAGCGCCGACAGGAAGTTGCCGGGTGGCGTGACCGTACGCGGCAAGCGAATCGGTTCCGGCAGCGCCGCGCCACCGAGCGACGCGCGCACCCGCGCTTCGATACCGTTCAACACCTTGTCCGCTGCCTCGTCTCGCCCGGCCTGCTCCAGCCAGCGCGGAGACTCGGGAATGAAAAAGCGGATCGCCAGGACAAACACCGCCGGCACCGCCAACACCAAAAAGATGTCGCGCCAGCCAATCAACGGCAACAGGCAATACGAGAGCACCCCAGCCGCAACAAAACCCAGCGGCCAGAAGCCGTCCATCAACGCGATATAGCGGCCACGGCGCTGGGCCGGAATCAGCTCGGAGAGCATCGACTGCGCAATCGGGAACTCCATGCCCATGCCGATCCCCAACAGGATGCGAAACAACCTCAGTGTCTCGACCGTCTGCGCCGTCGAGCACAGATAGCTGGCTACGCCCCAAAGCACGATGCTCCACTGAAACACCGGTTTGCGCCCGAAACGGTCGGCGAGCATGCCCGACAGTGATGCCCCCAGCACCATGCCGAAAAAACTCGAACTGGCGAGCAGCCCGGCCTGGGCACTGCTCAGGCCAAACTCGGCCCTAATCGAGCCAAGCAAGAAGGTCATCATCGCCAGATCCATCGAATCGAAGAAAAAGGCCAAGGCAATGATGATGAAAATGATCCGGTGATAACCACTGATCGGCAGTCGTTCCAGCCGTTCTGCTGCACTGAAGCCTTTGGTTTGCATGCCGCCCCTCCCCATCCGAAAAGTCCCCGGATCGAGTGTGCGCGATAGCGAATCGAGACTCGTGCTGGATGCGACCTGTTCGCAGTCGTGGGCGACGTGACAGTGCAGGACAAGTGCTCTACAACGCTGCTTCCAGCTCGGTCTCCTTGGCAAAACGATGGATTTCGCGTTGCCCGGTAGCCGTCAGTTGCAACGCACGGGAATCATGCGGCAAGGTCAACCAGCCGGACTGCATGAACAGCTGCAGCAACGCCGCGCCGAGGGTGCCGCCCATGTGCGGCCGTCGTTCGCTCCAGTCCGGACAGGCGCACGCCACTTGCACGTTGCGGTGGGCCAGGGCCTGGATGAACACTCCACGCTTGGCCAGTTGCGTCGAGCCCTTGAGCGTCACCACGACTCGCTGCTCGACCTGTTCGATCCAGCCGGCATCGAGCAGTCGCTGGTACAGATCGGCCGCCAGCGTGCCGCCCAGGTGGTCATCACAGAAACGCGCACGCAACAGCGACGAAGGGGCTGCCTGTGGCCTGGCCATCGGCGCGGTTCGTTTGAACACTTCGGGAATATCGCGCGGCGCGCTGGCAATGGTGGCGCTGGCCAACGCCTCGATGGCAGCCCCGACCTCGGGAGCCGAGAGACGGAAAAACCGTTTGCGGCCACGGACTTCGACTTTCAACAGGCCGCCAGTGGACAACCGCGCCAGGTGAGCACTGGCAGAGGACGGCGACAACCCCGCCAGCAGCGCCAACTCCTCGGTTTGCCGGGCCGAGCCATCCATCAATGCCCACATCATCGCGCTGCGCTTGGGGTCAGCCAGCAACGTGGCGATCTGGCTGATGCAAGGTGCATGTTCCATATATTCACTCCCTGTTGAATCGTATCGTCTACTGCTCGCAGACATCTTGACCAGTAATGAGTCGTCGGCCAAGACGCGAAATACGCCATGTACCGGGGCCGGACAGGCCACTGACGCAATCTGCTCCGGCACTGGATCGCAGCAGTTGCACACCCGTCAATCAAACCCTGGCGACTCGGCGCAAAGGTCTCCGGGCCCGAGTGTCAGTGCGGGCATGAGGCGGCCGCTAGTATAAGCGCGTTAGTCGCCGCGTCCTGCGCCGGTGCCTGCACAGGTGGTGATTGTTGCTGAGAGAAATTTCTCTTTTTACCTGCGACTAATGACCAACTCTGGAGAAAACGGGAAATTGACTACTCAATTCAGCGCATCGACTGGCGAGCATTTCCCTTAAAAGGTTCACCGGCTTACTCAATTGTGCGCGATGGGCGCACAACAAATTCAGCGGGGCGCGCTCACAAAGCAGCTCTGGCAGCAGCACTTTGAGGCGCCCGGCAAGCACATCGGCGCCGACGTCGAGCCACGACTTGTAGGCAATCCCGGCCCCCGCCACAGCCCACAGACGCACCACGTCGGCGTCATCGCTGAAACGGTCGCCGCTGACGGTCAGACCGACCTCGCGCTTGCCATCGTGAAAACTCCAGTGGTCGTGAACCCGGCTGCCGAGCATGTACAGCAGGCAATTGTGCTGAGCCAGTTGTTCGAGTTGCTGCGGTTCGCCGTGCCTGGCCAGGTACGCCGGGGATGCGCACAACACGCGCCGGTTCTGTGGAGCGATGGGCAAGGCGACCAGACTGGAGTCCTCCGGCTCGCCGTAGCGCAGAGCAATGTCCACCGGTTGGCGAAACAGGTCGGCGATGCGATCACCGAGTAACAGCCGCACGGTCAACTTTGGATGCTCGCGCTGAAACTCGTCGAGCCACGGCAGTAACAGATTGCGTCCGAAATCCGAGGGCGCGGACAGTTGCAGGATCCCGCTGACCTGATCCTGCCCGCTGGCCAGCAGGCGTCGGCCTTCATCGAGATTGCTCAGCGCCGCCCGCGCATATTCGAGGAAGCCCTCGCCCTCGGCAGTCAGGCGCAGGCTGCGTGTCGAACGGGCCAGCAAGCGCGCGCCGAGTTGCTGTTCGATGCGTTTCAACGCCGCACTGGCCACCGCCGCGGACATGTCCATCACCCGCGCCGCCGCCGACAGGCTGCCCAGATCGGCCGCGCGGACAAACAACTGCAAGTCATCGAAACGCAGCATTCTCAGCCTCGATTATCAAAAAAATATTGAAAGAGACTGCTGTTTTAGCCGGTTTTATCCGGCAGAGAAATAGCCAATCATCTCTCCCATCGAATTCATCCCGATTCTGTGGAGCCGAACATGTCCCAGCCATTCACCGCCATTGCCACCCTGATCGCCAAACCCGGCCAACAGCACATTCTCGAACACGCATTGCACGCGCTGGTTGCACCCAGCCGCGTCGAGGACGGTTGCAGTCAGTACGACTTGCATCGCGACCTAGCAGACCCGCGGGTGTTCTACGTGATTGAACACTGGGCCAGCGAAGCGATTCTGCAAACGCATAACGCCAGCGCCCATTTTCAGAACTTCCAGGCCACTGCCGGGCACTGCATCGAACACTTTGAATTGAAACGCCTGGGCGCCATCGCCTGAGCACTTCTTCTATTACCTGTACGGAGCCAACCATGAAAGCCATTGCCTATTACGCTTCCCTGCCGATCAGCGACGCAAATTCCCTGCAAGACATCGAACTGCCGGAACCGGTCGCCGGCCCGCGCGACCTGCTGGTGGAAGTCAAAGCCATCTCGGTCAACCCGGTCGACACCAAGGTGCGGCAGAACGTAGCGCCGGAAAGTGGCGCAGCGAAAGTGCTGGGCTGGGACGTCGCCGGTGTAGTCAAGGCTGTCGGCAGCGAAGTGACGCTGTTCAAGGCGGGCGATAAAGTTTTCTACGCGGGCTCCATCGCCCGTGCCGGTGGCAACAGCGAGTTGCACGTGGTCGACGAGCGCATCGTCGGCCATATGCCGAAAACCCTGGGTTTCGCCGAAGCCGCCGCGCTGCCACTGACCGCAATCACCGCGTGGGAACTGCTCTTCGAACGCCTGCAAATCCGTGAAGGCAATACAGCTGAAGGCCAGAGCCTGCTGATCGTCGGTGCTGCCGGCGGTGTCGGTTCAATTCTCACGCAACTGGCCAAGCAGTTGACCGGTCTCAAGGTGATCGGCACCGCGTCCCGCGAGCAGACCCGTGACTGGGTCAGCGAGCTGGGCGCGGATCTGGTGATCGACCATAGCCAACCGCTGAGCGAAGAACTCAAGCGCGCCGGGGTCGACCACGTGACCCACGTCGCCAGCCTGACTCAGACTGACCAGCATCTTGATCAACTGGTTGAAGCGCTGGCGCCCCAAGGCAAACTGGCGCTGATCGACGATCCGAAGTCGCTGGACGTGACCAAACTCAAGCGCAAGAGCCTGTCGCTGCACTGGGAGTTCATGTACACCCGCTCCCTCTTCGAGACGGCGGACATGATTGAGCAACACAATTTGCTTAACCGTGTCGCTGAGCTGATTGATGCGGGGACGTTGAAGACCACGGTGGGTGAGCATTTCGGTGTGATCAATGCGGCCAATCTGCGTCGGGCGCATGAGTTGCTGGAAAGTGGCAAAGCCAAGGGGAAAATTGTTTTAGAAAGTTTCTAAGATCAAACGACCGCAGCCTCCGACAGCTTCTGCAGGGGATCGCAGGGGCTGCGGGGGCTTTTTGCCGTCAGTCAGATGGCTGATCCTTGTCACAATTGCGACCGTATTCAGGACTACAATCGAAACCTCTGCGATGCGTCTTTTACACATGGGAGGTCAGCAATGAAGATCCTGATAAAAGAAGTGGCAAAGTCTCAATGGCAGGTTCGCCTCGACCAACACGCCGTGACATTCCGCAGTGAAGCCGAAGCATTGGCCTTCACCCGCACCCTTGAAGCGCGACTTTGCGCGCCCCACCAGATTCCCGAGCTCAATCAGCAGCGCGCTGCCGGCTGAGGTTTTTCAGGCCTCGGCCTGAGCTTGCGCCAGCGCTCGGGCATTTTGCAGGCGTCGAGTCAGCACAGCGACGCTCACGACCAGCACACCGCACAGGCTGATGACCATGGCCATCGGTACGGCGGTGCCATCGTGCAAGATCCCCACCAATGCCGAAGCAGCGGCGGCAACGCTGAATTGCATGCAACCGAGCAACGCTGACGCGCTGCCGGCGCGCTCGCGTTGGCCATTCATCGCACAAGCCGCCGCATTGGGACTGATGCAGCCGAGGCTGGCGACACAGATGAACAGCGGAATCAGCAAAGGCCACAGTGCCTCGGTGTGCAGGCTGCTTACCGCGAGCAGCGTCAATCCGGCGCCCAGATAGACCCAGACCGCTCGCGCCAGCAGGAAGGCCGGGCCGCGCTTGGCCAACAGCCGCGCGTTGACCTGCGCTACCAGAATGAACCCCGCCGCGTTGGTTCCGAACAACCAGCCAAAATGCTCGGCCGGCACGCCGTACAGTTTGATGAAGATGAACGGGGAGCCGGCGATATAGGCGAACATCCCGGCGATTGCGATCCCGCCCGTCAGGGCATGGCCGAGGTAGATCGGGTCTTTCAACAGACGACCATACTGACGCAGTGCCCCTGACAGCGGCTGGCGCGGCATATGCGCCGGCATACTTTCCGGCAAACCAAGTGCAACCGCGAGGCCGGCCATTGCGCTGAACCCGGTCAGCACCAAAAAGATCGACTGCCAGCCTGTGGTGTTGACCAGCAGACCGCCGAGCATCGGCGCCAGAATCGGCGCCAGGCCCATCACCAGCATCAGCTGCGAGAAGACTTTCGCCGAACCCACCGCGTCGCATTTATCGCTGACCACTGCCCGGGAAATCACCATCCCTGCGCAACCGCCCAACGCCTGGACGAAACGTGCGCCAATCAGCCATTCCAGGTTCGGTGCGTAAGCACAGGCCAGCGAGGCCAGGGTGAACAACGCCAGGCCGATCAGCAGCGGCACCCGCCGGCCGAAACGATCCGCCACCGGGCCATAAGCCAATTGGCCAATCGACAACCCGGCGAAATAAGCCGCCAGCGTCATCTGCACGTGTTTCTCGTCGGTGCCGAACGCCAGCGCCATCGACGGAAAGGCGGGTAAATAGAAATCGATCGCCAAGGGCCCGAAGGCGGTCAAGGCACCGAGAATCAGAATGGTACGGAAGTTCATCAGGCATCCAGGTAGGCAAGTCGGCAGCCCGACAGTCTAGCTGCGCCCGGACGCCTTGAACATTCCGATAGCTCGCTAACTATAAAAACAGCAAAAGATCGCAGCCTTCGGCGGCTCCTACATCTTTCCGTGTAGGCGCTGTCGCAGGCTGCGATCTCTTGCTTCGGGGGCGATCAGGCAAGTTTGACGGCGTAACCTTCTTCGCTGATGACCTCGATCACCTGCTCGGCACTCAGCGCACTTTCGACGCCGACCTCTTTCGCCGCCAGATCGATGCGCACGCTAGCCGCCGGATCTTTAGCCTGCACCGCGTTAGTGATGGCCTTGACGCAGTGACCACAAGACATGCCCTGAACATTGAACACTTGCATGGAATGACTCCTTTGAGTGAGGTTGCCGGCAGTCTCGAGCTTGCCATCATGGCAAGGTCAAGTTCTGGAATTAACTGCCGGGCTGGCAATCGGCGCCGCGCTCGGCCAAGCTGCGTGCATCAATGACCTAAATTCAGGAGATTCAGCCATGCGCTGGTCAGCTTTCAGCCTGTTTGCCTGCCTCAGCCTCTTTGCCGCCATGCCTCAGGCCAATGCGACCGGCGAGGACTACGCCGTTCTGATCATCTCGCGCGAACGCCTCGAAGTGCCGACGTCCTGCGAGATTGGCGTGTATATCCAGGATCAGTTTGCCGGGCGTCTGCTGCAGGAGCAGTCGACCTCGTTCAACCTGCAGCACGGTACGTTTTCCATACGTCTGAAGCTTGAGCCTGGTCAGGTTCCGGGGTGTCAGCCGGGCATGCTGGCACCGCCGGCGCAGGAGATCTCGCTGAAGGCCGGCGATGTGCTGAAGTACCGGATCGCAACATCGGCCAAAGGCCTGTACCTGCGACCCGCTGCCCTCGAGTATTGATTGGCGCTTGACCTTGCCCGCATGGCAAGGTTGATCCTTGTAGGCATCTACTACAGGGAGTACGACCGATGTCCGATTCCATCACGTTCGATCTGCCGATTGCCGGCATGACCTGCGCCAGTTGCGCCGGGCGTGTCGAGCGCGCCTTGAGCAAAGTCAGCGGCGCCAGTGCCGTCAGCGTCAACCTCGCCACCGAGCAGGCCCGAGTGGAAGCGCCCGGCGACAGTCTTCCGGCCTTGATGGAAGCCGTAGAGCGCGCCGGTTACAGCGTGCCGCAGCAAACGCTCGAACTGAGCATCGACGGCATGACCTGCGCGTCCTGTGTGGGTCGCGTCGAACGCGCTCTGAACAAAGTCCCCGGCGTTAAAAGCGTCAGCGTCAACCTGGCCAGCGAGCGTGCGCACCTCGAACTGCTCGGTCAGGTCGATGCGCAGGCGCTGCTCGATGCGGTGAGCAAGGCCGGCTATTCGGCCAGCGTCTGGCAAGCCGAACAGCCACACGCCGATAATCAGCAACGACGGCTGAAGCATGAGCGCTGGGCATTGATCTGCGCGATCGCTCTCTCCCTGCCCTTGGTAGCGCCGATGTTGCTGCAACCGTTCGGCATCCATTGGATGCTCCCGGCCTGGGCACAATTCGTCCTCGCCACGCCGGTGCAATTCATCTTCGGCGCACGCTTCTACGTCGCCGCGTGGAAAGCCGTACGGGCCGGGGCCGGCAACATGGACTTGCTCGTCGCCCTCGGCACCAGTGCCGGTTACGGTTTGAGTCTTTATGAGTGGGCCACCGCCGCCGGGCGCATGCCACATCTGTATTTCGAAGCGTCGGCAGTGGTCATCGCCCTGGTGTTGCTCGGTAAATACCTCGAAAGCCGCGCCAAACGCCAGACCGCCAGCGCCATCCGCGCCCTCGAAGCCTTGCGGCCGGAACGGGCAATTCAAGTGCTCGACGGCCGCGAGCAGGAGGTCGCCATCAGCGCCCTGCGCCTCAACGATCTGGTGCTGGTCAAACCCGGCGAACGCTTCCCCGTCGACGGCGAAGTGATCGAAGGCCAAAGCCACGCCGACGAAGCGCTGATCAGCGGCGAGAGCCTGCCGGTGCCGAAACAACCGGGCGACAAGGTTACCGGTGGCGCGATCAACGGCGAAGGTCGTTTGCTGGTGCGCACTCAGGCGCTGGGCGCGGAAACCGTGCTGGCGCGCATCATTCGGCTGGTCGAGGACGCACAAGCGGCGAAAGCGCCGATCCAGAAACTGGTGGATAAAGTCAGCCAGGTGTTCGTGCCGACCGTATTGGTGCTGGCCCTGGCCACCCTGATCGGCTGGTGGCTGTACGGCGCACCGCTGGAAACCGCGCTGATCAACGCTGTCGCGGTGTTGGTGATCGCCTGCCCCTGCGCCCTCGGCCTTGCCACGCCGACCGCGATCATGGCCGGTACCGGCGTGGCCGCACGTCACGGCATTCTGATCAAGGACGCCGAAGCGCTCGAGCGCGCCCATGAAGTCAGCAGCGTGGTATTCGACAAGACCGGCACGCTGACGTCCGGCACTCCTCGCATCGCCCACTTCAGTGCGGTCGATGCTGATGAAAACAACCTGCTGAGACTCGCCGGTGCCCTGCAACGTGGCAGCGAACACCCACTGGCCAAAGCGGTGCTCGATGCCGCTGCCGAGCGGGATCTGCAGGTGCCCGATATCAGTGACAGCCAATCGCTGACCGGCCGCGGCATTGCCGGCAGTCTTGATGGCCGGCGTCTGGCGCTGGGCAATCAGCGAATGCTCGAAGAAAACGGTTTGAACGCCGGCAGCCTGAGCGAATCCGCCAATGCCTGGGAGGCCGAAGGCCGCACTCTTTCATGGTTGATCGAGCAAACTCCTGAGCCGAAAGTGCTCGGTTTGTTTGCCTTCGGTGACACCTTGAAACCGGGCGCGCTGGAAGCCGTGCAGCAACTTGCCGCGCGCAACATCCACAGCCATCTGCTGACCGGAGACAACAAAGGCAGCGCCCGCGTAGTCGCTGAGGCCTTGGGCATCAGCAATGTCCACGCTGAAGTATTGCCAGCGGACAAAGCCGCCACCGTCGCCGAGCTGAAAAAAACCGGCGTGGTCGCCATGGTCGGCGACGGCATCAACGACGCCCCGGCCCTCGCCGCTGCAGACATCGGTATCGCCATGGGCGGCGGCACCGACGTCGCGATGCACGCGGCCGGTATCACCCTGATGCGCGGCGATCCACGGCTGGTGCCGGCCGCGCTGGAGATCAGCCGCAAGACCTACGCGAAGATTCGTCAGAACCTGTTCTGGGCCTTCGTCTATAACCTGATCGGCATTCCGCTGGCGGCGTTCGGCTTCCTCAACCCGGTGCTGGCCGGGGCGGCTATGGCGCTGTCGAGCGTCAGCGTAGTGAGCAATGCGCTACTGTTGAAAACCTGGAAACCCAAGGATCTGGAGGAGCACCGATGAACATCGGCGAAGCGGCCCGGCACAGTGGCCTCAGCGCAAAAATGATCCGCTATTACGAGTCGATCGGCCTGCTCAAGGCAGCCCATCGCACTGACAGCGGTTATCGGATTTACAGCGGCGATGACTTGCACACCCTGGCGTTCATCAAGCGCTCACGTGACTTGGGTTTCTCACTGGAGGAAGTCGGCAAGCTGCTGACGCTCTGGCAGGACCGGCAACGCGCCAGCGCCGATGTGAAAGCGCTGGCGCGTCAGCACATCGACGAGCTCAATCAAAAGATCCGCGAACTCGGCGAACTGCGCGACACCCTGCAAGATCTGGTCGAGCACTGCAACGGCGACCACCGCCCGGACTGCCCGATCCTCAAGGAACTGGCGTCGGGCTGCTGCGCGCAACCCGCTCGCGCTTGATGGCGAATATTTTTACCGTCAGCAATGTGCAAAGCGGAATGCCGTGGAATACCAAGACCACGGCACCCGGCGTCCACCAGGCGTAAAACGGTGCGGCGACCAGCATGCCGATGCCGAACCCGGTCATTTGCAGCAGGGTCAGAAAGCTGAAGATCGGCAAGCGCAAATGCTCCGGTTCACGTTGCAGGCGTGACATCAGGCCGACTTCGGAAAAGCCGTCACCCAATCCCGCCGGCAGGGAAAACAACAGCAATCCGTACAGGCTGTGCTGCTGGAACATCAGGATGAACCCGCAGGACATCAGCGCCACGCCGAAGAAAAACCGCCGCTCCAGATGGATGTTGTCCGAGCCTTTGAGACGACTGGCGATGCGCGCGCCGAGCAGTTTGCCACTGGCCCACACGGCGAGCATCAGGCCTAGCGTGGTGCTGGCTGAATCGGGGCTCAGCAGCTTCGAGATAATCGGGAAACCGACGTTGTGCGCCGCGCTGCCCAAGGTGTCGGCCATCGTCACCGCAAGCATCGCGGCAACCACCGGAGCACTGCGCAAGCCCTGTTTGAGCGCAGACCATTCGCCGCGTTCGGGTTCTTCGTGCAGGGTCGGTTTTTCGAAACGCAACGGCACGATCAACAGCGCCGCCAGCAAGTACGTCAGTGCGTTCAGGGCGAACACCGTTTCGAAACCAAAACCGGCCACCAGCAATCCCGAGACCAGACTGCCGCCGACCATCGCGGCCGAAGAGGCCGAGGTGATCCAGGCGTTGGCCTTGAGCAACTGCTCGGCGGGTATCAGCCGTGGTAACTGGCTGTTCAAGCCAATGGCGAACATCGAATTGCCGAAGCCCAGACCGAAGGCAATCACCGGCAGCAACAGTCCTTGCAGACTGACCGGCGTGATCAGCAGCAGGCCGAGCAAACCGGCGCGCAACAGATCGAACGCGATCAGCGGTACGCGGCCATTCCAGCGTCGGTAAAAGCGAGTGCCCACCAGACTGGCAAAAATCCCCCCGCCGACGCGACTGGCGAGGAAAATCCCGACGCTCATGGCGCTGTTGCTCAGCAGGTAGACGTAGGTGGCCAGCGCAACCATGTTGAGGAAGGCGCCGAAATCGGAAATCAGCCGAGCGGTGATGATCAAGTGGGTGTTGCGGGGGTAGTCACATTCAGTCCTTGAGTGTGCGGAGGCAGACAAGATTCCCACACACATTTCAAGAACACCACAGATCCCTGTAGGAGTGAGCCTGCTCGCGATAGCGTCGGCACCATCAACCTCTCTGTCGACTGAACCACCGCTATCGCGAGCAGGCTCACTCCTACGGGAGATTTTTGTTGTCCTTTTTAATGCGCGGGCACAAAAAACCCGGCCGAAGCCGGGTTTCTGTTTAAGCGGTTACTGCATCCACGGCGGTGGAGGCGGTTCGTCGGACTTGCCTTTCGGCTCGTCGTCCGCCGCACGGATCGCCTGTTTGCGCTCCTCATCCAGCCGCGCCGCTTCGATCTCGCGCAGCACCCCGCCAACATCGGCCAGGTCTTCCGGATCATCGAACTCGCCGGTCAGCACGCTGGCCGGGTGCAAGGTGCCGGCTTCGTACAGCGCCCACATTTCCTTGGCGTACTTGGTCTGCCTCAACTCCGGGGCGAAACGCCCGAAATAAGAAGCCATGTTGCCAACGTCTCGCTCGAGCATGCTGAACGCGTGGTTGTTGCCAGCAGCGTCGACCGCTTGCGGCAGGTCGATGATGACCGGGCCGGTCGGCGTCAGCAGCACGTTGAACTCCGAGAGGTCACCGTGCACCAGGCCGGTACACAACATCAGCACGATCTGCGAAATCAGGAACGCGTGATATTCGCGCGCCTGGTCCGGTTCGAGCACCACGTCGTTCAGACGCGGCGCAGCGTCGCCGTACTCGTCGGCCACCAGTTCCATCAACAGCACGCCGTCGAGGAAGTCATAAGGCTTGGGCACCCGCACACCCGCGCCGGCCAGACGGAACAAAGCCGCTACTTCGGCGTTCTGCCAGGCATCCTCGGTCTCTTTACGACCGAATTTTGAGCCCTTGGCCATCGCCCGCGCCTGTCGGCTGTTACGAACCTTGCGGCCTTCCTGATACTCGGCTGCCTGGCGGAAACTGCGTTTATTCGCCTCCTTGTAGACTTTTGCGCAACGTAACTGATTGCCGCAGCGCACCACATAAACAGCTGCTTCTTTGCCACTCATCAGTGGGCGCAGCACCTCGTCAACCAGACCGTCTTCGATCAGCGGTTCAATGCGTTTTGGAGTCTTCATCAGCTTTTATTGTGGGTCCTTTATTACCAAACACGCGAATGTCACTCGTTATACGGCAATCCTCGCCTCTCGGGGAGGGGTTGCCGACCTGTGAATCTGTGAATGCACACACTGTGCCGAAAATCTGACCGCGGCGAATCATAGCCGAGGCGGTGGTAAATGTTGCTGATCGGTGTTGAGGGCATTTGCGACAGAATCTGACATCCGCCTGTAAGCGTCCTTGAACATGCCCAAATAAACCTGTGGGAGCTGGCTTGCCAGCGATGGCGATATCCCGGTCAATAAAAATATTGAATCTGATGGCCTCATCGCGGGCAAGCCCGCTCCCACAGGATCCGGTTTATCTTTCGATAATGGCGGTGACGCCTTGCCCGCCTGCTGCGCAAATCGAAATCAGGCCACGGCCCTTGCCTGCCGCATCGAGCAATTTGGCCATGTTGGCGACGATCCGTCCGCCGGTTGCGGCAAACGGATGCCCTGCCGCCAGGGAACTGCCTTTGACGTTGAGTCGGCTGCGATCAATCGAACCCAAGGGCGCATCGAGTCCCAGACGGGTTTTGCAGTATTCGGGATCTTCCCAGGCTTTTAACGTACACAGCACTTGCGCGGCGAACGCCTCGTGAATTTCGTAGTAATCAAAATCCTGCAAGGTCAGGCCATTGCGGGACAGCAAGCGTGGCACCGCGTACACCGGCGCCATCAGCAAACCTTCCGCGCCGTTGACGAAATCCACCGCCGCCGCTTCGCCGTCGCGCAGGTAGGCAAGGATCGGCAGGCCACGTTCTTTCGCCCATTCCTCGCTGCCGAGCAGCACCACCGAGGCGCCATCGGTGAGCGGTGTGGAGTTGCCCGCCGTCAGTGTGCCTTTGGCGCTTTTCTCGAAGGCCGGTTTCAGCGTGGCGAGTTTTTCCAGTGTCAGATCCGGGCGCAGGTTGTTGTCGCGGGTCAGGCCGAGAAACGGCGTCATCAGATCGTTGTGCCAGCCTTCGCTGTAGGACGCAGCGAGTTTGTGGTGGCTTTCGAGGGCCAGTTGATCCTGCTCCTCGCGAGGGATGTTCCAGGTCTGTGCCATGAGCTCGCAGTGCTGGCCCATCGACAGGCCGGTGCGTGGCTCGCCGTTGCGCGGAAATTCCGGGATGAGGTGTTTGGGGCGCAATTGCAGAATGGTTTTCAGTTTGTCGCCGGTCGTCTTCGCGCGATTGGCTTGCAGTAGGATTTTGCGCAAGCCTTCGCTGACGCTGATCGGCGCATCGGAGGTGGTATCGACGCCGCCGGCAATGCCGCAATCGATCTGCCCGAGCGCAATCTTGTTGGCCACCAGCAGCGCCGCTTCCAGACCTGTGCCACAGGCTTGCTGAATGTCATACGCCGGGGTGGCCGGCGAGAGGCGCGAGCCGAGCACGCATTCACGGGTCAGGTTCATATCTCGTGACAATTTCAGCACCGCGCCTGCCACCACCTCGCCGATGCGCAGGCCGTGCAGGTTGTAACGTTCGATCAGGCCTTCGAGGGCAGCAGTGAGCATCACCTGATTGCTGGCGGTAGCGTAAGGCCCGTTGGAGCGGGCGAAAGGAATACGGTTACCGCCGATGATCGCGACGCGGCGCAGCTGACTCATGAATAACTCCTTGTTAGGTATCCAGATTTACAGACCCTGTGGGAGCTGGCTTGCCAGCTCCCACAGGGTCAGTGGTCTACTCTGCTGTTCTAGCGTAGGCCTTATTGCGTGGATCGAACGATTGATTGCCGTGGGTAGTCCACACTTTGAACCCCAACTTCTGGAGAGCGTTCCATGTCTGACCGCTATATCGACTTCGCCAACTCGTCCATCGGCCATCGTCTGGTCGGCGCACTGGGACTGCCGTCGCCGGTGCGACTGGAGCGCTGGCAGGCTGGACGCCTGCGACCGGTGGACGGCGCGCTGCTGATCGGTGGCGGGCCACTGGCCGAACGCGTCAGCGCCTTCGCCAATCGTTTGACCGATGGCATTTACCGCTACGGCGAGCAACCGGCGACGGCCACCGAATGGATTCCCGGCCACGGCCCGAAACTCAAAGCGGTGGTGTTCGATGCCAGCGAATTGCAGCACACCGACCAGCTAAAACAACTGCGCGAATTTTTTCAGCCGTTGATGAAAAATCTAGAGGCGTGCGCGCATCTGGTGATCCTTGGCCGCGCCCCGGAAACCCTGGCTGATCCGTTTGCGTCCAGTGCGCAGCGAGCACTGGAAGGATTTTCGCGCTCGTTGGCCAAGGAACTGCGCAGCGGCGGCACCCTGCAATTGATCTACGTCGGCGCCGGTGCCGAGGATCAACTGGAAGGCCCGCTGCGGTTTTTCCTTTCGCCGAAAAGTGCATTTGTATCCGGACAAGTCATCCGCCTGAGCGCGTGCGCAACGCCAGTGACTGACTGGACGCGACCGCTGGCCGGGCGCAAGGCGCTGATCACCGGTGCGGCCCGCGGTATTGGCGCATCGATCGCCGAAACCCTCGCCCGCGACGGTGCCGAAGTGATCCTGCTCGACGTACCTCCGGCAAAAACCGATCTCGACGCCCTCGCTGCACGCCTCGGCGGGCGCAGCATCACCCTCGATATCTGTGCCGAAGACGCGGGTGCACAACTGATCGAACAACTGCCCGACGGCCTCGACATTCTGGTGCACAACGCCGGAATCACCCGCGACAAAACACTGGCCAACATGACCCCGGAATTCTGGGACGCGGTATTGGCCGTCAACCTCAACGCGCCGCAAGTGCTGACCAAAGCGCTGCTCGACAGCGGTACGTTGCGTGACAACGCGCGGGTGATTTTGCTCGCCTCGATCAGCGGTATCGCCGGCAATCGCGGGCAAACCAACTACGCCGCGAGCAAGGCCGGATTGATTGGCCTGGCCCAGGCGTGGGCGCCAACCCTGCAGGAACGCGGCATCAGCATCAACGCCGTGGCGCCGGGTTTCATTGAAACCCAGATGACCGCGCACATCCCGTTCGGCCTGCGTGAAGCCGGGCGACGCATGAGTTCGCTGGGCCAGGGCGGCTTGCCGCAAGACGTCGCCGAAGCCGTTGCATGGCTGGCGCAACCGGGCACCGGCGCGTTCACCGGGCAGGCGCTGCGGGTCTGTGGACAAAGTGTTCTGGGGGCTTAGGCATGAGCATCGAATGGCACACGCTGGATCGCGAACCGAGCCTGCCCGGTCTGTACGTACGGGCAGCCACGCGACGCAAAATCACTGGCACGCAACTGCCTGACAGCGGTTTGCGCTGCTGGGTCGATGTCGATGGCAAACGCCTGGCGGCCTACCGCAAGGTCTGTGGATTTGCCGACGACGGTCTGCTGCCGCCGACTTATCCGCATATCCTCGCCTTCGCCTTGCAAATGCAATTACTCACCGCCAAGGATTTTCCCTTCCCGTTACTGGGGCTGATTCATCTGAGCAACCGCATCCGTGTCTTGCGGCCGATGGGCGCAATCAGTCGGGCGCAAGTCAGCGTGCGCGTGCACAACCTGCAGCCGCATCCGAAGGGCGCGACGTTTGACGTGCTGACCACACTGGACGATCAACTCGGGCCATTGTGGGAAGCCGAAAGCCAGATGCTCTGTCGCGGGGTCAAGCTTGAGGGTGAACCCGTCGAGCAGACGTGGGAGCCCACGCCAGCGCTGACGGAAGTGGCGCACTGGAAAGCCCCGGCAGACATTGGTCGGCAATACGCCAAGGTGTCGGGGGACTACAACCCGATTCACTTGAGCGCGGCGAGTGCCAGGTTGTTCGGCTTTCCCACGGCGATTGCCCATGGGTTGTGGAACAAGGCGCGTACTTTGGCGGCACTGGCCGATCACTTGCCCAAGGCCAACATCGAGATCGCCGTGCACTTTCGCAAACCGGTGCGGTTGCCAAGCGAGGTGACCCTGCTGGCGAGTGCGGCGGGGTCCAGTGGCGAACTGCGCCTGATCGGCGCGAATGACCTGGAACACATGGTCGGGCAGTGGCAGCCGATCGGCTGACTCCAAAGGTGGGTGGCAAACACAGCAATTGTGCGAAGGAAAACTCCGTGGCGAGGGGATTTATCCCCGTTCGGCGGCGCAGCCGTCGTAAAAGTTTTGCACCCAATGCCTCTGACCAACCCCGCTCCCAAGTTTTGGGGCGGCTTCGCCACCCATCGGGGATAAATCCCCTCACCACAAAAGCGCCCTGTCACCACAGCGTTTTCAACGCACTCGAGACTGGGGCTGACCTGTTAATTGTGTGTATATCACTTAAGTTTTTTCCGCCCTATTGCCTCGCAGTTGAAAATTCCCGGCCTTGATTTTCAAGGCTTTTTTTTGCGCCTCTATTACCTGGGTATTAGTCCTTAGGCGCTGCTTTGCGCCTTATATATAAAGGCGTTAATACCAACTTGAGAATGGTCGGAAACGCACCATCGACTGAGATTAGAGCCACGGACGAGGCATTGTCGGCGACAGATCGGCAAGCCATCGAAGGCAACGAACGTTGTGACAGGTGCAAGGAATCTCGATCATGAAAACTCAAGACGTGTGGTGCAAATCAGCAATCGCTTTGGCATTGATTCTCTCCCTCGGCCTCGCCGGTTGCAGCAGCGGCGGTGGCGGCCATCACAGCAGCTCCGGCAGTTCCTCGCCTACCAGTGGCACAAGCGGCACTGGTGGCACGGGCGGTACTGGCGGCACCGGTGATACCGCGGGTACAGGCGGAACCGGCGGTACGGGTGGTACGGGTGGTACTGGCACAACCGATCCGACCAATCCGACGAACCCTACAAATCCAACCGACCCAACCAACCCGACGAATCCAACCAATCCGACCACCACACCATTGGTGACCACTACCCTGGTGCAGGATGTCGGTAAAACCGTGGCTGGCGTCGGTGATGGCGTCGGCCAGATTGGCGACTCGCTGAGCACTGTTCCTGTGGTCGGTGGCGTGGTGCAAAGCGCGGCCAACACCGCCGGCAACGTGGTCACGACTCTTGGCGATGGTGTCGCCAATGGCATCGGCAAACTGTCAACCGATCCTAAAGGCCTGACCACCACAGTTGCCTCGGTTGGCGGCGTGGTCACGGATGTCGGCAATGGCGTGACTGACCTCAGTGGCAAACTGGTCACCGCCACCAACAGCGTTCCGGTGGTCGGCGGCGTGATCACCAAAGTGGCGCCATTGCTCGACGGTGTCGGCGCGAAAGTCACCATGCTCGGCAATACCCTCGACACCACCCTGACCAATGGCCCGACCAGCCAACTGACGGATAAAGTCGGCGCCGGTTTGGTGCCGGTGATCGCCATGGTTGAAAGCACCACCGACAAGATCGGCGATGCGACCGGTCTGGGTGATCCGCTCAAAGGAGTGATTTCGAAAGTCGGCGGTGCCGTCAACGGCCTGGGCGACAAGGTCACCGACGCTGGCAATGGTAATGCCGTGACCAACACGCTGGGCGACGCCTTGAGCAATACCGGGACAGCGGTTGGCAAGGCTGGCGGTCTGGTGTCCAACAGCAGCGGCTCCGGCACTGGCGGTGGTCTGGGTGGTGGTCTGGGTGGTGGTCTGGGCGGCGGCCTCGGTGGGACTGGTCTGCTGCAAACCGTCGGCGGCGCGGTGGTCAACGTCGGCACAGGCTTGAACGCCGGCAATACCAACGGCGTAGTGAGTGCCGGTGGCGTTACCGCAGGCGGACTGGGTAACACCGTCGCCTCGCTGAACACCGTGCTGGGCGGCTCGGGCTCACCGATTACCGCAACGACCTCGCCACTGGCCACCGTTGGCGCCACCTTGGGCGCAGGCCTGAACCCGGTCACCAGCGCGGTCACCAACGTCACGCAACAAGTCGGCGCAGCCACAGGTTTAGGCTCGCCAGTCGCCGGACTCACCGGCCAGATCGGCGGCGCGGTCAGCGGTATCGGCAACAGCATTGCCGCCACCAACAACCCGGTGACCACAGCAGTCGGTGGTCTGGTCAACAACGTCGGCGGCACCGTTGCAGCGGTCGGCGGTCTGGTCAACGGCGGTGCCAGCGGGGGCACCACCGGTGGCGGTCTGGGCGGCGTACTCGGTGGGTTGACCGGCGCTCTGGGAGGCAACAAACGCTAAATTGCACCTGGCCGATTCGACGGCCTCACCTACAGCGCCTACGCTTGGTTGAGGGCGGAAGATTCCCACGAGTCTTCCGCTTTTTTCTTAGGAAAAAACAGCCTTGAGCTGCGATCTGACCATGGAGTGTCCTATGCGCGTTATGGCGTCCCTGTTGTTCCTCAGTCTCAGTTCCGCTGCCCTCGCCGACACCCTGCCCAGCTTCCTCAATAGCAACGAAACCATTCGCAACCTGCCCGTGCCCAACTTGCCGGCCGATGCCTATCGCCCGAGCGCCGCGCCGGTGCAAGTGCCGGATGCCGGTGCGACCGCCGCGCAGCCATTGATGATGAGCACCAAGGTGAACCTGAAAACAGTGCAGATCGAAGGCGGCACCCTCTATCCGCTGACCGAACTCGCCGAGAATTACAAAGGCCTGATCGGCCGGCAAACCAGCCTCGCCGACCTGATCGAAGCCACGCGCAACATCACTCGTCGCTATCAGCAGGGCGGTTACCTGCTGTCCTACGCGTTTTTGCCGCAACAGAGTTTTGATGACGGTGTAGCGCGCGTGGTGCTGGTGGAAGGCTATGTCCGCGATATCCAGATGCAAGGCGACGTCGGCCGGGTCAAAGACCTGATCGACAAACTGGCCGCGAAAATTCAGGCCGAACGGCCGCTGACGCGCAAGACCTTCGAGCGTTACACCACCCTGATGACGCGCATTCCCGGCGTGACCATTCAGGCGCAGGTGCCGCCACCGGGCACTACCGACGGCGCGACCACGCTGGTGGCCGAAGCCAGCCGCAAGCCGTTCACCAGCTCGCTGAGCACCACTGAAGACAACCGCAACGGTACGCAGGCGCTGCTCGGAGTCAGTAGCAATTCGCAGACCTCGATGGGCGAGCAATTGTCCCTCAGCGGCCTCTTCCCACCGGGTGACGACAAAGAGCATTACTACCGTGTGGACTACAACCAGTTCCTCAACGCCGAAGGCGCGCAACTCGCCCTGTCTGCCTCACGCTACCGCGCCGATCCGGGCACCAACGTACAGCTCGACAACGGCCTGGAACTCAAACCGCATCGCGAGAATGACCGTTACTCGGTCGGTTTCACTTTCCCGCTGATCGCCGCCTCCAACGAGTTGTTGACCGCCGGTTCGCGGTTATATGCGGTCAACGACAAAACCCGCTACAACGTCGTCGGCTACCCGCTGAGCGTCGAAGAACGCACCGACATCCGCGCCCTCGCCTTCGAAAGTGACTGGCGCAAGGCTGATGCGCGGCAGCTGCGAATCCTCAGCGGCGGTGTCTATCAAGGCCTCGACAGCATGGGCGCGAAGACCAACAACAGCGCCATCGACCTGAACTTCTTCCGCGTGCGCCTTTCCGGAGTGCAGAGCGACAAGTTCTTCGATAACTGGCAAGGCGTGCTTTCGGCGGCGCTGTACTGGAGCGACGACACCTTGCCCGACAGCGAACGCGCGGTGTTCGGCGGGCAGAATTTCGGCCGTGGTTATCCCGACGATCAGGCGTCCGGCGACAAAGGCTGGGGGGTGGCGTACGAGGTCAACTACAGCTTCAACCGCGACGGCAATTGGGTGCGGATTCTGCAACCGTATGTGGTGCTGGACCGCTCGCGCAGCTGGTTCAATCAACTGCCGGTGCAAGCCAACAGTCTGTCGTCGGCGGCGATCGGTTTACGATTCGGCGATGCCAAGTACTACAACATTGCGCTGGAGGCGGCGAAGGCAATGTCCGACGAAGCACTGGACACCTTCAACCGCCGACCGCGTTACAGCATCAGCTTCAGTTATCAGTTGTAGAAGGTGCGGCGCTTGTCAGACCGTTTTCGCGAGCAAGCTCGCTCCTACATTTGAAATGCATTCCCACTGTAGGAGCGAGCCTGCTCGCGATGAACGATGACGCGGTGCCGAGGCTGGATCAGAATGCGTAGCGCACTTTCGCGGTGAAGCCGTCGGAGTCAAAACCGCTGGCGGTCACGTAATTGTACGAACCGCCGACACTCCAGGCGCCCATCCGGTAGTTGGCACCCAGCCCCAGTTCATAACTGTCACGTACCGGTGTGGTGCCACGGCTGGTGAACGAATCACCACCCAACACAAACGATGATGTGGTGCCGACCTTGTCGCCGATGAAGTCATGCCACGCCATGACCTTCGCCTCAGGTTCAAGACTGCCGGTGCCGATCGCGAACGCGGCGGCCAGACGCGCGCCCACGCCCATTTCACCCACTTCGTAACGCTGGCTGCCGACATTCAACGAGGCCGAACTGCCCTTCTCGTGATACGCGTCCATGCTCACGTTGGCGTAACGTGCGCCGACTTGCGGCTCCAACACGACATCCGGCATCAGGCGCAGGCTGTAACCGGCCAATGCACTCACACCGAACACGTCACTGTCGTAGTCACCCTTGGCACGAGTACCGGCGATATAGCGTTTGGACTCGTTATCGTTCCAGCCGACCATCAACGACGAATCGACAAACCAGTTGTCGTGTACCCAATTGCTGTACACGGTCAGCGCGTGCCCGGTCACTTTGGTTTTGCTGCCAAGGTCGGATTTCACATCGCTGTCGAGGTAGCTGTACGCCAGACCCAACGTCGTGTCGGCGTTCAACTGGCCGTCGGCACCCACAGCGATGCCGTGGCTGTCGGCGTCGTAACCGGCAACGCCACGGCGCGCGTCCTGGTTGGCATCGCTGCTCAAGGCTTGCAGCCAGACGCCCTTTTCGCTCGAGCCGGCGGCTGTGCGGGCACGACTGGAGCGATCATTGATCACCCCCGAAACCAGCGTCTGGCTGTTGGTGGTGGCGTGAAGCACCCCACGGCTGACGTCCGGGCTGAGTGCCTCGGACAACCGCGCCAGCTCGGCATCGGTGCTGGCATTGGCGAACGCCTGAAACACCGGGTCCTGCTCATCGATACGTGACATCACACTGGCAAGACGCCCCACCGCCGTTGCCGCGTTACGACTGCCGCCCGCGGCCAGCGTGTTGACCGCCAGGGTTTCATCCGACTTGGTGGTCACCACGCTGGTGATGTCATTGCCTTCGACACCGAAGCTTTTCACGTCCAGCAACGCCGAGCTGGAGCTGACCGTCAGGTTGCTGCCACCGACCAGATTGCCCGAGCTGATCAAGGTGTAACGCGTGCCACCGGGAGTGACGCGGAAGTCGCTGGAGCGAGCCAGCAAACGCAACTGCCCGCCTGGCGCGATCTCGGTAGTCCCGGTGACTTTCAAAACCGGCAGCGCCGGATTGGTGTCATTGCCCAGGTACAGCTCCAGCACCGAATTGGCTTCTTCCATGTCGAAGTCGCCGATGATCGTGGTGTGCGGTCGCACCAGGGTCAGCGTGCCTTCTTCGATGGTGACGTAACCTGACTTGATCGTCGAACCATCGAACGTTGCGTCGCCGTCGACCCGCACGCCGGCCAGCCCGAGCAGATCACCCTTGACCGTACCGCCGAAGAAGTCGAAATACGTTTGCCCATCATCAACCTGGATCGCCGCCGAACCGCCCTCGATCGAGCCGCTCAGCTGATAAATTCTGAACAGGTTGCTGCCTGCTGTCTGGTCACTGATGTGAATGCCGATGGACTCACCGGAAATCGTGCCGCTGTTGTTCAACAGTAATTTCCCGGAGCCTGATGAACTGACACCCTCCAGCACCAGAGCCTCTGCGTTGGTCCCAGAGGCGCGGATAGTGCCGGAATTGTTTATCCCGCTGTTGAGCGTGGCACCGTCGAGAAACAAACCCAGTGCATCGCTGCCACTGGCGCTGATCATGCCGGAGTTGCTGAATCCGGCAAGACTGGTTTGCACCAGCATCACTCCGGTGGACGTCGCCCCGCTGACGTCGATGCTGCCGCTATTAATCAGGTAGTTACCCAATTCGCTATTAATCACGGAGATGCCCGTTGAAGTTCCCACCCCGGTCAATCCGTGCACAGCAATCGAGCCATCGTTGATCAGCGCGAACTGAATTTTGCTTTTTACGGCCCCGGAGTCACCGAGACTGATACCGACGCCTTGGGTGGCGCCGTCAATGCGGATGCTGTCGTTGTTGCGCAACTGCATGGCTCTGAGCCCCTGGAACCGAGCGCCGAAAGTCAGGCCCGGCGCAGCCACGGGCGTGGCATTGAGGTTGCCGTGCAAATTGACCAATCCAGTGGTGTTGAGCAGATTGCTATCCAACGGGGCGCTGCTGATGTCGTAATCAATATCGGCGACAGCGGTACCCGAGTGCAAAGTGGCGGTAATGGACAGCGCCAATAACGAGCGGCGCAGGCAAGAAGTGTTCAAGCGAGATTCCCTTCCAAAACATTAAAAACAGTTTCAGCAGGGTTCATACATTCACTTTGGCATCCCTACCGGCCCACCAGCTCATCTGATCCGGGCGCGGCGCAATCTACACGAGCCATCATTTCGACACCATCGAAATGTCAACGCGATGACGTCAGATTTCAGATGCCCCATCTGCGGCAGCTTTTACGCAGAACGTGCAGGCAACATGTAATGGCTTGGCTGGAAGGACCTCATCGCTGGCAAGCCAGCTCCCACAAGGAAAAATGAGCACACCCCGACGTGGGCCGAATGTCAGGGCACGAACGGATACACACCCCCAACCAGGTCCTCACCCCACCCGAACCTTGGGAAACAAGTTATCCAACGTCTCCAGCAGCCGAACGTGATAAATCGGCTTGCGAAACAGATCCAGCACCTGCAACCGCAGCATGTCGCTGACATCCTCCATGTCGGCATGCCCGGACGTCACGATCACCGGCAGATGCTGGCGTGAAGTGTGTTCGCGCAGGCGCTTGATCAGCGACATGCCGCTTTCTTCCGGCATGCGCAGATCAGTAATCACCAGGGCGATATCGGGATGGCGAGTGAGATGGTGCAGGGCAAGTTTTACCGACGTCGCGGTATGGCAAGTGAAGCCTTCGCCCTCCAGCAACTCCGCTAACTCCAGCAGTGCGTCCTCTTCATCGTCGACGAGGAGCAACTGCTGGCGGGGCAACGAGGAAGCAGTCATGAGCAGTCCCTGAAAAACTGAAAGAGAAACCGAGTGTAGCGTGTCATTCAGCCAACGCGACGGTCGATACGATCAGGGTGTCGGAGCCGTTTGCGCCGTACCACCCAGAGACACCAGAACGCTATTGAAAATGGCGAGCACCTTGGTGCCTATCGGTGTAACGAAAACGACGACCACCACCGCCACCATCGCCACCACAATCGCGTACTCGATGGCCGAGGCCGCTTCAGTGCTCGCCAAAAACGAGCGTACGCGCGCTATCAAATATTCAAGAACCATGGAAATTCTCCTTCGTACCGGCGACTCGCCAAATACTGGAAATCCAATGACACCTCAGCAATGCCCGGGCTTGCTGTAAATCACGGCGCGCACGAGCATTGCAAAAGCAGAGCGTGGGTTCGATCAAGGCGTCGGCCGGACCTGCGCCGTTCCGTTGAGCTTGGTCAGTATCACGTTGAAAATGGCCAGGACCTTATCGCCGATAGGTGTCACAAACACCACGACAACCACGGCCACCATCGCCACGACGATCGCGTATTCGATAGCCGACGCCGCTTCGTCACTTTTGCAGAATGTCCGGGCTCTGGCCCGCAGATAGTCGAGAGTCATACGAAACATACGTCCACTCCTTCGCGCCCATGGCGCCGATGTCACACTACAGCGGCAAGGTTCCACCGTGCCATTTGAGCATTGTCAACAAACCCGCGCCCAACAACTGTAAGAACGGATTAATCACAAAGAATTAATACCCTCGCGCCGATACCTTTTTCTGCTGTTAATTGGCCAAGACTCATACTTTAGTGGGTTATTTTCCTGTCAGTAATGGCGCTTTCGCTTGGATCAGCTAGCGTGGAAATAGCGAAATAGTTACTTGTTCATAGCTGCCTGATTGCGAATTTATCTCGTTGCAAGTAACGGGTCATTGCATAAGACAGAACGCGCAGCGGGAAAGGGAGAGCCGTCATGAACAGTCGCGTCACTCTGGGCCTGGCAGCCGTCCTTTTGCTCGGAGCGATCTTCGTCGGCTACTGGGGACTGGTGCTCAGTCGCCAACCGGCTCCCGTCGCCGAGGCGCCCGCTGCTCCCTCTGCGACTGTTGAAAAAACTGTCGCGATTGCCGAAGACCAGACCCGCCAACCGGTGGTGGTATTGCTCCACGACGTACCGCCATTCACACCTCTGACAGCTGCCGATGTGACGGTGGAAAAACTGCGCAGCGCACCGGCCGGCAGCCTGAACAATGTCGATCAGGCCGTTGGCCGCACGCCGTGGCGGCACCTGAGCGCGGGCACCTGGCTCAATGACGAAAGCTTCGCTGCCGGCGGCTCGCTCGCGCGGATGATCCACAGCGATGAGCGCGCGCTCACCGTGGCCGTCGATGAAGTGATCGGCGCGGCCGGGCAATTGATTCCTGGCGATTACGTCGATGTATTGCTCTACCTGCGCCAGGACGCGAGCAACCTGCAGCAGTCGGCACAGATCGTCGTGCCAGCCATGCGCGTACTCGGCGTGGGCGATCAGTACGGCCTGACCAACGACGGCCAACCCGCCTCCCCGGCCCTGAGCGCCGACGAAAAAATCAAACAGGATCAACGCAGGATCGCCGCTCGCACCGTGGTGCTGGCGGTGCCTGAACAGCTGCTCAGCCGAATGATGCTCGCCACGCAGGTCGGCACGTTGCGTCTGGCCGTGCGCAGCAGCGAAGAACAACGACTGGCCAAATACTGGGCTGGCGAAAACCAGTCTCCGGCGCACCTCGACAATGCCAACAGCCAGCTCTTTCAGTTCACTCAACTGGCCTTGGGCGCCGCACCAAAAGTGCCGGCGAGCGGCGGTTCCGGCAACGCGCGGCCTGCGGTGGAAATCATTCGCGGCAATCAGATCACCCAACAAACCCAATGACTGAGCAAGGATTCCAGTGCATGCAGAGTCGTTTTAGGTCGACATTGAAACCTGTGCTCCGCGTCTTGTTACTGATGGGACTGTCGACGGATGCGGCGTTCGCGGCAGTCGGCAATTGCTCGGCGCTGGGGCGTCTGCCACCGGTGATCGAGATCGGCGAAGGCTTTCAACAGGATGTGCAGTCGCCGGTAGCGATCACGCGTCTGGCCGTTGGCGATCCGAAAATCGCCGACGTGCACGCCAACGGCAGTTCGTCCTTTCTGCTCACGGGTGTAGCACCCGGCGCCACCAGCCTGATGGTCTGGACCTCGTGCTCCAGCGAACCGCGCCAGAGCATGGTATTCGTACAGGGCTCGGCCACCGCCGCATTGACCAGCAACCTGCCTTCGGATGATCCAAGCCTGCCGTCACAAGTGCAGACCGATATCCGTTTCGTCGAAGTCAGCCGCACCAAACTCAAGCAAGCCACCGCATCACTGATCGGCACGCGCGGCAACTTCCTGTTCGGCTCTCCCGGCACCCTGCCGCCCATCGATGGCGTACCGCAACCGCGCCTGCCGGTGGATAACTCACTGTTCAACTTCTCATGGGTCGGCGGCAAAACCATGGCAATCATTAACGCCCTGGAAGGCAGCGGTTTCGCCTACACCCTGGCGCGGCCGAGTCTGGTGGCGTTGAGCGGGCAGAGCGCAAGCTTCCTTGCCGGCGGTGAGATTCCGATCCCGGTGCCCAGCGCCAACAGCAACAGCTACTCCATCGAATACAAGGAATTCGGCATCCGCCTGACCCTGACGCCGACCGTCGTCGGCCGTGACCGCATCGCCCTCAAGGTCGCGCCGGAAGTCAGCGAGTTGGACTACAACAACGGTGTGACCATCGGCGGCACCACCGTGCCGGCGTTCACCATCCGCCGCACCGATACCAGCATCTCGCTGGCCGATGGCGAGAGCTTCGTGATCAGCGGTTTGATCAGCACGCAAAACGCTTCCCAGGTGAACAAGTTTCCCGGGCTTGGCGACATCCCGGTGCTCGGCGCGTTTTTCCGCAACTCGTCAATCAATCGCGAAGAGCGCGAATTGCTGATGATTGTTACCCCGCACCTGGTGCAGCCGCTGGCCGTCAACGCGCCATTGCCTTCGCTGCCGGGTGAAAAACTGCGCAACTACGACCCTAACTGGTATCGCCTGTACTTCCTCGAAAACGGCAACTTCGATAAACGCAGCGGGTTATCGCAATGAGCCAGAGCCTGAGTCAGACCTTCCTTGCCATCACCCGCAACGACACCGATCTGGAGTGGTTGCAGGGTGCGCTGGCGCCGCTCGGCCAAGTGGTCAGCGCCGGTGGCGGCAGCCTTGACGAGTTGCTCGCGCTGGTCGACGTGACCTTCGCCAACCTGGTGTTCGTCGGGCTTGATCGCGATCATCTGGTGGCGCAGAGCGCGTTGATCGAAGGCGTGCTCGAAGCCAAACCGATGCTTGCCATCGTCGCCCTCGGTGACGGCATGGACAATCAACTGGTGCTGAATGCGATGCGTGCCGGCGCGCGGGATTTCGTCGCTTACGGCTCACGCTCCAGCGAGGTCGCCGGGCTGGTGCGGCGCTTGAGCAAGCGCTTGCCAGCGGTGACGCCGAACACTCAGCTCGGCGGGTTGACCGTGCTCTACGGTGTGCAAAGCAACGCCGACGGCGCACTGTTGGCCAACCACATGGCACTGGTGGTACAGAAGAGCGGCCAGCAAACCTTGTTGCTCGACTTGGGCTTGCCACGCGGGGATAGCCTGGCCTTGCTCGGCCTGGAGAGCTCATTCCATTTCGGTGACGCGTTGCGCCACTTGCGGCGGCTCGATACGACCCTGATCGACAGCGCCTTCACCAGCGCCGAAGCGGGGTTGCGCATTCTTGCTTACGCCGGCTCCGACGAGCCGCTGGAGCGCACCAGCGCCGCCGAGTTGTACATGCTGCTCAGTGCTCTGCGCCAACACTTTCAGCACATCGTCGTGAACCTCACCGGTCAGCCCGACAGCGAAGCGCTGCGCACCTTTGTCAGCCATTGCGACAAGCTGTTGTGGTACACCGACCAGAACGTGCTCGACTGCCGGCGCAACCTTGCCGTGCTCAATCTGTGGCGCGAAAAAGGCATGAAACTCGATCATGGGCGGCTGCTGGTCGACCGCTATTTGCGCAACGTCGCGCCGGATTCCGACACCTTGGGCAAGACCTTCGGCCTGGAAGTGATCGCGGTATTGGCGTTCAGTCCGGAGATCCGCCTCAACGCTAAAAATCAGGGCGTCAGCCTGTTCGAACTGGCCCCGCGCGAACCCATCAGCCAAAGCCTGCGCACCCTCGGCGAACGCCTGGCGAAACGCTCCGAGGGTCTGGCCAAACCCAAGGCCAACTGGTTCAACCGCTTGCGAGGCACTTCATGAGCAGTGAGCAGCTGTTCGGCGGCCCGCAGCGCTCCGCGCCCGGCAACACCGATCATGATGGCCTGAAACTGGTGCTGCACCGCTACATCATCGACGCCATCGAAGAGTCGGGGAAAAACCTGCTGGAAGGTTCGCGGCAGGTGCTCGCGCAATTTGTCATCGACAAGGTCGCGGAATACATCGCACGCCTGCACCTGGCGATTTCGCGTTATGAAATGGAGCGGCTGGCCGAAGAAATCGTCGACGAGCTGACCGGTTTCGGCCCATTGGAGGTGTTGCTGCGCGACAGCGCCGTCACCGAAATTCTGGTCAACGGCCCGCACCGGGTGTTCATCGAACGCGATGGCGTGCTGCACTTGAGTGACTTGCGTTTTATCGATGCGCACCACGTTGAACGGGTCATGCAACGCATCCTTGCGCCCCTCGGGCGGCGCCTCGACGAGTCTTCGCCGATGGTCGATGCGCGTCTGCCCGATGGCAGCCGGGTCAACGCGATCATCCCGCCGATCGCCCTCGACGGGCCGTGCCTGTCGATCCGAAAATTTCGCAAGGACATGCTCAAGAGCACCGACCTGATGGCGATGCAAACCATCGATCAGGCGATCTATGACTTCATTGAAGAGGCGGTGAGCAAGCGCTGCAACATTCTCATCAGCGGCGGCACCGGCACCGGCAAGACCACGCTGTTGAACATCCTCAGCCAGTTGATCAACCCCCATGAACGCTTGGTGACCATCGAAGACGTCGCCGAATTGCAACTCGGCCACCCGCACGTTGTACGCCTGGAAACCCGCCCGCCGAATGCCGAGGGCCACGGCGAAGTGAAGGCCAGCGACCTGATCCGCAACGCCCTGCGCATGCGCCCCGACCGGATCATCCTCGGTGAGATTCGCGGCGTTGAAGTGGTCGATGTGTTGACCGCAATGAACACTGGCCACGACGGATCGATGAGCACCGTGCACGCCAACAACGCGCAGGACGCCTTGTTGCGTCTGGAAACCCTGGTTGGCCTGACCGGCCGCACCATCGCCGAACGCACGCTGCGCCAGATGATCTGCGCTGCGCTGGATGTGGTGATTCAGCTGACACGCATGCCTGACGGTCGACGCTGCGTCAGCGAAGTGGTGGAAGTGGTGGGCGTGCGTGATGACGTCTACGTCACCAACACGCTGTTTCGCCTTGATCGGCGTACAGGCTTCGGCTTCCTGCGGGAGGCGGTGAATCCGGCCGGCGACAAGTTGCGCCGCGAGGCCCATCTGGGCTGACAGCAAGGAGCGCGGAGCATGCTGGGACCGATCATTCTCATCACCACTTGCCTGATCCTTCTCGGACTGTCGATCCGCCTGTTTCTGCATGGCATGCGCAAGACAGCCACAGAAAAAGTACTCAACCGACTGGCCGCCGGCCAACCGCAATTGGCCACCGAAAAACCCACGTGGGTGGGTCTGGAACGGATGTTTTTGCGTGCTGGGCTGGGCCGTCCGACCGAGCGCTTCGGATTGTGGCTGAGCGTGTGGCTGGCAGGAATGGGACTTGGTTATCTGCTGTTCGACTGGTTCGGTCTGCTGGTCATGGTGCTCGCCCCGCCGCTGGTGTTGCGGCTGTACATTGCCTTTCTGTACCGCCGTCGACTCAAGCGCATGATCGAGCAACTGCCGCAACTGCTTGACCACACCGTGCGCAGTTTGAAGTCCGGGCGCACCCTCGCCGATGCGGTGTTGGGCGGCATCGAGGCCAGCGAAGATCCGCTGAAAAATGCCATGGGCCGGGTACAGCGCAACGTGCAGTTAGGCGTGAGCCTGCCCGATGCCGCGTCGGACTTGGCGGAGTTATACGAACGTGATGAGTTTCGCCTGTTCGCCCTCGGCCTCAAGGTCAATCACCGCTACGGCGGCAACGCCAGCGAGCTGTTGGAAAACCTCATCAAGATGATCCGCGAGCGTGATCAGGCGTCGCGCCAGTTGCGCGCCATGACCGGCGAAACTCGCCTCACCGCCTGGGTCCTCGGCTCACTGCCGGTGTTGCTGGTGAGTTACTTCATGCTGACCAACCCGGGCTACATGCTGGGCATGTGGCACGACTCGGGTGGCCAGACAATGTTGATCATCGCAGCGGTGTTGCAAGTGGTCGGTTGCCTGACGCTGTGGCGCATGTTGCGGAGCGTTTGACATGGTCTATCTTGCCGCTCTGATGTTGCTGCTCGGCGCCCTGTTGCTGGCAGTCAATCACTTGCTCACCGAACGCCGCCGCGTGCGCCAGGTGAACCAGCGCCTGCAAGGTCATCTGGTGCGCGAGAGCCGCTTCGGTAACTGGTTGCGTGTCTTGGGTAACAGCCGGTTTGGCCAGCGTTCGGTGAGCATCGACAGCGAAACCCAGACACTGCTCAGCCGCCTCGGTTGGCGTCGCGCCAACGAACGCGCTCTGTACGCCGCCTGCCAGATCGGCACGCCGCTGTTGACGTTGGGGTTGGCGATCTTTTTGCAGGAAGTGTTTTTCCCGCGCGCGGCAAATGTCTGGATCATGCCGATGCTCGCCGCCGGCGCCGGTTATCTACTGCCCAAACGCCTGCTCGCCTACGCCGCCGGACGGCGGCAGAAAATCATCGCCGTGGAAATTTCGACATTCATTCCGCTGCTGCGCATCCTCTTCGAATCCGGCATGGCGGTGGAGCAGGCGCTGCGCGTACTGAGTCAAGAAGGTCAGGCGTTGTTGCCGGTGCTGACCTACGAGTTGCGCCTGATATTGAGCCGCGTCGACTCCGGCCTTGAGCTGGGCGAAGAACTCAACAAAGCCACGCAGTTGCTCAGCGTCGACGAGTTCACCGACACCTGCGTGATTCTCCAGCAGTTGTTGTACCAGGGCGGCGGGGCGATGAAGTCGCTGCTGGCACTCAAGCAACTGCTCGATGACCGGCGCCTGACGCGCCTGCAGGAATACATCTCCAAGATGTCCGCAAAAATGTCCGTCGTGATGATGCTGTTTCTCTTCCCGGCGTTATTGATTGTCCTGGCCGGCCCGGGCTTCACCGCGATTACCCGGGCATTTGCGTCCTGACCTGGCTCATGGAGAGCGTTTGATGAAAGTACTGATAGTCATGGCAAGTCTGTTGATGCTCGGCGGTTGCGCCACCGACGGCCAAGCGCCGTGGACGACGCTGCTGTCACCGACCAGTTGCAGCAA
This sequence comes from Pseudomonas sp. TH08, assembly GCF_016651275.1. Classification (NCBI taxonomy): domain Bacteria; kingdom Pseudomonadati; phylum Pseudomonadota; class Gammaproteobacteria; order Pseudomonadales; family Pseudomonadaceae; genus Pseudomonas; species Pseudomonas sp. TH08. The sequence goes on along the minus strand of NZ_JAEKEE010000001.1, from coordinate 2,059,692 downwards.
ACTGACGTCGGAACAGGAACTGTCGCTGAACCTGGCCGATGACATGGCCAATGACGGCAAACTGCACGCCAGCCTCGCCAATCTGCAAAGCCTGCCGGATAACCTCGCCGATGTGCGGCTGCGCAAGGCCAAGGTTTATCGCTTGCTCGGTCGCAGTGAGGCCGAGCCGTTGTATCGCAGTTTGCTCGGCGGCTGCATGACCGCCGAAGCCGAGCACGGCCTCGGCCAACTCTACGCCGCGCGTGGCGACAACGGCCAGGCTCAGGCCCACTTGCAACGCGCCGCGCGCCTGGCGCCCACCGACGAAAAAATCCGCAACGATCTGGGCGTGGTCTACCTCAATCAACTGCGCCTCAACGACGCCCGTTTCGAGTTCCTCACCGCCATCGAACTCAAGCAGAACAACCAACTCGCGGCGGCGAACATGGTCACTTTGCTGCTCTATCAAAACAACTGGCCACAAGCCGCCGAAATCGTCAGTCGCGCCAAACTGACCCCGGAACAATTCACCGAAGCCCAGCAACGCGCGGAACAACTCAAGGCCCCCGTGAAAGCGCCAGCCAAGGATAAAACAGCAACCGACAATCAAGTCGCGGCAGTCGCCGACCCGCTGCCGTCGTCGATCAAATAAGGAGACCGCCATGAACGCCTTCAAAGGCCTGTGCTACCTGACACTCCTCAGCCTGCCCCTCAGCGCCCTCGCCATCGACGCCGGCCCGGCCTCGGCACAACAACAGGAAACCGAAGGCTGGCTGGTACTGCAAAGCCGCAACAAGGCTGCCTCTGCCAAACCCCAACCGGCCACTGCGACCGAGCGGGAGTTGGCCATGCAGCGCTGGTTGAAAAAGTACAAATACGAAATCCCGGACTTCTATGATCCGGATGCGGGCGGGAAGATCGAGACCAAGAATTAAGATTTCCTGCCACGTCACTGCAGGAATTGCCGAACCGAAAGAAAGATCAAAAGATCGCAACCTTCGGCAGCTCCTACAGTTGGAATAGCGGCGGTCAGATAGAAACTGGTCGGCTATCAGGCCGCCATCGCGAGCAGGCTCACTCCTACAGTCTGAACCGAGTCCAGCAGTCAGAGTCTGGTCGGCTGTCAGACAAAAAATCAGCATACCCCCGCACGCGGCGCATGCCGCCCCACTCAAAACAATGAGCGCAAGCTCGAGTACAGCTCTTGATCTTGCTCTACCTGCCCGTCGGCAGGCTGAGTGGAGGGGTTCATCCGGGGAAGACATCGAAAGGAGGTGCAGCGCAGCAAACCGGAGGCGATGCCCCGGATGGACCCCGGAGCGAAGGAACCCGAGCCCCGCGAGGGCCGAACGTCAGGGCAAAGCCTTTTGGTTACTTTTTCGGCGTCTGGAAAAAGTGACCCGCCGTCAGGGCGGAACCAAAAGAAGCCATCACCGCAGCAACGGATATACACCCAAAACCAAAACCCAAAACCCAAATCCCAACCACTAAAAACTCAGTGCGCCGTAACCCGCTGCCGCCCCGCCGCCCCAGGCGACAAAGCCAACGCCAACTGCGTCCGGTTATGCATATGCGTCAACCTCAAAACCTGCGAAACATAAAGCTTCACCGTGTTCTCGGTAATCCCCAACTCACAAGCAATCTGATAATTGGTCTGCCCCTTACCCACCAGACGCGCCACATCCAACTGACGTGGCGACAACTGATTAAAAATCTCCGGCATCTCCGGCATCTCCGCCTCCGCCGACTCGCCGCCCATCACATCGCGAACAACCGTCGCAGGGCTGCGCCGCACCTTATCCAGATCCTGATAAAGGTCATCAATCGACTCGGAAAGATACTGCAACTTCTGATTCAAATGCCCCAACTGCAAGTTCTTCTGCCGCTCTTGCAACGCAATCTCCTGACGCTGCACGCCTTCGAGCAACTCATCCAGATCAACCGGTTTCTGGTAATAGTCGGCAATCCCCGCGCGCAGCGCCTTGATCACGTCCTGCTTGTCGGCGCGCCCGGTGAGCATGATGGCTTCGAAAATCCGCTGTTTGCCCGCCAGCCGCTGCAGCTCCTGCACCAGTTGAATGCCGTCCATGTCCGGCATGTGCAGATCGCACAGCACCAGGCCGATGGCCGGGTCTTCACTGAATTGTTCGATCGCCTGTTTGCTCGATTCGCACGGCACGCAGCGATAGCCGCTGCTCTCGATGAACTCGCAGAGTTCTTCAACAATCAGTGGCTGATCGTCGACCACCAGCACCTTCACAGCAGACGTAAGCTTGTTCACTTGCCACTCCATGCCCAGGTCAAAGGCTGACCGTTCCTGTAATAACGCTGATTTGAAAGTAGACCCACTTTCCGACTATGTACATAGGACTAGTGGCGTGGGGCGACTAATGGATCCAAGTCAAAGTCAGGATTGTTCCGATCAGCACGAACGGTGCAAATGGCAGCTTTTTTGACTTTTCCACGGCCATAAACCGAAGATCTTCCCTAAGCCGTTGACTCATATGCAGCCAGAGTTTTGGCGCAATCACTAACCAGAAGACACTGGCGAGTGCCGCGCCGATAAACACGCCGAGCAGGTGAGTACCGTCCGTCGCAAGGCCTAAAGCTGTCATTAATTTCACATCGCCGGCACCCATTCGGCCCATGAAATAACCCGGCAGGGTCAGCGCCAGCGCAATCAGACAGGCCCAGCCGCCCTGCCCCGCGTCGGCGCCAAGCCAAGTGCTCCCGGTCCACAGCAAATAGGCCAATGCCAATGCCGCTGCACCGAAGGTCATCGCGTTGGAAATGCGTCGCTGGCGGGCATCTTGCGCCGCGCACAGGACCAGCCAAATGAAGAGGATAAAACTGTGCATCCGGTAAAAACCGTCCGTTTTTGCTGAATGATTCTATGCTGATACTACGCAGTGACTGTCAGGGTAGACGCACGCATGAAAACCGGCTCTCGGAAGTCGCAAAAAGGTGCGGTGGCGATTGAGTTCGCGCTGGTGTTCGTGATCTTTTTTGCAGTGTTTTACGGCTTGGTCAGCTACAGCTTGCCGTTCGTGATGATGCAGTCGTTCAACGAAGCCACCGCCGAAGCGATACGCCGCAGTGTCGCGGTTGATCCGACGACGCCCAACTATTCAACGGTCGTGGTCAACACCGCGAACGCCGCGCTGACCCAACGCTTGCAGTGGGTGCCCCCGGCTTTCAACCTGGTGGTTGGCGTCGACACCAGCGCGGTGTTCAGCACCGGCGGCAGCAACGGCCCCAACGGCACACTGACCGTCTCGGTGAACTACCCCGTCAGCAAGTTGAATCAGGTCATGCCGTTTCTGGTGCTGCCGGGCATCGGCACGGTACCCAACCTGCCGACCAATCTGACAGCCAAGTCGAGTCTGCAATTTTGACGGCGGGGGACAAACTCTTCGGGCGACTGCTCAAACGCGCACCGACCGCCATCCATGACTTGCCCGATCCATTGGGCACTCCCACAACCGGTTTGCACCTGCACCTGAACGACAACGGTGATGTGTTGCAAATGGCCGGTCCACTGCGGCATCTGCTGGCGCAACAGAAACCCCACGATCAGCCTTTGCCACTGAGCGACTATTTACTACCGCACAGCTCATTGACCATCGAAGGTCGACCGCAGGAGTGGCAGGGACTGTTGCTTGATCTCGATTTCCCGGGCCTCGGCAAACACACCTTGCATCTGCGCGGTTGGGTGCAGCCAATGGGCGATGGCTGGCTGTTGCAGTTGATCGACATCGCAGACCTTTTGTTCGAACGCCAGCAATCGCGCCAACGCGAAGACTGCCAGTTGATTGCCGGAAAGATCAGCGAACAACTGCGTGCTTGTAGCCTGCTGCGTTTGCCAGTAGTCGTCAGCGAACAATTACAGGTGATCGCCCAACACTGGCACATCCCCTGCCTCGCGCTGGCGTTGCTTGATGATGACGAATACGGCTGGCAGATCTATCGCCAATACCGCGCCCACGATGCGCCGAGCGTGTGGCATGACGGCCAGCGACTGGGCACGCTGCTGGACAGTTTGCACGGCTCCGCGCCCCAGCGTGTGGGCGCGCATCATGGCCTTAATGAACATTCGCGGGTGCAGAGCCTGTTCGGTAACGCCGACGGTTTCGCCGTGCCCTATAGCGATGAGCGTGGCGTGGTGGCCTGGCTGCTCTGTGGCTTTTACCCGGTGGACAGCGCCGCGTCATTGCTCGCGGAGCGTGAATGGATGGCGCTGACCGGGTCACTCGCCGGGCCATTGCTCGGTCGTCTGCGCGAACAACAGCATCACTTGCAACTGGAGCGCATCGAGTCGCTGCAAACGCTGCTGGGCACCGGTTGGTGGGAGATCCTCGCCGATGACGACAGGATTCAACTGGCGCCTGCGCTGGCGGCCGCCCTGCACCTGAGCAGCGGCAGAATCGAGCTGGAGGACTGGTTGGGACAGATCCATCCCGCCGACCGCGAAGAGCTGCGCAGTCGCTTGCAAACATTGCAACAACACGGCGAAGCGTTAACGCTGAACGTCCGTCAGTACCGGGCAGCAGCCGGACGGACGCCAATGTGGTATCGCGTGCAGGGACAAGTCACCGGCACCGGCGAGCACCGGCGACTGGTCGGTTTCATGCTCGACATCAGTGACATTCAGAACCAGCAACAACTCGCCGCCGCCGCCCACGCACGACTGGACAATCTGATCGCCAGTTCGCCAGCAGTGATTTACGTCCAGCACTACAGCGAAGGCGCTTTGATTCCGGCTTTTTCAGTGCCAGCCTGCAACCGCTGCTGGGCTGGAGCCTGGCCGATTGCGGCGACGGCGCGCTGATCGAAATGATCCATCCCGAAGATCGCGACCTGTATTTCGAGCGCACCCGCCATCTACTGCGCGAAGGCTCGGTACGTGCCCGTTATCGGCTGCGTGACAGTCGCGGCGATTATCACTGGTTGCTCGACGAAGCGAAATTGCTGCGCGACGATCTCGGCTTGCCGGTCGAGGCCGTCGGCTTGTGGCTGGACGTCACTGACGCCACCCTCGCCGCCGAGCAGGTCAAGACCAGCGAGGAGCGCTACCGGATTCTGGTGGAAGATTCCCCAGCGATGATCTGCCGTTATCGCCCGGACTTGACCCTGACCTTCGGCAACCGGCCATTGGCGATGTATCTGGAGTGCGCGCCGGAGCAATTGCCGGGGGTGAATCTGGGCAGTTGGATGTCGGACGAACAGCGTGCAGCGTTCACTCAACGCTTGGCGCAACTGACCCCGGAACTGCCGGTGAGCACCGCGGAAATCAATCTGTGCCTGCCCGGCCGTGAACATGCGTGGTGGGTCTGGTCGGATCGCGGGGTGTTCGATGAACACGGCACGCTGCTCGAAGTGCAAGCGGTGGGCCGCGACAACACCGAAGTCCGGCGCACTCAACAGCAACTGACGCAAAGCGCAAAAATGGCCACCCTCGGCGAAATGGCCACCGGTCTTGCCCATGAAATCAATCAGCCGCTGAACGTGATGCGCATGGCCATCGTCAATGTGCTCAAACGCTTGAGCAATGGCGATGTGCAGATCGACTATCTGACCGACAAGCTCAACCGCATCGACGCGCAGGTGCAACGGGCCGCGCGCGTGGTCGACCACATGCGCGTGTTCGGCCGTCGCTCGGAAATCGAACAGCAACCGTTCAATCCCCTGGACGCGATTGAAGGCACGCTGTCGCTGCTGTCTGAGGGCTTGCGCGGCAAAGGCGTGGAAGTGCGAATCAAGGACGCCGGTTTCCAGGTTCAGGTGCGCGGCTACGTCGATCAACTGGAACAGGTGCTCATCAACCTGATGGTTAACGCGCGCGATGCCCTGCTCGGCAAGCGCGAAGCCAATCGCGACTTCCAGCCATGGATCGCGGTGCACGCCGAGTGCGACGAACATGTGGTACGGCTGTGGGTCGAGGATAACGGTGGCGGCATCGATCCGCGTTTGCTGGAGCGTATTTTCGAGCCGTTTTTCACCACCAAACCGGTCGGTGTCGGCACCGGTCTGGGGCTGTCGGTGAGCTACGGCATCGTCGAAAACATGGGCGGACGCCTGAGTGTGCGCAATGGCGAGGATGGCGCGCGATTCTGCATCGAGCTGCCGATTGCGCTGATCGATTAGATCGCCAGCATCGGTTGTCCCGGTGGCCGGCAACTGAGGTTGGCGCCGACATCGACCTTGTTCAGGGTGATGCCGAGGTTGGCCAGCAAGCCGTCGAGAATCGGGTCGAGGAGTGGGCTCAGCAGATTGGTGATCAGTGGTTGCAGAATGGTCGTGACATCGCTGATCAGGCTGGCCACGCCGGTGACGATCGATCCCAGCGGATTACTGCCCTGCGGTTTATAAACAATCAGATTGATCCCTGCCAATGTGTTGGCCAGGCTGTTGACGATATTGCTCGACGGCGCGGCAGTGATAACGCTCGGCGGCAGTTTGAGGTTGGCCGGCGTGGCGAATGGCGTGCTGCTCGAATACAACAGATCCTGTGTGTTCTGCACGACACTGCTGTTGACCATGATCGCGATCCCCCCGGCACCGTATTGAACATGGGTGCTTTCGTCACAACTGCCGATCCCGAGAATCTTGTGACAGGTTACGGTGCCGAGATCGACCAGCGGCAACGGCTTGACCGTCGGCTCGGCGGCCGATGAAAACGCGTTGGTCGGGTCGATCTTGCCTACTTTCAGATCTGCAACCGAAGTGATGGTGTGGGCCGTCAGACTCTTGGTGCCCGTGGTATCAGTCGGGCAGCTGTAGTCGGTGACATAACTGATCGCGCCGCCAGCATCCAGGGCAATGTCGATTTCCGGTGAAGGCAGCAACAATGGATCAAGCTGTTGGCATCCGGCGCCGAGTAGACAGCCGACGGAGTTGAGCGTAGCGACCAGATTCAGGCTCAGCAGCGCATTCAACGTCGGCGTCAATGTACCGACCAGGCCCAGCACCGCATTGACCAGCCCGGTTACCCCATTCAGCACCGGCAGATTCACCGAGATCAGGGTGCGAATCTGCGCGGTGCGCACATAAATCCGGTCAGCCCCCGTCGGGTTGGCCTTGGCCCGCGCCGGGTCGCCGATCGCGGAAAACTGCGGCGGCTCGATGACTTTGACCCGCACCGTGACATTCGCCAGACCCAGCACGCTGATCGGCAAGGTCGCCGCCACTGCACTTTTGCTGTTGGCCAGTTGCACCACGCCTTGAATCAATTGCAGCAATTGCAGATTGGCGTCCAGACCCGCAGCAGTGGTGCCGGTCTGCAGTTGCAGAATGTCGCCGAGCTTGACCGGTGCGGCGTTGATTGCGGCTATTTGCAGTTGGCCCAGCGCGGTAATCACCGTCGCGGTGGCGCCATTGAGTTGAACCACCGTCGCGGCAGCCTGAATCAGTTGGGTCACCGTCGCCTGAGTGTTGAGCAACTGCGTGTAGTTACCGGCGGCGACGTTGAGGTTGATCGCCAGTTGGTCGAGGTATTTGAGCAGGTTGATGTCGGTATTGAGCAAGCCATCCCATCCCAGCGCGGTGAGATTGACGTTGCCGCCGAGCAGCCCCGAAAACAGCGGATTGAGGATGTTCGACTGCGCAGTATCGATGCTCGCCAAGGTGCTGCGGATGTTCAGTTGAGCGACGGTCGGCTGCGGTTTTGCAGCGACGGCGGAGGCATTCAGCGTGGTATTGAGGCTGATTGGCGTATTACTGAACAAAGCCTGTACGCCGCCGGCAAAACTGGTGATGACCGTGCGACTGGCGACCACTTTGACCGCCGCCGACTGCGTCGCATCGACCGTGAACGTGCGCAGCCCGGTGGCCGCTGTCAGCAAGGTGCCGCAGGTGGTGGCAAGGGTGTTGTTGGTGTCGACCACATAGCCATTGCGCACGGCGCTTTGCCCGGCGTAAGTGGCGGCTGTCAGCCCCGGCAAGCAATTGCCACCGCGACTGACAGCTTCCAGCGCGGAGTTATCCACCACACGCTGCAGTTTGCGTTGTTCCATGTACAGCCGACCGCTATCGACCACCAACAACATCATCACCAGCGCCAGGCCGAGGGTCAGTGCTGCCATCAGACCGATCGCGCCGCGTTGCCGGGCCGGGCCTTTGAAATGCGAACGAGGCGACATGGCGCACTCCTTTGCCGGCGCACTGCCGAGCGCTACCTCCATTGGTGGATTTGAGTGTAGACGGCGCTGAATGAGACTGCTGGCAACAAGCCAGTCCACTAGCAATGAAATGCTGACTTTGATCAACCAATGAAACTGTGGGAGCGGGCTTGCCCGCGATAACGGTGTGTCAGACACATCAGTACCAAATGTGCCGCCGTCATCGCGGGCAAGCCCGCTCCCACAGGGTTCGGGTTGATTTTACGAGCAGTTAGCGTGGCGGGTAGTTGGAGAGAATGCGGGTGACGGTTTCGCGGATGGCGTTGCTGCGATCCGCAGGATTCGGCGTGCTGCTGAGCATCTGCTCATCGCTGCCGCGCCACACCAGTTTGCCGTCCTTGCCGTCGAGCAGGTCGATCTGAATGGTCGCGACCTTGTAGGTGATGTTGCGCGTTTCGTTGTACATCGGCGCGCCCCAATAGCCGTTCCACGGGCCACCCCAACCGCCGCCATAGTTGGTCGTCACTTGCTGCTGACGATCTTCGACGATCAAGTAGGTCTGCACACTCAAATCACCCTTGGCGCCGGCAGCAGCCGGGCGCAAGCCACGCTGATCGAGTTGATCGGTGACCGCCTGGCGGATGCGTTGCTCGGTCAGGTCACTCTTGATCCGTGGATCATCCGGGCGATATTGCAGGGCGGGGTCTTTCCAGCTCCAGCTGCGATAGGCGGCAAAATCGCGGCTGGCATCGAAGTCATGATTGACCTGGTTGGCGGCGCAGGCACTGAGCAGCACGGCCATAGCCATTAAAGCGAGACGGCGGAACATGGTTTTTCTCCGGTGGAAGACATGAACCTGCTAGAGCTTCTCATTTACAGGAAGCTAACTGGGAGGATACGCCGACATGGCCTTTTCCACAGCCTCGCGAATCGAATCCGTGCGATCGATATCGCTGCCCTGGTTCGCGGTTTCGGCACTGGCACTCCACACCGGCTGACCGCTGCCGGCGTCGAACAGATCGACCTGCACCACCACAACCTGCTCCGAATACGTGCGCACGATCGGCACGCTGTTGTACATGCCGTAACCGCGTCCATATCGATCATAGCCGCCGTATCCGCCGTAGTAACCGGAATCGTCCTGCACCTGGCGCAACCGGGTTTGCAGACTCAGGTGGGCGCTGACCAGAAGGTCGGCCGGACGATTGTCGTGCAATGGGCGCAGACCGCGTTGGTCGAGGGCGTTGCTCACCGCCTCGGCCACTTGCGCCGAATCCGCCCAAGCCGTACCCGGTGGCAATTGCCCGTTGAGCCAGGCCCAACTGCGGTAGCGCCCGTAATCGCGGGGCGGCGCCGGGTAAGCGCTGCGGTCAAAGGTGTTGGCTGCCTGTGCCGGCGCGGGCGGCAAGGGCAGCGACTGCGCGACGTAGGGGTTGCTGCCCTGACACGCAGCCAAGCCCAGACAGATCAGCAATAACCCGGATTGAGCTTTCATTTCACGCTCCGATCAGATCGGCCGGCAGATCCAGTGCAAGTAACGCCCAAGCCCGGCGAAGCTTGGGTGGCGACGGTGAGCGAGCTCCATCTCAAGCAAATCCACGAGCTCGGCGCGGGCCTGGAATTCCACCGGCATGTAATCGTGGAAAACCCGTATGCCGCTCTGGGTTTCGACCTGCCACAAGCCTTCGAGTTGCGTTGCCAGTTCCCGTGGGTCAAGAGGCTGCTGCGGCGTCAGGCTCTGCTTTTCGCCGGCCATGACGTTCTTGCGCATTTTCTTGAAATGGCCCTTGAGCAGGTTGCGGTAGATCAGCGCGTCGCGGTTGTAGAACGCCAGCGACAGCCAGCCGCCGGGCTTGGTCAGTTGATGCAGCACCGGCAGGATTGCGTGAGGTTCGCCCAGCCATTCCAGCACGGCGTGGCAGATCACCAGATCATAAGGTTCGGTGAGTTGCCCGAGCAGTTCCTGCCACGGCGCCTGAATGAAGGTCGCGGTTTGCCCTGCCTCGGCGAAGCGCTGACGAGCGCCTTCGAGCATCGGCTCGGCCGGTTCGGTGAAGGTTACCTCATGCCCGCGCTCGGCCAGCCACAGCGACATGTGGCCGAGACCGCCGCCGATGTCGAGCACGCGCAATGGGCGATCTGGCAGCGCTTCGGCCAGATCGGCCTGCAACACCGCGAGACGGATCGCGCCCTTGGCGCCACCGTAGATTTTTTCCGCGAAACGGGTCGCCAACTGATCGAAATGACGGTCGCTCATCAGCTGAACCGCCGTTCGCTGTCGGCGAGTTTGCTGCGCACCACTTCATTCATGTCCAACCCCAACTCGCTGCACAGCAGTAAAAGGTACAGCACGATGTCGCCGACTTCCTGCCCGGCATGGGCGAGTTTGTCAGCGGGCAACTGGCGCGACTGGTCTTCGCTCAGCCACTGGAAGATCTCCACCAGTTCAGACATCTCGACACTGGCGGCCATGGCCAGATTTTTCGGGCTGTGAAATTGCCGCCAGTCATTGCGGTCGCGAATGGCGTGCAGGCGTTCGGTCAGTTCAACAAGGTTCATCGGGCTCTCCTGAAGGCGTATAGCTTCGGGGGGAAGTCCACCAAAGGCAAGTGTGTTGTAGGAGCTGCCGCAGGCTGCGATCTTTTGATCGTGATTTTAAAAACAACAGCAAAAGATCGCAGCCTGCGGCAGCTCCTACAGGATTACGCCATACTCCCGTCACGGAACTCGACCATGGCTGCTGCGGCCAAAGGCTCAATGCCAATTTCATCAGGATGAACACATGCAGGTAGAAAGCTTTTTCGAATGGCTCGGCCAGGCGCTCGGTTCGGTCATCCGCTTTATCGTCGACGGCCTCAGTGGTCTGTTCAACATTCTGAGCCACGCCGGCGGCAACTTTGTCGACGGGCTGGCGAAGACGCTGGGCATGGACACGTCGATCATCAGCATCATCGCGCTGATCGTCGGGCTGATGCTGCTGTGGTCGGCGATTCGGGCGTTCATGAATGCATCGATCATTGCCGGGATCATCTGGTTGCTGCTGGGGTTGTGGTTGCTGAGCTGGATCATTCATTAAAACCACAAGACCTGTAGGAGTGAGCCTGCTCGCGATAGCGGTGGTTCAGTTGAAACATCTTTGGCTGACACACCGCTATCGCGAGCAGGCTCGCTCCTACATTGGATCGCATGAATCGCTACAATCCCCGCTCCCCCAAGGAGCCCGCATGTCCAACCTGATTGCCGACTGGCGCGACCGCCCGACTCACCGCAAGGTCTGGGCGCTGGCCGCGCCGATGATCCTTTCCAATATTTCCGTGCCACTGGTGGCGCTGGTCGACAGCGCCGTCATCGGCCATTTACCGCACGCCCATCAACTGGGCGCCGTGGCGGTCGGCGCCAGCCTGTACACCTTCCTGGCCTGGGCCATGGGCTTTCTGCGCATGGGCACCACCGGGTTTGCCGCGCAAGCTGCCGGGCGCAGCGATGGGGCGGCGTTGCGGCAGATTCTGTTGCAAGGCTTGCTGCTGGCGATGGGACTGGCGCTGGTGCTCGGCACTTTGGGCGTACCGCTGAGCGGTGTCGCGCTGCACTTCATGCAGCCGTCGGCGGAGCTTGATCAGCTCACGCGGGATTTTTTTCATACGCGGCTATTTGGCCTGCCGGCAGCGCTGGCCAGTTATGCCCTGGTCGGCTGGTTCCTCGGCACGCAAAACGCCCGAGCACCGCTGGCCATTCTGTTGACCACCAACCTGATCAACATCGCGCTCAACCTATGGTTCGTCATTGGCCTGGACTGGGGCGTGGTCGGTTCGGCCCGCGCCTCGGTGATCGCCGAATGGAGTGGCGCCCTGCTTGGCCTCTATATGACCCGCAAGGCTTTGCGTGCGTATCCGGGGCACATCGTCTGGGCCGCGCTGAAAGTGTGGCAGAGCTGGCGCCCGTTGCTGGCGGTCAACCGTGACATTTTCATCCGCAGCCTCGCCCTGCAATCCGTGTTTTTCATGATCACCGTTCAGGGTGCGCGGCTCGGTGACGCGACTGTCGCCGCCAATGCCTTGCTGCTCAACGGCCTGTTGCTGACTGCCCATGCGCTGGACGGTCTGGCCCACGCGGTCGAAGCCTTGTGTGGGCATGCCATCGGCGCCCGTGACCGCCTCGCTCTGCGCCGTTCTCTGGTCGTGGCCGGTGGCTGGTCACTGATCGCCAGCCTTGGTTTTGCCGCACTGTTTCTATTCGCAGGGCACTTGTTCATCGAGATGCAGACCAACATCCAGAGCGTGCGCGACACCGCGTTCATTTACCTGCCCTATCTCGCCGTGCTGCCGCTGATTGCGGTCTGGAGTTACTTGCTCGACGGTTTGTTCATCGGCGCCACCCGCGCGCGCGAAATGCGCAACGGTATGTTGATGACCGTGGTTCTGCTGCTGCCGTTTGCCTGGGCGCTGCAAGGGCTGGGCAATCACGGCTTGTGGCTATCTTTTCTGTTGTTCATGGTTCTGCGCAGCCTCACCCTCGGCGCACAAGCGTGGTGGCTCAAGCGCAACGACGGCTGGTTCAACGGCGCGGCTCACTGAGTCGGCGTGTGTTCGATGAAGCCGACGACTTGATCGAGCACCGGAGCCAGGCGCCGCAGCGGTCGCGACAGGCTCGCCACCAGCGTCACATGACTGGGGCGCGCGTAGTACAAGTCCTGCACCGGCACTCCCGACTCGCGCAGTTTGCTCGCCAGCCCGCCAGTGTTGCGCGTCGGATTGACCAGATCATCCTTGCTCGCCGCAATCAGCAAGGCCGGCGGCGCGCCCCGGCTGACGTGGTTGATCGGCTGCGATTGCGGCGGTGAGTCCGGCCAGAAGAACACCGGACGCACATCGGGATTCTTGATCGGCAGAAAGTCATAAGGTCCGGCCAACCCGATCCAGCCACTCAGATCGTGCGGTGACATCCCGACCGCACCGAGGAGGTGCCCATCCAGCGCCAGCATCGCCGCGTTGTAGGCGCCGGAGCTATGGCCCATCAGATACACACGTTGCGGGTTGCCGGCGTATTCGCCGATGTGCGTTTTGGTCCACGCCACGGCTCGCGCACTGTCTTCGAGAAACAGCGGATAACGCACTTGCGGATACAGCCGATAATCCGCCAGCACCGCGACAATCCCCCGCGATGCCAGCGCCTCACCGACAAAGGCGTAATCTTCGCGGTCGCCGCTGTTCCAACTGCCGCCGTAGAAGAACACCACCACCGGCGCGTCCTTGAGCGCATGACGCGGCACGTAGACATCGAGTTTCTGCCGCGGCTCTTCGCCATAGGCAATGCCGACTGTCCGCTCGAACGTGTCGTCGGGGGTCAGCGCATTGAGGATTTTCACCGGAGAACAACCACCAAGCCCCAATAGCAGAACGGCACCGATCAGTGCGCCAATGCATTGCCCAAGCGTACGAGCCATAGATACCGCACCTCTGTTTCAGGGTTGATCGTTCTGCCATTGGCGCCGTACATGCTCAAGACCGGCCTGCTGGGTCAGTCCCACAGGCGGCGGCACCAGCACCGCCCACGGGTGCAGCAAGCGTAGCCACAACCAGTCATCGAGCACGTGGCGATCGCTGAAACCCAGCGCCAGCCCTTGCTGAACATGGGAGGACAGCGCTGCATACTCGGTTCCAAACGATTGGCACCAACGCCAGATATGCTGCTCCAGCAAACAGGTTTGCAGGCGCTCGCGTTGCCGCCCCGTGAGGTTTTCTTCAACCGCCAGCGGTGCGACGGCCAAACCGGGATTACGCAGTTGCTGCCAGCCCTGACTGCCGATCGCCCGATCCGCCCAGGTGCCACCGTACCAGCGCAACTGGCTGATCGGTCCGAGCCAGCGGCTCAACTCCCGGGCATCACAGGCGTCGAAAAAATAGCTCGCCGTCTGCCGGTTGTAGTAGCTGAGCAAGGCCCGATGGTTCAATCCGAACGAGACCGTGAGCATGCGCTGCAAGTGGCTCAGCAACGCCGGAGCCGATGCCTCGCTGCCGAGCAACAGCCCGCGCCAGGTATCCGGATCGCTGTGACACAACGCTGCCAACGCCAAGCTGTCGCACAGCTCGACCAGCAACGGGCCGTGTTCGCTGACTGGCTCGAACTCGGTCCCCTCGAACAGCCAGAAGCGCCGTATGCCGGGGAATGCCTGGCGTAATATCGTCAATGCCCGCGCGGCATCCGGGCCGTCGAGCAGCAGCCATTGCGCCATCGGCTCAAGCGCCGCGCCGCTCATGTTGCACCGCTCTGTTCAAGCGAAGCCATCAGCCGACAACTGCACACGGCCTCTGCGCAGCGGCTGAAACTGCCGCCGCCCGGAATCAGGCATAGCAGTAACAACGGCTCGCCAGACACCAGCAACTGCTGCAAACCTTCACTGACCAATTTGTCCGGCAGCGGTAACGGTGGATCATCGGTGATGCCCGCGACAGCAATCGGCGCTTGCAAGACGCCGCTGATCATCGGTTGATCCGGGTCGCCTTCAAAGAAGCTGACCACCACCTCGACCCCATCGCCCAGTGCCGCCAATGGCGCCTCGGCCAAGGCCGGCGCGAGCGGCAGCCAACAGTGACTCGGCGCCGCGCCCTCGCCCTGATAGAGCCAGTCGAACTGCACCGCCACCGGCCGCAAACGGTCGGGCTGCGGCTCGTCGACCGTCACCACCCAGGCCCGTTGCAGGCTGTGCATGCGCAGCCGTGACGGTGCCGGAACCGTCGCAGGCGACAGCTGCGCAGCGGCAAACAGCCGGTTGGCATAAGGCAGATCGAGGGATGGATCAACGCAATGTTCAATGCGGGTCAACAACCACTGACGATTGCACTCGGCGAACGGATGACCGACCAAGCGCAACCATTGGCCGCTGCGCAACGTGGTCAGGTCACTGCGCCCTTCGGCACGTTGCGCCTGCCGCGAATCCGCCTGCAACGTTTCTTCAAATTGCCAGTGATGCACCGAGGGGGCGACGTTATGACCATCGTGTGCATCCTGATACAGCGCGGCGCCTGCCAAGGGCAACTGCGCCTGATCATCGCCGAACACCAGGCAATGGCCATCGCTGCGGTGCTCGAAGTGATAATGAATGCCGGCGCGCGCACACAAGCGCTGCAGCAGTTGCAGATCGGACTCTCGGTACTGGGTGCAAAACGTCAGCTCTGGATAGTCGGCAACCAGTTCGAAGCGGCGCTGAGCCCCGGCGATGCCGTGCTCCTTGAGCACCTGCGCGAGAATTTGCGGCACGCTGCAGGCACTGAAAACGCGCTGACTGAAACGCAGATCGAGGCAGTTCAGTTTAGGTCCGAGTCGAGCCCGGCAGAGCCTCGAACCCTGGCCATGCTCCTGCTGGACAACGCTGTGCAGTTGCCCGTGAATACCGTTGCGCGAGGCGCCGAAATGCAAAAACACCGAGCGGTGCAACAGACCGGCCAGATCCAGCTGCGCATCCTCGATCAACACATCAATGTCGAAGGCGAAGGGCTCGCTGAGGGCCTCGCTACCGGAAAACGCCAGCACTTCAAAGGCGTCGGACAGGCCCGCTACATCGAGACGAAACGTCGGCTCGTTGACTGGATCAAACATAGGCGGATCTCTACTGGAGGGGCGACCGAGGATTCTCGCCGAGAGCCATGGCCGAGTAGAGTGCTGAAGTACAACTTAGGAAATGACCTACGAGAAAAGCAGACCATATGAGTTTGCTGACTGTGATAGCCAAGGATTTTGCGGGGAATTTAAGAGATGTCCCACCGAGTTATCCGAATTTCCCACAGCTTGCGGAGAAATTTCAGACAACCCGGCGAGATCACACCTGTTCTCAGGAAGACAGGTAAGAGGAACGGGTCAGGCCCAGACGCAAGGCATCGAGGAACTGCGTGCGCTCGCTGGCACTGATGCGGGCACTGGCGCACTTGTCGCGGTAGTGAGTCATCAGTTCTTCCGGCGACAAGTGCACGTAACGCAGCATGTCTTCGATGGTGTCGTGGGTCTCGATGCCGGCGTGGTACACGCTGCCATCGGCGTTCTGGTAGATGTTCACCGAGTCGGTGTCACCGAACAGGTTGTGCATGTCGCCGAGGATCTCCTGATAGGCACCGACCAGGAACACGCCCAGCAGGTAATCTTCGCCTTCATTCAAACCGTGCACCGGCAGGCTGGTTTCGATGCTCTGCTCGTCGACGTACTGATTGATCTTGCCGTCGGAGTCGCAGGTCAGATCCTGCAGTACCGCGCGACGCAGCGGCTCTTCGTCGAGACGGTGCAGCGGGATGATCGGCAGCACCTGATCGATTGCCCAAGTGTCCGGCAGGCTCTGGAATACCGAGAAATTGCAGATGTACTTGTCGGCCAGCTTGTCGTTGAGCTCGTCGAGCACTTGACGGTGCGAACGCTGACGCGCTTTCAGGGAGTTGTGCAGGCGACGGCACACGGCAAAGTAGCACTGCTCGGCCAACGCTTTTTCAGCCAGGGTCAGTTTGCCGTCGGCGTACTGCGCGGCCACATCGCTCATGTAGTGAGTGGCGCGCCAGTAGGTTTCGGTGACCATTTCGATGTCGGTCGGGCCGAGCAGATCAACCAGCCACTGCACGGTTTCCGGCAGCGATTCCTTGTTTTCGATCTGCGGGATTTCGTCGTTGTGCTTCTCGACGTCGGTCACCTGCACCACCAGCATGGCGTGGTGTGCAGTCAGCGAGCGGCCGCTTTCCGAGAAGATGTGCGGATGCGGCAGGGCCTGCGCGTCGCAGAATTCCTTGAGCATGCCGACCACGACACCGGCGTAATCGTCCATGTCGTAGTTGATCGAACTGGCGTTGCGCGAGTGCGTGCCGTCGTAGTCGACACCGAGACCACCACCGACGTCGATGTGATCGACCGGCAGGCCCAGATTGCGCAGCTCGCCGTAGTAACGGATCGCTTCCTTGAAGCCGTGCTGATAGTCAGCCAGGTTGGCGATCTGCGAGCCCATGTGAAAGTGCAGCAGGCGAATGCCCTGATCCAGACCGGCCGCGCGGAAGCGCTCGACCACCGACAGCAGTTGCGCCGCCGACAGACCGAATTTGGATTTCTCGCCACCGGTGTCCGCCCACTTCGACGACGCCAGCGACGACAGACGCACGCGCAGGCCGACCTGTGGCTTGACCTTCAGCGAGGCGGCTTCTTCGATCACCAGACCGACTTCGGATTCTTTCTCGATGACGATGAAGACGTTGTGGCCAAGCTTCTGGCCCATCAGCGCCAGACGGATGAACTCGCGGTCCTTGTAACCGTTGCAGACGATGGTGCCGCCCTTCGGCGCCAGTGCCAGCACGGCCAGCAGCTCAGGCTTGGAGCCGGCTTCCAGACCGATGGAAACGTCCTGGGTGGCGATGATGTTCTCGATCACCGCTTCTTGCTGGTTGACCTTGATCGGGTACAACGCGGTGTATTTGCTCTGGTATTCCAGACGCTCGATGTTCGCATCGAAAGCGCCGGTCAACTGGCGTACACGGTCTTGCAGGATGTCAGGGAAACGAACCAGCAACGGCAAGGACAAACCGCTTTTGCGCAGTTGGTCGACTTGCTCGAACAGGTCGATAGGCGAGCTGCTCGGACCGTTCGGACGAACTTCGACGCGACCGGCGTCATTGATCGCGAAATACCCGGCCCCCCAATGGCGAATCCCGTAAACACTGCGGCTGTCCGCAACTGTCCATTGGCTGCCATCGTCTTTGCGTGTGCGTCGTACGGACATCGAAGTCCCCTATAAAGAAGTCATAGTGCGTCGCCTGATCTCAGGCCGGCGCAGTCTAAAGTATGAAAATGACGGTTCGTCAGCGCGGCGGTAGACCGCGCTGACCGCGTGGAGTTTAGAAACCGGTCATGAACAGGCTCTGTGAAAACCATGGAGACGACGCCGGATCTGAAGTATCTCAGCGCCGGATCAAGCCGCAGATGGATTTCACAGAGGCTGCTAGCCGCCGGACTTCTTCGCTTTGAAACCGTGCTTGATCAGCTCAGCCAAGAGTAGCTCGACATGATCGCCCTGGATTTCGATGATCCCGTCCTTCAACGCGCCGCCGGTGCCGCAACGTTTCTTCAACGTTGTCGCCAACTCTTTGAGCGCGTCTTCAGCCAGCGGCACGCCGGTGATGGTGGTCACCGTCTTGCCGCCGCGGCCCTTGCTCTCGCGACGCACGCGGGCAATGCCGTCCCCTGCCGGGATCACGGTTTGTTTGCAGATACAGGCGTCCACCGGCTTACTGCATTCCGGGCAATGACGACCTGCGTCGGTGGAAAATACCAGGCCACCAAGGGCGGCGAAGGATGCGGCTTTTTTGGCCACCGGCAATCCTCTTGGGAGGACAAAGACTGATCGCGACCTTGGGCAAGGTCATCGACCGCGAAGCCCCACTCAGGCAGGGGCAGCGCTACTGCACCGGTTCTTCAATAAAAGCAGGCCGGTACAGCTTTAAAAGGTCGCGCAGTGTAACGGCAAAAAACCCAATTGCTAAGTGCCAATCGGCGCCAATTTATGTGTTCTTTGCGACGTCGCTTTGCTGCGCCTTGAGATAGCGCTTCAAGGCTGCCAGAGAGTCCGGGCAATAAGGCTTTTGCTCGATTTCGCGCATCACCTGTTCGACCGGAATAAAGCGTGCTTCCAGCACCTCTTCCGGTTGCAGGATCAGCGGCCCGTCCCAAATGGCGGAAAACGCCGAGCACCAGAGCCGATTGCCGGTGTCTTCGAAAAAGAAATGGTCGTGCGCAGTCAGTTCCACGCCACTCACGCCCAGCTCTTCTGCCAGTTCACGGGCCGCCGACTCGGCGTAGGTTTCGTCGGCCTGCACCATGCCGCCTGCCGCGACGTCCCAGTAGCCGGGGTAAATTGCCTTGCTCAAGGTGCGCCGATGCACGCAAAGGTCACCGGCGGAATTGAACAACATGATGTAGGTGCCACGCCCGATCAGCCCGCGTTCGCGCAGATCGGCACGCACCAGAGCGCCGAGCAGGTTGTCCTGCTCGTCGACCCAGGCAATCTGTTCGGCATCGGAGGCGGCGCGATGGGCCGCCTCTTTCACGCTATCGGACATGACTCATCCCTGATTGAGCAGTTGACGCAAATCGATCACGGCGGCGTTGGCACGGGAAATATAGTTGGCCATGACCAGCGAGTGGTTGGCCAATACGCCGAAGCCGCTACCGTTAAGAATCATAGGACTCCACACCGGTTCCTGCGAGGCTTCCAGTTCACGAATGATCTGACGCACGCTGACCGTAGCGTTCTTCTTCGCCAATACATCGGCGAAGTCGACTTCAATGGCGCGCAGCAGGTGCGACAGCGCCCAGGCCTGACCGCGTGCTTCGTAGAACACGTTGTCGATCTGCATCCACGGGGTTTCGACGATTTCTTCATCGACCTGCGGTACTTCGCCCACGGCCGGGGTTTCGGTTTTCAGCGCTGTGTTGAGTTTGACCCGGCCAACACTGGCCGACAGTCGTTGCGACAGCGAACCGAGGCGGGTCCCGACATCACCCAGCCAGTTGTTGAGGTTGTCGGCACGTGCGTAGAACAACGCGTTTTTCTGCGATGGATCAGACAAGCGTGCCTGATAACGGCTCAGCGAGTTGATGCCTTCCTGATACTCAGACTCGCTGGACGGCAGGATCCAGCTCTTGTTGTCGAAGTTGAAACGCGGTTCGGCCTTGGCCAGATCGGAGTCTTCCGCCGACTGCGATTGCGAACGGGCGAAATCTTTGCGCAAGGCGCGGGTCAGGTCACGAACCTGCACCAGCACGCCGTATTCCCAGCTTGGCGTGTTGTCCATCCACAGGCCTGGCGGGAAACGATCGTTGGAAATATAACCACCCGGCTTATCGAGCAAGGTGCCAGCGACAGTCTTCAGGGTTTCGACCGTGGTATAGCCGACGACCATCTGCTTGCCTTCTTTTTCGGCTGCCGCCTGGGCATTTTGCGCCACCGGAAACAGCGCGGGCTCCTGGCTCCAGTACCAACCGAGGCCAATGGTGACCAGCAGGTAGATGCCGATCAACGTGGCCAGCGCGCGGCTGAACAACAGCCCGCCAACATAGCTGCGGGTGGCCGACTTGGGTTCAGCGGCACGTTCAGGCGCGCTGCCCGCGCGGTTTTTCCAGTCCAGCATGGCGATATCCTTTCAGTAACTTGGGTTCAACGGTTCGACCACAACCATACAACAACGTGCCAAGGCCGGGCACCTGCGAATCGAGATAAGCCGCAAATCGCAACGGCCGTTGGTGCATCTGTCAGAACTAAGGGAATCCCTGATGTCACCTCCCCTGGCACACCGCCGCAGAGCATTGATAAGCCTCATAAAGCGCATTCACGACGATGATGACAGTGCCGCGAGAAATTCAACGGCACGCCTGCCGATTCGCCATCAGAACCCCAGCATACGGGCACTTGAGCGACGAACAGGTCAAAAACAAGACCGCCCGGTCAGAAACTGAATTGTGTCGCACTGCAGATTATTGATGTACGACACTCGTCTAAGGGAAAAGAGGTGCTAGCATAGAGCCACCAGTCGATCTCAGCATGCACCCTAACTAGTAGTCAGGATATGACCGAGCCAGAAGACCCCAGCCGTGAGCGTCTCAAGCACCATTTTGCCCAGCGGGTAATTCATCAGGCACGTCAGATTCTTGAGATATGGCAGCGCCTGCAACGCAGTGAATGGTCCACCGTCGATCTCGCCGAATTGAGCGAGGCGAACTTGCGCCTGCTGCGCTTTGCCGAGCGTTTCGAACAGCCGGAACATACCCAGCTGGCGCATCACATCAGTCAGTCGCTGGAAGCGGTGGACGCCAATCGCGGACGCCTCAGCAGCGGCCTGATCACCGACCTCAATCGTTTGATGCAGCGTTTGTCGCGCACGGGCCTGCGCCATGGCGATCAGCTCGACCAGACGTTCCTGCCGCCGCTGCGCAAACCGATCTATGTGATGTTGCAGGATCACGACCGTGCCGAACGGCTGGCCAAGCAACTGGAATTCTTCGGTCTGAGCGCGCAGGCGCTGGACAGCGTGGCAGCGTTTCGCTCATCGATGGTCGAGCGTTTGCCCGCCGCCATCGTCATGGACGTCGACTTCAGCGGTGCCGGCATCGGCCTGAAACTCGCCGCCGAAGCCCAGGTCGGTCTGGAAGAGCCGCTGCCGCTGCTGTTCTTCAGCCTGCACGAAACCGACACCCCCACCCGCCTCGCCGCCGTGCGCGCCGGTGGCCAGGAATTCCTCACCGGCACCCTCGAAGCATCGAGCCTGCTGGAGAAGATCGAAGTCCTCACCTGCGTCGCCCAGTACGAACCTTATAAAGTGTTGATCATCGACGACTCGCGTGCGCAGGCCCTGCACACCGAGCGCCTGCTCAACAGTGCCGGCATCGTCACCCGCACTCTGATCGAACCGATTCAGGCGATGGCCGAGCTGGCGGACTTCCAGCCGGACTTGATCATCCTCGACATGTACATGCCGGCGTGCACCGGCACCGAACTGGCCAAGGTAATTCGCCACAACGACCGATATGTCAGTGTGCCGATCATTTACCTGTCGGCCGAGGATGATCTGGACAAGCAGCTCGACGCGATGAGCGAAGGCGGCGACGACTTCCTGACCAAGCCGATCAAGCCGCGCCACCTGATCACCACCGTGCGCAACCGCGCCGCCCGTGCGCGCAATCTCAAGGCACGCATGGTGCGTGACAGCCTCACCGGTTTGTACAACCACACGCACATCCTGCAACTGCTCGAAGATTGCTCGTTCCGCGCCCGCCGCGAAAACAAGCCGCTGAGCTTTGCCATGCTCGACATCGACCACTTCAAACGGGTCAACGACAGTCACGGTCATCCGATGGGCGACCGAGTGATCAAAAGCCTGGCGCTGTTTCTCAAACAGCGTCTGCGCAAGACCGACTTCATCGGCCGTTATGGCGGCGAAGAGTTCGCCATCGTCATGCCCGACACCGATATAGAAGCCGCGCACAAAGTGCTCGATGAGATCCGTCAGCGCTTCGCCGAAATTCATTATCCGGCGCAGCCGCAGGACTTGTGGTGCACCTTCAGCGCTGGCGTGGTGGAAATGCACGACGACTGCGACAGCTTGATGATGGCCAGTCAGGCCGACGAAGCGCTTTATCGCGCCAAGGGCGCCGGGCGCAATCGTGTGCAGACCGCGCGCGAATCAAAGCAAAGTGCCACTTTTTCATCGGATTCCACCGAATCGGTCATAACCCTGTAACAGAACCGCAATAAATTCAGGCGCTTACCATTTCTGCCGTTGGTAGCCGTCATGCGCCTGAAGTTGCTCACCAATCTCAACACTCTGCTGCTGGTCGCCGTGTGCGTGGCACTCGGCGCCACGCTGTGGTGGTCGCAAAAAGCCCTCGAACGCCCATACCTGTTGATGGAACGGTATTTGGGGTTGTCGCAGCAATTTCAGAACGAGGTGGCGCGCAATGTCGAGGATTACCTCGCCAGCGGCGACGCCCTGCGCCTGAGCAGCGCCAGCCAGGCCATCGACGGTTTGCAGAAAGACCTCGGCGAGCTGCCGCCGGCACTGGCCGATAACCTGCGCCCGAGCCTGTCGAGCCTGGAAGAATTCAGCAAAAACGATCTGCTCGCCGCCGGCAAACTGGCCGGTGATCCGCAAGCGCTGCTGTTGCAGGCCGAGCGCGAGCTGGGCGCCAGCCTCGATCAGCTCAGCACGTATGCCAATGGCAACGCGAGCTACCTCACACCACTGCTCGCCGCCTCGCAGCATTTGGGCAAACTGTCGCTGGCCCGAGACAAACTGGTCAGCAGCGGTCGCAGCGAACTCGCCGCAGATGTCGAGCGCGAAGTGACCAATATCCGCGCGCAGGCCCAGGTGATTGATGCCCTGCCCCTGCTCGGCGTGGTCACCAGCAGTGAATCCAGCAGCGATGACTTCGCCGCAATGATGGGCATCGAGAGCAAACAGACAAGCGTCGCCGAAGATGCCGGGGTCGGCCTCAAACGCGAACTCAACAGCCTGCTCGGCCGCTATCCCGCAGAGCTGGCGCGCACCCGTGAGCAGATTCAAAAGCGCACCGAATTGAGCACCGCCACCCATCGGAAAATCACTGCCGTTCAGCAAGCCATCGCCGGACTCGAGCCTGTAGTGCGCGCTCAACACGGACAAATTCAAGGCGAAGTGCGTTTGATGCAAGGCGTGATGATCGGCCTGATTCTGTTGATCGCGCTGCTCATCGACACCTTGCAGCGCCGCCTGGCCCGTACCTTGACCAACCTCGCTCCGGCGCTGTCGACCTGGGCTGAAGGCGATTTCAGCCGCGACATTCACTTGGGCAAAACCAACCGCGAGTTGCGCGACATCGAAGCCTCGCTCAATCGCTTGCGCGCCTATCTGGTGGATCTGGTCGGGACGATTCGTGGCAATGCCGAGCAAGTGGCGGGCAGCAGCCGCACCCTCGCGCAATTGAGCAATGACCTGCACAGCGGCGCCGAGCATCAGGCGGGCGATACGGCGCTGATTCGCGATTCCCTTGGTGAACTGGAGGCGACCATTCAGCAGGTGGCCGGTGATGCGCGTCAGGCCGCAGACGCCAGCCGTCATGCAGGATTGGCGGTCGAGCATGGCCAGAGCGTAATCGGCCAGAGCCTGACCGGGTTGCATGCGCTGGTCGGCGAGGTCCAGGGCAATGCGCAGATGATCGAACATCTGGCCGAAGAGTCGGCCACCATCGGCGGCGTGTTGACCGTGATTCGCTCGATTGCCGATCAGACCAATCTACTGGCACTCAACGCCGCGATTGAAGCGGCGCGTGCCGGGGAAATGGGTCGAGGGTTTGCGGTGGTTGCAGAAGAAGTACGCTCGCTGGCACAACGCACGGCCGGCGCCACGGCGGAGATTCAAACGTTGATTGCCGGCTTGCAAAGCGCCGCCCGGCAATCGGTTGAAGGCATGCGCGCACAGGTCGAACACGCCGAAGCCACGGCCAATCAGGCGCAGGCCGCAGATGGCGCACTGGATAAAATCGTCGGCGCGATCCAGACCATTTCCGACACCGCGATCCGTATTGCCGACGTCACCGCGCAGCAAAGCGGCGCAGTCAGCGAGATCCGCGATCACAGCGAGCGGATTCATCAGTTGGGTGGGGATAACCTGGTGCGTATCGGTCGCGGGCGCGAACAGGGCGAGAACCTGCTGGTATTGGGAGGCCAACTGAATACAGCCGTACAAGCCTTCCGCGTCTGACAGAGCGCTTTCGCGAGCAGGCTCGCTCCCACAGGGGTATGCATTCCAATGTGGGAGCGAGCCTGCTCGTGAAGGCGCCAGTCCAGACACCACAAATGACCGGATCCAGATGCTCGGTCACATATTTTGCGCAATCATCGGCCATCGTGCTGGCTATTGCATAGAACTGGACAGTCACAAAGTCTTTGCGGCATAGTCGCCGGGTTCTGACGACTGCTCATTCATAACAAGGACTACGCAGATGGCAACGCTACTGGTGCTGCACGGCCCCAACCTGAACCTGCTCGGCACCCGCGAACCCGGCACTTACGGTTCAACGACCCTGGCGCAGATCAATCAGGATCTGGAACGCCGCGCCCGTGAAGCCGGCCATCATCTGCAGTATCTGCAAAGCAATGCCGAGTACGAATTGATCGACCGCATCCACGCCGCGCGCGGCGAAGGTGTGGATTTCATTCTGATCAATCCAGCAGCTTTTACGCACACAAGTGTCGCATTACGTGACGCGCTGCTGGGAGTGAGCATCCCATTCATCGAAGTGCATTTGTCCAACGTGCACAAACGCGAACCTTTCCGCCATCACTCTTACTTCTCCGACGTAGCGGTGGGAGTGATCTGCGGCCTTGGCGCCAGCGGTTACCGACTGGCCCTGGAGGCTGCACTAGAACAGCTTGAAACACCGGCAACGACTTGAAATACAAGCGTTAAGCGCCCCTGACCGACCCTTGGGAGTTGATGATTCATGGATATCCGTAAAGTTAAGAAATTGATCGAATTGCTGGAAGAGTCCGGCATCGACGAGCTCGAGATCAAGGAAGGCGAAGAGTCCGTACGCATCAGCCGTCACAGCAAGACCCCGGCTCAGCAGTACTACGCGCCGGCTCCGATGCAAGCACCGGCTGCCGCACCAGTTGCAGCTGCTCCGGTTGCTGCAGCCCCGGCTGCCGCTGCTGCTCCAGCGCTGAACGGCACTGTTGCCCGTTCGCCGATGGTCGGCACGTTCTACCGTAAATCTTCGCCAACCTCGCCGTCCTTCGTTGAAGTCGGCCAGACCGTGAAGAAAGGCGACACTCTGTGCATCGTCGAAGCCATGAAGATGATGAACCACATCGAAGCTGAAACCAGCGGTGTGATCGAGTCCATCCTCGTCGAAGACGGCCAGCCGGTTGAGTACGACCAACCGCTGTTCACCATCGTTTGAACTGCGGAGAGCCTTTGATGACTGCGAAGTTGGAAAAAGTTCTGATCGCTAACCGCGGTGAGATCGCCCTGCGGATTCTGCGTGCCTGCAAAGAGATGGGCATCAAGACCGTCGCCGTTTACTCCAAGGCCGACAAAGAGCTGATGCACCTGGGCCTGGCAGACGAATCCGTCTGCATCGGCCCGGCGTCTGCCGCTCAGTCTTACCTGCACATCCCGGCCATCATCGCTGCCGCCGAAGTGACTGGCGCTACCGCCATTCACCCAGGCTACGGTTTCCTCGCGGAAAACGCCGATTTTGCCGAGCAGGTCGAGAACTCCGGCTTCGCTTTCATCGGCCCGAAAGCCGACACCATTCGCCTGATGGGCGACAAGGTATCGGCCAAGCACGCGATGATCGAAGCCGGCGTGCCAACCGTTCCAGGTTCTGACGGCCCACTGCCGGAAGACGAAGAAACGGCGCTGCGCATCGGTCGTGAAGTCGGCTACCCGGTGATCATCAAAGCCGCTGGCGGCGGTGGTGGTCGCGGTATGCGTGTGGTGCACAAAGAAGAAGACCTGATCTCCTTCGCCAAGCTCACCCGCACCGAAGCCGGCGCGGCGTTCGGCAACCCGATGGTTTATCTGGAAAAATTCCTGACCAACCCACGTCACGTGGAAGTCCAGGTGCTTTCCGACGGCCAGGGTCATGCCATCCATCTGGGCGACCGCGACTGCTCGCTGCAACGTCGTCACCAGAAGGTTCTCGAAGAAGCGCCGGCACCGGGCATCGACGAGCAGGCGCGCCAGGAAGTTCTGGCTCGTTGCGTCAAGGCATGCATCGACATCGGTTACCGTGGCGCCGGGACTTTCGAGTTCCTGTACGAGAACGGTCGTTTCTACTTCATCGAAATGAACACCCGTGTTCAGGTGGAGCACCCGGTTTCGGAAATGGTCACCGGTATCGACATCGTCAAGGAGATGCTCAGCATCGCCGCTGGCAACAAGCTGTCGTTCACTCAGGATGATGTGGTTATCCGCGGTCACTCGCTGGAATGCCGGATCAACGCTGAAGACCCGAAAACCTTCATGCCGAG
Source organism: Pseudomonas sp. TH08 (assembly GCF_016651275.1). NCBI lineage: Bacteria > Pseudomonadati > Pseudomonadota > Gammaproteobacteria > Pseudomonadales > Pseudomonadaceae > Pseudomonas > Pseudomonas sp. TH08. Next base: position 2,033,067 of record NZ_JAEKEE010000001.1, on the reverse strand, counting down.
CCCGGGCACGGTCAAGCATTTCCACGCACCAGGCGGCAACGGCGTTCGCGTCGATTCGCACCTGTACAGCGGTTATGCAGTTCCGCCGAACTACGACTCGCTGATCGGCAAGCTGATCACTTACGGCGCCACCCGCGACGAAGCCATGGCACGCATGCGCAATGCCCTGGACGAAATCGTGGTTGACGGGATCAAGACCAACATCCCGCTGCACCGTGATCTGGTTCGCGATGAAGGCTTCTGCAAGGGCGGTGTGAACATTCACTACCTCGAGCACAAGCTGGCTGGCGAGAAGCACTAAGCTTCAGCCCGCACCAGACAAAGCCGCCTTCGGGCGGCTTTGTTGTTTCTGCAGATTGCATAAATCCCTGTAGGAGTGAGTCTGCTCGCGATGAGGCCGGCACATCCAATACATGTATCGACATCACCATCGCCATCGCGAGCAGGCTCACTCCTACAAGGGAATGGCGTTTCAAGTCTCTCCCACAAACCGCCTGCGCTCGCGTAAACTTGCGCGCTTCTCGCCGGCCGCTAGGCTGCAATCATATTTTTTCAAAGGTGCCCGCCATGCCTTGGCTGCAAGTACGTCTCGCCATCAGCCCGGAACAAGCCGAAACCTACGAAGACGCTTTCCTTGAAGTTGGCGCCGTGTCGGTGACCTTCATGGACGCCGAAGATCAGCCGATCTTCGAGCCGGAACTCAACACTACCCCGCTGTGGGCGCACACTCACCTGCTGGCCCTGTTCGAGGGCGGCACCGAGCCTGCACCGGTACTGGCCCATCTGGAACTGCTGACCGGCAGCCCGTTGCCCGAGCATCACAGCGAAGTCATCGAAGACCAGGATTGGGAACGCAGCTGGATGGACGGCTTCCAGCCGATGCGTTTTGGCCAGCGTCTGTGGATCGTGCCGAGCTGGCACGCCGCACCAGAACCTGATGCAGTCAACCTGCTGCTCGATCCGGGCCTGGCGTTCGGCACCGGCACTCACCCGACCACCGCCCTGTGCCTGGAATGGCTCGACGGTCAGGATCTGAAAGACTGCAACGTACTCGACTTCGGCTGCGGCTCAGGGATCCTTGCGATTGCCGCCCTGTTGCTCGGTGCCAAAGAAGCGGTCGGCACCGACATCGACGTGCAGGCACTGGAAGCCTCGCGCGACAACGCCGGGCGCAACAATATTGCCGAAGAGCTGTTCCCGCTGTACCTGCCGGAAGATCTGCCGCAGGTCAAAGCCGATGTGCTGGTCGCCAACATTCTTGCCGGGCCGCTGGTTTCGCTGGCGCCGCAACTGTCCAGCCTGGTCAAGACCGGTGGTCGTCTGGCGCTGTCGGGCATCCTTGCCGAGCAAGGTGATGAAGTCGCGGCCGCTTATGCTCAGGACTTCGATCTCGATCCGATCGCCAATCGCGATGGCTGGGTGCGCATCACCGGCCGTCGGCGCTAGAATGACCGCCTGCATAATCCGGATCGCCGCATGACCGACAGCTTCGTCACTCAGTGCCCGCATTGCCAAACCAGTTTCCGTGTCAGCCATGCTCAATTGAGCGTGGCCCGCGGGGTGGTTCGCTGCGGCTCCTGCCTGCAAGTGTTCAACGCAGCCAAACAGCTGCTTGAGCAACACGCCGGCAAGGACGCGGTGACGCCGGTTGCACCTGCCATTGTCGAGCCAACGCCGGCCGCACCGCCGCCTGTGGTGGAATCGCCCACTGTCGTCGAGCCGCCCGCGCCGCGCGCCATCAGCCAAAAGCAGTGGAGCGCCTCGGAACTGGATCTCGACAGCCTAGATCTGGACGAAGAACTCGCCCGCCTCGAACAACGGGAAATCCAGCCAACCACTGAATTCGGTCGTCCGCGCGAAGATTCCCTCAGCGCACGCCGCGACAGCCCGGAACCTGATGAAACGGTCTGGCGCGATAGCTTGTTCAGCGAACGCTCCAATGAGCTCACCGTCGAGCCCGAAGAAGACGAGCCGGAAACCGTCGACATCGAGCCGGTCAAATCCGCGCGAACCGAGCCTTCGTTGTCGCTGGAGCCGGTGGATCTCGACGATGAACCACCGATCCCGCAACTGCGCCTGCATGACCCGATCGATCCGAATGCGCGGCGTGAACGCTTCTCCGCCAGCGACGAAACCGATGACGACGATCTGCCATCGATCGAACCGTTGCGCAAAAAACGCGAGCGCGCCGAGCCCGGTGTCCGCGCCGAAGTATTGCAGGACCTGACCGACGACCCACTCCAACTGGACTGGCAGAAACGCCGTTCGCCGTGGGGGCGACGTCTGATCTGGCTGTTGTTGGTGCTGGTGGCAGCAGGCGGACTGGCCGGCCAGTACATTGCTTACCATTTCGACGAACTGGCGCGACAGGATCAGTACCGGCCATGGTTCCAGCAAATCTGCCCACAGATCGGCTGCACCGTGCCGTCCAAGGTTGATATCGCCAGGATCAAGAGCAGCAATCTGGTGGTGCGCAGCCATCCCGAGTTCAGCGGCGCACTGGTAGTCGATGCCATCATTTATAACCGCGCAACGTTCTCCCAGCCGTTTCCGTTGCTGGAGCTACGCTTTGCAGACCTCAATGGTCATTTGATCGCCAGTCGTCGCTTCAAACCCGGCGAATACCTCAGTGGCGATCTCGAAGGCCTGGCGGAAATGCCGCCGCAGACGCCAATCCACATCGCCCTGGATATTCTCGACCCAGGCCCGAAAGCGGTGAATTACAGCCTGAGTTTTCACTCGCCCGAGTGAATCGCTTCACCGCTTCTTGATTGACGGCAGTTTTCTGACTGAGCCGCGGACAACCAAACCGCCGGCGATAACAGAATAACTGTTCAGATTTTGTTCAATTCAGCCTTTATCCAGTCATCGAGAGCGGGTATCATGCCAACCCTTTTTCGAACTCTCATGATCCGGCCCCACTTCAGGGAAGTCCTATGTCGGCGGTACGCATCGGCCCATACACATTGCCGAACGGTTTGATTCTCGCCCCGATGGCGGGCGTCACCGATCAGCCCTTTCGTCAGCTGTGCAAGCGTTTGGGCGCAGGGCTTGTTGTCTCGGAAATGGTCACCAGCGACATGAGCTTGTGGAACACCCGCAAGTCGCGCATGCGCATGATCCACGAAGGCGATCCCGAGCCCCGCTCGGTACAGATTGCCGGTGGCGATGCGCAAATGCTGGCAGATGCAGCCCGGGCCAACGTTGAACTGGGCGCACAGATTATTGATATCAACATGGGTTGTCCGGCGAAGAAGGTCTGCAACAAGGCCGCCGGTTCCGCGTTGTTGAAAGATGAAGCATTGGTGACCGAGATCCTGCAAGCCGTGGTGGCGGCAGTTGATGTGCCGGTCACCTTGAAGATCCGCACCGGATGGGATCGCGATAACAAGAACGGCCTGACCGTGGCGAAGATCGCCGAGCAGGCCGGGATCACCGCGCTGGCAGTGCATGGCCGCACTCGCGCCGATCTGTACAAGGGCGAAGCCGAGTACGACACGATTGCCGCGATCAAGCAGGCGGTGTCGATCCCGGTGTTTGCCAATGGCGATATCGATTCGCCGGAAAAAGCCCGGTACGTGCTCGACGCGACCGGTGCCGATGGCCTGTTGGTAGGCCGTGCCGCCCAAGGGCGGCCATGGATTTTTCGCGAGATCGAACACTTCCTGCGTACCGGCGAGAAATTGCCGGCACCGGAGCTGATCGAGGTGGAACACATTCTGCTAGAGCATCTGGCTGCACTTCACGCCTTTTATGGGGATGTGATGGGCGTGCGAATTGCTCGAAAGCATGTGGGCTGGTATCTCGCAACCTTGCCGGGCGCCAAGGAGTTTCGCGCCCACTTCAATCGTTTGGATGGTACGGAAACACAATGCGCCAACGTTCGGGAGTTCTTCGCCGAACGTTACAAGAGCCTGACAGGGGACGAAGAAGGGGTGGCCGCATGACGATGATGACCGAGACTTTAGTGAGTGGAACAACACCCGTGAGCGACAACGTGAATTTGAAACAGCACCTCAATACGCCGAGCGAAGAAGGCCAGACCCTTCGCGGGAGTGTCGAGAAGGCGCTGCACAATTATTTCGCCCACCTTGAGGGCGCGTCCGTCACGGACGTGTACAACCTGGTGCTCTCCGAAGTCGAGGCTCCCCTGCTCGAAAGCGTGATGAACTACGTCAAGGGCAACCAGACCAAGGCCAGCGAGCTGCTCGGACTGAACCGCGGCACGCTGCGCAAGAAACTCAAGCAGTACGATCTGCTGTAAGCATTCAATCAAACCAGAAAGGCGCCCGCGTAAAAAACGGTCGCCTTTTTTGCTGACTTCCTTTGCTTTTGATGGAAATTGAGATGACCGACCAGACTACCCGCCTGCCGATCCGCCGCGCCTTGATCAGCGTTTCCGACAAGACCGGGATCCTCGAGTTCGCCAAGGAGCTTGAAGCTCTGGGCGTCGAGATCCTCTCCACCGGCGGAACGTTCAAGCTGCTGCGCGATAACGGCGTTGCCGCAGTGGAAGTCGCGGATTACACCGGTTTCGCCGAGATGATGGACGGTCGGGTGAAAACCCTGCACCCGAAAATCCACGGCGGCATCCTCGGTCGTCGCGGTATCGATGACGCCATCATGAACGAACACGGCATCAAGCCGATCGATCTGGTCGCGGTCAACCTGTACCCGTTCGAAGCCACCATCAACAAGCCAGGCTGCGACCTGCCGACCGCTATCGAGAACATCGACATCGGCGGCCCGACCATGGTTCGTTCGGCAGCAAAAAACCATAAAGACGTCGCGATCGTGGTGAATGCCAGCGATTACGCCAGCGTCCTGGAAGGTCTGAAAAACGGCGGCCTGACCTACGCTCAGCGTTTCGACCTGATGCTCAAGGCCTTCGAACACACCGCCGCTTACGACGGCATGATCGCCAACTACATGGGCACCGTGAATCAGACTGCCGAGACCCTGAGCACTGAAGGCCGCAGTGAATTCCCGCGCACTTTCAACAGCCAGTTCATCAAGGCGCAGGAAATGCGTTACGGCGAGAACCCGCACCAGAGCGCGGCGTTCTACGTTGAAGCCAAGCCTGCCGAAGTCGGCATCGCCACCGCGACTCAACTGCAGGGTAAAGAGCTGTCGTACAACAACGTGGCCGATACCGACGCCGCGCTGGAATGCGTGAAGAGCTTCGTCAAGCCAGCCTGCGTGATCGTCAAGCACGCCAACCCGTGCGGCGTGGCTGTGAGCCCGGACGCCGAAGGCGGCATCCGTCAGGCCTACGAACTGGCCTACGCCACCGACACCGAATCGGCCTTTGGCGGCATCATCGCCTTCAACCGTGAACTGGACGCCGAGACCGCCAAGGCGATCGTCGAGCGTCAATTCGTTGAAGTGATCATCGCCCCAAGCGTCAGCGAAGAGGCTCGCGCCATCGTTGCCGCCAAAGCCAATGTGCGCCTGCTGGCCTGCGGCGAGTGGTCGGCTGACCGCGCTGCTGCCTGGGACTACAAGCGCGTCAACGGCGGCCTGCTGGTTCAGAGCCGCGACATCGGCATGATCGGCAGCGAAGACCTGAAAGTGGTGACCAAGCGCGCACCGACCGAGCAGGAAATCAACGACCTGATCTTCGCCTGGAAAGTCGCCAAGTACGTTAAATCCAACGCCATCGTCTACGCCAAGAACCGTCAGACCATCGGTGTCGGCGCTGGCCAGATGAGCCGCGTGAACTCCGCCCGTATCGCCGCGATCAAGGCTGAACATGCTGGTCTGCAAGTGGCGGGTTCGGTGATGGCCTCGGACGCGTTCTTCCCGTTCCGCGACGGTCTGGACAACGCAGCCAAGGTCGGTATCACGGCAGTGATCCAGCCGGGTGGCTCGATGCGTGATGCTGAAGTGATTGCTGCTGCTGACGAGGCCGGCATCGCCATGGTCTTTACGGGCATGCGCCACTTCCGTCACTGATTCCCTGGTTCAAATGTGGGAGCGAGCCTGCTCGCGAATGCAATCTGTCAGCGACGTTGACGTTGACTGACACACCGCTTTCGCGAGCAGGCTCGCTCCCACATAAAGCGCTCCAGCAGCGCCCACAGAATTTTGAGGTTTTTGAAATGAATGTTTTGATCATTGGCAGCGGTGGCCGTGAACACGCCCTGGCCTGGAAAGTGGCTCAGGATCCGCGCGTGCAGAAGGTTTTTGTCGCGCCGGGCAACGCCGGTACTGCAATTGAAGCCAAGTGCGAGAACGTCGCCATCGACGTGCTGGCCCTTGAGCAGCTTGCAGACTTCGCCGAGAAAAACGTTTCCCTGACCATCGTTGGCCCGGAAGTGCCACTGGTGGCTGGCGTCGTCGACCTGTTCCGTTCCCGTGGCCTGGACTGCTTTGGTCCGACTGCCGGTGCTGCACAGCTGGAAGGCTCGAAAGCCTTCACCAAGGATTTCCTCGCGCGCCACAAGATCCCGACCGCCGATTACCAGAACTTCACCGAGATCGAGCCGGCCCTGGCCTATCTGCGTGAAAAAGGCGCACCAATCGTGATCAAGGCTGACGGCCTGGCGGCCGGTAAAGGCGTGATTGTTGCCATGACCCTGGAAGAAGCCGAAGACGCCGTACGCGACATGCTCGCCGGCAACGCTTTCGGCGACGCCGGTTCGCGCGTGGTCATCGAAGAATTCCTCGACGGTGAAGAAGCTTCGTTCATCGTCATGGTCGACGGCAAGAATGTGCTGCCGATGGCCACCAGCCAGGACCACAAACGCGTCGGCGACGGCGACAGCGGCCCGAACACTGGCGGCATGGGTGCTTACTCTCCTGCCCCGGTCGTCACTGCCGATGTGCATCAGCGTGTGATGGATCTGGTGATCTGGCCGACCGTGCGCGGCATGGCCGAAGAAGGCAATGTCTACACTGGCTTCCTCTACGCCGGTCTGATGATCGACAAGGCCGGCAACCCGAAAGTCATCGAGTTCAACTGCCGTTTCGGCGATCCGGAGACCCAACCGGTGATGCTGCGCCTGCAATCGAGCCTGGTGCTGTTGGTTGAAGCCGCTCTGGCTCAGGCGCTGGACAAGGTCGAAGCGCAGTGGGATCCACGGCCGAGCGTCGGCATCGTGCTGGCTGCGGGCGGTTACCCTGGCGACTACGCCAAAGGCGACGCGATCAACGGTCTGGACGCAGCGGCAGCCCTGGAAGGTAAAGTCTTCCACGCCGGCACCGCGCTGAAAGAGGGTCAGGTCGTCACTGCCGGTGGTCGCGTACTCTGCGCCACTGCCATGGGCGCAAGCGTGGGCGAAGCTCAGCAGCAAGCGTACAAGCTGGCAGCGGCCATCGACTGGGAAGGCTGTTTTTACCGCAAGGACATTGGCTACCGCGCCATTGCCCGTGAACGTGGCGAAACTCAGGAATAAGCTATTGATCAAGTTTGGCGAGGGATGCAGTCCCTCGCCGGGCTGTTCCGCCGTCGCGCATCGTTATATTCTGGCATCAACCTACGAAGGGATTTCGCCGTGCGCTGGCTCAGGATTGCCATAAGCTTCACCGTCACGTTGCTGACCTTGCTCTGCATGCTCCCGGCCCAGGCCACGCAAGGCAGTGGCTGGTCGGTATTGCTTGACGATCAGGGCAATCTGCAGCTGAGCGACATCCGCTCCACACGCTACATCAATCAATTCAGCCCCATCGACCTTGACCGCCTCACCGCAGCCGAGCCCGATGGCGCCTTGTGGCTGCGTTTCAGACTGGCACCCGGCAAGCACGAACAAGTGCTGCGCATCTTCGCCCCCGACCTGTCACAGCTCAATCTATACGTGCTCGACGGCGACAAGCTGATCGAACAGCGCAACACCGGCACCGACCAGCCCCAGGCAGAACGGCCATTGCCGAGCAGCGACTTCATGTTGCCGCTGCCGCAAAGCGACAAACCCCTCGATGTTTATCTGCGGATGGTTTCCGACCATCAGTTGCGCCCGCACGTCACCCTGCAATCGGCACTGATGAGTGCGGCGAACCATAACCAGACGCTGGTCTTCGGCCTGCTTTTCGGCTGCCTCGGCATGCTGCTGTTGCACAACCTTGTGCGCTACGCCTATTCACGCTCGCGCAGCAGCCTGTGGCTGGCGGTGTGCGAAGGCCTGCTGGGCCTCAGTCTGTTGCTGCTGCTCAACCTCGCCGGCCCCTGGCTGCCGAACTGGCATGCAATACAGACGCCGGGCGCCTACCTGGCCCTGCTGCTGACGGCCCCAGCCGGGTTGATGTTTGCCTACCGTTTCTTCGCCCCGCTTGGCCCGCACCCGCTGAACAAACTGCTGCTGGGCGATATTCTGTTCATCGTCACGTGCAGCCTGTTGCTGTTGTTCGTCAATACCCTGCCGCTGAACATCATCACTTACGCACTGGTGGCACTCGCCGGTCTGAGCATGTTGTTTGTCGCGTTCTATCACTGGCAGAAAGGCTATCGCCCGGCGCGTCTGTTCGTCGCGGCCATGGTGGTGTTCAACATTGGCACGCTGATCATTCTTCCGGCGCTGCTGGGGCTGACACTGGTGTCGCCGCAAGGCTTGATCATGGCGCTGATGGCCTTCATCTGCATCAGTGGCCTGCTGATGAGCATTGCCTTGGGTGAGCGCCAGCGCAGCATCACCGAAAGCCGTTTCAGCGTCAGCCGTGACCTCGCTGCGAGCAATGCCGAGATCAACGCCAAAGCTGAGTTCCTCGCCAAGATCAGCCATGAAATCCGCACCCCGATGAACGGCGTGCTGGGCATGACTGAACTGCTGCTGGGTACGCCGCTGTCGGTCAAACAGCGCGACTACGTGCAGACCATCCACAGCGCCGGCAACGAATTGCTGACCCTGATCAACGAGATCCTCGACATATCCAAGCTCGAGTCCGGGCAGATTGAACTGGATGACGTGCAGTTCGACCTCAACGCCCTGATCGACGATTGCCTGAGCATCTACCGGGCCAAGGCCGAGCAACAGAACGTCGAGCTGATCAGTTTCATTCAGCCACAAGTACCGCGCGTGATCAGCGGTGACCCGACGCGCCTGCGTCAGACCTTGCTGAGCCTGCTGGAAAACGCCCTGAAGAAAACCGAAGAAGGTGAAGTGCTGATCGTCGTCGCCCTCGACGAGCGCAGCGCCCAGCCGCGCCTGCGCATTGCCGTGCAGGACAGCGGTGCGCCGATGGAACAGGAAGAGCGCGATGCGCTGATGCACGCCGAACTGCACAGCAAGCACTTCCTCTCGGCCAATCGCCTGGGCGGCAACCTTGGTCTGGTGATCGCACGTCAGTTGATCCGTTTGATGCAGGGCGAATTCGGCATCAAGAGCGGAGCCAATCAGGGCAGTACTTTGTGGCTGACGCTACCGCTGGACCCTGATCGCCTGGAGCATCCAACGTCTGACCTGGACAGCCCGCTGCAAGGGGCGCGAGTGCTGGTGGTCGACGACAACGACACTTGCCGCAAAGTGTTGGTGCAGCAGTGCAGCGCCTGGGGCCTCAACGTCAGTGCCGTGCCTTCGGGCAAAGAGGCGCTGGCCCTGCTGCGTACCAAAGCGCATCTGCGTGACTACTTCGACGTAGTCTTGCTTGATCAGAACATGCCCGGCATGACCGGCATGCAGCTCGCCGCGAAGATCAAGGAAGACCCGAGCCTGAACCACGACATCCTGCTGATCATGCTCACTGGCATCAGCAACGCGCCGAGCAAGATCATCGCGCGCAACTCGGGGATCAAACGCATTCTGGCCAAACCGGTGGCGGGCTACACCCTCAAGACCACGCTGGCCGATGAGCTCAATCAGCGCAACAAAGGCCAGGTGGTGTTCCAGCCGCAAGTGGTCACCGCCGCCACAGCGGCAAAAGTGCCCAGCGACTTCCGCATTCTGGTGGCCGAGGACAACACCATTTCGACCAAAGTGATTCGCGGCATGCTCGGCAAGCTCAACCTGCAGCCGGACACCGCCAGCAACGGCGAAGAAGCCCTGCAAGCAATGAAAGCCCAGCGTTACGATCTGGTGCTGATGGACTGCGAAATGCCGATTCTCGACGGGTTCTCCGCAACCCAGCAGTTGCGCGCGTGGGAAGTCAGCAACCAGCGCACGCGTACGCCCATCGTCGCCCTGACCGCGCATATCCTCGCCGAACACAAGGAACGCGCACGCCAGGCCGGGATGGATGGGCATATGTCAAAACCGGTCGAGCTGTCGCAATTGCGTGAGTTGGTCGAGCACTGGGTCGCGCAACGCGATCAGCACAACCGCGCCTCCACCCAACCGTCCTGAGCCGACAGACTCTTTGGCGCCTGATAGACTCCCCCACGACTACCCTCGCCAGTGAGCCAGCACCATGCTCCACGTGTTGTTCAGCGTTTACCTGAAGATGCTGGTGCTCTACAGCCCGTTCTTCGTATTGTCGTGCTTCATTACCCTCACCCGCGGTTATTCGCGCAAGGAACAACGACGCCTGGCCTGGAAAGTGGCGATCGCCACGCTGGTCTCCAGCGTCTTGCTGTACCTCTTCGGGCGGGTGATTTTCGATGTCTTCGGCATTACCGTTGACGCGTTCCGTATCGGCGCCGGCAGCGTGCTGTTCATCTCGGCGCTGGGCATGGCCCAGGGCAAATCAGCGGTGCAGGCCGATAACGTGCAGCAGGACGTCACCATCGTGCCGCTGACCATTCCGATCACGGTCGGCCCCGGGACCATCGGGGCGCTATTGGTGATGGGCGTGAGCCAGCCACACTGGGACGACAAACTCACCGCGATCCTGAGCATCACGCTGGCCAGCTTCACCGTCGGTGTGGTGCTGTATCTGTCGAACCGGATCGAGAGAATTCTCGGCGATCAAGGCTTGCAGATCGTCAGCCGCTTGATGGGCCTGTTTGTCTGTGCGCTGGCCGCGCAGATCATCTTTACCGGGGTCAAAGGCTATCTGGTGCCCTGAGCCGTGACGCCTTGGCAATGACCGCACAGCAAAACGCCGCGAACGCTATCGTTCGCGGCGTTTTGCTGTCGGCCTGACTTAATCGACGCTCGCTGGCTCTGCCATCAGCGCCCGCAACGTCACGTTTTTCGTGCGCACGTTGCCGGCCTGCAAGCGCTGCACCCAGGTCGATATGGCATGGGATTGGCGGTTTTTGAATGCGAGGAAGACCTCGCCGCGCAACGTCACGTCAGCGCCACAGACATCACGGAAGATCAGGCTGTGTTCACTGTCCGGGTCAACGATCAGCAAATGATCCTCAATGATCTCGAACAGCAGTTTTTCCGGCGTATCAAAATCCCAGATCAACTTGCCCGGCACCGCCGGCACTTCACCCAGCGCATGACGGCAATCGATGATCAGCGAGTCGAGCCGCAACCAGGCGGCCTTCGACAGCTTGCAGGTAACATTGCCCTGCCCCAGCCGCAGCACCATCGTCCTGACGTCATCGGGAATCAGCGGCAGCAAATCGTCCAGCCTGTTCTGCCCCTCCACGGTCACCACGTCGGCATTGCGATGCAGGTAGTCGAACGGTCCGAGACTGTGCATGCCCGGATAAACCTGCACCGTGCCGTCCCGGGGCTCGTGCAGCAACACCTTGGTGGGCGCCTCTCTCTGTGGCGGGTTTTGCGTGCCGAACAGTGCGAAGTCAGTGGGCAGGGTTTTACCGCTTATGCGCAGCAGCCTGGCGCTTTGCGCGTCATACCATTGCAGGCTCTCAGGCAAGGACTCCACGGCGACAAAATCTTCGTGATCAACGTCGCTCAACAAGGCTTGCAGTCGCTCGACCAGAGGGCCGTCCTGCGCCGTCACCCAGTGCTGATTGACCGCGCAGGCCACCTCTGGCTGCTGATAGCGCAGTTGCAGCGACACGCCATCGCGTGTTGTGCCATATAACCCGGAGCCCTCAACACGCACTTCAGCAAATTGCCAGTCGGCCCACTCCTGGCCTGGAATCGGCAGTGCGTCCGTCTGCAACAGCTGCAAGCCGTTGCCGAAGGCGCGGTCAAGGTTCTGCGGTTCAATCAGTTCCTGGATCCAGATTGCCCCACTGGACAGGTCGAACAACCAACCGGCCTTGTTATCCGGCGTCACCCCCAGCAGACGTACTTCCTTGTCGCGCCCCAGGTCACACAACAGCAGACGGTCTTTGACAAACCAGGCATTGAGATTGCCGTCACCGGCGAAGTTGCGTAACCCGACAATCGCGAAACTGTCGACGGGATAGCGTTTGGCGACCGACGCCAGCGCCAGCCACCATTGCGAGCGATTCTTCAGCCATTGCTCACCGAGGCCGCCCAGCTGCAAATCGCCCTGGGCATTCAGATTAAAGAAGCGTCCGATGTCATCGAGTACCAGATACCCGCCCTCGACGGCCACCACCTGCGTCAGCCCTTCGGGCTCGATCCAGCGGGTCGACCATTGCGCCTGGCCTTGCAGAATGGTTCGCTGCTGGCGGCAAAGGGTCTGGTCGATTCGGTTGTAGACGAAGAACACATCAGCGTCGTCTGGCATCGGCATCAGCAGCAGATCGTTGAGGTTCCTGATCGAGTCTTTCCAGCCGCGGGCATGGCGAGCCAGCGGCTGTGGGTGGATCAGCAGTCGATCCGCGCTGCGCACCCATACCATGTCGCGCTTGTCTGCAGCGAATGCCCAACTGACCGAAACATAGGCCGCCGGCTGCCAGTCCACGACTGTGAACCCTTCCTTCTCAGGTAGCACGGGCGCGGCCAGATACTGGCCGAGCAGCAATGACCAGTCGGCCAGCGTATCGCTGGCAAACACGACGGCCTGCAACTCGCGATGCAGGTCGTAAATCACCGAACTGAGCAGCAACTGACCGTCATGGATCAGATAACTCAACTCGCGTGGACCATCGACGCCGCTGATCGTTTGCACAAAATGAACCACGCCGTGGGCATCGGCCTGGAACTTGCCAATCGTGCTGTCGCCGTCACCCAACAGTAATCGGTATCGATACTTGAGCAGGCCGCTGAGCGCATCCACTTGCCAGATGTCGTAGCTGTCCGGCACGCAGAAATACGCATAGCCACCGGCGACCAGCGCCAGCTGCGCCTCCTCGGTATCCCCGACGTCCTCGGTGCGGATGTACAGGAAGCGCTCTTCGTGGGCGTCATACCAGGCGGTAACTCGACGGGGCTGCTGCGGTGATTCGAACGGGATCAGCCAGTCATGAACCGGCGTGTAGGGCAGCAACAGACGATGCTCGCTAGCCAACGCTTTGTAATGCTGGAGCAACGCCTGCTCATCGAGTCCGGCGGGTGCACTCTCTTCGAGGATGTCCAACTGACGCTTGACCTGATCAACGTGGAACAGTTGCTGACTGGCCGTGCGGATCAGCACGGCATGAGCCCCATGACCGGACAATTTCACGTGAACATCGCCGATGTACAACTCACCTCGCTCGACGCGGATATCCGCTTCGCCGGCCCAGCCCGCCTCCAGCACCCAACGGCAACTTTTAAGACTCGGCGACTGCAACTCGACGCTGGCACCACGATTGAGCACCAGCGTGCAGGAGGCGCCGGCGCTGGAAATCCTGTACGAGACCTTGCCTTTCCAGACGCTTGGCAGCGACGGCACCACCAACGTGCGCTCGACCGCGTCCAGCTGCACCTCAAGCGTCGTTTCGCGGTAATCGGCAAACAGTCGCTGCACGATGTAATCGGAAGGAAACGAATAAAACGAAAAGCGGAACAGCCATGTACCGTCCGCCTGAATTTTTCCAGACGCCGGGCCGTATCGAATCCTTTGTCGTGGCGCCAGTTGGCAAACGGCAACGCCTTGTACTCATAGCCGTAGCAAGTCTGCGGTGTGCACGGCAGTACGATGGTCTGCTCGGCGGATGGCGTAAATGCGATCTCTCCCGGCAAGTGCAGCTGCTGGCGGATATCAATCGCCCGGGCGTAGTCGACGTCATAGTCCGGTACGCCGAAGTGATCACGTAGCGGGTACAGCTTCGGGCTGTCGAGCTGCAATTTGCCGTTGCTCAGATCGATGCGTTTGACCAACAGTGAAGGCTGCACGGTCCAGACACCCAGGGTGGCATCGAAGCGGTAGCCGACCCCGCGATAAGCCTGTTCCAGATCAGCGAAAAATTTACCGACGGCCTGCGCATCGCGAGCAATGCCGGCGAAACCCTGGGCGAGTGCCGCGACACCGACGGCAAGGCCACCCACAATCACCCCGACGCCACCGAGCACCGCCGCAGCAGTCGAGGCACCGGTCAATGCCGCAGCAACCCCCGTACCCGTCAATGCCAGGCTGGCAGAGTCAAACGCCAATTGGGTGCCGAACTGGGCCTTTTCCACATCGTCCTGAGCGGTCGCCAACTGATAGATATCAAAGCCGACGTTGGCCAGCCCCAGCACAGCGCCGACACCTTCATTGGCGGCGTGGCCCAACGCTTCGCTGACCACGGGCGCCACGGTGCGAGCGATGACCTTTTCTTCATTGAGGGCCGTGCGCACCAAGCGGATCAGCCCGACCACGTCGACCACGTTGCCATGCACCAACTGTGCATAGTTGACGTATGCGTGCAGACGCACGGCAGTGGTCAGCGTGCGCCCCTCGCCTTCGCGGCTGCGCAACGCGTTCATCAACGCCTGAATGGTGAAGCCGGCGTTGAGCGTATGAACGCTGCCGGCCTCGGTCGGATCGACCACACCCGCAGTCGACTGTGGTTTGCGCGCCAGAGTGGAAAACTGCTCGGCCAACCATGTCTTTATCCGCAGCAGCCGGTGGTCTTCGCTGAGCACTTCAACCACGTGTTCAGGCTTCGCCGGATCGATCAGGCTCAATTGATACTTGCCTTCGGCCGTGACCTCAAGCGTGTCGAACAACGGCACCAGGGTGGTTGCCGAAGGGTGCAGCTCTTGCAGGGCCGTCGTCGCCTCAGCCATTTGCTGGCCCCACCAATGGCTGTCCAGCCCCAGCAGGCTTCGCCCCAGATGCGCGTTTTCGACCAGTGACCGACCATGGGCGCTGTTCAAACGCTGGCGCAGCTTTTGTGCCGGTTGTCCCGGCAATGGGTCCGCCGTCAGCACTTTGGCCACTTCATACCCGGCCGACAGCGGCAAGGCGGCGACCCGTTCACCGTCCAGTTCGATCAGATCGAACGTCGGCCGGGTACTGGCACCGTACGCGGCATAGTATTTCGCCATGCCCATCTTCAGGAAAAAATGCTCAAGCGCCGTCTTGAACATGATGGGGTCGGTGAACTCGAAGACGCCGAAGTTAGGGTCATAAAAGTGATAGGTGCTGACCTTGTCCACCACCGTTTTTGCCACCAGCATCGAATGATTGTCAGAGTTGAGCATCAGCGTACGGGTGGTCGCGTGGTTCTCCAGCGCAGTGGTGATCTGCGCCAGATCACCCCGGCTCAAGGACGTGCCGACCTCGCCCAGTGGCGTGCCACGCATTTCTTCCAACGCTTCTACAAAGGCAATCGAATCACTCTGTTGCGGCTCGAGAATGGCCAGATAACAGCGTTCGCGCAGACGATGGGATGCCTTCTGGCCCTGGGTCAGGGCGGCGCTCATCATCAACGCCAAGGGGAAGCAGCGCCCGCCGATGGTCTCGCCGAGACCGTTGCGCATCAAATCCTGCGGTACCGGCTGGACGCTGCTGGCATTCATCTGAGCAAAGACCTGATCCACCTGTTCACCGATCTGCAAGCGATGCTCGAGGGTGGCGACCTGCTGAATCTGCGCCACATAGCGGCCCCACTGCTGCAGGGTATGCGCTTTCGTCAGCGCCCCCTTCTTCAGCTCCAGCGCACTGGTCGATGGCGTTGAAGCGTCGATGAAGTCAGCGGCCAGACCGTGAAGAAAGGCAGAATCCTTGCGTTGATAAAGATGTCGCTCGATGGCCGCGTAACGACTCGATGCGCCGAGGTCGCGAACACCGTTGGCGAGGTTATCCAGAGCACCGCTGAATGTCGCGAAGTTCTGGTTATGCAGTGAGTCCATCCCCAGCAACGCACCCAGCGCCAGGCGCTGCAACGGGGTGGTCTGGACAATGTCCAGTTCTCCATGCCCCAGCCCGGCCAGCACTTCGTCCAGCCCCAATGTCTGGACTTTTGCATCGCCGGGAAACACCGGAGGCCGTGCACTGGCAGCCTGCTGCTTGATCGACTGACGATCAGCGAAGCTCAGCGGCAGTGGTTGCTCAAAGGTGATTGCACCGTTATGCCCTTCGCGCATCGCGTTGACGAAAGGCTCTCCGAGTCCGTCGACCAGACGCTGCAAGACATCGGTGAGCAATACCGAGCGCCCTTCGATCAAGGGCCAGCCGTGTTCGAACTCGAGGGTCGAGCCCTTGAGCAATTCGCCGAGAGCACCGTTGTAGCGGGTCGCGTAATCGCCGGCGCTCCAGCTTTTCTTCTCCTGCTCCAGCCAGTCCGCCTCGTTCTCCGCGTTGTCTTTCCAGGAGTGATCCTGCTCCTCTTCGGTGGACCGGTTGACCGAGGCATAACGGCCAATGGTCGACTCTTTGTTGATCATGGCGGTCTGCGAATCGCTGAAATGCACCATGGCGTAATCGGCCATACCATCAATGACCGCACCGGGTCCGGTGAGATAAATGGTGCCCTCGCTGCCAGGACGCACGCCATCACTGAAGTAAGACCCGGCGGAAAATGCCAGATATCTTGCAGGAATCTCCTGCATATCCGGCAGTGCGTCCAGTGAACCGTAGTGTTTCTCCAGAATAGACTCGGCCAGCTTCCACCTGGCCTCACTATCGGACAATGCAATACCGCGTTGCGTAGCCAACAGCATCGTTGCATCGATCAGTTGATAGTTGAACCGAATCCGTTGCAGAACCGTTTGTAACGTGGCGGAACCGGCGTGAGCCATCAGGAACGCGTTGGTGATCTTCTGGCCTTCGGATACGGCACGCAGCATGAAGGGGCGGGCCTGCAAATCGGTCGGCGCCTGAAACACCTGACTCAGTGCAGGAGAACTTTTCGCGAATGCACGTAGCGCCGGCAAATGCTCTGGCGGAATGCGCGTCAGGTGATCTTCGGAGTTTTTACGCCCCGGCATCCAGCCAGGGTTTTCATTCAGCAACAACTGCAAGACGCCAAGGCGCGCACTCGGCTCCATTGCCTGCACATCGACACCGCCCATGTGTTCCACCAAGGGCGGCAGGTTATCGACATCGGCATAACTGCCGCTCTCGGCGTACAGCGCTTCAAGACGAACGACGTCGGAGGCTGCCGCCAGATTGCCGCGCAAGCGCATTTCACGCTGGTAGATATCCTGAAGTTGCAACGGTACTTCGCGCGCGTCCAGATCACGCAAATTGAAGCCGGCCTTGGCCATCTCCTGCAGGCTGATGCGATTGCGTTCACGGAGAGCTTCGAGCCCGTCGGGATCCTGGCCATAGGCGCGAACCAGTAAATCGATTCGCGCGTCATCGGCCGTACCGCCGTTCGCAACCGCGGCATTGATGTGGGCATACATTTGTTGCTTCAGAACAATCGCCCGTGCCTCGTACTGGTCAGCCAACTCTGTTGGTGTGAGATCGCGCCCGGCGACTTGAGCCAAGGCATCGGCCTTGGCGGCCTCAACGATCAGCTTGTTGGTTTGATGCGCCAGCAACCCATCGCCGTCGTACCAGAGATTGAGGGTGTAACCGTGCTCTGCCAGCACCTGTTTCCAGATATTGAGGTAATCGCGCTGAATGGCGCCGAGGCCGCCACCCAGCCAGGCAAAATGCAGGATTTTGGGTACAGCGGTCGCCTCGGTTTTAAGCAAGGCAATGCCCGATTGAATGCGCGATTCGAACCCTTGCACCTTGTCGTAGATTTGTCCCGCCGCCGAGGACACCGGGGTTTCGTCATCGCGGCGGACGCGCCCCTTGCCGAGCATTTGTTCTAGCGTCTGCCGGAACAACCCCAACGGTTCCGGCAATTGCGAAGAGTCTGCTGCTGCCACGCAAGCGAAGTAATAACGCAACATCGCCTCATAATTTTTGTTGCCTTTATGAACGGCTAATGCCGCTTCAAGGTCCGCCAACTTGAAAAGTTTTACGAACTCAACCTCGTGATTAACGCCTTCAACATTTCGCATACCATCTACCTCGTCAGAGAAACTCGAGAGGCCACGCTAACGATTGAAAACAGCAAACTCAAACCGCAAGAAATTCAATTGTTTTCGGCTTTCTGAAAAATCAGAAACAGCAAAATAAAGTAACTTGCATAATATAGAACCTTATATTTCATTCAGGCACCAACACCACTTCAACCTCAATAAACACTGAGCACTTGCACACACTAACTCATCATTAAAAAACAAAAAAGGCCGTGAACCCATTGTTCACGACCTTGTATTTTAAGTTTGCCTCGATATGTCAGATCTTGTTATTCAAGAGTGCCTCCAGCGTGGCAACCCCATTATTGCGCCGTTTCTGTTCCAAGGCATTCAACCAATGTTCGAGCAAAAACCTTTCGTACCGGCCATCAACATTGATGCTTATTTGCACTGGCGCCCCCGATTTGCCGTCTTCGGGTTTGACGTCACGTACAATCAGCGTGTGCGCGTTGTCCGGATCGCTGAACAGCAAGTGCCCTTCGACCAGCGACACCAGCAGACTTCGGCTGTTGGCAATGTCCAGAACCAGCGTACCGATGACCGACTCCGCAGCGTCCTCTGGCTGTCGGGTATCAAGCACAATGCAGTCCAGCCGCTGCCAGGCTGCATCCGAGATCCGATAGGTCGATGCCTGCGCACCAAAGCTCAGTACCAACTTGTCGACGCCGTCCGGCAGCAGCGCCATGACATCACCGACCACGCCGTTCATTTCCAGGGTCATCACCTCTTTTTCACGCTGGGCATAGCTGTTGCCAATCCACATTTCAGGCGTCGCGCCACGGCTGAAGATCAGATCGTCCGTCGGGTCGAAGAGCATCGCCACCGATTCGTTGCGCGTCCCCAGAAACACCGCCCATTGGCCATCCGAACGCCCGGCGACATCGAACAGACGATCCAGCTGCGGCACATAGTAGGTGTGGCGTTTGCCGACGTTTTCCACGGTCAGTACCGGCGCATGGCGCTGGCCCTGCAGGAGTATTTTCAAGCGTATCCGCAACTGCGCCGAGTTCTGCCCCGGACGATGCGACCACTGATTTTTCACACCGAGAATAAGCCCAGGCTGTTGATCCAGCAGTTGCAGATTCACCCCTTCGCGGCTGCGCCCGAGCAGGCCCTGTCCTTGGGCCGTCACCTCGGCAAACGTCCATTGCGCCCAGACCTTCTGTGCCACTGGCAAACGTTCGGGATGCCGCAGTTGCGCGCCGACAAACGCCGAATGCAAGGCATCGATCCGGATTAGCGTCTGGCGGTAGAGTTGCCCGGCCGAAACATCGAGCAGCCAGGCGGCTTGTTGATCAGGGGTCAGCCCCAGCAGCGACAGTTCCTTGCCGTGTCCGATGTCCGCGAGCAGAAGCCGCTCACCCACGCACCAGGCCGCGAGCAAGCCACTGCCAGACACATTGCGCAAACCGATGATCGGAAACGGCGCTTCTTGCGGGGTCTTCATCAGCGCGGGAAGTGCCACCAGCCAGTCCGGGTGACGGGTGAGCCAGCGCTGGCCGACACCAACGAATTTCAGCGAGGCATCGCTGCCGACTTCGAACAGTCGTCCATCCGATCGGGTGGCAATGTAACGACCGCCAAGCGAAGCGACGTCAACGACATCCGTCTCAAGCATTTCATCGATAAAGCCGCCAGGATCGTTCGGATCGCCCGCACTGCGAATCAGCGCTGTCAGGTGCTTGTCGAAAAACAGCTGGCTTGATGCGTCGGGCTGATCCCACATCAGCAGAGTTCGCTCGGCCGATCCGCTGTCATCGCGAAAGAACGCGTTGTCGTGCAAACGAATCCACACCGAATACTGGAACTCGCTGAACAGATGCACACGCCCGTTTATAAACGGAGTGGGTTTCCACGGGCTGATCGATGCCGCCATGGCGGGTGTTCCGTCATCGAAGGCTTGCTCTGGCTGCAAGCGCTCGATCCACAGGCTCCAGTCCTCTTCGTCATTGGCAAACAACCGATCGTGGCGCCAGGTTTCCCATGTGTTGATGCAGACGAGTGTCAGTGTCTGCGCAGCGATCACATAATCCATGGTCATGTTGGCGCCGAACGTCGTCCCTTTATTGATGTGTTGCGTGACCCGCAGCTGCCCGTCCGCAGCTTGCTCGACACTGCTGATCGATGAGCCGCCATCCGCGTTCATCAGCCGATAGCGGTGATTGACCGTACCGGTGACGGTGTCGACCCGCCAGATTGTTGGATAGTCAGGGTGGTAGAACCAGGCGTTTTGGCCGCTGACGCCGCCGAGTAGAAGGCCTTCGTTGACCGCCTCCGGCAGATCCCGGGCATACAGCACCCGATCATTCGCGGTGTCGAAGTAAGCCGTGGTGAACACCGGTTGTGCTGCCGGGGTAAAAGGCACCTTGAACTTGTAAAGAGGAAGGTAGGCTGCGGCCAAACGCTGCGCCTTGGCCAGTTGGCGGATCCGCGCCAGGGCTTTCGGCAGGCTGCCACGGTCTTCAAGGGTCACCCCAAAGGTACCTTTGGCTGGCTGCACGCTGTTGTCCTCGACCGTGATGGATAGCAGGCTCAAGCGCTTGCGTGGGCGATCAACCTGAAACAGCTCGCCCCCGGCCAGACTGAGAAAGTCCACACGGCCGTCCAGCCGTATGCCATCGATCAGCAAAGAATCGCCCTCAAAGCGAATCTGCGTGTCTTTGACCCACGGTGCGTTGACCGCCCATTGACCGGGCCCCGCCACCTTCAGTGCAACGGTCACCAGCCCCGGGGTCAGCCATAACTGAGACACCCCGGTCGAACGGGCCGTGATTTCGTAACTGATGAATGTTTGCCATTCCGGTGGCAGTTGCGGCACCACCAACTGGCGAACCAGTGCATCCAGCGTCACGACAATTGTGGTCGGTTGGCAGACCGGCGTGAGCTTGTAAAGAATGTGCGGAATCGGCGTATTGGCAAAGAAGTAGAAACGCCGGTTGCCCTGTTTGTCGAATTCCAGCTTGTCCACGGTGCTGTTACGCAAATGGGGGTACTGGGTTTCGATACGCGGGTTCAACAAGTTCTGGATCAACACGCCGGGGGAAATAATCGATAACAGATCCGGCGAGCTGATCTCACTCGACGTCAGCGGCTCGCGCTGCAACTCTCCAGCGCTAGGCTGGTATGGGTAGCCGGCTGTGCCAACCTGATACTCATAAGCGTAAAAGCAGGCCGGTGTGCAGGGCAGAACCACGGTGTGCAGTTCATCGGGCACGGGGCGGATCAGGCCAATGACCTGCGGCAACTCCAGCGCCTCACGGATATTGATCGCCTGGTCCAGCCGTTGCGGACGTGGGTCGATCTGCGGCAGTTCGAGACCGCCGCGAACCATCGGGTAGAACTTCTGGCTGTCGAAGCGAATCTGATTGCTGCGCAAGTCGAGGTGGGTGATCACGGCTTCTGGCTCGAAAGTCAGCACGCCATCCTTGCGCGTGTAGGCGCCTTGCCCGTAAGCGTCCTGAATCTTGCGCAGATGCGCGCCCACGGCCTGAGCCTTGTCGCTGATCTGCCCGAGGTTGCTGGCGATAGCCGTCGCCCCAATGCCGATTCCCAGCAACGGCACCGCCAGAAACGACGCCGCGGCGCCTGCGGTTCCACCGGCGGCCAAGGCGAAAACATCCAGCCCCAATGCCGCGACATCAAACGCCAGTTGCGTGCCAGTCGCGAGCGCTGCTCCTGGTTTTGCGCGACGCTCAGTCCATAGATGTCGAAACCGATATTGACCAGGGAAAATCCAAACCCGGCCACCGTCGACGCACGCCCCAACAGCCGTCCGGACAGTGACGACTGACGCAGCGCCAGCGCCTGCTCACTCGCCGCCACCTGCCGCACGAGGCTGACGATCTGTGCCGCGTCGCTCAAGACGCCATAGCCCAACTGGGCATAGTTGACGTAGACCTGCACTTGCAAGGCGATCGACAAGGCCGGTACTTGCGCGTCACCGGCCAGGTAATCGCGATGACGCATTTCCGTGATCAGGGTCTGGATCGCAAAGGCAAAACTCAGACGACTGCCGCCGTCGGCTTCGTTCGCGCCGCTGTCCCTGCCGGCCAGTGTTTTTACCAGACGCTGCAGGTGCTGCTTGATCTTGCTGAAGCGCACATCGGCGGTGATGACCTTGAGGGCGTTTTTCGGCTCGTGCGCGTCAACCAGCGTCAACGAATAACCTGCTCCGGGGGTTTTCTCGACAGTCTCCAGCAAGGGCAGGTATTCACGACCCAGTTTGTACTCGTTGCGCAAACGCACAGTGGCCTGGTCGAGTGCCTGCGCCCAGTAGCGAGCATCGAGTTGCGCAAGGCTGGCGCCCATACGTGAGTTTTCACCCAGCGAGCGCGTGCGCCCGACGGCCTGTCTTTCCCAGACCGACACGCCTTGAGCATCGGCAATCACGCCGTTTTGCAGAAAACGACCGACTTGCACGTTCGACGACAGCACCTTGTTGGCGATCCTCTCGGCATTCAACTCGGTCACGTTGAACTGCGCCGTGGCGAGCTCACCCAGACCATAAAGTCTGGCCATCGCGCCGTCGCCAGCGCTCAAGTAGCGCTCCATGCCCAGTTGCAGTTCGCGTACCCCGGCAAAACCGAAGATCGCGAAGTTGGGATCATAAAAGCGATAAACAATCTCGCCCCTGAGCAGAACCTTCGCCAGCAACAGCGCATGATCACCGGTATTGAGCAGCAGTATCGCCGGTGCGGTTTGCGCTTCCAGTGTCTGCACGATACTGTCCAGCCCATGCATGCCCTGCGGTGTGCCGACCTCGCTGGTGGCGACTTCATGCAATTCATCCAGTGCCAGCAGCAATGCCCGCGAATCGGCGTCGTCCGGCGACAGGCCGGCATTGGCCACCCGACCGATCAGCGCACGCTCGGCCGACTCACTCAGCCCCAATGCCGAGGCCATCAACAACGCCAACGGATAGCAGCGTCGACCCGGGTCGCCGTCTGTACGCATCAGCAGATCCTGCGGCATCTGCCGCGCAGACACCGCGCCAGCCTTGAAAAATACGTCACGCACCTGGCCGCTGCGCTGGAGGATTTGCGTGTGATATTCGCGTTGCGCCGTGCTGTTTATCTGGCCGATACGCTCGTGCCACTGGGTCAGCGTCAGCGCTTCATTCAACGCGAGCACCTTGAGCTCTTGCGCGGTGTGCGTGTCAGGTTGAGCAAGGCGCGCAACGCCGGTTGCGAGTACCGGTGCCTGCCGCTGATGCAAGGCGGCTTCGATGGCGCGGTAACGGGCGAATACGCCAGCCTCTGTGGTGTCCCGGGCGATATTCGACACCTCCTGCCACACCCTGGCGAAGCCCTCGGCGTCCAGACTCGTGGCGCCGAACACGCCCCCAGCATGACGCGCAACAAGGGGCTCAGGTGCTCGACACCCAGCGAGCCATGAGCAACGCGGGTGAACAGTTCGTTGAGGTTGCTGGTGGACTCGGCGCCCAGCGAAATCGGGAGGGCGCTGGCAGTTTGCGCAAGGATTTGCTGACGGCTGTCAAAGCCTATGGAAAACGCTTTATCGAAGCTGATGTCACCGCTCAGTTTGTCCTTCATCGCGCGGATGAATGGTTCACCCAGATCGTCCATCAGTTGTTGCAGCACCGCCGTCAACAATACCGGCTTGCCTTCGATCACCGGCCAGCCTTGTTTGAAGGTCAGGGTCTGTCCCTTGAGCAGGTCATCGACACTGCCGACATAACGGGATTTGAGTTTGCCGGTTTGCCACTTTTCCTGTTCTTTGGCCAGCCATTGCTCGGGATCACCGTTGACCGTCCAGCCGGTGATGTTTTCTTCCTCTGTGGATAAGTTAAAGCCTTCAGTCAATTTGAGTTCTTTGCGAACGGCTTCCCACTGATCAAGCAATAGATGCGTTTCGGTGTACTTACCGACGCCTGCACTCGCCGCAGACGGCCCGGTCAGTACAATCGTGCCGCGCGCTTCAGGGCGAATCCCGTCCGAGTAATATTGCCGAATCGCGACATCCAGAAGCCCCATGTAGCGCATGTCGGCATGGGAAAGTGTGATGCCTTGCGCGCCCCTTTCATTCAATACCGTATCGATGACTTCCCCCAGTCGACGAACATCTCCCCAATCAGCACCTGCTGCAACCATCCGGTGATCAACCTCATTGAGGCAGTCATAGTTGAACCGGATGACTTCCATAATGGACCGGGTCATGCCCGCGCCGGGATGCGCCAGCATATGAGCGTTCATTTCCCCTCTTGAAGGATCGCTGTACGCCGTACCCAATCGAATTGCGCCTTGGGGAACCCGACTGGCTGGCGGGGCAACGAATATGTCGTGAAGAGCGGGCTTGCTGCGTGCAAACGCGGTTAATGCCTCTGCATGACCTTCGGGAATGCTGCCTGTTTCGTTCTTGTAACGAAGTGGATCCCGCCCTGGCATCAACCCTGGGTTGTGATCCAGCAGCTGTTTCAATACCCAGAGTCGTTCGTTTGGATGGAAGCCTCTTATATCGACGCCGCCCAACTTCTCGGCCAGCGGCGGCAAGTAATCCATGTCGCTGTAACGCCCGCCCTCCAGATACTCGGCCTGCAATCGCACGACATCACTGGCCGCCGCGAAATTGCCGCGCATGGCAACTTCACGCTGATAGACATCCTGCAAAAAGTGCCCGGCAAACTCGTGGCGAGCGTCACGCAAACGCAGGTCCGGCCCGACCATGTTCAGGTGCGTGTCCAGACACTGCTGGCGAAAGGCTTCGAGCGTTGCGCGATCCTTGCCGTAGGCGCGCACCATCAGGTCAATCCGCGCTTCGTCCGCCCTCCCGGCCCACTGTGGCTGGTTGAGATACACAAACATCTGGTGCTTGAGGACGCGGGCGCGGTCTTCGATCATTTGCGCCAGAGCACTGGGCTTCGTGACGCGATCGCCCCCGGACTCCATCGCATGCACCCTGGCGCTGTCGAGAATGACCCGGTTCATCTCGAAGGCCAGCAGCGCATCACTGTCGTACCAGAGGTTGAACGTGTAATCCTGAGGTTTCAGCACTTCGCGCCAGATGTTCATGTAGTCGCGCTGATTGACGCCGACTTCACTGCCACCCACCCAAACGAAATGCATGATGTTCGGCACCGGTGAACTGGCCCCGGACAACAGCGCTACCGTATTGGTCAACCGCGAAACATAGTGTTCCAGCCGTGTGCTGATGCGATCGATCGAGGCTGACGCCGGCGTTTTGCGGTTACGCCGTATTGATGTCATTACTTCTTGAAAGAGCTTTGTCGCCAACAGCTTTTCATCCGGCTCGACCGCTGCGATGGATGACTGGTAGTGCTGGACAAGTGCATCGTATTCCATCGAGCTCGCAGACTTCTTCACCGCCCTGGTTATCTCTGCAAACTCTTCTGGTGAAATGAACTCGGGGTGCTCTGTCTGACTTTCGTAGTTTCCCATCACTTTCCGTCCTTGAATGAATAAACAGCCATGCGCTTTGGCGGAAAGTTATTGCGCATAGACCACGTATTCAAACGTGAAGAGATTCAAGTGATGACCTTCGAAACATCAGCCGACATTCAAACTGTGCCGTCGAATACTCCGGCGACAATTGCGCCCGATGGGTGCCTGTCGCATAAACGCAAAAGGCCGCGAACCCAGAGGTTCGCGGCCTTGTTATTTACAGCAATTGTTAACACCAGAAGTCTTGACCAGATCTCACCGCAATCGAAGTTGCTTACAAATGCACGGCAGCGGTGAGCAGCGGTCAGGTATTCGGCTTGTCTGGGTACCAGCGCGGGGTGTAGACCCAGTTGCGTCCGTCGGCACGCGGGAACGTGCAGGTGGTGGATGAACCGATCAGCACCATCGTGCGCATGTCCACTTGATCCGGGGTCAATGCCCCCAGCGTGGTGGTGCGCAATGTCTGCCCCGGCCGGCCGATGTCGCGCCCCAGTACCACCGGGGTTTGCGGTGTGCGGTGTTGGCCGACGATTTCCAGCGCGCGGCCCAATTGCCACGGCCGAGCCTTGGAGATCGGGTTGTAGAAGGCCAGCGCCAGATCTGCCTCCGCCGCCAGATCCAGGCGTTTCTCGATGATCGACCATGGCTTGAGGTTGTCCGACAGCGACATCACACAGAAGTCATGGCCCAGCGGCGCACCGGCCTGTGCGGCGGTGGCCAGGGACGCTGAAACGCCCGGGAGGATTTCCAGATCGACGCTGTGCCAGGCCGGGTCATCCGACTCGTGCAGCGCTTCCAGGACCGCCGCCGCCATGGCGAAAACGCCCGGATCACCGGACGACACCACGATCACCGAACGGCCCTCGGCCGCCAGCCTGAAGGCGTGACGGGCGCGCTGCATTTCTTCGCGGTTGTCGGTGCAATGCTGCACCTGATCGTCGCGGAACGGACCGGCCATGCGTACATAGGTTTCATAACCGAGCACGTCGGTGCAGCGCGCCAGTTCGGCTTTTACCGCCGGCACCATCAATTCGGCGGCACCGGGGCCGAGGCCGATGACGGCGAGACGCCCGCGTGGACGACCGACTTTCTCGACGTCCAGTGGCTGTTCGGTGATCGCGATTGCCATGGCATTTACCAGCACGACTTTCGCCTCTGGCACCGCAGCAATCGCCAGTGCCTCAATGCCTTCTTGTGCCGTGACAAAGCGTAACGGCACAGCCAGTTCGAGGGCTGCTTCACGCAGATTCGCCGCAGCCATTTCAGTATCAGCCGCCACCAGACAGGCCAGCGCCGGCACCGCGACGTTCGCCTGTTGCAACGCTGCGCGAACGGCATTCGGCAGGTCAACCACTGTGCTGCTCACCGCCACCGCGACACTGCGCGGATAGATTAACAACTCATTGGCACTCGCTGCTCGCTCGACACTGCCGACATGAATCGAGCGCTGCGCCTGCGGATCTTCCGGCAATTGCGCTTGCTCCAGCCACGGCGCCGCACCTTCGATACGTACGCTGTGCCCGGCCAGCAGATCGGAAACAAAGCGCTTGCCCAGTTCCAGATCCGCCAGTGCGTAGCCGCTCGGTGGATTGAGCAGGCAGGTGCCAAAACGCAATTCGCCACTGGTGGTGATCGCCGCGGCAACTTGCAGCCCTGCTGCGATTTCCCGGGCCATGACATTCACGCCACCGAGGCCACCGAGCAGTGGCACCACGGCGCTGCCGTCTTCGGCAACGGCCAGTACCGGTGGTTCGGCGCCTTTCTCCAGCAGCAGCGGCGCCAGTGTCCGAATGACAATCCCGGCAGCACACATGGCAATGATCGGCGTGTCCTGCTGATACAGCTCGCGCAGGGTCACACCGAACTCCTGATACGTGCAATCAGCACCTTCGACACGCCCGGCGAGGCCGTGGATTCGGGCTGCCGGGTACAGCTGTTGAATGCGACGGGCCGTGGCCAGGCTGCCCTGACCGAGAATGACGATGGCTGGCGTAGAAAGAGTCATCAGCCTTGCCACCGTTCGCCGGGCACAATGATCAACGAGAAATACGGCGAGGACATCGGCTCGACCTGATCCATCGGCACGATCTTCTGATTGGCCATGGTCGCGCGTTCGACGTACAGCGCGCGCTCGGCCAGGCCAAGCTCTTCCAGCACCTGACGGACTTTCGGGAAGTTGCGTCCCAGCTTCATGATGACGGCGGCGTCGGCATCGGCCAGACGGCGCTTCAATTCTTCATGGGGCAACACGCCGGAGAGCACCGACAGGCTCTGATTGCGATACACCAGCGGCGCGCCCAGCACCGAAGCGCCACCGAGCATCGAGCAGACACCCGGCACCACTTGCGCTTCATAGCGCGTGGCGAGGCGATCGTGCAGATACATGTAGGAGCCATAGAAGAACGGATCGCCTTCACAGATCACCGCGACGTCGCGCCCGGCATCCAGATGCGCGGCCACAGTTTCGGCGGCTTCATCGTAGAAATCGCTGATCACCTGCTCATACGACAGCGGTGCCGGCAGCGCTTCGGTGGTCACCGGATAGACCAGCGGCAGCAGATTCTGCGCCTCCTGCAAATGCGCTTCGATGATGCCGAACGCATTGCCTTTTTTGCCCTTGGCAACGAAGTACGCCACCACCGGCGATTCGCGCAGCAGGCGCAGGGCCTTGACGGTTATCAGTTCCGGATCACCGGGGCCGACGCCCAGGCCAATCAAACGTCCCTTTGCCTGCATCATTCGATCTCCGTCGCAAGGGCATTGACCGCAGCGGCAGCCATGGCGCTACCGCCGAGCCGGCCCTGCATGATCACAAACGGCACGCCACGGCTATCGGCGGCCAGTGCGGCTTTCGATTCGGCGGCGCCGACGAAGCCCACCGGGAAGCCGAGGATCAGTGCCGGTTTCGGGGCGCCCGCGTCGAGCATTTCCAGCAGATAGAACAGTGCGGTTGGCGCGTTGCCGATGACCACCACGCTGCCTTCCAGATGCGGACGCCACAGTTCCAGCGCGACGGCGGAACGGGTGTTACCCAACTCGCGAGCCAGCTCTGGCACGCTCTCATCGCGCAGGGTGCAGATCACTTCGTTGTTGGCCGGCAGGCGTGCGCGGGTGATGCCTTCGGAAACCATCCGCGCATCGCACAGGATCGGCGCACCGGCGGCCAGCGCATCGCGCCCGGCCTTGCCTGCACCTTCGGAGAATTGCAGACCGTCGATGGCCTCGACCATGCCGCAGGCGTGAATCACCCGCACCGCGAGTTTTTCCAGGTCGGCGGGGATGCGCGCCAGATTGGCCTCGCGGCGAATGATCGCGAAGGAGTTGCGATAGATCTCCTGACCGTCGCGGATGTAATCAAGCATCAAGGGGGCTCCGAGAGCGGGCGTCGAGCAGGGTCGCGGCCGCTTCAATAGTAAGATTGCGTGCGTGCAACGCGCCGAAACCCGGCAGCGCTGCATCGCGAAAATAGAGGTCGTAATGACCGGGACTGACGGCGAGCAACGTCGTCGGGGCACAGTGGGCGGCAGCGCACGATCGCGGGCAGCCGGACAGGTGCACGCTCTGCGGCTGCGACATCATCGTGGCGAGAAGACGCGCATCCTGTTTGGTGTCAGCCAGGCCTTTGCTGCAACCGTTGGAGCCGGTGCAGGCGATCATTCGCGACAAAGGCTCCGTGGCTTCAGTCAGCAGATTGAGTGGCTTCAGACCTTCAAGCACTTGCGCAACAGCGCTCGTTTTGACATTGACCAGCAGCAGGCTCTGCCACGGTGTGAAACGCAGGCTGCCGTCACCGAACTGCCTGGCCAATTGTGCGGCACCGCGCAGCATGCTCGGATCGAGGCGACCGAGTGGCGGCACCGCACCGATATAGACCCGATTGTTGGTGTTCTGCGGATGTACACCGATGTGCAGCGCGTCCGTTGCCGCCGTGCGCTGCCAATCACTGATCGCTTGCACCGGCAGGCGCTCGCTCAATTGCTCGAGAAACGCCAGCATCGGCAGTTCGTCGAGCAGATGGCGCATCCGCGTTTGCTCGGGTCGCGCCCGTTCGAGAAACAACTCCAGCACCGCGACCACCAGCGCATGGCCGTTTTCCAGCGCCACGGCACCGACTGCAGGATCCGTCGGGCACCCGGCCAGACCAAACGCCAACAAGGTTTCGCCGTCGCGCTCACACGCAGACAACCACACATCATGCGGGTGTTCGAGCATCGCCAGCGCTTCACCGCCATCCAGTTGCACGGCGAACTTGGCGCTCAATTCGTGGAAACGTGGATGGCTTTGCAGGGTGTCGAGGATCTGCTCGGCCAACGCGCGGGTGTCGACGCACATGTGCCGGTCGATCCCGGCAGTCGGACTGAGCATCAGGTTGCGCACATCGTCGCCCGCCGCCGTGCGTGGGCCGAGGCCGGCAGCGAGGAGGCTGTCGATCAGTGCAGCGGACTGCTCGCCGATCCCGCGGATCTGCAGGTTGGCGCGGTTGGTTGCCTCGATCGCCCCGCTGGCGAACCGTTCGGCGGCATCGGCCACCGCGTCAGCCTGATCGGCGCTGATCGCGCCGCCATTGAGCTTGATCCGACAGATGCCGCCGTCCAATGCCTGGACGATACGCAACAACCCCGGACAGGCCGAGGGGCGTAAGGCGGTGGACATCGGGCGTTCGTTCAAGGGGCTGACCGGCTGCGTGGGAAAGGCGCTTCGCGGGCGAAGGCGCGGTATTATGCCTGCTTTGTCCGGCGGCATGAAAAGACTGCCCGTCGGAACGGCGTGTTTAGAGGAATATAGATGTCACCCTGGCTGACGGTAGTGGGAATCGGTGAAGACGGCTTCAAGGGCCTGGGCAAAAACGCCCGGCGAGCCCTGATGGGCGCTTCACGGATCATCGGCGGCCAGCGCCAACTGGACCTGCTGCCGGTGTGCATTCGCGGCGAGCGGCAGCTGTGGCCGAGCCCGTTTGCCCTGACGCCGGTACTTGAACGTCGTGGCGAATCTGTCTGCGTGTTGGCCAGCGGTGATCCGATGTTCTACGGCGTCGGCGCCAGCCTTTCGCGTCAGGTGCCGAGCGACGAGATGCTGATCCTGCCCGCGCCGTCCTCCTGTTCGCTGGCCGCCGCGCGTCTCGGCTGGCCGTTGCAGGAGGTTGTGACGTTGTCATTGGTCGCCCGACCGCTGGCGGCGCTCAACGCGCAACTGTTCAGCGGCGTGCGCCTGTTGTTGCTGAGCAATGATGGGCAGAGTCCGGCCGCGGTCGCTGCGCTGCTGCGCGAACGCGGATTCGGCAACAGTCGCCTGAGCGTGCTCGAACATCTGGGCGGCAGTGCCGAGCAGCGGATCGACGGCAGCGCCAATGACTGGAACGACTCGCCGCTTGCCGACCTCAACGTCATCGCCATCGAATGCCTCGCCGACGCGAACACCCCGCGCCTGTCGCGCCTGGCCGGCCTGCCCGACTCGGCGTTCCGGCATGACGGTCAACTGACCAAACGCGATGTGCGCGCCATCACCCTCGCCCGCTTGGCGCCGACTCCAGGCGAACTGCTCTGGGACGTCGGCGCCGGCAGCGGCTCGATTGGCATCGAATGGATGCGCGCACACCCGAGTTGCCGCGCATTGGCCATCGAAGCCGACGACGGTCGCCAGCAATTGATCGAACACAACCGAGATGCCTTGGGCGTGCCCGGCCTGCAATTGATACGGGGCCGCGCGCCACAGGCACTCGCCGGACTGGAGCGTCCGGATGCGATTTTCATCGGCGGCGGCGTGACCCGTGAAGGTGTCTTCGAGACCTGCTGGGAACAACTCAAACC
Organism: Pseudomonas sp. TH08; assembly: GCF_016651275.1. Lineage (NCBI taxonomy): Bacteria > Pseudomonadati > Pseudomonadota > Gammaproteobacteria > Pseudomonadales > Pseudomonadaceae > Pseudomonas > Pseudomonas sp. TH08. The sequence goes on along the minus strand of NZ_JAEKEE010000001.1, from coordinate 2,001,750 downwards.
CGGCGGCCGACTGGTCGCCAACGCGGTGACGCTGCAAAGCGAAGTCACCCTGATGAACTGGCGCGAACGCTTCGGCGGCGAACTGACGCGCATCCACGTCGCTCAGGCGCAACCGCTTGGCGAGTTCGACACCTGGCGCCAGGCGCTGCCGATCACTCTGCTCGATCTGGTCAAACCTCTCGATGCGTGACGAAACTGCCGAACAACCCGCGCCGCTGCGCAGTGGCCTGACCACTGGCAGTTGCGCCACCGCTACCAGTCTCGCGGCTGCTCGCCTGCTGCTGAGTGGAATTGCAGCGGATGCGGTGCAGATCGTCCTGCCCAAAGGCAAACAGGTGCAGATGCGTCTGGAGTTCTGTCGCCTGACCGCTGACGGCGCCGAAGCCGGGACGATCAAGGATGCCGGTGACGACCCGGACGTGACCCACGGCGCGTTGCTTTATTCGCGCGTACAGCTCAAAGACGAGCCGGGGATTCGCTTCAATGCAGGTTCTGGCGTCGGCACCGTGACCCGACCGGGATTGGTGCTGGGCGTCGGCGAACCGGCGATCAATCCAGTGCCGCGCAAGATGATCAGCGATCACCTGAGCCTGCTCGCCGCCGAAACCGGCTATGCCGGCGGCTTCGACGTCACGGTCAACGTCGAGGGTGGCGAAGAGCTGGCGCTGAAAACCATGAACCCGCGCCTGGGCATTCTCGGCGGTCTGTCGATCCTCGGCACCAGCGGCATCGTCCGACCGTTTTCCTGCGCGGCTTACATCGCGTCGATCCATCAAGGCATCGATGTGGCGAAGACCAACGGTTATTTGCACATCGCCGCGTGCACCGGCAATGCCAGCGAGGACACCATGCGCCGGGTCTACGACCTGCCGGAAATCGCGCTGATCGAAATGGGCGATTTCGTCGGCGCAGTGCTCAAGCATTTGCGCAAAGTACCTGTGGATAAACTCAGCCTGTGCGGGGGTTCGGCAAGATCAGCAAACTGGCGGCCGGGCATATGGATCTGCACTCAAGACATTCTAGCATCGACCTGCCGCAACTGGCTGAATGGGCAGCGGCGATTGGCGCTGATGAAGCATTGCAGCAAGGCATTCGTGAGGCCAATACCAGTCAGCAGGCATTGGCCATGGCCAGTGCGGCGGGAATCGCGTTGGGTGACGAGGTCTGTCGCCACGCCCTGAATTTCGCCCGCAGCGTGGTACCGGCGCAGGTTCAGGTCGAGGTGTTTGCGATTGATCGTCAGGGCGGCATCGTCGGCCAGGCCGGAGGTTTTGCATGAAGCGAGTTTTGCTGCTCGGCGGTGTCACGGAAGCGCTGGCCATCGCCCGCACGTTGGCGCCTGAACACATTTACAGCCTGGCCGGGGTTGGCCGGGTGCCCACCGACCTGACCTGTCAGGTGCGCGTCGGCGGCTATGGCGGCGCCGAAGGTCTGGCGCAATTCATTCGTGACGAAGGCATCGATCTGCTGTTCGACGCCACCCACCCCTACGCCGCGCAAATCAGCCAGAACGCCGCCACCGCCGCGCAACTGACCAACATTCCCTGCTGGGCCTTGCGTCGCCCTGCCTGGCAGCCGCAACCCGGCGATGACTGGCGCGAAGTCAGCGATTGGGCCGAACTGATCACCGCACTCAAGCCGTTTCGCCGCCCGCTGTTCACCCTCGGTCGCGAGCCGTTGCAACACCTCGACGAAATCCCTCTGGACCAGTTCTGGACCTTGCGCGCACTGGATGTTTATCCGGGCAACGAGCGCTGCGAGGTGATCGGCGCCCGCGGGCCATTTCTGCTTGAGGATGAACGCGCGTTGTTCGAGCGACGGCAGATCGATGTGCTGATCAGCAAGAACAGCGGCAGCACCGCCACCGAGCCGAAGCTGGAAGTGGCGCGCGAACGTGCGGTACCGGTGATTGTCTTGAAGCGGCCAAGGCTGGCGGGGGTTGATCGGGAGTTTGCATCAGCGTCTGAAGTCCTTAAAGCCCTGGCGGCGTCAGATTTTTCCTGACTTCGAATTTATCTGCGAATTTGCCTGCATATTTTGAAGACGCAGCCGACTTTTCTTCACTACCCCCTCACTCCAATACTTCGATTCCTTTTATCCAGACAAGCAGGCAGCCAGGAAAAGCAGCTTGTCAGCTTGTATCCCAAGGAATACGATTCCGACATGATCGCCATTAAACGATCTCGCCTATTTTCCGAATGGCTCGACGCCTTAAAAGACATCACCGGTAAAGGTCGAATCATCTCCAGGCTTAAGGCAGCCGAACATGGCAACTTCGGCGACTGCGGGTTCGTCGGTGATACCGTTTATGAAATGCGAGTTCATTACGGCCCCGGTTACAGGATGTATTTCACACGTCGAGGTGAGGTGATTTATCTGCTGCTGATTGGGGGCGACAAATCGACACAAAAGCGAGATATCAAACGCGCCGTGCAGATGGCACATAGCATCGGTAATGAGGAGTAAGTCATGACCGAAAAATTTACCCGGTTTGACGCCGCCGAGTACCTCAAAACTCCTGAGGACATGGCGGCATATCTGGACGCTTGTTTTGACGATGACGAAGGCGATGGGGTTCTGATCCGTGCCGCGCTCAATGATATCGCTCGGGCCCAAGGCATGACTCAAGTGGCGCGAGATGCCGGCCTGGGTCGGGAAAGTCTTTACAAAGCGCTGAGCAGCACTGGCAATCCCGAATTCGCAACTATCATGAAAGTCATGAAAGCATTGGGTTTGCGATTGCATGCAGTCACGATTTGATTGATCTGCGACACCAAACCGCACGACGCTTTTTTACTTATCGGCCCTGATCAGGCTAAATAGCCGCGCCTGATCGCCCACCTAACGGATCTGTCCCATGAACCGACACCGGCTAGCATTTGCCTGGATCGCCTGCTTTGCAGTGCTGTTCAACATGCTCGCCATGCCAATGACGGGAGCGATGGCGCAAGCGGCCAATTCACCGGCCGAGCAATTGCTCTGGAGCAGTTTCTGCACCGGCAGCGGGACGAAGATGGTGGCGATCAACATCGGCACCACCGATCAAAAAGCCCCGGCCGACGACACTCATTCCAACATGCAGCATTGCTGGTGTTGCTCGGGTTCAGCGCCGCTGGTTGCGCTGCCGGGGCATTCGCCGCAGCTGTATTTCGCCCGCTACGAAAGCAATCGCAGCGTCGCGCCGATCTCGCTTCAGACGCCCACCCCGCGCCAGCAATGGCCAAGTCTCAATCCTCGCGCCTCCCCTCTGGTTTGATTTGTTCCCGCATTTGACCTGCGTTTCAAATCGTTCTGGAGAACTGCCATGTTGAACAAACTCATCGTCGTTGCCGCGCTGCTGTTGCCTGCGTGCTTTGCCAATGCCCACGAATACAAGGTCGGGGAGCTGGAAATCGCTCACCCGTGGTCACAAGAGTTGCCGCCCAACGCGCCGACGGTTGCCGCCTATTTCGTCATTCACAACGCTGGTAAAACCGCTGATCGCCTGCTCAGCGTTGATTCGCCAATCGCCCCCGAAGCGCAACTGCACGAGCACGTGATGCAGGGCGATCTGATGAAGATGCAGCAAGTGCCGAGCGTCGAAATTCCTGCCGGCGGCGAGGTAACCTTCGCGCCGATGGCTTATCACGTAATGCTGCTCAACCCCACCGATCGCAGCCTGCTCAGCGACGGCAAGCACTTCCCGCTGACGATGCATTTCGAGAAGGCCGGTGACGTCACCGTCGACGTCGCGGTGCAGAAGAAACCGCCGCACGACATGCCGGAACACGCTCACGCGCAATAACCGATCCGGTTGACGTCGCCCGTGCGCCCGTTGAGCGCCAGGCCGTCCGTGCAACGTCGTCAGGCTGAACACCTGACTCGCGGCAGCTGGGTCGCCCTGTTCGCCATGTTGATGATATTCATCGGCCCACTGATTTCTCAGTCGATGCCGATGGATCAGCACGTCTCGACATCCATGCCGATGAGCATGGACGTGTCGATGGACATGCCGGGCATGGATCACTCCGCGCATGACGCCAAACCCGTCACCGAACACTGTCCGCCGCAATCCTCGCATCACGCGCTGTGGGAAAAATGCGGCTATTGCAGCCTGCTGTTCAACTGCCCGGCGCTGACCGGTGGCGGCACCTTCGCCACGTTCAGCATCGCCCACGTCAACACGTTCACCCCGCCCTCCCCGCGCCTGGGCCACGCCCGGCAAACCTTCTTCCCCGGCGCCCGCACCCGCGCCCCGCCCATCGCAGCGTAATCACCCACCACTGATTGCACACGGTTGAGAAGACAGCTTCAGGCTGCCGGCCGTGTCGTTTACGACTGTTTGATGGAAATTGTCATGTCCAGGTTTTCTGCTGTTCCACGCTCGGGCGTTGCCCAGGCGTCCTTTGCCATGAACGAATCGCGGATTCGTTTCTCGCACGCCACCGCCGTTCTTTGCGGCGTATTGCTGTCCCCGCTGGTGCTGGCCGATGAGCACGCCGGCCACGTTGAAGAGATGAGCCCGACGGTGATTACTGCCATCGCGCCGAGCTCGCCACTGACCATCGTCACCAACCCAAAAGATCCGCGCCAACCGGTGCCGGCCAGCGACGGCGGCGATTATCTGAAAACCATTCCGGGTTTCGCGCTGGTGCGTAATGGCGGCACCAACGGCGATCCCGTGCTGCGTGGCATGTTCGGTTCACGCCTGAACATCCTCACCAACGGCGGCGTGATGCTCGGCGCCTGCCCCGGCCGGATGGACGCGCCGACCTCGTACATCTCGCCGGAAACCTACGACAAACTCACCGTGATCAAAGGACCGCAAACCGTGCTCTACGGCCCGGGGGCATCGGCCGGCACCGTGCTGTTCGACCGTGAGCCGGAAAGCTTTGGCGAACTCGGTACGCGGGTCAACGCGAGCATTCTGGCCGGTTCCCACGGTCGCTTCGACAAGGTCGTCGACGCCGCAGCCGGCGGGCCATTGGGCTACGTGCGAGTGATCGGCAACACCGCACATTCGGATGATTACCGCGACGGCAACAACGACATCGTCGCCTCGCGCTACGACAAGTGGAACGGCGACGTCGCGATTGGCTGGACCCCGGACGCCGACACCTTGATCGAACTCACCGCCGGCAAGGGCGACGGCGAAGCACGCTATGCCGGGCGTGGCATGGACGGTTCGCAGTTCCTGCGCGAAAGCCTCGGCCTGCGCCTGGAGAAGTCCAACATCAACGATGTGCTGGAGAAACTCGAGGCGCAGGTTTACTACAACTACGCCGACCACGTGATGGACAACTACACCCTGCGCACACCCTCCGGCACCGGCATGATGGCCGGGCCGATGGCCTCGAACGTCGATCGCCGTACCCTTGGCGCACGCATCAAAGCCACCTGGCGCTGGGCCGACATTCAGTTGATCACCGGCCTCGATGCGCAGACCAACGAACACCGCCAGCGCAGCGGCATGGGCATCGACACCTACAAGGATCAGCCGTATACCAAGGACGCCGACTTCCATAACTACGGCGTGTTCAGCGAAATGACCTGGTACGCCGCCGACCGTGATCGTTTGATTACCGGTGCCCGAGTGGATCGCGCTGCGGCCAAGGATTATCGGCAGACCACCGGCTCGGGAATGATGTCCCGCGCGAACCCGACGGCGGACGATACCCGCGCCGACACCCTGCCGAGCGGCTTTATCCGTTACGAGCATGATCTGGCCGACAGCCCGACCACACTCTACGCCGGCCTCGGTCACGCGCAGCGCTTCCCGGATTACTGGGAACTGTTTTCGCCCAAATCCGGCCCGGTCGGTTCGGTCAACGCGTTCGATGCGATCAAGCCGGAAAAAACCACGCAGTTCGATTTCGGCGTGAACTACAAGAGCGCTGACCTCGAAGCCTGGGCCTCGGGCTACATCGGCGTGGTGCGCGATTACATTCTGTTCGACTACACGCCGACGATGATGGGCATGAGCACCTCGCGTGCCGAGAACATCGACGCACGGATCATGGGCGGCGAACTCGGTGCCGCTTACAACCTGAGCGAGAACTGGAAAGCCGATGCAACCCTGGCCTACGCCTGGGGCAAGAACAGCAGCGACGGCAAGGCCCTGCCGCAAATGCCGCCGCTGGACGCGCGTTTCGGCCTGACTTACAGCGAGGACAACTGGAGCGCCGGCGCGCTGTGGAGGGTGGTTGCCGCGCAAAACCGTATCGACCAGAACAAGGGCAACGTGGTCGGCAAGGACTACGACAAGAGCGGCGGATTTGGCGTGTTCTCGCTCAACGGCGCCTACCGGATCAGCAAGCACTGGAAGGTCAGCAGCGGCGTCGACAATCTGTTCGGCAAGGCTTACGCCGAACACCTGAACCTGGCGGGCAACGCCGGTTTCGGCTACCCGGCCAATGACCCGCAAGCCATCAATGAACCGGGGCGCACGCTCTGGACCAAGGTCGACATGAGTTTCTAAAACACCGGGTAATTTTCCCGATGTGAACACTGCCCCTGTGGCGAGGAGCTTGCTCCCGCTGGGCGCGCAGCGGCCCTTATCTTTATCTGAAGAGCAAGGGCCTGCTGCGCAGTCCAGCGGGAGCAAGCTCCTCGCCACAGGTCAGCGTTTCAACCGACAACTAGAAGATCCAAGCCAAGCGGAGCAAACGTGATGCAAAAGCCCAAACCGAATTTCTACAACCTGGCCTGGCGTTGGCATTTTTACGCCGGCCTGTTCGTCGCCCCGTTCATGGTCATGCTGGCCCTGACCGGCATCATTTACCTGTTCAAACCGCAGCTCGATTCGCTGATGTACAGCAGCCTGCTCAACGTTCCGGCCGGTCATCTCACCATTCCGGCCGACGACTTGTTGCAACGGGTGAAAAGCGCCTACCCACAAGGCCAGGTGAAGCAATATCTGCCGCCAGTGAACGCCGAACGCAGTGCACAATTTGTCGTAGCCAACGCCGGTCACGAACTGAATGTGTTCATCGACCCGTACCACGGCGACATCCTCGGCGAGCAGGATGCCAAGCAAAACCTGCAAGCCATCGCCCGCGCCATCCACGGTGAATTGATGATCGGCACCGTCGGTGACCGCCTCATCGAAATGGCCGCCGGTTGGGGCGTGGTGCTGGTGGTATCCGGGTTGTTCCTGTGGTGGCCGCGCGGCCAGGCGGCGGGGATTCTGTGGCCACGCCTGAACAGTCGCGGGCGCGTGTTATGGCGTGATCTGCACGCCGTCACCGGGTTCTGGGGCGCGACATTGCTGCTGGTCATGTTGCTCAGTGGCATGACCTGGACCGGATTCTGGGGCAAGCAATATGCCCAGGTGTGGAACGTATTCCCGGCGGCGATGTGGGACAACGTGCCGACCTCCGACGTCGAGGCCCGCAGCCTCAACAGCGCCACCCGCCAGACCGTGCCATGGGCGATGGAAAACACGCCGATGCCGATGTCCGGCGACCATGCCGAACACATGGCCCACGGCGGCGCCAACGCAGGCCCTGCGGCGCCCGGCATCAGCCTGCAAGACGCGCAGAACATCGCTACGCAGCGCAAGGTTGAACCGGGTTACAGCATCACCCTGCCAACCACCGCCACCGGCGTGTTCACCATCGCCGTGTTCGCCGATGATCCGCGTAACGACGCCACCCTGCACGTTGATCAATACACCGGCAAAGTCCTCGCCGATGTGCGTTTTGAGCAGTACGGCAGCGTGGCTCGCGCCACCGAAATCGGCGTGATGCTCCACGAAGGCAAGATGTTCGGCACCTTCAACCAGATCGTCGTGCTGCTGATCTGCCTGATGATTCTGCTCAGCGCCGTCAGCGGCGTGTTGATCTGGTGGAAGCGTCGGCCACAGGGCAAATTCGGCGTGCCACCGCTGCGTCATGACTTGCCGAAATGGAAAACCGGCGTGGTGATCATGCTGGCGCTGGCGGTGATTTTTCCGCTGGTGGGGGCTTCGCTGGTGGTGGTGTGGTTGCTGGATCGACTGCTGCTGTCGCGCTTGGGTCGGCAACCTGAATCTGCCTCAACTTCATCATGAAGCAGGCGAGATGCGCGATTTAGACAGCTCTATAAACTGCCGGGCTTATAAGCCGGTAATTTTTAGTGTTACTGTATAACTCGAATTTGCCATTCTGCCCGCAGCCAAAAGCTGCGGGCTTTCTTTTGATGAAGCGATCCACGCCCCCGATGAACAAGTACCTCTTGTCCAGCCTCTGCCTGTTCGCCCTGAACAACAGCGCCCACGCCGAAAGCACCCCGCTGACGCTGCCCACCGGCAACATCACTGCGCCGGCCGTTGACGAGGAAACCGTCAGCCTGACCACGCCGACCAGCGCCGGGTCGCGCCTGAACCTGACGGCCATGGAAACCCCGGCCAGCGTCGAAAGCCTCAGCGGCGAGCAGGTCCGCGCCCGTGGCGATCTAAGCGTGCAGGACGCCGTATCGCGCAGCACCGGCATTAGTCGCACCGGCACACCGGGCGATGGCGGCACGTCGTTGCAGGCGCGCGGTTTTACCGGGCAGAGTTCGGTGATGCAGTTGTATGACGGCAACCGACTGTACAGCGGCATGGGCACCGTCACGTTTCCGGTCGACACCTGGTCGGTGGAGCGCGTCGATGTGCTGCGCGGCCCGGCCTCGGTGCTGTACGGCGAAGGTGCGACCGGCGCGGTGGTCAACGTGATCCCGAAGAAGCCGTTCAGTGGCGAGATCGAAAACCATGTGCGCGTCGGCTACGGCTCCCATGACCGTCAGCAGCAAGCGTTCGACAGCGGCGGTTCGCTGACTGACACCCTGAGCTATCGCCTCAACCTCAATCGCCTGCGCAGCAACGGCTGGATCGATCACGGCGAATCGTCCAGCGATTTCATCAGCGCCGCCCTGCGCTGGCAGGCCACTGACGATCTGGCGTTTACCCTCGCCCACGATTACGGCGATCAGCGCCCGCAAAACTACTTCGGCACACCGCTGATCAATGGCCAACTCAAGGACAGCCTGCGCAACAAGAACTACAACGTGCGCGACGACAAGCAGCACTACAACGACCAATGGACGCGCCTGACCAGCGACTGGCAGATCAACGATGCGCTCAGCGCCAGCAACGAGCTGTATTACCTCAAGGCGCAACGGCGCTGGCAGAACGCCGAAAACTACAACTTCGATCGCGATACACAACAACTGAGCCGCAGCGGCTACTTCGGTATCGGCCATAAACAGGAACAGGTCGGCGACCGTCAGACCTTTACCTTCAAACACTCGCTGTTCGGCCTCGACAGCCAGACCGTGACCGGCGTCGACTACAACCGCATCCGCTTCCAGCTCGACAGCAACTCACCGTTCAACGACGTCTTGCCGAACGGCCAGCCGCTGGATCTGTACCACCCGCATACCGGCTATTTCGAAAGCGCCAATCGGTATCGCGATCAATTCGACAGCACCACCAAGCAGATGTCAGTGTTCGCCGAAAACCGCACGCAACTGAGCGAGCGCTGGTCGCTGGTGACCGGCGTGCGACGTGACTACGTGCATGTGGATCGCAACAATCTGGTCGACGACAGCCGGAGCGACAAGACCCTGACCGGCAACAACTGGAAGGCCGGGCTGGTGTTTGCCTTGACGCCAGAGACTTCGTTTTATGGCCAGGTGGCGACCAGCACCGACGGTATCGGTGGTTTGATTTCCCTGAGCCCGAGCCAGCAGCAGTACGATCTGTCGACGGCGCGCCAGACTGAAATCGGCATGAAGCAATTGTTCTGGGATCAGCGCGGCGAGTTCACGTTGGCGGCCTACCGCATCGTTAAAAAGAAGTTGCTGACCGATGATCCGGGCAACCCGACGCTCAAGCAGCAGGTCGGCCAGCAATCGTCCAATGGCCTGGAAGCCAGCCTTGAGCTGCAACTGCCACACGCCTGGCAACTGCAAGCCAACGCAGCCATTGTGAAGGCCAAGTACGACGATTTCTCTGCGGTGGAGAACGGTCAGACGCTGTCGTATAACGGCAACCGGCCGGTGGACGTGCCGCGTCGCACGGCGAATCTGTGGCTGAACAAAACCATCACTGAAGACCTGAGGGCCGGTGCGGGCGTACGTTACGTCGATGCGCGTTACGCCGACATGGCCAGCCGCAACGAGCTGCCGAGCTACACCGTGGTCGATGCGACGCTGTCGTGGCAAGCCTTGCGCAACACCACGCTGGGCTTGCAGGTGAACAATCTGTTTGACCGCCAATACGCGCAAAGCCAATACAATGAGGGCCAGCAGTGGATCCTCGGCGAGCCGAGGTCATTCTTCGTCACCGCTGATTACACTTTTTAAAAGCGGAAACACTCTTGTGGCGAGGGGATTTATCCCCGATGGACCGCGCAGCGGTCCCAAACCTGTAATCACGGTTTATCAGAAGACCGTATTCATCGATTTACGACGGCTTCGACGCCGATCGGGGATAAATCCCCTCGCCACAAATGATTTACTGAAATCAGGAAAGTAATGACCTCACTGACCCTCGCCAACCTCGCCTGGACGCCCTTGGGCCACGGCCACTGTCATCACCAGTTCCTGCTGCGTGACGCCTCGTTGCAGGTCGGCGCCGGTGAGTTCGTCGGGCTGATCGGCCCCAACGGCAGCGGCAAAACCAGTCTGCTGCGTTGCGCATACCGCTTCAGTCAACCGGAACACGGTGAGGTCAAACTCGATCATCACAACGTCTGGAAGCAATCCTCACGCTGGTGCGCACAGCACATTGCCGTGGTCTTGCAGGAGTTCCCCGACGCCTTCGGCCTGACCGTCGAAGAAGTCGTCGCCATGGGCCGTACGCCACACAAAAGGTTATTCGACAGCGACACGGTCGAAGACCGGCACCTGGCCACCCAAGCCCTCCAGTCGGTTGGCCTCGAAGGCTTCGAAGACCATGCGTTCGCCACCCTTTCGGGCGGTGAAAAACAGCGGGTGATCCTGGCCCGCGCCCTGACCCAGCAACCGCAACTGTTGATCCTTGACGAGCCAACCAATCACCTCGACCCGCGCTATCAGCTCGAACTGTTGCAACTGGTCAAACGCCTGAAAATCGGTACCCTCGCGAGCATCCACGACCTGAACCTGGCCGCCGCGTTCTGCGACCGTTTGTATGTCATCAATCATGGCCGCATCGTCGCCAGCGGTACGCCCCAGGAAGTCCTCACCGAAGAACTGCTGCGCGACGTCTTCGGCGTCAATGCATTGATCGATTCCCACCCCCTCCACGGCTACCCGCGAATCACCTGGATAACCCGCCCATGAATCTGCGTTCCCTGCTTTGCGTCGCTCTTCTGTTGTGCAGCGCCCAAGCCTTGGCCGAGGCCACGAAATACCCGCTGACCATTCAAAGCTGCAACCGCGAAGTGACCTTCAAGGAAGCACCGAAGCACGCGGTCAGCCACGACATCAACATGACCCAGATGATGCTCGCCCTTGGCCTCAAACCACGCATGGCCGGGTACAGCGGCGTCAGTGGCTGGAAGTCGGTGACACCCGAAATGCAATCGCTGCTCGACGGCTTGCCGGAGCTGGCGGCGAAATATCCGTCGGTGGAAACCCTGCTCAACGCCAACGTCGATTTCTTCTTCGCCGGCTGGGATTACGGCATGCGCGTCGGCGGCGACCTCACCCCGCAAACCCTGCAACCGCTGGGCATCAATGTGTATGAATTGACCGAGTCCTGCGCGTTCGTGATAAAGCGCCCGGCGGCGACGCTGGACGACACCTACAACGACCTGCGCAACCTCGGCAAAATCTTCGACGTGCAGGATCGCGCCAATGCGCTGATCGCCCGGATGCAGGCGCAAGTCACCGCAGTGCGCAAAGACCTGCCCGCCGACAAGCCGCGGGTTTTCCTCTACGACAGCGGCGAAGACCGCGCCATGACCTCCGGCCGCCTCGGCATGCCGCAGGCGCTGATCGATGCTGCTGGCGGGCGCAATATTCTCGACGACGTCGACGCGAGCTGGACCCGGGTCAACTGGGAGACCGTGGTCGAGCACAATCCGCAAGTCATCGTGATCGTCGACTACAGCGAAATCACCGCCGAACAGAAGATTGAATTTCTGCTGAAGAACAAAGCTCTGCAATCGGTGGACGCGATCAAGAACCAGCGCTTCATCGTCATTCCGTATGTGCAGGCCACACCGGGGATCGACAACGTGCTGGCGGTGGAAACACTGGCCAAAGGTTTCCACGGCGAATGATCAACCGTCGCTACACCCTGTTGCTGATCGCCCTCGGCGCCGTGTTGCTGGTGTCGTGCGTGGTGTCGCTCGGCTTCGGCCCCGCGCGGGTGCCGGTGGACGTGGTGTGGCGGATTTTACTGCACAAGGCTTTTGGCATTGGCGAGGTCGACTGGAGCGCCGGGCAGGAACACATCGTCTGGCTGATCCGCGTGCCGCGCATGTTGCTTGGCGCGCTGGTGGGCGCCGGACTGGCGCTGATCGGCGCGGTGCTGCAAGCGGTGACGCGCAATCCTCTGGCCGATCCTCATTTGCTTGGCGTGACATCAGGGGCGACATTGGGCGCGGTGATCGTGGTGTTGCACGTCGGTGAAATCATCGGCCTGCTGACCTTGCCGATTGCCGCATTCATCGGCGCCTTGCTGAGCATGTTGGTGGTGCTGGCGATTGCCAGTCGACATGGCCGGCTCGACAGTGACCGCCTGTTGCTGTGCGGTGTGGCGGTGTCGTTCGTGATGATGGCGATCGCCAATCTGCTGTTGTTCATGGGCGACCATCGCGCCAGTTCAGCGGTGATGTTCTGGATGCTCGGCGGCCTCGGGCTGGCACGCTGGGAGTTGCTGGCGGTGCCGGCAGCGAGCGTGCTGCTCGGATTGCTCTTGCTGCTGGGCATGGCCCGTCCGTTGAACGCGTTGATGGCCGGCGAGCAGACAGCCGTCACCCTCGGCCTGAATGCTCGCTCGGTGCGCTTGCGGGTCTTTGTCATCGCCTCGCTGATGACCGGTGTGCTGGTGTCGATCAGCGGTTCGATCGGTTTTGTCGGGCTGATGGTGCCGCACATTGCCCGGCGTCTGGTCGGCGCTGAACATCGGCGATTGCTGCCAGCGTGCGTATTGCTGGGCAGTGTGTTTCTGATCTGGGTCGACGTCGCCGCCCGCACAATGATCGCCCCCGAAGACCTGCCCATCGGCGTCGCCACCGCCGCCATCGGTGGTCTGTTTTTCATCGGCCTGATGCGCCGCCGCTAAGCCACACCCTCTCCCTCCTACAGGGATCGGTTGCGCCCCAATCTGGCGCGGCCACCTGCACCAACGCGCCAGCAGCGTTCCTTCATGGTGCATCGTCTACAGCCGCGACCGCTCTAAATCGACATTTTCCTGCCCATCCCCGACCGGGCACAGCCCTTGCAAAACACACCTTCAGTCGTCCGCATCTGCCAACCATAAAAAACTTTAACGTTCATGGAGATCGCACAATGAAGCGTCGCAGTTTGATCAAGGCTTTCACACTCACGGCATCCATTGCCGCGATGGGCATGACCTGGACTGTCCAGGCCGCCGAGACCATCAAGGTGGGGATTCTGCATTCGTTGTCCGGCACCATGGCGATCTCCGAAACGTCGCTCAAAGACATGGCGCTGATGACCATCGACGAGATCAACGCCAAGGGCGGTGTGAACGGCAAGATGCTCGAACCGGTGGTAGTCGACCCGGCGTCGAACTGGCCGCTGTTCGCGGAGAAGGGCCGGCAGTTGCTGACTCAGGACAAGGTTGCCGTGGTGTTCGGCTGCTGGACGTCGGTGTCGCGTAAATCGGTGCTGCCGGTGTTCGAAGAACTCAACGGCCTGCTGTTCTACCCGGTGCAATACGAAGGCGAAGAGATGTCGCCGAACGTCTTTTACACCGGCGCCGCGCCAAACCAGCAAGCGATCCCGGCGGTTGAATACCTGATGAGCGAAGAAGGTGGCAGCGCCAAACGCTACTTCCTGCTCGGCACCGACTACGTCTACCCGCGCACCACCAACAAGATTTTGCGCTCGTTCCTGCATTCCAAAGGCGTGGCCGACAAGGACATCGAAGAGGTCTACACACCGTTCGGCCACAGCGACTATCAAACCATCGTCGCCAACATCAAGAAATTCTCGGCCGGCGGCAAGACAGCCGTTATCTCCACCGTCAACGGCGACTCCAACGTGCCGTTCTATAAAGAGCTGGCCAACCAGGGCCTGAAAGCCACTGACGTTCCGGTGGTGGCGTTCTCGGTGGGTGAAGAAGAACTGCGCGGCATCGACACCAAACCGCTGGTGGGCAACCTCGCGGCGTGGAACTACTTTGAGTCGGTGGAGAACCCACAGAACAAAAAATTCGTCGCTGACTGGAAAGCCTACGCGAAGAAACACAACCTGCCGGGCGCTGACAAAGCCGTGACCAACGACCCGATGGAAGCCACGTATGTCGGCATCCACATGTGGGCGCAAGCGGTCGAGAAAGCCAAGTCGACAGACGTCGACAAAGTCCGCGAAGCCCTCGCCGGCCAGACCTTTGCCGCACCGTCGGGCTACACGCTGACCATGGACAAGACCAACCACCACCTGCACAAGCCGGTGATGATCGGCGAGATTCAGGCCGATGGTCAGTTCAACGTGGTGTGGCAGACCGAAGGGCCGATCCGTGCGCAGCCGTGGAGCCCGTTTATCGATGGCAACGACAAGAAGCCGGATTATGCAGTGAAGAGCAACTGAGCCACTGGCTGTCGGACTGATACGTTTTTTCAGTCCGACACAATCCCCTGTAGGAGCGAGCCTTTGTGGCGAGGGGATTTATCCCCGATGGGTTGCGTAGCAGCCCCAAATCCAGCAGTCGCGGTGTCTCAGATTGATCGCATCGACTGATTTTGCGACTGCTTCGCAGCCGATCGGGGATAAATCCCCTCCCCACAAAGGCTCGCTCCCACAATGTCCGCGTCAAGGCGACTGACTATGCCCACTGCCATACACCGCTTTCTCATCGCCATCGCACTGTTGCTGCCGATGGCCGTCCACGCCGGCGATGCCGAAGACTTCGTCACGGCCAATCCCGTGCAACAGGCCAAACTGCTCGAAGCCTGGGCCGCGCAGCCCGATCCGGCCCGTATCGAACTGATCAACGCCCTGCAACAAGGCGAACTGACTGTCGACGGCCAAGCCAAAACCCTGCGCCTGAACAATCGCCTGCGGGGTCTGATCGACACCGCCATGGCCAGCCACCAATTGCTCGCCGCCGACGCCAAAATCCGTCTGACTGCCGCGCAGCAATTGCAGAAAAGCGCGAAACCCGCGCAGCTGAAATTCCTCGACCAGCAACTCGCCGGTGAAAAAGATGAAAACGTCCACGCCGCGCTGAGCCTGGCCCTGGCCAATCTGCAACTGGTCGACACGGACCCGGCCGTGCGCCTCGCCGCTGTGCGTCTGCTTGGCGAAACCGGCGATCCACTGGCACGTACGCGCCTCGAAGGTTTGCTCGAACCTGGCGTCGAAACCGATACCAATGTGCGCACCGCCGCCGAGACCAGCCTCGCCCAGGTCAAACGCAAACTGCTGATCGGCGAGATCCTCGGCCAAGCCTTCAGCGGCATGTCGCTCGGTTCGATCCTGCTGCTGGCTGCGCTCGGTCTGGCGATCACCTTCGGCCTGCTCGGCGTGATCAACATGGCCCACGGCGAGATGCTGATGCTCGGCGCCTACTCGACGTACGTCGTGCAGCTGATGTTCCAGCGCTACGCACCGCAGGCCATCGAGTTCTACCCGCTGATCGCATTGCCGGTAGCGTTTTTTGTCACGGCAGCTATCGGCATGGCGCTGGAACGCACGGTGATTCGCCATCTTTACGGCCGACCACTGGAAACCCTGCTCGCCACCTGGGGCATCAGTCTGATGCTGATTCAACTGGTGCGCTTGCTGTTTGGCGCGCAGAACGTCGAAGTCGCCAACCCGGCATGGCTGTCCGGCGGCATTCAAGTGCTGCCGAATCTGGTGCTGCCGTACAACCGCATCGTCATCATCGCCTTCGCTTTGTTCGTGGTCGTGCTGACGTGGCTGTTGCTGAACAAAACCCGCTTGGGCCTCAACGTTCGCGCCGTCACCCAGAACCGCAACATGGCCGCCTGCTGCGGCGTGCCGACGGGCCGCGTGGACATGCTCGCCTTCGGCCTCGGTTCGGGCATCGCCGGCCTCGGCGGTGTGGCGCTGAGCCAGATCGGTAACGTCGGCCCGGATCTTGGCCAGAGCTACATCATCGACTCGTTTCTGGTGGTGGTGCTCGGCGGCGTCGGGCAACTGGCGGGCAGCGTGCTCGCGGCGTTTGGCCTCGGTATCGCCAACAAGATTCTCGAGCCGCAGATCGGTGCGGTGCTCGGTAAGATCCTGATCCTCGCGCTGATCATTCTGTTTATCCAGAAACGTCCGCAAGGCCTCTTCGCACTGAAAGGACGGGTGATCGACTGATGAACCAGCCTCTGTTAGTCACGGCCACGCAAAAGGCCGGGCCGAAAATCACGATGGCGGTCGGCGCGATGGTTCTCGCCCTGCTGATCGCCCTGCCATTGCTGTCAATGTTGTCGCCAGAGAGTGCGCTGCACGTCTCGGCGTACACGCTGACGCTGGTCGGCAAAATCCTGTGCTACGCCATCGTCGCCCTGGCGCTGGATCTGGTCTGGGGTTACGCCGGTCTGCTGTCCCTCGGTCACGGACTGTTCTTTGCCCTCGGCGGTTATGCGATGGGCATGTACCTGATGCGTCAGGCAGCCGGTGATGGTTTGCCAGCATTCATGACCTTCCTGTCGTGGACAGAACTGCCATGGTACTGGAGCGGCACCAGCAGCTTCGTCTGGGCGATGTGTCTGGTGGTGCTTGCACCGGGCTTGCTGGCGTTGGTGTTCGGATTCTTCGCGTTCCGTTCGCGGATCAAAGGCGTGTATTTCTCGATCATGACCCAGGCCCTGACCTTCGCCGGCATGCTCCTGTTTTTCCGCAACGAAACCGGCTTTGGCGGCAATAACGGCTTCACTAATTTCCGCACGATTCTCGGTTTCGGCATCACCGAGCCGGGCACTCGCGCCGTGCTGTTCCTGGCGACGGTACTGCTGCTGGTAGCCAGTTTGTTTATCGGCTGGCGTCTGGCGCAGAGCAAATTCGGCCGAGTGCTGACCGCGTTGCGCGATGCGGAAAACCGTTTGATGTTCTGCGGCTACGACCCGCGCGGTTTCAAGCTGTTTGTGTGGGTGTTGAGTGCAGTGCTGTGTGGCTTGGCCGGTGCGTTGTATGTGCCGCAAGTGGGCATCATCAACCCAAGCGAAATGTCGCCGACCAACTCGATCGAAGCGGCTGTGTGGGTGGCACTTGGCGGGCGCGGCACACTGATCGGGCCGTTGCTCGGTGCCGGCGTGGTCAACGGCATGAAGAGCTGGTTCACCGTGGCGTTCCCGGAATACTGGCTGTTCTTCCTCGGCGCGTTGTTCATCGTCGTGACGCTGTACTTGCCCAAAGGCGTGATCGGCCTGCTGAAGAAACGAGGTGAACAATGAGAGTCACGGCGAGCGCTGAATTCATGCTGGAGCCAGCCTTCTTCCCCGTCGAGCCGAACAAGGACGCCGGCACCAGTCGCGACTCGATCGGCCTCGGCCAACGCGTCGGCCCGGGCCTCGATACCCGCCACGGCACGATTCTGACCCTGGAAGACATCAGCGTGAGCTTCGACGGCTTCCGTGCGCTGAACAATCTCAACCTGTACATCGGCGTCGGCGAATTGCGCTGCATCATCGGCCCCAACGGCGCGGGTAAAACCACGCTGATGGATGTGATCACCGGCAAGACTCGTCCCAGCCACGGCAAAGCCTGGTTTGGCGAAACACTGGATCTGACGCAGATGAGCGAAGTGCAGATCGCCCAGGCCGGGATCGGCCGCAAGTTCCAGAAGCCGACCGTGTTTGAGGCGCTGAGCGTGTTTGAAAACCTTGAACTGGCGCAGAAGACCGACAAGTCGGTGTGGGCCAGTTTGCGTGCACGGTTGAGTGGCGAGCAGAAGGATCGCATCAGCGAAGTGCTGGAGACGATTCGCCTGACCACTTCGGTTAACCGTCAGGCGGGCTTGCTCTCTCACGGACAGAAGCAGTTTCTCGAGATCGGCATGTTGCTGATGCAGGATCCACAACTGTTGCTGCTTGATGAACCGGTGGCGGGGATGACCGATGCAGAAACCGAGTTCACCGCGGAACTGTTCAAGAGCCTGGCCGGCAAGCATTCGCTGATGGTGGTGGAGCATGACATGGGTTTTGTCGGCTCGATTGCCGACCACGTCACCGTATTGCATCAGGGCAGCGTGCTGGCGGAAGGCTCACTGGAACAGGTGCAGGAAAACGAGCGCGTGATCGAGGTCTACCTCGGCCGCTAAGGTTTGTGAATACAAAACCTGTGGGAGCGAGCCTGCTCGCGAAAGCGGTGCGTCAGGCGATGCAGAGGTTGAATGTCACTGCGCATTCGCGAGCAGGCCCGCTCCCACAGGGTTTTGCGTGCAACAGAAGGAATTTGAACATGCTGCAAGTCGACAAGCTGCACCAGTATTACGGCGGTAGCCACATCCTGCGTGGCCTGTCTTTTGATGTGAAGGTCGGTGAAGTCACCTGCCTGCTCGGCCGTAACGGCGTCGGCAAGACCACCCTGCTCAAATGCCTGATGGGCCTGCTGCCGGCCAAAGAAGGTGCGGTGAACTGGGAAGGCAAACCCATCACCACATTCAAGCCGCACCAGCGCGTTCACGCCGGAATTGCCTATGTGCCGCAGGGACGGGAAATCTTCGGCCGCCTGACCGTGGAAGAAAATCTATTGATGGGCCTGTCGCGCTTTCCCGGCAGTGAAGCCAAAGAAGTACCAAGTTTCATCTACGAATTGTTCCCGGTGCTGCTACAAATGAAGCAGCGTCGCGGCGGAGACCTCTCCGGCGGTCAGCAACAGCAGTTGGCAATCGGCCGCGCATTGGCCAGTCGTCCGCGCTTGCTGATCCTCGATGAGCCTACCGAAGGCATTCAACCCTCGGTGATCAAGGAAATTGGCGCCGTGATCAAGAAGCTCGCGGCACGCGGCGATATGGCCATTTTGCTGGTCGAGCAGTTCTACGATTTCGCCGCGGAACTGGCCGATCAGTATCTGGTGATGTCCCGGGGCGAGATCGTGCAGCAGGGCCGAGGGGAAAATATGGAAGCCGAAGGTGTACGCGGGCTGGTCACGATCTGAGGCTACGATCTAATCTGTAGCGTCCTAACGATAATTAAAAAATATGAATTTGCCTTTAACCACTGCCCTGTTTACCCCGAGCTGGCACGCCGAGCTGGAACTCGCTTACGCCCGTTTCGGCGACTGCACGCGCCCGGTCATGCGCCGGCACCTCGGCCCGCTGCGGGTGCAAAAACATTTGTACGCCGAAGGCCCCGAGGTCTGCCAGCACATCATCGTCCATCCACCGGGGGGGATTGCCGGCGGTGATCGTCTCGATATCAGTGCCCGCGTCGAACCAGGTGCATGGGCACAGATCACCAGCCCCGGCGCGGCCAAGTGGTATCGCGCCGGTGGACCGGCGTATCAGAAGCTCGACTTGAAAGTGGCGGCCGGCGCGACGCTGGAATGGCTGCCGCAGGAAACCATCGTCTACAGCGCAGCCCAGGCTGAGCTGAGCACATCGATTGATCTTGAAGGTGATGCACGCTTGTTTTACTGGGACGTGGTGGCGTTGGGTCGCCCGGCCAGTGGCGAGCGTTTTGACCTTGGGCATTTTCAGGCGCACCTGGATATTCGTCGCGATGGCCGACTGCTCTGGCATGAACGCCAGCGCATTGTCGGCGGTGACGGTTTGCTTGATTCGCCGATCGGGCTGGATGGCCATCCGGTGTTTGCGACGTTGTTGGTGACCGGTGAGATTGATGCTGAGTTGCTCGAGCGTGGTCGCTCGCTGGGCCATGACGTGCGCGGGGATTTGACCCAGTTGCCGGGGTTCTTGGTGGCTCGGTGTCTTGCCAGTGAAGCGTTGCTCGCTCGCGCCTGGCTTATTGATCTTTGGCGTTTGCTACGGCCGGTGCTGCTGGGCCGTGAGGCGGTATCTCCCAGAATATGGAGTACCTGAAATGCATTCCCCTGTAGGAGTTGCCGAAGGCTGCGATCTGTTGATCTTGCTTGTGAAAATCAACATCAAAAGATCGCAGCCTTCGGCAGCTCCTACAGTCAGTGAACGACTTGATAACTTCTGCCTGCCGACTATGGATTTCAAACGATGGACCTGACCCCACGCGAAAAAGACAAGCTGCTGATCTTCACCGCCGGCCTCGTTGCCGAGCGGCGTTTGGCGCGCGGCGTGAAACTCAATTACCCGGAGGCCATGGCCTATATCTCTGCTGCGCTGCTCGAAGGCGCGCGTGACGGCCAGACCGTCGCCGAGCTGATGCACTTCGGCACCACCCTGCTTTCGCGCGAACAAGTGATGGAAGGCATCCCGGAAATGATCCCGGAGATTCAGGTCGAAGCGACGTTCCCCGACGGCACCAAACTGGTCACCGTCCACCAACCGATCGTCTGAGGCCGCGCCATGACCTATTCCATTCGCGATGCCCTCCACGCCGACCTGCCGGCGATCCGCGACATTTACAACGACGCCGTGCTCAACACCACGGCGATCTGGAATGAACAAGCCGTCGACCTCGGCAACCGCCAGGCATGGTTCAGCGCCCGTCAGGCCCAGGCGTATCCGATTCTGGTGATCGTCGACGGCGATAACAGCGTGCTCGGCTACGCTTCTTTCGGTGACTGGCGGCCCTTCGACGGTTTTCGCCACACCGTCGAGCACTCGGTTTATGTGCGCAGCGACCAACGCGGCAACGGCCTCGGCCCACTGCTGATGACGGCGCTGATCGAGCGGGCGAAGACCTGTGGAAAACACGTGATGGTCGCCGCCATTGAAAGCGGCAACACCGCTTCGATCCGTCTGCATGAACGCGCCGGTTTCATCATCACCGGGCAAATGCCGCAAGTCGGCACCAAGTTCGGCCGCTGGCTCGACCTGACCTTCATGCAATTGCCCCTCAACCCTGGCGCGGAGCCGCCGAACGCCAACAAGGAGTGATACCGATGAACGCCGCCCAGCTGCGCCGCGTCAACGCTGAAAGTTTCGCCCACTATCGCCAGGGCCTGATCGACCTGCTGCTCGACGCGGTGGGTTATGGCGCCAGCGTCGGTTTCATGGCCGACCTCGATGCTGCGCAGGCGCGCGCGTATTTCGACGAGGTTCAGGACCACGTCAACAAAGGCAGCGTGCTGCTCTGGGTGGTGGTCAAGGACGAACAGGTGCTGGCCAGTGTGCAATTGGGTTTGTGTCAGAAAGCCAACGGCCTCAATCGTGCCGAGGTGCAGAAACTGCTGGTGCGCGAACAAGCACGGCGTCGCGGCCTCGGTCAGCAACTGATGACCGCGCTGGAGCTCGAAGCGCCCAAGCACAAGCGCGGCATGCTTTTCCTCGACACTGAAGCCGGCTCCCCGGCCGAAGACTTCTACAAGGCGCTGGGCTACACCCGCGCGGGGCAAATCCCCGATTACGCCTGCGATCCGACCGGCACGTACAGGCCGACCGCCCTCTACTACAAGATTCTGCAAGGAGCCCAGCGATGATTCCTGGCGAGTACCAGATCCAGCCCGGCGACATCGAACTCAACGTCGATCGCCGCACTATCAGCCTGAAAGTCGCCAACAGCGGCGACCGGCCGATTCAGGTGGGGTCGCACTATCACTTTTTCGAGACCAACGACGCACTGACCTTCGATCGCGCGGCCAGCCGCGGAATGCGCCTGAATATTCCGGCGGGCACGGCGGTGCGTTTCGAGCCGGGGCAGAGCCGCGAGGTTGAGCTGGTGGATTACGCCGGGCATCGGCGAGTTTTCGGCTTTGCCGGCAGGATCATGGGTGAGCTCGATTGACACCGATGTGAACCCAAAAAGATCGCAGCCTTCGGCAGCTCCTACAGAGGTCATACAGTCTTGAGCCGATCACTGACTGTAGGAGCTGTCGAGCGCAGCGAGGCTGCGATAGCGAGCTATGCGAGCGGTCTCAAAAACAATTGAATCCCAAGGCAAGCACATGAAAATCTCAAGACAAGCCTACGCCGACATGTTCGGCCCCACCGTCGGCGACAAGGTGCGCCTGGCCGACACCGAGTTGTGGATCGAAGTCGAAAAAGACTTCACCACCTACGGCGAAGAAGTGAAATTCGGGGGCGGTAAAGTGATTCGCGACGGTCAGGGCCAGAGCCAACTGCTCGCCGCCGAAGTCGTCGACACGCTGATCACCAACGCGCTGATCATCGACCACTGGGGCATCGTCAAGGCCGACGTCGGCCTCAAGGACGGCCGCATTGCCGCGATCGGCAAGGCCGGCAACCCCGACGTGCAACCGAACGTGACCATCGCCATTGGCGCCAGCACCGAAGTGATCGCCGGCGAAGGCATGATCCTCACCGCCGGCGGCATCGATACGCACATCCACTTCATCTGCCCACAGCAGATCGAAGAAGCGCTGATGAGCGGCGTCACCACCATGATCGGCGGCGGCACCGGCCCGGCCACCGGCACCAACGCCACTACCTGCACTTCCGGCCCGTGGCATCTGGCGCGCATGCTCCAGGCCGCCGATGCCTTCCCGATGAACATCGGGCTCACCGGCAAGGGCAACGCCAGCCTGCCGGAGCCATTGATCGAGCAGGTAAAGGCCGGCGCCATCGGCCTCAAGTTGCACGAAGACTGGGGCACCACCCCGGCAAGCATCGACAACTGCCTAAACGTTGCGGATCAGTTCGATGTGCAGGTAGCGATCCACACCGACACGCTCAACGAGTCCGGCTTTGTCGAAACCACCCTCGGCGCGTTCAAGGGCCGCACCATCCACACCTATCACACCGAAGGCGCCGGCGGCGGTCACGCACCGGACATCATCAAGGCCTGTGGTTTCCCCAACGTGTTGCCGAGCTCGACTAACCCGACGCGACCGTTCACCCGTAACACCATCGACGAACACCTCGACATGCTGATGGTCTGCCACCACCTCGACCCGAGCATCGCCGAAGACGTTGCGTTCGCCGAAAGCCGTATTCGCCGCGAAACGATTGCCGCTGAGGACATTCTTCACGACCTCGGCGCGTTCTCGATGATCAGCTCCGACAGCCAGGCCATGGGCCGCGTCGGCGAAGTCATCACGCGCACCTGGCAGACTGCCGACAAGATGAAAAAGCAGCGCGGCCCGCTGCCGCAGGACGGCGAAGGCAACGACAACTTCCGCGCCAAACGCTACATCGCCAAGTACACGATCAACCCGGCAATCACCCATGGCATCAGCCATGAAGTCGGTTCGATCGAAGTCGGCAAGTGGGCGGATCTGGTGCTCTGGCGTCCGGCGTTTTTTGGTGTAAAACCGACGATGATTCTCAAGGGCGGCGCCATTGCCGCCAGCCTGATGGGTGACGCCAACGCCTCGATCCCGACACCGCAACCGGTGCACTACCGCCCGATGTTCGCCAGTTACGGTGGCTCGCTGCACGCCACCAGCCTGACCTTCATCAGCCAGGCGGCAGCCGAGGCCGGGTTGCCCGAAGCGCTGGGGCTGAAAAAGAAAATCGCTGTGGTCAAAGGTTGCCGCGACGTGCAGAAAACCGATTTGATTCACAACGATTACCTGCCAAACATCGACGTCGACCCGCAGACTTATCAGGTCAAGGCCGACGGTGTATTGCTCTGGTGTGAACCCGCAGAAACACTGCCGATGGCGCAGCGGTACTTTTTGTTCTGACAACAAAAAAGGCCCCTCGGGGCCTTTTGCTTTTCTGTCTGTCATACCGCGTCAGCGTTCATCGCGAGCAGGCTCACTCCTACAAGAGCCTGCGTACGCCGATCCAGTGTAGGAGTGAGCCTGCTCGCGATAGGGCCAGATCAGCCCCCACAAAACCTTCAGACGGACTACTCAACCACCAGCCGCCCCAATCGCTGGCGCAACATGAGGTTTTCAGCACGCAGTTCGCGCACCTCTTCCAGCAAATCCAGCGCCAGCGCGACGCCTTCCCACTCCAGATCCAGATCGCGCCGCAGCTTCGCGGCGCGCTTGGCCAGGGCCAGTTCGTAATCGGTGAAACGCCATTCCCGGGGCTGCGCGCCCTGAGGTTCGAGGATGCCGTGTTCGACGATTTCGATCACGTAGACGTCCGACAAATCGGCCGCCTCACAGAATTCTGCCAAGTCCAGTTGAACGATCAGGGGGCTGCTCATGATGGGCTACTCCGTCGCCGAATTTAGAAGTTCTCTCGCGGATTGAAGGCGGCTTTTTTTGCCAGTTCCTGCCACAGCGCCTTGACCTCGTCGTCGGACGCTTTCGGCATCACGGCCTTGAGCTGCACGAACAGGTAACCACGCTCGCCAGCCTTGTTTTTCAGACCGTGCCCTTTGGCGCGCATGCGCTGGCCGTTCTGACTGCCGGCTGGCACTTTGAGGTTGATCTTGCCAGTCAGCGTCGGCACGGCCACTTCGGTGCCCAGCGCCAGCTCCCACGGTGCCAGCGGCAGCGTGATGATCAGGTTGTCGCCTTCGACGTCGAATTTCGGGTGCGGCGCAAACCGAATGGTCAGGTACAGATCGCCATTTGCCCCGCCACCCACGCCCGGTGCGCCCTGGCCTTTGAGGCGAATGCGCTCGCCGTCCGTCACGCCCGCCGGGATCTTCACGTTCAGGCTCTTGCTGGTGTTGCTGACGTGCTGGCCGTTGGCGTTGTATTGAGGCACCTGGAAGGTGACCTTCTTCGATTCGTTCGAGAGCGTTTCCTCGAGGAAGATCGGCAGTTCCATTTCCACGTCTTGCCCTCGGCGCCCTGCACTGCGTTGTTGCCGACCCTCGCCGCCACCGAAACCGGGGCCGCGATTGCCAAAGATCGAACTGAAGAAGTCCGAGAAGTCGCCGGTGTCCTGACCACCGCCACCAAAGCCGCCACGGCTCTGCCAGCCCGGAGGCCCCTGGAACGGCTGACCGTGCTGGCCATAACGACGCAGCTCGTCGTATTCGGCGCGTTTGTCGGCGCTTTTCAGCGCTTCATAGGCTTCCGACGCGTCCTTGAATTTCTCCTCGGCGTCTTTTTCCTTGCTGACGTCGGGGTGGTATTTGCGCGCCAGCTTGCGATAGGCCGCTTTGATCGCCTTATCGTCTGCTGTCGGCTCCACGCCGAGTATCTTGTAATAGTCTTTGAAGTCCATTGAAGGAATCACCATCCGTTATCGATTTCGCGCCGATGCCAGCATGCGCCGATTCGCGCGTGCCAGGTTGACCGATCTCAAGGTTGTGACCGGGTGGCGCAGCAGAAGTTTATCGGCAGTGGACGACGGTTCTTGTGACCGCCGGTGGTTCTGCCGGCCCATGCCAGCAAGTTTGGGGCGAAGCTGCGATTTTCAACCAGTTTAGTCGCGAAATAGCAGATGACCGGCCTTCGATTCTGGCGCGCACTGACATACACTGCGCGGCCGTTTTTTGACCGGAACCGAAAGACATGAAAGACGCCTCTCCAGCCCGTGCCTGCGGCATCGACTTCGGCACGTCCAACTCCACCGTCGGCTGGCTGCGCCCCGGCATGGAAACGATGATCGCGCTGGAAGACGACAAGATCACCCTGCCGTCGGTGGTCTTCTTCAACATCGAGGAACGCCGCCCGGTTTACGGTCGTCTGGCGCTGCACGAGTATCTGGAAGGCTACGAAGGCCGCCTGATGCGCTCGTTGAAAAGCCTGCTCGGTTCCAAGCTGATCAAGCACGACACCAGCGTTCTCGGTACGGCGATGCCGTTCAAGGACTTGCTCGGCCTGTTCATCGGCCAGTTGAAGAGCCGCGCCGAAACCGCCGCCGGTCGGGAATTCGAGCAAGTGGTGCTCGGTCGCCCGGTGTTCTTCGTCGATGACGATCCGCTGGCTGACCAGGAAGCCGAAGACACCTTGGTCGATGTGGCGAAGAAGATCGGTTTCAAGGAAGTCTCGTTCCAATACGAACCGATTGCGGCGGCCTTCGACTACGAGTCGACCATCGAGAAAGAAGAGCTGGTGCTGATCGTCGACATCGGCGGTGGTACGTCCGACTTCTCGCTGGTGCGCCTGTCGCCCGAGCGTCGCATGCACGACAACCGTCACGACGACATCCTCGCCACCGGCGGTGTGCACATCGGCGGGACCGACTTCGACAAGCAACTGAGCCTGCAAGGCCTGATGCCGCTGTTCGGCTACGGCAGCCGCATGAAGAGCGGCGCCTACATGCCGACCAGCCACCACATGAACCTGGCGACCTGGCACACCATCAACTCGGTGTACTCGCAGAAATCCAGCCTGGCGCTGGGCAGCATGCGTTACGACATCGAAGACACTGGCGGCATCGATCGCCTGTTCAAGTTGATCGAACAGCGTGCCGGCCACTGGCTGGCGATGGAAGTAGAAGAGACCAAAATCCAGCTGACCCACACCGACAGCCGCCATGTGCCATTGGATCGGATCGAGGCCGGCTTGAGTGTAGAACTGAGCCGAGCGCTGTTCGAATCGGCAATTGATGCGCTGCTGGAGCGGGTGCGTGGCAGCGTTACGCAACTGTTGAACGATGCCGGTGTGGCGGTCGATCAGGTCGATACGGTGTTCTTCACCGGCGGTTCGAGCGGCATTCCGGCGCTGCGTAACAGCGTCTCGGCAATGCTGCCGAATGCGCGGCATGTTGAAGGGAACATCTTCGGCAGCATTGGTAGCGGCTTGGCGATTGAAGCGATGAAACGCTACGGTTCGATGGCCTGATCACAATCTCTGTGGCGAGGGGATTTATCCCCGATGGACTGCGCAGCAGGCCCAGCCCTTTACATCAAGAGAGGGGCCGCTTCGCGACCCATCGGGGATAAATCCCCTCGCCACAGTCATGACCTGCCACACATCCCCGAGCCTTACACCATCCCGCCCAGCTTCAACTCACTCTTCAGATACGCGTAATAAATCGGCCCCGCCACCACCCCCGGCAAGCCGAACGCGGCCTCGAACACCAGCATCGCCAGCAGCAACTCCCACGACTTGGCACTGATCTGCCCGCCGACAATGCGCGCATTGAGGAAGTATTCGAGCTTGTGGATAACGATCAGATACCCCAACGCCGCCACCGCCACCCAGATCGACAGCGACAGGCCGACGATGGTGATCAGCGTGTTGGAAATCAGGTTGCCGATCACTGGCAGCAGACCGAGCAGGAAGGTCAATACGATCAGGGTTTTGGTCAACGGCAGCTTCACGCCGAACATCGGCAGGATCACCGCGAGGAAGATCCCGGTGAAGAAGGTGTTGAGCAGGGCGATCTTGATCTGCGCAAAAACGATATTGCGGAACGCTTGAACCAGCAGGTGCAAACGGTCGAACAGCGCCGCCGCCAGCGGTTTGCGCTTGGTCACGTCCGGCACGCGCTGCAGGGCGATGATTGCACCGAGCACCATGCCGATCAGCAGCGTCACGAACATGTGCGCCGCATCCTTGCCGACCAGTTGCAACTCGGAGAGATGCTTGCTCAGCCATTCGCCAATCGCGACGCGGAATTCACCGGCACTGGCCGGTAGATAAGCGTCGATGAATGGCGGCAATTGTCCGCGCGCACGATCAACCACGCCCATGAATTTATCGAGTGAGGCACCGGGATTTTCCGCTTCGTGCAAGAGGAAACTGATGGCTCCGGCAAAGATCAGCGCCAGCACACTCACCACCAGCGTACCCAGCAGCGCTACCGCCAACCAACGTGCGCGGCGACCTTCGATCAGCCGTTGCAGTTGCGGGGTGAGCATGTTGACCAGTTCGAACACCAGCAAGCCAGCCAGCAGGCTCGGCAGCAAGCGCAGCGGCAGCACCAGCAGCAAACCGCCGAAAATGATGATGCAACTGACCCAGAACACAACATGACGCTCAGAAAACGTTGGCATACAGCCTCAAAACGAACGGCGTAGAAGGATTGGCAGTCTGCCAGCGTTCCGGGGCGAGCACTAGGTATATGCAGTGTTTGAGATTGGCGGCACTCTAGCCGCCGCCATCGCGAGCAGGCTCACTCCTACACTTGAAATGCGTTCCCCTGTAGGAGTGAGCCTGCTCGCGATGAAGCCGGCAGGCTCACCACAAGATCAGGGAATCACTTTTTCTTCAGGCAATCACTCATGAAGGTTTTGCGCGCATCGCCAGTCAGGGCTTTGGTTTTCGCATCGGCGTTGCACGTTTTCATTTTCTCCTGCTGCGGAGTCAGGGTCTTGGCATCGTTGGCCGCCGGCGCTGCCTTGAGACACGTGCTCATGAAGGTTTTGCGCTCATCGCCCTTGAGGCTCTTGGCGGTCGCATCGGCATTGCAGGTAGTCATCTTGTTCTGTTGCGCCGTGGCGGCGAAACCCTGGGAACACAGGAGCAAACCAATCATCAACAAAGGCACACGCAACATCTTCATGGAGTTTTCTCCTTGTCGCCGCACCGATGGATGCGGCCTCTGCAGGAGTGTAGCCAAATCTTGTTACACCTTCCTGCCTTCGAGGTGGCTGCGGCGGTACTGCTCCGGTGTGCAGCCCGCCTGGCGTTGAAACATGGCGATAAAGGCTGAACCGCTGCTGTAACCGAGATCGAAGGCGATCTCCTGAACGCTGCGCTGACCCTCCAATGCTTCGATCGCCGCGAGATAGCGCAAACGCTGACGCCACTCGCCAAAACTCATGCCCAACTCCCGCAAAAACTGCCGTGCCAGCGTGCGTTCACTGACATGCACCTGCGCCGCCCAATGCGCCAACGGCTGATTGTTGCCCGGCTCGGCTTGCAAGGATTCAAGGATCGTCAGCAAACCCGAACTGCTCGCATAGGGCAGATAACATTCGTGCACCGGCGCCTGCTGCAATTGATCGACCAGCACCTGCGCTAATCGCTGATCGGCATCCAGTTGGGGAATCTTCACGTCGCGCGCGGCGAAATCCTTGAGAATCGCCTTGAGAATGTCGCTGATCGCCAGCGTGCAGGCGCGGGCGGGCAAATCGGCACAGACCTTGGCATCCAGACACACCGCGCGATAATTGACGGGTTGATGACTGTAGAAACTGTGTTCGATCTGTGGCGGCACCCATACCGCATATTGTGGCGGCGACATGAAGCGGCTGCCGTCGACGTCCATGTGCAACACGCCATGTGCCGCATACTCCAGCGTGCCCCACGGGTGGCGGTGCGGTGCGGCGAATTCGTGGGCGTTGAAGTCGGCGTAGCGAAAGTACACCGCCGATGGCAGTTCGCTGAAATCCAGCAGATCGATGTGTTTGCTGTTCATGCTGTCCGGTTTCAGAGGCAGGTTGTCCGGTTCGAAGTATAGGCCTGCATCCAGACAAGGGATAATTGCGCTTCATCAACGTACTGGTTCCAACGCATGCAATACGCTTTTCCGCTGCTGGCGATTTTTATCTGGGCCGGCAACACCGTGATCAACAAACTCGCGGTCGGTGCAATTTTCCCGGCCGAGATCGGCTTTTACCGCTGGCTGCTCGCCGGGTTGCTGTTTACCCCGTTCATGCTCAAAGCGGTGATCGCGCACTGGCCGCAGATTCGCCCGAATCTGGGCAGGATTTTCATTCTCGGCGTGCTCGGGATGGCGGTCTATCAAAGCCTTGCCTACTTCGCCGCAACGCTGACCACCGCCACCAACATGGGCATCATTCTGTCGCTGATGCCGTTGATGTCGCTGGCCATGGCGATCATCAGCCTCGGTCAGCGCCTGACCGCCGGGGCGCTGGTCGGCGCGGTACTGTCCTTCGCCGGAGTGCTGGTGGTGGTGTCGTCCGGCAGCCTTGGCGCATTGCTGCAACACGGCGTCAACCTGGGTGATGCGATGATGCTGATCGCGACCTTGGCCTATGCCATCTACAGCACCCTGTTGAAAAAATGGCAGCTGCGCTTGCCCCCGCTGGTGTTGCTGTATTTGCAGGTGCTGGTAGCGATTGTCGTATTGTTTCCGCTGTATGCCGCTTCGCCGAAAACCGGTTTGACCGTGCAGAATATTCCGCTGGTGTTGTACGCGTGCCTGCTGGCCTCGATGCTCGCGCCGTTGGCGTGGATGCAGGCAGTGCAGCGTTTGGGGCCGAGCCGGACAACGCTGTTCTTCAATTTGCTGCCGTTGATTACCGCGCTGATTGCCGCTGTGGTGCTTAAAGAACAACTGGCGATGTACCACCTGGTCGGCGGCTTGCTGACCTTGGGTGGGGTGATTCTTTCCGAGCGCTGGACGACCGTGTTGGGCCGCAGACCAAGCATCGCCTGATGCTGGCACTGTGGTGAGGGGATTTATCCCCGATGGGGCGCGAAGCGTCCCCCGCTGTTGAAGTTAAGAGTGGGGCTGCTGCGCAGCCCATCGGGGATAAATCCCCTCACCACAGAAGCCATTTAAAGGCCGGCAGCCTTGAGGCGCGCCGCATGCTCGACAAACAATCGCAGCGGGTCCGCCCCCCTCCCCACCAACCCCAACGATTGGTTGACGATGTCGAAGTGATCCAGCGGATAGTCATCACCGATCACGGTCCCCAGATGCGAGCTAAAACGCCCGACCATCCCGTCACACTGCCCCGGCTCACGCACAAACGTTTTCGCAAACAAGCGACAGCTGCGATTCGTCCCGTCAAACAGATTGCCGCCGCGATCCGTCTTGCCTGGCTGCAATGTCCCCGACCACGAGTAATAGCGCACGCCGCCGACCTCCTCCGGCCCGTGCCCGCCCCAGGTTTCAGGCAATCCCTGTGGATAACGCTGGTTGAACAGCGCCACGCCAGCGCTGGTCAGCGATTGGTGCGATGCATGGATATCCACCGGCAGTTTCGGCCCGTGATAACCGGTTTCGAGTAAAGCCATCAGCCACCCGACAAAACGCAACAGCGCGGCGAGAATGCGTCCTTTGGCGCTGTCCGCCGGATAATGTTTTTGCAGATAATCGGCCAGCTCCGAGCCATGATTGGGCCCGGCGACCGAAGTCACCGAAGCGATCAGATCCGGCCGTTTCGCCGCCGCATACCGCGCTGTCAGTGAGCCTTGGCTGTGGCCGAACAGATTGACCTTCTGCGCGCCGGTCTCGCGCAGAATCTCATCGATGCGCGCGAGCAATTGCTCGCCACGCACTTCAGTCGAATTGAGCGGCGACACCTGCACGGCAATCACCGTTGCACCCGCTCGGCGCAACGCCTTGATGATCCCGAACCAGTAGGGATAGAGCACCAGCCGGATAAACCCGAGCATGCCCGGCACCAGCACCAGCGGATAACGCGTCGACATGAGCAGACATCCTTAAGTTCGGTGAATAGAGGCAAGGCCTGCAAAACCCCCGCCAAGCATCCCTGCTGATGATGACAACTCGATGAGCAGCCTACTTCAGCCCCACCACCCCCGCCACAATCAGGCCGACCGACAGCAGTTTGACCAGCGTCAGGCTCTCGCCAAGCAGGGCAAAGCCGAGAAACACCGTGCCCAGCGAGCCAATGGCGGTCCAGATCGGATAAGCGATGCTAACCGGCAAATCACGCATGGCCAGGGTCAGGAACCAGATCCCGCCGACTGCCGCGATCACGGTGATCAGCGAAGGCCACGGCCGAGTGAAGCCTTCGGCGTACTTCATGCCCATCGCAAAAGTCACCTCGAACCCCGCAGCGATCAGCAGGAACAACCAGGCCATCTAGAACTCCCGGGCGAGGTCGAGCAAGCGCTGCTCGGCCTCGGCCACCGACACCGCAAAGGTGCGCTCGGCAGACTCTTCGCCCTCGGCCGCGACCACCGTAACGTCATTGATGCCGACGAAACCCAGCGCGGTACGCAGCCATGGATCGGCGTGGTTCAGCGCTTCCAGCTCACCACCCGGACCGAAACCGAAGCCGCCGCGACTGGTGACGATCAAGGCTTTCTTGCCCCGCAACAGCGGCGTGTACTGGGCGATCCCGTTGTCCAGCGTGTGATCGAAAGTCAGACCCAGCCGCACGATCTGATCGACCCAGGCCTTGAGGCCGCTGGGCACGCTGAAGTTGTACATCGGCGTGGAAATCAGCAGCAGGTCGTTGTCGAGCAATTCGTTGACCAGTTGATCGCTGAGCGCCAGATCGGCTTGCATCGACAGCGACCGGGCTTCGGGCTCCGAGTGAAACGCCGCCGCTACGAAAGCCTCGTTGACTGCCGGGATCAGCGCCCGCCCGACTTCACGGCGGGTGACTTGTGCTTGTGGATGGCGCGCCTGCCAGGCACGGAGAAAACTTTCCGCGAGGCGCCGTGAGTGCGAACGGTCACCGCGTGGGCTGGCATGGATCACAAGAATCTTGCTCATCTGAAACTCCTTGGGACTAGACTTGGGCTGCTGTGTGGCTGCAGATTGCAGCTCACCCGCCTGCGTCTCAAATGAGCAAAAATCAGTCGGGATGAGTTTATTTCATCCATGGAGTTTTCAATGTTTGCCTCGCTGCCGCTGACCGCCCTGCGCGCGTTCGAATCCGCTTCGCGCCTGCTGAGTTTCAAGGCCGCCGCCGAAGAACTGACGGTGACGCCGACGGCGATCTCCCATCAGATCCGTGCACTGGAGGACTGGCTCGGTGTCGCGCTGTTCGAACGTCTGCCGCGTCAGGTGCACCTGACCGAAGGTGGCGAGCGCTTGTTCCGCAGCCTGCATGGCGCCTTTCTCGAAGTGGCGCAAAGCGTCGATACCCTGCGCCCGCAACGCAGCGCCAGTAGCCTGACGCTGTCGACCACCGCCGCGTTCGCCGCACTGTGGCTGGTGCCGCGCCTCGGCCGTTTCTATGCGAAACACCCGAATATCAATGTGCGTCTGGATACCCATTGCGAAGTGATTGACCTGCATCAGGACGCCAGCGTCGATCTGGTGCTGCGCTACAGCCTCGACGATTATCCGAACCTGTATGGCTTGTGCCTGTTCGACGAATCTTTCGGCGTCTACGGCTCGCCCGAGCAAGTGGCGCTGGCCGCACGGCGCACGCCGGCATTGATCAGCGTGCGTTGGCACAACTCGAAGTTATATGCCCACGGCTGGGAGGCCTGGTGCGCCAAGTCCGGGGAGCACTGGTTCAACCAGCAACCGGCGATCCGTGAATACGATGAAGAGCATTACGCGCTGCAAGCGGCGATTGCCGGGCAAGGGCTGGTGTTGGCGAGCAATATTCTGGTGTCGGAGAGCGTCGCCAACGGTTTGCTGCTGCCGTACAAGGGTGATGTGCAGGTCGATGGCGCGGGCTATAGCGCGTTGTGTGTGCCCGGGCGCGAGCGGCATCCGCCGGTGCGCGCTTTTTTGCGTGGTTGCAGGAGGAGGCGGTTTTGTCAGGGCTGGCGCCTAGATCGCAGCCTTCGGCAACTCCAGCAAAGATAGGGGCGTAAATCGATAAAACTTTTTGCTTCGCTCGGGACTCACAACTTGGGTAGCGACCACGGCCGCAGAACGTGGCGCCCATCGGATTAGCCTCCAGGAGACTGAAATGAGTGACGACCTGCATCTGTCAGATGTGCAAACACTGCGCGAACGTGCGCGCCAACACGTCGAGAACGGCGCTGTGACCGAAAGTTATAGCGCCGACCGTGAGGAGGTGCTGCGCTTGCTCAATGCATCGCTGGCCACCGAACTGGTTTGCGTGCTGCGCTACAAGCGCCACTACTTCATGGCCAATGGCGTGAAAGCCCATGTAGCCGCCGAAGAATTCCTCGAACACGCGAATCAGGAAGCCGAGCACGCCGACCGTCTGGCCGAGCGCATCGTGCAATTGGGCGGGGAACCGGAGTTCAACCCTGACCTGCTGTCGAAAATGTCCCACGCGCAATACGTGGCCGGGAACAACCTCAAAGAGATGGTTTACGAAGACCTCGTGGCCGAGCGCATCGCCATCGACAGCTATCGCGAGATCATTCAGTACATCGGCGAGAAAGACCCGACAACTCGGCGCATCTTCGAAGACATCCTCGCGCAGGAAGAAGAGCACGCCGATGACATGGCCGACATCCTGAAAGACCTTTAAACCCTTTCGCGAGCAGGCTCACTCCTACATTTGGAATACGTTCCAATGTAGGAGTGAGCCTGCTCGCGATAGCGCTTTCACAGACGCTGAAAATTACCTGGATGGCTTGACGGTCACGGGTGCCTTGCCCGCCTTCATCTGCTCCAGCAATGGCGCACACTGATTCGGCTCACCGCCACTCGGCGCTACCAGCGCCAGCAACCCTGCCGCCGGTGCCGCAATCACACCCAATGCGACCATCCCCGCGCCGCGAAGCAGCAGTGGCACAGCCTTGACCCCGGCGTCGGGCTTGATGAACTTGCCGCGCACGTACAGCGGCGAGCGCAGGGAAATCAAACGCCAGCCCTTCGATTCCGGTGTCACGGTCAAATCCAGTTGCTCGGTGGCCATGTTTGCCGTGCCGTCGATATAGATGATCGCGTTCTCGGTATCGAAGACGAACAGTCGTGTCGTCGCCAATCCGGTCTTGATGTCGAAGTCCGCTGCCGCGCAATTGATCTTCACTTCCTTGTCGCCGAAGATCTTGCCGACCACGTAGTTGCCTACGTTGAGCCCAGCCAGTTCCATCAACTCACGGCTGATCGCACCGTCATTGATCAACATCTTCAACTGGCCATTGGCGCCGCCGAGCAGTTTGGCCACCGAGTTGCCGCGACCGCTGATATCGGCATCGCCATTCAGCTCACCGAAACTGGTCTTCATCGGCTCAAACGTCGGGAACAGTTCTTTCAGCTTGAACTTGCGCGCGGTCAGCTTGGCCCGGCCTTCCAGCGGTTCTGTGCGACCGTTGAGGCGAATCTGCGCGTCGAGATTGCCACCGGCAACGCCGAAACGCAGCGGTTCGAGGCTGAGTTCGCCATCATTGAGTTTCAGGTGGGTATAGAGGTCGGTGAACGGCAGTTTTTCGCTGTGGACGATGCGTTTGCCGGTGAACTCGACATCGGCGTCCATCGCGCGCCAGCGATCAGTCTTGAACTCTTCAACCGGCAGCACTTTATCCGCCGGTTGCTTGCTTTCACCGCCACGGGCCTTTTGCTTGTCGTTCGAATCGGCGCCGATCAACGGCGCGAGGTCGGCGAACAGCAATTGATTGGACAGCAGCGCGCCGCTGAGTTTGGGCCTTGGCTGGCTGGCGGCGTAGGTCAGGTCGCCGTGAATGTCGCTGTTGCCGATCTTGCCGTTGAATTGCTCATAGGTGAACTTCGCGCCGGCGGCGTCATGCAGCTTGGCGATCAGGTGGCCATCGGTGGAATACGGCGGCGTGTCCGGCAACGTGACGCCAGTCAGCGGGTAGAGATTGCCCAGGCTGGCACCGGCCAGCTTCAGGCGCAGATCGAGAGCGCCGAGATTCATCGGGTCGGTCAGGGTGCCGGCCAGTTCGATACGGGTGTCGCCGATCTTCGCCTGCGCTTGCAACGGGAACGGCTTGCTGGCGTCCTGCAAGGCCAGCAAGCCACCGATCTTGCCCTGACCGCTGAGGTTCTGGCCGTGATATTGGCCTTTGACCTTCAGCGCAAACGCGTAGTCCTGTGGTGCACCGCCCTTGTCCTGCGCAGTTTTTGCCGCTTTGTCGCCGACGATGTCGCTGTAAGGGATCGGTTTGCCCAGCGGATCGATCAACACATCGAGGTTGGTTTTCAAGCTCTGGTCATCAAGGGTGACGTGGCCCTTGTCAAAATTGATGGCGCCAATGTCGACAACCCAGTTAGACGGTTCAGCGTTCGGGTCCTTGGGATCGAACTTGAAGGTCCAGTTGGCGCGGCCGTCCGCCAGGCGCTGCAAATCGGCGTTGGGTTCAGTCAGGTCGATACGCGGAATCATCACGCGTTGTGCCAGCAGAGCCAGTGGCGAGATACGCAACTCGACGCGTTTGAGGGTGACCATCTGCGGTTTCTTCGACCAGTCCGGATTGCCCAGGCTCAAATCCTCGGCGACAACGTGCGGCCACGGCACCCAGGCACGCCAGCCACCTTCATCCGATTCGCGCTGCCAAATAACGGCGAGGTTGCCATTGATCGCAAACGGTCGGTGCAGTTCTTCCGAGACTTTGGCGTTGAGCGGCGGTTTGATCCGGTTCCAGTCGAAGAACACGATGATCAAAACCAGCACGGCCAATAACAGCACGAGGATGGCGAAGGTCCAGCTGAAGATTTTTCCAGTGCGCGTCATGCACAAAGCTCCTGATCACGACCGTTCGCCAATGTCGCGGCGAACGGCTGAAACGGCGGGCCAAAGCGGCCCCTATGAACTCTGTGACTGGCAAACGGCCCGCAGGTTTAATCGAAAGGCCGATTAAGGCGCAAAAACCTGCGTGCAATCTGACCGGTCAGTCGAACAACGTTACCGCCCCCCGCACTCTTGCGAGGCGTGAGTGAGTCGAAAATACCCACCTCGGTGCAAAACCGATGCTCCGAAAGGCCCGATCTAGAGCCTCCCGCCAGAACAATCAATTCTGTTGATTATTACCATTGCGTTTATGAACTTTTATATCGACTTATCGAGAGTAGCATTGCCCTCGTACCCACTTTATCGCCCTCCCAAGGAGCAACCCATCATGAAACGCCAATTACTGCTCAGCCTTACCCTGTCGATGCTAGCCAGCACTGCTTTCGCCCTGCCGGCTGCCGACCAAGCCACGCCACAAGTCAAAGACAACCACTCGGTGTTCAGCCAAACCCTCGCCGAAGACGGTTATGACCGCACTCCACAGGGTCAGACCCTGGCCGAAGATGGCTACGACAAAACCCCACAAGGTCAACTCGCCGAGAACGGTCGCAACCGTCTGGAAGAAAAAGGCCTGGTAGAAGACGGCTACGACAAGACTCCACAAGGCCAGGCTGTCGCCGAAGGTGGCCGTGATCGCCTGGAAGAAAAAGGTCTGGTGCAAGACGGTTCTGATCGCACCCCACAAGGCCAAACCCTTGCATCCGATGGCTCCGATCGCACCCCACAGGGTCAGACTCTGGCGTCCGACGGTTCCGATCGCACTCCACAAGGTCAAACCCTGGCTGAAGATGGCTATGACAAAACCCCACAAGGTCAGCTTGCCGAAGGTGGTGGTGACCGTGTGATCGAACGCAACAGCGCTGTGAGCTAAGCCCGTGGCGGCCTCGAAAAAAAGCCCAATCGACGGATTGGGCTTTTGACTTTTCAGGCGCTGGTAAAAGATCCCGCAAAAATCCCCGCTGCACCGTCCTGCCGTTCGACGCCGATAAAGCCGATTTGCTAGAGTGCGGCGCTTGTCCTGCCGAAGAACACACTCTGCGATGCTGCCCCGCGCCGAACAGAAACAACAGACCCGCAACGCCCTGATGGACGCTGCCCGCCACTTGATGGAAAGCGGCCGAGGATTCGGCAGCCTGAGCCTGCGCGAAGTGACGAAAACCGCCGGGATTGTGCCCACCGGTTTCTACCGGCATTTTGCCGATATGGACGAGCTCGGGCTGGTGCTGGTCAGTGAAGTCGGCCAGACCTTTCGCGAAACCA
The DNA here is from genome assembly GCF_016651275.1 of Pseudomonas sp. TH08. Classification (NCBI taxonomy): domain Bacteria; kingdom Pseudomonadati; phylum Pseudomonadota; class Gammaproteobacteria; order Pseudomonadales; family Pseudomonadaceae; genus Pseudomonas; species Pseudomonas sp. TH08. Next base: position 1,964,200 of record NZ_JAEKEE010000001.1, on the reverse strand, counting down.
TCCGCCTGGTCAGACACAACGAATTCGTCATGGGCGGCATTATTGATGCCTCGGTGCGGATCTTTCTCGATGTGGTCAGCGCCAACCGTTCGCAGTTCCTGTTTCTCGCCCGCGAGCAGTACGGCGGTTCGCAGCCGGTGCGTCAGGCCATTGGGCGCTTGCGCGAGAACATCAGCTCCGACCTGGCGGTTGACCTGACCCTGATGCCCAAGCTTCAGCATCTGGACGCGGCCGGGCTGAGCGTTATGGCCGACCTGATCGTTAAATCGGTGTTTGCCACCCTGCCCGACATCATCGACCCGCCGCCCGAAGCGTTGCCGGAGCATTTGACGCCGCAAGCGAAGATTACCCAGCAACTGCGCTTCATCTTTATCGGCCTCAAGCATTGGCAAGGCCTGGGCAGCACTGAGTAGCTCCCCTCTTCCCGCCACACCACAAATCCCCTGTAGGAGTGAGCCTGCTCGCGATAGCGGTCTATCAGTCAAATTGTTGCTGACTGACACACTGCAATCACGAGGAGGCTCACTCCTACAAAGGTGCGGCGTCACGGCCTCCATTTGGTGCATTAAAAAATCTTCACGCACCAAAACCTTCCATATTCCTGCAACATCTTGAAACATCCACTACGCTCCGACAGGGATTTCCTACATCTCGTCCGATTGGCAAGGCCCTTGCTCTAGCCTGAGCATTGTCCATAGCTGGAAGTTTTCCGATGCTGGTGATTCACCGCAGAATCGACCCCCAACCCGTCTGGGCCGCTGAATTGCACCTGACCTTCGAAGCGCGGAGTAAAAGCCGTTTGCGCTGTTTCAGTGCCGAGGGTGAAGACGTCGGGTTGTTTTTGGAGCGTGGCCAGGCGCCGCTGCATGACGGCGAATGCCTGCAAGCCGAAGATGGCCGAATCGTCCGCGTTTGCGCGCGTCCCGAACAACTGCTGCACGTCACCTGCGCCAACGCTTTCGAATTGACCCGCGCCGCGTATCACCTCGGCAATCGCCACGTGGCCCTGCAAGTTGGCGATGGTTGGCTGCGCCTGCTCGACGACTACGTGCTCAAGGCAATGCTGGAACAACTCGGTGCACAGGTCGAAGCCATTGAAGCGCCGTTCCAGCCGGAACACGGTGCCTACGGCGGCGGCCATCACCATTCACGTCACGGCGACGAAGATTTCAACTACGCGCCAAAGCTCCATCAGTTCGGCGTGCGCCTGTGAATCCGGCCTGGGCGCTGCTGCGCCTGGCCAGTCCGCAACTGCCGATTGGCGGCTACAGCTATTCACAAGGCCTGGAAATGGCGGTGGATAACGGCCGGGTGAACAGCCCCGACAGTGCGCGACGCTGGATCAGTGATCAGTTGCTGCTCAATCTGTCGCGCTTCGAAGCGCCGCTGTTGCTTGACCATTGTCAGGCGGCGGCGGATGAAAACTGGGCTGAGCTACTGCAGATCAGCGAAGGCCATCGCGCCAGCCGCGAAACCCGCGAGCTGCATCTGGAGAGCCGGCAGATGGGCTATTCGTTGCAGCAACTGCTCAACGGCTTGCCGGAACTCGACGCGCCCGCCCGCACCTTTCTCCAACAATGCAGCGAACCGCATCTGGCGCTCTGCTGGGCACTGGCCGCGCGCGCCTGGGGCATCAGCCCGCAAGACGCCCTTGCCGCATGGCTGTGGAGCTGGCTCGAAAACCAGCTCGCGGTCTTGATGAAAACCCTGCCGCTGGGCCAGCAAGCCGCCCAACGCCTGACCAGCGAACTGCTGCCGCTGTTGCAACAAGCCCAGCAGGACGCGACCCGAATCAATCCTGAACACATTGGCAGCGCCGCATTCGGGCTGTCATTGGCGTGCATGGCCCACGAGCGCCAGTACAGCCGCCTCTTCCGCTCTTATCTTGGAGAAACAAGCATGAACACACAACCTCTGCGCGTCGGCATCGGCGGCCCGGTCGGTTCCGGCAAAACCGCGTTGACCCTGGCCCTGTGTCTGGCGCTGCGCGAGCGCTACAACCTCGCCGTCGTGACCAATGACATCTACACCCGCGAAGACGCCGATTTTCTGGTGCGCAACGAAGCCCTCGCGCCAGAACGCATCATCGGCGTGGAAACCGGCGGCTGCCCGCACACCGCGATCCGTGAGGACGCCTCGATCAACCTTGAAGCGGTCGATCAACTCAACCGACGCTTTCCCGGGCTGGATCTGATTCTGGTGGAGTCCGGTGGCGACAACCTGTCGGCGACGTTCAGCCCGGAACTGTCCGACCTGACCATTTACGTGATCGACGTTTCGGCCGGCGACAAGCTGCCACGCAAGGGTGGGCCCGGTATCTGCAAGTCCGACCTGCTGGTGATCAACAAGATCGACCTGGCGCCGCTGGTGGGTGCCTCGCTGGAGATGATGGACAGCGACACCAAACGCATGCGCAACGGCAAACCGTTCGTCTTCAGCAATCAGAAAACCGGTCAGGGTCTGGAAGAGATCATCGCCTTCATCGAACGTCAGGGCCTGCTGACTGCTGCCTGATTCACGACTTATCAACAAGGAAGCTTATTCATGACACTTAAACGCATTCTTGGCGCACTGGCGCTGCTGCTGACCCCGGCGCTGGCCTTTGCTCACCCGGGACATGGCGACAGCGGTTTGATCGCCGGCATCAGTCACCCGATTGGCGGTCTCGACCATTTGCTGGCGATGGTCGCTGTTGGTTTGTGGGCGGCGCAGCAACAAGGCGCGGCGCGCTGGGCGCTGCCGTGCACGTTTGTCGGCACCATGCTGATCGGCGGCATGCTCGGCTTTGAAGGGCTGGAATTGCCGGCGCTGGAAGGCGGGATTGCCGCATCGGTGCTGGCGCTGGGTCTGGCGGTGGCGCTGGCGGTGCGTCCGCCACTGGTGATGGCGGTGGCGGCAACGGCGGTGTTTGCGCTGTTCCATGGTGTCGCGCATGGCCTTGAATTGCCTGACATGACCAGCCCGTGGGCGTATGCCGCAGGTTTCGTCGCCGCTACGGCGGTGTTGCATGCGGCGGGTTATGCGCTGGTGCGCGTCCTGCCTCAGGCTGCTGCACCGCTGGTGCGCCTTGCAGGTGCGGCCTCGGCGGTGACCGGTGCCTGGTTGCTGGCCGGCTGATCTCTATCGCCTGAACCGTCCTCATCGCTGGCAAGCCAGCTCCCACAGGTTTTGTGTACGACAATCCTGTGGGAGCTGGCTTGCCAGCGATGACGGCCGATCAGACACGGAGCCGCTAATGTCGGTCTCTCTGCTACCATGTCGCGCAATCGCCCCAGCCGTGACGACGTCCGCCCATGCCCCACGCTTCCCGCTCCACCTCCCTGCCTGAATTGACCGCCCTGTTCAGCGAAGTGCAACAGCATTTCGTCAACGTGATCGTGCCCCTCTGGCAAGGTCCGGGCTGGAATGCCGACATGGCGCTGCCTTACGAGGCGCTGGATGCTGCGCATCAACCGCTGCCAGCGCAACGCTATCGGGCAATGGCCTGCGCACGACAGCTCTATCTGTTTTCCAGTCTGATCGGGGTTGTGGATAACGCGGGCGTTCGCGCGGCGGAGCTGTTCCGCTCGCTGCAACGGCACTTCCACGATGCCGAGCACGGCGGCTGGTTCTACAGCATCGATGCGCTGGGCAAACCGCTGGATCAGCGCAAGGATCTCTATACCCACGCGTTCATCCTGTTCGCTTGCGCGCATTACTGGGAAAAGTCCCGCGAGCCGCTGGTCGAGTCGACGCTCAACGCGGCGCTGGAGATCATCGGCCGACGTTTTGCCACGGGTGACGGCTTGTACGAAGCGTGCCTTGAGCGCGACTGGATCACCTTGCAAACCGGTCCATTGCAGAATCCGCTGATGCATTTGGCCGAAGCCTTTCTCGCGACATTGTCAGTGCGTGAAGACGCGGCAACGCAACAAGCGCTGCTTGAGTTATGCACAGCCATGCACAAGCAGTTCGTCGACCCGCAACACGGCGTGCTGATGGAGAAGCCGCTCGGGGCTGTGGATAACTGGTATGAGCCGGGGCATCAGTTCGAGTGGTACTTCCTGCTGGAGTCATCAACGCTGCTGCGCGGTTCGAAACTGCATGCTGCACTTGATCGCGCCTTTGCCTTCACCGAGCAATATGGCGTGGTGCAGCCATCCGGCGCGGTGCGGGCGATGCTTGATCTGGAAACGGACGGTCGGCCGAAAGATTCGACTCAGCGGATCTGGGCGCAGGCTGAATATTTACGGGCGTTGACGTTGCGGCCAGCCAGTGAAGCGGCGGTGCTGCACCAATTGCAGGCGTTGCAGCAGCGGTTTCTGCATGCCGGTGGCTGGCATGAGTGCCGGGATGCGCTGGGGGACGTCAGCCGCAAGGACATGCCGTCGACGACGCCGTATCACCTAGCGACTTGCTACAGCGGCTTGGCTGAATACCTGCACTGATTTCATGCCAATGAGATCCACTGTGGCGAAGGGATCCACCGTGGTGAAGGGATTTATCCCCGATGGGGCGCGAAGCGGCCCTAAAAAGCAGGGCCGCTGCGCAGCCCATCGGGGATAAATCCCCTCACCACAAATCCGCTCTCACCACAGATCCGGATTACATCAGGCGATCCACTTCTTGTCTCCGGTAAAGCTGATGGTCAACCAGCGCGCCGCATCCGGTTTGCCCAGCTTCGCCGAAATCTCCTCCCGTAACACATCCAACTGGCCAACACTGCTCAGCGCATAGTCCGCCGGCAACACCACATGAATCTCGATAAACCGCGCTCGCCCGTGCTTCTGCACGTAGGACACGTAGTCGTCGAAACCATGCTCAACCTTGGCGGCCTCCATCACCAGGCGCACCTGCTCATCCAGCGTGTCCGGCGCAATCCCCAGGACATCCCGCAAAGCGGGTCCGAGGATCTTGAACGCCGGCGGCAACATGGTCAGCGCCAGCACGATCAGGATTAGCGGGTCGACGTAAACCGCCCACTGACCATAGCCCTGGGACTTGAGCAGCAGCGCCGCAAGGAAACTGATCAACAGGCCTACCGAGAGCATCGCATCCACCAGCCAACTGATGTTGTCGAACTGAATCAGCGTGGATTTGAGCTTGCGATTGCGCCGGCGAACGTAGAAGAAATAAGCGAACTCAACCACGGTAAACACCGCGGCATAAATGATCACCAGCCCCAACTCGATCTCGCGACCGCCATTGATGATGCCGAACACACCGTTGAGAAACGCGTAGATCGCGATCAACAGCAGGAAACTGCCTTCGATCAGCAGCACCATCGGCTCCAGATGCCAGAAGCCGAACTGGAAACGGTGATTGCTTTGCTTGGCGATCAACTTGGCAGTGATCAGCATCAAGACTTTGATGAACGTTGCGATCAGCGAAAAAAAACCATCGAACATGATGGATTGGGAACCCGATACAAAACCGGTGACGATCCCGGCGATCGACACCGCGAACATCAGGATGGTCGATTGCTTGAGCAGCGACTGCTCACCTCGGTTACTCACTTTAACTCCTCGAAAAACCTTGAAAACCGCAGGGTGCGGTTGGGTTGTTGCGAGAGGAGTTTACCTTATCGCCGGTTTACCCATTTTTGTGGCGAGGAGCTTGCTCCCGCTGGGGTGCGAAGCGCCCCAAAAAGGACTGCTACGCAGTCCAGCGGGAGCAAGTTCCCTCGCCACAGGATTTGATGTCAGGCCTTGTTACGCTCGATCGCAAACCCAGCCCAGGTCTGGCTCACCGGCATCAACTCAAGGCTGTTGATGTTGATGTGCGCCGGCGCATTCATGACCCAGAAAATCGTCTCGGCGATGTCTTGCGGCTGGATCGGCTCGGCACCGGCGTAGGTGGCGTTGTAACGCTCCTGATCGCCAGCGAAACGCACCAGCGAAAACTCGCTCTCGCACAGCCCCGGCTCAATGTTGCTGACCCGCACACCCGTGCCCTGCAAGTCGCAGCGCAGGTTCAGCGAAAACTGTTTAACGAACGCTTTGGTCGCGCCATACACGTGGCTGCCCGGATACGGATAGTTACCGGCAATGGAGCCGAGGTTGACGATACCGGCGCCACGACCATGGGCGATCAGGCGCGGCAGCAGCAAGCGCGTGGCGTACATCAGGCCTTTGACGTTGGTGTCGACCATGGTGTCCCAATCGTCCAGATCGCATTTCGGCGCCGGGTCCACGCCCAGCGCCAGACCGGCGTTGTTGATCAGGCCACGCAGTTTGGCGAACGATGGCGGCAGGTTGGCAATCGCCTCTTCCATCGCCTTGCGGTCACGGACATCGAGGACCAGACCGTGCACTTCAGTCTGCTTCGACAGTTCGGCGCACAGGGCATCAAGGCGTTCTTCACGACGGCCGGTCAGCACCAGTTTCCAGCCAGCCTCGGCAAAACGGCGGGCGCAGGCTTCACCAAAACCGGACGTTGCGCCGGTGATAAACAGGGTGTTGGACATCGTGTTCTCCTTGCTTCGGCCACCGGAGCAGCCCTGAAATAGAAAATCAGCCAGCAGCATGCCCGGCCCGTGAATATCGGGCAACACCTGCGGCAGCTCCTGCATGGACGCATTTCAGCTCAAAAAATGATCAATCGTCGAAACGCCATACAGGGCGTGGCCTGTAGCCATGTGCGCGCACGTTATCCACAAGCCCTTCCACAGTTTCCGGGGGCAAGTGAAAACGCGCAAAGCCGCGCCACACAAGGCTTTGCGCGGAAAATAGAAAGTTTTTTGCTTGACCCTGACGCGGCAGATGTGCGGGACATGGCATTTTGCACGACTGCACAGTCACGGCGGTGATTGCGCCGGGCCAGTAATTACGCCGCTTAGCGCAGTCTTTCCAGAGTTTAGTCACAGACTTATCCACAGGATGGTTCACACGGAATCGGCTGCTCGAACTCGACTATAAAGAGGTTGACAAAGACGTCTGCCGCTATCGCAAAAACGCCTGATCAAAAAACACTCACACACCTGCAAGCCACGTATTACAAGGGCTTCAGCCAGCTACTCCCACGTTATTCACAGCCAGCTCCACAGCAAACGGGGACAAGTCAAAACTGTGGAAAAACAGCCATTTGCAGCGTCTATATGTCGCGCTTTGGCAGGTAGCGGAATTTGTTTTCCACAATTTCGGAATCGGGCATGGATCAACTGTAGGAGTGAGCCTGCTCGCGATGGCGATGTATCAGCCACCGGTGATGGCGAATGGGAAACCGCGATCGCGAGCAGGCTCACTCCTACAGGGTTTACAGTGAGTTTGAGATATAAAAAACCCCGACATTTTCGCGTCGGGGTTTGTGGACAACTTAAGAGGAATCAGTGCCCGCCCAGATAAGCGTTACGCACCTCCTCGTTCACCAGCAACTCCTTACCCGTGCCGGTCAGGCGAATCTCGCCGTTGACCATCACATACGCCCGATCCGACAGTTTCAACGCATGGTTAGCGTTCTGCTCAACGAGGAAAATGGTCATGCCGGTTTTGGCCAACTCGCGCAGGGTCGCGAAGATCTGCTTCACCACGATCGGCGCCAGGCCCAGGCTCGGTTCATCGAGCAGCAACAACTTCGGCCGGCTCATCAAGGCGCGGGCGATGGCAAGCATTTGCTGCTCGCCGCCCGACATGGTCATCGCCCGTTGCGTGCGTCGTTCCTCAAGCCGCGGGAACAGTTCGAACATGCGCTGCATATCTTCTTTAGCGTACTTGTCACCAATTGGAATGGTGCCCATCAGCAGGTTTTCCTCGACGGTCATGTCGGGGAACACCCGCCGCCCTTCCGGCGACTGCGCAATGCCGTTGGAGGCGATGTAGTGCGAAGACTTCTGGGTAATGTCGACGCCTTGATAAAGGATCTGCCCGCCCGCAGCCCGTGGCTGGCCGAAGATCGACATCAGCAATGTCGACTTGCCGGCACCGTTGGAGCCGATGAGGCTGACGGTTTCGCCTTCGTTGATCTGCAGCGAAACGCCTTTGAGTGCCTGAATAGGGCCGTAGAACACGTCCAGGTCTTTCAGTTCGAGGATTGGTTGGGTCATACCAGCTCCTCTTCGTCGGCGCCCAGATAGGCCGCAATCACTTTCGGATCATGGCGGATGGCTTCCGGTCCTCCTTCAGCGATGACAATGCCGTGGTCCAGCACCACGATGTGGTCGGAAATGCTCATTACCATGCCCATGTCGTGCTCGATCAGCACCACGGTCAGATCGTGCTCGTCGCGCAGCAGCCGGATCATCGCGCTCAGCGCTTCTGTTTCCTGAGGATTGAGGCCGGCGGCCGGTTCGTCGAGGCAGATGATCTGCGGCCGCGTGCACATGGCCCGGGCGATTTCCAGACGGCGTTGCTGGCCATACGAAAGCTCACCGGCGAGACGGTTGGCGCAGTCCACCAGATCGACCACTTCCAGCCAGTAGAACGCGCAATCCAGCGCGTCGCTTTCGGCCTTGCGGTAACCCTTGGTGTTGAGGATGCCGGCGAGCATGTTGCGGTTGACCCACATGTGCTGCGCCACCAGCAGGTTTTCCAGCACCGACATTTCCTTGAACAGGCGAATGTTCTGGAAAGTCCGCGCCAGGCCTGCGCGGTTCACCAAGTGAGTGCCACCGAACATCTTGTAATACAGGCGGCTGAGGAAGGATTTCGGCGAAACGAAATCGGTTGGTTTGAACGACTCACCGAGCAGTTTGATGACGTTAGTCTTCTGGCCGCGCACGTTGAGTTCGATCTTGCCGCCCGAGGCCTTGTAGAAGCCGGTCAGGCAGTTGAACACCGTGGTCTTGCCCGCGCCGTTAGGGCCGATCAGGGCGAAGATCGAGTTGCGTTTGACCTTCAGGCTGACATCGCTCAAGGCCTTGATGCCACCGAAGTGCATCATCAGTTTTTCCACAGAGAGTACGACTTCACTCATGGCGCAGTCCTCTCATAGTGAATGGCACCTTTGCGTGGAGTGACCCCGGTGCGGCTGATGCGGATCAGCCCACGTGGTCGCCAGATCATCATCAACACCATCAGGATGCCGAACAGCAGCACGCGATATTCAGCAAAGCCGCGCAACAGTTCCGGGGCGACGGTCAGCACGAATGCGGCGATCACCACGCCGATGGTCGAACCCATGCCGCCGAGCACGACGATGGCCAGAATCAGCGCCGATTCGAAGAAGGTGAACGAGGTAGGGTTGACGAAGCCTTGATAGGTGGCGAAGAACACCCCGGCAAGACCGGCGGTCGATGCACCGATAGTGAATGCCGAGAGCTTGACCAGTACATGGTTGAGGCCCATTGAACGGCAGGCAATTTCATCTTCACGCAAGGCTTCCCAGGCGCGGCCGACCGGCATTTTCACCAGACGATGCTTGATGTACAGCACGGCCAGGACCACGAGGAACAACACTGCATAAATGAAGTAGTACTTCACGTCCGGGTTGTAGGCGATGCCGAAGAACTCGTGAAACGGTACCCCGCCATCCTTCGCCCGTTTGCCGAACTCCAGACCAAAGAACGTCGGCAACGGCGCCGGCATGCCGTTCGGGCCGCCGGTCAGCGACAGCCAGTTGTTGAGGATCAGTCGAATGATTTCACCGAAGCCCAACGTCACGATCGCCAGATAGTCGCCGTGCAGGCGCAGCACCGGGAAACCGAGAATGCAACCGGCCAGACCCGCCGTGATCGCCGCCAGTGGCAGCACGGTCCAGAAGCCCAGCCCCAGATACTGGTAGCCGAGCGCCAGACCGTAGGCACCGATGGCGTAGAACGCCACGTAACCGAGGTCGAGCAGACCGGCCAGCCCGACCACGATGTTCAGCCCCAGCCCCAGCAGCACGTAGATCAACCCGAGGATGACCACGCCCAGCAGGTAGGAGTTGGAGACAAATGGCACGATGACGGCCAGCACAATCATCAGCGGGATGATCCAGCGCAGGCGTGATTTGTGATCGGCAGGCAACACATGCACGCCAGAACCGGTGCTCTCGAATCCGTCGAGAATCTTCAGGCCCTTGGGCGTTTGCAGGAACAGGCTGAGGGCAAAGCGGCCAATCATGACGATGCCAATCAGCCACGCTACACGGGTCGGTTCAAGGTTGAAGCTGTAACCCTCAAGAACGACGCCGACAATCGGCCCGAATACGATCAGGGCAATCAGGCCGGCCAGAATCGCCTCAACCAGGCTTTTTTTGATATCAATGCTTTTTGGGGTGGTTGAAGACATCGCTTACACCTTCGACACAAGAGGACGGCCCAACAGGCCCTGCGGCCGGAAGACCAGAACAAGTACGAGCAGCGAGAAGCTGAACACGTCTTTGTAGTCGGAGTTGACCAGGCCGGAGAACAGCGACTCGGAGATCCCGAGAATGATCCCGCCGAGCATCGCTCCGGGCAGCGAGCCGATGCCGCCGAGCACCGCTGCAGTGAACGCTTTGATGCCGATGACGAAACCCGCGTAGAAGTCGAACGTGCCGTAGTTCATGGTGATCAGCACGCCGGCCAACGCCGCCATGGCTGCACCAATGATGAACACATAGGAAATCACTCGGTCGGTGTTGATCCCCAGGATCGAGGCCATCTTGCGGTCTTGCTGAGTGGCGCGGCACATACGGCCGAGCTTGGTGTACTTGATCACGTAGGTCAGCAGGCCCATGCCGACGAACGCGGCCACGAGGATGAAGATCTTGGTGTAGGTCAGCTGGACGAAGCCGGTGCCGATATCGATGCGCCAGGCGCCGGTGAGTAGCGTCGGAACACCCTGTTGGCGGGCGCCCTGACTGATCTGGGCATAGTTTTGCAGAATCAGGGAGATACCGATGGCACTGATCAGTGGTGCCAGCCGGGTGGAATTGCGCAGAGGTTTGTAGGCGACTCGCTCAATGACCCAGCCATACACCGCGGTGACGACGATGGTGAAGATCAGTGTGCCGAGCATCAGCAGCGGGAAGGATTCGATACCGAAGTACGCCAGCAGAGCCAGACTGATTGCCGCCAGGTAAGCGGAAATCATGTAAACCTCGCCGTGGGCGAAGTTGATCATGCCGATGATGCCGTAGACCATTGTGTAGCCGATGGCGATCAGGCCGTAGACCGACCCGAGGGTCAGGCCGTTGACCAGTTGCTGCAGGAAAATACCATCCATAACGCAATCTCACGCAATGAGAACCTGCACACCTGTGGGTGTGCGGCTCTTCCAGGAAAAATACAGATGTACGTCGGAGCAATGTCAGCCACGATCAGCCTGATCACCACCGCCCCCTGTAGGAGTGAGCCTGCTCGCGATGACGGAATCACAGACAACCTATTCGTTGAATGTTGCACCGCTATCGCGAGCAGGCTCACTCCTACAAAGGATCTGCAGGGATCAACTGATCGCGTCAGCCCTTACTTCTGTTTTTCCAGCTGGTGGTATTTGCCGGTCGCATCCCACTGGTAAACCACGTAGTCGGAGACTTTCAGGTCACCCTTGGCATCCCAGGTTTTTTCGCCCATGACGGTTTTCACCGGGTTGGCTTTCAGCCATTTTGCAGCGTCTTCGCCCTTGTTCGACTTGGCGCCGTTGAAAGCGGCGGCCAGGGTCTGAACCGAAGCGTAGGCGTACAGGGTGTAGCCTTCTGGCTCGGTGCCGGCCTTGCGGAACGCGTCCACAACGGTCTTGCTCTCTGGCAGCAGACGCGGGTCGGCGCCGAAGGTCATCAGTACGCCGTCAACGTATTGCGGGCCGCCAGCGGTGGTCACCAGTTCGTCGGTGACGATGCCGTCGTCGGACATGAATTTCACGTCTTTCAGGCCTTCGGTACGCAGTTGTTTGACCAGTGGACCGGCTTCCGGGTGCAGGCCGCCGAAGTAGACAACGTCGGCACCGGCCGCGCGGATCTTGGTCACCAGGGCGCTGAAATCTTTCTCGCCACGGGTCAGGCCTTCATAGATGACCGGCGTCACGCCGCGCTTGATCAACTGGGCCTTGGTCGCATCGGCCAGGCCTTGACCGTAGGTGTCCTTGTCGTGGATGACCGCCACTTTCTTGCCCTTGAGCACATCGACGATGTAGTCGCCGGCGACGATGCCTTGCTGGTCGTCACGCCCGCACATACGGAACATCGCGCTCAAGCCGCGCTCGGTAACTTGCGGGTTGGTGGAACCTGGAGTGATCGCAATGATGCCGGCTTCGTCGTAGATCTCGGAAGCTGGAATGGTCGAAGAGGAGCAGAAGTGACCGACCACACCGGCGACTTTCTGGTTGCTCAGGTCCTTGGCGACCGTCACGGCCTGTTTCGGCTCGCAAGCGTCATCACCCTTGACCAGCTGGATTTTCTCACCGTTGACGCCGCCCGCCGCGTTGATGGCGTCCGCTGCTGCCTGTGCACCCTTCATGTACTGCTCGCCAAATGCCGCGTTGGCGCCCGTCATTGGACCCGCTACGCCGATTTTGATATCAGCCTGAGCAAACGCAGAAACACCCAACGCAGTAGCCACTGCGAGGGCCAGAAAGCCTTTCTTGTAAAACGTCTGGGACATGAGGTGGTGCTCCAAGGTTTTTTTTAGTTGGCACTGCGACTTCACTTCACTGAATGCTCAGAGCAAGGGCCGTGCCATCGGTTTTTTATTCTTCAAAAAGTCGCTGCTTTCTTGTTATTTCGACTGTTTCGTTCCCATTTTCATTGGGCGTGCAACCGTCTAAACCGCGGAAGGTGAAACCGTTTATTTTTTCAGGCGCAACCCGCCTGCGCCATCATTGCAACCGCGGCACCAAACGACGTGCAACCAGCCTGTAACAGCCCGCGTCACCGAACTGCACACTGCTGGTGCGGGACTGCTACAACCCGCACCATTACAGGCTAGTCGCTGCATCGGAAAGCGCCGCCTCCGGCAACAAATTTCAACACTCAGATGACGATGCGCAGGCACTGGCCCGCGTGATACAGCGAGAACCCCGCCTCGTACAGGCAGCTGCGCAAGCCCACGCCGGCCAAGGGCTGCATCGGTGCAAAGGGAATCGGCAGCGCTTGCCGATTACCGTCACACAGATAATCCGCGAAGGCTTTGCCGACCACGGTGCCGGTGGTCACGCCACGGCCGTTATAGCCGGTGACGGCCACCAGGCCGGGCGCGGGTTCGAACAGACGCATGAGGTGATCGGGGGTAAACGCGATACGCCCGGTCCAGGTGCATTCCCACTCGACCGGCTTCAGATTGGGGAAGTAATGCTGCTGCACGCGATCGGCCCAGGCCTTGAGAAACCAGGCCGGTTTCTGATTGCCATTGCCGAGACTGCCGAGCAACAGGCGCCCTTCTTTATCGCGGCGAATGCTGCTCAATACCTGGCGCGTATCCCAAGAGCCCTGCCCGCCCGGAAGAATCTCCTGCGCGGCATCTTCGGTCAGCGGCACCGAGGCCACTTGATAGTAATAACCGGGGAAGAAGTTGCGCTTGAGTTCAGTCCAGTCGCCTTCGGTGTAGGCGTTTGAGGCGATGACCACCTGCTCGGCCTGCACCGAACCCTGTTCGGTCTGCACGGACCAGTTTTGGCCGATGCGTTCAAGGCGAGTGACCGAAGAATGATCAAACATCTGCCCACCGAGCCCCATCACGGCGTTAGCCAACCCGGTGACGTAAGCCATCGGATTGAGCGTGCCCGCTCGGCGATCTAACAACGCAGCGGCGATCTTCTGCGTGCCCGTGGCTTGCTCGCACGCCTTGCCGGTGAGCAATTCGACCGGAGCACCACGGCGTTTCCATTGCTCCTCACGACTGCGCAGATCGGCCTCGCCCTTGGCGTTGTGCGCCATGTGCAGGGTGCCTTCACGGCGTAACTGGCAGTCGATGTGGTACTTGTCCACAAGGCTGAAGACCAACGCGGGCGCAGCACCGAGCATGCGATTGAGCTGGCTGCCGACCGCTTCGCCGAAACCGGCTTCGATCTCGTCCGGCGCAATCCACATGCCGGCGTTGACCAGCCCGACGTTGCGTCCGGACCCGCCATGACCCGCGCGATGAGCTTCGAGTACACAGACGCTTTTGCCTTTTTCCAACAGATGCAGCGCCGCCGACAATCCGGTAAACCCGGCGCCGATAACGCAGACATCGACTTTTACCTCGCCCTTGAGCGCGGTGTTATCCGGCCTTTGTGGCGTGAGTTTTTCCCACAGACATTCTTCGCGTAACGGCATTGCCAGACTCCAACAGAAACCTGCCAAACACACTGTTGATCCTGTGGGAGCGAACCCTGTGGTGAGGGGATTTATCCCCGACGGGCTGCGTAGCGGCCCCAAAACCTGCAATCGCGTATTGCCAGACAAACCGCATACAACTGTTTTGCGGCTGCTGCGCAGCCCGACGGGGATAAATCCCCTCGCCACAAGGGTTCACTCCGACAAGGGAGTTCTCATCGATCAGTCGAACGTGATGCCCTGCGCCAGCGGCAGCTCCAGCGAATAGTTCACTGTGTTGGTCTGGCGGCGCATGTAACCGCGCCATGCATCCGAACCCGATTCACGGCCGCCGCCGGTCTCCTTCTCGCCACCAAACGCGCCGCCGATTTCCGCACCGCTCGGGCCGATATTGACGTTGGCGATGCCGCAGTCGCTGCCGACCGCCGACATGAACTGCTCGGCTTCACGCACGTCGGTAGTGAAGATGCACGACGACAGGCCCTGCGGTACCGCATTGTTCAAACGCAGCGCTTCGTGGAAATCGCTGTAGCCGACCACATACAAAATCGGCGCGAAGGTTTCACTGCACACCACATCGCTCTGCTCCGGCATTTCGACGATGGCCGGCGACACGTAGTAGGCATTGGGGAATTGATCTTCGAGTTGGCGCTTGCCACCAAACACCCGGCCGCCCTCGCTCAGCGCCTGCTCCAGCGCATCCTGCATATTTTCGAAGCTGTGCTTGTCGATCAGCGGGCCGACCAGATTGCCTTCCAGCGGGTTGCCAATGCGCACTTTCGAATACGCGGCTTTGAGGCGGGTGACGATTTCTTCTTTCACCGACTCGTGGGCAATCAAACGACGCAGCGTGGTGCAGCGTTGCCCCGCAGTGCCGACCGCGCTGAACAGAATCGCACGCACCGCCATGTCCAGATCGGCGCTTGGGCCGAGGATCATCGCGTTGTTGCCACCCAGTTCGAGAATGCTGCGAGCAAAACGTGCAGCGACTTTCGGCGCCACTTCGCGGCCCATGCGCGTACTGCCGGTGGCGCTGATCAGCGCGACACGCGGGTCATCGACCAGCGCCTCGCCTGCATCGCGACCGCCGATAATCACTTGGCACAGGTTCGCCGGCGCATCGGTAAAATTCTTCACCACACGATCAAACAGCGCCTGACAGGCCAGCGCGGTCAGCGGGGTTTTCTCCGACGGTTTCCACACCACCGGGTTGCCGCAGACCAGCGCGAGCGTGGTGTTCCACGCCCACACCGCGACCGGGAAGTTGAACGCGCTGATCACACCGACCACGCCCAGCGGATGCCAGGTTTCACGCATGTGGTGGCCCGGACGCTCGGAGGCGATGGTCAGACCGTACAGCTGACGCGACAGGCCGACGGCGAAATCGCAGATGTCGATCATCTCCTGCACTTCGCCCAAACCTTCCTGAGTGATCTTGCCCGCCTCCCAGGAAACCAGTTCGCCGAGATCATTTTTGTATTCACGCAATACTTCGCCGAACTGACGCACCAACTCACCGCGACGCGGGGCCGGCACCTTGCGCCAGGCCTCGAACGCATGATCTGCGCGACTGATGTGCTGCTCGACTTCGGCCGGGCCTTCCCAGTTCACGGCGGCAATACGGCTGCCATCGATGGGCGAATGCACCGGCACTTTGCCGTTTTGATAAAGGGCCGGGTTCACACCAAGACGGTCAAGCAATGCGGCAACCATGGGTCACTCCTCAAGCGAAAAACTGAATGTGTGCGGGCGCTTTTTCGCGACCGGGCAGGCCTTTAGTTGTAGCGTCACAATGGCGAGGCAACAAACGACCTTTACGCGAGATATCATTCCGTTTATTCATGCTGAGCATAGAAAGACAAGAAAAAGGGATCACCCATGCTGAACAAACGCCACTTGCCATCGATTACTGCGTTGCAGTGCTTCGAGGCCGTGACCCGGCACCTGAGTTTCACCCGGGCCGCCGAGGAGCTGAACCTGACCCAGAGTGCAGTCAGCAAACAAGTCGCACAGCTTGAAGAGTTGCTACAGCATTTGTTGTTCCGCCGCGTGCGCCGCCGTTTGCAGATGACGCCTGCTGGAGATTTGTACTTGGTGGAAGTACGAAAAATCCTCACGCAGGTGGAAATGTCGACCCATTACCTGCGTTCCTACGGCGGTGAGACTGAAGTCCTGCGTGTCTCTACACCGTCGACTTTTGGTGCCCGCTGGCTGGTGCCGCGCCTGAAAGGCTGGCGTTTGCGTCATCCGTCGATTCATCTGGATTTGTGCAATGAACAGGAAGCCGATGATCTGCTGCAAGGTCGCAGCGATCTGGCGTTCTATTTCGGCCAGGGTTCACGGCCGGGGACTGAATGTTTGAAGTTGTTCGGCGAAGAGTTGGTGCCGGTGTGCGCGCCCGGCAGCCTGCCCGATCAGCCGTTCACTGACCCTACGCAACTCACCGATCTGGTCCTGCTGCAAAACGCCTCGCGCCCGCAGGCCTGGCACGACTGGTTCGACAGTCAGGGCTATCACACCGAACACAGCTACCACGGCCCGCGTTTCGAAACCTTTTATATGTGCATCCGTGCCGCGCAAGTTGGCTGCGGTGTGGCGCTGTTGCCACGGTTTCTGGTGGAAGAGGAATTGGCCGACGGCAAACTGGTCATTCCATGGCAGCATGCAATGCCGAGTTCCGACGCCTATTACCTGGCCTACCCCGAGCATGCGGCGGAAGTGCCGAAGGTGCGGGATTTCGTCAAATGGATGCTCGAACAGATCGACAATCCAGGCTGACATCTGCGCCCTGTGGCGAGGGGATTTATCCCCGATGGGTCGCGCAGCGGCCCCAAAATATCAAGAGCGACAACTGCTTCGCAGCCGGTCGGGGATAAATCCCCTCACCGCAATAGACCTGACCCAGAACAGAAATTGCTGGCAATCCCCACCGCTGATATGCGCCACTAGCGCCATCGATTGAGACCGCGCCACAGCGCGGCGCACCTGGAGACCCTTTATGAGCGAGAGTGTGTTTGCCGATCGCATCGTGCAGAACCTGCTCGACACCGACTTCTACAAACTGACGATGATGCAGGCGGTGCTGCACAACTACCCCAACGTCGAAGTCGAATGGGAGTTCCGTTGCCGTAATAGCGAGGATCTGCGCCCGTATCTGGCCGAGATCCGCTATCAGATCGAGCGTCTGGCCGAGCTGAGCCTGAGCGCCGATCAACTGAGTTTTCTGGAGCGCATCAGCTTTCTGAAACCGGACTTCCTGCGCTTCCTTGGGCTGTTCCGCTTCAACCTGCGCTACGTGCACACCGGCATCGAGAACGGCGAGCTGTTTATCCGTCTGCGCGGGCCGTGGCTACATGTGATTCTCTACGAAGTGCCGTTGCTGGCCATCGTTAGCGAAGTGCGCAACCGCTATCGCTACCGCGAAACCGTGCTCGAACAGGCGCGTGAGCAGCTCTATCGCAAGTTCGACTGGCTGACCGCCAACGCCTCGGCTGACGAGTTATCGCAACTGCAAGTCGCCGACTTCGGCACTCGCCGGCGGTTTTCCTACCGGGTACAGGAAGAAGTGGTCAACGTGCTCAAGCACGATTTCCCCGGCCGTTTCGTCGGCACCAGCAACGTCCACCTGTCGCGCGAACTGGACATGAAACCGCTGGGCACCATGGCCCATGAATGGATCATGGCTCACCAGCAACTCGGCCCGCGGCTGATCGACAGTCAGATCGCCGCGCTTGATTGCTGGGTCCGCGAATACCGCGGCTTGCTGGGGATCGCCCTCACCGACTGCATCACCACCGATGCTTTTCTCGGTGATTTCGATCTGTTCTTTGCCAAGCTTTTCGACGGTCTGCGCCACGATTCCGGGGATCCTGTGGTCTGGGGCGAAAAATGCATCGCGCACTATCACAAGCTCGGTATCGACCCGATGAGCAAGACCCTGGTGTTTTCCGACAGTCTGACCTTGCCCAAGTCGCTGGAGATATTCCGCGCACTGCACGGTCGGATCAACGTCAGCTTCGGCATCGGCACCAACCTCACCTGTGACATTCCGGGTGTTGAACCGATGAGCATCGTGCTTAAAATGACCGCATGCAACGGCCAACCGGTGGCGAAGATCTCCGACGAGCCAGGCAAGTCCCACTGCAAAGACCCGAATTTCGTCGCCTACTTGCGACATGTTTTCCAGGTTCCTGCCGATTCCCGTCTATCTAGCAAGGAGTGAATTCATGCAAGCCGTACAGCGTGAGATTGCGCAGCAGCTCAAGGTGCAACCGCCGTTCGCCGACTACCAGGCCTTGCAGGCCGAAGTCGCACGGCGCATTACCTTCATTCAGGATTGCCTGGTCAACTCCGGGCTCAAAACGCTGGTGCTGGGCATCAGCGGCGGCGTCGACTCGCTGACGGCGGGCCTGCTGGCCCAGCGCGCCATGCGTGAACTGCGCGAGCAAAGCGGCGACAACAGCTACAAGTTCATCGCTGTGCGCCTGCCGTACGAAACCCAGTTCGACGAGCACGACGCCCAAGCCTCAGTGGACTTCATCGCCCCGGACGAACGCCACACCGTCAACATCGGCCCAGCGGTGAAGTCGCTGGCCAGCGAAGTCGCGGCGTTTGAAGGCAAACACGCGGTGTCGGTGGATTTCGTCCTCGGCAACACCAAGGCGCGGATGCGCATGGTCGCCCAGTACACCATTGCCGGCGCGGCGCATGGGCTGGTGATCGGCACCGATCACGCGGCGGAAGCGGTGATGGGCTTCTTCACCAAATTTGGTGATGGTGCCTGCGACCTGGCGCCGCTCAGCGGTCTGGTGAAAAACCAGGTTCGGGCGATTGCCCGCAGCTTTGGCGCGCCCGAGTCGCTGGTCGAGAAAGTCCCGACGGCCGACCTTGAGGATTTGTCCCCGGGCAAACCGGACGAAGCGTCGCATGGTGTGACGTATGCCGAGATCGATGCGTTCCTGCACGGCGAGCCGGTACGTCAGGAAGCGTTCGACATCATCGTCGCGACGTACAACAAGACCCACCACAAACGCGTGATGCCGTTTGCGCCGTAATCGGTGATGGAATGAAAAAGCCCGCTGAGGAGTGATCCTCAGCGGGCTTTTCTTTGGCCATTGCATTCACTGATGCGGATGGCCCCTTCGCGAGCAGGCTCGCTCCTACATTGACGGTGTGAACCTGTGGGAGCGAGCCTGCTCGCGAAGAACGATGACGCGAAGGTCCTGATTACTTAACAGTAATGGTGCCTTTCATCATCGAGATGTGGCCAGGGAACGAGCAGAAAAAGCCGTAGCCGCCATCTGCAATCTTCGCCACGTCGAAGGTCAACGAGTCGGTTTCCTTGGCGCCGATGATTTTGGTGTGGGCGATGATGCGAGCATCGCCTTCTTTCAGGTAATTCTTGTCGATGCCGGCGGCCAGGCCATCGGTGGCGATTGGCTGCATGTCAGCTTCTTTGCTGATCACCAGGTTATGGCCCATGACGTTCTTCGGCAGGCTGCCGGAGTGGGTCAGTTCGACGGTGAAGGTCTTGCAGCTCTTGTCGATCACGATTTCCTTGGTGTTGAAGGACATCTGATCGGTGGAGTCAACGGTGGTTTTGCACTCGGCAGCCATCAATTGGCTGCTGGCCAGCGCCAGCAGGGATACCGCAACAACTTTGGAAAACATGGTGAATCTCCAAGGCAGGGTTAACAAAAACACTAATGGTTGAAAGACTGCCTGAAATCTTCGCAAGTTCCTATGACTTGAGTCAAAAATTGTATACAACTTTCAGGCTATGACACTCATCGACACAATCTAACGGCCAGATCAACCAGCAGAACCTATGATCGGCGCATCCCCTTGAGACGGAGTGCCAGTGATGATCTTTAACGGCCTGTTGTGCAGCCTGCTTGCCGCGTATGCCTGTGGTGCCAGCGGCACCTGCGAAATGCCCAAGCGCGAAGTTTAGCCCTTGGATCAAGGCGTGCCAGCCATTACCCTGTGACGGATTGACCCAGGAGGAAGGCATGTCTCTGAAATCCGTGTGTGTATTTTGTGGTGCCAACGCTGGCACTGTTCCGGCGTATACCGAAGCGGCCGTCGCCCTTGGCCGGGCGCTCGCCGAGCGCAAGCTGACCCTAGTCTACGGCGGTGGCGCCGTGGGTTTGATGGGTATCGTTGCCGATGCGGCATTGGCCGCTGGCGGTGAAGTGATCGGCATCATTCCGCAAAGCCTGATGGACAAGGAAATCGGCCACAAAAGCCTGACACGCCTGGAAGTGGTCGATGGCATGCATGCGCGCAAGGCGCGGATGGCCGAACTCAGCGATGCGTTTATCGCGCTGCCCGGCGGCCTCGGCACGCTCGAAGAGCTGTTTGAAGTCTGGACCTGGGGCCAGCTCGGCTATCACGGCAAGCCGTTGGGCTTGCTGGAAGTGAACGGTTTCTACAGCAAACTCACTGCATTTCTCGACCATATCGTCGGCGAAGGCTTCGTTCGCGCGCCACACCGTGACATGCTGCAAGTGAGCGAATCGCCGCAAACGCTGCTCGATGCCTTGGATAACTGGAAGCCGACCGTCACGCCAAAGTGGGTCGACCAAAAACCCGGTTAACCCTCTGACGTCGATACAGGGCAGAATACGCGCCGCTCAACCTCACCTTCGACCCTAGAGGATCGCCCATGGCCAAACCCAATTACTCCTTCGCCAAACGTCAACGCGACTTGGCAAAGGAACAGAAGAAAGAGGAAAAACTTCAGCGCAAGAAACAAACCGCTGAAGAAGCAGCACTGAACCCTGAGGGTGAAGTGGCAACGGAAGACGATGTTGATGCAACTGAAGCACCGAAAGATCAGGCGCCCGACGCCTGAGCCCCACCGGGTTTGATGATCGAATCAGACCCTGCGGATTTGTGACGGGGCTGGCGGTTTCACTGCCGGCCCTCACAGCCCCCTTTCCGAACACCCCAATTCCCTTGTCGGAGTGAGCCTGCTCGCGATAGCGGCGTATCAGTCAAACATCTGCTGCCTGACACCCCGCTATCGCGAGCAGGCTCACTCCTACAGTTTGATCTGCGTTAATCCAGGGGCATCACGGTGACGCGTACTTCCGGATCGTGGTTGCCGCCGCCGAGGATCACCCCGCGTAGCGGCGACACATCGGAGAAGTCCCGGCCCCAGGCCAGCGTGATGTGCTCCAGCGCAGGTTGCACGTTGTTGGTCGGATCAAAATCCACCCAGCCCAATACCGGGCAAAACACCGACACCCACGCATGCGATGCATCGGCGCCGATCAATCGCGGCTGCCCCGGTGGCGGCTGGGTCAGCAGATAGCCGCTGACATAACGCGCGGCCAGGCCGCGGGAGCGCACACACGCCAGCATCAGATGCGCGAAGTCCTGACAGACCCCACGCCGCCGCTCCAGCACTTCTACCAGCGGCGTCGCCACCTGGGTGGCCTCGGCGTCAAAGGTGAATTCACTGAAGATCTTCTGCATCAACGCCTGCACGCCCATCAGCAACGGCTGCCCCGGCGCAAAACAACTGTGCGAGAACTCGACAAAACTGCGCTTCAAATGCACGTACGGTGACTGAAAACGATAGCGGCAAGCCTCAAGCAAATCGGCAGACAACGGCTGGCTGCTGTAGGTCAGCGCGTCGCGGGTCTGCTCCCACGCGGGGGATTGATTGAAGTCGAGCGCCGGCCGCGCCAGCACTTCGACGCTGAGCCGCGCATTGACCTGCAACTCATCATGCGGTCGCTCGAACGCGAGTCGGGTCAGCGGATTGCCGAATACATCCAGCTCATCGCGCCGCGCCGTCGGCTCCGGACTGATCAGCAGTTGCCGTTCGGTGCAACGCTGCCAGGTGCATTCACGAGGCCACAGATGCGCCAGTTGCTGCGCCAGCGAAACCGGGCTGTCGTAGTGATAACAGGTGTCGTGGAAAATCTGGTACTGAGCACTCATCAGACGGACACCGTACGCTGGCTGACATCATCGACGTGAGCAAAATGGCGCAGGGCCAGGCGATCCGAGACTTGCCCACTGGCCTCGGCAATCTCTTGCAGCAAGTCCGCCAGACCATCGAGCGCCGCACGCACGCTGGACTCACCGAACAACGGGTTTTCCAGACAGCCCAGATCGAATCGCGCCAGACGCTCGACCAGTGATGACAAACCCGCCTCCCGTGGCGCAGCGAAATCATCGTTCAAACGTTTCACCGTGCGGGTGACCAGTTTCAACTGGAACAACACCGCGTGCGGGTTCTGCTCGTCGAGCAGCAACAGGTCGAGCACTGGAATCAGCTGCGCCACCGCCAAATAGCGTGACCGATAAGTGATGCTGCTGTTGCCCAGCTCCAACAGCCATTCCAGCCCCGCCTGATCGAACGCCCCGGCGCCACGCAGAAACGCCGCGAGGCTGCTGCTGAGAAACTGCAGGCGCTCGATACGGCGGCCGATCATCAGGAAGCGCCAGCCCTCGTCGCGGGTCATGTCGTCCAGGGCAAACCCGGACAGCGCCGCCAGTGACATCACCAGACGGTTGAGGAAATCCAGCAACTCGCCGAAATCCGGCTCATCGGTGTCCAGCTCCATCGCTTCGCGCTGCAATTCCACCAACGCCTGCCAGTTCTCTCGCGAGAGCTTGCCACGCACCTGCGAAGCGGCCCATTGCAAGCGTTGCAGGTTGGAGCGCAGGCTGAACGACCAGTCTTCGCCGAGCAGCGCCGCCAACAGCCGCTCCGGCAGCTCGCCTTCATCCGGCAACAGCGTCAATCGCTCACCGAGCTCGACCGCTGCCTGCAACGCTTGCGGGTCATCACCGTCGACGTAACGCGTCAGCATGATGCGCAGCAGCCGCGCACTGTCATCGCAGCGCTCGCAATAACGACCAAACCAGAACAGGTTTTCCACCACCCGCGACGGCAGGTACGGATCGCGGCGTACCAGATCGTGCACGCCGACATTGCGCTGGGTTTTCCATTGTTCGCCACTTGGCGGCCGATCACCAAGCACCCAGGTGTCCTTGCTTGCCCCGCCGCGTTGCATCGACACCACCTCGGCATCGGCCTCAGCGGCGACCCGGGTCAACCCACCGGGCAGCACGCGATAGCCGTCACGACTGGCCACCGCGTACATACGCATACCAATAGCACGGGGTTGCAGTTGACCGTCCTCAGGCTGCCAGATCGGCGCTTGGGAGAGCTGAGCCAATTCTTGCGCGACATAGGCATAAGGCCGCGCCTGCATGCGCTCAGCCAGTTGCTGACGCTGTTTTTCACTCAAATCACGACCAAACACCGGCGCGAAGCTTTGCGAGGGGAAGGCCGGTTTGATCAGCAACTCGGGGAGTTTTTCCAACGCCTGAGCCAGCACCGGCGCCTCACCGCACCACCAGGTCGCGATGGACGGCAGGATCAACTCTTCGCCAAACAGGTATTGATTTATTTTCGGCAGAAACCCGAGCAGGCCCGGCGATTCCAGCACACCGCTGCCCAATGCGTTGGCCACCAGCACGCGGCCCTGACGAACCGCTTCAAGCAAGCCCGGAACGCCGAGCGCCGAATCGGTGCGCAGCTCCAGCGGATCGCAGAAGTCGTCGTCGAGGCGGCGCATGATCGCGTGAACCCGCCGCAAGCCGCTGAGGGTTTTCAGGTAGACCGTGGCATCGCGCACCGTCAGGTCGCCGCCTTCGACCAGCGGATAACCGAGCTGGCGGGCCAGATACAAATGTTCGAAGTAGCTTTCGTTGAAGCGTCCCGGCGTCAGCAATACCACCAGCGGCACCTCATCGCCGCTCGGCGCCTGACGCGCGAGGGTTTCCTGCAAGGTGCGGAAGAAACCGGCCAGATGCTGCACCTTCAGGTCGCGGTACAACTCGGGAAAAGCACGGGAGACGATGGTGCGGTTTTCCAGCGCATAACCGGCGCCCGACGGTGCTTGCGTGCGATCCGCGGTCACCCACCAACGGCCATCCGGCGTTCGCGCCAGATCAACCGCGTACAAATGCAGAAAAGCACCTTCCGGCGGCGCGATGCCCTGACACGGCCAAAGAAAGTTATTGTGACCAAACACCAGTTCCGCCGGCAGCAAGCCTTCGCTGATCAGCCGCTGCGGCCCATACAAATCAGCCAACACAGCGTTGAGCAGCCGCGCACGCTGGGCGATCCCGGCCGCCAATTGCTGCCATTCATCCGCCGCAATCACATGCGGCAGCAGATCCAGTTCCCACGGCCGATCCGCACCTTTCGGGTCGGCATAGACGTTATAGGTGACGCCGTTTTCCTGAATCTGCCGGGCCAGCAACGCTTGACGCTGCATCAGTTGCGCCGGGGTGCTGCGCTGTAACTGATCGAACAGTCGCTGCCAGTGCGGGCGCACTGCGCCACTGCTGTCGAGCAGTTCGTGATAAGTGCCCGCCGTCAGCGGGTAGCGGTCTAGCAGGTCAGGCATGGAAAGCTCGGCAGACAGCAGGGAACGGTCAGACTAACGCAGGCACATGACGTGCGGATAGACGAAAAATCTAAGCGTCGCGTACGATTTGGAAGCGTCGTAAATCGATTGTCATCGGTAGCTCGTCACTGATTTCCACGTTCGGTATAGGAAGTTTCCCTGGCGTGTGTCCGACGCGGAAGAATCGCGCCATACGCCGGCTCTCCGCTTCGTTGGCATTGACCGGTAGCGTCTCGTAATTACGCCCACCCGGATGCGCGACATGGTATTGGCAACCACCCAGCGAGCGGCCCATCCAGGTGTCGAGCAAGTCGAATACCAACGGCGCGTGTACAGCAATTGTTGGTTGCAAGCAGTTGGCCGGTTGCCAGGCGCGGTAACGCACCCCAGCGACAAACTCGCCAACTCGCCCGGTCGGGTGCAACGGCACCGCGACGCCATTGCAGGTCAGCAGATAGCGCTGCGGCGGCAACCCTTTGAGCTTGACCTGCAATCGCTCCAGCGACGAATCGACATAGCGCACCGTGCCGCCTGCCGTGCCCTCCTCGCCCAACACGTGCCACGGCTCAAGGGCCTGACGCAGTTCCAGCTCGATGCCATTGACGGCGTAGTCGCCGACCTTGGGAAAACGAAACTCCAGATGCGCCGCGAACCATTCCGCTCGCAACGGATAACCGGCGCTGTTGAGTTCGACGATAACGTCGGCGAAATCCTGCTCGATAAAGTGCGGCAACATAAAACGGTCGTGCAACTCGGTGCCCCAACGCGCCAGTTTCGGCGGCGCATAGGGCTCGCGCCAAAAGCGCGCAACCAGCGCACGCAGCAACAATTGCTGGGCCAGACTCATGCGTGCATGGGGCGGCATTTCAAAGGCGCGCAACTCAAGCAAGCCGAGACGCCCGGTGGCGCCGTCCGGCGAATACAGTTTGTCGATGCAGAATTCGGCGCGATGAGTGTTGCCCGTGACGTCGATCAGCAGGTTGCGCAGCAGTCGATCGACCAGCCACGGCGCGCACTCCTCGCCGGGTTCCGGCATCTGCGCAAAAGCGATTTCCAGCTCGTACAGCGCGTCATTGCGCGCCTCGTCGACGCGCGGCGCCTGAGACGTCGGGCCGATGAACAAGCCGGAAAACAGGTAGGACAGCGACGGATGATTGTGCCAATAACTGATCAGGCTGCGCAGCAGATCGGGGCGGCGCAGGAACGGCGAATCCGCCGGCGTCGCACCACCGAGAACAAAATGATTACCGCCGCCGGTGCCAGTGTGGCGGCCATCGATCATGAACTTCTCGGTGGTCAGGCGAGTTTGCCGCGCTTCTTCATAAAGAAACTCGGTGCGCTCGACCAACTCGTCCCAACTGGCGGACGGCTGCACGTTGACCTCGATCACGCCCGGATCCGGGGTGATGCGAAAGTTGCTCAGGCGCGGATCGCTCGGCGGCTCATAGCCTTCCAGCAGCACCGGGCAATGCAGTTCTGCAGCGGTGGCTTCGATGGCCGCCACCAGTTGCAGATAATCCTCGACCTGTTCCAGCGGCGGCATGAACAGATACAAACGCCCCTCGCGCGCCTCGGCGCAGAACGCCGTGCGGGTCAGCCAGTCGGCGGATTCGTTGATTTTCGGCGCGCGCTCCTCGGCGCTGGCCGGTTCGGCATGATGGTTGAGTTGCGCGGCATCCGGCAGTTCGGGAAAGTCCTGATTCGGATCCTGGGGATGAATGAACGGGTACTCCGCCGCTTTCACCCAAGGCTGCGAACCGAGCGGCAAACGATAGCCCAGCGGCGAATCTCCCGGCACCAGTCGGCAATGCTCGTCGCGCAGGTACCAGCGCCCGCTCTGCCATTGATCGCCTTTGGCATTACGCGCCAACGGCAGCACCTGACCGATGACTTTATCGAGCCCCTGACTGAAGACTTTGCGCAGGCGCGCACGCTCCAGAGGCTCTTCCAGACGCGAGTCTTCGGCGCTGACGTTGCCCGGTAACGTACCCTCACGCCAGAGGTAGTAGAAATTGTCCTCGTAGGCCGGGAACACAAAGCGTGTAGGCAATTTCAGGCGTTCGGCGACACTCGCCAGAAAGCGTCCCGCCAACTCACCATTGGCGCCATAGTCCTGCTGCTCGTCGGCAATCAACGCGTCGTTGTGCCAGATCGGCACGCCGTCCCGGCGCCAATAGCAATTCAGCGACCAGCGCGGCAATTGCTCGCCGGGATACCACTTGCCCTGCCCGAAATGCACCAGACCCTGCGGCGCGTAATGTTTGCGCATGCGCTGGAACAGCTCCGCGGAGAGCCGACGCTTGTCCTCACCTAACGCAGCGGTGTTCCACTCGGCACCGTCCGGGTCATCGATGGAAACGAAGGTCGGTTCGCCGCCCATGGTCAGGCGCACATCGCCTTCCAGCAAGTCGGCATCGATCTGCCGCCCCAGCGCCTGAATCGCCAGCCACTGCTCATCGGTGTAGGGCTTAGTGACGCGCGGCGCCTCCCAGATCCGCTCGACCGACATTTCGTGGCTGAACTGTGTTTCGCAAGGTTCGACCATCCCGCTGATCGGCGCTGCCGAAGAGGGATCAGGACTACAGGCCAGCGGAATATGCCCTTCACCAGCAAACAGCCCCGACGTAGCGTCGAGGCCAATCCAGCCGGCGCCCGGCAGATACACCTCGCACCAGGCGTGCAGGTCAGTGAAGTCGACTTCGGTGCCGGAGGGGCCGTCGAGGCTTTTCACATCGGCAGTCAGTTGAATCAGGTAGCCGGAGACGAATCGCGCCGCCAGCCCGAGGTTACGCAACAGTTGCACCAGTAACCACGCCGAATCCCGGCAGGAACCGGAGGCGTGTTCGAGGGTGTGTTCCGGCGTTTGCACGCCCGGTTCCATGCGAATCAGGTAGCCGATGTCCTCGCTCAGACGCTGATTGAGCGCCACCAGAAAGTCCACAGCAGGCAATGGTGTGCGGTCGATGGCGTCCAGATAGGCTTTGAATTTCGGTGTCAGCGGCAGCGTTTCGAGGTACGGCGACAGTTCCTTGCGCTCATCGGCAGCGTAGGCGAAGGGGATTTTCTCGGCGTACGGTTCGAGGAAAAAGTCGAACGGATTGAATACCGCCATCTCCGCCAGAAGATCGACTTCGATGCGCAGCTCGTCGGTTTTCTCGGGGAACACCAAGCGTGCGAGGTAGTTGCCCTGCGGGTCTTGCTGCCAGTTGATGAAGTGCTGCTCGGGCGAGACTTTCAGCGCGTACGAGAGAATCCGCGTGCGGCTGTGGGCGGCCGGGCGCAGGCGAACGATCTGCGGGCCGAGTTCGACAGCGCGGTCGTAGCGGTAATGCGTGACGTGATGCAATGCGACATGAATCGACACGGCGTGCCTCCTGCGAGCCTAAGCGTATTCGAAAGCGCGCAAGACTTATGCCATGCAGAGGCTTGGGCGCTTTAGTGGGATGCTCAGGGCAGTACAGCACCAAAATCGGGCGATGCGGGGAAATGGTTTAGCGAAGTTGCGCCTAAATGTGGCGGGCAGGTGTTAATGGGGTGCCTGACCTGACGCCATCGCTGGCAAGCCAGCGATGAGGACAGTGGTTACAACACAACTCCTGAACCCTGAAATGCAAAACGCCAACCCGAAGGTTGGCGTTCTGTTGAGCTTAGAGCAGCTTAGCGCGGTACCACTGGCTTACGGGTCGGCTTCGGCCCTTTGCCCTTGGCGGCGTCCTTGCGTTCCTTGGCCGCTTGCTGGTTGCGGGCGAACGCCGCAGCCTTGGCCTGCTCACGCTTGTCCCAAGGATTACCACCGTCACTGGCACGCGGCGGCAGACCGGTGTGCTGGGTGAGAATCTTGGTGGTCTTCTCTTTGCCTTCCTTCGCCACTTTATGGCTACCGGCCGGTGTCGAGTTCTTGCGACGTGCGCTCTGGTAGCTGTCGGTGGCCGGCTGATGCGTCGGGATCAGCTGATCCTTGCCCGAACCGATCAGGTCAGCGCGACCCATGCGGATCAGCGCCTCACGGAGCATCGGCCAGCCTTTCGGATCGTGATAACGCAAGAACGCCTTGTGCAAACGACGCTGCTCTTCGCTCTTGACGATGGTCACGCCGTCGCTCTTGTAAGTGACCTTACGCAGTGGGTTCTTGCCCGAGTGGTACATCGCGGTGGCAGTGGCCATCGGTGACGGGTAGAACGCCTGCACCTGGTCAGCCCGGAAGCCATTGCCCTTGAGCCACAAGGCCAGGTTCATCATGTCTTCGTCAGTGGTGCCCGGATGCGCGGCAATGAAGTACGGAATCAGGTACTGCTCTTTGCCCGCTTCCTTGGTGTACTTCTCGAACATGCGCTTGAACTTGTCATAGCTGCCAATGCCCGGTTTCATCATCTGGTTGAGCGGACCTTCCTCGGTGTGTTCCGGGGCGATCTTCAGGTAACCGCCAACGTGGTGGGTCACCAGCTCTTTGACGTATTCCGGCGACTCGACCGCGAGGTCGTAACGCAGGCCGGAGGCGATCAGGATCTTCTTCACACCCGGCAAGGCGCGGGCGCTGCGGTACAACTGAATCAGCGACGAGTGGTCGGTATTCAGGTTCGGGCAGATGCCCGGGAACACGCAGGACGGCTTGCGGCACGCGGATTCGATTTCCGGCGTTTTGCAGGCGATGCGGTACATGTTCGCGGTCGGGCCGCCAAGGTCGGAGATGACGCCGGTGAAGCCTGGCACCTTGTCGCGGATCTCTTCGATTTCGCGAATGATCGACTCTTCGGAGCGGTTCTGGATGATCCGGCCTTCGTGCTCGGTGATCGAGCAGAAGGTGCAGCCGCCAAAGCAGCCACGCATGATGTTTACCGAGAAACGGATCATGTCGTAGGCCGGGATCTTCTCCTTGCCGTACGCCGGGTGCGGAACACGGGCGTAAGGCATGCCGAACACGTAGTCCATTTCTTCAGTGGTCATCGGAATCGGCGGCGGGTTGAACCAGACGTCGACTTCGCCATGCTTCTGCACCAGCGCGCGGGCGTTGCCCGGGTTGGTTTCCAGGTGCAGCACGCGGTTGGCGTGAGCATACAGAACGGCGTCGCCACGGACCTTTTCAACCGATGGCAGACGAATCACGGTCTTGTCGCGGGTCATGCGCGGGCTGGCCAGAATCTGCACGACCTTGGCTTCCTGCGGATCTTCGACCGGCCCCTTCTCTTGCTCGATGGCGCAAGCCTGGGTGTCCTGGGTGTTGACGTACGGGTTGATGATCTTGTCGACCTTGCCCGGACGGTCGATACGCGTCGAGTCAACTTCGTACCAGCCTTGCGGCGTGTCACGACGAATGAATGCGGTGCCGCGCACGTCGGTGATGTCTTCGATCTTGTGCCCGTAGGACAGACGCTGGGCCACTTCGACAATTGCGCGTTCGGCGTTGCCGTACAGCAGAATGTCGGCGCTGGCGTCGATCAGGATCGAGTTACGCACGCGATCCTGCCAGTAGTCGTAGTGCGCGATGCGACGCAGGGAAGCTTCGATGCCGCCAAGCACGATTGGCACGTGCTTGTAGGCCTCTTTGCAGCGCTGGCTGTAAACCAGGCTCGCGCGATCCGGCCGCTTGCCGGCCATACCGCCAGGGGTGTAGGCGTCGTCGGAACGGATTTTCTTGTCGGCGGTGTAGCGGTTGATCATCGAGTCCATGTTGCCGGCCGCGACGCCGAAGAACAGGTTCGGCTCGCCGAGCTTCATCAAGTCGTCTTTCGACTGCCAGTTTGGCTGCGCGATGATCCCAACGCGGAAGCCTTGCGACTCCAGCAGCCGGCCGATGATCGCCATGCCGAACGACGGGTGATCGACGTAAGCATCACCGGTAACGATGATGATGTCGCAGGAATCCCAGCCAAGCTGATCCATCTCCTCCCTGCTCATCGGCAGGAATGGCGCTGGCCCGAAACATTCGGCCCAGTACTTTGGATAGTCAAATAACGGCTTGGCTGCTTGCATGTCGATAACCGGTGTTGGCTTTCATTGAATTTCGCGGGCGCGGAATATAGCACAAATTTTGACCAATTCCGACGGCTGTGGTCGGTTTCTCTCTGGGCCCGTGCCATTGACCAGAAAACCGCCCTACCGCGCCCATTTCCGCACTGCGACCTGCGCCAGTCGAACCCGACACACCGTTGCCCTCCGGGGCGCCGGCGCCCAGTACGACAACCCTTCAAGGATGAAGCAATGTCACCCAAACCGCCTTCCAGAGGCATTGTCACCGTAGAGATCCACGCTCGCCCCGGCGAACCGACAAGCGGATCTGCACCAAGACCCGATACGCCAACGCCTGCCGACGCCCTTCTCGCGACGGCGATAACGGCACCGCGCGTTGTACGCCCGGGCAGAACGCCGGCTGCCGTCGACCTCGATGCAATCCAGCCAGTGCCCGCCGTCACCATCCAGCCAACACCCGCGACGCTGCCCGCAGCCGTGCCCGGGCCAATGCCGCTGACGCATTACCGGATCAGCACCGATGCGCATCTTCCGCAAGCCAATGAGCAAGGCTTGCGACTCTACAAAGGTCGCCAGTACGTCGATGTGCCCGGCGGCACCGTACAAGTTGCGGCAATCGCGGAAAACGGCTTGTATCGCGCCCGGCTGGCGAGCGAGCTGAGCCCTTCGGGGCCAGTGTTGGTGCGGGCCGCCGACGGAAAACTCTGGCACCCGTCAGTGGAGCCCGCCACCGAGATGTTGTATCCGTTGACCGAGACACGCCTGCAAGGTTTTCTGACGGATCTCGACTTCACCGATGTCGAGCCCGACAGCCATGGGCTGCACAGCTTTGACGGCAAACGCTACGCGGTGATTGAACGCCGCGCCTATCAGGTTCTGCATGACCCCGAGGCCTCCACCGCGCAGTCGTCGGTGATGCGTATCGTGCGCTCCGAAGATGCCATCGCCGCAGATGGCGACAACCGCTTTGTCGCAACACGCCCGGGCAGATCCGAGCCAATCGTGTTCGATGAACAGCATGGCTGGCGGGGCATCGTCATTGCCGGAGCAGGCGGCATGCGCCGCACGAAACCCGACAAGGTGCAACGCCTTACAGCGGCTGATCTGATACTGGAATTGCAGACCCAGACCGAACTGATCAATCAGGCGGCAACGCGTACTGATGTACTGGAAGCTGCCTGGCGTGCGGTGCAAGGCAAAGAAGCCGAGAAAGGCGCGCTCGTACAACTTGAAGTGCAGCTTCATCGACAACTGGCGTCGCTGGAGAAGACCGCCAACTTCTACCTCGACGAACGGGATACTCTGCAACCCATCAAAGGCAGCACCCTTTACGCCAGCGATCTGCACAACATTCAGAAAAAACGCATTGAAGCCTATACACGGCTGATGAGTGCCGGTGATTCACGCAAACGGCTGGACATCTCTTTCTACAATGACCCTTTCCACGCCTATCGCTCGACGGTCAATTACCTGAAAAGCAAACTGGCACTGTTGGAAAAACGCCAACTGATTGCCCTCGACATAATCAAGCGAGCGCGTGCTTCGGAAAGCGAACTGCTCGACCTGGGTTTCTATCCAACGGAAATCCATGAGACCAAGGCATTCTGGGTCGATGCAAAAAGCCGCTTGCTGACCGATGTGCCGATTACCGACAACAACTTCAAACCGATCCACCTTGCCTACGCCTTTACCGAAACAACCTTCGCATTTCGCGACATCGACAGTATTCCGGTGGCGGCACGCATGGCGGTATTGAGCAATCTGGTCGACCAGTGCGCAGCGATCAGGGCCTCGTATGAAGACCTCGAACTGCCACCCGGGCCGGTGCATGCCAGCTCGCGGCAGGAAATCATCGAAGCCATTCAGGCCTTTGAAAACACCCTCGAAAACCGCATCGCTGTCGATCACCGCGACCTTGAAAGAACCACGTCGCTGCCGTCCCAGGATCAGTCTATCGATTTCGACTTCATCCCTGCCCAACGCAAAAACCAGCCGGCACCACAAGCCAAAAGAATGTTTCGCAGCAAACACCACGGTGTCTACAAGATCCGCGTCGGACAGACACGCCGCACCGCATTGGGCGAAGAACTGATCGATGTCATGGACCCGCACAACCCGGCAAAGGTCATGCAGACCTACGAGCGTCGCGAAGGCGAATGGCAACGATTGGTGGCTACACAAGAAAGGAATCTGGCGACCCTGATCACCCAGGCCGGTATTCATCTTGAACAGACCGAGACGCACCTCAATACCGCCCGCAAGGATGAGCGGGCAAAACGCAACGCCACCAACATCGTCGAGCAACTGGGCGATGCAGCCGAAGCGCTCGACGATCTCGGTCGACAGATCGAACGCGCGCCGAACCCGGCGAAAAACGACATCGCCGTGCTCGTCCAGCGCCTGCGACAAGACAGCCAGCGCTTGCGCCGCGAGGGCGAAGACATCCGGATCCGCTTGTACAAGGACAAGTCCTTTCTGAGCGCCGACCGGGTGGCGTATCTGATCAGCCAGGATCACCTGAGCGTGAACAAAACCCAGGCACGGCTGGTACAAGGCAAGGGCAAGTACAAGCACTTCCTCGATATCTATTCGCTGAACGACAGACAGACGGGCGAGCCGCTGTGGCAGGCGCATTTTCATTACGAAAAAAACAACAGCCCGGCGCTGGATTTCATGGTCAAGGGCGGTCACCTCAAGACCCTGGCACAAAGCGCAACGGGCAGTGCCGCGCAACGTCGGGATGAGCAAGCCGGGCGGCCGCATGTGGCGATCTGGCGGGAAACCCTTGATGGCCGAACCGCACAAAAAATCTTCGAACTGGCGCGCTGAAACCGCGAACCTATTTCCCTCTTCAAGGATGAAGACATGTCACCGAAACCACCCGCCAGGGGCGTCACCAGCGTGGATGTCCATACACGCCCCAATGAACCGACAACCGCCGCTGTACGGCGCCAGATCGACTCGCCCGCCGCCCACGCACTGCGAACAGCTCAACGCCCGGACAGCACGCCGGCAGACGTAGACCTGGAGGCAATCACTGCGGCGCCAGCGGTCACCATCAGCCGGCCTTTATCCGCCGCCGAAGTGCTCAATCCGGCATCGCAACAACCGCTCAGACATTACTGGATCAGCACCGAGGCCCCGCTTCCGCACGCCGACGCCGAGGGATTCAGGACGTTCAAGGGGCGTCGCTACGGCAACGTGGCGGAGGGCGGCGTCGTGCATATCGTGAGCGAACCGGAAACGGGCCGGTATCGGGCAAAACTGTCGAGCGAATTGCTGCCTTCCGGGCCGACTTTGTCATACGACATCAGCAGTCAACTCTGGCGCCCGCTGGCTGATTTTGTACCAGTCACCTACCCGTTGCCGGTCAGCCGCCTGCAGGGTTTTCGCACCGATCTGGATTTCACTGGCGTCGAGCCGGGCCCTGACAAGCTGCACCGCTACTTGGGAAAACTGTACGTGGTGATCGAAAAAAACGCGTATCAGGTTCTCCATGATCAGGATTCTTCCTCGCCGCAAACACCGGTCATGCGCATTGTCCGGCCAGAGGATGCTGTCGCCCGTGACGAGCAGAACCTGTATGTCGCGTCACGCCCGGGCCGCTCGGAACCGATTGCCCACGACGCGGTGGATGGCTGGGTGGGCATTCTGGTCGGCGGCATCAGCGGCATGCCGAGGACCAGGACCAGCAACATCGCCGCCACGGCAGTGGCCAGCCTGGAGCTGCGCCTGAAAAACGACACGGAGGCGATCAATCAGGCGGTCGTGGACTCCCGGCAACTGGAAACCGAATGGCGCGAAGCAAGAGGCAAAGAGGGTGAAAGAGGCGCCGCCGTGGCGATGGAAGTACAGATTCGCCGCTTGATGCTTCTACTGGATGACTCCGCCAGTTTTTACCTGAACCAGCGCGAGGCGCTGGCCATGGTCAAAACCAGCACCGTTTACAAAAAGGAATTACTCGAAAGGCAGATAGCGCAAGTCGCTGCCTACACCCGCCTGATGTTCGTCAGGGATGCGCGGCACATGCAGGAGCTGCGCACGCCCGTGGATATTCTTGAGGCCTATCGCACAGCTGCGAGCTATCTGGCGAACAAACTGGCGCTCATGGAAAAGCGCCAACAAATCGCGAGTGACGCCCTCAAAAGCTCGCCTTCATCACAGAGTGAGCTGACGGAAGTGGGTTTCGACCCGACCGATATTCACGCCGTGACCGCGCGCTGGATCGATGCGCGCAGCCGTCTGCTGACGGAGGTGCCGATGGGCGCAGATTTTGTTCCGGCGAAACTGGCGATCGCGTTCTCGGAGGCGACCACGGCCTTTCAAGCCATCGAGCGTATGCCGGACAACGCCCGCATCGCCGTACTGAGCACGTTGCTCGACCAGTGCGCAGCGATCCGGGCGTCTTACGAACGCTTTTCCCTGCCGCCTGATCCGGCGCATGTGAACTCGAGAAACGAAATCACCAAAGCCATACGTGCCTTCGAAAACACTCTTGAAGAACGGTTGGCACGCTACGACCAGGATCTGGAAAGAGTCATGGTGCTACCGATCCATGACCAACCCATCGACTTCGACTTCATCCCCGCACAGGACCGCACCGGGGTAACGCCGCCGCCCAAGCGCGTGTTCCGCGCCCGCCATCATGGCCATTTCAAGATCTGTATCGGCCAGTCGCGGCGAACCCCGGCGGGCGACGAAGTGATTGATGTGATGAGCGCCGACAATCCGACTCAGACGTTGCGGACCTATGAACGCAAGGAAGGCGAATGGCAAAAGATCGTCACGACGCAAGACAAGACCCTTGGCGTCCTGATGACCGAAGCCGACGAGAGCCTTGCAGCCATCGAGGCTCAATTGGCCGGCGCTCGTCAGGATGAGAGAGCGAAGGAAACCGCCAGCAACATACTCGACAGGCTTGGCGCCAAGGCAGAAGAACTCGACGAATTGCGTGTGCAGATCGAACAGTCACCCAACCCGCTCGCAACGGATGTCGAGCCGCTGATTCAGCGCCTGCGCGAAAACAGTCAGCGTTTGCGCAGCGAGGGCGAGGACATTCGGGTGCGGCTGTACAAGGACAAAACTGTTCTGAGTGCCGACCGGGTGGCGTATCTGATCAGCCACGGTCATCTGAGCGTCAAACAAACCCACAATCGGGTGGCGCGAGGTAAAGGTGAGCAGAAGGAGTTTCTCAGCATCTACTCGGTGAATGACAGGCAAACCGGTGACCCCCTGTGGCACGTCCACTTTCACTATGAAAAGCAGGACAGCCCGGCGCTGAACTTCAAGGTCAAGGGTGGCCACCTGAAAACCCTCGCGCAGAGTCGATCGGGCGTGACATCGCAACGTCTGGATGAACTGGCCGGCCGACCTCACGTGCGCATATGGCGCGAAACCATCGATGGCAGAACCGCACAAAAAATCTTCGATCTCGCGGACTGAACAATTGCACCGACCGGCACGGCAGCGCCGGTCGGCGACCCGCCGCATCCGGCACAAACCCGGCAATGACGCCGAAACTGCTCAACGACCCATTAGCGGAAGTTGAAGCAACACTCTTCAAGGACGAAACATTCATGCCTGTAAAACCGCCGACCCGCAGCACCGTCAACGTTGAGGTGCACACACGCCCCGTGCAAACGGACAACATACATTTGCCGCGACCGGACACCCTGGCACATCTGGACTTCGATATTCCGACCTTACCAAGGCCACGAAACCCGACACCTGCGGGCAGAACCCCCGCCCAGGCTGACCTGGAAGCCATTACTCCAGTGCCGGTCACTATCAGCCAGACACCCTCGGTGGACATCGTCTCGGCACCTGCGCAGCGATCGCTGGAACATTACCGGATCGCGACGAAAACGGCGCTTCCGCCGGCCGACGTAGACGGATTCATCACGTTCAAGGGACGCCGCTACGTCGATGTAATGGACGTGGGTGTCGTGTCTGTCGGGGTCGATCCCCACACCGGCCAGCAGCGCGCGAGACTGACCAGCGAACTGCAACCGTCGGGGCCGGTGCTGGTTCGCGATCCGCAGAGCAAGCTGTGGTATGAGCAGGACGACTCGCCGATCACTTTTGCGCTGAGCGACAGTCGGTTGCAGGCTTTTCGCACAGCGCTGGACTTTGCCGGCGTCGAGCCCGGCACTGATGGCCTGCACCGATTTGACGGCAAGCTCTTCGCGGTGATTGAAAATATCGCCTATCAAGCCCTGCACGATCCCGAAGCCTCCACTGCGTTGACGCCAGTGATGCGCATTGTCCGTGCCGACGATGCCGTCGCCGCCAGTACCGACAACCTTTATGTCGCGACACGCCCGGGCCGATCGGAAGCCATTGTGTTCGATTCGGAGGACGGCTGGCTCGGGGTCAATCTTCCGGGCGCAGGCGGCATGCACCGCGCCGGACAAGCCCCGCACCGGCAACTGATGGACCGTTTCACCAGCGCACTCAATCGCCTGAACAGCCCGGCGGCACGCGTGCGCAAGCTGTACCCGTCGTTGAGCGAAGAGCAAGTCAGCGCCGTAATCCAATCGCTGGGGGAGGATGTTTCGGGCGGTCTGGTACGTCGCGAAACAGATTACAAAAACCTCAAGAAAGAATTGATGGCCTGGTCTCGCACCTACACGCAATCGCCCGTGCCGGCCGCCAGCAAAGCCTGGATTGACCTCGCTGCTGTGGAGATCAAGCGCTGCTGGCGTCAGCAAACCGGGTCAACGCTGAAACTGATACCTGCCCCGGACGGAACCACTTTGCCACCGTTCAAAGCCGACTTCGGCCATGTTCGGACGCTGGAACTGGACAGGATCACCTGGTCAGACACCTCCGACACCTTTCTCAGCGGCTTTTCGGGTCTGGAACGCCTGACGTTCACCCGCTCCACCGTGGAAAAACTGCCCGACGTTGTCGCCACCCTGCATAACCTGAAAGCGCTGGACCTGAGTTCGAACCAAATTCAGCTGGATGTTCCGGCTGCCACCAATCTGAGCTCACTCTCCCGACTTGAGCGGATCGACCTGTCTGGCAATCCCCTTGGACAGACACCGGACTTCAGCGCCATGGCGGCGTTGAAAGTCGTGAACCTGAGCAATACCCGCATCGACCACTGGCCGACAGGTCTGGAACAGCAGGCTGGGCTGGAACTCGTCGATTTGCGCCAGAACCGTCTGAGTGAAGTCCCGGAGGCGATCCTCAACCCGCCGGCCGATCAGTTGCAGGCACGCGCGCGGATCAACGGCGTCACGCTGCTTCATGACAACGCGTTTGCGCCGGGCTACTGGAAAACGCTGGAAGGGTTCTGGCGACGCGTCGCCGCTGCACACCCGGAGATGGCCACCCACGCTGGTAACGGCGCATTCAGGCTTGATGGCGATACCGCCGACGTCACCATGGTGCAACGCCTTCACCCCGACAAGGATGCGCAAGCGGCCAAGGACTTCGTTCTGGAAATGGACGACACAGCACGCACCGGGCTGGCTGCACGCGCGCTGGAACTCGATCAGTTGGAGGCGCAATTGGATGAATACGTCCGGACTCACGACGACCCCGCCACCAGCACTGCGGCGACAAAACTCTGGGTGCAGCGCGTTGCCAGGACGATCAAGGGGTGCTGGCTGCGTGACTCCGGGGACGCGCTGAGATTACCGCTCGGGGCCGGCCCACTCCCGGCTTTGAGCGCGGATTTCAGTCATGTCCGGTCGCTGGACCTGCACACCATTGCCTGGTCGGACGCGGCCGACGTATTCCTGGGCAATTTTTCCAATCTGGAATATCTGGCGGTCACCCACAGCGCGATTGAAAAGTTACCGGGGAAAATTGCCGAGATGGACAAACTGAAGTACCTCGCCCTGAACAATAACCGCATTGAACTGGACGAGCAGAGTGCGGCAAAACTCAGCACGTTAAGTCACCTGGAAACGGTCAATCTTTCCGAGAACCCGGCGCTGAAACTGTCGCCTGACTTCAGTGCCATGTCTGGCCTGACCTCCCTGAACCTGAGTAATTCGGGAATCAGTCAGTGGCCGAGCGGCTTGCAGGACAAGACCGCGCTGACCGGCCTGGATCTACGCAACAACCAATTGCGTGAGGTGCCGCTGGCATTTCTCGATCCGACTCCCGAGCAGTTGCCGGCGATGGCCCGGCTCAACGGGGCCACACTGCTCGAAGGCAACGACTTTCCGCCGGCGTACGGGGAGAAATTCGATGCTTTTTGGCTGCGCGTGAACACGGCTCACCCCGAGCTGTTGAGCACTGCCCACCCCTCAGCCTTTGATAGCGACAACTCAAGAGCACAGCGCTACCGACGACTCTTTCCAAACAAGAGCATCAAGGACTGCCGGGAGTATCTCTGGGGCCTTGAGAGTGGCGCTGCGGGAAAGAAACTCAAAAGCCTCGAAAAGGAATTCGGCGTACTGAAAACTCAACTCGACGCCTGGGTGTTTTCTGGAGGAGGCAACCGCGGGGGTACATTCGCGCAGATCAATTGGCGGTCAACGCACTGACCCGCGCCGACCGGGTCCAGGCCAGTAACAGGATTATCAAGTGCTGGAGGCGGGAAACACCGCAGCGGCTGGCCAATGACCGCACGCCCATCGGCCTGGAACTGGATCTCAGTGGCCTGATGCTGCCCACCCTGCCGGACATCGATGTCGATTTCAGTCATGTCGGTTCTCTCAGATTGAGCAATATGGCGCTGAACACTTCACCGGAAGGCTTTCTGACCCGCTTCCGTCATGTGCGCTGGCTGGATCTGTCACAAAACCAATTGCGTGAGCTGCCGCCGGCCGTTGGAGAAATGAGCGGGATGACCCGACTGTTTCTGCAGAATAATCAGATTTCCCTGACAGCCGACACCGCCCGCGTGTTGTCCGAGCGCGCAACACTGCGAGCCCTGTGGTTGCACGACAATCCGCGACTGGGCATCCCGCCGGAATTCAGCCATATGCCCGACATACGCTCGGTGAATCTGGCTAACACCGGGATCGACACCTTCCCGACCGGAATAGCCGATCAACCATTGCTGGACACGTTCAATCTGAGCCACAACCAGATCACCGACATTCCGGATGTGGTCGTTGCCCCGCCGGACGATCGACTGGCGCACACGGTGCGCATCAACAACGTGACCGATATCGGCCACAATCCGCTGTCCCCGGAGACCCACTTACGGCTGGATCATTACGATGCCCGACTGATAGAGGCCGAAACGCCGCTGCGGGGCCTGCACAATTTGATCGACACGGCGCGAGGCCATGTTCCGGTCCTCAGTCGACCCGCGACAGATGATCCGATGACACGCTGGACATCAGGACTGACGGCCGATGAGGTAACCGCCAGAAGAAGTCAGTGGCGAACACTGCGTGAGCAGCCGCGTTCGGGAGGGTTGTTCGATACGCTTGAACGCTTGCTGGACATCCCGACCGGTCACCACGACCTTCAACGACGGGTCTGGAAACTCATCGACAGCATTACCGAAAACAACGCGGACTCCGAACGCCTGCGCAAAGAAGTATTTGATCGGGCGGGCGACGCAGCCTGCTGTGATCGGGCGGCGTTCACGTTCACCAATCTGGAAATCCTGACAATGGTGCACGACGCTCGCAGCCAGGCTCGAGATCACGCCCAAGGCCCGCAATTGTCTGCACTTTCCAAAGCGTTGTTCCGCTTGCATGAGGTCGACAAAATCGCCTCGGCGGACATTGCCCAGCGTGAGGCCAGAATTCTCGAATCAAGGCCGCAGGGAGCAGCGGCGCAGCCAGCACCTCACGTCCGCGAGGAAGTCGAGATCCGGC
This sequence comes from Pseudomonas sp. TH08, assembly GCF_016651275.1. Lineage (NCBI taxonomy): Bacteria > Pseudomonadati > Pseudomonadota > Gammaproteobacteria > Pseudomonadales > Pseudomonadaceae > Pseudomonas > Pseudomonas sp. TH08. The sequence continues at coordinate 1,923,867 of NZ_JAEKEE010000001.1, read as the reverse complement.
TTTTCTATCGCCACCGCCTGAAAGAACGTCTGCAACTGCCGGGACAGCCGGAGCGAATGGGTTTCGATAATTTAGTCGACGTGACCAAGGCGCAACTGGATGCTGCGTACGAAAAAGTCATCGCGCTGGACAACTCACCTGAAGAATTCAACGCGCTGGTGTCGAGGCAGTTCTGGCAGGAATTCGTCACCCACAAGTACCGTGCGCAATTCGATGAGCAGCAACAGACGTTTCAGGATCGCCAGGCGCTCCTCGATGACGCGCACGCCGCCGAGACGCTTGCATTTGCCGAATACGACGCGCAATCCAAGGCGCTGCAAACTTCGCTGGCGAACGTTGAAGAGGCGCTGATCGTAACGTTGTCCCGACAAGAGATGAACGAGCATTCCGCGCGCGACACCGGCGCGGAGGTCGCCGGCGGAACTGAATAACACGCGGGGAAGAACAGCTGACCGGTTGAAACCGGCCAGCCATTACTCGTCGTCGTCGAAGTTGTAGCTGCCCGGCGCAAGGTTTTCGAAACGTGTGTACTTGCCGATAAACGCCAGGCGGATAAAGCCGATCGGACCGTTACGCTGTTTGCCGATGATGATTTCGGCAATGCCCTTGTGCTCGGTCTCCGGGTGATACACCTCATCCCGGTACACGAACATGATCACGTCGGCATCCTGCTCGATCGCTCCGGATTCCCGGAGGTCGGAGTTGATCGGACGTTTGTTCGGTCGCTGCTCGAGGGAACGGTTGAGCTGGGACAGCGCCACCACCGGGCAATTGAATTCCTTGGCCAGGGCTTTGAGGGAACGCGAGATTTCAGAAATCTCGTTGGTCCGGTTGTCGCCGCCGGAACCTGGAATCTGCATCAATTGCAGGTAGTCGATCATGATCAGGCCGATGTCACCGTGCTCACGGGCCAGACGCCGGGTACGCGCACGCATTTCCGACGGGCTGATACCGGCGGTGTCGTCGATGAACAGCTTGCGGTCATTGAGCAGGTTGACCGCCGAGGTCAGGCGCGGCCAATCGTCATCTTCCAGTTGGCCGGAACGCACCTTGGTCTGGTCGATGCGGCCGAGGGACGAGAGCATACGCATGACCAGCGATTCGCCTGGCATCTCGAGGGAGTACACCAGAACCGCCTTGTCGCTACGCAGTACCGCGTTTTCCACGAGGTTCATCGCGAAGGTGGTTTTACCCATCGACGGACGACCGGCGACGATGATCAAGTCAGCCGGCTGCAGGCCGCTGGTCTTCTCATCAAGGTCGGTGTAGCCAGTGGACAGGCCGGTAATGGCGTTGTCCGTGTTGAACAGCGTGTCGATGCGATCGATGGCCTTGGTCAGCAAATCGTTCACGCCCACCGGGCCACCGGTTTTTGGCCGGGCCTCGGCAATCGCGAAGATCTGACGCTCGGCTTCGTCGAGAATCTCCTCGGCGGTGCGCCCTTCCGGGTTGAAGGCGCTGTCGGCGATCTCGGTGCTGATGCCGATCAGTTGGCGCAACGTCGCGCGCTGACGGACGATCTGCGCATAAGCCTTGATGTTGGCGACGGACGGCGTGTTTTTCGCCAATTCGCCAAGGTAACCGAGGCCGCCCACCTGCGACGTCTGACCTTCCTTGTCCAGTTGCTCGGCAAGGGTCACGACGTCGATCGGGGAGTTCTGATCGGCCAGTTTGGCAATCGCCCGGAAGATCAGGCGGTGGTCATGTCGATAGAAATCACCGTCGGAGACTTGATCAAGCACGCGTTCCCAGGCGTTGTTGTCCAGCATCAGACCACCGAGTACAGCCTGTTCGGCCTCGATGGAATGTGGCGGCACCTTCAGGGCAGCGGTTTGCAGATCGTATTGCTCGGGAGCGGAGATATCGTTCATGGCCACTTGAGTTTGGTTGAAAATCAGGAGTTGCAGAAAGACAAAGGGCACGACCTGTAAACAGGATCGTGCCCGATGTTAACCGCCTGACGGGCAAGCCGCCAGCCGATCAGGTGTTGCTTAAGCTGCTACCACGACAACGCGTACGGTGGCTTCAACTTCGGCGTGCAGGTGCACAGCCACGTCGAATTCACCTACGTTGCGGATGGTGCCGTTCGGCAGACGAACTTCGCTTTTCGCAACTTCAACGCCAGAGGCGGTCAGTGCGTCAGCGATGTCGTGAGTACCGATCGAACCGAACAGCTTGCCTTCGTCGCCAGCGGTGGCAGTGATAGTCACTTCCAGCTCGGCCAGTTGGGCAGCACGGCTTTCAGCCGATGCTTTACGGTCTGCAGCAGCTTTTTCCAGCTCAGCACGACGCTCTTCGAACGCAGCGATGTTCGCTGGGGTCGCGGCGGTAGCTTTGCCGTAAGGCAGCAGGTAGTTACGACCGTAACCGGCCTTAACGTTCACTTTGTCACCCAGGTTGCCCAGGTTGGTGACTTTTTCCAGAAGGATCAGTTGCATGTGAAAATCCTCTTAACTTTTAACCTTCACCGTTCGCGCTATCGGTGTCTTTCGACACATGACGACCGCGAAAATCAATCAGGCTGTCGACAATGGCCAGGACCACGAGCAACGGATAGATCAGCTGCATGAATAGCAACAGCGTGACGTACAACCCCACCAGCCAGAAACCGGCCAGTCGCTTCTGCCCGACCAGCCCGTGAATCAGGGCAAGTCCGGCGAACACCAGCGGTACACTGCACAACGGCGTCAACATGGCCATCTGTGCACCGAGATTCGGGCCCAGAAGCATCAACGCCAGCAGTAACATCGCCGGCCCCAGCGGGATCCGGATGGCGCGAAACTCGCGACCAAAACCACCCGGGTTGTACAACAACGCCTGCCAATGACGCCCGACAATCAGGCTCAGCACGCTGACGATCTGCAACAAAGCCGCAATCAGTCCGGTCAGGACTGGTGCTATCAGGGACGCAAAACGCGCTTGCTCTTCGACCGACAATTGCTTGTAAGTCTCACCGAGGAGCGCCGGCATGACCTTTATCAAGGCCTGCGCGAGCATCTCGATCTGGGCCGCAAACGCGGCCCCGAGCACCACCGAAAACACCACTCCAATCGCTACGCTGACCAGCAGCGTACGAACCCAGGATTCACTTGCGCGCAAAACCAACGCAAGTGCCGAAGAACCCAGCAGCACCAGAAGTGCCCGTGGATCATCCGCGTACAACCACCAGACCAAGGCCGGCAGCAGTCCCAGGGACAGAACGCCAAGGGCGTCCGTCAATCCGCGCCGCAGCAGCACAAGGCTCCCGGCGGCGGCACCCAACCAATACAACAACGGCAATGTTGCACACCCGGCCACTACGAGAGTGGCCTGCATGCGGCCGCGCATGATGAACTCAGCTAAGGCACGCATGCATTCAATCCTTTGCTACTTGTCGACTGCCCGGTCTCAGCGGCCGTGGCTGTCGGTGTAGGCCAGCAGGGCCAGGAAGCGGGCGCGCTTGATAGCGGTGGCCAGCTGACGCTGATAACGAGCTTTGGTACCGGTGATGCGGCTTGGAACGATTTTGCCGGTCTCGGATACATAAGCTTTCAGAGTGTTGAGATCTTTGTAATCGATCTCCTTCACGTCTTCAGCGGTGAAGCGGCAGAATTTACGACGACGGAAGAAACGTGCCATTTGATAGGCTCCTTAAAAGGTCCGTGGATTACTCGTCAGCGTTATCGCTGTTGTCGCTGTCATCACTATCAGCGCTATCAGCGCCTTCGTGCTCAGGACGGTCGCGACGCTCACGGCGCTCACTGCGGTTTTCTTCAGCCTTGAGCATCTCGGATTGGCCGGTAACGGCTTCTTCGCGACGGATGACCAGGTTACGGATCACTGCATCGTTGTAGCGGAAGTTGTCTTCCAGCTCGGCCAGGGCCTTGCCAGTGCACTCAACGTTCAGCATCACGTAGTGAGCCTTGTGAACATTGTTGATTGCGTAGGCCAGTTGACGACGGCCCCAATCTTCCAGACGGTGGATTTTGCCGCCGTCTTCTTCGATCAGCTTGGTGTAACGCTCAACCATGCCGCCGACTTGCTCGCTTTGATCCGGGTGGACCAAAAAGATGATTTCGTAATGACGCATGAATGCTCCTTACGGGTTGTAGCCTGCCGCTCAAAAACGGTCAGACAAGGAGTGAATGACACTTATGGACTTGCTGGCGCGGGGCACATGCGTGCCTGCCGTCACAGCAAGGGGCGCAATTGTAGAGAAGGGACTGAAGAGGTGCAAGGCAATTGGTGATTATTTGAACAACCGCCAATTTTCGTCACAGCCTAAACACTGTGGGAGCGAGCCTGCTCGCGATTGGGCTTCACATTCAACAATGATGCTGAATGTAACTCCGCTTTCGCGAGCAGGCTCGCTCCCACATTTGGATCGTTTTCGACTCAGGACTTCTTGGCAGCAGGCTTGGCTTTGGCGCCGCGCTGGCGCTGGGCTTCGAACAGGCAGACGCCCGTCGCAACCGACACGTTGAGGCTGCTGACGCTGCCGGCCATCGGCAGTTTCACCAGATAGTCGCAGTGTTCGCGGGTCAGGCGACGCATGCCCTTGCCTTCGGCCCCCATGATCAGAATGGTCGGGCCCGTCAGATCCTGGTCGTAAATACTGACTTCAGCTTCGCCCGCTGTGCCGACAACCCACAGACCGCGTTGCTGAAGTTTTTCCAGGGTGCGCGCAAGGTTGGTCACGGCCACCAACGGAATCACTTCCGCCGCGCCGCAGGCCACTTTACGCACGACCGGAGTCAGGGTCGCCGACTTGTCTTTCGGCACGATCACTGCCAGCGCACCAGCAGCATCGGCCGAACGCAAGCAGGCGCCGAGGTTATGCGGATCGGTCACGCCGTCGAGCACCAGCAGCAATGGCGCGCCGTCGGTGCGGTCGAGCAACTCGTCGAGCATTGCTTCGCCCCAGACCTGGCTCGGGCTCACTTCGGCGACAACGCCCTGATGGACGCCTTCAACCCAGGCGTCCATTTCGCGACGCTCGGCCTGACCGACCTGGACGCGATTTTCGTTGGCCAGCTCAACCAGCGTCTGCACGCGCGGATCGTTGCGGCTTTCCGCCAGCCAGATCTGCTTGACGCGTTTCGGGTGGTGACGCAACAACGCTTCTACCGCGTGAACGCCGTAGATTTTTTCCAACTGACTCATGACTTCGCCTTCGGTTTACGTGCCCCGCCACTTTTGGCTGGAGCAGAACCCGCTTTTGGCGGGCCTTTACGGTGTTTGCTCGGTTTCGCTGGCTTGCTGCCGGAGGCCTTTTCAGGCGCCGACCGTCCGGTCTTTCCCCCGGACGCCGCTTTACCACCGTTTTTGGCATCGGAAAGCAGGGCCTTCTTCATCTCACGGCTTTTGCGCAGCTCGGCGTTTTTCGCCACGGCATCGCTAGGGCGATAGGCTTCGGCAGCCTTTTCTTTGGCGGGACGGCGACCCGCTGTTTTCGCTGGAGCCGGCTCGGCTTTTTCCTTCGCGGCTGGCGCAGCGGTTTCAGCACCACGCTTTTTGCGACCGATCGGCGCGCTGATGGTTTTTTCGGCCATCTCGAAATCGATCTTGCGTTCGTCGAGGTCAACGCGCATCACGCGCACTTCAACGGTGTCGCCGAGACGGAAGCTGCGACCGGTGCGCTCGCCCGCCAGACGGTGATGCACAGGATCGAAGTGGTAGTAATCGCCCGGCAACGCGGTGACGTGCACCAGACCTTCGACATAGATGTCGGTCAGTTCGACGAACAGACCAAAACCGGTCACGGCGGTGATCACGCCCGGGAACGACTCGCCCACGCGATCCTTCATGAACTCGCACTTGAGCCAGTTCACTACGTCGCGGGTCGCTTCGTCGGCACGCCGTTCGCTCATCGAGCATTGCTCGCCGAGTTGCTCCAGCGCCGCTTCGTCATACGGATAAATGCGCGCCTTCGGAATGGTCATCGCACCGGCACGGCGAACGTGCGGGGTGTCCTGTTTCGAATGGATCACGCTGCGGATTGCGCGGTGCGTGAGCAAATCCGGGTAACGACGGATCGGCGAGGTGAAGTGGGTATAGGCTTCGTAATTCAGGCCGAAGTGGCCCTGATTGTCCGCGCTGTACACCGCCTGACTCAGCGAACGCAGCATCACGGTCTGGATCAGATGGAAATCCGGACGGTCCTTGATGCTTGCCAGCAGTGCCTGATAGTCCTTCGGCGACGGGCCGTCCTTGCCTTTGTGCAGGGACAGACCGAGCTCGCCGAGGAAGGCGCGCAGTTTTTCCAGACGCTCCGGTGGAGGACCGTCGTGGACGCGGTACAGCGCAGGGATTTCGTGCTTCTTGAGGAATTCGGCGGTGGCCACGTTGGCCGCCAGCATGCATTCCTCGATCAGCTTGTGCGCGTCGTTTCGGGTGGTCGGACGGATTTCGGCAATCTTGCGCTCGGTACCGAAGATGATTCGGGTTTCCTGCGTTTCGAAATCGATCGCGCCACGTACGTGACGGGCCGCCAGCAGAACCTTGTACAGCGCATACAGCTGTTTGAGGTGCGGCAGAACGTCGTTGTACTCACCGCGAAGCTGACGCGCCTCGGTGATTTTCGGCGTTTCCAGCATTGCGCTGACTTTGTTGTACGTCAGACGAGCGTGGGAATGAATCACCGCTTCATAGAAGCAGTAGTCGGTCATTTCGCCGGACTTGGAGATGGTCATCTCGCAAACCATGGCCAGACGATCGACGTGCGGGTTCAGCGAGCACAGGCCGTTGGACAGCTGCTCAGGCAGCATCGGCACCACGCGCTCAGGGAAGTACACCGAGTTGCCGCGCACCTGGGCTTCGTTGTCCAGCGCCGAACCGATTTTCACGTAGCTGGAAACGTCGGCAATCGCCACGTACAACTTCCAGCCACCGGAGAACAGGCGCAGCTTGCCCGGTTTGGCTTCGCAGTAAACCGCATCGTCGAAGTCGCGGGCATCTTCGCCATCGATGGTGACGAACGGCAGATGGCGGAGGTCGACGCGCTTCTCTTTGTCTTTTTCTTCGACTTCCGGCTTGAGCTTGGCGGCTTCTTTCAGAACCGCTTCAGGCCAGACGTGCGGAATGTCGTAGGTACGCAGGGCGACATCGATTTCCATGCCCGGCGCCATATAGTTGCCGACCACTTCGACCACATCGCCTTGCGGCTGGAAGCGCGGTGTCGGCCAATGGGTGATTTTCACCTCGACGAACTGACCGATCTGCGCGTTGGCGTTGCGGCCCGGAGTGACCAGCACTTCTTGCTGGATCTTCGGATTGTCCGCAACGACAAAGCCAATGCCGCCTTCTTCAAAGTAGCGACCCACGATGGTTTCGTGAGCACGCGAGACCACTTCAACGATCACGCCCTCGCGACGACCACGACGGTCGAGGCCGGAAACACGCGCCAATGCACGGTCGCCATCGAACACCAGACGCATTTGCGCCGGGCTCATGAACAGGTCGTCGCTGCCGTCGTCCGGCACCAGGAAGCCGAAACCGTCACGGTGACCGCTGATGCGGCCGAGGATCAGGTCGAGCTTGTCTACCGGCGCGTACGTGCCACGGCGGGTGTAGATCAGTTGTGCGTCGCGCTCCATGGCGCGCAGGCGGCGGCGCAGGGCTTCGATCTGGTCTTCTGTGGTCAGACCAAACTCTTCAACCAGTTGCTCGCGGGCAGCGGGCGAACCCCGATCGGCGAGATGCGCCAGGATCAGTTCGCGGCTAGGAATAGGGTTTTCATATTTTTCCGCTTCACGAGCGGCCTCGGGATCGAGGGACTGCCAATCGGCCATTAGAGAGTTTTCACCTTGTCTATATGCGGGTTAGTTTGGCATAGGCGCCATGAAACGGGAAATTTCCGACTCTATAAGGCTCTTCTCAAGCCCTGTAACGACGCTCGCAAGCCGTTTTGACCACCGCTGGTAAAAAAAATCATATTTTTTGCCGAGAGGGGTTTACAGTTAAAAACACGCTCCGTATAGTGCGCGCCATCGACGACGCACAAGCGCTGCCGATGCTGCCCAGATGGTGAAATTGGTAGACACGCCAGCTTCAGGTGCTGGTGACCTTACGGTCGTGGAAGTTCGAGTCTTCTTCTGGGCACCAATTTCGAGTTTGAGACTAGATCAGTTTCAAGACTCATACAAAAACCCGCGAAAGCGGGTTTTTTGCATTCTAAGGAACGCTTTTGTTAAAACTGATTTATTAAAATTAAATCAGGGGTTTACAGATCAAAAAGCGCTCCGTATAGTGCGCCACATCAACAGCGGCAACGCTAGCGATGATTGCCCAGATGGTGAAATTGGTAGACACGCCAGCTTCAGGTGCTGGTGACCTTACGGTCGTGGAAGTTCGAGTCTTCTTCTGGGCACCAATTCAAATTCAAGGTTACGACCTTGGATTTCACAAAAACCCGCGAAAGCGGGTTTTTGCGTTTCTGGCTTCCGAAAAAACACAATCCCCCTGTAGGAGCTGCCGAAGGCTGCGATCTCTTGATCTTGCTTTAAAAACAGATCAAAAGATCGCAGCCTGCGGCAGCTCCTACATTTCAGCGCATGAGCAGTACCAGACCCTGCGTCGTCCCGCAAGGCGCACTTGAGAAACAATATCGTTTATCATTGTTGCAAGTTTTTGCAATGCGACAGTGAGGAACCCTGCGAATGACGTTTCGAAATACCCTGCGCCGAGGCCTGACCTTCACCCTCCTCGGCCTGGCGCTCGCCACTCCCCTCACCCAGGCTGCCGATGCGGTTTCCCTGACTCTCTATAACGGCCAGCACAAGGAAGTCGGCGACGCGATCGCCAAAGCCTTCGAAGCCAAGACCGGCATTCATGTCAATGTCCGCAAAGGCAGCAGCAATCAACTCGCCAGCCAGATCATCGAAGAAGGCGATCGCTCCCCCGCCGACGTGATCTACACCGAAGAATCGCCACCGCTGAACAATCTCGGCGAGCTCGGCCTGCTGGCCAAGACTGATGACGCCACCTTGGCCGTCCTGCCGGAAAAATACGTGGCTGGTAACGGCACCTGGATCGGCGTGACGGCGCGGGTTCGCGTAGTCGCTTACAACCCGAAACTGGTCGATGAAAAAGACCTGCCGAAATCGGTATTGGAATTCTCCGATCCGAAATGGCAAGGCAAAGTCGGCTTCGTACCGACCAGCGGCGCGTTCCAGGAACAGGCCGTTGCGATCATCAAGGTGCACGGTCGTGATGCTGCCGAAGAATGGCTGACTGGCCTGCGTGCGTTCGGCAAGACCTATAGCAACAATATGGTCGCCCTCAAAGCCGTGGAAAACGGCGAAGTCGCCACGGTACTGGTGAACAACTACTACTGGTTCGCCCTGCAGCGCGAGAAAGGCAAGCTGGATTCGAAACTGCATTACTTCACCGGCGGCGACGTCGGCGGCTTGATCACTGTTTCCAGCGCTGCCGTGCTGAAATCCAGCAAACATCCAAAAGAAGCTCAGCAATTTCTTGCCTACATGGCCAGCGAAGAAGGTCAGCGCGTGATCACTCAGACCACTGCCGAATACCCGCTGCACAAAGGCATGGAATCGGATCGCGGGCTCAAGCCGTTCAGCGAACTGGAAGCGCCGAATGTAACGCCGGCCGATCTGGGCAACGCCGAAGAAGCGCTGGAACTGGAACGTGAAGTTGGCTTGAACTGATGGCCGCATCGTTATCCGCCCCCGCCGCGCGCGGGGGTTACGTACCAAGGCGCAAGCGCCCGTCGATCTGGCTGGTGCTACCGGTGCTATTGCTGGTGGTGATGAGCCTGTTGCCACTGGCCTACGTCGGGCTCAAAGCCTGGCAGGCCGGTTGGGCCGAGGCGCTGCACTTGTTGTGGCGCCCCTACGTGTTCGGCCTGCTGCGCAATACCCTGGCGTTGATGGTCGGCGTAACCATCACCTGTGGCGTGATTGGCCTGTCGCTGGCCTGGCTGCTGGAACGCAGCAATCTGCCGGGGCGACGTTTGTGGGGCGTGATTCTGTGCCTGCCGTTCGCGGTGCCAGCCTTTGTCAGCAGCTTTACCTGGGTTTCGCTGAGCGCACAGTTCGAAGGCCTCGGTGGTGCGATTCTGGTGATGAGCCTATCGAAATACCCGCTGATTTTTCTACCGGTCGCGGCAACCCTGCGCAACCTGGATCCCTCGCTTGAAGAATCTGCCCGCACCCTTGGGCAGAACCGCTGGGGCGTGTTCTTCCGTGTCACCCTGCCCCTGCTTTGGCCGTCGTTGCTGGCCGGCTCGCTGCTGATTGCCCTGCACATGCTGGTGGAATTCGGCGCCCTGTCGATCATCGGCCTGCAAACCTTCACCACAGCCATCTACCAACAGTTCGAATTGGAATTCAGCAACGCCAATGCGGCGATGCTCTCTGCCGTGTTGCTCGCGCTGTGCCTGGTGCTGTTGTGGCTGGAGCTGCGCGTGCGCGGCAAGGGCCGGCATGTGCGCACCGGACAAGGCGCTGCACGTCAGGCCGAACAGGTTCGACTGGGGCCGTGGGCCGCTGTCGGTCAGTTGTATTGCCTGATGCTGGCGATTGCCGGCAGCGGGATTCCGCTGGGGATGCTGGCCTACTGGCTTGCGGTCGGTTCATCGGCGGCATTCCCGGTGGCGGCGATTACCGAGGCGCTGCTGTCGTCGCTGGCGCTATCACTTGGCGGTGCGGCGCTGTGCCTGGTGCTGGCGGTGCCGGTCGGGCTGCTGGTGGTGCGTTACAAAGGCCAATTGGCGATCTGGGCGGAGCGCTTGCCGTACCTGCTGCATGCGTTGCCGGGGTTGGTGATTGCCCTGACGCTGGTGTATTTCGCGCTGCATTACGTGCCCGTGCTGTACCAGACCTCCGGGCTCTTGCTGATCGCTTATGCGCTGCTGTTTTTGCCGTTGGCTCAGGCGCCGATTCGTACGGCATTGAACAAGGCTGCGCCGCAATTGGAAGAGGCTGCGCGTACGCTGGGGGCTTCGTCGTTCACGGCGTTTTGCCGGGTGACGCTGCCGATCATCTTCCCGGCATTGGGCGCGGCGTTTGCGCTGGTGTTTCTCGATGCGATGAAGGAATTGACGGCGACGTTGCTGCTCAGCCCGACCGGGCTGAACACCTTGGCGACCGAGGTCTGGGCACATACGGCGAATGTCGAGTTTGCGGCGGCGGCGCCTTATGCGGCGTTGTTGATTGTGGTTTCCGGATTGCCTGTGTATTTGCTTACGACTCGGATGTATTTGAGCCGCTGATATAGCTTTCGCGAGCAAGCTCGCTCCCACAGGAAAAATGCATTCCAATGTGGGAGCGAGCCTGCTCGCGATGTGGCCCTACCAGACAACATCAAGCCCTGAACTGCCCCAGACTCGCCTTGAGCTGCGCCGCCAGACCATCCAGCACCTTGCCACTCGCCGTGGTTTCCACCACCGCTTGAGCCGCTTTTTCGGCCTGCGCGTGAATCGTTTCGACCCGCCCGCGCACTGCCTGTGCGCCTTGCGCCTGATGCGCGGCGGCCTGCGTCGCCAGACCAATTGCCGCATGCACCTGCTCGACCGATGCCTGCACCGACTGCTGCAACCGCGCGCTGTCACGCAACACCAGCAACCCTTCACTGGCCTGGCGACCGGCCTGACCGATGGCCTCTACCGCTTCACGCGCGCCCTGTTGCAGGGCAACGATGTGCGCCTGAATGTCGCCAGTGGAGCTTTGCGTTTTGCTCGCCAGCGCACGCACTTCGTCCGCCACTACTGCAAAACCACGCCCGGTCTCGCCGGCCCTTGCCGCTTCGATGGCCGCGTTCAATGCCAACAAGTTGGTCTGCTCGGCGATGCCATGAATCACCGTAAGCACCACTTCGATCTGCTCACTCTGTTGAGCCAGTCGCTCGATGACTTTCGCCCCGGTATCGACTTGCCCGGCCAGCGCTTCGATCAAGCCGCCAACCTTGGCTGACGTGCGGGTGTTTTCATCCGTGGCCTGGCGGATATCCACCACCTGCTTCAACGCCGCCTGCATCGCGTGGCTTTCCGACTGCGCCTCGTCAGCCATTTGCGACAGCGCGCGCAGGCTTTCGGCGACTTCGTCACGCTGCATACCCGCTGCGGCGTCGGCACCGGCATTGCGCAGGGTCATCGCGCCGATTTCCACGCCGGTACGCTGAGCCACGTCACCCGCCTCGCGCACGATCGGTTGCAACTTATCCACAAAGCGATTGACCGCAGAGGCCATGTCGCCGATCTCGTCCTTGCTGTTGATCTGCACTCGCTTGGTCAGATCGCCCTCACCGGCAGCAAGATCATCCATGGCCGCGTTGAGCATCTTCAGTCGGTTGACCACACGATGACCCAACACCACGGCCAGCAACAGCAGCACACCGAGCCCCACCAGCGCCAGGCCCATGCCGATTCTCCAGCGCAGGGTCGCGGCGGCGTCTTGCACAGTGCTGGCGGTATTGGCTTTCATCTCGGCAGCGGTGGACTGTGCCGATTGCAGGCGTGCGCGCATCGCTGTGGCGCTGTCTGCGGCTGCACCTTTGAGACTGTCGCCGACCAGTTGATCACTGCTGGCGATCAGCGCCGAAAAACGTTTATCCAGCGCAGCAAGATCGGTTTCGACCGAAGCGGTGGAAACACCCATCAACACCTTGCCGATTTCCACGCCGTTGGGATTGATCGAAGCCTCGAGGTAGTAGACCGACGGATCGTTCTTCGCCGCGTCCAGCACTTTATCCAGCGCGCGCTCACCCTGGCCCTTTTCCAGCAAGGCCTTGTTGATCGGGTTTTCGCGATTGAGATAGCGGGTCAGGTGTTGACCGGTGGCGTCGTCGTACACCACGAACAGCACGTTGGGATTGCGCTGGGCACGGCGGGCGAACTCGGAAAGCGTCGGCACATCGCTGTCCCACATGGCGCGCGGGGCGACCGAGGCCAGCAACTGCGCCATGTCATTGGCCGAATCCTTGAGATCCTTTTCCAATGTCGTACGCAGCTGCGCCTGCTCGTCCTTCAGCCGCGAGGACAGACCGGCGGTCAGACGCTGACGAGTGCTGGTGGACAAGGCATCGAGGCTCGACGTGACTTCACGTCCCGCCTGCTCCAGTTCGCCGGACAGTTTCTGACTGTCGGCACCGAGGCGCAGTGCAAGATCTGCTTCCAGCGCCGTCACGGTGCTCCGCGTCAGGGCAACCGCCACCAACACCTGCACCAAAAGGGCGATACCAAGGGTAACGAACACAGGCCGCAACAACCGGCTTTGTAACAGTGAGAGAACGGCCGACACTGTGAATACCTCTACTTCTGACGCCATTAAATTGATGGCACTCTTGTAGGAAGATTCACAGCAAAGGTCATGCCGTCCTACAGGCATAAACGACAAAGGCCCCGATTAAGGGGCCTTTGTTTTTTACATCAACAACTTATCAAGCAAACGGATGACGCAGAACGATGGTTTCGTTGCGATCCGGGCCCGTCGAAATAATGTCGATCGGCGCGCCGATCAATTCTTCAACGCGCTTGATGTAAGCACGAGCGTTAGCAGGCAGCTCTTCCAGGGTTTTGGCACCCACGGTCGATTCGGTCCAGCCTGGCACTTCTTCGTACACAGGCTGCAGGCCCACGTAGCTGTCAGCGTCAGTCGGAGCAACGGCGTTGCCTTGCGCGTCTTTGTAGCCGACGCAAATGTTGATGGTTTCCAGGCCGTCGAGTACGTCCAGCTTGGTCAGGCAGATGCCCGAGATGCTGTTCACGTCGATAGCGCGACGCAGGATAACGGCGTCGAACCAGCCGCAACGACGGGCACGGCCGGTGGTAGCACCGAACTCGTGACCTTGTTTGGCCAGGTGTGCACCGACCTCGTCGAACAGCTCAGTCGGGAACGGGCCCGAACCGACGCGAGTGGTGTAAGCCTTGGTGATGCCCAGGATGTAGTCCAGGAACATCGGGCCAACGCCCGAACCGGTCGCAACGCCGCCAGCGGTGGTGTTGGAGCTGGTCACGTACGGGTAGGTACCGTGGTCGATGTCCAGCAGGGAGCCCTGGGCGCCTTCGAACATGATGTCTTTACCGGCGCGACGCAGGTCGTGCAACTCGGCAGTCACGTCGAGCATCAGCGGCTTGAGCAGCTCAGCGTATTCTTTGCACTCGGCAAGCGTCTTGTCGTAGTCAATGGCCGGCTCTTTGTAGTAACCCACCAGCATGAAGTTGTGGTATTCCACCAGTTCACGCAGCTTGTCTTCAAAGCGCGGCATGTTGAGCAGATCGCCAACACGCAGGCCACGACGTGCAACCTTGTCTTCGTACGCCGGGCCGATGCCGCGACCGGTGGTACCGATCTTCAGCTCGCCACGGGCCTTTTCACGGGCCTGGTCCAGCGCTACGTGGAAGGACAGGATCAGCGGGCAGGACGGGCTGATACGCAGACGCTCACGCACCGGTACGCCTTTCTCTTCCAGCTTGGTGATCTCGCGCAGCAGGGCGTCTGGTGCAACCACTACACCGTTGCCGATCAGGCACTGCACGCCTTCGCGCAGCACGCCCGACGGAATCAGGTGCAAGACGGTTTTTTCGCCGTCGATCACCAGGGTGTGGCCAGCGTTGTGGCCACCTTGGTAGCGCACTACGGCGGCAGCATGTTCGGTCAGCAGATCAACGATCTTGCCTTTGCCCTCATCACCCCATTGGGTGCCCAGGACTACGACATTCTTACCCATAACACTTGTCCTCATTCGCGCAAACTTGGTGCCGGCGATGGCCGGCAGGAAAACTCAAGAAGCCAGTGGCGATACTTGCCAAAGCCCGTTCTGCTGAATCAATTGCCGGTCGCAGTCCGCATCACGGGCGGCGGCCAAAGGTTGCCCAGGCAAAGCCTGAACGACACGCTGACCCTCACTGCGCAACTGGCAAACCTGCTGCCAGAGTGCCGCATCCGTACTGTCAGGCATCCAGATACCGCCAGACGGTAGCTCGATCTCAGCACGCCCCAGGGTCACCAGGGTTTTCAAATCGGTGGAAAAACCAGTCGCCGGACGAGCGCGACCGAAGTCGGCGCCGATGTCGTCGTAACGACCGCCCTGAGCGATGGACTGGCCTACGCCCGGGACGAACACCGCGAACACCACACCGGTGTGGTAGTGGTAGCCGCGCAGTTCGCCCAGGTCAAAGTACAGCGGCAACTGCGGGAAGCGCGCCGACAAACGCTCGGCGATGGCCAGCAAATCTTCCAGTGCCGCGAGCACCGGCGCTGGCGCATTGGCCAGACGCTCGCGTGCAGCCGTCAAAACTTCACGGCCGCCACACAGGTCAACCAGCGCACGCAGCATGCCGGACAGATCGGCCGGCAAGCCTTCGGTCAAGGTAATGACCTCGTCGATGGCCTTGCGTTGCAATGCATCGAACAACTGCTGCTCGACTTCACCGGACAGACCGGCGGCACGCGCCAGGCCACGGTAAATGCCGACATGACCAAGGTCCATGTGCACGTCCGGCACGTCGGCCAGTTGCAGCATGGCCAGCATCAGACTGATGACTTCGACGTCGCTGCTCGGGCTGGCATCGCCGTACAGCTCGGCGCCTAACTGGATCGGGCTGCGCGACGACGACAGGGCACGCGGTTGAGCGTGCAGCACGCTGCCGGCGTAGCACAGACGGCTCGGGCCTTCACGACGCAGGGTGTGCGCATCGATACGCGCCACTTGCGGCGTGATGTCGGCACGAAAACCCATCTGCCGGCCCGATTGCGGGTCGATGACCTTGAAGGTACGCAGATCCAGGTCCTGGCCCGCGCCGGTCAGCAGGGATTCCAGGTACTCGATATGGGGAGTCACGACAAACTCGTAACCCCAGCTCTGGAACAGATCCAACACCTGACGACGCGCTACTTCAATGCGCGCCGCTTCCGGTGGCAGTACTTCTTCGATGCCATCTGGCAGCAGCCAGCGGTCTACCGTTGCCATTACGCCATTCCCCTTTGATCCGGGCGGCCAGCCTGCGGGCGAGCCTTGAGTGAAGCAGAAAATGACCGATCCGTTCAAAACGCACGCGCATGAACGACGCGGCGAAAGGCCTGTTATCGGCTTCGCCCATCACTTTCCTCGAAATACTCTCGGGCCATTCAACCCGATGCCTGCAACAAAAAACAGCAATCAAACGTGCAGACGCAAAAAAGCCGGGAATTTCCCGGCTGCCGCATCATACACACGTTTTCCCAAAGGATCACCCCGCCCGAGGTTTTAGCCGCCGGGCGGAATGATTCAGGTCAACGTCGTATCAAGGCTTGGACTTTTCCAGGTAACGGAAGAAGTCGCTGCTTGGGTCGAGGACCAGGACGTCGGATTTGTTCGCGAAGCTTTCACGGTAGGCGCGCAGGCTGCGGTAGAAACCGTAGAACTCCTGATCCTGACCGTAAGCCTTGGAGTAGATCGCAGCGGCCTGGGCGTCACCGTCACCGCGAATCTCTTCGGATTCACGATAGGCTTCAGCCAGCAGCACGCGGCGTTGACGATCGGCGTCGGCACGGATGCCTTCGGCCAGTTCGTTACCCTTGGCGCGATGCTCGCGAGCTTCACGCTCACGCTCGGTGCTCATACGTTCGAACACGCTGCGGTTTACTTCTTTAGGCAGATCGATGGCCTTGACCCGGACATCGACCACTTCGATACCCAGCTCTTTTTCCGCCATCTTGTTCAGCGACGCGGTGATGTCAGCCATCAGCGCATCACGCTCGCCCGACACGACTTCGTGCAGGGTGCGCTTACCGAACTGGTCACGCAGACCGGATTCCAGTCGACGCGACAGACGTTCATCGGCGATTTGCTTGAGGCCCGACGTTGCGGTGTAGAAGCGCTCGGCATCTTTCACGCGCCACTTGGCGTAGGCATCGACCATCACAGCTTTCTTTTCCAGGGTCAGGAAGCGCTGTGTCGGTGCATCCAGCGTCATCAGACGTGCGTCGAATTTACGCACCTGGTTAACGTAAGGCACTTTCACATGCAGACCCGGCTGAACATCAGCCTGAACCACACGACCGAATTGCAGCAGCACCGCACGCTCGGTCTGAGCGACGATGTAGAAGCAGTTCCAGCCAACCAGTAGCACAACGACGCCAACAATAAGGGCGATCAGCGATTTATTGCTCATCAGCGGGTCTCCCTTGTGCGCGACTGCGGCAGGTCAGTGACGTGCGGCGTGACATCCGTATTGCTGGCGGCGGCCGAACCAGTGACCGGCGCATTGCTGCCCGAGCTGTTCTGAATCATTTTGTCCAACGGCAGGTAAAGCAGGTTGCTCTGGCCGTTCTTGTTACCGGTCACGAGTACCTTGCTGGTGTTGCTGAAGACTTCCTGCATGGTGTCCAGATACAGACGCTGACGGGTGACTTCAGGAGCCTTGCGATACTCGGCAACCAGTTTGGTGAAACGATCCGCTTCACCCTTGGCACGCGAGACCGTTTCGTCGCGATAACCGTTGGCATCTTCAAGGATGCGCTGGGCCTGACCACGAGCTTCCGGCACGACGCCGTTGGCGTAGGTTTCAGCCTGGTTGCGCGAACGCTGCTCGTCTTCACGGGCGCGGATCACGTCATCGAAGGCTTCCTGCACTTCACGCGGTGCCGCTGCGCTCTGTACGTTGACCTGGGTGACGGTGATACCGGTGCGATAGGTATCGAGGAAGCGTTGCAGACGCTCCTTGATTTCGCTGGCCATCAACTCACGACCTTCGGTCAGCACCTGGTCCATGGCGGTCGAACCCACCACGTGGCGCAGGGCGCTGTCGGTCGCATGCTGCAGGCTGATCTCCGGCTGATCGACGTTCAGCACGAAGTCCTGCAGGTTGGTGATCTTGTACTGCACGGTCAGCGGCACTTCGACGATGTTCTCGTCTTCGGTAAGCATCTGGCCCTGCTTGGTGTACGCACGCTCACGCGTTACGTTTTCCATGTACTTTTTATCGATCGGCGGGAAGTAGATGTTCAGGCCCGGGCCAACGGTCTCGTAGTACTTGCCGAAGCGCAGCACCACGGCTTGCTCCTGCTCATCGACCACGTAAACCGCACTGTACAGCCAGACAGCCGCGAGCACGACCAGGCCGATGCCGAGCAGGCCGCCGAAGCCACCACCGCTCCTGCCCGAACCACCGCCGTCATCACCACGTTTTTTTCCACCACCGAACAACCCGTTCAGGCTTTCCTGCAGCTTTCGGAAGGCCTCGTCGAGATCTGGTGGCCCCTTGCGGTCGCCGTTATTGCGGCGCTTGCCACCCCAAGGATCCTGATTATTCGAGTTGCCACCCGGCTCATTCCAAGCCATAGCGCTCTCCATCTGATAAAGCAAAGACGCACCCACGGCGCGCCGACCAATGCTACAGAATGCCTGCCGTCGCGGCACAACCGCTTTTTCAGGCTTTTATTGCAAAGTGTGTTGCTCGATGAATTCCATCGGCTGCAATCCTTCGCGGCTTACCAGTCGATTCAACTCGACCCGGGGCAAACGAACGGCCAGCAAACTGATGCCTTCTTCGTCGTGTTCTTCTTTCTGCACCGCACCGAGTTCGAAAAACTGCGCACGCAGTCGAGCGAATCGTTGCGGCAAGCGCAAGGTGCCAACAAACAAATCACTGCCAAGCAACTCGGCAATGGCTTGTTCAAGCAATTCCAGACCCGAGCCGTCACGCGCCGACAGCCAGACCCGTTGGGGCTTGCCGTTTTCATCGCGCTGGATTTGTGGCTCAACGCCTTCAAGCAAATCGAGTTTGTTATAGACCTCGAGGATCGGCAAGTCCCGGGCTCCAATCTCGCCCAGCACCACCATCACCTGCTCGATCTGCAACATGCGATCCGGCTCGGCTGCATCGATCACGTGCAACAGCAGGTCGGAGTTGCTCGACTCTTCGAGCGTAGACCGAAATGCCTCGACCAGCTTGTGCGGCAAGTGACGAATGAAGCCCACCGTGTCGGCCAGAACAATCGGCCCCAGGTCGTCTATATCCAGACGGCGCAGGGTCGGATCCAGCGTGGCAAACAATTGGTCAGCCGCGTAGACGTCGGATTTCGTCACGTTGTTGAAGAGTGTGGATTTACCGGCGTTGGTATAGCCCACCAGAGACACGGTAGGGATATCCGCACGCGATCGGCCGCGTCGCGACTGTTCGCGCTGGCTGCGCACTTTTTCCAGCCGGCCCTTGATCTGGCGCAGGCGGACCCGCAGCAAACGGCGATCGGTTTCCAGCTGGGTTTCACCCGGACCGCGCATGCCGATACCGCCACCCTGACGCTCAAGGTGAGTCCAGCCACGAACCAGCCGGGTGCTCATGTGGTCAAGCTGGGCCAGTTCGACCTGGAGCTTGCCTTCATGGGTACGGGCGCGTTGGGCGAAAATATCGAGAATCAGACCGGTACGGTCGATCACGCGACACTCGAAAACACGTTCGAGGTTACGTTCCTGACTGGGCGTGAGGATGTGATTGAAAATCACCAGATCGGCTTCTTCAGCTTTGACCAGGTCGCGCAGTTCCTCGACCTTGCCGCTGCCAATCAGGTATTTGGCGGTTGGCCGATGACGCGGCACGTTAAAAAACGCAACGGTCTCGGCGCCGGCCGAATTAGCCAATTCCTGAAACTCCTGCGGATCTTCGCGCGCCTCAGGGTCCTGTCCATCCAAGTGAACGAGGATTACTCGTTCACCACCACCGTGGCGCTCAAAGAACAAAGGAGACTCCTATCAGGCGTTACCTGGCTCAGCGTCACCTGCTTCGGATTCGGTTGCGCTAGGCAGACGAATTGGACGAACCGGCACTACTGTCGAGATAGCGTGTTTGTAAACCATCTGGCTCACGGTGTTTTTCAGCAGGATCACGAACTGGTCGAACGACTCGATCGTGCCTTGCAGTTTGATACCGTTGACCAGGTAGATGGAAACCCCAACTTTCTCTTTACGTAAAGTATTCAAGTAAGGGTCTTGTAGCGAATGCCCTTTTGACATGTGCCGCACTCCTTTAAGGATTCAATAATAAAAAATAGGTAATTCAGATGGCTTTGGCCGTCACACCCCCAAGGATAGACGGCAATTGCAAGGACTCAGCTCAATATGGAGATGGTCCCAAGGTATTTCAAGGCGCGTGGCAGATTGTCGCAATCAAGACTGTCCAGCCAGTGTAAATCTTCCCAGCTGCGCAGCCAGGTGAACTGGCGTTTGGCCAATTGGCGCGTGGCGATGATGCCGCGCTCTTGCATTTCGGCCAATGTCAGCTTGCCATCCAGGTAATCCCAGACTTGGCGGTAACCTACTGCACGTATAGACGGCAACCCGGCATGCAGGTCACTTCTATTACGCAGGGCTACGACCTCGTCGATGAATCCCTGTTCCAACATATTTGTGAATCTTTGTTTAATGCGCTCGTGCAATACCTGACGATTTGCCGGGGCAATGGCCAAGTTCGCGACAGTATAGGGCAATTGTTGCAGTCCCGAAGCGGCTGCTTCAGTACTTTGCGCAGATTGTTGCTGGCGCAGAGCAGTCATGCTCTGACCGCTGACTCGATAAACTTCCAGCGCGCGACTCAAGCGTTGCGGATCGTTCGGGTGAATCCGCGCGGCCGACACCGGGTCGATGACCGCCAATTGATCGTGCAGGGCTTGCCAGCCAAGCCGTGCAGCTTCTTCTTCGATCTGCGCGCGAATCTGCGGATCGGCCGCCGGCATGTCCGCCAACCCGTCCACCAAAGCCTTGTAATAGAGCATCGTGCCGCCGACCAGCAGCGGAATTTTTCCGCGCGCGGTGATTTCCGCCATGGCTTGCAGGGCATCGCGACGGAAATCCGCAGCCGAATAGGCTTCGGCCGGGTCGAGGATGTCGATCAAACGGTGCGGATATTCGGCCAGCAGCTCTTTCGAAGGCTTGGCAGTGCCGATGTCCATACCGCGATAGACCAGCGCCGAGTCGACACTGATCAGCTCGCACGGCAGCACCTTGGTCAGCTCGATGGCCAGATCGGTCTTGCCCGCAGCGGTCGGGCCCATCAGGAAAATCGCTGGAGGGAGCTGGCTCATCAACGACCGCGCAGGAACAGTTTGTCCAGATCGTCCAGGCCCAATTGGGTCCAGGTCGGTCGGCCATGGTTGCATTGACCGCTGCGCTCGGTGTTTTCCATGTCACGCAGCAGGCCGTTCATTTCCGGCAAAGCCAGGCGCCGATTGGCGCGGATCGCGCCGTGACAGGCCATGGTGCCGAGCAACTCGTTCAGGTGCGCCTGAATCCGGTCGCTGGTGCCGTACTCCATCAAGTCGGACAGCACGTCGCCGACCAGACGATTGGCTTCGGCCTGCTTCAGCAAGGCTGGAATCTGGCGGATCGCCAGGGTTTCCGGGCCCAGGCGCTGCAGCTCGAAACCCAGACGCTGAAACCACGCCGCATGTTCTTCGGCGCAATCCGCCTCGCGCTGACTGACCGCCAGCGATTCCGGCACCAACAGCGGCTGGCCGCTGAGGCCCTCGCTGGCCATGGCGATCTTCAGGCGCTCATACATGATTCGCTCGTGGGCGGCGTGCATGTCGACCAGCACCAAGCCTTGAGCATTCTCAGACAAGATATAGATGCCCTTGAGCTGCGCCAGCGCGTAACCGAGCGGTGGAATGTCCTCCTGACCGGCGGGCAGCGCATTGGCGTTGGCTTCCGGCAGCGGTGCGAAAAACTCGCGATAAGCCGCTTGAGCCTCAGCGGCCGGGGGCATCGCCGATTGTGGACGCGGCGTGTATTGATACTGATAAGCGCCGCCAGCAGGCGCGCCAGATGCTGTGTTGAACACCGGTTGCGCCTGCGGTTGCTCCAGCAGCGCATTGGCCGCCAGACGCATTTCGCCCTGCGGGCCGAATTCGCCAGCATCCAACCCTGTCGGACGGACGATGGCGGTGGTCACTGAACCGGCAAGCTGATCCTCCGGACGCACATCGCCCAGCGCCCGGTGCAAGGTGCCGTAAAGGAAGTCATGCACCATGCGCCCGTCACGGAAGCGCACTTCGTGTTTGGTCGGGTGGACGTTGACGTCGACCGCCGCCGGATCAACCTCGAAAAACAGTGCAAACGTCGGATGGCGACCGTTGAACAGCACGTCGCGATAGGCCTGACGCACGGCGTGGGCCACCAGTTTGTCGCGCACTGCCCGGCCGTTTACAAAGAAATACTGCAAGTCCGCCTGGCTACGGTTGAAGGTCGGCAACCCGACCCAGCCCCACAGATGCAAACCGTTACGCTCGATCTCGATCGGCAGCGCCTGCTCGAGAAAACCCGAGCCGCAAATCGCCGCCACACGGCGGGCACGGGCCGCGTCATCGTGGGCTTCGTGCAGGCTGAGGATGGTCTTGCCGTTGTGGCGCAGATGGAAAGCCACGTCGAAACGCGCCAATGCCAGACGTTTGATCACTTCTTGCAGATGATCGAATTCGGTTTTTTCGGTCTTGAGGAATTTGCGCCGCGCCGGGGTATTGAAGAACAGGTCGCGAACCTCCACCGAGGTGCCGACCGGGTGCGCTGCCGGTTGCACCCGAGGCGCCATGTCGCGACCTTCAGTCTCGACCTGCCAGGCCTGATCGGCATCGCGGGTGCGCGACGTCAGGGTCAGACGTGCCACAGAGCTGATCGACGCCAACGCCTCACCACGGAAACCCAGGCTCATCACCTGCTCGAGGTCTTCGAGGTTGCGGATCTTGCTGGTGGCGTGACGGGCCAGGGCCAGCGGCAGGTCATCGGCAGAAATACCGCTGCCATCGTCACGCACGCGTAGCAGTTTGACGCCGCCCTGTTCAACGTCGACATCGATGCGTTTGGCTCCGGAGTCGAGGCTGTTTTCCAACAGTTCCTTGATCACCGAGGCCGGGCGTTCAACCACTTCACCGGCGGCAATCTGGTTCGCCAGCCGTGGGCTGAGCAGTTCGATGCGGGCGGCAGCGTTCAGCACCTCGTTCATTCTTTGGACGCCAGTTCGGTGCCAGGAATGGTCAGGTGTTGGCCGACTTTCAGCTCATCGCTTTTCAGATTGTTCGCGCTGCGCAACGTGGCCGGCGATACCTGATAACGCACACCGATCATCGCCAGGGTTTCGCCTGGGCCGACGCGGTGGTCGCGTGGGCCCTGGACGATCTTGCCGGAATCACGCAGCCAGGCGATGTAGGTGCCCGGTGGCGGGTTCTGTTGGAAGAACTGGCGCACGCCGCTGCTGATCGAGCGCGCCAGCGCTTGCTGGTGGCCCGAGGCCGAAAGCTTGTTCGCTTCGTTGGCATTGGAGATGAAGCCGGTTTCGACCAGGATCGACGGAATGTCCGGCGACTTCAGCACCATGAACCCGGCCTGTTCCACGCGCTGTTTGTGCAGCGGCGTCACGCGGCCGATATTGGTCAGCACTTTCTGACCAACGTTGAGGCTGGACGTCAGCGACGCAGTCATCGACAGGTCGAGCAGTACACCTGCGAGCATGCGGTCCTTGTCATCGAGGCTGACGTTGCCGGCACCACCGATCAAGTCAGAACGGTTTTCGCTGTCGGCCAGCCAACGGGCGGTCTCCGACGTCGCACCACGGTCAGACAAGGCGAATACCGACGCACCGAAGGCGGCCGCAGACGGCGCGGCGTCGGCGTGAATCGAGACGAACAGGTCGGCGCCCTTCTTGCGGGCGATTTCGGTACGGCCGCGCAACGGAATGAAGTAGTCGCCGGTACGCGTCAGTTCGGCGCGGAAGCCTTTCATGCCGTTGACCTGACGTTGCAGTTCGCGGGCGATCTGCAACACCACGTCTTTCTCACGCTGGCCGCGCGAGCCGGACGCACCCGGGTCTTCGCCACCGTGGCCGGCGTCGATCACCACAATGATGTCGCGCTTGCCGGCCGGGGCTGGCGGCAACTTGATTGCCGGTTCGGAAGGTGTGACCGGCACCGCAGGCATGGTCGCTACCGAAGGCGTTGGAGCAGGCACGGGCGCGGGAGCAGCGTCGGCCGGGTTATCGAACAGGTCGACCACCAGACGGTTGCCATATTGCGCGTTCGGCGCCAGCGAGAAGCTTTTCGGGGTGACGGCTTTTTTCAGATCGATGACCACCCGCAGGTCGGTCGGCGTGCGCTGAGCCGAGCGCATCGCGGTGATTGGCGTGTTCGCGGTCTGCACCTTCAGTGGCGCGCCCAGCGTGGCGCCATTGATGTCGATGACCAGCCGATCCGGCGCGGTCAGGGTGAAGACGCTGTGCTGCACCGGGCCGCTCAGGTCGAAGACCAGTCGCGTGTTGTCCGGCGCCCGCCACAGGCGCACGCTGTTGACCTTTGTATCGGCCACAGCGTTGACGGTTACTGCCATCAACATCAGTCCAGCGGCAGCCACCAACGCGCGAAAGCGCATACCTAACCCCATCATTTAATTGGATTCCAATGCCAAAGCGGCACACCAGGCTTCGCCACGCGAGCCCTGGGATAAAATTTTCAGCGAACGCCCGCTGTCTTGCGGGCTAATGGTAATGGTCAGGTCAGGCTTTGGCAAAAAGCCTGCACCTTTATCGGGCCACTCGATCAGGCACAGGGCATCGTCTTCGAAGTAGTCACGGATGCCGAGAAACTCCAGCTCTTCCGGATCGACCAAGCGATACAGGTCGAAGTGGAAGGCGCGGACGTCACCGATCTCGTAGGGCTCGACCAAGGTGAAGGTCGGACTTTTTACCGCGCCGACGTGGCCCAACCCGCGAATGATCCCTCGCGACAACGTGGTTTTGCCCATCCCCAGATTGCCTTCAAGGAAAATCAGGCCATGGCCCTGGGTCACGCGGGCGATCCGTGCGCCAAAGTCGCTCATGGCCTGTTCATCGGCCAGGTACAGGGTTACTTCAGACACGGTGCTTGCTCCTCCAACAACTGACGAATGGCTGGAATCAGATCACTGGCCGCCAGCCCACGGCCCAATTTACCTTGTTGCATTCCCGCATTGGCATGCAGCCAGACCGCCAGGCACGCAGCATCGAAAGCGTCCATGCCCTGCGCCAACAACGCTCCGGTCAAACCCGCGAGCACATCGCCGAGCCCGGCCGTGGCCATGGCAGGATGGCCCTGATGACACAGCGCCAAGCGACCATCGGGATGAGCGATCAGGCTGCCTGCGCCTTTCAACACCACGACCGCCGAGTATTTTTTACTCAATTGTGATGCTGCGCCCGGGCGATCAGCTTGTACTTGGGCATTACTGATCCCCAGTAAACGCGCTGCCTCGCCCGGATGCGGAGTGATTACGCAAACCTTGGGCAGACTGACGAAACCGCTCGCCAACAGATTCAGCGCATCGGCATCCCACACTTGCGGCAAGGGCGCATTGGCGGCGGCGGAAAGTAACGCTCGCCCCCAACTCGCCTGCCCCAGCCCTGGTCCGACGACCAATACCGAAACCTTTTCCAGCAGACTCATCAACTGATTGGCCGATGACGCACCCAGTGCCATGACTTCCGGCAAGCGGGAAAGCGCCGCCGGCACATGCTCGGGGCGTGTCGCCAGCGACACCATGCCGGCACCACTGCGTAGAGCGCTTTCGGCGCTCAGGAGAATGGCCCCGCCAAACCCGTGATCGCCACCAATCAACAGCAAATGCCCGAAACGGCCTTTGTGCGAGCTCGGCGCCCGTGGCGCCAATCGGGGAAGATTAGCCGCACCCAGGCGTTTGGCGCTGATAGGAACGTCACGATAAGTTTCGGCCGAGGCTTGTAAATCGTTAAACACCAGATGCCCGATGTGATCCGCCGCATCCCCGGTGAACAAGCCGATTTTCAAACCAATGAAGGTCACCGTCAGGTCGGCGCGAACGGCGGCACCGAGGACATGCCCGGTATCCGCTGACAACCCGGAAGGAATATCCACCGCCGTCACCGGCAAGCCGCAGGCATTGATCGCCTGGATTGCGCCGGCATAGGGCTCACGCACTTCACCGCTAAGGCCGGTGCCGAGCAAGGCATCGAGGATGACGCCGCGCAATTCGCTTTGCGCAGTCCAGTTGAGCACGCTGAGCCCTTCAGCCAGCGCCTGGGCATGGGCCAACGCCGCATCTCCCTGCAAGCGCTGCGGATCGCCAACCGCGATTATCCGCACCGACCACCCGGCCCGGTGCGCCAACGCGGCGATCAAATAACCGTCACCCGCATTGTTGCCATGCCCGGCAAGCACCGTCAGCTCATTGGCTGAAGGCCACTGTCGCACCAGCGCCCGCCAAGTCGCATGGGCGGCGCGCTGCATCAATTCGAAGCCCGGCGTGCCGGCGGCAATCAGCCGCGCGTCGAGCTCACGCACCTGTGCGGCGCCGTACAGCGCGTCGGGTAATTCATCTTTCGTGTGCGGCATGCGTCTTCGGGCTCCGATGTCTGGCAGAATTATACGCACCTCAGCTCCGGTTTCTCTCGCCTCATGTCCGCCATCACCACAGACCTGCCCGCCCTCGCCCAATCGATCAAGGATTGGGGCCGCGAGCTGGGCTTTCAGCAAGTCGGCATCAGCGGCCTCGATCTGGCCGAGCATGAGCAGCACCTGGAGCGCTGGCTCGAGGCCGGCTACCACGGCGAGATGGACTACATGGGCGCTCATGGCAGCAAACGCTCGCACCCCGAGGAACTGGTTCCCGGCACCTTGCGCGTGGTTTCTCTGCGCATGGACTACTTGCCGGGCGACACCGAAATGGCCAAACGTCTGGCGCAACCGGAAAAAGCTTACGTATCGCGTTATGCCTTGGGCCGCGATTACCACAAATTGATCCGTAAACGTGTTCAACAATTGGCCGACAAGATTCAGTCGGAGATCGGTCCTTTCGGTTTTCGCGCCTTCGTCGACAGCGCCCCGGTGCTGGAAAAAGCCATCGCAGAACAGGCCGGGCTGGGCTGGATCGGCAAGAACACCCTGGTGTTGAACCGCAAGGCCGGCAGTTATTTCTTTTTAAGCGAACTGTTCGTCGATCTGCCGCTGCCGGTGGATGATCCGCACAGTACCGAACACTGTGGTCGTTGCACCGCCTGCCTGGACATCTGCCCGACCAATGCCTTTGTTGGCCCTTATGTGCTGGACGCTCGACGCTGCATTTCTTATCTGACCATCGAACTGAAAAGCGCCATCCCCGAAGACCTGCGACCGTTGATCGGCAACCGGGTGTTCGGCTGCGATGACTGCCAGATCGTCTGTCCGTGGAACCGATTTGCCAAGCCTTCCGGAGAAAGCGACTTCAAGCCACGGCACAATCTCGACAATGCCGAATTGGCCGAGCTGTTTTTGTGGGATGAAGAGAAGTTTTTGAGTAGCACTGAAGGCTCGCCGTTGCGGCGGGCCGGGTATGAACGCTGGTTGCGCAATCTGGCGGTGGGATTAGGCAATGCGCCTTCAACGATTCCGGTATTGGAGGCGTTGAAGGCGCGACGGGATTATCCGTCGGAGTTGGTCAGGGAGCATGTGGAGTGGGCGCTGGAACAGCACTCCAGACCTTCAAACCCATAAAGGGCGAGCTAAGCACTCAGGCCGCTGGCCAGCGCGTTGTATCAATGCTTTTAGCCGTTTTCATCATTGTGTTGGTCTGCCCGTCGGACATATGGCCGCCCGCCTGCAAGACTTTGCAAACTCTCTGTTTACTGTCCTCCAGAAGGTAAATACGCTCCCCACGTCCTTTCGTCCTCGCAAAAAAAACATGCGTTACTTTTCTTCCAGCACCAACTGATCCGAACTCCTCGTACAGCATCTCGGACTCCGCGGCTGCTTGGCTGGCGGACTTGTTGCTTTCCACGAGTTCGTAGAAACCTTTAGCCCTCGTCTCATTAATTTCAGACACGAAATTGTCTTTTTTGGCCCTTTGTAATTGCCAAGGTTTGTCCGACGCTGTTTCCACAGGCGTCTTGGCTTTTTGGCCGCAGCCTTGGCGCCTTTTCCGGGCTTGTAATAATGTTTCGCCGCTTTGGCTGTATCCTCGCCAGCGGGACTGAGACCTTTGCCAAAGGCTGAAGCCATCTTCCTGCCAGCATTCACAGCGGCTTTTGCACCCGCCGCCAAGCCTGCACCGAGTGAAGCCAGTCCAAGACCGAAACTGATCCAGCCCAATATTTCTCCTGCTGGATCATCCGGTGCATACTCATCGAACCAAGAGCTGGCAATACCCGCCAGGCCTGAAGTAACACCCAGCCAAAATGCCGTCATGACCCATGGTGTTGCCACGCCAGCCGTCAGCCCGCTGATAATAATTCCGAGAACACCGAGGCCGATTCCCAGGATCGTTTCCAACGACATATGCCCGGTAGGGTCGACACGATTGACAGGGTCGCCCAGGCAATAACTGTAGGCATTCAATCCGCCCGCACCGAACGGACTCATGCTGTCGGGGGCGAGAAAACGCATCAGTGTCGGACTATAGGCTCTGTAACCGTTACCCAGCAGATACAGCCCGGTCACCGGATCCAGCTGCTCGCCGTTGAACCCCGCCAGACTGAACAAACCACCTTCGGCAGGACGATGCCCGTAAGGGCTGTAGGCGCAATCGGTGAGCTGTTCCTTGCCCAGCGTTGCCAGCACGCTTTGCTGCTGATCGGTACCAAACAACTGCGCACCGGCGTTCAAACCGAGTTGCTGTTGCCCCACAAGCGCTCCACCGTGACGCACAACACTGGATGAATTTTCACCACTCACCTCATTGGCGACCCGGCCTGCGTAGTAGTAACGCTGCGTTGTTATCTTGTCGGGTTGCGACAGTTCAACCAGATCGTCGAATCCGTCGTAATGATAGCCACGAATGACTGAACCGCCTGCGCCGGACAGTTGTTCGAGACGTCCGAATGAGTCATAGGCCAGAGTTCGTGCCAGGTCGTCCTTGATCATCCTGCCGTTGGCGTCGTATTCCAGTGTCACTGCTGGCGGATAGTCAGCATGAGAATGTTTGACTGCGCTGAGTTGTGCAGGATCAGGATTGTCATAACTGAAGGTGGTCAGATTCACGCCCAGCGGGAACTTCGTCTGCACGGTAAGAATGTTGTCCAGCACATCGAAGGTGAACGTCTGCTGGACAATTTCCTTGCCATACGGATCGCGTGGCTTTTGGGTGCCAGCACAGTCGTACTGGATCAGACGCCCGCGCACATCGTAGGTGAATTGTTCATCACGCAAAATTTGCGTGCCACGCCTGGACACTTTCTGCGCCAGTTTGCCGGCAAGCGTATAAGTCGATTCCAGCGTCTGGTCAGGCTGACCCTGAATCTCAAATGTACGGCGGGTTTCACGACCGATATCGTCATAGGCAAACCGGGTGATCATCTGACGCTTGATCGACGTCTCTTCGGTTTTCGTCCAGGCCAGCATCCCCGTCTGGATGTCGTAGTGGAATTCTGTTTTCAACGAACCCTGCGTGGTGGACAGCAGGCGGCCGTGCTTATCGTATTCGGATCTGCTTTCGGCTCCGAGTACATCGACTTGGGTGATCGGGCGTCCCTGCAGGGAATAGGTACTGGACGTTGCTTTCGTGATAGCGCCGAAGGTCGTCGTTTCGGATTTGAGGCGTCCGGAAGGGTAATAGGTAAAGCTGCGTGCCCTGCCGCTTTCGGTACAGGTCAATGGATTGCCACTGACGGGGTCGTAAGTCAGAGTCGTGACCAGCTCCCCTGCCTTGCGCTCCGTCAGTAAACCGCCCAGATCGCGCAAATATGTGAATTCGGTTTTTTTACCATCAGCACTCTTGTACCACTGCGGCTGAGTGAAGCCCGCTTCATAACCCGCCTCGGACTTTCGCCCACCCACAGTACTTTGTGTCAAACGATTCAAACCGTCATACGTTTGCTGCCCCAACACTTTTTCACCAACCTTGATGTCGGTTGGCAACTCTTCATCGGTATGCTTGGCGTAGTCGGTCACGACCTCACTGGAGTCAGGCAGAACACTGCGGATTATCCGGTCAAAAACGTCGTATTCAAATCGAGTGATATTGCCGACAGGATCTGTTTTGCTGGTTGTGCGCCCGAACCCGTCATAGGTGTAAACGGTTTTGCCCAGACTCTTGTTCTTCAGATTGAAGCTCTCGACACTGAGCGGTTTACCGAACTCATTGACGAGGGTGAGTGTCTTGCCCATCCCCTGGAGCCAATTGGTTTGCTGGCGAAGGACCGGATCCGCCTCGCTGTGTTCGATACGCCCGTCGGCATGCAGCGTCTTGCTGACCTGGCCCCAGGAATCGAATTCGTAGCGGGTGCTGACCCCATAAGGCTTGCCATCACGCCAATCGGTCAGCGTCACTTTCACCTTGCGACCGACCGAATCATGCTGGGCAGAATAAAGCGTGCGAATCTGGATGAGGCCGCCCTTGTCGGGATGGTCACAGTCC
Organism: Pseudomonas sp. TH08; assembly: GCF_016651275.1. Taxonomy (NCBI): domain Bacteria; kingdom Pseudomonadati; phylum Pseudomonadota; class Gammaproteobacteria; order Pseudomonadales; family Pseudomonadaceae; genus Pseudomonas; species Pseudomonas sp. TH08. The sequence goes on along the minus strand of NZ_JAEKEE010000001.1, from coordinate 1,893,570 downwards.
TTTTCCTGAACGGTGATCACCCGTCCCAGACCGTCATAATTCATTCTTTGCTCGCCGCCGGCCGGGTCAGTCGTCACCATTGTGGCCGGCTGCTGCCTGCTGGCGGCCATATAGACCCACTTGGTCGAGGCCGCGTAGGGGGTGCCGAAAGCCACCGTTTTGCACACTGCCCGGCCGATCGCATCGTATTCATGCTCGATGTGTTCGCCATCGACACCGACCTCTGACAATGGCAATCCCGTCAGCGTCGAGAGCACTTTCTCACTGGCCTGCAGTGTGCCATCAAATCCGCGTGTGCTGGACTTGATCCGCAACCTGTCATCCTCAAGTTCATAGGAGAATTCGGTAGAGGTTTTCTTATCATTCAGGATGATACTTTGCTTTTTCATGGCCCCGTGCCTGAGCGGGTCCTTTGGCGTATCCAGGTAACTGCGTTCGGTTTTCGAGCGCAAGACCTCAAGGCCTTCGACAACTTCGAAAAAACGCTCCTCGACCGGTACGACGCATGCCAGTTCCACCCCTCCAATCCAGGATGCAGGGCATAGTCGTAGTACGTGACAGTCGAAGCACCATCCGACGCGGCAGCGGTGACCGTCCTCTTTTTCGGGAACCTGGAGAAGCCCAGCGGATCCTCAGGGCAATTGTCTCCACCATTTGCCGGATAGAACTCCGTCGAAGTCGTTACCCCACTTGGCTCGACGTGCTTGAGCAAGTTGCCTTCGCCATCAAACTCGGTGGCGGTAGTTTCCACACGCGTCTGTCGGGTGCGCCGATCAAGGTGAGTCACCGTATGGACTTTAGGCATGCGGAACTGAGCCAACTGCTCATTGAAAGGCTTCTTGACTGAGCAGTAATACTCCGTGGCGGTGGCGATCTGTGCGTCGCCACAGGTTGTGACCTCTGCCACCAACAGATGGAACTTGTTGTAGGTGCGTTTAATGCGGGTATGTACTTTGCCGCTTACTACCAACTGCTCGTCCGAGGTGTAGACATAGTGACCGGGCGCCAGATAGAGAGGATCCAGGTCATTGTCCTTGGCCGGGAGGACGCCCTGCCCAAGGAAGTTGTGGTCGGAGTACGTGTATGCCTTGCAGAGTCGGGGTTGGCCGCGCCCAGGGTAGATATCGTGAGCGATAACAAACGGCAGTGTCCGTTCCACGCCATTTTCGAAGCGATGACCTTGGCGCTTGTAGCGAATGAATTCGACGCCGCGTAATGGATTGACGACGCGGTACAAATAGCTGGCCTCATCGATCACTTCATATTCCAGCTCCCAACCTCGGCCGACCGGAAGTTCGATTGCCGTAACCCGAGCGTTCTTCAAGATCAGCTTGTAATCAGAGCTGGATGAGGTATCGGGATATCGGGTCAGTGTTACCTGACCTGCATTGCGGGTGATTTTCAGAAGGCATCGTTTGGCGTCATGGACTTCGGCCAATCTGGGAAACTGGTTGAACAACTCGTGCTTCAACGCGATGCTCACCCCGTTTGCCGCGATTATTTTTGTCGCTACGGCGACCTGAGTGCCAGCCAGGACCTTGAGCAGTTCACGCCGACCATCCTTGTATCGAACTTCATATTGCCCTGCTCCGGTCACCAACACCTTTGCCGTTTGCAGCTTCATTTCCTTGAACTTCAGACCGGTAGACGTTTCTACGGCCTTGTAGCGCTCGCCATTGGACAGCGTCATGACTTTGCTGCGCAAATCGTAATTTGTCATGGTCAAAGACCAGCCAATGCCAAAACCGGAGTCTGCCTGATTGAGTGGATTGAAGCCCAGTGCAAGTGCAAACTCAGGGCCGTTGAGATCCGACGAGTGCAAATTGCCCAACGAAAAGGAGCACGTGTACATGCCCGTTCGGGGATCAACACCTCCGGAAACAAACTCACCGAAGTTAAAAGCATTAGAATGAACAGCGGAAGATGAATTACTCTCCATTGAAAACCGTCCTTTTATTTAAAGATGCAGATACTGACTAGTCAAGTTGGCCAGCGAAAACCGCTGGCCCCATCAGAAATCAGACAAGCTGTTTCATTGGCCGCCTGGACTCACCCAGAATAAAAGCGCGCTGCTCTTTATCACCTTCGATACAAAGCCTGTGTTCCGAACCAAACTCATCGATTACTGCAAACTCAAATGTATCTTCGCCTTTCCGCTCCGCTAGCAGATCAGCGGAAATATATTTAACAAGCGTCAATTGTCCGGGCACATTGTTGATCGGCACGGTCATGATGCCGAGGGGACTGCGCAGGGTTGCTTTCAGTCCATAAATAGGCGCCATGTAGCCGTAAAAGCTTCTGCGCCCGTCGAGGGTGCCAAGAATTAATCCGGAAGCATAGAACTGTACTGCATCTTCGGAATCATAAGGATCAAGTTTTACCTCACTGCTGTACCAGTCAAGCAGGTGAATCTGCCTGCCCTCTGCGTGTAGCCCAATGTGATAAGTGTGAACCCAGTCGTATTGCGCTCTCTGCCGCTTGCTACCATATTCTTTGAATGTAAAGCTATTCAGCGAATATTCTTTCGGCGGAATTGCTTCCAGGGTAACACTGCTGTCAAAGCCAATGCCGTTACTTCGCAATAACACACCGTCCATGAGAATTTCGGCGGCCACTTCCATGATTCCTGGCTTGGTGGCCGAAACCCAAAACTGGAAAATCTGCACCGGATCAGAGTCGTCACTTATACGGTTGTGCGTGGCACGTGGAACTTCGGTAACCCGCGGTGCACCACCAGACATTTCGTGAGCATATCGATTTTCCTGCTGCGATACGCTCCAGTTCCCCTCCAGAGGCCGCGCGCCGTTATAGGCGATCAACCGCAGTGATTGCAGTGCGGGATGCCCATACAGCGATGCGCCGTTGCCATTGGTATCAGTTCCGTGCAGAAGTACCAACACCCGCACCTGCATACGCCCATTGGCATAAAGCACTTTATGCTGGCCTGACCTTGTGGAGTCGACCTTTACCTCGATACGAGTAATACCACGTGGTTCATCAAACATTTTACAATACCTTGCTGATTAATAGATTTCGCCCTCTAAGGAGCCAGCAAACTATTGACGATCGATTTAAATAAAAACAGCCGCGAAATCAGACAAATTATGAGGAAGTAATATTTTAACACCCCCACCAACAACTCACACAAACGCTAATACATCCAAAAATCGCGAATCAGATCAAGCACATTTCAACCACGCTCTTCCTGCCCCCTTTTATTCCAGCACTGAATAATCTCTCTCCCCTCCTGATCTCAACCGCACAGAATCAAAAGGGGAGCCACCGAGCAGCTTATTCTTGTCAGGGTATATTAGAAAAACAAAGGAGCCGTTACTTCCACCAACATTCAGTCACTGTCTGAACCTGTAGAGAACCCGCTCTCTGAGGACTCACTATCGGAGTCAGATTCTAAAAATGCCTCCTCCGTCTGAATTTCCACCTTTCGATCCATACTGGAATCTTCGAGATACCGACTAATCCGTTGCCTTGACGCGTCACTCAGCGGATTATTCAACAACCCAACGAACAGATCCTGTGTATCCGGAATCTCGAACAGTTCATTTCCAACGTCGGAAATATTATTATCATGTAACGCCACAACCCTAAGTTCCCTGAGCGCATCTATGCCTGAAGGAACGCTGGAAAGACTTGCGTTGCTAAGCATCAATCGGGTCAGACCTGCCATATGACCTATATGTGGAGCGACCGCCAGAGGGTTGTTTGCCAGATTCATCACGGTGAGCGCTTCGATTCTGGACAATCCCTCAGCTGTAGCTTCCGATAGTTTCAGCGAACACCTATTCAGTGTAAGTTCGCTTAACTGGCGCATTTGAAATATTCCTGACGGGAACTCCTCCATTTTTATGCCTACGACACCCAAAAATTGAATATTGGGAAAGCTGTCAAGAAAAGCGCCTATCCGTGCGCCCGGTTTATTTGCGGTCAATGTTAACTCTGTTACATACTCAAATCTGGCGGACAGCCTTGGTAACTCACCCGAAAACTCCACATAGCAAGAAAAATAATAGTCTCCCTCCCCCACTTCGAAACCGGTTTGCGCTGCCAGATATCCTGCAGCTTTGCGCTGAACTGCTCGCGAGCCTGGCGTCGTCCAGCAAGTGTCGGCGCGCCCTCTGGTTCCGACGCCTGCGAATGAGGTGATGCCCCTTCGGCAGTCCATATCGCCAATTCATCACACAACGTTACAAGCTCTGTTTCCAGGCGAAATAAAACGCCTGATGGATCACCCTTCAAACGCTCGTTGGTAAACGCCATCACCTCCTCATCCGAAAGCTGCGGATATAGATCTCGGACACGGTCTGCGACGGACTTGGTTGATGCCGGTTGGTTGTCGCCACCACCTCGCAACTGCCCCGCTTGCCGGTATCGAGCGGTAGCAGGATCGATGGTCACCGGAATCGGTGCGAGTCCCAGCAATTCGCTCACGGACTGGTGCGGCGGTAACGCCTGTGTACGGATCAACTTCTGTAGCGCCGCACCACCGCCCTCTGTCACACCCAGCAACTGACGATGACCAGGCAACAACAGAAACCAGATGGTTGAATAAAGATCCTTCGATCCCTGAGCATATTGAGCGTCGCTGCTTTGGATGGCGTAGCGATCATCCTGACGTATCAGCAGGTGACGAATCAGCGACCGGGCATCGCCGATAGCGCCCACAACATCACCGTCCGCCCCGCCCTGACGAATCTCGATGCGAACCTTTTGCGGCCACCCCGCCAGACGCCCGATCATCTGCAACGCCAGTCGGTCACTGTCCAGGCTGGATACTGAATCAAGATATATGCCTTCACAGGCTCTTGCGATACGGATATTGCGCAGCGCCAGCAGCGCTTCTTCTGCCATTCGCCGTGGCATTCCCGATTTGTTGTGCATGTGCAGACGATCGGCGGCGCTGGCATCGCGCCACAACGCCTGAGCCAATGTCTTGGGAAGGTCAGGAAAAATTCGCCGCATCTGCAGCGTATTTTCATCACAGTCGAGCTCGAACGCGCGCTCATGATCCTGAAAGAGCACGGCACGGTCCCGATGGGCGTGGCGTCCGACAAGATCGCCTTCGCGCAAATGCAGCAGGGCCTGCAGTTGCGGATCGATCTGGACGTGCATCAACGGATCGGGATGATGCATTTGTGTGATGAGCGTCTGGATTTTCTGATCGAGGCTGAAGCGCCTGACCGTGTCATGCAATAAGGCGAAGGACCGAGAGTCAATGTGGGAGTCGCGCGCCAACACTTCATCCATCCCACTTACCGCCAGGATGCGTGCAATCGTGACATCGAAAAAGCCGTCCACTGGGTTTCCCATGCGGTGAAACAGTTCCGCAGTTCGCCCCCGTAGCGAACTGCGTCTTGCCAGGTGATTACGCGAATCGCTGCTGTCCAGCGGGAGCCAGAACCTGCCCTCGCGGTCCGGTTTCAATAGTGGGCCGGAAGGGTTGAGCTCACTGGCCAGTGCGGCGCGAAAAAGGCCGCTTTCGATATCCAGTGCCACTCGCACGCAATGGACATCGTCGACAGCCACATACTGGCGCTGCTTGAATATCCGGATACCCTGCGCATCGGCCTCGCCGAGGCTTTGGGTTGTGGGTATCCAGTAATCTGCCAGCGAGGGCATCGCAGCAAACACCGCAAACTCGTCGATCATGGACAACATCGGACTCACAGTCACACTGGCCGTCTGCGTCGCTGCGATCGGGTCTGATGGCCGGCTGGAAGGTGGCGAGGGTTCCAAGTGATGCGATAGAGGTAGATGCGGCATTGATGGTACGGAGGAAGGTGGCCGATGTATGCCATCGGTGCTGGAGTCTGGAGTTTTGTTTGGAGCGGGAACAGGTTTGACCTTTGGCGGTTTGCCAGCCATGAATACTCATCCTTGAGGTACAGCTGCGTTGGGCCCTCGTAACCGAGGAGCCAACGCCAGACATAGGTAAATGCACTTTTAACGCGAATACCGGGTGATTGAACATCAGAGCTTATGGGCAGGCGCAGTACCAGACAGAATATATATCTACTACACCCACCAATTTTTCATTAACAAAAGCCGGAATCAGCCTCGCTCAAGATATAAATTGCGCTCATAGAAATTCAAGCGAATCGCCAGTCTATGCTCCGTACCGTGCTGATCAATCGCACGAAAGTGAAACACTCCGCCGCGCTTGGTCGCGGGCGCAAGTGAGGAGTATTCGGACAGGGCTTGCACGAAGGTAAGTTCTCCGTCGCGGTCATTGACCCTTACCGAGTAAAACTTATCGTCTGCTGTAATGGCGTCAGGCAAAATAAATGCAATCCCCCTCCATTAAATGGCAAGCTCACGCCCAAAACACTACGTTCGGGGGGACAAACGTGACACGCACATAATTGGTTTTTGATTCGTTAAGTTTGTTACCGCTTGCAATAACATGGTCATCACCAACGCCAACTCCATCAGCCACCCAATCGACCAGTTTGATCTGCTGCCCCTGTGGATACAGCCCCAGATAATAATTCCAGATACGATTACCGGGTTCCTCATTGCCGCGTCGGGTCTGATACCAGCGGAACTGTTCAATGGCGTACGCCGGAGGCGTTTGCGCTTCGATCGTCACGCTACTGTCATGGACGCTGGAAAGCGTATTGCCGTTGCTGAGAACCCTCACCCCGTTGAGCGTCAAGCGTGCGCCGATCTGGGTTGTTCCGGCAACAGACGAGGAGACCCAGAAGGTGCGTACCTGAGGATGGACGCTGTCATCTTCTACATCTGCGTCGTCAACGCCTGTGGCGGGGAATGAAGTTTGCGCCTCAAGGGTAAAACGCCCCTGTTCGGTGCTCGCGGCCCAGCCGTCGCGCAAGGTTTTTCCCGTGTTGTAATGAATAAGCTCGATGCTGTCCATTATATCCGCCGGTAGGTGAATACCATCGCCACTGGTATCAACTCCAGAAACCAGAACTTGCACTTTCACCTGCATGCGACCATTACCGTACAGCGACTTGCTGCGCGAGCTATCACTGGCATCAAACTTGACTTTGAAACTGGCGAGGCCTTCGAGGACAGGCGAAATGATTGGCTGATCGACTGTTGCGTCCGTGCTTACACTCATGATGCATTCCTTTGTTGAGATTTATTTGAAGATCGCCACTGAACAATCTATCAACAAAAGAAATAACACGACTTTCAAACAAGCCGCAAAGCGAAAAATGTAAGAAACATACACTTGCAAGTCACCAACGACTTACAAGACATGTTACTCACCAAACAAATACCTGACCACAACAGATATTAATGTTCATCGTTGTAAACGAACTTGGGCATTTCCCAGTGGAAGCGGATCGCCAGCAGGCGCAGCAGAAAGCCGCCGAACAGGGTGATGAGGATGGCTTGTTCGCTCGGCACGTTCAGATACAGGCAGAGCATGTAGCACCATGCCGCGGCAAACGACACGCTGGCGTACAGTTCGCGCCTGAAGATCAGCGGGATGTCGTTGCAGAAGATGTCGCGCAAGATGCCACCGAAGACCCCAGTGATCACACCGCTGACCGAGGCCACCAGCATGCCGTGGCCCATTTCCAGGGCGGTCATGCAGCCAATCAGGGTAAACGCCACCAGACCGACGGCGTCGAGCACCAGAAACAGCGAGCGCAGGTGGCGCATCCAGCGGGCAGTGAACACTGTGAACATCGCGGCTACCGAGGTCAGCACCAGGTATTCCGGGTGTTTGACCCAGGTTAATGGGTAGTGCCCAAGCAACACATCACGAACCGAACCGCCGCCCAACGCCGTGACGCAGGCGATCAGCACCACGCCAAACCAGTCCATGCCGCGACGGCCGGCAGATAAGGCGCCAGTCATGGCTTCGGCGGTGATGGCGATCAGATAGAGCATCAGCAACATGGTGGCGATCCAGACAGGAAGGCGCGCAGTCTAGCCATTTCGGTCACGCGATCCAATGTAGGAGCTATCGAAGGCTGGGATCTTTTGACTTTGATTTTAAAAACCAGATCAAAAGATCGTCCGATCGCGGCCCGGGCCTTCGGCAGCTCCTACAAAGATCAAATCAGAACTTGATGAAGTGCTTGCGGTAGTGCTGCAGCTCGGCGATCGATTCGCGGATGTCGTCCAGCGCCAGGTGCGTGCTGCCCTTCTTGAAGCTGTCGCGCACGTCCGGCGCCCAGCGGGCAGCCAGTTCCTTGAGCGTCGAGACGTCGAGGTTGCGGTAATGGAAGTAGCTTTCCAGCGACTTCATGTGGGTATAAAGAAAGCGGCGATCCTGGCAGATGCTGTTGCCGCAGATCGGCGACTTGCCCTTCGGTACCCATTTTTCCAGGAAAGCGATGGTTTCGGCTTCGGCTTCGGCCATGCTGATGCGGCTGTCGCGCACGCGCTGGGTCAGGCCGGAGTTGCCGTGGGTGCGGGTGTTCCACTCGTCCATGCGCGCGAGCACTTCGTCGCTGTGGTGGATGGCGATCACCGGGCCTTCGGCCAAGGTGTTGAGGTCACTGTCGGTGACGATGGTGGCCATTTCGATGATGACGTCGTTATCCGGATCAAGACCGGTCATTTCGAGGTCGATCCAGATCAAGTTCTGCGGGTTTTGCATATTTCGGCTCCTGGGCAATGCTGCGCAGTTTAGCCTAGGCCGGTGCCCGGGCGTGCTAAACTCGCGGCCGTTTTACCTAATCGCAGCATTCTTCAGACGGAACACCCATGGCCAAACGCCAACTCAATCGTCGTCAAAACTGGCGCATCGAAAAGATTCAGGGCGAACGCGCTGCCCGCGCCGCCAAACGCGAGTCCTCGGCGGTCGAAGCCCTTGAGGGCGGCGACCTGGGCCCGGAACAGCATGGCCTGGTGATCGCCCACTTCGGTGTGCAGGTCGAGGTCGAGGCCAAAGACGGCGAGCTCGCCGGCCAGGTGTTCCGTTGTCACTTGCGCGCCAACCTGCCTGCGCTGGTGACCGGCGATCAGGTGGTCTGGCGTGCCGGCAATCAGGGCATTGGTGTGATCGTCGCGCAATTGCCGCGCATCACCGAACTCTGCCGCCCGGACAGCCGTGGCCAGCTGAAACCGGTCGCGGCCAACGTCGACATGATCGTCATCGTCTTCGCCCCGCTGCCCGAGCCGCATGCCAACCTGATCGACCGCTACCTCGTAGCCGCCGAACACGCCGGCATCCGTCCGCTGTTGCTGCTGAACAAGTACGACCTGATCGACGAGCAGAACGCCCCGGCGCTCAACGCCTTGCTGGCCGTTTACCGCACGCTGGGTTACCCGGTGCTGGAAGTGTCGGCGCATCACGGCAATGGCATGGAACAACTGCAACAGCAGCTCGACGGGCGCATCAGCGTGTTCGTCGGCCAGTCCGGTGTCGGCAAGTCCTCGCTGGTCAACAGCTTGCTGCCTGAGGTTGAAACCCGCGTCGGGCCGCTGTCCGAGCTGTCCGGCCAAGGCACGCACACAACCACCACCGCACGGCTGTTCCACTTCCCGGGCGGCGGCGAGCTGATCGACTCCCCGGGTATTCGTGAATTCGGTCTCGGCCACGTCAGCCGCGCCGACGTCGAGGCCGGCTTCATCGAGTTCAACGACCTGCTCGGCACCTGCCGCTTCCGCGACTGCAAGCATGATCGCGAACCGGGCTGTGCACTGCTCAAGGCCCTGGAAGATGGCCGCGTGCAGCAGCAGCGGATGAACAGCTATCGCTCGATCATCGCCAGCTTGCCGGAAAACGGCTATTAAATAGCCCGACCCGCAGCGCCCTCCGCGGCGCTGCGGGTATTCGGATCCTGCCTAACAAAAGACCGCCCCCTTAAAAATCAGACCTTTCTGAAGTCCTTTCGTATGCCTGGTCCGCTGCAAACGCGTCAGGACCAGACCGTTCCTTACACTTTCAAATGCGTCTCCCGATTCAGTCAGCGGGCAACTTAGGGGCCTGCCTTGCGATGGTTTTCTCGTGCGACTTGACGCGCCGCTCCAGCTTACGGATATCCTCTTCGGCGAGTAATTCTTCCGGTTTGATTCCTCGCTGATCCAACACATCGCGGACACTCAGGTTATTTTGCACATGCTCTCTGGCTATTTCCGACTCACCCTGCAAGTCAACCTGAAGCACATTGTGATTGGTCATCTCAGTGGCCAGGTTTTTGGCAGCGATCGTCAAGGTTGGCAGAAAATCTGCCAGCGGCCGACTCTTGATAATGCCATAGCGGTCTTTCATTGCTTGGGTGGTTTTCCCACCAAAGAGTGCAGCATCTCCTCGCGAACGGATACGAGCGAATCCCTCATCGTCCACTCCTCGCTCATATATGTTCTGCGAAAGCTCCTTTTCTGATTCCTGTAGACGATCACGGGCATCAAAGCGCGCTTGCAGGCGCATCCGATCCTCAACCAACTCCTGTTTGCGTGTTTGCAACGCAAAGTAGCTTTGGGCAAAGGCGATGGGCTGTTTACGCGGATCTCCATTCTGGGCAATCAGATAGCAGGCAAAACGGGTGAGCATGAAATCATCGACAGGACGCTGCCCACCTTTGCCTACCTCGATCAATTTCGTGACGCCACGAAAATGATCCGATGCATCTGCGCCGCTGGTTTTACAGGATGCTACCGCACGTTGGACGACAGTTAAAAAGTTTTCCCAGCGGACGTAACCCAACGGCTCCTGCAGCTCTCGGGCAAACCAGAACTCAATACCCTCTCCGGGCACGCGCTGAACCAATTCGTCGAATTGCTGCTGCAGAATGGACACAGTTTGATTTCCCACAGTGACAACTCCCTGTTAGCCGGTTGCGCTAAAAATAAGGGAGACATTATCAATGACCTCATAGCCGGAGGTGTGTCCGGCTGTCATACAGGTACAAAAAAGCCGCGATCATCGCGGCTTTTTCACCTCCACACGCCCTACTTCGGCTCAGGCGTCTTAAACGCATAAAGGTGCTGTTGCACAATCCCGCCCGGCAACTCTTTGCCAAACACGCCATAACGCACCGGCCATTCTTTCGGCGGCAGCTTGAAGGTGCCGAACAGCATGTCCACCAGCGGTGTGTGGATCGCGTAGTTCTTGTAGATGTAGTCTTTGTGCCGGGCGTGGTGCCAATGGTGGTAGCGCGGCAGGACGATCAGGTAATTCAGCCAGCCGCCGTTGATCCGCACGTTGGCGTGCGCCAGCACGGCCTGGATGCCGACCAGGATCACATAGGCATTCAACGCCTGCGGCGCGAAGCCCAGCAGCATCAGCGGCACCAGCACGCCGGTGCGGGTCAGGAGGATTTCGATGAAATGCACGCGTGATCCGGCGAGCCAGTCCATGTGCGTGCTGGAGTGATGCACGGCATGGATGCGCCACAGAAATGGCACAACATGGTAGAGCCGATGCAACCAGTACTGGCCCAGATCCGCCACCAGTATCGCCAGCAGGAACTGCACCACCAACGGCAGGCTTTGTACGCTGGCCTGCAAGCCCGGCGACACTGCCCAACCGGCGATGTAACCCGACGAGGCGGTGATGAAAATCAGGATGAACTGCACCAGCATATGGCTGACGAAAAAGTAGGTCAGGTCGGTACGCCAGTGCGGGCGCAGGATGTTCTGCTCGGGGTCTTTGGAATACAGCTTTTCCAGCGGAATAAACACGATGGCCGAGATCAGCAGCGCCAGCACAAACCAGTCCAGACCGAGCGAGTAAGGGGTCTGCCCGATCTCGCTGACCTGCACATTGGTGCCGCCGAGAACCACTGCCAGCCCTGACGCAACCAGGCCGGTGATGCCCAGGCGTTTACGTTTGTTGAGCAGGATGTTCAGGGTGCCGAGGCTGAACGACAGCACCAGTCCGAGCAACAGGGTGGTGCGCGCGAATTGCTCGTCGTAGACCTTGCGCAGCTCGGCCGTGGTCAACCATTCGGGGAACAAAAAGCAGAACACCGCCAGCAGGCTCAACAGCCCGAGCGTGGCCGAGATATAGCCACTGACCCGACCCTCGCCGAATATGAAGGGGGCGTTGCCGTGCCGCTGAAAATAGGCTTTGAGTCTTTCCATAACTGATCTTCCGTGATTGCGAATACTGCGACTGGTCAATGCGACGCAGGCAGGCACAAAAAAGCCACGGTAACCGTGGCTTTTTATGGGTCACTGTTTCGGCGCGGGGGCCGGTGCAGTAGCCGGTGGCGCTGTCGGCGTGGGCGCCGCACCTCCCGGCCCGGCCGGTTTGGGTGCAGCGTCGTCGAACAGATTCAACCGTTCGCGCAACTCATGCGCCGGCACCGGTTGCTGATCCGCCGGCAAGGCGTTCGGATCGACCGGCGTCGCCGGAGCGGCACCGTCCTGACCCTGATCAGCCGGTTTGGCCGGATCTGCACCTTGCGAACCTTCGATCGCTGCCTGAGCCTTTTTGGTCAGCACGACGATGTCGATACGGCGGTTGACCGGGTTGAACGGGTTTTCCTTGTCGAACAGCGCCGACGAGGCGTAACCGACGACCCGCGCCACTTGCGCATCCGGATAGCTACCGGCGACCAAGGCACGGCGAGCGGCGTTGGCACGGTTGGCCGACAGCTCCCAGTTGCCGAAATCGCCCGTGCCGGTGTACGGCTTGGCGTCAGTGTGGCCACTGATGCTGATCTTGTTCGGCACCGCTTTGATGGTGTCGGCCATGGCCAGCAGGATGTCTTCGAAATACGGTTTCAGACGCGCAGAACCCGAGTCGAACATCGGCCGGTTCTCGGCGTCCATGATCTGGATGCGCAAGCCGTTCGGCGTGATCTCGAAGAGGATCTGGTCCTTGAATTTCTGCAGTTGCGGGTTCTCGTCGACCTTGTTCTGCAGTTCTTGCAGAAGCAGTTCCAGACGTTCTTTCTCGACCTGCTCGGCCATGCCTTCGACCTGCTCGGTGTCGACCGTGACCTTGTCCGGTTGCGGCTGGGATTTCACCTCGGGGTTGAGGGTGTTTTCCGGCGCCAGCGTCGGCGTACCGCCGAGATCAATGATGTACGGCGTGCCGCTTTCGGAGAAGCCGACCGGGTCTTTGAAGTAACCGGCGATGGCGATCTTCTGTTCCGGTGTTGCGGTGGACAGCAGCCACAACACCAGGAAGAACGCCATCATCGCCGTGGCGAAGTCGGCGAAGGCGATTTTCCACGCCCCGCCGTGATGCCCGCCGGCTATGCGCTTGACGCGCTTGATGATAATCGGCTGATTATTTTCCATGGCTTAACGACCGCGAACGGCTTGTTCCAGCTCGGCAAAGCTTGGACGGTGGGCCGGGTACAGAACCTTGCGACCGAACTCCACCGCCAGCGATGGCGGCATGCCGGAGGCCGAAGCCACCAGAGAGGCCTTGATGGCTTCGTAAACGTTCAGCTCTTCCTTGGCATCGTGAGCCAGGGAATGCGCCAACGGGCCGAAGAAACCGTACGCCGCGAGAATACCGAAGAAGGTACCTACAAGTGCCGCACCTACGTGCAGACCGATGGACTTCTGATCGCCTTCACCCAGCGAGGCCATGGTCACCACGATACCGAGTACCGCCGCGACGATACCGAAACCCGGCATGGCGTCGGCGATGCCGTTCACTGCGTGGGACGGATGCTCGAGGTCTTCTTTGAGGCTGTAGAGCTCCATGTCGAACAGGCCTTCCAGCTCGTGCGGAGCCATGTTGCCGGAGGACATGATGCGCAGGTAGTCGCAGATGAACGCGGTCATGCGCTCGTCTTTAAGAACTGCCGGGTACTTGGCGAAGATCGGGCTCGCGGCGGCGTCTTCAATGTCGCCTTCGATGGCCATCATGCCTTCGCGGCGGCTCTTGTTGAGGATCTCGTAGATCAGCCCGAGCACTTCCAGATAGAACGTGTGGCTGAAACGCGAACTGAACATGCTCAGGGATTTCTTGAGCACGTGCATCGTCATGTAGCCGGGGTTGGCCTGGAGGAATGCACCCAGTGCCGCACCACCGATGATCATCACCTCGAAAGGCTGGATCAGGGCGGCAATCTTGCCGTGGGAGAGCACGTATCCGCCGAGCACGCTCGCGAATACGACGATGATGCCGATAATTTTAGCCATAGGTAGGAAAGTACTTACTGAGTCGGGTTCAAGGTCATATTCGGAAGTTAAAAAATCTCTTCTTCTACTTATCGGCAAAACTGCGCCAGACTATAGCCAGTTCAGGCGAAAAGCCAATTTAGCCCATGCCGGGCGCGTCTACAGTCAGTGAAGATCTCGTCCAGACATGGCTAATGAAACGAACGTCCCACACGTAAAACCGACCACACTCGATGGCTGGGTCAAGTTGTTCGATGGCGTCCGACTGCCCGTACCGCAAGAGGCTCACGATAAAGTTTGCCGGGCAATTCGTGACAATCGCAGCTCGATCCGCGACATCGCTGACTTGATGCAGGACAGCCCGGCGCTGGCCTTGAGCATCATCCGTGAGGCCAATCGTCACACCCAGGGCAACATGGGCACGCCGGCGGAAAACCTCGAAGTCGCGATCAACCGCCTCGGCCTCGCCCGCACCGAAGAATTGCTCGCGCGCCTGCCGGCCCAACCGCAGATGCAAATCCCCAAAGCCCTGCGCCAACTGCAAATGATCAGCCAGCACGCCACTCAACAGGCCAACGGTTTTTTTGCCAGCCGCCTCGCGCGGCTGTGGCAGGACATTCATTGGGGCAGCCTGCTGTTTCTCTCGCCGCTGTGGCCGCTGGCGCTGACCTATCCACAGCTGCTTGAAGAGTGGGAGCTGCGGGTTATCCACAAGGGCGAATCGGCGCGGACCGTCGAGAAGCAATTGTTTGGTGTACGTCTGCTGAGAATCGCCGATGCATTGGTGCAGGTCTGGCATCTGCCGATCTGGGTGCAGCAAGGCTATAAATTGCTCCTCAGCGAGCAGCGCGAATTGGTCAAAGTGCTGCGCATCGCCCGCGACAGCGAACATCCGCTGCGCCAGCAAAACCGTCTCGACGATGATCCGACCCTGCGCCGCTGGCTCAATCAACCGGCCAACACCGTGTTGCTGGCCAACGGTCTGGCGCTGTCGGCACAACAAGCGTGGGACAGTCCGCACAGCGAGCGTTGGCAGTACCTGACCAGCCTTTATCTACAGATTTCCATGGATGAGGTGCAGCAACAGTTGCACCAGCAAGCCGCCAACAGTGCGCGTCAGCATGCGATGCCCGACTTGTGGCACCCGGCCGTTTCATTGTTGTGGCCGTGGGGCACCCTTCGTTTGCCGGCAGGCATGTTGCCGGCGGCGGCACCGAACGCTGAAGATCTGACCCAGTGGCGCCGGCAATGCGCCGAATTGCTGGCCGAGCCGAGCCGTTTCACCAACGCGATGAGCCTGACCGTCGCCGCCCGCGATGCGCTGGTCGCCAGCGGCATGCGCCGGGTGATGATCCTGATGGCCGATCGCACCCAGTCCAATTTGCGCGTGCATCAAACCGTCGGCCTGCCGAAAGACGCTGCGGCGCTGAATTTTGTGGTCAGCCAGAGCAAAGTCCTGCAACGGCTGCTCGCGCAGCAGGCGCAGGTACGGATCAACCCCGAGAACAACGCGCAATTCTCCGCACTGCTGCCACCGAGCCTGCGCACGCTGTTCCGTGGCGAACACTTGTTCCTGCGTTCACTGGTCAACAATGGCCGGGTGATCATGATTGTGGTCGCCGATCAGGGCGGCGGGCCGTTTGCCGATATCACCGTGCAAGCCTTCGGCAAAACTGCGCAGTGCATCGAAAAAGCCCTGCACAGCTTTAGCAGCCGTGGCCGATGAGGCTGCGCTACAATCCCCCCCTTTGTGCTCTGGAGACCTCACATGTCTGACTTCTCTGGCTTGCCGCTCGTCATCGAGCCGAGCGACCTGCTCCCGCGTCTCGAGTCACCTGAACTGATTCTGGTGGACCTGACCAGCGCCGCCCGCTACACCGAGGGCCATCTGCCCGGTGCGCGGTTCGTCGATCCGAAACGCACCCAGCTCGGCCAGCCGCCGGCACCGGGACTGCTGCCAGCGAAAGCGGATCTGCAAGCGTTGTTCGGTGAGTTGGGACATCGCCAGGATGCGGTCTACGTAGTCTATGACGACGAAGGTGGCGGCTGGGCCGGGCGCTTCATCTGGCTGCTCGACGTGATCGGTCACGACAAGTATCACTATGTCGATGGCGGTCTGCCGGCGTGGCTGGCGGACGGCATGCCGATGTCGATCCAGGTTCCTGCCGCCGTCGGTGGCCCTGTGGCGCTGACCCTGCATGAAGAACCGACTGCCACGCGCGAATACCTGCAAAGCCGTCTTGGCGCTGCCGATCTGGCAATCTGGGATGCGCGCGGGCCGCTGGAGTATTCCGGTGAGAAAGTGCTGGCCGCCAAGGCCGGGCATATCCCCGGCGCGGTCAATTTCGAATGGACTGCCGGCATGGACAAGGCACGTCAACTGCGGATTCGCACAGACATGCCGCAGATCCTCGAAGACCTCGGGATCACCAAGGACAAAGAAATCATTACCCACTGCCAGACCCATCACCGGTCGGGCTTCACTTATCTGGTGGCCAAGTCCCTCGGTTACCCGCGGGTCAAGGGCTACGCCGGTTCCTGGGGCGAATGGGGCAACCACCCTGACACGCCCGTCGAGATTCAAGGTTTTTAAGGACTATTAATTAATGAAAGAGCGTCTGTTTATCCTCAGCCAGTACCTGCTGCCTCATCACCTGCTGTCGCGCCTGGCCGGCTGCGTTGCCGAGTGCCGTGTGCGCTGGTTCAAGAATGCCTTCACCCAGTGGTTCGCCAAGCGGTACCAGGTGGACATGTCGCAAGCACTGGTCGAAGACCTGACCGCTTACGAGCACTTCAATGCCTTCTTCACCCGCGCCCTGAAAGACGGCGCGCGCCCACTGGACCAGACTCCGGGCGCGATCCTCAGCCCGGCCGACGGTGCCGTCAGCCAACTCGGCCCGATCGAGCACGGTCGCGTGTTCCAGGCCAAGGGCCACAGCTTCAGCGTGCTGGAACTGCTCGGCGGTGACGCGGCCAACGCGGCGCCGTTCATGGGCGGTGACTTCGCGACTATTTACCTGTCGCCGAAGGACTACCACCGCGTGCACATGCCGCTGGCCGGCACCCTGCGCGAAATGGTCTACATCCCGGGCCGGATCTTCTCGGTCAACCAGACCACCGCTGAAAACGTCCCGGAGCTGTTCGCTCGCAACGAACGCGTAGCGTGCATCTTCGACACCGAGCGCGGCCCGATGGCTGTGGTGCTGGTCGGCGCGATGATCGTCGCTTCGATTGAAACCGTATGGGCCGGTCTGGTCACGCCGCCGAAGCGTGAGCTGAAGACCTTCCGCTACGACGAAGCCGCCCGTGCGCCGATCCACTTGGAAAAAGGCGCTGAACTGGGCCGCTTCAAGCTGGGTTCGACAGCCATCGTGCTGTTTGGCCCGGATCAAGTGAAGTGGGCTGAAGAGCTGGTTGCGGGTTCGCCAGTGCAGATGGGCCAAGGCCTGGCACTGCCAAAAGCCTGACCCCCGAAACACGCCGCTCCCCCGTAGGAGCTGCCGCAGGCTGCGATCTGTTGATCTTGTTTTTTACAATCAACATCAAAAGATCGCAGCCTTCGGCAACTCCTACAGGTTGAAAGCCAGCCTGGTCATTTGCTGCTATGGTTTTTGGCATGAGCCAAGCCATCTCCCCTACGCTTTTACGCGCCCCAACGCCAACGCAGACGCGCCTGTCATTCTGCGAAGCCACCCCGCGCGACCTCAAGCGCTGGATCGCCGGCCTACCCAAGGCCAACATTGGCGAAACCGCCCGCCAGTTGTATCAAGGCTTGGGCGAACTCAATCAACTGCTGACCTCCAGTGACAATCGCCTGCAATTGCTCGAATTGCTGCGCCCCGAGGTGTATTACGTTTGCCAGCATCTGCAGCGGCATTTCCTGCATCAGGCGATCATGCTCGACGAGCGCTCGCGCAAGATCAGCAACCTGTGTCAGGCGCTGCAAAGTCAGCTGGCCATCGGCTACAAACAGATCGTCCTGCGCATTGCGCCGAAGTACAGCAAGGATCGCGCGACGCTGCTCGCCACCGCCTTGCAACGGATCGCGCATGCACTCAAGGGTCAACTGGTGCGCGCCACGCAGTTGTATAGCCCGGCGCCGGAACATCTGTGGTTCGAGCTGCATCAGTTGTATCGCACGGCCTGTGAACTGCAGTTGCAACAGCGCCGGCTGCATGACGATCTGGCCAGTCTCACCACAGAATTGAGCCTTGAACAAACCTACATTGCCGCCCTGCTGCTGGGCAGCGCTCGCTGCAATCAGTTGCGCCAGAACCAGATCGCCCGACTGGCTGAAGTGCTCGAGCCGTGGAGTGCCCTGCTCAAACTGCATTCCGGTCGCTCGGACGCAGGCCTGTTTGCGATCAGCCCGGAAATCGACGCTGGGCCGCGCTACCGCACTATGTTTCGCAGCGAACAGCAAGCTGGACTGGTCGGTTTCGATCCGCAACCGCTGGTGAAAACCCTCGAAGCGCATTTAATCCATCAGGACACTTCAACGCCGTTGCCGATCCCGACGGGCCTCAGCTTCGACACCCTGCAACACCTTCACGCGAGCTGGGGTGAGGCCGCCGAACGCAGCTTTCAACGCACTGTAGGCGCAGGCAACCTGACCGTGTGCGTCGGCATGAGCGCCCTGCACTTCTATCTGGGTGGCGAACGTACCTTCAGCGAGTTACTCAAACACCCCGGCGCACGCGCGGCGAACTTCAGCAGCGCTGTGGCCAAGGGTGAAAAGGACAGCTGGAGCCAGGCCTTCGACGCCGCGCCGCAGAGCAACGAACAGTTTTTGCCCTACGAAGAGATTCAATACGATCACTTGGTCGAAGACGACAGCAGCACCGATAGCACGCCGCATTACCCGACTTACGCGTTGCCGGTGATTAACCACAGCCCCGGCGGTTATTGCCTGGCATGGCCTAAAGAGGTGCCGGTCGAATTGCAGGCGGGAGAAATGCTCGGGATTCAGGACAGTGTCAGTCTTGGCTGGAGCATCGCGGTGATCCGCTGGATTCGTCAGGTTCGCGGGGGCGGCACGCACATGGGCATTGAGTTGGTGGCGCCACATGCCGAGCCCTGCGGACTGCAACTGGTGCGTTCGAGCGACGATCACAGTCAGTATTTGCGCGGATTATTACTGCCGGAGATCAGCGCCATCGACTTGCCCGCGACCTTGCTCGCGCCGCGCTTGCCATTTCAGGAAGGCAATAAAGTGCTGATCAACACCCAGGGCGAAGAGCACCGCGCCGGTCTGGATCGACGGGTGGCGAGCACGCACAGTTTCAATCAGTTTGCCTATCGCTCACTGGAGGCCGCGCCGAATGGCGGGAGCGAGGAGGATTTTGATTCGCTGTGGAAGTCGCTTTAGGGGCAACCCAGAAACCTGTGGCGAGGGAGCTTGCTCCCGCTGGGTTGCGAAGCGACCCCCGCTATATCCAGAAAAAGAAGGGGCCTGCTGCGCAGTCCAGCGGGAGCAAGCTCCCTCGCCACAGAGGCCCGCAGCAGGCTCAGAGCTGCCCGTCGCGATCGCGGAAGCCCAGCAGGTACAGCACGCCATCCAGACCCAACGTCGAGATCGCCTGCTTCGCCGACTGCTTGACCAGTGGCTTGGCCCGGAACGCCACGCCCAACCCGGCAATCGCCAGCATCGGCAAATCATTCGCGCCGTCGCCGACCGCGATGGTCTGTTCCAGACGTAAACCTTCCTTGTGCGCCAGTTCTTTCAGCAGATCTGCCTTGCGCTGGGCATCGACAATCGGCTCGATCGCCACGCCGGTGCACTTGCCGTCAACCACTTCCAGCTCGTTGGCGAACACGTAGTCGATGCCAAGTTTGGCCTGCAATTGCTTGGCGAAATAAGTGAAGCCACCGGAAAGGATTGCGGTCTTGTAGCCCAGACGCTTGAGCTCGGCGAACAGCGTTTCGGCGCCCTCGGTCAGACGCAACGAGGCGCCAATCGAATCGAGCACGCTGACATCCAGACCTTTGAGCAAGGCCAGGCGCTCTTTGAAACTGGCGCGGAAGTCCAGTTCGCCGGCCATCGCCCGCTCGGTGATTTCCGAGACCTGCTCACCCACGCCGGCAGCCTTGGCCAGCTCATCGATGACTTCGGCCTCGATCAGGGTCGAGTCCATGTCGAACACCGCCAGACGACGATTGCGACGGAACAGCGAATCTTCCTGGAAGGCGATATCGACGTTCAGCTCTTGCGCAACGCTGAGGAAATCGGCACGCAACGCCTGCGGATCGGCCGCTTCGCCACGTACGGAAAACTCGATGCAGCCCTTGCCCTTGTCAGCTGGCGTGTCCAACGGCATGCGACCCGACAGACGGTCGATGTGGTCGATGTTCAGGCCGTATTTGGCGGTGATCGAACTGACGGCCTGCAATTGGCCGGCGGTCACTTTGCGGGTCAGCAAGGTGACGATGTGGCGTTTCTTGCCCTGATTGCCCACCCATTGCTGGTAATCCTCTTCGGACACCGGAGTGAAGCGCACCTGCTGATCAAGCTCGTAGCCCTTGAACAGGATGTCTTTGAGCACGGACTTGCCTTGCTCGGAGTCGGGAATTTCGACCAGGATGCCAAACGACAGGGTGTCGTGGATCACCGCCTGACCAATGTCGAGGATGTTCACACCACCTTGTGCCAGAACGCCGGTAATGGCTGCCGTCAGACCCGGACGGTCGACTCCCGTGATGTTAATCAGGACGATTTCGCGCAACGCGCACCCCCGCAACTGGAAAAAAACCGCATTCTACCCACTTTCAGTGACCATCGGGCACCGCGAGCGCTTTGCCGGTCTAGGGCCTGTCGCTATACTGCGCGTCAACTTCACGGACAAAAGAGCCGAGCTCAGTGAACCGGCCCACGCCAGTTAAAACCGATAACTTCTTCCTGCTGATCTTCCGTGCACTGCGCCATCGCCGTGTACCGATTGCATTGCGCATTGCTAGCCATAACGTGATCCTGGTCGCTCTGGCCCTGGTCATCTATGCCGGCGTGATGGGTTTGCAATTCAAGCAGGCCATGCACGAGCAGGCCGATGCGCTGGGCGAAAGCCTGACCACGCAGACCGCCACCTCCGCCACGGAGCTGTTGGTGTCCAACGACATCCTCAGCCTCAACGTGCTGCTCAATAACCTGACCAAGAACAAACTGGTGGCCCACGCGGCGATCTATAGCGTGGATAACCGCATCCTCGCCGAATCCGGTCAGCGCCCCAAGCACAGCCTGCTGGGCGAAGCCGAAGGCATGTACGAGAGCAAGATCACTTTCCAGGACGTGACCGCCGGGCAACTGCGCATCAGCCTCGACATGGATCAGTTCCAGCAGCCGATGACCATCAGCCTGCAAAGCATGGGCATCCTCAGTGCGATTCTGTTGGCTCTGTCGCTGGCCTTGAGCCTGCGCATGGGCCGTTACCTGTCAACGCCGCTGCTGCAATTGCGCGTCTGGCTGCGCAATATCGATGAATACACGCCGGGCACGGATCGTCAGGACGAGATCGGCGATCTGGCGCGGCAACTGCACGCCGACTTCGCCCCGGAACCAGCGCCACAGCCTGAGCCTGAGCCGGAACCCGAGTTCGAAGAAGACGACGAGCCTGAGTTCGAAGTGCGCAACCTGCGTGATCCGAGCTTTGACGAAAGCCGTCCGATGGCCGCACAAAAACCGGCGCCACGCCACGTGGTCAGCACCGTTGAAGACGATGAAGACGACGATGCGTTTGCCGATCTGCGCGACGAATCGCTGGACCAGCCCCCGCAACCAACCCTGCGCAAGGCCACGCCAAGTGTTCCGCAACACAGCGCAGTGCTGGCCGTGCAACTTGGCTCGCAGGAACAACTGCGCCGTCTGCCGCGCGCACGCCTGGAAGAGTTGCTGGAGCGCTATCGCGACTGCCTCGATCAGGCCGCTTCGCTGTATCAGGGCGAAATCGAAACCCTCAACGATGGCAGCACGCTGATGCTGTTCCACACCGAAGACAGCGGCGACGATTACCTGACCAATGCGATCTGCTGCGGCGAGTTGCTGCGAGCGCTGGGCCATCAGTTGCAGATTGAAGTCGCGGACAGTGGCATCACCCTGCAATTGCAGTTGGGCCTGACCCTCGGCGATGAGCTATTTGGGCTGAGCCAGATTGATCTGCTGCTGACCGATTCGGCGCAGGACGCACTGGCCTTGTCGCAGCACAGCCGCAACCTGCTGCTGGTTGAACGCAAGATCGGCGACGATGCATTGATCCGTCAGCGTGCGCGGATCCGGCCGATTGCCAGCCCTGAAGGCGCTTGCTGCGTTGAGCGGTTGATGGAGCCTTATCCGTCGATGCTGGAACGGCAACTGGCGCGGATGCATGAGCGCCGGGCTTAAGCCTCAGGCCTGAAACACAGAAGCCCGCAGACGAGTGATTGTCTGCGGGCTTTTTTGTTGCCTATCAGGGCCTCATCGCGAGCAGGCTCACTCCTACAGGGATTATGTGTCGCTCGTAAATCCCCTGTAGGAGTGAGCCTGCTCGCGATAGGGCCAGAACTGACAACGAAGATCTCCAGCCACCAGACACAACAAAGCCCGCACAAGGCGGGCTCTGTCTTGACTCGATCCAGGCTTAGAAGCGGAACACTTCCATGTCTGTCCGAATCGGCGATGCCATCGGTATCTTCGGTTGCTTCTCGGCTTCTGCCGCCGGTGCGGCCGGTTTCGGGGCCGACTTACGCGGTGCTTCAGCCACGGGTGGCTGATTGGCCAACGGTTTCAGCGCCACCGACAATTGCTCGGCCAGACGCTGCAACAAAATCCCTTGCGCCTGCACCTGCGAAGCCGTGCTACCCGCGTGCAACTCTTGCAGATGAATGATGCGGTTATCACGCACCTGACCACGACGGTCGATCAAGCGCCATTGCGCATCGAGGATTGCCGGTTGTTTCTCGCCGGAATCAAGACGCGTGATGGTCAACAATACCTGCACATCCGGAGTGAACCCGGTTGTAGCCGGCGCCAGCACGACTCGTTGGCTGTCCAGATGACCAGCCACCTGACGCATCAGCAACTGATCGATATCCGACGAAAGGCTGCCGGCCCAACGACCATCGGTCGCCGCTTGCAGGCTGCCGTCCGGTTGACGTTGCAGCAGTGTTTCACGTTGCAGGTAATCGGCTACGACTACCGGGCCCAACAAAACCGCCATACCCGCGCTTTGCGCAGGCTGAACCGGACTTCCGCTGTCCAGTTGATACAGCGACACCGGCTGGTGAACGCTGCAACCCGCCAGGCCAAGAACGCCAGCGAGCAACAAAAAAAGTGGAAGGCGCAGAGCAGTCATCATCCCGTCCAGGTGGCCGCCACAAGGCTGACCACAGTGAAAATTCTCAATAAATATGAAGAACGCTCGGCCACGCCGGCGCTTGGAAAGGCCATATCATCCGTGAATATGCGTTCCGACTCCAGCGCCAAAGCGTCGATCTACGCGTTAAATCGTAGATCGAACGCTCTAGGGCGCCTAATTGAGGTTTTCGACGAGCAGCGCATCGACCCGCTGAAAGCCCCTCGGGAGTTTATTCCCGCGACGTCCACGCTCACCTTTGTAGTGTTCGAGGTCCTCGGCTTTCAGTTTGTAAGGGCGTTTACCCGCTTGCAGGATCAACGTAGCGCCTGCGGGGATGACAGCAATGTCCGTGACAAACTCTTCACGGCTGGCGACACGGTCACCCGGAACACCGATGATCTTGTTGCCCTTGCCCTTCGCCAACTGCGGCAAATCGCTGATATTGAAGACCAGCATGCGCCCCTCGCTTGTCACTGCAGCGAGCAAATCATTCTCGCGGTCAGTTACCGGGCGAGGCGCGATAACCTTGGCGTTGTTCGGCAGACTCAACAGGGCTTTACCGGCCTTGTTCTTGGCCTGCAGGTCTTCGCCTTTGACCACGAATCCGTAACCGGCATCGGAAGCGATCACGTACAACGCATCGTCTTCAGGCATCAGCACGCATTCGAAGGTTGCGCCCGGTGGCGGTGTCAGACGACCGGTCAACGGTTCGCCCTGACCACGCGCCGACGGCAGCGTATGCGCGGCGACCGAATAGCTGCGGCCGGTGGAGTCAATAACCACGGCAGACTGGTTGGAACGCCCCGCCGCTGAGGTCTTGAAGCCATCGCCAGCCTTGTACGACAGCCCGGTGGCGTCGATCTCGTGGCCCTTGGCCGAACGAATCCAGCCCTTTTCCGACAGCACAACGGTGACTTTCTCGTTCGGCAGCAGATCGTGTTCGGTCAACGCCTTGGCTTCGGTGCGCTCGACGATTGGCGAACGGCGATCGTCGCCATAGGTTTCGGCGTCCTTGATCAGCTCGGTGCGCACCAGTTTTTTGAGCTTGGCTTCGCTGCCCAGCAGGGCTTGCAGCTTGGCTTGTTCCTTGAGCAGTTCGTCTTGCTCGTCGCGCAGCTTCATCTCTTCCAGTCGCGCCAACTGACGCAGACGGGTGTCGAGGATGTAGTCGGCCTGAATCTCGCTGAGGGCGAAACGCTCGATCAGCTTGGCTTTCGGGTGTTCCTCGGTACGGATGATATGAATCACTTCATCCAGATTGAGGTAGGCGATCAACAAACCGTCCAACAGGTGCAGGCGACGCTCGACCTTGTCGAGGCGGAATTGCAGGCGGCGACGCACGGTCTGCACGCGGAATTCCAGCCATTCGACCAGCAAGGCGCGGAGGTTTTTCAGCTGCGGCTTGCCGTCCAGACCGATGATGTTGACGTTGACCCGATAGGTCGACTCCAGCTCGGTGCTGGCGAACAGGTGCTGCATCAGCGCTTCGTGATCAACACGGCTGTTGACCGGAATGATGACGATGCGGCACGGGTTTTCGTGGTCGGATTCGTCGCGCAGGTCCGCGATCTGCGGGGCTTTCGATGGTTTCGCCTGCATCAGCGCGGCGATCTGTTCCAGCACCTTGGCGCCGGATACCTGGTGCGGCAGCGCGGTGACGATGATGTCGCCGTCCTCGACGTGGTACACGGCGCGCATGCGCACCGAGCCCTTGCCGGTTTCGTACATTTTCAGCAGATCGGCGCGCGGCGTGATGATTTCCGCTTCGGTCGGATAGTCCGGGCCCTGAATGTGTTCGCAGAGCTGCTCGACCGTGGCTTTCGGCTCATCGAGCAAGCGTACGCAAGCGGTGGCGACTTCACGCAGGTTGTGCGGCGGCACGTCGGTGGCCATGCCCACGGCAATACCGGTGGTGCCGTTGAGCAGAATGTTCGGCAGGCGCGCCGGCAGAACCAGCGGTTCCTGCAGGGTGCCGTCGAAGTTCGGGCCCCAGTCGGCGGTGCCCTGGCCCAGCTCGCTGAGCAGCACTTCGGAGTAACGCGACAAGCGCGCTTCGGTGTAACGCATGGCCGCGAAGGACTTCGGATCGTCCGGCGCACCCCAGTTACCCTGGCCGTCGACCAGCGTGTAGCGATAGCTGAATGGCTGGGCCATCAGCACCATCGCTTCGTAGCATGCCGAGTCGCCGTGCGGGTGAAACTTACCAAGCACGTCACCGACGGTACGCGCCGATTTCTTGTGCTTGGAATCGGCGTCCAGCCCCAGCTCGCTCATCGCATAAATGATGCGACGCTGTACCGGTTTCAGACCGTCGCCGATATGCGGCAGTGCACGGTCCATGATCACGTACATGGAGTAGTTGAGGTAGGCACTTTCGGTGAAGTCAGCCAGCGACCGGCGTTCTACACCGTCCAGGCTGAGATCAAGGGGATTGCTCATGCAGGCCTCATCGGTTCGTTGTCTGGCGCAGCAGCATGGTGCCACCGCGCTGAGTAAATTCAAGTTTGTTCAGGGCGCTCATGCCGAGCAGCACCTGATCGCCATGCAGCCCCGGCGCCACCAGTGCGCGGACATCCCGCAGCACGATGTCGCCCAGTTGCAGGCGGTCAATTTTTGTACGATAGCCCTGGCTCAGGCCATTGGCCGTGCTCAGGGTCACACCGAAACCTTCTTCCAGCTTCAAGCGCTTGGCCAGATCCGCCGGGATCGCTACGTCAGTCGCGCCGGTATCGAGCATGAACTCCACCGGTTCACCGTTGATCTGACCGCTGGCGACAAAATGCCCTTGGGCGTTGCCGGCCAGTTTCACTTCGATAAAACCTTCGCCCTGCTCCGAACTGACGACCACGTTCGGGTTCTGCTGGCGTTGTTCCCACTGGCCGAAAAACCGTGTAGCCAGAAACAGCGCCGCGCACCAGGCCAGGATCATGAAAACCCGACCGGCGCGTTTGCCCGGCGGTTGCTGACTCACGGTTTGGCGCTCCAGCCACCCTCAGGCGCGGCAAAGCGCCAGACGATCGGGCGCTTTTCACCGTCGGCACGCGCACCGTCGTTATTGTCGAGGCCGATCCACGCACCCTGCGCATCCACCACCAGAGCTTCCGCCAGACCATAGGCCTGTGAATAACGGCGCTGGGGCTGCAAGGCATCCTCGGCATACGACCAGCACTGCTCGACTTTGGCTGTCACCGCATCGCGGCGGCAAATCTGGAACGCATTACGTTCAAGAGTGAACAGCTTGCCATTGAACAGCGACAGGTCAGCGAAGTCGCGCGTTACGGCGCGGGCCTTGGGAAACTGCGGCGGCTGCATTTCAACGCCCGCTTCGCTCAACAGCACGCAGGCACCGTCGCAATCCCAGACCGTTTGCTGACGCTTTATCTTCAACAGGCCGCGACGCTCGCGCTCCGCAGCCAGCCATAACTGATCACCCGCCGGGTTGATCGCCAAGCCTTCGAACAGGGCGTTGAAGTGCAACAACATGCCGCTGGCGCGGGCTTCTTTCACCAGCATTGGCGAGATTTTCAGCCAGGACGCCGGCCCGCTCGGCGGCACTTGCAGTACCGCCGCGTGAGCTTCGCTGACGATGTAGCGATTGCCGGCGCTGTCGCAGCTAATGCCTTCGAAATCGAGGTCGCCGCCACGAATGAACGAAGCCGCCCAGGTGCGCGAACTCAAGCCCCACGGCAAGCCGCTGTCCGGTACTGGCGGCACATCGATGCGCACGGTTTCCGCCTGCCAAACCTGATCGCGGGTATCGAGACGGTAGATTTGATCATCATCGCGATCAGACACCGTCCACAACTCGTTACCGCAAAGCGCCAGCCCCGACAGGTTGCCGCCGCGCATGCCGTCGACCGGGTGTTCGGCCAGCAGGCGCAACTCTTGTAGCGGCTCGGCCGATACCGTCATCGCACTCAGCAGCAACGCACACGCCAAGGCCCAGCGAGACCGCATCAGGCCAGCACCTCGGCGAGGTTGCCTTTGGATTCGAGCCAGGTCTTGCGGTCACCGGCGCGTTTCTTCGCCAGCAGCATGTCCATCATTTCCGAGGTTTCGGCGAAGTCTTCGCCCAGCGTCAGTTGCACCAGACGCCGAGTGTTCGGGTCCATGGTGGTTTCACGCAACTGCGGCGGGTTCATTTCGCCCAGACCTTTGAATCGGGTGACCTGCGGTTTGCCGCGTTTCTTTTCGGCGACCAGACGGTCGAGAATCCCGTCGCGCTCGGCTTCGTCGAGGGCGTAGTAGATCTCTTTGCCAAGGTCGATACGGTACAGCGGCGGCATGGCGACGTAGACGTGACCGGCATCCACCAACGGGCGGAAATGCTGGACGAACAAGGCGCAGAGCAGCGTCGCAATGTGCAGACCGTCGGAGTCGGCGTCGGCGAGGATGCAGATTTTGCCGTAACGCAGTTGGCTCATGTCGGCTGCGCCCGGATCGACACCGATAGCCACGGCGATGTTGTGTACTTCCTGACTGGCGAGCACTTCGCTGCCGTCGACTTCCCAGGTGTTGAGGATCTTGCCGCGCAACGGCAGGATCGCCTGGAACTCTTTGTCCCGCGCTTGCTTGGCGGAACCGCCAGCGGAGTCACCTTCGACCAGGAACAGCTCGGAACGCATCGGGTCCTGCCCGGCGCAGTCAGCCAGTTTGCCCGGCAGTGCCGGCCCTTGGGTGACGCGTTTGCGCTCGACCTTTTTGCTCGCCTTGAGACGACGGCCGGCGTTGTTGATCGCCAGTTCTGCCAGCGCCAAGCCGGTTTCCGGATTGGCGTTGAGCCACAGGCTGAAAGCATCCTTGACCACACCGGAGACGAACGCCGCCGCTTCACGGGACGACAAGCGCTCTTTGGTCTGGCCGGAGAATTGCGGCTCCTGCATCTTCATCGAAAGGACGAAAGCAATGCGCTCCCAGACGTCTTCCGGCGCCAGCTTGACGCCGCGCGGCAGCAGGCTGCGGAATTCGCAGAACTCGCGCATCGCATCGAGCAAGCCCTGACGCAGACCGTTGACGTGAGTACCGCCCTGCGCCGTCGGGATCAGGTTGACGTAGCTTTCCTGCACCGCGTCGCCACCTTCCGGCAGCCACAGCAGTGCCCAGTCGACCGCTTCTTTATTACCGGCGAAGGCGCCGCAGAACGGTTCGTTCGGCAGACGCTCGAATTCGCTGACCGCATCGACCAGATAGGAACGCAGGCCATCTTCGTAATGCCATTCGATTTTCTCGCCGGTGCCTTTGTCTTCAAAACTGACCAAAAGGCCCGGGCACAGAACAGCCTTGGCCTTGAGCACGTGCTTGAGGCGGCTGATGGAAAATTTCGGTGAATCGAAATATTTAGGGTCCGGCGCAAAGTAAACGCTGGTGCCGGTGTTGCGCTTGCCGACAGTGCCGACGATTTCCAGCTCGGTGGCTTTGTAGCCATCAGCGAAAGTCATCTGGTATTCGTTGCCGTCACGCTTGACGCGCACCCGGACTTCGGTCGACAAGGCGTTGACCACCGAAATACCTACCCCGTGCAGACCGCCGGAGAACTGGTAGTTCTTGTTGGAAAACTTGCCGCCCGCATGGAGTTTGGTGAGGATCAGCTCAACGCCTGAAACACCCTCTTCCGGGTGAATGTCGACCGGCATGCCACGGCCGTCGTCGCTGACTTCCAGCGAGTGGTCGGCGTGCAGGATGACCTGCACCGATTTGGCGTGGCCGGCCAGGGCTTCGTCGACGCTGTTGTCGATGACTTCCTGGGCGAGGTGGTTCGGCCGACTGGTGTCGGTGTACATGCCGGGGCGTTTGCGCACCGGGTCGAGGCCCGAGAGGACTTCGATGGCGTCGGCGTTATAAGAGCTAGCGCTGGGAGTGGCCATAGGGTCTCGTCGTCAGTCATTCATGAAATAGGGGCAAGACTTCACAGTGCGGTGAAATCGATTGCCTGATACAAATCGGCGCCAATGCCGGCAAAACTCAGCAACGCCGGCAATTGCCCGGCAAAACCCTGAAAACCGTGATCGCCGCCGGCCTGGATGCGCAAGGCACAGGCCCGGTAGTACTGCTGGGCGTGGCGATAGTCCAGTGTTTCATCGCCGGTCTGCAACCAGACCTGATAGCGCTGGGAGTCCTGCGGCGCCGGCACTTCCAGTTCGGCCAGGGCCGTCACATGGTCGTGGGTCAATTCCCAGGTTTCATCGGTATACAGGTTTTTCTGCGGGCCCAGATAGCCGTCGAACATCCGGTGCGGGCTGACCGCAGGGTTGACCAGCAGGGCTTTCAGGCCATGGCGCTCGGCCAGGTGAGTCGCATAGTAGCCGCCGAGGGAGCTTCCCACCAGCAGCGGGCTGCCCAGCTCGGCAATCGCTTGCTCCAACTGACCGATGGCTTCGCGCGGATGGTGATGCAGGGCCGGAACCCGCAGTTGCTCGCTCAAACCCAGCCGTTCCATCACCTCGACCAGCTGGCAGGCCTTTTTCGAGGCCGGCGCGCTGTTGAAACCGTGGATATAGAGGATCGAACCGGACATTTGAGCTCCCTGAGTGTCGGCGAAAGATAGCGGAGTTTACAGGGAGTCAGGGAATTCGTGGGTGTTTGTAAGGACGCCTTCGCGAGCAGGCTCGCTCCCACAGGTGTTCGCATTCCAATGTGGGAGCGAGCCTGCTCGCGAAGGCCGCGACGCGGTATTCAATAACCGTTGGAGCCGTAATCGATAGTGAAGGCGAAGTCGGTGACGCGCTCGACGCCGGTTTCCAGCTGGCCATCCGGCAACAGCCGCAACCAGCGATAGCCCGGTGACTGCTCACCGACCTTGAAATCATCACTGCCCGGTTCGAATTGAATGCAGGTCGATGGCGAGGCGATCAGTCGTACGCCATTTCGCTCTCGGTCGATCTCCTGATGCACATGCCCCCACAGCACTGCGCGGGTCTGCGGAAAACGATCCAGCACCTCGAAAAACGCCTCGGGATTGCGCAAGCCGATCGGCTCCATCCACGCGCAACCAATCGACACCGGATGATGGTGCAAGCACACCAGATGATGACGTTCCGGCGCTTCGCTCAGCGAACGGGCCAGCAATTGCAATTGGTCGTCCTGCAAGTAACCCGGCACCGAACCTGGCACAGCCGAATCGAGCAAGGTCACCCGCCAGTTGCCGATGTCGACCACCGACTCCAGCAATGCACTCTGCACCGCCGCTTGCGCCATGATCACAGGTTCGTCGTGATTACCGGGAATCCAGCGGGACGGCGCATCGATCTGCGCGCTCATCTGGCGAAACTGCTGATACGACTCCAGCGTACCGTCCTGGGAAATATCGCCCGTGGCCAGAATCAAGTCGATCTGCGGCTGCTGCCCCAACACCAGTTCGATGACCTTTTGCAGGCTGTCGCGGGTGTTCATGCCCAGCAGCGTGCCGTCCGCTTCAGCGAACAAATGGCTGTCGGACAACTGCACCAGCAGCGCCGGATCGGCGGTGGTCAACGTGGATACGCTCGGCAAGGCGTTCTCCCAAGGCAAAAGCACGGAATCGATCAAGTGGCGCAATTATGCTGGGGGATCACTGAAAGAGGAAACCGCCGAACCGGACGCAGTTCACAACTAGCGAACGACTTCGTACTCATGCCCCAACGCCAGGCAATGGCTCAACCACTCCCCCAGGAACAGATTGAGCTGAGCCTTTTCATCGGGCTGATGCATCGCGGCGTTCGGGTAAGGATAGATGCCGCGAAAGCGTCGCGCATGTTCGGCACTGACCACTTCGGCCATGCGCGCATCGTGATAGACCTGCACTTCCAGTTGCGGCACCGGCAGCCACGGCAGGCTGTGTTCCTGACGCACTTGCAAGGTCGTGGTGTACGGGCAGGCCTGCAGCACTTCGAGGGCCAGCACGCCGAGCATCTGCTCGCCCTGGGTCACGGCAATGCGCCGCGCCTCGGGTTCGTTGCGCATGTCCGGCAACAGTCGCATCAGGCGCGCGTAGTTGGCCTCGCAGGCGGCTTGCAGCCCCACGAGGTCTACTCGATAACGATCGCGCAGCTTGTTTACAACCATAACCCCCTCACTTCGGCGCGGTTCAG
Source organism: Pseudomonas sp. TH08 (assembly GCF_016651275.1). Taxonomy (NCBI): domain Bacteria; kingdom Pseudomonadati; phylum Pseudomonadota; class Gammaproteobacteria; order Pseudomonadales; family Pseudomonadaceae; genus Pseudomonas; species Pseudomonas sp. TH08. The sequence continues at coordinate 1,862,156 of NZ_JAEKEE010000001.1, read as the reverse complement.
CGCCAGCCATTGCAACGCGATGATGCTTGCAGCGTTGGCTATGCGTCCGTCGCGTACGGCTTGCAAGGCATCTTCGAATGCCCAGACCGTGACGCGGATATCTTCTGCCTCTTCCTCCAGCCCATGCAGGCCGCCTACACCGTCGGTGCTGCAACGCCCCAGATATAAATGCACAAACTCGTTGCTGCCGCCCGGCGACGGGAAATATTTGGTCATCGGCCACAGGGCCTTGATGTCCAGCCCAGCTTCCTCCTGCGCCTCGCGGTGAGCAACTTCTTCCGGTTGTTCATCCTTGTCGATCAGACCGGCGACCAGTTCGACCAGCCACGGGTTGTCGGTCTTGCCCATGGCGCCAACGCGAAACTGCTCGATCAGCACCACTTCGTCGCGCTGCGGATCGTAGGGCAGCATGCACACGGCATCGTGACGGACAAAGACTTCACGGTTGATCTCGCGGCTCATGCCCCCTGCGAACAGTTCATGGCGCAGGTGCAAACGGTCGAGCTTGTAAAAGCCTTCGTAGCAGCGCTCGCGTCGCACGACGTCGACGGTGGTCGGAATGGCGTTGGCAAAATCAGTCATAAGCATCCTCTTTACTGCACATCCATTACGAGGTTGTGGTCTGTGACTGGCAACCTCGACTTCGCGCCATCCTAACGCGCCCGCACCGTTTGATGCAGCCCCTTTACCGTCAGCGGGATGGACGGTGAAGGCGAAACCCACTCTAATTAGCTTAGTGGCGAACTGACTGCTTCTGCGAGAGTCGAAGCGGATATCTTTTTGCCTTCCCCTGTTTCAGAAAGGACGCCCATGTCGCTTTTCAAAATTGCCTCCGTGGCCGCCATTGCCCTGACCCTGGGCGCGTGCGCGAGCCTGTTCCAGCCCAACTACCGCTCGCCGCTGGAGACCACGCGCGATGCGTCGGAACAGCTCAAGCCTGGCTGTTCCAACCCTGATTGCCCGCTGGTGAACATCGATACGCTGCGCTTCCCGGCGGAACCTGCGCTGGACGGCATCATTGAAAAACGCCTGCTGCAAATGACCCGTACCGAGGCGAACGCACCGGTTGCGCCAACGCTGGCGGCTTATCGCGGGCAGTTTCTGGCGAGCGCCGGCCCACGCAACAGCAGTTACCTGCAAGCGAAAGTACGCGAGCAGCATGACGGCTTGGTGATCATCGAGTTGTCGAGCTACCTCGACACCGGCGGCGCCCATGGCACCCCGGGTCGCGGTTTCATCAACTATTCGCGCCAGCAGCACAAGGTGCTGAACCTGTCCGACATGCTGGTGCCGGGCCAGGAAGACGCATTCTGGAAGGCGGCGCAAGTGGCGCACAACAGCTGGTTGATCAGCACCAAGCTCGATCAGGAAGCGGAGTTCGTGTCGAGCTGGCCGTTCAAGAAAACCCCGAACGTGGCGCTGACCTACGGCGGCGTGATCCTCAAGTACGACGTGAGCACCATCGCGCCTTACGCGCTGGGCCACGTCGAACTGAAGATCCCTTACCCACGCCTGAACGGCATTCTCAAGCCCGAGCTGTTTCCCGGCCGTAACTGAAGGCCCGGCCCAGCACTAGCTGCAACAGCCCTGCCAGCACCAGCGCCGGCAGGGTCGCGCCGACATCAGGATACAAATTGGCCAGCAAGTGATAGGTGCTGACGCCACCCAGCCAGGCCAGCAGCGCCGGCCAGCGCAAGGCGGCCGATGCAACCTGGCCACTGCGTTTGCGCAGGATGAAGTGATCCACCAGCACCACGCCGAACAGCGGCGCAAACACCGAGCCGATCAGCAGCAGGAAATTCTGGTACTGCGCCAACGGCGCCAGCAATGCGATCAGCGTGCAGATCACGCCGATGGCCAAGGCCAGATGCTCGACTTTCAGGCGCAACAGAATCCCGCTGGAAACCGCTGCCGAGTGAATGTCGGCGAAAGCGTTTTCCGACTCATCCAGCAGAATCAGCAGCAGCGGAATGCCCAGACCGGCGCCGGCCAGTGCCAGCAGTAGCGCATTGACTTCACCGCTCGGCGCGAATGCCAGTGTGTAGGCAACGCCGAGGCTCATCAGCCAGAAATTGCCGATGAAGAAGCCGACGGCAGTGCCACCGAAAACGTTCTTTGCCCGTTTGCCGAATCGCGAGTAATCGGCAATCAGCGGCAACCACGACAGCGGCATGGCGATGGCAATGTCGAAGCCCACGGCGAATGGCATCGAACCGTCACCGGCGCGGGACCAGAGAGCAGCCAGATCAGCCTTGGCGAAGAGGTTCCAGGTCAGCCAGATGCAGGCGGCCAATATCAGCCAGATGCCCCATTTGCGCAGGACCTTGCGTACAAACGTCAGTGGCCCGCTAACCGCGAGCAGGGTCGCCAGTGCGCCGAAGCACAACGTCCACAGCATCGGGCTGGCCCACAGCGAACCTTCGCTGAATGCGCGGGTGCCGAGCAGGCTGGCAGCGTCGCGCATGACGATGATTTCGAACGAGCCCCAACCGATCAGTTGCAGCAAGTTGAGCAGCGCCGGCAGGCTCGCGCCTTTGCTGCCGAGGCTGAGTTTGAGTGCGGCCATGGAGGACAGGCCGGTGTCGCTGCCGATCACGCCAACAGCGGCCAGCAGCAAAACGCCGACCAGTGTGCCGAGGAAAATCGCCAGCAACGAACCCGACAGGCCCAGACCCGGCGCGAGCAATGCGCCGGTCTGCAAGACCATCAGGCCGATGCCAAGGGAGAACCACAGGGAAAACAGGTCACGACCGCCGAATACACGCTTCTCGGCGGGCACGGCGAGATCGGGGGAATAGGTGCTGGGTTGAATGCTCAAGGGTGTCATCTCAGAGGGACATTTGTTGTTGTGTTGATCAAGCTGCCCTCTTGTGGCGAGGGGATTTAGCGAAACGTCGCACCGCCCCGATCGACTGCGCAGCAGTCGCAACTTTGAGAACCGGGTCTTTCAGATGTACCGCATTCTCAGATTTTGGGGCCGCTTCGCAACCCATCGGGGATAAATCCCCTCACCACAAAAGATCAGCTAGGGATCAAACCTTTTTGTACAGCTGACTGCCTTCCTTCTTGAACCGCGCGGCCTGTTCCGCAAGGCCTTGGGCGACATCCACGTCGACCGCTTCGATCCGTTGGTTGGCCGCGTATTCGCGGACTTCCTGAGTGATCTTCATCGAGCAGAATTTCGGCCCGCACATCGAACAGAAGTGCGCGACCTTCGCCGAATCCTTCGGCAGGGTTTCATCGTGATAGGAACGGGCGGTGTCCGGATCGAGACCGAGGTTGAACTGGTCTTCCCAACGGAATTCGAAACGCGCCTTGCTCAACGCGTTGTCGCGAATCTGCGCGCCCGGATGTCCCTTCGCAAGGTCGGCGGCATGCGCGGCGATCTTGTAAGTGATGATCCCGGTTTTCACGTCATCCTTGTTCGGCAGACCCAAGTGCTCCTTCGGCGTCACGTAGCAAAGCATGGCGCAACCGAACCAGCCGATCATTGCCGCACCAATACCGGAAGTGATGTGGTCGTAGCCCGGCGCGATGTCGGTGGTCAGCGGGCCGAGGGTGTAGAACGGCGCCTCATCGCAGCACTCGAGCTGCTTGTCCATGTTCTCTTTGATCAACTGCATCGGCACGTGACCCGGGCCTTCGATCATGCACTGCACGTCATGTTTCCAGGCGATCTTGGTCAGCTCGCCGAGGGTCTCCAGTTCGCCAAATTGCGCTTCATCGTTGGCGTCGGCAATCGAGCCAGGACGCAGGCCGTCGCCCAGCGAGAAGCTGACGTCGTAGGCCTTCATGATTTCGCAGATTTCGTCGAAGTGGGTGTAGAGGAAGTTCTCTTTGTGGTGCGCCAGGCACCACTTGGCCATGATCGAACCGCCACGGGAAACGATGCCTGTCACACGCTTGGCGGTCAGCGGCACGTAGCGCAGCAACACGCCAGCATGGATGGTGAAGTAGTCGACGCCCTGCTCGGCCTGCTCGATCAGCGTGTCGCGGAACAGCTCCCAGGTCAGGTCTTCAGCGACGCCGTTGACCTTCTCCAGCGCTTGATAGATCGGCACGGTACCGATCGGCACTGGCGAGTTACGGATGATCCACTCACGGGTTTCATGGATGTGTTTACCGGTGGACAAGTCCATCACGGTGTCCGAACCCCAACGAATGCCCCAGGTCAGTTTCGCCACTTCTTCTTCGATCGAAGAACCCAGAGCACTGTTGCCGATGTTGCCGTTGATCTTCACCAGGAAGTTACGGCCGATGATCATCGGTTCCAGTTCGACGTGGTTGATGTTGGCCGGAATGATCGCACGGCCACGGGCGATTTCTTCGCGGACGAACTCGGCGGTGATTTCTTTCGGGATGCTCGCGCCGAAGCTGTGACCGGCGTGTTGCTGAGTTAACAGACCGGCAGCGCGGGCCTCTTGCAGCTTCATGTTTTCGCGGATGGCAACGTATTCCATCTCGGCGGTGATGATGCCCTGACGCGCGTAGTGCATCTGGCTGACGTTGGCCCCGGCCTTGGCGCGGCGCGGGTTGTTGACGTGGGCGAAGCGCAGTTTGGTCAGCTCGGCATCGGCCAGGCGCTGCTGGCCGAAGTTCGAGCTCAGACCGGCCAGGCGCTCGGTGTCACCACGGTCGTCGATCCACGCCGAACGCACATCGCCCAGGCCTTTGCGCACATCGATGACCACGTTCGGATCAGTGTACGGACCCGAGGTGTCGTAAACGGTGACTGGCGCGTTGATTTCGCCGCCGAAGTCGGTCGGGGTCACGTCGAGGGAGATTTCGCGCATCGGCACGCGGATGTCCGGGCGAGAGCCCTGAACGTAGACTTTTTGCGAACGTGTGAACGGCTTGACCGATTGCTCGTCGACCTTGGCCGAGTCACTCAGGTTGATCGCGTTTTTTGATTTTGTAGTGGTCATCACGGGCTCTCCAGACAGCATCCAGGCAGTGGATTGTCGGAGCAGAACCTGAAAGGCACGGACGCACCAGGACTGGTGCTGTGCATCGTCGTCGAGCGTTCGATTGTCGAACAATTTCCCGGACGAAGCACAAGAGGACTCGCCGGGTGACGAGAAATCTTGTTCCCTACGCAGGCGCTAACCTGATCAGGTTCAACGGGATCCGAAATTATTCGATCTCAGCCTCATAGCAAGGCACCCCGACAAGAACCCGGCCAGTCTAGACACAACTGGCAAAGAACGCCAACACCGCGGCAAACACCATGATGAATGGCGCAATTGGCAGGACTTGCAGGATTGTTGCCGCCGCAATGCACAACTACACTCGCCTAGCCCCGCTGCGCCTTGACGCTGCGGGGGCCGCGCCGTAGCCTTGGCGCGCACATTATTTCCATAATATTCATGCTAGGGATCGCCTCATGCTGCGCAAACTTTCACTGGCTGTTGCCGTGTCTTGTGCGTCCAACGCAATGGCCTGGGCAGCAGAAGCGCCCTTGTCGACCAAAACCGATCTGGTCAGCGTCTATCAGGAAGCGGTCGACAACAACGCCGATCTGGCCGCCGCCCGCGCCCAGTACGGCGCACAGAAAGAAGTGGTGCCGCAGGCCCGCGCAGGACTGCTGCCGAATCTGTCCGGCGGTGCCGAAACAGCCAACGTGCGTACCTCGATCGATCAGCCATCGGCCATCGCCAATCGCAGCGCTCACTCATATCAGGCGACCCTCGCTCAACCGTTGTTCCGTGCCGATCGCTGGTTCCAGTACCAGGCCGCCAAGGACGTCAACGAGCAAGCCGCGCTGCAACTCTCGGCGACGGAACAGAACCTGATCCTGCAATCGGCCGAAAATTATTTCAACGTCCTGCGCAGCCAAGACAACTTGGCCTCGACCAAGGCTGAAGAAGCCGCGTTCAAGCGCCAGCTCGACCAGTCCAACGAGCGCTTCGATGTCGGCCTGTCGGACAAGACCGACGTCCTGCAATCGCAAGCCAGTTACGACACCGCACGGGCCAACCGCATCGTCGCTCAGCGTCAGGTCGACGACGCCTTCGAAGCGCTGATCACCCTGACCAACCGTCAGTACAACTCGATTCAGGGCATCGTCCACACCCTGCCGATCCTGCCGCCGGCGCCGAACGACGCCAAGGCCTGGGTCGATACCGCGGCGAAACAGAACCTGAATCTGCTCGCCAGCAACTTTGCCGTCAGCTCGGCCGAAGAAACCTTGAAACAGCGAAAGGCCGGCCACCTGCCGACCCTGGATGCCGTAGCGAAATACGAAAAAGGCGACAACGATGCTCTCGGTTTCGCCAACCCGAACGCCTTCGGCGCGCCGTACGGTGGCAACGTCGAGCAAACCACGCTGGCCCTGCAACTGAACATCCCGATCTACAGCGGCGGGCTGACCAGTTCGCAGGTGCGCCAGTCGTATGCGCAACTGGATCAGAGCGAGCAACAGCGTGAGTCCCTGCGCCGGCAAGTGGTGGAAAACACCCGCAACCTGCACCGAGCGGTGAACACCGACGTCGAGCAGGTACAGGCACGCAAGCAATCGATCATCTCCAACCAGAGCGCGGTGGAAGCCACGGAAATCGGTTATCAGGTGGGTACGCGCAACATCGTTGATGTGCTCGATGCGCAACGTCAGCTGTACACCTCGGTGCGCAACTACAACAACACGCGTTATGACTACATCCTCGACAACCTGCGTTTGAAGCAGGCGGCGGGGACGTTGAATCCTGGGGATCTGGAAGATCTGCGGCGTTATCTGAAGGCCGACTACAACCCGGACAAGGACTTCCTGCCACCGGATCTGGCCAAGGCAGCCGAGGCACAGCTCAAGGCAAGGCCTTAAAAGCAAAAACCCGCAGCCTTTGGCAGTGCCTACATGGATATGTAGATGCTGCCAGATGTGGTGAGGGGATTTATCCCCGACCGACTGCGCAGCGGTCGTAAATCCGGTAATGGTAACGCGGTGAATGAGTTTGGGGCCGCTTCGCAGCCCATCGGGGATAAATCCCCTCGCCACAGGGTTGAGTGCTCCTCAGTTGATCAGTCTGCCCAAGCCATCCAGCAAGCGCTGCAAAGCCCCCTGATTGCGGCGCATCACCGCCAGCCCGGCCTCGGCCATGCGTTGCGCATCACGCGGTAACTCGAACAAGCGCTGTACTTCCACCGCCAGTCCTTCGGCATCATCCACTTCGGCCAACGCCCCGGCTTCGCGCAGTTGCGCGGCGATGTCGAGGAAGTTGAACAGGTGCGGGCCGCAGATAACCGGCTTCGCCAGCGCTGCCGGTTCCAGCAGGTTGTGACCACCGTTCGCCACCAGACTGCCGCCGACGAATGCGCTGTCAGCCAAGGCATAGAGAAACAGCAATTCGCCCATGGTGTCGCCGAGCAGCACTGACGTCTGCGCATCGACGTTAGTCCCGGTCGAACGTCGCACCGTGGCAAAACCTTCACGCTGGCACAGTTCGAACACCGAGTTGAACCGCTCGGGATGACGCGGCACCAGAATCAGCAGCGCATCCGGGTGATTGGCCAGCAAACGACGATGGGCGTTGAGCACCACTTCGTCCTCGCCTTCATGGGTACTGGCGGCGATCCACACCGGACGTTCAAGCGCCTGCCACTGATTGCGCAGTTCGGCGGCACGTTGCAGCAGTTGCGGGTCGATGGTCAGGTCGAATTTGATCGAACCGGTGACCTCGACAGTCTCCGGGCGCGCGCCGAGATCACGGAAGCGCTGGGCTTCAGCTTCGGTCTGTACGGCAAACAGGCTCATCTCGGCGAGCATCGGCGCAGTCAGTTTGCTGAAGCGGCCGTAACCGCGCGCCGAGCGCTCGGACAAACGCCCATTGGCCAGCGCCACTGCAATCCCACGCTTGGCGCATTGGTGAATGTGGTTGGGCCACAGCTCGGTTTCCATGATCACCGCGAGTTTCGGTTGCGCCCGATCAAGAAACCGCGCCGCTGCGCACGGCAAGTCATACGGCAGGTAGCAATGCTGAATGCGCGGTTCGTTGGCGAACAGCGCCTGAATGCGCTCCGAACCGGTTGGCGTCATGCAGGTGACGGTGATCGGCAGCGTCGGATAACGTTGCAGCAAGGCGCGGATCATCGGCGCCGCAGCGATACTTTCGCCCACCGACACCGCGTGCACCCAGATGCCGCCGGGTTGCAGCGTCGGCATCCCGTAAGAGAAGCGTTCGCCAATCCGCTTGGCATACGCCGGCGCCTTGCGCGCGCGCAGCCACAGCCGAATCGCCACCAATGGCAGCCCCAGATAAAACAGCGCGGTGTACAGAGTTCTATTCATGGCGGCGGAGTTTATCGACTTTTGTCGCCGATCGCCCGCAAGCGCACGGCAAAACGTTCGGCCAGCCAGCGCGCGGCCGGCCCGAGGGGTTCGTCGCGGCGCCAGACCAGTTCCACCACCAGCGCCGGCGGGGTCCATTCGCTGTCGAGTTCGACCATCAGGCCCTGATACGCCGAGTACTGCACGACGTGCCGCGGCAACCACGCCCAGCCAAGATCGCGCACCAGCCATTCGGCCATCACGTAAAAACTGTCGGCGCGCCAGACTCGCGGGCTGGCCGGCTCATTCCCGGGATAGACGCTGGTTTGCGTCGACATGAGTAACTGGCGGTGTTGCGCCAGTTGCTGACAGGTGACGTAGGACTGTGTCGCCAACGGATGATTGATCCCGCAGACCGTGACCATTTCCACGCTGCCGAGCACCCGACGCTCCAGCGCTTCGGGGATTTCGTCGTGATAAAACAGCAGTCCGAGATCGGCACGACGCTCGACCAGTTTGCGCGCGACTTCGCCTTGCGCGGCGCTGGTCAGCTGCACTTCGAGGCTGGGAAACTGCTCGCCCAGCTCGCCAAAACTTTCCACCAGCGCCTGATAGGGCATCGCTTCATCCTGCGCCACTCGCAGTTGCGCTTCCTGCCCACGCATCATGGCCATCGCCCGGCCGTTGAGGCGCTCGCATTGGCGCAGCACTTCGCGCGCTTCTTCCAGCAGCGCCTCGCCGGCTTCAGTGAGGCTAGGCTGGCGGCCGCTGCTACGCTCAAACAGGCTGACGCCCAGATCATCTTCGAGCATGGCGATGGCACTGCTGATCGCCGACTGCGCCTTGCGTTGCTGGCGCGCCACGGCAGAAAACGAGCGTTGCTCGGCGACGTTGACGAATATGCGTAGCTGATCGAGATTCCATTGCATGCCTGTCGACCTATCTCCAATACAGATAGGTAATGACTTTACCGCATCTGAGGAATCACTAAAATGCCGCCCTGGAAAGTAACGTTTCACATTGAGGATTGAACATGAACGCCTACGTCTATCTGGCCATTGCCATCTGTGCCGAAGTGATAGCCACCGTGTCGATGAAAGCGGTCAAGGGCTTCAGCACTCCCCTGCCGCTGATTCTGGTTATCGTCGGCTACGCAATTGCATTCTGGATGCTGACGTTGGTGGTGCGCTCGGTGCCAGTGGGTGTCGCCTATGCGGTGTGGGCCGGCATGGGCATCGTGATGGTCAGCGTGGCCGCGCTGTTCATTTATGGGCAGAAACTCGATGTGCCGGCGATGCTGGGGATGGCGTTGATCGTGCTCGGTGTCGTCGTCATCCAGCTATTCTCGAAAACCGCCGGCCATTAAAGCCAACCCCAATCCCTGTAGGAGCGAGCCTGCTCGCGAAGAGGGCGTGTCAATCGACAACAATGTTGCCTGACACACTGCATTCGCGAGCAGGCTCGCTCCCACATCGGTTTTGCGTCAGCCCTGTTGATCATCGACAAATCCGCCTCTTTCCCGAGTCTGTATACTGCGCCCTCGTCTTGAACACTGAGGTCGTTGCATGCCATCCGTTATTTCCACCGACGTTCTGATTGTCGGCGCTGGTGTCGCTGGCCTCTGGCTGAACGCGCGTCTGCGCCGTCAGGGTTTTTCGACCGTGCTGGTGGAAAGCGCCAGCCTCGGCGGCGGGCAGAGTGTGAAGTCCCAGGGCATCATCCACGGTGGCGCCAAGTACGCGCTGCACGGTGCGCTGACCGGCGCCTCGGAAGCCATCGCCGACATGCCGCGACGCTGGCGTGAAGCATTGGCCGGCAACGGCGAATTGGACCTGACCGGCGTGCGCCTGCTGTCCGAGGCCCACTATCTGTGGTCGCCGGGCACCCTCGCCGGCAACCTCACCAGTTTCTTCGCCAGCAAAGCCGTACGCGGCCGTGTCGATCAGGTCAAGGGCGAGCAGTTACCGCCGGCTCTGCAAGACAAACGCTTCAAGGGCAAGGTCTACCGCCTCGCCGAACTGGTGGTCGATGTGCCAAGCCTGATCCAGCGCCTGGCAGAGCTGGCTGGTGATGGCCTGCTCGCCGGGCAAACCATCGCACCGCTGCTGGAGGCGGGCGTGCTAGTCGGTTTGAAAGTCGACGGCCGCGAGATTCGTGCGCAGCGCATCGTCCTCAGCGCCGGGGCTGGCACCGCGCAATTGCTCGAAGACCTCGGCCTGACCCAGCCGGCCATGCAACGCCGCCCACTGCACATGATCATCGCCAAAGGCCCGGGCCTGAAACCGCTGTACGCACATTGCCTGGGCGGCGGCACCAAACCGCGCATTACCGTGACCACCCATCCGGCCGCTGACGGTCAGTGGGTCTGGTACATGGGCGGCGACATCGCCGAGAGCGAGGGTGTGCACCGCGAACCGGCCGAGCAAATCGCCACCGCGAAAAAAGAGATTGCGCAGTTGCTGCCATGGATCGACCTCAGTACCACGCAATGGGCAACCCTGCGTGTCGACCGCGCCGAGCCACTGCAAACCGGGCTGACACGCCCCGACAACGCCTTTCTCGCCGAACAGGGTCGCTTGCTGGTCGGCTGGCCAACCAAACTGGCGCTCGCGCCGGACTTCGCTGACCGGGTGATCGCTTCTCTTGAGCGTGACGGCATCCAGCCGCAAGCCACTGAACCGTTGCCGGCGCTGCCGAAACCACCGATGGGCGTTCCAGCCTGGGAGCAACTGTTGCCATGACCATCGCCAACCTGCACGACCTGCATCGCCCTCTGGGCAGCACCGGCCTGATGGTTTCGCCGTTAGGCCTGGGCACGGTCAAACTCGGCCGCGACCAAGGCGTGAAATACCCCAACGGTTTTCAGATCCCCGGTGACGACGAAGCGCGAATGCTGCTCCGCCAGGCGCGCGAACTGGGCATCAACCTGATCGACACCGCGCCAGCCTATGGTCGCAGCGAAGAACGCCTCGGCCCACTGTTGCGCGGCCAGCGTCAGGACTGGGTGATTGTCAGCAAGGTCGGCGAGGAATTTGCCGATGGTCTGTCGCTCCACGACTTCAGTGCGACTCACACGCGGATGTCCGTCGAGCGCAGCCTGCAACGTCTTGAAACCGATTTTATCGATCTGGTACTGGTGCATTCCGACGGCAACGACGTGGCGATTCTCGAGCACGAAGAGGTTTACGCGACACTCGCGGCGCTCAAGGCCGAGGGCAAGATCCGCGGCTTCGGCTTCTCCGGCAAAACCGTCGAAGGTGGCCTGAAAGCATTGGAGCAAGGGGACTGCGCGATGGTCACCTACAATCTGAACGAACAAAACGAGAAAGCTGTCATTGACTATGCTGCTGCCCACGGCAAAGCCATTCTGGTGAAAAAAGCCTTGGCCAGCGGCCATGTTTGCCTGAGCCCGGGCGTGGATCCGGTGCGCGCCAGTTTCGAGTTGCTGTTCGCGCAGCCTGGCGTGGCCAGTGCTATTGTCGGCACGATCAATCCGCTGCACCTCGCCCACAACGTTGCGACCGTAGCCCAGGTCCTACGTGGTCACTGACGCCGCTTCGCGGCCTTAAGCAGGAGCCGATATGCCGCGCACGCTCATCAGAAAGAACCCGAGCAACTTCAAAACCCTGCCACTGTTCGTCGAAGCCACGCCCGAGGGCCTGAGTTATCAGAGCGTCGGCATGCCGCTGAATTTTGCCCAGACCTTGCAGCGGCGCAAACCGGTGAGCGTCGCCGATGCCGAGCGGTTCGCGGTGGAGTTGGCCAACCTTGGCGTGTCGGTGCGACTGACCCTGCATTGGCAAAATCGCGACTACTGGGTGCTGGTGCGCCAGCGGCGCCAGGATCGCGGCGACGTAGTGCTCAAATTGATTTCCGGTTATGTACCGGCGCACGAACTGAACATTCCGCTGCACACGGCCATTCAAGAGATCGCCGAAGAATGTTTGCTGGAAACCCCTGAAGGCTGGCTTGGCGGTCGTTTCAATGACACCTGGCTGCCTGCGCCTTACGCCACGGCCCTGCACTATCGCGAAGCGCTGCCGTTTCGCTTGACGCCATTGTCCGGCTCGGCTCGGCCAGTACGCTGCGCCAACCTGCAATTGCTCGAACGACCACGGGCCTATGTGCACTTGCCGACGGCGTCGCTGCAATTGATCTATGACCTGCGACTGGAAGTGCCCAAGGAAGCAAAATCCTTGAGCCTGTTTCATGTCGATGAGCGTCTGGAGGGTGATCAACTGGTGGCACGGCTCGACCGTAAACGCCCTGACCTCTACCTGATGCCACTCAAAGACGGCGCACCACTGGCCGAGCTCTATACCCTCAAGCGCGACAAACTCGTGCCGGCCAGCACCCGCGGACTTTACCTCGCAGAGAGCTTCGCGACCCAGCAGGGCTGGGTGGTGCGCGAAGAACGGATTCGCTGGAAAGACTGGCTGGTGCAACAGGGCCTGCAACCGGCAAAGGCCCCACGCCAGGGGCTCAAGCAATTGAGCATCAAGGCGTTACGCCTGGTCGGCATTGGCAAACAACGTGCGAGCAAATAGCCGCCTAGCGGCGACGATCCAGCCACGTGCGCAAAGTCGCGAAGAAATGGAAATAACGGTTTTCGCGCTTGCCCATGCCGCGCTTGGGCGAGAACGACTCTTCGGCAAATGCACCGGTAATGCGCACCCGTGATGCTTGAGTCGGCAGTGTGCAAATTCTCGCATCGACTTGCTGCAATACATATTTGAGCAAACGCTCGGAATGCAGCTTTCTTCCCGTCGCCTTGCAGAACTCGAAGATGCGCTCGATCCGCTTGCCGTAGGCGACGTAAGTGTCGCGCCCGCAAATGGCAAAGCGGTCATTCAGCCCGCCCCACCACTGCCAGTCCGGAATGTAGGCATTGTGCCGCCGGGCCTCTGGATGATTGAACACATAAGCAGGCAGCGGGTTGTGGAAGAAGTTGTCCGGCCGCACGAACACCACGAAATCCGGATCGAAGGCCTCGATCATCGTGGTCACGGTGTGCAGCGAATTGAGCTGATAGATCAGGTTACGCAGCGACGCGAAGTCATCGGCCCAGGTGTCGCCCTGTGCCTTGACCTGCTCGAAATCCCAGCGCTCCAGCACGCCTTCGGTTGACGTCAGCGTCCCGGTCATCGATTCGAACGGCTGATAGTTGTCCGCCGCCAGCTCGCCTTTTTCGCCGGAGCGCGAGTTCTGCACTTCATCGATTTTGTACAGGTGATAAAAGCACTGTACTTCGCTGCCCGCAGGCAACTGCGCCAAGACGTTCTGTTCGATGGAGGGAAAGCAAATCGGCGAGTTTCTCGGAATCCCGAAAAATGCCACGGCAATTTTCAACACTCAACAGCACCTTTTGAAAGTAGTTCGGGCCTGGCCGGCAACACGTTATCGCTTATTTCTGGCGGAACAGCTTTTGCCACCAGCGACGGGGTTGCAGAGGCACCACGATAACGTCCGACTGCTGCAGCCAGTTGCGCTCGTAATCCCAGGCGTGACCACCCCACAGCTTGCCGGCTTCGTTGGAAAAACCCAGGGTCAGCAGTTGATAGGTATAACCGGGTTGGGCGCGCAACCAGTCGAGCAACACCAGCGTGTTGAAACCGGTCGTGGGCCCGACGTAACGCTTGCCACCCGGCCGGTCGACCGGATAGTTCCACAGCGGCGGCAACGGGATGCGATCCCAGTACATCGCCACCCTTGGTAACGGGCACATCGGTGCTGCGCAACCGACCAGCAGAGTGAAACAACGCTCGCTCGCCTGATTGATCAGTCGCTGTACGTCTGCCCCGTAAGGCAGACCGAAAAAATACGCATCCGGGGCGTTGTAGCCGTGCACAAAGACATTGACGCTTTGCGCGTTGAGCAGCGGAGCCTTGATGCAGGTATTGAAGCTGACGACGACGTCATCAACGCCAATGTTCAGCGCCTGAACATCTGCCGCCGTGATGGCCGGATTGTTGGCAATCAGGATGACCCGCACTGCGCGACTCAGGCACTCGCGCAACGCCTCGGGCAACGCGCCCAACACAGACTGGTCACCACCGGGCAGCGCATCCAGCGCCATGTGTTCGTCCATCATTCAGACCGGTACCTTCATCCCGTGACGCAGCTTCACCCAGAACCGCGTGAACGCCGATGGCGGCTGCCATGGGCGCATCTCGCGCTGGATTTCAGTGGCGAGGGCCTGGCCAACCCGAGCGAATGAATAGCGGCTCTGTGCAAAGGCCTGACCATTGCTGGCGATGCGATCTGCCAACTCAGGGTTGTCCTGCAACAGTTTGATCTTTTCCACCGCCTCGTCTTCGCTGCGATAAAACACGGTGTTGTGCATGTCTTCGAAACCGAGCAACCGGTCTTCTTCGCCCTGGCTCCAGGCCAGCAGCACACAGCCGCAGGCCATGGCTTCGAAGTTCTTGATCATGAACTCGTTCATGCCGATATCGGCACTGACAAAGATCCTGATGCGATTGAGCGTTTCGAGATACTCCGAGCCCGACTTCGTGCGCGTCACCAGCATCCCCGTTCGCTTCGACAGCGATTCGAGCAGAGCCTTGCGTTCGGCATACTCGGTACTTTTCAGGCTGCCGAGAAAACCGATAGGGATGTCCCGCTCGGCGCCGGTATTGCGCAGCATTTGCTCGTCGTAACCCTTGGAGACGAACACCGTGTCGATGCCTTCGGCGAGCATCTTGCGCGCGACCACCGCACCGGAGACCAGCGCCCGGCAGCTCGGCAGACGGCTGTAGAGGCGCGAATACACGCCCCGATACTTACTCGCAGGCATGTAGTTCTGGTAGGCGTCGTGTTCGAGGAAGATCAGCCCGGGAATGCACTTGAGCACCCGCAATTGCGGGGCCAGGCGCTTGACCCGGGAGAAGATCACCACGCGGTCGAAAGCCTGGTAATCGACCGAGGCCAGAAATGGCCCGAGGTTCATCTGTTGCTGTTTGCTCAGACGGTAGATGACACATTCATCACAGTTCTGCTGCACGATGTCGTAGAGCCGGTCGAGAATGACCCGCTGCTCGTCCATCACCAGGAGCATGACTTTCATAGGTTAATTGACCACGCGACGTAGGCAGGCAAGCGCATCGGATTCAAACCTGCCAACATCAACGGAAACGGTTAGATCCCCAAGGCAAAATCCGTTCACACGCAGTACACAACGGTAAAAATTCATCTGATCAACGACTGCGGATTTTCTCGACAATCGCCGTGGTCGAGCTGTTTTCCACCAGCCCCAGCACCTTCACCGTACCGCCGTAAGCAGTGACGATATCGGCGCCGACAACCTGATCGATGCCGTAATCCCCACCTTTGACCAACACATCCGGTTTGACCTCGCGCAGCAGGTTTTCCGGCGTGCCTTCAGGGAAGCTGATCACCCAGTCCACTGCGCCGAGACCGGCCAGTACTGCCATGCGGCGGTCGACACTGTTGATCGGACGACCCGGCCCTTTCAGTCGGCTGACCGAGGCATCATCGTTGATCGCCACGATCAGACGATCGCCCTGAGCGCGAGCCTGTTCCAGATAGGTCACATGGCCGGCATGAAGGATATCGAAGCAGCCATTGGTAAAGACGATCCGCTCGTTGTGCGCACGGGCATCGGCAACCGCCAGCAGCAATTGCTCCAGCCCCAACACGCCACGTTCTGAACCTTCTTCGCGCTGAATGGCGCGGCGCAGTTCCGGCGCGCTGATCGCCGCCGTACCAAGCTTGCCAACGA
Source organism: Pseudomonas sp. TH08 (assembly GCF_016651275.1). NCBI lineage: Bacteria > Pseudomonadati > Pseudomonadota > Gammaproteobacteria > Pseudomonadales > Pseudomonadaceae > Pseudomonas > Pseudomonas sp. TH08. Next base: position 1,846,155 of record NZ_JAEKEE010000001.1, on the reverse strand, counting down.
CGATGCCCGCCGCCAGATTGGCCAGGGCGACAGCGTGAGGCAGCTCCTCGCCAGCGGCAATCGCCGCCGCCAAGGTAGAAATAACGGTATCGCCGGCACCGGTCACGTCGAACACTTCACGGGCACGTGCCGGCAAGTGCAACGCCGGATGATCCGGGCGCAACAGGGTCATGCCGTGTTCGCCACGCGTCACCAGCAGCGCGCCGAGTTCGAGGTCGTGCATCAGGGCGGCGCCCTTGCTCACCAACTCGTGTTCATCGGCGCAACCGCCGACGATGGTTTCGAACTCGCTGAGGTTCGGCGTGATCAGGCTGGCACCCCGATAAATCGAGAAGTCCTTGCCCTTTGGATCGGCCAGCACCGGAATGCCTTTGGCGCGAGCCGCCTGAATCAGGGTTTGATGGTTCTTCAGTGCACCTTTGCCGTAATCCGACAACACCAGCACCTTGATGCCTTCGAGCAGGTCATCGACCTGCGAGGCCAGGGCCAGGGCATCGGTGGCGAACGGTTCTTCAAAGTCGATTCGCAGCAATTGCTGGTGTCGGCTCATGACCCGCAGTTTGACGATGGTCGGCTGATGCGCGATGCGCTGGAACAGAGCTCGCACGCCCGCGCCCTTGAGACTGTTGCTCAGGCTGTCGGCGGCTTCGTCATCGCCGGTCACACCGACCAGAGATGCCGGCGCACCCAGCGCAGCAATGTTCAAGGCAACGTTGGCAGCACCGCCCGGACGGTCTTCGATTTGCTCGACTTTTACGACCGGAACCGGCGCCTCAGGGGAAATCCGTGAGGTACCACCATGCCAGTAACGGTCGAGCATGACATCGCCGACCACCAAGACAGGGGCTTGATCGAATCGCGGCATGGACAACTTCATGGAGCAACCCACATACAAAATGAACAGGGGCGCGATATTAACACAGGGTAAAGCGCCGTCCGCCTCAATCTGAAAGGTCGCGCACCCAGAACAATTCGTGGCGTCGGACAGCCTTGCGGAAAAATTCGTTACTACCCGTGACAGGCCAGCGGCGCCCCGCCAGTCCCTGCTGGATCCAGCGGCGCAATTGCCGCTTGAACACTTGCCCGCCCTGCAAGTCGTGCTCCATGGCCAGCGCCATGGCCTTGTCCAGTTGCACGTCGGCTGACAGCAGCGGGCTCCACAAACGATCGGCCGGCAAAGGTTCGATGGCCGGCGGCAGCGCGATGCCGGCACCGGCCGGCCCCATCGGCCAGCGGTCGTTGTCATGCAGATGATTGGCGTACATCAACAGAGTCGTCGGCTTCCAGCTGCTGCGGCCAACGGCCTCAAGCAGCGCCTGAGTAGCGGCGACGTGATCACTATGCGGGTCCAGTTCCGGGTGCGGTGTCACCAGCACTTCTGGACGATAGTGCTCCAGCAGGGCCGTCAGGTCGCCGATCAGATTCTGCCAGGTCGGCTGCCCGTCAATGTCACCAGGCAAGGTCAGCGGGTTGTGGCGGCGCACGCTGCGCACATCGTTTTCCAGCGACTCGCGTGAGCCAAACGCCTGGGTCGGCTCGGCGGCCATTGCCGGCAATTGCAGGCAGTAGTAACCCAACTGCACGCAACACTCTGCCGGCACACCACCCCACAGGGGAATCACCAGACTGTCCCAACTGCGCAGGCGCCCCTTCAAGCGCGCGGCTGCGGCTTGATCGAGGCCCAGACGCTGGAAGTCTTCGGCCTCGATCTCACCCTGGGTGAGAGTGACGATACTGGCGTCTTCGCTACGGCTGTAAAGACCGAATGCCGCAAGCTCCGCATCATCGGCGTGAGGCGCAATGACCATCACGCGCTGGCGGCTGTAGTCAGGGTTGGCCATCACCCACAAAGTGCCCGTGCGCGCCGTCGTGCAGTATCCGCCACGCAGCGCCAGTGCGCCTTGAGCCAATGCGTCTGCCTGCCCGGAAAGATTAAGGAAGCGCCGACCTTTGACCCCACGTTCGAAGTCCTGACGATCATCGCCCACCTGAACATGGGGATCGAGCCAGCGCCCCAGCCAATTGGCCTTCAACTCAAGTTCGAGTACCAGCGTCTCGCCCGGCGCCAGCGGTTCGCTCAAACGCACCACGTCGCCATCCAGACTCACGGCTTGACGCGCCGCGTCCGCAGGAAACACGTATTGATAATCGTCGCCGGGCCGATAGAACAGATGATCGGCAAACCACGCTTCGTGGGCGACCCAGGCCAGCACCAGCAACAACGGCAGCAACCACCAGCCAATCAACACCCCGATCAGCAACAGCGCCAGCAGAAAGGCAACGAGGAAAAGACGCTTACTGCGGCGATGGGCCTTGAGAAGTTGTTGCTTGCGAGCGCTCATGGGGTCAGACCTTGTAGACCGGCACAGGATTGCACCAGCGATCCTTGTATTCACGGTCGGCGCGACCGAAGGAGAAACGCAGCGGTTTGTCCAGCGCCCGCGCATGCTCCCAGGCGCTTTGCGTATTGAGAAAACTCAACACGCTGCCGGGGCTGAACTCGCGGGTTTCAGGGTCGACGCCGCCGTTGATGTACTCCAGCGACACCCATTGCGGCGCCTCGACACGGTACAGAACCTGAATCGCCACCGGCGCCGACTCAAGCATGGCAACAGAACCGGTCATGAACTCGCGCAACAACGTGAAGACCTCGACGAGCCCGGCCTTGCCTGGCACCGCAAAGCCCCAGCGACGCTCGAACAGATCGGCATATGCCTGCGCTTGCTCTGCCGGAGAAAACTCCGCCATCGGCACCAGCGCCCCACCCGCCTCCTCCAGCAAACGCTGTTCGCGGCGCTGGTTGTAGCGAAACTTCTTCGAATACTCTTCCGGCAGCCGGGCCAGGGCCAGGCCCTCCGGTTGCGGTTTCAGGGTGCTGATCTGCTCGGCATTGAGCTGGGAAACATAGGCCATGCGCTGGCGAACCGGCACGACGACATCCGGCGCGATCGGCAGGATGATTTCCGCATTGCCCATGTCGAGCAAGCCGCGCTTGCCTTCGCGCTTGAGGACTTCCTTGGACAAGGCCACGTGCCGCCCCCAGCAAGGGATCGCGGCAACCACCTCACCATCAACGATCCAGCCCAGATAGCGCAGCTCGATCCCGACGAATGTCGACAGTCGCTCAACCACCTCGGGATGCGTCGCAAAGCTGCCACCGAAACGCCGCCAGGCTTGAGCGTAGGCGTCCCGGTCAATTTCGGTCCAGCCACGTTCACGAAAGCTGCGAAACACCGTCAGCATACGTTGGTCACGTGGGCCGGCTGCAGCTCGTCACCCTCTTCAAACTCTTTGGCATTGAGGCGTGCGTAGTAACCGTTCTGCGCCAGCAACTGGTCGTGCGTACCACGCTCGACGATGCGGCCCTGATCCATGACCAGAATCAGATCGGCTTTCTCGATGGTCGACAGACGATGCGCGATCACCAGCGTGGTGCGCCCCTTCATGACTTGATCCAGAGCCGCCTGAATGTGCCGCTCGGACTCGGTGTCGAGTGCCGAGGTAGCCTCGTCGAGAATCAGCAAAGGCGAGTTCTTGAGCAATGCCCGGGCAATCGCCAGCCGCTGACGCTGGCCGCCAGAGAGCAGCACGCCATTTTCGCCGACTTGCGTATCGAGGCCCTCAGGCAATTGCTCGATGAAGTCCATCGCATACGCATCACGCGCCGCTTTTTCGATGTCTTCACGCGGCGCGCCGGCCAGGTCGCCATAAGCGATGTTGTTGGCCACGGTGTCGCTGAACAACGTGACGTGCTGGGTCACTTGGGAAATGTGACGACGCAGATTGAGCAGTTTGTATTGCTCGACTTCCACACCGTCGATAAGGATTTCGCCCTTGTTATGGTGATAGAAGCGCGGAATCAGGTTGGCCAGCGTCGACTTGCCGCTGCCCGAACGACCGACCAGTGCAACCATCTGCCCGGGCTCGGCCGTGAAGCTGATGCCGTCGAGCACCTGACGCTCGGTGCCTGGGTAGGTGAAGCTCAGATTGCGCACGTCCAGACGACCGGTCACTGAGTCGCGCTCGACGGTACCGGTATCGACTTCTGGCTCAACGTCCAGTTGCTCGAAAATACTTTCAGCACCGGCCACGCCTTTCTGGATGGTCGAGCTGACTTCGGACAATTGGCGGATCGGCTTCGGCAGCAGGCCGGCCAGGGTGATGTAGGCGACCATGTCGCCCGCCGAGGAATCGCCACGCAGGTACAGCACGAGGAACATCAGCACTGCCATGGCGCTGTAGATCACCAGTTGCAGCATTGGCGTGTAGATCGCGCCGGTGCGGGTCATGCGCAGCTGTTTGTCGGTGTTGCTCTGGCTGGCCTTGAGGAAGCGTTTCTGTTCGTAGACTTCGCCGCCGAAGCTGCGCACCACGCGATAGCCCTGGATGGTTTCCGACGCCACGTGAGTGACATCGCCCATGGCCAACTGGATCTTCTTGCTCTGCTTGCGGAATTTCTTGCTCGCGGTACGCACCATCACAGCGATCAGCGGCAGGATCGCCACCATCACCAGCGTCAGCTTCCAGTTCATGAACAGCAGGGAGGCGAACAGGAAGATGACCGTCATGCCTTCACGGATTACGACCTTGATCGCATCTGTTGCCGCCCCTGTGACCATGGTCACGTTGAAGGTGATACGCGAAATCAGATGACCGGAGTTATGCTTGTCGAAGTAGCGGTTAGGCAGTACCAGCAGGTTATTGAACAACTGCACCCGCAGGTCATGCACCAGACCGAGGGAAACCTTGGCCAGAAAGTAGTTGCCCAGATAAGATCCCAGGCCTTGCCACGCGGCGATCAGGATGATCAGCAGCGGTACGGCCTGCAGCAGTTGCAGGTCACGCAGGTAAGGCACGGACGGAAACAGCACCGCTTCAGGGTTCGACAGGCCGTCGACGAAATACTTGAGAATGTAACCAAGCATCGGCTGGGTCGAGGCGAAAATCAGAAAGCCGACGATGCTGATCAGAAACAGACTGATGTACGGCCGGACGTAGCCGAGCAGGCGGAAGTAGATCGCCAGCGTTGACTGGGCTTTCGGTTCAGGACTGCTCATGGTGATCCGCACAATTCAGTGAGGCGGGGATGATATCACACGCGTTTTTCCCCCGATAAACATGACTGCAAGCCAGCCTTTGACCAAGTCGGTTAAGATACCCCGCTAATGATGGGGAGCCAGACATGCAATCGATTGACCACAGCACTTACGAGGCACTGCGCGAAGGTGCACACGTATTGGAAGCCGACGGTTCCGGCGACAAGGTGCTCAGATTGGCCGATGGACGCATGCTCAAGCTGTTCCGTCGCAAGCGGCTGCTCAGTTCGGCGCTGTTCTACCCCTATGCGCAGCGCTTTGCCGACAACACCCGGGCACTGGAGCAGCGCGGCATTCTCTGTCCGACCGTCATCGCGGTGTATCGCATTCCGAGCATCGAGCGCGATGGCGTCTATTACAGCCCGCTGGCCGGCGATACCGTGCGCCAGTTGCAAGACAGCAGCAAAGGGAATGATTCGTTGAGGTTCCAACTGGGCGGATATTTCGCTCAACTGCACGAAAAAGGCGTGTATTTTCGATCACTGCACTTTGGCAACGTCGTGCTCACCCCCGATAACCAACTGGGCCTGATCGACATCGCCGACCTGCGCTGCCAGAGGCGCGCACTCAGCGACAGCAAACGCCTGCGCAACTTCGCTCACTTGCTGCGCTATAAAGAAGATCGTCAATGGTTGCTGGGCCAGGACGCTGGCGACACCTTTATCGAAGGCTACCGGCAGGCCCTGCCGAGCAACCGGCAAGCGCCACTGATCTCGCGCCTGCGTCCGCTGTTGGGTTGAACCTTAGCGGCCGATGACCACCACCGTCGCACCTTTGCGATTGGAAAAGTGCTCGAGGATGCGCAACTTGTGCGCCTCCAGCCATCCCTTCAGCCAGGGTTCGTCACCCTTTGCCTCAACCACGAAATAGCGATAGTCGCCGGCATGGGCCGCAGACATCGCCTCTTCCTGGGTCAGAACGGGCAACACGTATCCGCGACCGGCGTAATAGCTGATCCGCCCGTCCCCGAAGTACGTCGGTGCACCCGGCTCGACATGGGAGGACATCCAGCGCCCGGCCTCGACATAGTGGGTCTTGCCAGCCCCGGTGGAGATGACGTTCGACAGCATCACCAATAAGCCCACGATAACCAGCCACTTGCCCCAGCGCGGGAACTCGCGAACAAACGCCGCCAGCCCCAGCGCCAGCACAGGCACAACCAACAGGTTCAAGAAACTCAGATACCGGGCATTCATGAACTGTTGCTTGAGAAAGAACAGCACCAACACCACCAGATACAGCAGCGCCGCCCAGGCAAAGGGACGATAGTCGCGCCAGTAGATGCCCAGTACCCCCAGTTCCGGCGCAGGATGAACGGCACCGCAAAAGGCCCCATCAATTTCACAAAGCTGATGGCAATGGCCGCCAGGATGCCGAAAAAATGATCCTGCCAGCCTCATCCTGGGAGTATTTATTGATGAGCGAATTGGCAAATTGATCGCACAGCATCTGAAACGAGGACAGCACGCTATGGGGCGCAATCATGTCCAGATAAAGCATCACGCGCGCAGACAGAAGCACACCTGACACCGAGACGATCAACAAACCCAGAATCGGCAGTAACGAGAACTGAAGGAATTGCACGCGCCGGGTCGATGACCACAGGCTAGGCAATTGCCACAGTGCCAGGGCCGGCACCAGCAGCAAGGCCTCCAGTCGGAACAACGCCGCCGCTACAATAGCCAGATGGATCAGCGCTGCACGCAACCAGCCGCCGCGAGCCTGCCAGCGCAACGCGAGCCACAGCGTTAGCGTGCAGAAAAACCAGAAACCGCATTCACGGATGATGTCATTTCGAAAGGCATTGACCGCTGGCATTGCCAGCACCACCAGACACGCCCAGCGGGTGACGTGCGCAGAACGCTGACGTACGCAGTCCACCATCAATGCACTGGTACCGGCGAAGAAGAGACCACACCAAAGATAGGCGCTCAGTTCCAAGGGCAGATGCAGGATCAGATGCGTGCCGGCGAGCAGAAAGGAAAACCACGGCCAGTCGAAGGAAGCCCAGGCTACATTGGGCCCATGCTCGGTGACTTGTTGTGCAATATCGATATACAGCGCGGCATCTCGCCCGACTGTCGCGGTACCCATGACCGCAATCAGCGATAACAGCACACTGCCCAGGAAAGCCAGCCATACCGGGTATTCATCGATGATTCTGGAGACTCGAGTTGCCACTTTAACGCCCGTACCTTTCACTCAGCCACCTCAATGACACCCGTTACGTGGTACGCGCATGCTTTCGCGAACCGCTTACCGAAACAACAACCGCAAAGCCTTGCGAGTGTAAGACCAGCGCGAAAACGTGCGCCAGTCTGCACGCAACGCCTGAAAATAAAAGCCTTTAGCCAACGCGTATTCGCCGTGGGAATAGCAATCGCGAAACAGCGACAGGCAGCGCTGCGCCAGAAATGCCTGACGCAAATCCTGCATCTCTGCCGGCATGCGCCGACTGGAAAACACTTCGCTGACGACCTGCTCCGTGCCCGCAGCAAGACTTTGGCGCAAATCGTGGCGCATGCTGTCGGCATGCTTGTAGATCAATGCCAGAGGCTGATCGAGAACGGTGCAAGGGAAACGCGCCAGCACCTGGGCAAACACCGGCAGGTCTTCGACGTTGCGTAGATGTTCCGGGTAATTACCCGCAGCGAATACATCGCGATGCATCGCGCAGGCACCATTGGAAATCGATACGGTCTTGTCCAGCAGATAACCCTGCAAACGCTGACGGGGAGTCGAATGCAACGGCTTGGCTGCCTGCAAGCTGCGTCTGCCGTCAGCGAACACTGACCAGTGCGCACCGATGACCATCAGGCTCTGAGGATTGCTGGCAATGTGTTGCGACAACGCAGCCAAAGCACCGGGGGCCATTTCGTCATCGGAATCGAGAAATATCAGGTACTGCCCCGTCGTCTCTTCAAGCCCCCAATTTCGAACTGAAGACAGCCCGCCATTGCTTTTGCGCAATGCACGAAAACGCCCGCCGTGCTTGAGCAGAAGTTTCTCTACTACCTCGGGCGTTTCGTCCGTCGACCCATCGTCGATGACCAAAAGATCTGCCGTCGCATCATCCAGCTGCGCCAATACCGACTCCACTGCACGAGGCAAGGTTCGCGCATAGTTGTAAGCGGGAATCACGACGCTGATCAGTGTTTCAGTCAAGTCCGTATCCTTTTACACCCTCTTTGACCACCAGAATGTCTTCCATGATCAGGTACTGCAGATCGGAGCCAAAGAACATGTTCAGCGCGTCGGTCGGCGAGCAGATCATCGGTTCGCCACGACGGTTGAGCGAGGTGTTCAGCGACACGCCGTTGCCGGTCAGCACTTCCAGCGCCTTCATCATGTCGTAGTAGCGCGGGTTGTATTCGCGCTTGAGCACTTGGGCACGCGAGGTACCGTCTTCGTGGACGACTTCCGGCACGCGGGTTTTCCACTCGTCCGCCACTTCGAAAGTGAAGGTCATGAACGGCGCCGGGTGATCGATCTTGATCATCTGTGGCGCAACGGTGTCGAGCATCGACGGGCAGAAAGGCCTCCAGCGCTCGCGGAACTTGATCTGATGGTTGATGCGGTCAGCAACGCCGGGAATGCTCGGGCAACCGATGATCGAGCGACCGCCCAAGGCACGCGGGCCGAACTCCATGCGGCCCTGGAACCAGGCCACCGGGTTGCCATCGACCATGATCTTGGCGATCTGCTCAGGCATGTTGTCGAGCTTGCGCCATGTCGGCTTGTTCTCGTGACGGGCGCACGCGGCGATCACGTCTTCGTTGCTGTACGACGGGCCGAGGTAGACGTGTTCCATCTTCTCGACCGGTACACCACGGGCGTGCGACACGTACGCGGCGGCGCCAACAGCGGTGCCGGCATCGCCGGACGCCGGCTGCACGAACAGCTCTTTGACGTCATCGCGGGCGATGATCTTCTGGTTCAGCTTGACGTTCAACGCACAGCCGCCGGCGAACGCGAGCTTGCCGGTTTCCTTGAGGATGTCGCCCAGATAGTGGTCGATCATCTGCAGCGAGATCTTCTCGAACAGCGCTTGCATGCTCGCGGCGTAGTGGATGTACGGTTCGTCAGCGATGTCGCCTTCGCGTTTCGGGCCCAGCCATTCGATCAGCTTCGGCGAGAAGTAGAAACCTTTGCCTTTTTCTTTGTAGCGACGCAGGCCGATCACGTTGGCGTAGTCGGTGTTGATCACCAACTCGCCGTTCTCGAACGAGGCCAGACGCGAGAAGTCGTATTTGCTGGCGTCGCCATATGGCGCCATGCCCATGACCTTGAACTCACCGTCGAGCATCTCGAAACCGAGGAACTCGGTGATCGCGCCGTAGAGGCCGCCGAGGGAGTCCGGATCGAAGAATTCCTTGATCTTGTGGATCTTGCCGTTTTCGCCATAACCGAAGAAGGTGGTGGCGTACTCACCCTTGCCGTCGATGCCGAGGATCGCGGTTTTCTCTTTGAAACCGGAGCAGTGATAGGCGCTGGAGGCGTGAGCCAGATGGTGCTCAACCGGCTCGATCTTGATCTTTTTCGGATCAAAACCCAGTTGTTCAAGGCACCAGACGATCTTGTTGCGATAGCGCTTGTAGCGACGGTTGCCCATCAGGATCGCATCGAGGGCGCGATCCGGTGCGTACCAGTAGCGCTTGGCGTAGTGCCAGCGAGCCTCACCGAACAGGCTGATCGGCGCGAACGGAATGGCTACTACGTCAACGTCGGACGGCTTGATGCCAGCCTGCTCAAGGCAGAATTTCGCCGACTCGTAGGGCATGCGGTTCTTTGCATGCTTATCGCGTACGAAGCGCTCTTCTTCAGCAGCTGCCACCAACTTGCCGTCGATGTACAAGGCTGCTGAAGGATCATGGCTAAGGGCGCCGGACAGGCCAAGAATCGTCAATGCCACAGGGGTCTAGCCTCTTTAGTCTGCATGCAGGCGCGATGCGCCTTGAAAATTGATGTGCCCTCGCACCGGGCGAGAGACAGCTAAAGGGCGGGATTATAGCGTAAACGTGATGGGAATTACCCTGTGCGAATTGCCCCAGGGCGAATGGATCCGATAAACCTTGCCTGCGGGTTCAATAACCGCTCTTGCGCCAGTAAATACCGAGATTGCCGTCAGTCGCCTGACGATAAATCGAATAGGGCAGCACAATCGTGTCGGCCACACCTGACAATGGCAGATCAAGCAAGACGAACGGCACCAGGAATCCACTGGGATCTGGCGGTGCGTTCAGTACGCAGAAGTCGTAGGCCAGACCGCTGTAAACACGCGGAATGGATTGGCAGTAGGTTTTTTGCTTGCGCATGTCCCGGGCGACATCGGCATCATCCTGCAACACAGTCAGGACACTGCCACAGCCTGATAAACCCCATGAAAAAACGCCCAGCATCACAGCCTTTTTGATCATCAAAAGTTGCCCTCCATTGTCGTCAGGCAAACTAGCACCGGGACTGAAGCGGGCACAGTTCATGGCTTCTGATGAAGCTGTAGGACAATTCAGTGGATCTTGTCCTCTATTTACAAGGCAGGGAGTTCTCATCGCTAAATGCCGCACAGCATCCATGTAGAAGCTGCGGCACGCTGCGATCTTTTGATCTCGAAAAACAGAATCAAAAGATCGCAGCCTCGTTTCACTCGACAGCTCCTACAGAGGGGCTGAAGAGTTCAGGCAGCGCTGGAGATGTCTTTCGGCAAACGCTGATCAATCACTTGATACAGCGCGCTGTTTTCTGGCCAGTTGCGCATGAACCGCGCGCGATCCCGGGCGTAGGCCGGGGCGAAGCTGCCGAGGGAGCCGTGTTGGCACATCGAGTCGAGGTCGATCAGCGCCCAGCGATCGTCCTGCCAAAAGAGGTTATGGCCCTTGAAATCACCATGGCTGATGCGCTCGGCGATCAAGCGCGCGAACAGCTGATCCAGCGCCTGCAACTCGGATTCCGGCGCGGCGCCGCTTTCAACGTACGGTGCAAAGCGCTCGATGATGTCCGGCCCCGGTAGAAACTCAGTGACCAGGTAAGCGCGGCTGCGCAGCCACAGGAAACGTTTTTCCAGCACGGCCAGCGGTTTCGGCGTGGCGATGCCGAGGAACGCCAGACGATTGCCTTCGCGCCACGAATGCCACGCGCGGCTCGGGCGCCAGAAGCGCTTGAGCCAATGCGCAAAGTTCTTGATGTTGTAGCGCTTAATCACCAGCGTGCGCCCGGCCACGTCAACCTTGCCAACGCTCGCCGCGCCGCCGGTCTTGTACAAGTGCCCCTGATCGAGCAGCGCATCGGCCTGTTCCAGCACCGGCACCATCGCCGCTTCTTCCTCGCGACGAATAGCGCGCAAAGCGAACGCACCGCGCTGTACCGCAAACAGCGTGCACTCGCGGCCAACCTTGATCAGGTAATCGCGCAGGCGCCAGGCGCGCACTTTGTCGATCTGCTTCTGCAAGGCTTCCAGCGGCAGCGCGTGCTCGGCGTTGCTCAGCAGGTAATACACCAGCAACTCTTCGGTGAACGGTTCCAGCGACTTGGGCAACTGGGCAAAAAATACCCCTAGGTTTTCCAGCACTTTCTGCCGCGACAACGGCTGGCCGGCGGTTTCCACACAGATTCCGGCGCCGTCGATCAAGTACAAATGACCGCCGTGACGCAGCAGATTGTCGAGGTGCAGATCTGCCTGCCACAAGCCTTTGCCATGCAGTTGAGCGATGGCGCCGAGCGCCTCGGCCAATACCGCCGATTGATCATCGGCGAGTACGGGCAACGACTCGACCTGTTGCCACGCATCGCCAAGACTTTCCGCGCCTTCGAGGAATTCGAACAGCAGCCAGCCGCCCTCGCCCTCTTTCAAGCCATCCGCCAACAGCAGCGGCGTGGTCAAGTGTTGAGCGGCGAGCAATTTCACGCCGTCCAGTTCGCGCTGGAAATGCCGCGCAGCCTTGCTGCCGACCAGCAGCTTGGCCAGCACCGGACGCCCACGCCAGACGCCGGCACCGACATAGCGCTGGCCGGGCAACACGCGTAACAGCGTCAGCAACTGCAAATCCGCCGGGCCTGCGGCATCGGCCAGCGAGATCGTCATTGGCAGGCTCGGCGTACGCCCGGCGTTTTTCAGGTCGGACAACCGCATCAGCGCGTCTCCTTGCGACTGCGTCGTGCGGTCAGACGAGTGACCCAACTGTCGACCAGTGAGCTGTCACTCGGCTGATCAACATACGCCGCCAGCAATTCACGCAACTGCGCCTCGCTCCATTCAGGGGCGCGGCGCAGCAAAGGCTCCAGATCCTTGACCCGATCACGCAGGCCGAACAGCAAGGGCCGGGTTTTTTCCAGATCGATCAACTGCGCCTGATAACCGCTGCCGTCAGCCTGCAAAAAGATGTGCTTGGGATAAAAACAGCCGTGCACCTGACGCAAGCCGTGCAGACGGCGCGCCAGTTGTCCGCAAGCCTTGAGAATCGCCGATTGCTGCACAGTGGTCAGTTCAGACCAACGCTGCAATAACGAATCGAGATCGTCCCAGCCATCGAGGGCGCGGGTCAGCAAGATTGCGCGGACCTCGCCGTTGACCTTGCGCTGCCCGAAAAACGCCGCTTGCAGCGCCGGAATACCGAGCTTGTTGTAGCGGCTGATGTTGCGAAACTCACGGGCAAAACTCGGCTCGCCGAACGGCGCGTGCAAGGTGCGGGTCAAGTAGTTGCTCTGGCGCTTGAGGTAGTAGGCGTGGCCTTCCAGCTCCAGGCGAAACACGCTGCTCCAGCCGCCGCCGTCGGTGTTCGGTTCGTCCACCGCTTCAAGCTGCTTGGCCCACAGGGCGTCGAAGGTGCCGAGGCCATTGCGCTCAAGTAGCGCACGGTCTTCGGCGGCCAGAAAATCAGTCATTCGCGTCCCTCGAAAAATCTCACCACGTGGCGAATGCGCTTCTTGTCAGCGGCATTCAGGCGATCACGCCCACGGTATTGCAGATAGAAGCGCAGGCGCTGGGTGTTCGACAGGTGATATTTGGCCACCTTGTCGAGGCAGGCCAGATCCTTGGTGATGCGGTATTTGAGCCAGAAGCCGCGCCAGAAATCGCCATTCGGGCAATCGATCAGAAACAGTCGCGCCTGATCGTCGATCAGCAGGTTGCGCCACTTCAGATCGTTATGGGTAAAGCGGTGGTCGTGCATGGTTCGGGTGTAACCGGCCAATTGACGGCTGACACCATCGACCCAGGCGCGGTCCTTGAGCTTCGGATCGTTGCGCTCGGCCAGCGCCGAGAGGTCTTCGGTGCGCGGCAATTCGCGGGTGATCATCGCGCCACGATCGTACGCCGCGCCACGGCGCTCCAGCCCCCAGGCCACCACTTCGGCAGTGGGAATGCCCCACTTGGCGAAGCGCTTGAGGTTCTGCCACTCCATCTTCACGCGCGGCTTGCCGAGGTAACGGCGCAAGCCTTTACCGGCGCCGACGTAGCGTTTGACGTAATAGTTGATGCCGCTGCGCTCGACGCGAACGACTTCGGACAGCGGATCGCGGGTCAGGCGTTCGCCTTGCAAGGCAAATACCGCTTCGAGGCTGCCAAAGTCTTCGGCGAGATCACTGTATTCAGGTTCAAGCGTCCAACCCGCCATCAGAGCGCATCTCCGTAGCGCTGTTTACGCGCGTAGAGCTTGTTGGCCTTGCCTTCCAGCCAGTTCAGCAACGGCGCTTCTTCAGCCAGAATCTGCCGTAGCGGTTGCTGGAAATAGCCCTTGAGGAAGCGCAGCTTGTCGCGGCGGGTCAGGCCGATGTCCAGCGCCGAAAAGTACAGCGCGGCCAAATCCTTATTGCGCCAGCGCTGAGTGATTTTCGCGCGGGTCTGAGCGCGGTGCAGGTCGATCACCGACAGTTTGAAATCTTCCGCCGTCACCGGTTTGTCGGTGTGCAGCAGGAAGTGACAGATGTAGCAGTCGCGGTGATTGACCCCGGCGCGGTGCATCATGCCGGTCATGCGTGCGACTTCGGCGATCAGCGCACGCTTGAGTGTCGGCTCGGGCGGCTGCTTGAGCCAGTCGATGCTGAAGTCTTCGAGGCTGACGGTCGGCGCCAGCTCTTCGGTGACGATGAACGAGTGCTGATCCGCCGGGTTGCTGCCCTTTTCGCCGTACGCGACAGCGGTCATGGTCGGCACACCGACTTCCTGCAAACGCTGGATGGCCTTCCACTCCTGACCCGCACCGAGTACCGGCAGCTTGGCAGTCAGCAGGTTCTTGAAGATTTCGCCCCAGCCGATGCCACGGTGAATCTTCACGAAAAATCCGTTGCCGTCGACTTCCGTGCGTAGCGTGCGGCGAGCTTCCAGCTCGCGGTAAACCTCGCCCTGCAAGCCTTCGACTTCGGCGAACGGGTCGCGTCCGGCCCAAAGGCTTTTGAACGGTTCAGCCAGCATCAACTTCATTAAGCGTGCTCCGCCAGAATCACATCGGCCGCGTGCTGCGGCATGCTGTAGAGGTCGGCCGTCTCGGCGAACGCCAGACCATTGCGGCTCCACGCCGCGCGTGCAGCGTCGTCATGCAACATGTCCGTCAGGAATTGCGTCAGCTGCGCCTGATCGAACGGCTCGTCCAGCACTCGCCCGGCATCCGCCTCGGCAATGTAATGGGCGTAACCGCAGACCGCGCTGACCAGCACCGGCAAGCCAGCGACCAGCGCTTCAAGCAATACGGTACCGGTGTTTTCGTTGTACGCCGGGTGGATCAACAGATCGGCACCGAGCAGGAAACGCGGGATATCGCTGCGTCCTTTAAGGAACGTCACGTTATCGCCCAAGCCCAATGTGGCGCTCTGCATCTGGAATAATTTGGGGTCATCCTGGCCGATTACAAACAGCCGGGTGCGTTTCTTCAGCTCGGCGGGCAATGCGGCCAGTGCCTTGAGGCTGCGATCAACACCTTTGGTCTTGAACCCGGAGCCGATCTGCACCAGCAGCAGTTCGTCGTCCTTGAGGTTGAATTCGGCGCGGAAAGCGGCGCGGATTTCGTCGGCATCTGCCGGGCGACGACGATCCTGGGCAATGCCCGGCGGCAGCAGATGGAAGCGCTCGATCGGCGTGTCGTAATGCTTGATGAACAGCGGTTGCTGCACTTCGGAAATCATCAGCACTTCGGTCTTCGCATCTTTGGCGAACACCGCGCGCTCGTACTCGGCGAAGTGGCGATAACGGCCCCAGCGGCGGTACAGCGAATGGCGCAGGTTTTGCGCCTTGTCTTCGAAGCAGCCGTCGGCGGCGTAATAGACGTCGAGCCCCGGCATCTTGTTGAAACCAATCAGACGATCGACCGGGCGCTTCGCCAGGTCCGCCTCCATCCACGCGCTGAGTTTTTCATTGCGACGATGATTGAAGAACGCCTTGACCGGCGCCACCAGCACTTCAAAACCGGGCGGCACATCGCCTTCCCAGATCAGCGTGTAGACACGGATCTGATGGCCGCGCTTCTGACATTCGAGGGCGATGCGCATGAAGTCGCGCTGCAAGCCACCAAACGGGAAATATTTGTACAGGACGAATGCCAATTGCATCAGCGCAGCTCCTCAGCCATTAACAACGTGCTCAGTCGGCTGGCGACACGCTCGGGGTTCAGACGCGTGAAGCACAGAGGCTGCTCACGCTTCAGGTCAAACTGACGGGCATCCTGCGCGGTCGGTTGATAGGTACATTTCTTTTGCAGGCACGGCGCGCACGGGAAGTCGCTGGCCAGGTGAATCTGCAATTTGCCGTAAGCGCCGGTCAGGCCCGGGTTGGTCGGACCAAACAGCGAAATGGTCGGCACGTCCAGCGCCGCAGCCAAATGGCCGAGACCGGTGTCCACCGCGACGCAGGCTTGCGCGCCGGCAAGGACTTTACCGACGCCGGCCAGATTGAGTTTTGGCAGAACTTCGGCGTGTTTGAAACCGGCGGCGATGCGTTCGGCGCGGGCCTTTTCCTGCGGATTGCCCCACGGCAGTTTGACGCCGACGCCGAGGTAACCGACGCGTTCGGTCAGTTCACGCCAGTAACTTTCCGGCCAGTGTTTGGTGTCCCACGTGGTGCCGTGGAGGAACACTACGAATGCGTTTTTGCGTGGCAACTCGACCAGGCGTTCGACGTTGAGGCCGTAATCGCCGAGGCCTTTTGGCAGGTCGTAACCGAGGGCGATGGCGAACAACTGCCGCACCCGCTCGACGGCGTGCTGACCACGGGCCACGGCCAGTTTACGGTCGTAGAATCGCGCCGCCATCGGCTCGCGGGCCGAGCCCTTGTCGAGGCCGGCCACCGGGGCTTTGACGTAACGGGTCAGCCAGGCGCTTTTCAGCAGGCCCTGGGCGTCGATCACCAAGTCGTATTTGTTCGCGCGCACGCTTTGTTTGAAGCGTTTCCACTCGCCGCTGGTAATGGTCTTCCAGAGGTTTTTGCGCCAGCGGCGGATCGCCACCGGAATCACCTTGCCGACGGCCGGGTGCCAGGTCGGAATCTCGGCGAAGCCTTCTTCCACGACCCAGTCGAACTTGATCCCGGGGATGGCCCTGGCGGCGTCGGTCAACGCTGGCAACGCATGAATCACGTCGCCCAGCGATGAAGTCTTGATCAGCAGTACCCGCAACTTAATGAACCTCGACCACGGAGCCCTGCAATTTCTGCAAGGCATCGTTGACCGCGTCCGGCATCAGCTGGCGCAGGCAGTTGTAATGGCCGAAGCGGCAGGTTCGGTCGAAGCACGGGCTGCAATCGAGGCCCAGACGGACGATTTCGACGTGTTCGGCCAACGGCGGCGTGAAGCCCGGCGATGTTGAGCCGTAAACTGCCACCAATGGGCGGTTAAGCGCGGCCGCGACGTGCATCAACCCAGAATCGTTGGACACTACCGAATCAGCGCAGGACAGCAGGTCAATGGCTTCGGCCAATGAGGTGTCGCCGCTGAGGTTGACGGACTCTTCACGCAGGCCCGGGATCAGGCGCGCACGGATGTCTTCGCCCACCGCATGATCGTTTTTGGAGCCGAACAGCCACACCTGCCAGCCTTCGCGAATGCGTGCTTCGGCGACTTTGGCGTAATGCTCGGACGGCCAGCGCTTGGATTCGCCGAACTCGGCGCCTGGGCACAGGGCCAACACCGGGCGGTCGAGGGCCAGGCCGAACTTGGCCAGCGCCGCTTCGCGGGTGACCGGATCGATTTGCAGGCTTGAGCGCGGATAGGGTTTCGGCAACTCGGCGTTTGGCTCGTAAGCCAGCGCCATGAAGCGCTCGATCATCAGCGGATAGCGCTCTTTGTCGAGCGTGCGCACGTCGTTGAGCAGGCCGTAGCGGAATTCGCCGCGCCAGCCGGTGCGCTTCTTGATGCCGGCAAAGAACGGCACCAGTGCCGACTTCAGCGAGTTGGGCAGCAGGATCGCCTGATCGTACTGGCCGGCCAGGGATTTACCGATGCGTCGGCGTGTCGCCAATTCCAGCGCGCCGTGACCGAGCGGAAAGCTCAAGGCCTTGCGCACTTCGGGCATGCGCTCAAGGATCGGCCGGCTCCACTCGGGGGCCAGCACGTCGATTTCGCATTGCGGGTGGCGCTGTTTGAGACACTGAAACAGTGTCTGCGCCATCACCATGTCACCGACCCAACTGGGCCCAACGATCAGAATATTCATGTGGTTTCCAAAAACGAACCGGGGAGGCATTTACGCCTCCCCGCCTCGAGAATTCTACAAACACTGTAGATCTACTGTGGGAGCGAGCCTGCTCGCGATGGGGTCTTCACATTCAACATTATTGTCGCCTGATACTCCGCTATCGCTGGCAAGCCAGCTCCCACAGGGTTTTGCATCCGTTCCAACATCTGCATTTCAGCGCAGATCACTGTGGGAGCGAGCCTGCTCGCGATGGGGCCGGCACATCCAAAATCAATGTCGCCTGATACTCCGCTATCGCTGGCAAGCCAGCTCCCACAGGGTTTTGCATCCGTTCCAACATCTGCATTTCACCGCAGATCACTGTGGGAGCGGGCTTGCCCGCGAAGGGGCCGACACATTCAACATTGATGTTGACTGACACTCCGCATTCGCGAGCAGGCTCGCTCCCACCTTTTGAATCTCACTGCCTTCATTGGCGTGTTTCAGCTTAGCCCCATCTCTTTCCAGATCCGCAACACCTGCCGGCGTTCTTCGACAAACTGGTCGCCTGCAATCACTCCGGCGTCCTTCTGCAAGGCCTGCCGGTGAGCGGCGGAGCGGTAGGCTTTATAGGCCTCGCGCAACAGGCTGGCGTCTTCGGCAGGCATCAGCCCTTCGTGTTCCAGCTCTTCCAGAATGCGGATGTTATCGGTCCAGCGCAGCAATGGCGGGTGGCTTTGCGACCACGCCAGAGCCGCGTATTGCACCATAAATTCAATATCGACGATACCTCCGGCGTCCTGCTTGAGGTCGAACGGTGCCGTGGCGTCGAAGGCATTTGCCGCGGTTCCGGCCGCAGTGCTCTTGGTGCCGAGGTTATCGCGCATCTTCGCGCGCATCTCGCTGACTTCCTGCTGCAGCGTAGCCAGCTCCCGTGCTTTGCCCAATACCTGCGCGCGGACGCCTTCGAACGCCCGACCGACATCCTGACTGCCAACCAGTACCCGTGCCCGCACCAGGGCCTGATGCTCCCACGTCCATGCTTCATTTTCTTGATAGCGGGCAAACGCGCCCAGCGAGCTCACCAGCAGCCCCGAGGCACCGGACGGCCGCAAGCGCATATCCACTTCATATAACTGGCCCGAGTTGGTTTGCGCCGTCAGCAAGTGAATGATCCGCTGGCCAAGCCGGGTGAAGAATTGCGCGCCATCGATCGGCTTCGCCCCGTCGGTTTCTGCCTGTGGATCACCGTCATGGATGAATACCAGATCCAGATCGGAACCATGCCCCAGTTCCAGACCACCGACTTTCCCGTAACCGACAATGATGAAGCCGGGATCGCACAACGTCCCGTCGGTACGCAACGGCGTGCCGTACTTGGCGACCGTCTGACGCCAGGCCAAGGCCAGCACTTGTTCGAGAATCGCCTCAGCCAGCCAGGTCAGATAATCGCTGACTTTCATCAATGGCAGGCTGCCGGCGATTTCCGAGGCGGCAACGCGCAAGCGATGCGCCAGCTTGAAATGGCGCAGAGCCTCCATTTGTTGTTCAAGGTCTTCTTCGGGAATCCGCGTCAGTCGCTCGCGCAATTCGGCAGCCAACTCGGGCGCCAGCGGCGGCTTGAACAGCCGGCCTTCGTTAAGCAACTCGTCGAGCAGTAGCGGGAAGCGGGTGATCTGCTCGGCAATCCACGGACTCGCCGCGCACAGGGTAAGCAAGCGGCGCAACGCGCCGGGGTTTTCCGTCAGCAACACTAAATAAGCCGAACGCCGGGCAACCGCTTCAACCAGCGGCAGCACCCGTTCAAGCACCAGATCAGGGTTGGCATGCTCGACCGCCTGCGCCAACAGACGCGGAATAAACGCATCGAGACGCTCACGCCCCAGCCGCTGCATCGCCCGCAACTGCGGGCTGCCGCGCAAACCGGCGAGCGCTCGCAGGGCTTTGCTCGCATCGGCAAAACCGCCCTCCTCCAGCTGACGGCACGCCGCCTCCTCGTCCTGTTCCTCTTCCCACAGCGGCAGCCATTCACCACCGACCACCACTTCGCTTTCGGTGCCTTCGTCCTCGTCGGGGTCAGCGATCACCTGGGCAAAATGCCAAGCGACGCGACCGCGCCAGAACATCAGTTTTTCGTGGAACGCCTCCCAGTCGGCGAAACCGAGCATGAACGCAATACGCGCCTGATCCTGCGCGCCGTCCGGCAGCATCTGGGTCTGGCGGTCGGCAATCGCCTGAATCGCGTGCTCGGTGTACCGCAAGAATTCGTAGCCTTCGCGCAGCTCACTGATCACCGCCGGCGGCAGATAACCCTGGCCCTCCAGCGTGCTCAATACTTTTAATAGAGGCCGCTGCTGCAGACTCAAGTCGCGGCCACCGTGGATCAGCTGGAAGGCCTGAGCAATAAACTCGACCTCACGGATCCCGCCGGAGCCCAACTTTATATTGTCGGCCATGCCCTTGCGCCGCACTTCCTGCTGGATCAACTGCTTCATCGTGCGCAGCGCTTCGATCGCCGAGAAGTCCAGGTAACGCCGATAAACGAACGGGCGCAGCATGTCGAGCAACTGCGCGCCGGCCACTTGATCGCCCGCGACCACACGCGCCTTGATCATCGCGTAACGTTCCCAGTCGCGGCCCTGATCCTGGTAATACTGCTCCAGCGCATTGAAGCTCAGTACCAGCGCGCCGGACGAACCGTACGGGCGCAAGCGCATGTCGACGCGGAACACGAAGCCATCGACCGTCATCGGGTCCAGCGCCTTAATGAGGCGCTGGCCGAGGCGGATAAAAAATTCCTGGTTATCCAGCGCGCGTTTCACGCCGACGGTTTCACCGCCCTCGGGGTAGGCGAAAATCAGGTCGATGTCCGAAGACAGGTTCAACTCCACCGCACCGAGCTTGCCCATGCCGAGGATGACCATCTGCTGCGGCAGACCGCTACGGCGGCCGGTCGGCGTGCCGAACTGCTGACAATGGCGGCTGTACAACCATTGATAGGCCTGGTCGATGGTCGCGTCAGCCATGTCCGAGAGGTCGCGGCAGGTCTGCACCAGATCGGCCTGGCGGTTCAGGTCACGCCAGATGATCCGCACCTGATGGCGCGCACGTTGGCGGCGCAGGACACGACCGAGCTCATCTTCGCTCTGTGCGGCATTCACCGCAGCTGCAATCTGCGCGCACAGCTCACCAGCGGCATACGGGCGATCGAGCTCGCCGGACTGCACCAGCGACAGCAACATCAAAGGGTCACGAACGCTCTGTTCAATGACAAACTCGCTGGCGGCACTGACGCGAGCGAATTGCGCCCAGCGTTCTGGCGTCCAGGTCGCGAAGCCGTGATCGTCTTCAAGCGAGGCGACAGCCGTACGGAACGACTGCTCGGAACGAGTGACCAACGGCAGGAGAATGGCAGGCAGTTCGGCAAGCACGGGCAGGGTCATGGTCTATCCTTGATCGGCGTGTAAATGGCCGCTTGTAGTGAATGGTGAAAACCCGCTACGCGATGGACTGTCGAACAAAAGTTAGAAATAGCTGAAAATTCTTTTTCTTTGGCAGTGAACATCAAACTTTCACCTTTTTCGGATGGCAAAAGACCAACCTTAACGATTATTCTCACAACGCGGCCGGAGGCCACAAGCCATTCTTCTGTAGTTTTACTACTCGTCTATACATTCGAAAGGCTGAAATGCCGGAAGATTTGTAGTAAAACTACACGCCGCCGGAACAACCTGTCGGCAATCCAAGAATTTTAAATCGTCTGCCCACAAGGCCAGTCGCAAACTCAGGCAACCGATTCTGGAAGCCTTTCCGCCCTGGAGCAAGCCATGCAAGACCTCGATCCCGTCGAAACCCAGGAATGGCTGGACGCCCTGGAATCGGTTCTCGACAAAGAAGGCGAAGACCGTGCTCACTATCTGATGACCCGTATGGGCGAACTCGCGACCCGCAGCGGCTCGCAACTCCCTTACGCCATCACCACGCCTTACCGCAACACCATCCCGGTTACCCACGAAGCACGCATGCCTGGCGACCTGTTCATGGAACGCCGCATTCGCTCGCTGGTACGCTGGAACGCGATGGCCATGGTAATGCGTACGAACCTGAAAGATTCTGACCTGGGTGGTCACATCTCCAGCTTCGCTTCCAGCGCGACCCTGTATGACATCGGCTTCAACTACTTCTTCCAGGCCCCTACCGATGAACACGGCGGCGACCTGATCTACTTCCAGGGCCACACCTCGCCAGGCGTTTACGCCCGTGCGTTCATGGAAGGCCGCATCACCGAAGACCAGATGAACAACTTCCGCCAGGAAGTCGACGGTCAGGGCCTGTCGTCCTACCCGCACCCTTGGCTGATGCCTGACTTCTGGCAGTTCCCGACCGTATCCATGGGTCTGGGTCCGATTCAAGCGATCTACCAGGCACGCTTCATGAAGTACCTGGAGCACCGCGGGTTCATCCAGCCGGGCAAACAGAAAGTCTGGTGCTTCCTGGGCGACGGCGAGTGCGACGAGCCGGAATCCCTGGGCGCAATCTCCCTGGCCGGCCGCGAGAAGCTGGACAACCTGATCTTCGTCATCAACTGCAACCTGCAGCGCCTCGACGGCCCGGTTCGCGGCAACGGCAAGATCATCCAGGAACTCGAAGGCGTGTTCCGCGGTGCTCAGTGGAACGTGACCAAAGTCATCTGGGGCCGTTTCTGGGACCCACTGCTGGCCAAAGACGTCGACGGCATCCTGCAACGTCGCATGGACGAAGTCATCGACGGCGAGTACCAGAACTACAAAGCCAAAGACGGCGCGTTCGTCCGTGAACACTTCTTCAACTCGCCAGAACTCAAGGCGATGGTTGCTGATCTGTCTGACGACGAGATCTGGAAACTCAACCGTGGCGGCCACGACCCGTACAAGGTCTATGCGGCGTACCACGAAGCGGTCAACCACAAAGAACAACCAACCGTCATCCTCGCCAAGACCATCAAGGGTTATGGCACCGGTGCCGGCGAAGCGAAAAACACTGCGCACAACACCAAGAAAGTCGATGTCGACAGCCTGAAGTTGTTCCGCGATCGTTTCGACATTCCGGTCAAGGACGAAGAGCTGGAGAACCTGCCGTTCTTCAAGCCAGAGCCAAACAGCGCCGAAGCCCGCTACCTCAGCGAGCGTCGCACTGCACTGGGCGGTTTCGTGCCTCAGCGCCGCGCACAGAGCTTCAGCGTGCCGACGCCGGATCTGGACACCCTCAAGGCCATCCTTGACGGTTCCGGCGACCGTGAAATTTCCACCACCATGGCTTTCGTGCGGATCCTCGCGCAACTGGTCAAGGACAAGGAAATCGGCCCGCGCATCGTGCCGATCATCCCGGACGAAGCCCGTACCTTCGGTATGGAAGGCATGTTCCGTCAGCTCGGCATCTACTCGTCCGTCGGCCAGCTCTACGAGCCAGTCGATAAAGACCAGGTGATGTTCTACAAGGAAGACCAGAAAGGTCAGATCCTTGAAGAAGGCATCAACGAAGCAGGCGCCATGAGCTCCTTCATCGCTGCCGGTACTTCGTACTCCAGCCACAACCAGCCGATGCTGCCGTTCTACATCTTCTACTCGATGTTCGGCTTCCAGCGTATTGGTGACCTGGCCTGGGCCGCTGGCGACAGCCGCACCCGTGGCTTCCTGATCGGCGGCACCGCCGGCCGGACCACCCTGAACGGTGAAGGTCTGCAACACGAAGACGGTCATAGCCACCTGTTGGCCGCGACCATCCCGAACTGCCGCACCTACGATCCAACCTACGGCTACGAGCTGGCGGTGATCATTCAGGACGGCATGAAGAAGATGACCGAAGAGCAACAGGACATCTTCTACTACATCACCGTGATGAACGAGTCGTACCAGCAGCCAGCCATGCCGGCCGGTGCCGAAGAAGGCATCAAGAAAGGCATGTACCTGCTCGAAGAAGACACCCGCGATGCGGCGCACCACGTACAGCTGATGGGCTCCGGCACCATCCTGCGTGAAGTCCGTGAGGCGGCGAAGATTCTGCGTGAAGAGTTCAACGTTGGCGCTGATGTATGGAGCGTTACCAGCTTCAACGAACTGCGTCGCGACGGCCTCGCTGTAGAGCGCAGCAACCGTCTGAAGCCGGGCCAGAAGCCTAAGCTGAGCTACGTCGAAGAGTGCCTGAACGGCCGTAAAGGTCCGGTCATCGCCTCTACCGACTACATGAAACTGTTCGCCGAGCAGATCCGTCAGTGGGTACCGTCCAAGGAATTCAAAGTCCTGGGCACCGACGGTTTCGGCCGCAGCGACAGCCGCAAGAAACTGCGTCATTTCTTCGAAGTTGACCGTCATTTCGTGGTGTTGGCAGCCCTGGAAGCACTGGCTGACCGTGGTGATATCGAACCTAAGGTGGTGGCTGAAGCCATCGTCAAGTTCGGCATCGACCCGGAAAAACGCAACCCACTGGACTGCTGAGGAGACATTTTGTGAGCGAACTCATTCGCGTACCTGACATCGGCAGCGGTGAAGGTGAAGTAATTGAACTGTTTGTGAAGGTCGGCGACCGTATCGAAGCCGACCAGAGCATCCTGACCCTGGAATCGGACAAGGCCAGCATGGAAGTGCCGGCCCCGAAAGCCGGCGTCATCAAAAGCCTGAAAGTGAAGCTGGGCGACCGTCTGAAAGAAGGCGACGAACTGCTTGAGCTGGAAGTCGAGGGCGCCGCTGAAGCGGCCCCTGCTCCTGCCGCTGCGCCTGCTGCAAAAGCTGAAGCCAAACCGGCTGCCGCTCCTGCTGCTGCCGCGCCAGCCGCTGCCCCTGCTGCCGCTTCGGTTCAGCAAGTGCACGTGCCGGACATCGGCTCGTCGGGCAAGGCGCAGATCATCGAGATCCAGGTCAAGGTCGGCGACACCGTCGAAGCTGATCAATCGTTGATCACCCTCGAATCCGACAAGGCGAGCATGGAAATCCCGTCGCCTGCCGCTGGCGTGGTCAAAGCCATCAGCGTCAAGCTCAACGACGAAGTCGGCACTGGCGACCTGATTCTGGATCTGGAAGTGGCGGGTGCTGCGGCCCCTGCTGCTGCCGCTCCGGCTCAGGCTGCTGCACCAGCCGCTGCGGCTGCGCCTGCTCCGGCAGCTGCTCCAGCGGCGCCGGTAGCCGACAGCGTTCAGGACATCCACGTTCCGGACATCGGTTCGGCTGGCAAAGCCAAGATCATCGAAGTGTTGGTCAAGGCTGGCGACAGCGTTGAAGCCGATCAGTCGCTGATCACCCTGGAATCCGACAAGGCGAGCATGGAAATCCCATCGCCTGCCGCTGGCGTGGTGGAAAGCATTTCCATCAAGCTGGATGACGAAGTCGGTACTGGCGACCTGATTCTCAAGCTGAAAGTCAAAGGCGCAGCGCCTGCTGCTGCACCGGCTCCAGCTGCCGCTGCTGCTCCAAGCGCTCCAGCACCTGCCGCTGCTGCTCCGGCCGCCGCTGCACCTGCTGCCGCTCCAGCCGCCGCACCGGCCAAGCCGGGCGCGAAAGTTCACGCCGGCCCTGCCGTGCGTCAACTGGCCCGTGAGTTCGGCGTCGAGCTGAACGCTGTCGGCGCCAGCGGCCCGCACGGTCGTATCCTCAAAGAAGACGTGCAGGTTTACGTCAAAGCGATGATGCAGAAGGCCAAGGAAGCACCGGCCGCTGCTGCTGGCGCAACCGGTGGCGCGGGCATTCCGCCGATTCCGGTCGTCGACTTCAGCCGTTTCGGCGAAATCGAAGAAGTGCCGATGACTCGCCTGATGCAGATCGGCGCGTCGAGCCTGCATCGCAGCTGGCTGAACATCCCGCACGTGACTCAGTTCGATTCGGCTGATATCACCGAGCTGGAAGCGTTCCGCGTGGCGCAGAAAGCCGTTGCAGAGAAGGCCGGCGTCAAGCTGACCATCCTGCCGCTGCTGCTCAAGTCGTGCGCACACATGCTCAAGGAGCTGCCGGACTTCAACAGTTCGCTGGCGCCAAGCGGCAAAGCGATCATCCGCAAGAAGTACATCAATATCGGCTTCGCCGTCGACACCCCAGATGGCCTGCTGGTACCGGTCATCAAGAACGTCGACCAGAAGAGCCTGTTGCAACTGGCAGCCGAAGCCGCTGCGCTGGCCGCCAAGGCCCGCGACAAGAAGCTCACCGCTGACGACATGCAAGGCGCCTGCTTCACCATTTCCAGCCTCGGCCACATTGGCGGCACCGGCTTCACGCCGATCGTCAACGCGCCGGAAGTGGCGATCCTCGGTGTTTCCAAGGCAACCATCCAGCCAGTCTGGGACGGCAAAGCCTTCCAGCCGAAACTGATGCTGC
Organism: Pseudomonas sp. TH08; assembly: GCF_016651275.1. NCBI lineage: Bacteria > Pseudomonadati > Pseudomonadota > Gammaproteobacteria > Pseudomonadales > Pseudomonadaceae > Pseudomonas > Pseudomonas sp. TH08. The sequence continues at coordinate 1,820,126 of NZ_JAEKEE010000001.1, read as the reverse complement.
CGCTGTCGTTGTCCTACGATCACCGTGTGATCAACGGCGCCGCCGCTGCACGCTTCACCCAGCGCCTGGGCAGCCTGCTGGCGGACATCCGCACCATCCTGCTGTAATCCCCAGCGGCCCTCCGGAAACGGAGGGTCGCTGGTGCTTCACGTTTTCGAGCGCCACACGCTCGTACCTCAACCCCGTCAGTTTGACGGGGCTTTTTTTGTCCGAAATAAACCTGCCTGCGTATTTTTCCTACAAGTAGCGCTGATTTCAGCCACAACTCCAGTCAACTTCGTACCGACTTTTTTACTCGCCATGCAACTAACCTTGGCACAGCAAAGTTAATTATCCGAACTTTGCACAAACCACTTACTTACGCAGCACTCACTCGAATGGATTCGACATGTTGAAACCGACTATCGGCCCGATCATCGGCCACATCACAACTAACCACGCACGCATATTTATTCGCGGCAACCGACAAAACAACGCCCCTGTATTTGGCGGAATACGCTATCGCATTTCCGGAACACAACAATGGTCAAAAGCCATCTTCGCCAGACTGAGCGAATTGCGCGACATGTCGGAAGTTCTTGTACTTAATAATTTGAGTACGGACACCGAGTATGAATATCAGGCCGGCTGGTTCAGCCCTATGAACCCCGTGCACACCACAGACTCTATCGCCGAGTTGCCACTGCAATGGCCACGGGAGATCTACCGCCTGCGCACGCGCTCCAGCAAAGCCATGCAGCCCAAGGCTTACATCGTCGGGTCTTGCCGCTACTTGCGCATGACCGCCGGTATTGCATCGTTACCGCATTTGGGCGACCGGATCTTTGCGTCCATCAGTCAATTGATTGAAGGCGCACAACCCGCAATCAGTGCAACACTCATGACCGGTGATCAAATCTATGTCGACGACCTCAATCTGATAGCACCGGATCGCGAATACAAAGACATACTCAGCAAATACCGCGCGGCCTTCTCCCAACCCAACATCAAACATTTAATGTCCGGCACTTCGACTTACATGATTCTCGATGATCACGAGATAGAAGATAACTGGCCCGCCAACGCCGGAAAGTCCGATGGCGAGTTATACCGCAACGCCATGGCTGCCTATGAGTTGTATCAAGTCAGTCACAGCCCGGCACATGAACTGACAGATAACGGCCAAGTCAACCGTTCTAAACTTGAACATTACTGGTATCAATTCAGCGACGGCGATCTGGAATGGTTCGTGACCGACAGCCGTACCCGCCGCAACTTGTCGGCTTATGATCGACGCATCCTCGACGAAGAGCAGGAACACGCGTTGCTGGACTGGTTGATCAACAGCAGCGCGCGGGTCAAGTTCGTGGTCACCAGCGTGATGTTCTATCCAGATCGCAAACAGCTCGGCGACGATGCCTGGAAAGCCTTCCCGGAGCAGCGGCTGCGTCTGCTGGAAACCATTCGCACGCAGCGGATCAAGAATGTCGTGTTCATTTCCGGCGACGTGCACGGCTCATTGACGTCGTGTCTGCGCCATAGCGAAGATCCGGACTTTGAAGTTCACACCATCGTCTCCTCGCCGCTGTGCAACAGCAAACTGCTGCCGTACGCCACGGCATCCACTTTCATTCTTGACCAGCCGTTGGCAATGACGGCAGCGGGCGATTATCGGCATGAGTTGACCAGTGCCGTGATCAGTGAAGACAACTTTGCCCATGTGGTGGTTGAGACTGATCAAATTCTGGTCAATTACCACGATCGGGATGGGAAAAAATTGCAGTCGATCATCATTAAACTGCGCTAAGCCTTTAAAGATCGCCGCCTGCGGCAGCTCCTGCAGAAGACCGTAATCCCCTGCTGGAGCTGCCGCAGGCTGCGATCTTCGGCTCTTTTCAACCACGCGCTGGAGAAATGCCCAACGCAGCCGACACATTCTTATAGCACTTGGCCTTCATCTCTCTTGTCAGTCAGTGCCGCAATGATGCAACCTTGCCGCAGGCAACAGTAAAGAGGGCGAGAGCCCGGCGCGTTCAGCATATTTCCAAGCGAGTTCCCTTCATGAAGAGCCAACCCGATGCCGCCAGCCGTATGGCGGCCGAGGTAGTGACGCAGTTGCCTGTGCCCTCGCGGCTCGGCATGCTGCGTTTCGAGCGCTTGAATGAAGCCAGTTGGGCGATGTTGTTTCTTGATCCCAACTGCGAACGCCAATTCGGTCAACCGGCTGTCGAGCTCTGCGCTCTGGTCGGTGCGCCCTACGCCAGCCTGATGGAGCCGGAAGCGCGCTATCAGCTGCACGACGCGATCCAGCAACAACTCGGCGCCAGCCCGCATTATCTGGTGCGCTACACCCTGCACACCGCGGCCGGGGCGCTGAGCATCCTTGAACTGGGCGAGGCCTATAAGCAGCACAACCGGCATCTGCTGCGTGGCTATCTGCTGGCGGTCGGCGAAGCGTTCAGTGAAGCGCCGCCGTTGCCCTGCGTCGACCTCGAAACCCAGAATTCACGCCTGCAAATCGCCCTCGAGCTGAACCAGCGCGCCCAGCAGGAACAACTGCAACACCTGGAACGTGTGCGTGCCCAGCAGGACTTGATTCTGCTGCTCGCGCGCCAGCGCTACAGCACGCACAACTCCTTGCAAGAAGCCGCCGAGCTGATCACTCGCTGCGCCTGCGATATCTATGAAATCGACTGCGCCAGCCTGTGGAACCTCGAAGGCCAGCAACTGCTGCCGATCTCCGCTTATCACCGCGCCACGCAGGAATACATCCTGCCGGACGTGATCGACGTCAGCAGCTTCCCCGACTACATGGACGCGCTGCACAGCAGTCGCGCGATCGACGCACATAATGCGATGCGCGATCCGCGCACCCGCGAGATGGCCGAAGCCCTGCGCCCGCGCGACGTCAACGCGATGCTCGATGCGAGCATCCGTGTCGATGGCCAGGTGGTCGGCGTCCTGTGCCTGGAACAGACCGGCGTCACCCGCGCCTGGCAGTCCGACGAAATCGCCTTTGCCGGTGAGCTGGCCGACCAGTTCGCGCAAGTCATCAACAACCACAACCGTCGCACCGCCACCAGCGCCCTGCACCTGTTCCAGCGTGCGGTCGAGCAAAGCGCCAACGCCTTTTTGCTGGTCAATTGCGACGGCGTGGTCGAATACGTCAACCCGAGCTTCACCGCGATCACCCAGTACACCACCGAGGAAGTCCACGGCCAGCGCTTGTCCGAGCTGCCGGCCCTGGAAAACCTCAGTGAATTGTTGTTCGACGCCCCCTCGGCGCTGGCCAAGAGCAACAGTTGGCAGGGCGAATTCAAAAGCCGCCGCAAGAACCTCGAACCGTACTGGGGCCAGTTGTCGATCTCCAAGGTTTACAGCGACAACCGCGAGCTGACGCATTACATCGGCATCTACGAAGACATCACCCAGACCAAGCTCGCGCAGCAGCGCATCGAGCGTCTGGCGTACACCGACAACCTGACCAACCTCGGTAACCGCCCGGCGTTCATCCGCAATCTGGACGAACGCTTCGACCGAGATAGCGATACCCCGATCAGCCTGTTGCTGGTCGACATCGACAACTTCAAGCGGATCAACGACAGCCTCGGCCACCAGACCGGCGACAAACTGCTGATCAGCCTCGCCCGGCGCCTGCGCAACAGCCTGAGCCCGAGCGGTAGCCTCGCGCGGTTTGCCAGTAACGAGTTTGCCGTGTTGCTCGACGACACTGACCTTGCGACCGGCCAGCAGATCGCCAACCAATTGTTGGCGACGCTGGATAAACCGATGTTCGTCGATAACCAGTTGATCAGCGTCACAGGGTCTGTAGGCCTGGCCTGCTCACCGCTGCACGGACGCGACCCGCAGACCTTGATGCGTAACGCCGGTCTGGCGCTGCACAAGGCCAAGGCCAACGGCAAACACCAGGTACAGGTCTTCACCGAGGCCCTGAACGCCGAGGCCAGCTATAAATTGTTCGTTGAGAACAACCTGCGCCGCGCCCTGACGCAAAACGAGCTGGACGTGTTCTACCAGCCCAAGCTGTGCCTGCGCAGCGGACGTTTGCTGGGCATGGAAGCACTGTTGCGCTGGAATCACCCGGAACGCGGGATGATCCGCCCCGACCAGTTCATCAGCGTTGCCGAAGAGACCGGCCTGATCATTCCGATCGGCAAATGGATCGCCCGTCAGGCCTGCCGCATGAGCAAAGCGCTGACCGCCGCGGGCCTGGGCAATCTGCAGGTGGCGATCAACCTCTCGCCCAAGCAGTTCTCCGACCCGGATCTGGTCGCCTCCATCGCCAACATCCTCAAGGAAGAAGCGCTGCCGGCCAATCTGCTCGAACTGGAGCTGACCGAAGGCCTGTTGCTGGAAGCCACCGAAGACACGCACTTGCAGCTTGATCAGCTCAAGCGTCTGGGCCTGACCCTGGCCATGGACGACTTCGGCACTGGTTATTCGTCGCTCAGTTACTTGAAGAAATTCCCGATCGACATCATCAAGATCGATCGCAGCTTCATTCACGAAATCCCCGACAACCAGGACGACATGGAAATCACCTCCGCGGTGATCGCCATGGCGCATAACCTGAAACTCAAGGTCGTGGCCGAAGGCATCGAGACGGCTGAACAACTGGCATTCCTGCGCCGCCACCGTTGCGACGTCGGCCAGGGCTACCTGTTTGACCGGCCAATTCCCGGCGCCGAGTTGATCCAGGCGCTCAAGCGCTACCCGCGCGGCCCGCTCTGCCTCTAAATCCCACCTGTCGAAGATCCCCTGTGGGAGCGAGCCTGCTCGCGATAGCGGTGTGTCAGCAACAAATCCTCTGACTGACCCAGCGCTATCGCGAGCAGGCTCACTCCTACAATGTGTGCGAGTACCCGCACATTTTGGGGAGTGATTAACTCGGCATCATTGGGCACACTGGCGGTCTACTTTTTTACATCCCATCCTGACTGAGAGGAACGATCATGGTTCTGCGCTCGGAAATTCTGGTGAACAAAAACGTGCTCCCGACTAAAGATCAAGCTCTACCCGGTCGCGAAACCGCGATGACCCTGCCTGAAAAGCACTTCGTCTTTGAAGAAACCCCGCTGCTTGGCCCGTTTTTCCAGGACGTCGACTTTGCGATTTTCGGTCTGGGTTGCTTCTGGGGTGCGGAACGCCGCTTCTGGCAGCGCGAAGGCGTGGTCAGCACCGTGGTCGGTTACGCTGGCGGCTATACGCCGAACCCGACCTACGAAGAAGTCTGCTCGGGCCTGACCGGCCACGCCGAAGTGGTGCTGGTGGTGTATGACAAGGCCAAAGTCAGCTACGAAGAGCTGCTGGCGATGTTCTGGGAACTGCACAACCCGACGCAGGGCATGCGCCAGGGCAACGACATCGGCACGCAGTACCGTTCGGTGATCTACGCCACCTCGCCAGCGCATCTGGACGCGGCGCTGAAGAGCAAAGCCGCGTATCAGGCTGAACTGTCGAAGGCCGGCCTGGGCGAAATCAGCACCGAAATCGAACAGGCACCCACCGTGTACTTCGCCGAGACGTATCACCAGCAGTACCTGGCGAAAAACCCGGAAGGCTATTGCGGGATCGGCGGCACTGGCGTGTGCATGCCACCGAGTCTGGCGGGTAACTAAACCCCGAAGGCAAAAGATCGCAGCCTTCGGCAGCTCCTACAGGGTTCGGAGACGTCCACCCCTATGTGAACGGTCACTAATCCCTGTAGGAGCTGCCGCAGGCTGCGATCTTTTGATCTTGCCGTAGATCAGCTCTCGGCGATCAACCAGTCCATCTGCCACCCGCCCTGGGTCTGGCCCAATTTCTTCGACAACCACGGCAGCAGCTCACGCAATTCTTCCTCCAGCCCCCACGGCGGATTGGCAATCGCCATGCCCGAGCCGTTCAGACTGTTCGGCGTGTCCAGCGGATGCACCAGCAGCTCAACCCGCAATAACTTCGGCGCCCCGGTGCCAGCCAGATCCTGATAGAACCGACGCAACGCACGCTGATCCTTCACCGGATACCAGATCGCCGCCACGGTTTGACGCATACGGCCAATCGCCTCTTTCAACGACGCTGCGCAACGCTGCATCTCGTCGAGCTGCTCGAACGGAGGATCAATCAACATCACCGCACGCTTCTCCTGCACCGGCAACATCGCCCGCGCGACATGCCAACCCTCGCCCAGATGTACTTTCACCCGACGATCACCGGCCATGTTGTCCTTGAGCATCACGCCATCTTCCGGGTGCTTCTCGTTGAGCATCACCCGATCCTGCGGGCGAGTCAGACGCCGCGCCAATTCCGGCGAGCCCGGGTAATAGCGCAACTGGCCATCCGGATTCATCTCGTGCAGCACTTTCATGTAATCGGCTGTCAGCGCCGGCAGATCCGGCTGATCCCACAAACGCGCAATGCCTTCCAGGTACTCGCCGGTGCGATTGGCCTGATCGCCCTGCAAGTCATACAGACCAATGCCGGCATGTGTGTCGAGATAGGCAAACGGCTGCTCCTTGCGCGACATCAGGGCGATGAGGCGGGTCAAGGTCAGGTGTTTGAACACATCGGCGTGATTGCCGGCATGGAAGGCGTGACGATAATTCATGGCTGCTCCTGCGAAGGGCGCAAAGTTTACCTTTTACCGCGCGGCAAGTCAGGGGTTGGCGGCTGAGTGGCCTCTTACTCGTTAAGAATCTGGCCCAATACCCGTGGCGAGGGGATTTATCCCCGATGGGCTGCGCAGCGGCCCCGATTCTGCCGACGCGGTGTGTCTGGTGCATCGCGATGACAGGTCTTGGGGCCGCTTCGCTGCCCATCGGGGATAAATCCCCTCGCCACAGGTCATTTATCTCGCTTAACTGGCAAGTAACCTCGACAGGAAGTCAAACCCATGCGTCGCACACTTATTTTCTCTCTGTGCCTGACCTGCTCAATGCACGCCGTTTCGGGCGAAAGTCACAGAGCGCAAGCCCGCCAAACACTCAAGAACTATGGCCTGAGCCACTGCATCCTGAAGTCATTCAATGAAGATTCGGCACTGAAAAAAGACATCGAACTCTCCGCCGGCACCTACTCATTCATGGGCAGAGGCCTGCACACCGTCCTGCAAAACGAAGACACGCTGCAGGTGCTGCACGATCCCTATAAAGACACCAGAAACCATGTATCCAAGGCGTTTAACCTGACCGCTGCCAACAGCAAATACTCGGATGAAAAAATGGTCTTCCATGCTTGCCTGCAGGTTTACAACTCAGAGGCGTTCGACCGTTTCATCCGGACTCAGGATGCTTACATCGTTGTTGATTGACCCTTTTTGAGAGTCAAAAGATCGCAGCCTTCGGCAGCTCCTACAGATGACCCCGTGTAGGAGCTGCCGCAGGCTGCGATCTTTTGATCTTGAGCCGCGTCAGGATGGCATGCCGCCCATCCTCCGCCCAATTACATCCAGCACATCACAGCCATCACGCAACGAAATAGCGCAGAGCTGGGCGAAGTCGCTGAGGATGACGGAGTCGCATTCGACCGATCCGCGCATGCACATGTTTTCCAGCACTTGAACCACGGCGCGAAGACGGTAGTTGGCGGCGTCCAGAAGGATGTCGAGGGGCGCGTGGGTGTCGACGAACAGGGTGGGCATGTCGCTGCAATTGCTGGTCAGGGCCATGAAGCGGTTGTCGGGGTGAGGGATATGTTTTACGTAGGGTGGATCGGGATGCAAAGTCGTCATTTGATTATCTCCATGATTGATAAACGTAAGCCGCCAACGCACCTTCCTACAGGTTTGGGTGGCAGCTGTGCGCAGGAGTAGGAACCGAGCAATCATGGACCTCGGTCACGCCGAAGCGTGTCCCGCGCACAGCCGCCGCGAACGATTTTACGGACTTGAATCAAGTGCCGCAAAAAGCCAACTAACTGTAACGCCATGAAAGCGAGGGTTCCTACACCCTGCCACCACTCTCGCAGTGACAACGAAAAGACTATCCCTGCAACCCACCGCCCACCAGTTCATGAAAACCGCCGCGACTCGAAGGAAACGTCCGAGGCCTTCGCCCGGAAACCTCACTCCGCCTCTGTCAGCAAAAACGCTAATAAGGCCGATTGCGTCGAATCTTCCGACGCTGAAACTTGAAAAAACTGGCTGACCTTGCAGCGCAAAACCGGCTCGGGAAATGCCTCGAACAACGCCGGATATTCCTCGCTCAGCCACTGCACAGCGTTACTGACCTGAACATCAGCTCCGTCCGCTGCCAACACCGATTCCGGCACTTTCCACCATGGAAACACCTGCCCGGAAACCTGCGCCTTCCCCCCGATATCAATGTCCTGACCATTAATCAGTCCACGCGAGATCACCGGCAACAGTTGCGCCGCGCTGACCGCCTCGGACTGCAAGATCGGCGACAAAAACCGCCCATCCCAAAAACGGAAAAACACCGCTTTGCCGTCCGGCATCAACACCTGGGTCAAACTGCGAAAATGCTCAACCACCCCTTCAAGGCTCGCCGAAGAAACCGCCAGCCAGCCCCAATCAAGAGACTCAGTAGTCGCCACCCAATCGAGAAACTCACTGCCTGCCGGGACAATTCCCACGAAGGGCATCACCGCATCCCACTCGGCGTAAATAGTGTCGGCCCAGATTGGGCTCGACGCCCCTTGCCAAGCCCTGGATGGATTGGCGTCGCTGGTTTTGCTGAAAATCGCGAACAATTGTTCCGACGGTTTCAGCGGTACGTTCGCCAGCCACGCCGACGGCGCTAGACATTCAGAAGGCACAAACACCCTCCTTACACCGCTCGCACTCTTCGCAGAACGGCGCATCGCTTTTCAGGCTCATGATCTGTGCCGGCGAGAGGATGGCGGCGGGCGCTGCCGCCAGTTTCTCCGGTAATCCCGGCACAACTGGCGCGGCACTCATGGCCACCATCGGCGCACCACCGACCATGATCGGCACGCTGCTGAAAATCCCGCCGGGGCCGATGTTGATCCACTGCCCGCCCGCCTGAATCGTCGCGCTCGCACCGCCATCGATGACCACTTGCTGGCCGGCACTGACATGAAATTGCGCACTGGCATTGAGCGCCTGACTGCTCACGCGGATATGCCGGTCACCGACCACCGTCAGGTGATCGTCCTGTTTCACTTCGGTCTGTCGCTGGCCGTGGGTGATGCGTTGTTCATCGGCCTTCAATTCATGCCGCGCGGTGCCGGTGACGACAATGCTGCGCTGGTTATCGACCTGCACCTGTTGGTCGTGCAACACGTGCTGCGTCCAGTTGCGCTGGGCACGCAGGTAAATTTCCTCGGCGCCTTTGCGGTCCTCGATGCGCAGTTCGTTATAGCCCCCGCCGCCGGGACTGCTCTGGCTGCGGAAAATGCTGCGGGTCTTGTCCGCCGGCAGATCCAGCGGCACTGGCGTCGCGGCGTTCGGCAGGCAACCCATGACCAGCGGTTTGTCGGCATCGGCGTCGATGAAACCGACCAGCACCTCCATGCCGACCCGTGGGATCAGCACACTGCCGTAACGATCAAGGGCCCAGCCACTGGCAACACGCAGCCAGCAACTGGAATGCTCGTTCAACTCGCCATCGCGATCCCAAGCCAGTTGCACCTTGACCCGGCCGAACTCATCGCAATGGATCTCGGTGTCTTTCGGGCCGGTGACAACCGCCGGTTGATAACCGAGCATTCGCGGTTTTTCCGGGCCCAGCGGCGGGCGAAAGAACACTGCCCACGGCGTGGCGAGAAAGGTATTACGGTAACCCTGGAATTCTTCCCCGTCGCTGGTGACCGATTCCTCCAGCACTTGCGGCTGTCGGCCATGGTGTTCAACGGCGGTGAGTAGCCACAGATCATTCCAGTCCTGGCGCGGATGCTCGGTAAGTTGCAGGAAATGTCCGCAAACCAGCGAGGATTCATCGCTGATGCCCTCGGCCTGACGATAATCGGCGACATGTCGCTCAAGTGCGCGCTGGGCGAGGTGCTTGCCCGTTTCACGATCGTTGAATTGGCCAGGAAAGTGATAGTCCTCAAGTACCGGCCGCTTTTCCCCGTCGATGCGGCTTTCCAGTTGCAAGCGCGGTTTGATGAAGTTGTAGTCGCGCCGGGTAACCACGCTGGTACGCGTTTCCACGCGCACGTTGAAACGCTTGATGGCCGGGGCACCACCGGCCATGCCACTGCCGGGCAGATAGAGCGTTGGTTCGGCCAGTCGGGGAAACACGGTCTGGTCATCGCCGAACACCAGGCGATGCCCCTCGGGGCTGTGCTGAAAGTGGTAGTGGATGCCGACTTCGGCGCACAAGCGCTGGATGAACGCCAGATCGCTCTCGGCGTACTGCACACAATAATCACGCGGCGGGTAGTCGCTGCCGAGCTGGAATTCGAAGGCATCGCGCAGGATCGCGTGATCCTTGAGGATCCTCTCAACGATTTGCGGAACGCTGAGGTGCTGAAAAATCCGCTGATTGATCCGATGCCCAAGGTACGTCAGACGCGGGACCAAACTAACGTGATAACGCGTCAGACGTTTCCCGGAGTCGCCCTGCCCGACCTGATAAATCTGACCGTGGACGCCGGAACCGTCCGCATCAAAACTCAGAAACGCCTGACAGTGCAGCAGGCTTTCGAGGTCCAGATCCGGTCGTTCACTGACCAGCTCCAGCTCGAAGCGAAAGGGTTGGCTGATGGCTTCCTTGCCCGTGAACTCAAGGACTTTGAGGTCGTGTTGGGCGCCTTCGAGGGTCAACGTGAAGCGCGGTTGATTGGCAGGCGCGAACATCCGATGTTTCTCTGCAGAGTGAGGGCGGGCGATTCTGCATGAGGCGCAAGGGTGATTGAGCGGACGACGGGGAAATCAGATTTGCCCTACTTTCATTACTGAAAGCCCCTGCAAAAATTGGCGCCTTCAACTACAGACAAATCCCCAAAACCACCGCCGAACCCTGTGGGAGCGAGCCTGCTCGCGAAGGCGGTACACCAGTCAACACATTCAGTGCATGAACAACCGCATTCGCGAGCAGGCTCGCTCCCACAATGGATATCCACCGGATTCGAGAAATCACAGGCAATAAAAAACGGCCCGTTCCTTGTAGGAATCGGGCCGTTTTCAGGTGAGCCGAAGCTCAGTGCATCACTTGTTCAGGTTGAAATCTTTTTCCGCCGCTTCGAAGCGCATCACCATGCCTTTGCTTGGCGAACCGAGCTTGCTGACGATGAAGATCGCCAGGCTGGCGAAGATGAAGCCCGGGATGATTTCGTACAGACCCATCACCTCGAAATGCTTCCACACCACCACGGTGATCGCGCCGACCAGGATACCGGCCAGTGCGCCGTCGCGGGTCATGCCTTTCCAGATCACCGAGATCAGGACAACCGGACCGAACGCAGCACCGAAACCGGCCCAGGCGTAGGACACCAGGCCCAGTACACGGTTCTCCGGGTTGGCGGCCAGAGCGATCGCGATCAGTGCAACCAGCAATACCATCGCGCGGCCGACCCAGACCAGTTCAACCTGGGAAGCGGATTTGCGCAGGAAGGTTTTGTAGAAGTCTTCGGTCAGGGCACTCGAGCACACCAGCAACTGGCAGCTCAGGGTGCTCATCACAGCAGCCAGAATGGCCGACAGCAGTACACCGGCAATCCATGGGTTGAAGAGGATTTTCGCCAGTTCAATGAACACACGTTCGTGGTTCTCGGTCACGGGACCGGCCAGCTCAGGGTGCGCCGAGAAGTAAGCGATACCGAAGAAACCAACGGCCACGGTGCCGCCCAGGCACAGGATCATCCAGGTCATGGAAATGCGACGCGCCTTGGCGATCGATTTCACCGAATCCGCTGCCATGAAACGCGCGAGGATGTGCGGCTGACCGAAATAGCCCAGACCCCAGCCCATCAGCGAGATGATGCCGATGAAGGTGGTGCCTTTGAGCATGTCGAAATTGCTTGGATCCTGGGCTTCGATCGCCAGGAACGTGGTATCGACGCCGCCAGTGGCCAGCAGGACGATGATCGGCGTGAGGATCAGCGCGAAGATCATCAGCGTGGCTTGCACGGTGTCAGTCCAGCTCACCGCGAGGAAACCACCGATAAAGGTGTAGGCAATCGTCGCCGCAGCACCGGCCCACAGCGCAGTCTCGTAGGACATGCCGAAGGTGCTTTCGAACAGACGGGCACCGGCCACGATGCCGGAAGCGCAGTAGATAGTGAAGAACACCAGGATCACGATCGCCGAGATGATCCGCAGCAGGCCGCTATTGTCTTCAAAACGGCTGGCGAAATAGTCCGGCAGGGTCAGGGCATCGCCGTTGTGCTCGGTCTGTACACGCAGACGGCCGGCAACGAAAAGCCAGTTCAGGTAGGCACCGATGATCAGACCGATGGCGATCCAGCTTTCGGACAGACCGGACATATAGATGGCGCCCGGCAGGCCCATCAGCAACCAGCCACTCATGTCGGAAGCACCGGCAGACAGCGCGGTGACGACGCTGCCCAGGCTGCGACCACCGAGAATATAGTCAGAAAGGTTGTTGGTGGAGCGATAGGCCATCAAGCCGATCAGCACCATTGCTGCGATGTAGATCACGAACGTGATCAGGGTTGGATTGCTTACGCTCATTGAGTTACGCCCTGGCTTTGTTTTTATGTAGCGGCGGTGGTGAACCGCTCGCAAACGACGACGTTTGGCAGACGATCCGGGATCCGGCGCATTTAGGACTGATGTTTCCCCAGGAAAGCCATCAGCCGGTACACCGGGTTATTCCCGGTTGCACCTAGGGCGCGAATGCTATGCAACAAAGCAAAACAGGTGCAACCAGTTTTTTGAGAATAAGTTGCACCTAGTCGGAATTATCGGCAATCACCCTGTTTTTGCTCCCTTTTAGCGCAGTCACGGCCCTTTGCTAGAAGCAAAAGCACCAACCAGGAGCAGCACTTTCGTACCAGAAAATAATTCCTGACGAGCTGCCTATTATTCCGACAAAAAAAGGGTTGCACCCGGTTGCACCTCTTTCAGCGCACGGCTAATCTTGCCGCCAGCTGATGCCACGCAACTGTGGCAACCATGAGGATAAAAATATGGCTACCACCACCCTTGGGGTCAAACTCGATGACCCGACCCGCGAGCGCCTGAAGGCGGCCGCGACCTCGATTGATCGCACACCGCACTGGCTGATCAAGCAGGCAATTTTCAATTACCTGGAAAAACTCGAGGGTGGTGCAACCCTGACCGAGCTGAACGGTTTGACCGCCAAGGACGCCGATGAGGCGGGCGAAGTCCACACCGATCACGCCCACCAATGCTTCCTCGAATTCGCTGAAAGCATCCTGCCGCAATCGGTACTGCGCGCATCGATCACTGCCGCTTACCGTCGCCCCGAGCCGGAAGTCGTGCCAATGCTGATCGAGCAGGCGCGCCTGCCGGCTCCGATGGCCGAAGCCACCAACAAGCTCGCCGCCTCCATCGCCGAAAAACTGCGTAACCAGAAAAGTGCCGGCGGTCGTGCAGGCATTGTTCAGGGCTTGCTGCAGGAATTTTCCCTGTCGTCCCAGGAAGGCGTGGCGCTGATGTGCCTGGCCGAAGCGCTGCTGCGCATCCCGGACAAGGGCACTCGCGATGCGCTGATCCGCGACAAGATCAGCACCGGCAACTGGCACCCGCACTTGGGCAACAGCCCTTCGCTGTTCGTCAACGCCGCCACTTGGGGCCTGCTGCTGACCGGCAAACTGGTCTCGACGCACAACGAAGCCGGCCTGACTTCGTCGCTGAGCCGCATCATCGGCAAGAGCGGCGAGCCGATGATCCGCAAGGGCGTCGACATGGCCATGCGCCTGATGGGCGAGCAGTTCGTCACCGGCGAAACCATCGCCGAAGCACTGGCCAATGCGAGCAAGTTCGAAGCCAAGGGCTTCCGTTATTCCTACGACATGCTCGGTGAAGCGGCACTGACCGAACACGACGCACAGAAGTACCTGGCGTCGTACGAACAAGCCATTCACTCGATCGGCAAAGCCTCCCACGGTCGTGGGATTTATGAAGGCCCGGGCATTTCCATCAAGCTCTCGGCCCTGCACCCGCGTTACAGCCGTGCGCAGTACGAGCGTGTGATGGACGAGCTGTATCCGCGTCTGTTGTCGCTGACCCTGCTGGCCAAGCAATACGACATCGGCCTGAACATCGACGCCGAAGAAGCCGACCGTCTCGAGCTGTCGCTGGATCTGCTTGAGCGTCTGTGCTTCGAACCGCAGCTGACTGGCTGGAACGGCATCGGCTTCGTGATCCAGGCTTACCAGAAGCGTTGCCCGTACGTGATCGACTACGTGATCGACTTGGCTCGCCGCAGCCGTCATCGCCTGATGATTCGTCTGGTGAAGGGCGCGTACTGGGACAGCGAAATCAAGCGCGCTCAGGTCGAAGGCCTGGAAGGCTATCCGGTCTACACCCGCAAGGTGTACACCGACGTTTCCTACATCGCCTGCGCACGCAAACTGCTGTCGGTGCCGGAAGTCATCTACCCGCAGTTCGCCACGCATAACGCCCATACGCTGTCGGCCATTTACCACATTGCCGGTCAGAACTATTACCCCGGCCAGTACGAATTCCAGTGCCTGCACGGCATGGGCGAACCTTTGTACGAGCAGGTTGTAGGCAAAGTTTCCGAAGGCAAGCTGAATCGTCCGTGCCGCGTGTACGCGCCGGTCGGCACCCACGAAACCCTGCTGGCGTACCTCGTACGTCGCTTGCTGGAAAACGGCGCGAACACTTCGTTCGTCAACCGCATCGCCGACCAGTCGATTTCGATTCAGGAATTGGTGGCCGATCCGGTAGCGCAGATCGAGCAGATGGCGACCGTGGAAGGTGGTTTCGGCCTGCCGCACCCGCGCATTCCGCTGCCGCGTGACTTGTACGGTTCTGAACGCGCCAACTCCAGCGGCATCGACATGGCCAACGAACATCGTCTGGCCTCGTTGTCCTGCGCATTGCTCGCCACCGCGCACAACGACTGGAAAGCCGCGCCGATGCTCGGTTGCGCTTCCAGCACCGAAACACCTGCACCTGTGCTGAACCCGGCAGACCACCGTGATGTGGTCGGCCACGTTCAAGAAGCCACGGTTGAAGACGTCGACAACGCCATTCAATGCGCCCTCAACGCTGCACCGATCTGGCAGGCCACCCCGCCGGCCGAACGTGCGGCGATTCTGGAACGCGCCGCTGATTTGATGGAAGGCGAGATCCAGCCGCTGATGGGCCTGCTGGCTCGCGAAGCCGGCAAGACCTTCGCCAACGCCATCGCCGAAGTCCGCGAAGCCGTCGACTTCCTGCGTTATTACGCGGTGCAGGCACGCAACGATTTCAGCAACGACGCCCACCGCCCACTGGGTCCGGTGGTATGCATCAGCCCGTGGAACTTCCCGCTGGCAATCTTCAGCGGCCAAGTCGCTGCTGCATTGGCTGCCGGTAACCCGGTTTTGGCCAAACCTGCAGAGCAAACTCCGCTGGTTGCCGCTCAAGCCGTGCGTTTGCTGCTCGAAGCCGGGATTCCGGAAGGCGTGCTGCAACTACTGCCGGGGCGCGGTGAAACCGTCGGTGCCGGTCTGGTTGGTGATGAGCGCGTCAAAGGCGTGATGTTCACCGGTTCCACCGAAGTCGCGCGTCTGCTGCAGCGCAACATCGCTGGCCGTCTCGACAGCCAGGGCCGCCCGATTCCGCTGATCGCCGAAACCGGTGGCCAGAACGCGATGATCGTCGACTCCTCGGCACTCACCGAACAAGTGGTGATCGACGTGGTGTCCTCGGCCTTCGACAGCGCTGGTCAGCGTTGCTCGGCACTGCGCGTACTGTGCTTGCAGGAAGATTCCGCGGATCGCGTCATCGAAATGCTCAAAGGTGCCATGGCTGAAAGCCGTCTCGGCAACCCTGAGCGTCTGTCCGTGGACATTGGCCCGGTGATCGACGCCGAAGCCAAGGCTGGCATCGACAAGCACATCCAGGGCATGCGCGACAAAGGTCGCAACGTGTACCAGGTGGCGATTGCCGACACCGAAGAAGTCAAACGCGGCACCTTCGTCATGCCGACCCTGATCGAACTGGAAAGCTTCGACGAACTGCAACGCGAGATCTTCGGTCCGGTGCTGCACGTGGTCCGCTACAAGCGTAAAGAAATCGATCAACTGATCGGCCAGATCAACGCTTCCGGTTACGGCCTGACCCTCGGCGTGCACACCCGCATCGACGAGACCATCGCCAAGGTGATCGACAACGTCAACGCCGGTAACGTCTACGTTAACCGCAACATCGTTGGTGCTGTGGTCGGCGTGCAGCCATTCGGCGGCGAAGGCTTGTCGGGCACTGGCCCGAAAGCTGGCGGCCCGCTGTATCTGTACCGTTTGCTGGCGACGCGTCCTACCGATGCGATCGAACAATCCTTCGCTCGCGGTGATGCTGCCGTCGCGCCGGATGTTCGCCTGCGTGATGCCATGAGCAAGCCGCTGAATGCCCTGAAAGCCTGGGCTGACAGCAACAAGTTTGCTGACCTGAGCAGCCTGTGCGCGCAGTACGCTGCGCAGTCGCAAAGCGGCATCACCCGCGTGCTGGCCGGCCCGACCGGTGAGAAGAACAGCTACGCGATCCTGCCGCGTGAGCACGTGCTGTGCCTGGCGGAGGTTGAAGGTGATTTGCTGACGCAACTGGCAGCGGTGCTGGCGGTAGGCGGTTCGGCGGTATGGCCGGAGTCCGACATCAGCAAGGCATTGTTCGCACGCCTGCCGAAGGAAATTCAGGCGCGGATCAAGCTGGTTTCTGACTGGAACAAGGATGAGGTGGTGTTTGATGCGGTTCTGCATCACGGCCATTCCGACCAGTTGCGCGGCGTTTGCCAGCAGATTGCCAAGCGTGCCGGTGCGATTGTCGGAGTTCAGGGCTTGTCCCAAGGCGAGACCAACATTGCGTTGGAGCGACTGGTGATCGAGCGCGCGTTGAGCGTTAACACCGCTGCGGCGGGTGGTAATGCCAGCCTGATGACCATCGGCTAATACCGATAAACCGGGCAGCCGCAATGGCTGCCCGGTGATCAATACCCCCTGTGGGAGCGAGCCTGCTCGCGAAGACGGAGTGTCAGTCGACATCAATATCGGCTGACGGACCGCCTTCGCGAGCAGGCTCGCTCCCACAGTGTTTTGTGGTGTTTGTTAAGTCGGCGCTCTGGCCCAACATCACGCTTATCAATCATCCTGTTCAGCCTTTATCAGCACGCCTAGACTCGGCCCAATCCAAAAAAAGGTAAGCCGCCATGTCCGAGACGCTGCTCAGTTCCCGCAATCTGGCTTTCGAGCTGTATGAAGTCCTTGATGCCGAGGGCCTGACCCGGCGCGAGCGCTTTGCCGAGCACAACCGCGAGACCTTCGATGCCGCCATCGGCACTGCGCGCAACATCGCCGAAAAGTACTTCGCGCCGCACAACCGCAAGGGCGACGAGAACGAGCCGCGCTATGAAGATGGCAAAGCGATTCTGATCCCCGAAGTAAAACCGGCAGTCGATGCCTTCCTCGAAGCCGGATTCCTCAACGCTGCGCGAAGTTTCGACGCTGGTGGCATGCAACTGCCTACGCTGCTGTCGCAAGCCTGTTTCGCTCACTTCCAATCGGCTAACGCCGCCTCGACCTCGTACCCGTTCCTGACCATGGGTGCGGCCAACCTGATCGAAAGCTTCGGCACCGAAGAGCAAAAACAGCGCTTCCTGCAACCGATGATCGACGGTCGTTTCTTCGGCACCATGGCCCTGACCGAACCGCACGCCGGTTCATCGCTGTCGGATATTCGTACGCGCGCCGAGCCGGCGTCCGACGGCACGTATCGGCTCAAGGGCAACAAGATCTTCATTTCCGGCGGCGATCACCCGCTCTCGGAAAACATCGTGCACATGGTCCTGGCCAAGCTGCCGGACGCGCCGCCGGGGGTGAAAGGTATTTCGCTGTTCATCGTGCCGAAGTTTCTGGTCAACGATGACGGCAGCCTCGGCCAACGCAATGACGTACTGCTCGCCGGACTGTTCCACAAGATGGGTTGGCGCGGCACCACTTCCACAGCGCTGAACTTCGGCGATAACGGTGAATGCGTCGGCTATCTGGTGGGCAAGGCGCATCACGGTTTGAGCTACATGTTCCAGATGATGAACGAGGCGCGGATCGGCGTTGGCATGGGCGCAGTCATGCTCGGTTACGCCGGGTATCTGTACTCGCTGGAATACGCCCGCGAGCGCCCGCAAGGTCGCGTGCCGGACAGCAAAGACCCAAGCACCGCGCCGGTGGCAATCATTCAGCACGCGGACGTCAGACGCATGCTGCTGACGCAAAAATCCTACGTCGAAGGGGCGTTCGACCTCGGCTTGTATGCGGCGAGGTTGTTCGACGACACCACCACGTTGGAGACCGAAGCCGAGCGCAAACAGGCGCATGAGTTGCTGGATTTGCTGACGCCCATCGTCAAATCCTGGCCGTCTGAGTTTTGCCTCAAGGCCAACGAACTGGCGATCCAGATTCTTGGCGGCCACGGTTACACCCGCGAATACCCGGTTGAGCAGTATTACCGCGACAACCGGTTGAACCCGATCCACGAGGGCACTCACGGCATTCAGTCGCTGGACTTGCTCGGGCGCAAACTGGCGCAGAACGGTGGCGCGGGACTGAAGCAATTGATTCGTCTGATCGCCAACACCGCAGAGCGCGCAACCGCGTACGAATCGCTGACCGCATTGCGTGAGCCACTGGAGAAACTGGTAGCTCGCCTGCAAACGGTGACCCTTGGCTTGCTGACCGATCTGGCACAGGGCAAGGTCAACAGCAGCCTGGCGAATTCGGCGTTGTACCTGAAAGTGTTCGGGCACACGGTGATTGGCTGGCGCTGGCTGGAGCAGGCGATTCGTGCGGAGGAAGGGTTGGCCAAGGGCAAAGCGGCGGACGTCGACTTCTATAAAGGCAAGTTGCAGGCGGCGCGCTATTTCCTGACGTGGGAAGTGCCGGGTTGCCACCATGAGCTGGCGTTGCTGGAGGCGCGGGATGATACGTGTCTGGCGATGCAGGATGCGTGGTTCTGACTCATCGCCCATGTAGCGCCCCAACACACTTCAACGGTCTTCGCACCTGTCAGGTTTTACAGGTGTGGAGATCAGAAACTGACGATAGGCTATCTTCGCCCGACATGTAGTTTGCAGTTGCCCGGCAGGTACGGACACACGTCCGCCCCCTTACCTCATCCGAGTAAAAGCCATGAGCGAACATGTTCTCGAAGACCGATCCATCAAACTTTCAGGTCTTGTGACCCTGGACTATTGCGTTCTCGCCTCTATCTCTCAAATACCTGCGCGCAGCGGTACAGTCTGGACGAACAAGGATTCCAGCGAATCTATTGTCATCAGCAAAAACCATCACCGCACCTCTGACGAAGAGTCGCAGATCACCCTGACGACTTCCCCCGCCAATGGAGCGCCGACCGTTACTACGACGGCGGCAGGAATGTTTGAGATTATTTGCGCCGAAGACCGATACGAAACCAGCAACCGGGTTGCTTACAAAGAACATGCCCGTATCAGCTCCAATCAATGGCGGTCAGTGGTCTATGGCGGTGCAGATTTGAGCGACGAGATGTCAGTCACCAACATCGATCCGTATGTGAATCTCACTGAAGACCAGTTTCTGCTTTCCGCCAGAATCAATGATTACGTGATAGACCCACAGGCAGTGCGGGTCACCGCAAAGCGTTACACCCGCAGAGGCGACCGCTATCAGGTCACCGTCATCGTGCCGAACAACAGCTATGGCAGCGTCACGGATTTCAGCCAGAACGACATGTTCCGAACACTGGCAATCGGCGACAGCTATGCCGTCGATCAAACCATGCGCATCGTGAAAGAAAAACGAGTGTTCTACCTGGAGACGATTGGTGGCATCGAATTTTATGGGCGGGAAATTCTTCTGGCATGAAATACCTGATCCGCCGTCGCGCCGATGCGCCACTTATGGCGCGTCGACTGATCTGAAAACCGTAGAACTTAGCTCAGCTTGAACCCACCCATCTGCCGCGCTAGATCATCCGCTAGTCGCTGCAACATCTGACAATCCTCACGACACGCCCGAACCTCCCCCGCCGTCGCCCGCGCCAGATCGGAAATGCCCTGCACGTTGCGGTTGATCTCTTCAGTCACCGCCGACTGTTCTTCCGTCGCCGTCGCCACCTGATGGTTCATGTCACTGATGCGCTCGACCTGCCCGGTAATCGCCGTCAGCGAAGCTCCGGTACGCTGGCTCGACTCAACCCCGGTGCCCGTCGCCGCCTGCCCCGTGCGCATCGATGACACGGCGTTTTCCGCCCCCTGCTTGAGGCTGCCGATCATCTGCTGAATCTCGTCAGTGGACGCCTGAGTCCGCCGTGCCAACGTCCGGACTTCATCAGCAACAACTGCAAAACCACGCCCCATATCTCCGGCACGCGCGGCTTCGATAGCTGCGTTCAAAGCCAGCAAATTCGTCTGTTCGGACACCCCGCGAATCACCGCCAACACCGAATCAATCGACGCCACTTGATGCGCCAGTTCACCCACCGCGCCCGCTGCCAAGCCAATCTCATCGGACATGCTTTCAATGTGCCGAATCGAACCGCCGACCACTTCCCGTGCCTGCATGGCCTCATCCCGCGCGGTTTGCGAGGCGAGCGCCGCGTTGCCGGCGTTCTGCGCGATTTCCTGCACGGTCAGGCCCATTTCATGAACGGCCGTGGCAACCATGTCGGTCATTTCCTGCTGACGGCCGGAGCGCTCGGCAGTGTTATCGACAACCTTGGCCACTTGCCCGACAGCCGTGCGCAAACGCTCGCTGGTGGTCAGCACTTCGGCAATCATCCCGCGCTGGCTATCGAGGAAGCGGTTGAAGCCCCGCGCCAGATCGCCCAGTTCATCAGCGCGACTGGAATCTAACCGATGGGTCAAATCTCCCCCACCGCTACCGATTGCTACCAGCGCGGCTGTTACCTGACGAATCGGCCGCACCAAACCCTGCGCCAGCCAGACCACCAACGCCAGGCACACCAGCGCCACGGCCAGACCGATGCCGCCGCTCATCCACATCGCTTTGCGGGCTTCGGCATAGATTTGCGACTGCGGCACTTCGGCCACCAGGGTCCAGCCCAGATCACGCAAGGGCAGGCTGAAGGCGAGGAAATCCTCTCCCGCTCTTTGGAAGCTGCTGCTTACGGCAGTTTTTTGACCCATGACGGCCTGCGCGGCCGAGGCACCGATCTGCTCTGTAAGGGTGCGTTTACCGCTGAACTGCGCCTCGGGATGCACCTGGATCAAACCATCGGAACGCACGAGATAGACCTTGCCGCGCTCGCCGAAGCTGAAGTTGTGGATCAGCTCGGACAGCTCTTTCATGCTCAAGCCGAGTCCGGCAACGCCGACAACTTTGCCAGCCTGCTCGACCTTCAAGTCAATGAACAGCGCCAACTCGCCGGTCGCGCCATCGTTGTCGATATTGAGGGTGCGCGGCTGCTGACTGTCGAGGAAAGAGTAGAACCAGGCATCGGCAGGTTTGGCGCGACTGAGGGTGCGATCCAGGCCTTTTTCGGTGATGTAATGATTGGATTCGGTGCCGATGATCAACGCCGTAAAAGCTTTGTGTTCGGCGCGAATGCCTTCCAGATACTGCGCAAAGGCTGCTGTTTTGCCGCTGTCTTCACCCGACGCGAGCCAGTCGCGAACCATGGTGTTGCTGGCAATGTCTTTGGCCGCCGTCAGCGGTTGCACGAGGATGCGTTCGATGTCGTTGCGCGTCGCTTCGATGCTCGACGGCAATGCTTGCTCGACCAGATAGCTCTGGGCGAGGCGGTTGACCACCAGGGTATAAATGCCAACCACGATCAGGATGCTGACCAGCAGGGCGGTGCCCATGCTGAGGATCAGCTGCCATTGAATACTGCGTCGCCACAACTGCATGGAGCACCCCCAAAGAATAAGTGGCCGAAACGATGCAACAGCCGTGCCGATTGTATACAACTCAATCAACAATCTATTCTTTGGTTGTGCGCAAACCCATCAGCCCTGATTGATGGTCTTGGCGATGGTGTCGACCGTGGCGCTGACTTGCTCTTGGTAACGGTCGAGTTCTTCCTGGTGCTGCTTCTTCATTTCGATCTGCTGCGAGCACAGATTCATCGCTGCCAGCACCAGCAAGCGGTCACCGATCAGCGTCGGGTATTTGCGTTTGGTGTCGGCCAAAGCGGCCTTGAGCATCAATGCCGCGTCCAGCAGGGTCTGTTCTTCCCCGGCCGGTGCCTTGATCGAATAGTCCTCCCCAAGAATGGAGATGACCTTTACCCCTGCTGTGCCGTGGTTCATGCGCTGACAGGACCTGCGTTGACGCGATCAACCAGGGCCTGAATGCGCGCGGCGGTGGCGCCGTGCTTTTCTTCCTGTTCCATCAGGTTCAGTTGCAGGCTTTCGTTTTCATCCTTGGCCTGGGCCAGTTCCGTGGTCAGGGTCTGGTTGGTGTGTGCCAGGGTCTGGTTCTGTTGCACCAGGTCGCTGACGAGCTGTTCCAATTGGCTGAGGGATGCTTCCAACATTTTGATCTTCCAAGCGTTTTTCAAAGGGCGCGTACGATAAAGAAAAGTCACCACAGATGCCAGGGTTAAACCGGCGCAAAGCCTTGATTTTCCTGGCGGGCGAGCGTTCCCGCGAGCTTTAAAGACTGTGATTTGCCGATCTTGTTCCTGCACTTCGTCGCTCAGGCCCGTCTGCGACAAATACGCACACCGACTCAAGACTTTAGTCGTAGGACCGATAAGTCACCCATACAGCAGTTTCAGCCCGCATGGATGCGGCCCTTTTCGGTACCCGCCCATGTCCCTTCGCAATATGAATATCGCCCCTCGGGCGTTCACCGGTTTCGCCCTGATCGGCGGCCTGATGTTGATTCTTGGCGTGTTCGCCTTGAACCAGATGAGCAAAATCCGCGGCGCCGCCGAGGATATCTCGTCCAGCAGCGTGCCGAGCATCAAGAACCTCGACGAGTTCACCCAACTGACCCTGCGCCTGCGAGTGTTGTCGTACCGCTTGCTGGTCAACCGCGAACCGGACGTACAGCAGAAAACCATGGAACTGCTGGACATGCGCAATCAGCAGATCCGCGCCGCTCAAACGGCTTACGAGCCATTGATCGGCAGCCCTGAGGAACGCACGGCGTATGACCAATACGTGCAACTGCTCGGTCAGTACCGCCAGATCGAAGACCGCATGAAAACCCTGTCACGCAACAATCAGGTCGATGAGCTGCGCACCCTGCTCAACACCGAGTTGCTGAACAACTCCGAAGCGGTGAACGGTGTGCTCAACCGTCTGATGCAGATCAACGGCGAGCAGATCAGCGAGACTAACGAGCAAGCCGCTAATCAGTATTCTTCGGCTTTCGATCTGGTGGTGACCCTGCTGGTGATTGCCACCGGCCTGACGCTGCTGTTCGCCTGGCTGCTGACCACCAGCATCACCAAGCCGATTTCCAAGGCACTGGAAGCGGCGGAAACCATCGCAGAAGGCAACCTGACCCAGCCGATCCATGTCGACGGTTCCGACGAAGCCGGGCGCCTGCTGGCGGCCATGGCAAAGATGCAGTCGAAACTGCGTGACACCCTGCAGCGGATTTCCGGCTCGGCCACGCAGCTTGCATCGGCAGCGGAAGAGCTGAACAGCGTCACCGACGAAAGCGCCCGTGGCCTGACTCAGCAGAACAATGAAATCGAGCAGGCGGCCACGGCGGTCAACGAGATGACCAGCGCCGTGGAAGAAGTGGCGCGCAACGCGGTGAGCACTTCGGAAGCCTCGAAGAACGCCACCACATCGGCCGGCGACGGTCGTGATCTGGTCCAGGAAACGGTGAGCGCCATCGAACGCATGAGCGCCGATGTGCAGAGCACTGCCTCGTTGATCGGTGATCTGGCCAATGAATCCCGTGACATCGGCAAGGTGCTGGACGTGATTCGTGGTCTGGCCGATCAGACCAATCTGCTGGCGCTGAACGCGGCGATTGAAGCGGCGCGTGCCGGTGAGGCCGGTCGTGGTTTTGCGGTAGTGGCGGATGAAGTTCGCGCATTGGCGCATCGCACTCAACAGTCGACCAGCGAAATCGAGCGGATGATCGGCAGCATTCAGAGCGGCACCGAACACGCCGTGGATTCGATGCGTAACAGCACCGAGCGCGCCGAGTCGACGCTGAACATTGCCCGTGGCGCCGGGATGTCGCTGGACACCATCAACACGGCGATCGTCGAGATCAACGAGCGCAACCTGGTGATCGCCAGTGCGGCGGAAGAACAGGCGCAAGTGGCGCGCGAAGTTGACCGCAACCTGGTGAACATCCGTGATCTGTCGGTGCAATCGGCGACTGGGGCGAATCA
This sequence comes from Pseudomonas sp. TH08, assembly GCF_016651275.1. Classification (NCBI taxonomy): domain Bacteria; kingdom Pseudomonadati; phylum Pseudomonadota; class Gammaproteobacteria; order Pseudomonadales; family Pseudomonadaceae; genus Pseudomonas; species Pseudomonas sp. TH08. The sequence continues at coordinate 1,795,711 of NZ_JAEKEE010000001.1, read as the reverse complement.
GACCAGTGCAGCGAGTAATGAACTGTCACGCCTGGCGCTGGATCTGAACAACATGGTTGGGCGCTTCAGCCTTTAATCCACCCATGCAGTGGCTGGTGAAACTCCTTTGTGGTGAGGGGATTTATCCCCGTTGGGTTGCGCAGCAGCCCCAGGATCTCAGGCGTTTCAGATAGATCGAGTTCACCGGTCTTACGACGGCTGCGCCGCCGAACGGGGATAAATCCCCTCGCCACAGTTTTCAGTTGGCGCACATTCAATGTGATGCCAATGCAAAAACCTTTTTGACAGCATCACATTTCAACAGGTTAGAATCGCTGGCACGCAGACTGCATGGTCAGTTTGTGCCCGTCTTTACGTCCCTGGAGTACTGCCTTTGAATGCGACGACCATCAACAGCCTGTTCTTGATCGGCGCGTTGCTGGTAGGTGCGAGCATTCTTGTCAGTTCACTTTCCTCCCGTCTCGGCATTCCGATTCTGGTCATTATCCTTGCCGTCGGCATGGCCGCCGGGGTCGATGGCGGCGGGATCATTTTCGATAACTACCCAACGGCCTATCTGGTCGGCAACCTCGCACTTGCGGTGATCCTCCTCGACGGTGGTTTGCGCACACGGGTGTCGAGTTTCCGCGTGGCGTTATGGCCGGCGTTGTCGTTGGCCACGGTCGGGGTGTTGATCACCACCGGGCTGACCGGCATGGCGGCGGCGTGGCTGTTCGACCTCAACATGATTCAGGGCCTGCTGATCGGCGCCATCGTCGGTTCGACAGACGCCGCTGCGGTGTTCTCACTGCTCGGCGGCAAAGGCCTCAACGAACGGGTCACCGCCAGCCTGGAAATCGAATCCGGCAGCAACGACCCGATGGCGGTGTTTCTCACCGTGACCCTGATCGACATGCTCGCCAGCGGCCAGACCGGACTGCACTGGAGCCTGCTGACGCACCTGATCCGCGAATTCGGTATCGGTGGCGTGATCGGTCTCGGCGGCGGCTGGCTGATGCTGCAGTTGGTCAACCGGATCAATCTCGCTGCCGGTCTCTATCCGATTCTGGTGATTGCCGGCGGTCTGCTGGTGTTTGCCCTGACCAACGCCCTGCATGGCAGTGGCTTCCTCGCGGTGTACCTATGCGGTCTGGTGATCGGCAACCGTCCGGTGCGCAGCCGCCACGGCATTCTGCACATGCTCGACGGCATGGCCTGGCTGGCGCAGATCGGCATGTTCCTGGTGTTGGGGCTGCTGGTCACGCCGCACGATTTGCTGCCAATCGCCCTGCCCGCCCTCGGTCTGGCGCTGTGGATGATTCTGTTCGCGCGGCCGCTGTCGGTAATCGTCGGTTTGCTGCCATTCAAGGCATTCCACGGCCGTGAAAAAGCCTTCATCTCCTGGGTGGGTCTGCGTGGTGCGGTACCGATCATTCTCGCGGTGTTCCCGCTGATGGCCGGGCTGCCGAATGCGCAGCTGTACTTCAACCTCGCCTTCTTCATTGTGTTGGTCTCGTTGCTGGTGCAGGGCACAAGCCTGCCGTGGGTCGCCAAACTGTTGAAGGTGACGGTGCCGCCGGAGCCCGCGCCGATCTCCCGATCCGCGCTGGAAGTGCACATCACCAGTGAGTGGGAGCTGTTCGTTTACAAGCTCGGCGCAGAGAAATGGTGCATCGGTTCACCCCTGCGCGAGTTGAAAATGCCCGAAGGCACACGCATCGCCGCGCTGTTTCGTGGCCAACAATTGCTCCATCCGTCGGGTAGTACCGTATTGGAAGTCGATGATTTGCTGTGTGTTATCGGCCATGAACACAACTTGCCGGCCCTCGGAAAACTCTTCAGCCAGGCACCGCAACGCGGCCTCGATCTGCGTTTCTTCGGCGACTTCGTACTCGAAGGAGACGCCCAGCTTAAAGCGGTTGCGGCGCTTTATGGCTTGCCGACCGAGGGCATTGATCCAGACACGACGCTGGGCGCCTTTATCGCCCACAAGGTCGGTGGTGCACCGATCGTTGGTGACCAGGTCGAGTGGAACAACACCCACTGGACGGTCGCGGTCATGGACGGGAACAAGATCGGCAAAGTCGGCGTCAGATTCCCCGAAGGAAGTCGCCCGGGCCCCGGACTCTTCCTCTAAACTGCGTCCACTCTCACTTGCTCGACCGGTCTCTATGCCTACCCTGCGCTCCTTTTTTGCTGCGGCCCTGCTGGGCCTGAGTCTTACTGTCGGCCCGCTTTACGCCGCCGAACCACCGTCCAGCGAAGCCGTGCAGGCCAGTCTGGACAAACTCGCCGACAGCAAACTGCCGGACGCTGATAAAAAGACCCTGCAAACCGTTCTGCAGAACACGCTCAACCAGCTCAACAACAAGAATGATTACGAGCAGAAGCTGGTCGACCTCAAGCAGCAACTGGCCACCGCACCCAAGCAGACGATTGAAAACGCCCGCGAGCTGACGCGCCTCAAGGCCAGCAGCGTGGTGCCGGTGGCGCAGCGTTTCCCCAGGGAATCAATCCAGCAACTGGAGCAAATCCTCACCGATCGCTCCACTCAGCAAAGTGACCTGCAAAAGGCCCTGGCCGACGCCAACAGCCTGATCATCACCGCGCAGACGCGCCCCGAGCGCGCCCAGGCGGAGATTTCCGCCAGCCAGACGCGCATCCAGCAGATCAACAACATCCTCAAGTCCGGCAAGGACGCGGGCAAGACCGTCAGCGCCGAGCAACGCGACCAGTTGAACGCCGAACTGGCGGCACTGAACGCGCTGATCCCGCTGCGCCGTCAGGAACTGGCCGGCAACAGCCAGTTGCAGGATCTGGGCAACTCCCAGCATGACGTGCTCTCGGAGAAATCCGACCGCCTCGACCGCGAGATTCAGGAACTGCAAACGCTGATCAACCAGAAGCGTCTGGCGCAGTCGCAGGAAACCGTTACCCAGCAGTCGATCGAAGCGCAAAAGGCCGGCGGCAGCAGCCTGCTCGCCAGCGAAAGCACGGCCAACCTCAAGCTCTCCGACTACCTGCTGAAAAGCACTGACCGGCTCAACGAAGTCACCCAGCAGAACCTGCAAACCAAACAACAACTCGACAGCCTGACCCAAAGCGATTCCGCTCTGGACGAACAGATCAACGTGCTCAAGGGCAGCCTGCTGCTGTCGAAGATTCTCTACAAACAGAAACAAGCCCTGCCGCGCCTCAAGGTCGACCGCGACCTGGCGGACCAGATCGCCGACATTCGTCTGTATCAGTTCGAAGTCAGCCAGCAGCGTGAATTGCTCAGCAATCCTTCGACCTACGTCGATAACCTGCTCGCTACACAGCCGCCGGAACAAGTCACCCCGCAACTGCGCAAAAGCCTGCTGGATCTGGCCAATACCCGCGCTGACTTGCTTGAGCGGCTGAACCGCGAGCTGAGCGCGGTACTCAACGAATCGATCACCCTGCAACTGAACCAGAAGCAACTGCTGAGCACTGCGCAAAGTCTGCGCGCGACCCTCGATGAGCAGATGTTCTGGATTCCCAGCAACAAGCCGCTGGACATCGAATGGATGCGCGGTGTGCCGGAGCGCCTCAAGCGTCAGGTCGACACCCTGCCGTGGGCCTCGAGCCTGAGCGAACTGACCGACGGCCTGATCCAGCGACCGCTGCTGTTCCTGCCACTGGCACTGCTGATCGGTGCACTGCTGTGGCGGCGCAAAAGTCTCTACGGGAAACTCAACAAGGTTCACCAGGACATCGGTCACTTCAAGCGTGACAGCCAGTGGCACACGCCGCAGGCGATCCTGATCAACATTCTGCTGGCGATGCCGGTGGCGCTGGGTCTGGCGCTGTGTGGTCTGGCCTTGCAGATCGACGCCCGAGGGCAGAACGCCAACATGGGCGCGGCACTGCTGCAAATGGGGCAGGCGTGGCTGGTGTTCTACACCGCCTACCGGATTCTGGCGCCGGGTGGCGTGGCAGAACTGCACTTCCGCTGGGAAAAACCTCAGGTCGAATTCCTCCAGGGCTGGGTGCGTCGACTGGGGCTGGTGGTTCTGGCGCTGGTGGCCGTGGTCGCAGTGGCCGAATTGCAACCGGCGGCATTGGCCGACGACGTATTGGGCATGCCGGTGGTGCTGATTTGCTACGCCCTGATGGCATGGCTGCTCAGTCGCCTACTGATCAGCAGCCCGGCCCACGAAAACGCCTCGCTGTTCCGTAAGGCGGTGGGAGTGATGTTCACCTTGTTGCCCATCGCGCTGTTCGTTGCCGTGTGCTTCGGCTACTACTACACGGCACTGAAACTCAGCGACCGCTTGATCAACACCCTGTACCTGCTGATGTTCTGGCTGGTGATCGAAGCCACTTTCGTCCGCGGTCTCGCGGTCGCGGCACGGCGCTTGGCCTATCAGCGCGCCCTGGCCAAACGCCAGGCGGCAAAAGAGGCCGGCGATGGCGAAGCGGTGATCGAAGAACCGACGCTCGACATCGAAAAGGTCAATGAGCAGTCCCTGCGCCTGATCCGTCTGGCCTTGCTCGGCGGTTTCATCGCCGCGCTGTACTGGGTCTGGTCGGATCTGATTTCAGTGTTCTCCTACCTCGACAACATTACCCTCTACGAATACACCAGCGGCACCGGCGCCAACATGAGCATGGTGCCGATCAGCATTGGCGACATGCTCGGCGCGCTGATCATCATCGGCATCACCTTCGCCCTCGCACGCAACTTGCCGGGCCTGCTTGAAGTGTTTGTGCTGTCCAAGCTCAATCTGGCGCAAGGCAGTGCCTATGCGACCACGACGTTGCTGTCCTATGTGATCGCCGGTGTCGGTTTCGTCTCGACCCTGTCGACCCTCGGCGTCAGTTGGGACAAGTTGCAATGGCTGGTGGCGGCGCTGTCGGTCGGCCTCGGTTTCGGTATGCAGGAGATCTTCGCCAACTTCATCTCCGGCATCATGATTCTCTTCGAGCGCCCGGTACGCATCGGCGACACCATCACCATCGGCAACCTCTCGGGCACGGTGAGCAAGATCCGCATCCGCGCGACGACCATCACCGACTTCGACCGCAAGGACATCATTGTTCCGAACAAGACGTTCATTACCGGGCAACTGATCAACTGGTCGCTGACCGACACCATTACCCGCGTGACGCTGAAACTGGGGGTCGACTACGGTTCGGATCTCGATCTGGTCAAAGAGCTGCTGCTCAAGGCCGCCCGCGAGAACCCGCGCGTGCTCAAGGAACCCGAGCCGCACGTGTACTTCCTCAACTTCGGTGAAAGCACCCTCGACCATGAATTGCGCATGCACGTGCGCGACCTCGGTGACCGCAACCCGGTGATCGACGAGGTCAACCGCTTCATCAACCGTGAGTTCAAGAAGCAGCACATCAACATCTCCTTCCGCCAGATGGAGGTTTACCTGAAGAACCTGCACGGCCAGGAATACAAGTTGGTGCCGGTCGAAGCAGAGACGAAAACCATCGTCGCGGTGCCCGACGAGCAAAAACCGCCGCAAGAACCGCCGCCGGCCAAACTCGACTAACCGACCTATACCCAGCAGAATGCTCGGACATTCTGCTGGAGCCGGCCCGTGAAAGCCCTCGACGAACTGACCTTCGATAATCGCTTCGCCCGCCTCGGCGATGCGTTCTCCGCTCACGTGCTGCCCGAGCCGATCGACAACCCGCGTCTGGTAGTGGCAAGCCCGGCGGCCATGGCTTTGCTCGATCTCGACCCGGCAACCGCCGAAACCCGGGAATTCGCCGAACTGTTCGGTGGCCACAAGCTGTGGGCCGATGCCGAGCCACGGGCGATGGTCTATTCCGGGCATCAGTTCGGCGGCTATACACCGCAACTGGGCGATGGCCGCGGTTTGCTGCTGGGCGAGGTGTACAACGCGGCTGGCGAGCATTGGGACCTGCATCTCAAAGGCGCCGGGCAGACGCCTTTTTCGCGCATGGGCGATGGCCGTGCGGTGCTGCGTTCGTCGATCCGTGAGTTCCTCGCCTCCGAAGCTTTGTACGGACTGAACATTCCCTCCTCGCGCGCCGCCTGCGTGATCGGCTCCGACACCCCGGTCTGGCGCGAAAAACAGGAACGCGCGGCGATGGTGCTGCGCCTGGCGCCGAGCCACATCCGTTTCGGCCACTTCGAATATTTCTACTACACCAAGCGCCCCGAGCAGCAGAAAGCACTCGGCGAGCACGTGCTGGCGATGCACTTCCCGGAATGCCTGGAGCAGCCGGAACCGTATCTGGCGATGTTCCGCGAGATCGTCGAGCGCAATGCCGAGCTGATCGCCAAGTGGCAGGCCTACGGCTTCTGCCACGGCGTGATGAACACCGACAACATGTCGATCCTCGGCATCACCTTCGACTTCGGACCATTCGCCTTCCTCGACGACTTCGACGCCAACTTCATCTGTAACCATTCGGATGATCAGGGCCGCTACTCGTTCAGCAATCAGGTGCCGATCGGTCAGTGGAACCTCAGCGCGCTGGCCCAGGCGCTGACACCGTTCATCAGTGTTGAAGCGCTGCGCGAAACGCTGGGTTTGTACTTGCCACTGTTCCAAGCGCATTACCTCGACCTGATGCGCCGGCGCTTCGGTTTCACCACCGCAGAAGACGATGACCAGAAACTGCTGGAAGACTTGCTGCAACTGATGCAGAACAGCGGCGTCGACTACACGCTGTTTTTCCGCCGACTCGGAGAGGAATCAGCAGAAAAATCCGTCGCCCGTTTGCGTGACGACTTCGTCGACATCAAGGGTTTTGATGCCTGGGGCGAACGCTACGTTGCCCGGGTTGCCCGCGATGGTGATGCTGATCAGGAACAGCGCCGAGCGCGGATGCATGCGGTCAATCCGCTGTACATCCTGCGCAATTATCTGGCGCAAAAAGCCATCGATGCGGCTGAGCAGGGGGATTATTCGGAGGTGCGTCGGCTGCATGCGGTGCTGAGCAAACCGTTTGAGGAGCAGCCGGGGATGGAGAGTTATGCCGAGCGACCACCGGAGTGGGGCAAGCATCTGGAGATCAGTTGCTCTTCGTGAGGCGAGCGATGTGACACTGCCAGACCCTTTTGCTTCATAGAACACCGCCGCGTACCGGACAGCGCGGCATTACAGGACAAGGACGTTGCAGTGCTCGGCTATCTTTCCGTTGGCATCACGCTGTTTCAAACGCTTTCAATGCTTATTTACGTCGGCGGCATCTGGGCGTGTCAGTTCAGACTCAACGCTCTGCGCCGCGACGAGCCATCCCGCTGCGCGACGATCGAAGAACACCGGTTGCTCGCCCTCTATTACCCCAAGGAAACATTCGAGCGCGATGTTCACCTGATCAGCGGCGCCTATCGAAAAACCGGCACCATGAAAGACTGGTCCGGCATGCACCGCATCGCTGAACTCCCGGTATTGCTGCCTGCACTGGCCCTGCCGTTTCTGAACAAGGAAGGCAACAACGAGGCCGAAATCATCTGCGGCAAAAAACGCGCTTATGTGATCCGCCTGAATGACGGCTACCACATCGAGGCGTTCGCCCAGCGTGTCGAGACCGACGAGCGGGCTGACGTTCAATGGACGTTCGGTATCCCCGGCCCCTGTATCGACGACGAAGAGACACTGATCCTCGGGCAACGCCCTGCCCGCAAGAAAGAGCGTCGACGCCTCGCGTATGAAATGAACGGGCACGCGCCGTGTCTGCGGCGCTTTTGGGGTGCTGTGCAGTTGTGGCAAGCGTGTTGCTGTTCTGGGCGATGGCCTTTGAGTGGCTGACCGCCAAGGAATGGTTTGTCCCTTTCTTCTTCGTGACCATGGCAGGCTTCCTGCCCATGGCGCTGGAAAAGCATCAGCCGCGCAGCGTGGTCAACCGTATTCAAGGCGTTTATCGCTGGGTTCCTGAGGAGGGAATGACCATCGGTAAAAAACGTGTGTCCGTCGAGTCTCCGCTCCGGCAACAAATTGAAAATCACATCAAGGAAGGCCAGACCGTTATTGCTCATATCGACGTGGATCCGGAGAGAGGCTGGTATGACTGGCTGCTCAAGATCGAAGGCCTGCCCGATGCCTGTGCCGACTGGCGCCATCAGGAGCACGAAGCCTGGCTCGGCAACGCGGTGATGATGGGGCTGTTCGGGATTTCCTGGCTGGTGGCGCACGTGTGCTACCCCGACGTTGATCGCAGCAACGCGCAGGCATGGGTGGAATACGTCAGCGGCGGACTGTGCGTCGCCTACGGCGTCAATCTGGCCAGGCGTCTGTGGGAGCGCCGGCCTGTGTCGAACAGCGTCAGCGCGTCCTGATGAGCCAGCCAGCGTTTGAAGTTCTCGCATTCGTGGTCATCGTCGCCCTGCTCATTTCTCCGGCAGTGTTCTTCGTCTGGAAACTCGTGGCCCTGTCCTGGTCGACTCGCCGCTTCATCGCCAAGGCGCAACCCCTTCGCCAACTGAACGACGCGGAACGAGCCGCACTGGCATTCATGGACAGTCGGGCGATCGGCTTTATTCATCTGGTGGGGACTACCATTCTGCCGTTCAGGGAACTGGAGACCGCGCAAGGCAAAGCAGCGGCGGTCTATCGGTTGTGCGGGCCGCTGAAGATTTCCGGATATGGTTCGCAATGGGGCGGGGAAGTGCATTACGCGATTCAAAACGTCGAAGTGTTCATGGCGGTGGATCGACTGACCGATTTCACCCGCGATCAGAACATTGTCGACGTGGTGTTCTGCAAGAACGTCGGCATCGTATTGAACTGCAACGACGGTTACTCGCTGGTCGATGCCAGCGCTGCGTGGAAGCAGCGCATCTTCGGCCCGGAAGCACAATAACGCTCGCGAGACCGCAGCATCAGTTATGCGGCCTGCGCCTCGACAGCAGGCCCCTCGCCCTGATTGAACAGTACGAAATCACGTTCTTCGCTGTCCGTGGCGGCGCTCTTTAGGAGGAATCCGATTACTAACCCACCGCCAACCAACACGCCCGAGAACCCGGAAAACGGCGGCTCGGCGAAGAACATGAAATAGAGCGTCGCGAGCATGCTGATCAAGAAGTACGGCCCCAGAATCAGCAACGCCAGCTTGCCGATACGGGTGGCTGTCTGCAGTTTTTGTCCAGCACCTGACGGTCGGCTTCATCCAGCAACAGATCCGAACTGCACTGATAGCAGTTGATGGGCTGCAACCGAACCAGCTCGAACGCTTGGTGATAGGTCGGCTTGAGCGTGTAGTTGCAGTGCCCGCAGCTCATGCTCGCGTCTTTGTAAGGCGTGGAATCGGTAGGCGCTGTGACCTCTTGGGTAGAGCTCATGACAGTTAATTCCCTTTAGATGAAAGCGCGGCTGAAAAAGCCGCGCGACATGCTATCAGAGTGCAACAGCCCTAGGGTTTGGATGGCTCAGCAACGCCCTTCAGATGAATACATCTACCGGCAGTTTGAAGTGATCGGCCAGCCAGCGGACCTGCCGTAAGTTGAGCTGGCGCTTGCCGCTCAGAATTTCCGAAACCACTGACTGAGGGCCGACACCGGGCAAATCGCTCTGGGTCAAACCATGTTCGCGCATCAGATATCCCAGCACTTCGTAACCAGGCGGTTTGGGCATTGGGTGATGAGTGTGATCCCACTCCTCAATCCAGTCACCGATGATATCCACCAGACTCATTAAAGGATGGGACTCGTCATCGCCTGTAATCTCAAGTATTTCGTCGGCTGCCCGCACCAACGCGTCGTATTCCTCTTCATTTCCTGGCCGCCGCAGCGAATGAGAATAGAGAACTCTATTTTGTCCCGTGCTGGAATCAAGCCAGACACTCTCAAAGCCAACAAAGCCCCCGGTCGGCGTCCAAGCCGTCCCAACCTTCAAGGCGTTTCCATACATGAGTGAAAGGCGTTTGAGCGTCTTGATGGTCATTGGAATACGGGTCCAAGAAATACTTCATTCAGGACTGCGAAGGATTACCGACTGGATCAAATACAGATAGTCAGCCGAAGCATCGATACGTGTAGTCCCTCTCCTCAAACAAAGAAGGTAATGCCCTACAGATCAATTCCTTGATAATCACGACTTTGCCCTCAGAACAGTCTTATAGACTTCCTGTCCGAGAACCGCTCATGACCGACCCACTCCTCATCCCCTGCCCCTCCTGCAACGGCCTCAACCGCATTCCCGCCGAGCGCCTCGCCGATCAACCCAAGTGCGGACGCTGCAAATCTGCTGTGCTGCTGAACAAACCCTTCGAACTCAAGCAAGGCGACTACGCCAGCCAGATCAAGGGGGATTTGCCGTTGCTGGTGGATGTCTGGGCGGATTGGTGTGGGCCGTGCAAGTCGTTTGCGCCGGTGTTCGAGCAGGCGGCGGCGCAACTGGCGGGCAAGTGTCGGTTGGCCAAGCTCGACAGCGAGGCCAATCAGCAGTTGTCGGCGCAGTTGGGGATTCGCTCGATTCCGAGTCTGATTCTGTTCGCGAACGGTCGGGAGGTAGCGCGGCAGAGTGGCGCGTTTCCGTTGCCGCAGTTGATGGCGTGGCTGCGTAGCCAGGGCATTTGACCCAACACAAATCCAATTGTGGGAGCGAGCCTGCTCGCGAAGGCGTCCGGTCAGTCAACTCAGGTGTTGAATCTACCGGCCTCTTCGCGAGCAGGCTCGCTCCCACAGGTAGGTTGGGTGCAATCCGGGGGATCAGTGGTCTTCGAGCAGGTTGTGCAGCTCGACGAATTGCTGGGTCAACTTGTGTCGCGGATCAAGGTGAATCAACGGCGTATTGGCCTGGTGCGATTCACGCATGCGCACCGAACTGGTCAGGTACACCGGCAGCACCGGCAAACCTTCGGCAATCAACTCATCAAGAATTTGCTGCGGCAGACTGGCGCGGGCCTGGAATTGGTTGACCACGATGCCTTCGACTTCCAGACCTTCGTTGTGGTCTTCTTTCAATTCTTCGATTTCCGCAAGCAAGCCGTACAAGGCTTGGCGCGAGAAGCTGTCGCAATCGAAGGGAATGAGCACACGATCAGCGGCAATCAGCGCTGATACCGCATAGAAATTCAGCGCCGGCGGCGTATCGAGGTAAATTCGGTCGTAGTCTTCGGACAGCTCATCAAGCAACTTCCGCAACTTGTTGATCTTGTGCTTGGCCTCAAGCTTGGGCTGCAAGTCGGCCAACTCGGCGGTCGCCGTGATGATGTGCAGGTTGTCGAACGGTGTTTCGTAGATGTCTGCCTGATTCTTCTTCGAGAACGGCCCCGAGGACAGCGTCTGCTTGAAAAAATCGGCAATCCCCATCGGGATGTCGTCGCCAGTGAGCCCGGTCAGATACTGAGTGGAGTTGGCCTGCGCATCGAGATCCACCAACAGCGTGCGATAACCCTGGCTGGCGCTGACCGCCGCCAGATTGCAGGCAATGCTGGATTTACCTACGCCACCTTTCTGATTGAACACCACGCGCCGCATGACAAAACCTCCGTGTATCAAAGAATGACCGAGTGTAGATGCGCGCGACCTCGCTTCGCTACCTTCACGGACATGGACTACAAGGTCAGGTGTAAATATCCCCAGGCCGACGGCGTAAAAACTGCCATTGATCAGCGAGACGGCCGACAGACAAGCCTCTGGCAATCTGGATAATGGCCATATGACAGCTTTTCCACGAACCACTCAGTACATTTCACTGCACAAAATGTAACCAACATTTGCTACACACCCGTCTCACCGGGATAATGCGCGCCACTCAGCGCCAAGCGCGACGCTACGTTCAGCAAAGTCAGCCCAGCTCTGGCGACTCCATAGCGTCAATGAAAGCCCGCAGGGGCGGGATGAATGTCCGTGATCAACTTCAACATCGCCCAATGGCGCGCGTGGGCCCCTGGGCTCGACAGCGTGGACGACTGGCAGGCCTGGAGCCGACAGCCAGTCGTGCTCCAGAGCAGTGATGCCGCGCCCGATGTGTCGTTCTTGCCGGCCATGCAACGCCGCCGCCTCAGTCGACTGGCACGCATGGCGTTCAGTGTTGGCTGGCCGCTGGCCGACGGACGGGAAAACCTGCCGCTGGTGTTCGTCTCTCGCCATGGCGAAACCCCACGCACCTACGAGATCCTCAGCGATCTGGCGACCGAGCAGCCGCTGTCACCGACTCAGTTCAGCCTCTCCGTGCACAACGCGATCATTGGCCTGTGGTCGATCATGCGCGGCGAAACCAGCGAAATGACCGCCCTCGCCGCGGCTGGCGACGGCCTAGAGCACGGCATGCTGGAAGCCGCTGCGCTGCTCAATGAAGGCGCACCTGCGGTACTGCTGGTGATCAGCGAAGAACAACCACCCGCCGCCTATGCACAGTGGATCGACGATGTACCGTTCCCCTACGCCGTCGGCCTGTTGCTCACCCCCGGTACCGACTGGCAGCTGACCCTGAACAGCACCACAGAAGCACTGTCCAAAACGCAATGGCCTCACGCGCTTAACCTGCTGCGCGCCCTGCTCGGCCAGCAACCCCTTTGCCAACATGCCTGGAAAAATCGTCTATGGACTTGGCAACGCAACCCGTGACCGAGAAACACCGCGACGCCTATTACTGGCGCCTGCTCGCCACCGCCGCCAGCTTCGCGCTGTTCGGGCTTGGCGGGCTGTGCCTGCGTGTGCTGGTGTTTCCGCTGCTTGGCTGCCTGCCCGGTGATGCGCTGAAACATCGCCAACGCGCACGGCAAACCGTCAGTCGCCTGTTCTGGTTTTTCGTACGGTTCATGGCCCGCACCGGTGTGCTGACCTACGACATTCAAGGCGCCGAGCGCTTGGGCCGTCCTGGGCAGATGATCATCGCCAACCACCCGTCGCTGATCGACGTGGTGTTTCTTATCGGCCTGGTGCGCCAGGCCAATTGCGTGGTGAAGAAAAGCCTCTGGGAAAACCCCTTCACCCGTGGCCCGCTGCGCAGCACCGAATACATCAGCAACGACGGCAGCATGGACATGCTCGATGCCGCCGCCGAGTCCCTGCAAAACGGCCAGACTCTGATCATTTTCCCCGAAGGCACGCGCACCCAGCCGGGGCAGGCGCCAGCCTTTCATCGGGGCGCGGCGGCGATTGCCCTGCGCGGTGCGAAAATCCTCACGCCAGTGATCATCAAGGTCAACCCGACCACGCTGACCAAAGCCGAACCGTGGTATCGGATCCCCAATCGCCGCGTGCACTTCAGTTTTCAGGTCGGGGCCGATATAGACCCACAGACCTTTGCCGCGCAGGGGCCCGCACCGCAGGCCTCGCGCAAGCTCAACGATTATTTGCACTCTTACTTTATTAAGGAGCTCGCCGAAGATGAGCGATCTGAATCGTGACATTAAAACGCTGATCATCGACGCCCTCGGCCTCGAAGACATCAGCGTCGACGACATCGGCGACGAGCAGACGCTGTTCGGCGAAGGCCTGGGCCTGGATTCTGTCGACGCGCTGGAACTGGGTCTGGCAATCCAGAAAAAGTACGGCATCAAGATCGACGCCGACGCCAAAGACACCCGCAACCATTTCACCAACGTGGCGAGCCTTGCGGCGTTCGTCACGGCAAAACAGGCAGCTTGAGACCGGACCATGCAAACTCGTGAAGACATTTTCAACACCCTGCGCGATGCCCTGGTCGAGCTGTTCGAACTCGATCCGGCGCGTGTGAGCCTGGAGTCCAATCTGTATCAGGATCTGGAAATCGACAGCATCGATGCGGTCGATCTGATCGATCACATCAAGCGTCAGACCGGCAAGAAAATCGCTGCCGAAGAATTCAAATCGGTGCGCACTGTCGGTGATGTGGTCGAGGCGGTCTACCGTCTGGCTCAACCGACCGCATGAGCCGATTGATCGGCCTCGGCCTGCTGCTGGCCGGTCTGCTTTACCCCTTTGCGGTGTATTTCGGCATGGAGCACTTCGCCCCGTGGCAGTTCGGCCTGCTGCTGGGCAGCCTGTGGCTGGCGCGGGCGCTGACCGGCGAACGCAAACCCGGCAGCCTGTGGATGGCCTGCGTGGCGATCGTCTTCTGTCTGTTATTGGCGGTATTCGACAGTCCACTGTTGCTGCGCTGGTATCCGGTGCTGATCAGCGGCTTCATGCTGGTGCTGTTCGGCCTGAGCCTGAAATACGGCTCGCCAATGGTCGAGCGACTCGCGAGGTTGCGCGAGCCGGAACTGCCGGACATTGCGATTCGCTACACCCGAAAGGTCACGGTGGCCTGGAGCGTGTTTTTCTTCTGCAACGGTTTGTGCGCCGCCCTGCTGACCCTGTGGGCGCCGCTGAATTGGTGGATGTTGTACACCGGCCTGATCTCCTATGGATTGATCGGCCTGATGTTTGCCATTGAATGGCTGATACGACAACGGGTAAGAGGCCGTACATGAACTGGATAAAACTTGAGCAGCTGTTGCTCAAGGCGCTGCCGGCGCGGGCGATCAGCCACGCACCGGCCCTCGATCACGCGCACTTGCGCGAGCAGGCGTTGAGCGTTGCCGCCGGCCTGCAAGCACAGGGCGTGCAGCGTTTGGCGCTGCATCTGGAAGATGCCGGTGAACTGGCCATTGCTCTGCTCGGGGCCTGGCGAGCAGGCGTCAGCGTGTTGCTGCCTTCCGATTTGCAGCCACAGACCCGCGCTCGCTGGTCGGGTGACGTCGACCTGTGGCTGACCGATCACAGCGATGATCGTCACTTGCATGACTTTCTTCAGCCGGCATTACCCGGCGCCGAACTGGATCTCGATCAGTGCCAACTGAGTCTGTGCACTTCCGGCTCCAGTGGCGAACCGAAACGCATCGACAAGACCCTGCGCCAACTGGCCAACGAGGTCGAAGCGCTGGAGCAACTGTGGGGCGCCGATCTTGGCGAAGCCTGCATCATCGGCAGTGTCGCCACCCAGCACATCTACGGTCTGCTGTTTCGGGTGCTATGGCCGCTGTGCGCCGGGCGCCCGTTCGTGCGCAAGCAATTGGCATTTTCTGAAGACCTGCAGCGCGCCAGCCGCGAACATCCGGCCTTCGCCTGGATCGCCAGCCCGGCGTTGCTCAAGCGCATGGGCGACAATCTCGACTGGCCCGCCCTGAGCGCCGTGCGCCGGGTGTTTTCCTCCGGCGGCGCGTTGCCGCTTGAAGCCGCGCAGAGCCTGCATCAGCGCTTGCAGCAGTGGCCGACGGAAATCCTTGGCAGCTCGGAAACCGGCGGTATCGCCTGGCGTCAGGGTGAAAGCCTGTGGCAACCGTTCGCTGACGTCGAGTTGAGTCAGGATAACGATGGCGCGTTGCTCATCGCCTCGCCCTACCTGCCCAACGGCCATGTCGAACACACCGCCGATGCTGCGCGCATCGCCGCCGATGGTCGCTTCGAGCTGCTCGGGCGGCTGGACCGGATCGTCAAACTTGAAGAGAAGCGTATTTCCCTGCCAATGCTTGAACAAGCCCTGGTCGCTCACGATTGGGTGGTTGAAGCGCGCATGGGCGTGGTGCAGGAAAATCGTGCCTCCCTCGGCGCCGTACTGGTGCTCAGCGTTTCGGGCCTGTTTGCGCTGCGTGAGCACGGGCGTCGCAGCCTGACCGAAAGCCTGCGCAGACATCTCAGCCAACATTGCGAAGCCCTCGCGCTGCCACGGCGCTGGCGTCTGCTGCGGCAATTGCCGCTGAACAGCCAAGGCAAATTGCCTCAGGCTGACGTCGAGGCGCTGCTCATCGCTGATCGTCCGAAAACCCCCGAAGTGTTGGTGCAACTCGAAACCGACGGTGAATGGAGCCTGCAACTGAGCGTGCCGCCGGACCTGGCCTATTTCAGCGGTCACTTCCCCAAAGCCCCGGTGTTGCCCGGCGTGGTGCAGGTCGAATGGGCGCTGAACCTCGGTCGGCAACTGCTGAATCTGAGCGGCCCGTTCGCTGGAATGGAAGTGCTGAAGTTTCAGCAACTGGTGCGCCCCGGCGATGAAATCCAGCTGCACCTGCGTTTCGATCCCGAGCGCAGCAAACTGTATTTCGCCTACCGCAACGACACCGCGACCTGCTCCAGCGGCCGAATTCTTCTGGGGACTGGCGATGCATAACCCTTGTGCAGTGATCCCGGTCTATAACCATGAAACGGCCATCGGCACGGTGGTCGACGCTCTGCTGGCGCAAGAATTGCCGTGCATTCTGGTGGACGACGCCAGCACGCCATCCTGCGCGAAAGTGCTTGATGCTCTGGCCGAGCGTGACAATGTCTATCTGGTGCGCCTCACGGTGAATCAAGGCAAGGGCGGAGCGGTGATGACCGGTTTGCGCGAGGCTTCGCGACTGGGTTTCAGTCATGCCTTGCAGGTCGATGCCGACGGCCAACACGATTTGCACGATGTCGCCCGTTTTGTCGCAGAGTCCCGTGCGCACCCTGAAGCGATGATCTGCGGTTATCCGCTGTTCGACGAAAGCGTGCCGAAGGGTCGTTTGTACGCGCGCTATCTGACCCACGTGATGGTGTGGATCAACACGCTGTCGCTGCAGATCCGCGATTCGATGTGCGGTTTTCGCGTTTACCCGCTGGCCCCGACGCTGGCCGTGATCGACTCGGCGAAAGTCGGCAAACGCATGGATTTCGACTCGGACATTCTCGTGCGTCTGGCGTGGCGCAATCAGTCGATGCGCTGGCTGCAAACCAGCGTGCATTACCCGCTGGACGGTGTGTCGCACTTTCGGCTGTTCCACGACAACGCGCTGATTTCGAGCATGCACACGCGACTGTTCTTCGGCATGCTCCTGCGCCTGCCGGTGATCCTCTGGCGACGGTGGCGAGCATGACGACCGAGACCGACAAGAAGCACTGGGCCGATCGCGAAGAGCGCGGCAGTTTCCTGCTGATGAAATTCACCGCGTTCGCCGCCAAAGTCCTTGGCCGGCGTCTGCTCAGCCCGTTGCTGTATGGCATCGTCCTGTACTTTTTCCTGTTCGGCCGCACGGCGCGCCGTAGCGCTTGGCAGTATCAGCAACGGCTGGCCGTCTGCAGTCAACGCGAAGATTTGCGCCCGACTCATTGGCGGGTATTTGGCCAGTTCATGGCTTTCGCCGATTCGATGCTCGACAAGCTCGACGTATGGAACGGCAAGCTGCGTATCGAACAGATCGAAATCATCGACCCGGCGCTGCTGCGCAAGCAGTTGCGCGGCAGTCGCGGGCAACTGCTGGTCGGCGCACATCTGGGCAACCTTGAAGTCTGCCGGGCACTGGCGGAGATCGGCGAAAAAGTCACCATGAACGTGCTGGTACACACCAAGCACGCCGAGCAGTTCAACCGTTTACTGGGCGAGGCCGGCGCGACCAACCTGCGCCTGATTCAGGTCAGCGAACTCGACCCGGTGATCATGCTGCAACTGCACGAACGCCTCGAGCGCGGCGAGTGGCTGGCGATCGCCGGCGACCGCGTGCCGCTGCACGGCGGACGCAGCGTGACCGTCGATTTTCTCGGCCACCCCGCACCGTTCCCACAAGGGCCGTGGCTGCTGGCCGGCCTGCTGAAATGCCCGGTCAATCTGCTGATGTGCCTGAAACAACCGGACGGCCACTATCGCCTGACCCTCGAACCCTTCGCCGACGCCGTGGTGTGGAAGCGTAGCGAGCGCGAGCAGGTCATTCATCAGTGGGCCACCCGCTATGCGCAGCGTCTGAGTCACTATTGCCTCGAAGCGCCGCAACAATGGTTCAACTTTTACCCTTTCTGGAAGACCGATGACCACGCCAACCCATGAGCCGGTAACCTTCGGCGAACGCCCTTTGCGCATCGAAGATGTGCTGGCCCTGGCCAACCGTCAGGCACCCGTGCAATTACAGAGCGACGCCGACTATCGCGAGCGCATCGCCAAGGGCGCGCGGTTTCTTGATTCGTTGCTGGACAAGGAAGGCGTGATCTACGGCGTGACCACCGGTTACGGCGATTCCTGCGTGGTCGCGGTGCCGCTGCATCACGTCGAAGCGTTGCCGCGTCACCTCTACACCTTTCATGGTTGCGGGCTGGGCAAATTGCTCGACGCACAAGCCACCCGTGCGGTGCTGGCGGCGCGTTTGCAGTCGCTGTGCCACGGCGTATCCGGGGTGCGCGTGGAGCTACTGGAGCGCCTGCACGCGTTCCTTGAATACGACATTCTGCCGCTGATTCCTGAAGAAGGTTCGGTCGGTGCCAGCGGCGATCTGACGCCGCTGTCCTACGTCGCCGCGACCCTCTCGGGCGAGCGCGAAGTAATGTTCCGTGGCGAGCGCCGTCAGGCCGCCGACGTACACCGCGAACTCGGCTGGACGCCGCTGGTATTGCGCCCGAAAGAAGCGCTGGCGTTGATGAATGGCACGGCGGTGATGACCGGTCTCGCCTGCCTCGCCTACGCCCGCGCCGATTATCTGCTGCAACTGGCCACGCGCATCACCGCGCTCAATGTGGTCGCGCTGCAAGGCAATCCGGAACACTTCGATGAGCGTCTGTTCGCCGCCAAACCGCACCCGGGGCAAATGCAGGTCGCGGCATGGTTGCGCAAGGATCTGGCCATCGACGCGCCAACCGCACCGCTGCACCGCTTGCAGGATCGCTACTCGCTGCGTTGCGCGCCGCACGTGCTCGGCGTCTTGGCCGACAGCCTGAACTGGCTGCGTTCGTTCATCGAAACCGAACTGAACAGCGCCAACGACAATCCGATCATCGACGCCGAAGCCGAGCGCGTGCTGCACGGCGGGCACTTCTATGGCGGCCACATCGCGTTCGCCATGGACAGCCTGAAGAATCTGGTAGCCAACGTCGCTGACCTGCTCGACCGGCAACTCGCGCTGCTGGTCGACGAGCGCTACAACCACGGTCTGCCGAGCAACCTCTCCGGCGCGCCAGCGGATCGCGCGATGCTCAACCACGGCTTCAAGGCTGTGCAGATCGGCACCAGCGCGTGGACCGCCGAAGCGCTGAAAAACACCATGCCGGCCAGCGTGTTCTCGCGCTCCACCGAGTGCCACAACCAGGACAAAGTGAGCATGGGCACCATCGCTGCTCGCGATGCGATTCGTGTGCTGGAGCTGACCGAACAGGTCGCCGCCGCCACTCTGCTCGCCGCCAATCAAGGCGTGTGGCTGCGTGCCCAGGCCGCAGACGCCCGAGCGCTGCCGCCATCGCTGGCGGCGATGCACGCAGAACTGGCCAAGGACTTCCCGCCGGTCATCGAAGACCGCGCGCTGGAAGGCGAATTGCGCCTGTGCCTGCAACGCATCGCCGCGCAACACTGGAGGCTGCATGCGTAGCGCCGGAGTGCTTCACGCTGACACGGAAATCCTCGTGCCGTTTTTCGACGTCGACACCATGCACGTGGTCTGGCACGGCCACTACGTCAAATACCTCGAAGTAGCGCGCTGCGCGTTGCTCGACAAGATCGGCCACAACTACACGCACATGGTCGAGTCCGGTTTCGCCTGGCCGATCATCGACCTGCAACTGCGTTACGTGCGCGGCGCGGTGTTTGGTCAGCGGCTCAATGTGCGGGCCAATCTGGTCGAGTGGGAAAACCGCCTGAAGATCAACTACCTGATCACTGACCTGCAAACCGGCGAACGCCTGACCCGTGCCAGCTCGGTGCAGGTCGCGGTCGACGTGAGCAGTCGCGAGATGCAACTGGCCTCTCCGAAAGTCTTCACCGATGCCGTGGAAAGGATGCTGCGATGAATGTTTTTGTTAAAAGTTTGAGCGTATTGGTGCTGCTGACGATGTCAGCGCTGGCCAATGCTTTCGACCTGCAACAACTCAGCGAGCAACTGGCGAAACCGGACGTGATTCACGGCCAGTTCATCCAGGAAAAGCACCTGCGTGCCCTGCCGCAGCCACTGATCAGCAAGGGCAGCTTCGTCCTCGCGAAGAATCATGGCCTGCTCTGGCTGCTGAAAACCCCGTTGCAGCAGGACTACCGCATCAGCGCCAAAGGCATCGCCCGACGCGACGATAACGGCTGGCAACTGCTGCCGAACAAGAGCGCCGGGGCCGAACAAAACCGTTTGTTCCTCGCCGTGCTGCAAGGTGACAGCAGTGGCTTGCAACGTGACTTCGAACTGGCCCTGAGCGGCGACGCGCAGCAGTGGAAACTGACCCTGACCCCGCGTTCATTGCTGCTCAAGCAAGTGTTCAAGCAGATCAATATCGACGGCGGTGCGCTGGTGCAAACCATCGAACTGCTCGAAACCCAGGGCGACAGCACCGTGCTGCGCATGCAGGACAGCAACGCCAATCAACCGTTGAGCGACGCGGAGCAACATGACTTTGCCGAGTGAACGCAGGCTGCCTTGGCTATTCCTGATGCTGCTACTGGCAGTCGGTGCGCTGGCCGGTTGGCAATGGCGCGACGGTGCGCCGCTGTCGGCGAACCTCATGGAACTGGTGCCCGGCACCCACCCGGATGCCCTCGAACTGCGCGCCGAACAGCGCATGCAGGAGCCGCTCAACCGCGAAATGCTGGTGCTGGTCGGCCACGCCGATCGCCAGCAGGCGGTGGCCATGGCGCAAACCCTGGGCGAGCAATGGCAAGCCAGCGGATTGTTCGAGAAAGTGCAGTGGAACCTGCAAGCGGATCTCCCGGCCCTGCGCACGCAACTGCTGCAAGGACGACTGGCGATGCTCTCGGCGGATGATCGGCAGCTGCTGATCGAACATCCCGACGTGTTCATCCAGCAACGGGTGCAAGCGCTGTTCGATCCGTTCAGCGGTTTCAGTCTGGTGCCGAGCCAGGACGATTGGCTGGGACTGACCGGACGCATCCAGAACAGCCAGCCGCAGCACGGTTCGGTGCAACTGGACATCGGCAGCGGCGCGTTGGTCGCCGATGCCGACGGCAAGAGCTGGGTGCTGCTGCGCGCACGCACCACTGGCAATGCCTTCGACATGAACCTGCCACTGAAAGTCGCGGATTTGCTCCAGCACAGTCGTGAGCAGGCAGCGACATCAGATGTGCAGTTACTGGCCGCCAGTGGCTTGCTGTACGCCGCCAACGGTCAGCAGCAAGCCACTCGCGAGATGACCTGGGTCGGCGGCGGTGCCACGCTTGGCATCCTGCTGTTGCTGCTGCTGGCGTTTCGGCGCTGGCGGGTATTGCTGGCATTCGTGCCGGTGCTGGTTGGCATGCTGTTCGGGGCGGTGGCGTGTGTCGCGCTGTTCGGCCATATGCATGTGATGACGCTGGTGCTCGGCTCCAGCCTGATCGGCGTGGCGGTGGACTACCCGTTGCATTACCTGTCGAAGAGCTGGAGCCTGAAACCGTGGCGCAGTTGGCCGGCCTTGCGCCTGACGCTGTCGGGGCTGACGCTGAGCCTGATCACCAGCACCATTGGTTACCTGGCGCTGGCCTGGACGCCATTCCCGGCGCTGACGCAAATCGCAGTGTTCTCCGCCGCCGGCCTGCTCGGCGCGTATTTGTCGGCGGTGTGTCTGCTGCCGGCACTGTTGAAAAACGTCGAGTTACGCCCGGCGCAATGGCCGCTGACGCTGGCCGAGCGCTTGGTCAATCTGCGCGAAAAACTTCTCGAACGCGTGCGCACGCCGGTGCTGTTGGCGTTACTGATCGCCTTCTGCGCTGGCGGCCTGATGCAGTTGCAAAGCAAAAACGACATCCGCCAATGGGTCGGTGCCCCCCAACACCTGACCGATGAAGCGCAAGCCATCGCGCGAATCACCGGGTATCAACCGACCAGCCAGTTCTTCCTTGTGCGTGCCGCCAATCAGCAGCAGTTGCTGGAGCGCCAGGCCGCGCTGAGCGAGCGCCTGCAACAACTGGTCAACCTCGACAAACTGCAAGGCTATCTGGCGCTCGATCAACTGGTCAGTCCGCCGAGCCAACAGGAACAGGTTCGCGCAGCACTGAACAAACTGCCGCAATACTGGCAGCCGCTGCTTGACCTCGGAGTACCACCCGCCGCGCTGCAAAACGAACTGCAAGAGTTGCAGAGCGTTCCCGCCGAAGACATCGACGCCGCACTGGCCGGCCCGCTCGGCGAGCCTTATCGCACACTGTGGCTCGGCGCGACCGAAGGCGGCGTCGCGGCGATGACCAGCCTGCAAGGCCTGAATAACCCGGCGCTGTTGCGCGTGCAGGCCCTCGACTTGCCCGGGGTGATGCTGGTCGATCGTCTCGGCGAACTGAATGAAGTGTTTGCCGCGACACAAATCAGCGCGGCCGAACTGAAACTCGCGTCCTGCGTGTTGATCGTGTTGGTGCTGATCCTGCCGTTCGGTTTCGGTGGTGCGCTGCGCATCGTCGCATTGCCGTTGCTCGCCGCACTGTGCAGTCTCGCCAGCCTTGGCTGGCTCGGTCAGCCGCTGACCTTGTTCAGCCTGTTCGGCCTGCTGCTGGTCACGGCGATCAGCGTCGATTACGCGATTCTCATGCGCGAGCAAGTCGGCGGTGCGGCGGTGAGCCTGCTCGGCACGCTGTTGGCGGCGCTGACCACGTGGCTGTCGTTCGGGCTGCTGGCGGTTTCCAGCACACCGGCGGTGAGCAATTTCGGCTTGTCGGTCAGCCTCGGTCTGGCGTTCAGCTTCATGCTCGCGCCGTGGGCCGGGCGCCATGAACAGCGCGTCAGTGCCGCGGAGCCGACAACATGATGGTCGTCGGATTCTGGCTGCTGGCCCTGGCGTTATTCGCCGTGGCCACCCGTATCGGCCGTCACTTGGGTCTGATTCCGATTGTCAGCCAGTTACTGCTGGCGAGCTTCGGCTTGCCACTGCTGATGTATTTCTGGATCGAACCGGGCTGGCAACTCAGCGGCGCACAATTGATCGCCCCCGAGTGGCTGAAGAACCTCTACAGCCTGAGTTTTGCCCTGCTGCTCGGGCACATCCTCAGTGACGTGATCGACCTGCGCCTGGATCGCCAGAGCGTGAAAATCGCGCTGCCCAGTTTTGCCGTGCCGTTTGTCTGCGGCGTCGCCGTCGCAGGCTGGCTGCTGCCGGCGCAACCGTGGCTAAACTCGCTGGCCATCGGCCTGGTGTTTGCCATTACCGCGATCCCGGTGCTGTACCTGTATCTGCGCCATATCGACTACCCACCCGCCGCCACTCGGCGTCTGGTGCAAACCGCGATTCTGATCGACCTGAGCTGCTGGACGCTGTTCGGCCTCGCGCAGGGCAGTCTGCACCTGAGCAGTCTGTTGCTGCCGTTGCTGCTGGCCTGTGTGCCTTTGCTGTTGTGGGTGTGCGCTGTGCGGCGGCCGCTGACTTACAGCCTGGGCTTTTTCGCGCTGCTGGTAATGGCCGAGCACTTCAAACTCAACGCGCTGATTTTCGGCGTCGGCTATCTGCTGTGCATGGCAGTGCTGAAAGTGCCGCTGGTGCTGCCATTACCGGCGCGCTGGATGAGCCGTTTACAGACGTGGATAGCGATCCCGCTGATCCTCACCTTCGGCATTGTGCAGATTGACGTACACAGCGCCCTCGCCAGCCTCGGCGCGGTGCAATGGGCGGCGCTGCTGCTGTTGCCGATTGCCAGTAAACTGCTCGGCAACTGGCTCGGTCTCGGCTGGGCCGGCGCCTCGTTCGAAGGCGCCAGTCGCTGGCGCGAAAGCGTGCTGCTGAACATTCGTGGCCTGAGCGAAATCGTCTTTCTCAATCTGCTGCTGCAACAACAGCTCATCACCCCGGCGCTGTACTTCGCGCTGATGCTGATGGGCCTGATCGCCACGCTGTTGCCAGCCATGATCGGCCTGCACAGCGCCCCCCTGAATTTGAAAAACCCTTTGCCCCGGAGCTCGCGTGCCAATCGTTGAAATGGAATCCCGTCAGGTCGTGATCATCGGCGCCGGCCCGTCCGGCGCTATCGCCGCGGCACTGCTCAAGCGCAAGGGCCACGATGTACTGGTGATCGAGCGCCAGCATTTTCCCCGTTTTTCCATCGGTGAAAGCCTGCTCAGCCATTGTCTGGACTTCGTCGAAGAGGCCGGCATGCTCGACGCGGTCAACGCCGCTGGATTCCAGCGCAAGACCGGCGCTGCGTTCGCGTGGGGCGAGCGCTACAGCGCGTTCGATTTTGGCGACACCTTCTCTGACGGCAAACCGACCACGTTCCAGGTGCAGCGCGCCGATTTCGACAAACTGCTGGCGGATCAAGCCGCGCTGCAAGGCGTCGAGATTCGTTACGGTGATGCCATCGTCAGCGTCGATTTTCAGCGGCCAAAACCGCAAATGAATGTACGTCGTGAAGACGGCAGCGAATACCGTGTCGAGGCAGACTTCGTGCTCGATGCCAGCGGTTACGGTCGCGTGTTGTCGCGCTTGCTCGATCTGGAAGCGCCGTCGGACTTTCCGGTGCGCCAGGCGGTGTTTACCCACGTCGAAGATCACATCGACAACCCGGCGTTCGACCGCGAAAAAATCCTCGTCACCACCCATCCACAACACCGCGATATCTGGTTCTGGACGATCCCGTTCAGCAATGGTCGTTGCTCGGTGGGCGTGGTCGCGGCTGCAGAACACTTCAAGGGCCGCGACAGCGACCTCGATGCCTGCCTGCGCGGTTTCATCGCCGAAACCCCAAGCCTTGCCGGCGTGCTCAACAACGCTGTGTGGGACACGCCGGCGCGCACCCTCGGTGGCTACGCGGCCAATGTCAAAACCCTGCACGGTCCGGGCTTCGCGCTGCTGGGCAATGCGGCGGAGTTTCTCGACCCGGTGTTCTCCTCCGGCGTGACCATTGCCATGCGTTCGGCGAGCATGGCGGCAGCGGTGCTGCATCGTCAGCTGCAAGGCGAAACCGTCGATTGGCAAAGCGAATTTGCCGAGCCGCTGAAACGCGGTGTCGACACCTTCCGCTGCTACGTCGAGGGCTGGTACGCCGGCACCTTTCAGGACGTGATTTTCTATGAGGACAGCCAAGCGGAAATCCGCCGGATGATCTGCTCGATCCTCGCCGGTTACGCCTGGGATGAACGTAATCCGTTCGTCAGCGAAGCGCGCCGCCGCTTGAAGATGATCTCCGAACTCTGTGCAAAGGACGCCACATGAACTACTTGAGCGACAACTATGTCGAGGAAACCCGCTTCGGTTTCTGGTTCCTGCGCAGTCACACCTGGCAGCACCACGTGTTGCGCGTAGCGATCAACGATTTGCGCGGGCTGTTCAGCGAGTCGCTGCCGGAACACCCGGTGCTGCTGGATGCCGGGTGCGGGCAAGGCAAGTCGTTCGCTCACCTGCGCCAGACCTTTGCGCCACAGCGCTTGATCGGCGTCGATGCCGACCCGCACAGCCTTGAGTTGAGCGCTGCAGAGGCGGCGCGTCAGGGTTTGCCCGTCGAGCTGATCGGCAGCGATTGCGCGACGCTGAACGTCGCCGACGCGAGCGTCGATCTGCTGTTCTGTCACCAGACCTTCCATCATCTGGTCGAGCAGGAAAAGGCCCTCGCCGAGTTCTATCGCGTGCTCAAGCCGGGCGGTTATCTGCTGTTCGCCGAATCCACCGAGGCTTACATTGATACGTGGGTGATTCGTTGGCTGTTCCGCCATCCGATGCATGTGCAGAAGAGTGCGGCGCAGTATCTGCAGATGATTCGTGAACAGGGTTTCGAGTTTGCCGAGCGCAACGTTTCGTACCCCTATCTGTGGTGGAGCCGCTCGAAGGATTTTGGCTTGCTGGAGCGCTTTGGGCTGAGCAAACCAAAGCCGTTTGGTCAGCGTGAAGAGACGCTGGTCAACGTCGTCGCGCGCAAACCGCTTGAAGGTGATCGTTAATGCGACACATGACTTTTGGGAGCGAGCCTGCTCGCGAAAGCGGTGGGCCAGCCAGCCTCTTTGTTGAATGGGCCCGCGCCTTCGCGAGCAGGCTCGCTCCCACAAGGGTTGGGGTGTGGCTGATGGTGATGATGTTCGCGTTGCTAAGCGGTTGCGCCAGCCACGCGCCATTGCCAGCGGGCAACCCGACGCTGCCCCTGCCACTGCAACTGCACATCGAGCGCCAGCAAGCCGAGCAACGCCAGGACTGGCTTTTGGTGATCCAGCGCGAAGGTACGGGCATCCGTTGGTCGATGATGGACCCGCTGGGCATCCCCCAGGCGCGTCAGCAATTGATCGACGGTCATTGGCAAGCCGATGGCCTGCTGCCGCCGAACCCCGAGGCCCGCGAGCTGTTCGCGGCCCTGCTGTTCGCCCTGACCCCGTCCGGCGAGCTGCTGCGCAATTATCCCGATGCGCAGCAACACGGTGAGCAACGAACTCTGCCGCCGCGTTGGGCCATCCGTTATGCACAACCGTTGCACTTCGAATTGAACCTGCCCCAAGGCCCGCACTATCGCGTTTCTCCGTTGGGTGAATCGACGCCATGACCGCTTACCTGAACGCTCTCGGCGTGATCTGTTCGTTGGGCCGTGACAAATCGACCGTTGCGCGCAACCTGTTTGCCGGTGACTGCTCGGGCATGCGTCGCGAGTCCGGCTGGGTGCCGGAGCGTGAACTGCCAGTCGCGGCGGTTCACGGTGATCTGGCGGCGATTCCGGCAGAACTGGCCGATCAGAGCAGCCGCAACAATCAGCTGTTGCTCGAAGCCGCGTTGCAGATTCGCGATGCCATCGATCAAGCCATCCAGACCTACGGCCGCGAGCGCATCGGTGTGGTATTGGGCACCAGCACGTCGGGGATCGACGAGGCCAGCCGTGGTCTGGCGCATTACATTCGCCAGCAGCAATTCCCCGCCGAATACGACTATCGGCAGCAGGAACTCGGTGCGCCGGCAACCTTTCTCGCCGAATGGCTGCAAGTGAGCGGCCCGGCCTATGTGATTTCCACGGCGTGCACCTCCAGCGCCCGCGCGCTGATGAGTGCCCAGCGTCTGCTCGATCTGGGCCTGTGCGACGCGGTGCTGTGCGGCGGCGTCGACAGTTTGTGCAAGCTGACCCTCAATGGCTTTTCGGCGCTGGAAGCGGTGTCGGACGAGCGCTGCAATCCGTTCTCGGCCAACCGCAACGGCATCAATATCGGTGAAGCCGCGGTGCTGTTCGTGATGAGCAAACAACAGGGCGACGGCCCGGCCATCGCCCTGCTTGGCGCGGGCGCCAGTTCCGACGCGCATCACATTTCCGCCCCGGAACCGAGCGGTCGCGGCGCCCTGCAAGCCATGCAAAAAGCCTTGAGCCGCGCGCAACTGCAAGCTGAGCAAATCGACTACTTGAACCTGCACGGCACCGCGACTCAGCACAACGACGCCATGGAAAGCCTGGCTGTCGCGTCGCTGTTCCCCGCCGGCGTAGCCTGCTCGTCGACCAAACCGATGACCGGCCACACCCTCGGCGCGGCCGGTGCGCTGGAGGCGGCGTTCTGCTGGCTGAGCCTGAGTGCCGATAACCCCGACCACGCATTACCGCCGCACATCTGGGACGGCCAGGCCGATGCCGCGCTGCCGCCGCTGCAGTGGGTGACCGCAAGCGCGCGCCTGACGTCCATTGCACCCCGCTACCTGATGAGCAACTCGTTTGCCTTCGGCGGCAACAACGTCAGCCTGATTATCGGAGACGCCCCATGACCGACTGGCCGCTCGCCGAACTGCTGCCTCACGCCGGCGACATGATCCTGATCGACAAGATTGTCAGTTTCGACGACGAACAAATTTTCACCCGGCTTACCGTCAAGCCCGACGGCCTCTTCAGCCTGCCCGACGGCAGCCTGCCCGCCTGGGTCGGTATCGAACTGATGGCGCAAAGCGTGGCTGCATTCGCTGGCTGCCATGCGCGGAGAAAAGGCAATCCGGTGGAGCTGGGTTTCCTGCTCGGCACGCGCAAATTCGAGTGCAACGTCGAAGCGTTTCCGGCGGGCAGCGAATTGACTGTTCACGGTATCCGTTCACTGGAAGACGACAACGGCATGGGCGTTTTCGAATGCCATATCAACGCCCCCGGCATCGAAGCGACTGCCCGGTTGAATGTGTTCCGGCCGCCTCAGGCGGCTGATTATCTTGTGCAAAAAAGGGAGTCGAACGATGACTGAATCCGTACTGGTCACCGGCTCCAGCCGTGGCATCGGCCGCGCCATAGCCTTGCGCCTGGCGCAGGCCGGGCACGATATCGTCCTGCATTGCCGCAGCGGCATGACTGAAGCACAAGCGGTGCAGGCTGAAATCGAAGCACTGGGGCGCAACGCGCGCATCCTGCAATTCGATGTCGCCGACCGCGAAACCTGTAAAAGCATTCTCGAAGCCGACGTCGAAACCCACGGCGCCTATTACGGCGTGGTACTCAACGCCGGGCTGACCCGCGACGGCGCATTCCCCGCGTTGAGCGAGGACGATTGGGACGTGGTGCTGCGCACCAACCTCGATGGTTTCTACAACGTCCTGCATCCGGTGATGATGCCGATGATTCGTCGCCGCGCCGCGGGGCGGATTGTCTGCATCACGTCCGTCTCGGGGCTGATCGGCAACCGTGGCCAGGTCAATTACAGCGCCTCGAAAGCCGGCGTGATCGGCGCGGCGAAAGCGTTGGCGATTGAGCTGGGCAAGCGCAAAATCACCGTGAACTGCGTCGCGCCGGGTCTGATCGACACAGCGATGCTCGACGAAAACGTGCCGGTGGAAGAACTGATGAAAATGATCCCCGCGCAACGCATGGGCACCCCTGAAGAGGTCGCTGGTGCGGTGAATTTCCTGATGTCGGCGGAAGCCTCGTACATCACCCGCCAGGTTCTGGCGGTCAACGGAGGCTTGTGCTGATGAAGCGCGTCGTCGTCACCGGCATGGCCGGCATCACTTCGCTGGGCAGCGACTGGGAGACCATCGCCGGCAACTTTGCGGCCAACCGCAGCGGCATCCGCCGGATGGATGAGTGGGATCGCTTCAGCGAACTCAACACGCGTCTGGCCGGACCGATCGATGATTTTGTCGTGCCGTCGCACTGGACGCGCAAGCAGCTGCGCAGCATGGGCCGGGTCTCGCGGCTGGCGGTCGGTGCGGCGGAAAAAGCCCTCGCCGACGCCGGCCTGTTGGGCGACCCGTCGATCAAGGACGGGCGCATGGGCGTGGCCTGTGGTTCGTCCACCGGCAGCACCGATGAGATCAAAGCGTTCGGCAACATGCTGCTCAACTCGGTGGCCGAGGGCCTCAACGCCAACTCGTACGTGCGGATGATGCCGCACACCACTGCCGCCAATATCAGCATCTTCTTCGGCCTCACCGGGCGTCTGATCCCGACGTCCAGCGCCTGCACCAGTGGCAGTCAGGGCATCGGTTACGCCTACGAGGCGATCAAGTTCGGTCGCCTGCCGTTGATGCTCGCCGGTGGCGCCGAAGAACTGTGCCCGACCGAAGCCATGGTCTTCGACGCGCTGTACGCCACCAGCCTGAAAAATGATGCCCCACAGACCAGCCCGCGCCCCTACGACAAAGGCCGCGACGGCCTGGTGATCGGTGAAGGCGGCGGCATGCTGGTGCTCGAGGAGCTGGAGCACGCCCTCGCGCGCGGGGCGCACATCCACGCTGAGCTTGTCGGTTTCGGCAGCAACGCCGACGGGCAGCACACCACCCGCCCCGAGCAAGTCACCATGCGCCGCGCAATGGAACTGGCGCTGGAAGACGCCGGGCTGACGCCGGACGCCATCGGCTACGTCAACGGCCACGGCACCGCTACAGAACAGGGCGACATTGCCGAAACACTGGCGACCAGCAGTTTGTTCGGCGAACAAATGCCGATCAGCTCGCAGAAAAGCTTTCTCGGTCACACCCTTGGGGCCTGCGGGGCGCTGGAGTCGTGGTTCAGCATTGAAATGCTCAACCGCGATCAGTACGTGCATACGTTCAACCTTGATGAGGTCGATCCGCACTGCGGCAAGCTCGACTACCTGCGCGGCGAATTCCGCCAGATGCATCACGACTACGTGATGAACAACAATTTCGCTTTTGGTGGCGTCAACACCTCGTTGATTTTCCGCCGCTGGCACTGACCGCAACACGTTTGGAGTGAAGGGAATGACTCAGTTTCACCGCATCGCCGCCCTGTTGGCCCTGGCCTTTGTGCTCGGCGGTTGCACCAGCAAACCGGTTTACAACGCCAAGGAAGAGTTTTCGCCAAACCTCGGTTTCACCGCCCCACAGATGAGCCGTGCCATCGTCACCGCCCTGAACGACCGCCAGTGGGTCGTGCAATCGGTGCGTCCGGGCATGATCAAAGCGGCGATCACCGTGCGCGGCCGCCACCATGCCGAAGTCGATATCCCGTTCACGCCGACCTCGTTCGAAATCGACTACCGCAGCAGCTACGGCCTCGACGCCAAGGACGGCAAGATCCACGGCAACTACAACCGCTGGGTCAACCGCCTGCGTGACAACGTGCTGAAAGAGCTGTCGATCAACCCGGACATCGAAGCGGTGAACAACCTGGGCATCATCAAACAGGGCGCGGACGAACCGACTTATCTGAGCTTTCGCGAAGGCGTCAAACGCGCCACCGACGCCGGCCTGCTCGACGGTAGCGTGAAGTTCTACCTGGCCGGCGAACCCCTGCCGAAACAGGTGCGCAAACTCGACACCGTCAGCAGCAGCCGCAAGACCAACGGCTCGAACAAATCCGACGAAGACGCCTGCTTCTGGGCCCTGCAATCGGCCCTCGCGACCCTGCAGAACGCCGCGAAAAAGCCGACGCCAACGCCGTGATCAACATCGCCAGCGTCGACCAGCGTGACTTGTACAAAGACACCGAAAAATTCCAGTGCCGTGCGGGGTTGGTGGTGTCGAGCGTGGCGCTGCGCGGGGATTTGGCGCACGTGGATTGATGCGCAGCATCTCGTAATGAGGGCGCCATTCGGCGCCCTTTTTACACGCAGATCGAGCATCATGCGAAACCACTGTGAATTGCAGCTATCGTAAAAAAGTCTAAAAAACTGTTAGTTCTTACAGGTGCCAAGTTGAGCTGCCAGGTAGACGATGCAGAGGTAATACTCCTCCATAAACGGTGATCAACATGGCAACTTATACCGATCAGGATCTTCTGAAGCTGACTCCAGAACAAGTGAAAAGCCTTAGCCCCGACGACAAAAAGCGGCTAGAGACTCTAAGACATCTTCGCGACATTCGCGCGGACGTTCTAATTCGATAATTCAGCCCTTATAAGCAGAACTAATCATTAAGCAGAGGTTGACCAGAGAAATTGCTACCTGCCATACACAAAGGGCGCCATTCGGCGCCCTGTTCATTTTCTGCATCTACACTCGTCTGGCAGGCCAACGCATCGCGTCTGCCAGAACGGCGAGCCCCCACCGGTCAAACACTCGCTGTTCTCTTTCACCGTCAAGGAGATGACCATGCAAGTGAAAGCCCTGATCGCCGCCACGCTTTTCGCGCTGATGCCCAGCGCCAGCCATGCCACCAACCTGATGTACATGCCGTTCGAAACCGTCGTCTCGGACGCGCTGCGGGCCGGGCGGCTGGATGGCAGTGTGAAGTTTTATCTGGCCGGCAACGGGCCGCAGGGCACTCAGCAGTTGCTGCGCCGGGAGGTGATCAGCGACCTGAAAACCAATGGTTTCAACAAGAGCGATCATGATTCCTGCGAGTGGGTATTGCAGTCGAATCTGATCAGGTTGCAGGCCGACGCCAAGCGTGTCGGGGCGAATGCGGTGGTCAATATCGTCAGCTACTACGACCAGCATGTGCGCAAGGATTTGAATACATACGAGTGTCGGGCGGGGATTTTTGTCACGCGGGTGGCGTTGCGCGGGGACTTGGTGCGAGTGAATTGATTGCCGGAACGGCATTCCAGCATGAAAAAGGGCGCCTTTTGGCGCCCTTTTTCATCGATTAATTAATCATATTTTCGCAAATAAAATGCTGGTAAATAGCACTGAAAACCTATCATCTCGTATTTTTTAAAATAGCTCTGTAAATCGATATGGAAACTGGAAAGCATTGCAATGACAGGAGCGAACATATAACAAGAAAATCTGAACAGGTATCAGAATATAGCTAAACAACCTCAACACCTGTCAGATCTGACAGGTGCTCAAATTAAAGCTTCCCTTCAAACTAGCCCGGCGACGAACACATTGAAAAAAATCAATCAAGCTCCATTTTAAAAAGGAATAATTACTGTGGAAAACTCAAAATTCAAGAATGAAATCTTAAGCCTTATGAAGGCTGCAACCAGCGACCAAAACGCTGCCAATAAGTCGTGGGAAGGCACATTGAATTTCGACTTCAATGAAAGTTCTGAAGAAGATGACGATGAAGATACCGACCAAGAATACCGTATAGTTAAAGTTTCAGTAAAAGCAGGAGGAACTGATACAACCGAACTATCCCTGGAGGGTTTGATTAGCTCTATTGAAAGTAAAATCAATGCTCTTAGCGAACCGCCCTATTCATGGCTCGTCATCGCAGAGTCAGACCGCACAACCATGAGATGCACTGTAACAGTTCTCGATGAGAATCTTCCCGCTGACAAATACTCCCAATGAATACGTTCAGACTTTATCTATAACCAGAAATCTTTAATTAGAAAAAACTCTGACGGAGAATTGAATTAGCACTCCCTCAAAACGACAAAATGGTAGAGCTCAAAACATCAAGTCAGTTTCGAATGCCAACTACCAAAAAGACGAAAAACCGTGAAAGCACAAGCTTGAACATAATCCGCCCCTGATGTTAAACATCACAAATCATGGAAAGAACCCGTCAAAACCAAGAACCCCCATGTGAAAAAGGGATATTTACAAGTTAAAACAAGACGCAGGCAAGCCCGCCCCATTGGTTTTTTAAATGAGCACAAAGGGTGTGAACACTTCTGTAACTTGTGGGAGCTGGCTTGCCAGCCATTGACGGCGCACCCGTCAGGCTTGTTCGACCTTGCGTGTGAGCAACTCGACAAAAGCCTTGGCCATCGGCGACTTCTGATCCTTGCGCTGCACCAGCCACACCGCAGAGATCGCCTCCGGATCAAGCAACGGCCGATACACCACACCGTCGATGCGCATGCGTTGATAGGACGCCGGTAGCACCGAAACACCCAGACCCGCCGCCACCAAACCAATAATCGTCATCGCTTCCCCCGCTTCCTGGGCGAAGTGGGGGCTGAACCCGGCATCGCGGGCCAGGCTTAACAGTTGCGCGTAGAGGCCGCTGCCGTAACTGCGCGGGAAGAACACAAACGGTTCCAGCGCCAGCGCCGAAAGAAACAGGCCATCCTCGCTGCCCTGCGCCAGCGGGTGTTTGGAACTGAGCACCGCCACCAGCGGCTCACGCATCAACTCCACCACGCTTAACGAATCCGGTAGCCCCAGCGGGCGCATGATGCCGACTTCGATCGACTGATCAACCAACGCGTCCGCCACCATGGTGCTGCTCATTTCGCGCAAATTCAGATGCACCGCCGGGAAGCGTTGCCGAAACGAAAAGATCGCCTGAGGAATGGTCGAGTTGAACGGCGCCGATGAAGTGAAGCCGATCTTCAATTCCCCCAACTCACCGAGTTGCGCACGCCGGGCGACATCTGCCGCTTTATCGACCTGCGCCAGCACCAGCCGCGCCTCCTCCAGAAACAATCTGCCTGCTTCGCTCAGCTCGACCCGACGATTGGTACGTTCAAACAACCGCGCGCCGACCTCTTGCTCCAGCGCCTGAATCTGCTGGCTCAACGGCGGCTGAGAAATCCCCAGCACCTGTGCGGCGCGGCCGAAATGCAGTTCTTCGGCAACGGCGATGAAGTAGCGCAGATGACGCAATTCCATGAAAACCCCATTAGGTCGTTAAAGCTATCAAACAGGTCGAACAATATATTGGATAGAAACATTAGCCAGCTATATGATTTTTTCATTGCCTGCCTGGCCGTGTCCTCCGAGGTCTGAAGTGAAAACAGCTGTCGCCCCCCTGGCCCATGAAGTCCCGCCTGCTGCGGTGGACGATGTCGTCGCCGAGCTGCAAGAGATCTACATCGAAAAAGGCACGCCGATGTTCATGCGCACGGTCCTGGCGTTGTTCAGCGGCGGTTTCGCGACCTTTGCCCTGCTGTACTGCGTGCAACCGATGATGCCGCTGCTGTCCCATGAGTATTCGATCAACGCCGCGCAGAGCAGCCTGATCCTCTCGGTGGCCACCGGCATGCTCGCCATTGGCCTGCTGATCACCGGGCCGATTTCCGATCGGGTCGGGCGTAAACCGGTGATGGTCACCGCACTGTTCGCAGCGGCGCTGTGCACCATGGCCAGTGCGATGATGCCGAGCTGGGAAGGCGTACTGATCATGCGCGCGTTGATCGGCCTGTCGTTGAGCGGCCTGGCGGCGGTGGCCATGACCTACCTGAGCGAAGAGATTCACCCGCAGCACATTGGCCTGGCGATGGGTTTGTACATCGGCGGCAACGCCATTGGCGGGATGAGCGGGCGCTTGATCACCGGCGTGCTGATCGACTTCGTCAGTTGGCACACAGCGATGCTGGTGATCGGCGGTCTGGCGATGATTGCGGCGGCGGTGTTCTGGAAAATTCTTCCGGAGTCACGCAACTTCCGCTCGCGCTCGCTGCACCCGCGCAGCCTGCTTGATGGCTTCACCATGCACTTTCGCGATGCCGGCCTACCGCTGCTGTTCCTTGAAGCGTTCGTGCTGATGGGCGCGTTCGTCACCCTGTTCAACTACATCGGTTATCGCTTGCTGGCTGCGCCATATCAGCTTGATCAGGTGTTTGTTGGTTTGCTGTCAGTGGTGTATCTGTCGGGCATTTACAGCTCAGCGAAGATCGGTTCGCTGGCCGACAAGCTGGGCCGACGCAAAGTGTTGTGGGCAACGATTGCGCTGATGTTCGTCGGCCTCGCCCTGACCATGTTCACACCTCTACCGCTGGTGATCATCGGCATGCTGATCTTCACCTTTGGCTTCTTCGGCGCGCATTCGGTGGCGAGCAGCTGGATCGGCCGCCGCGCGACCAAGGCCAAGGGGCAGGCGTCGTCGTTGTATCTGTTTAGTTATTACGCTGGGTCGAGCATTGCCGGCACGGCGGGTGGGGTGTTCTGGCACTTGGGGGGATGGAACGGCATTGGCCTGTTTATCGG
Source organism: Pseudomonas sp. TH08 (assembly GCF_016651275.1). Classification (NCBI taxonomy): domain Bacteria; kingdom Pseudomonadati; phylum Pseudomonadota; class Gammaproteobacteria; order Pseudomonadales; family Pseudomonadaceae; genus Pseudomonas; species Pseudomonas sp. TH08. Next base: position 1,760,767 of record NZ_JAEKEE010000001.1, on the reverse strand, counting down.
CGCGCTGTTGCTGGTTGCGCTGTTGGTGGCGTTGAAGCTGGCGAAGTTGCCAACGCTGGGTAACGCGCCATCCTGACTGTCAGGATGGCTCGGCACGAACCACCAGTTGCGCCTCCAGTAACTGATCTTTTTTATCCAGGCTCAGGGATTCGAATTGAGCACCGGCGCGTTCGACGGCCTCCAGCCATTTCAGTAATGTCTGCGCATTGCCCCGCAAGGTGATGCGCAGGACATTGTCATCGGCCTCGAACTGTTCCAGGTCCAGCCCTTGCGCCAATGCGCTGTCACTGAGCCGGGCGGAGAGCGGCGCGGATACCGGCGGGCGCTGCTGCGACGGCAGTGCGCGCTGCACTTGTAGCGCCAGCGCCAACCGTTGTTGGTAAAGTCGTTCGGCGGCAGCCAGACGCTGTTGTGCCGGTTGCCAGAGCCCACTGAACATCAGCACGACGATCAGGAAAATGCCCAGCCAGACCAGCATTTTCTGATCCCTTCGCGGCAGTTGCTGCCATTTTTCCTGCAAGACTGGCGGTAACTTCAGGTAAGACTTCATTCAGGACGACTCCTCCAGCGTCAATATTGCCCGTACGCGGTTCTGGTCTTTGCTGGCACTGCCGAGCTTGATTGGCATCCCGCTCTGTCTGCCGCGCTCCCGCAACTGCTCAAGTTCGGCAAAACTGTTGGCTGTCAGTTGCACTTTCCAACCCTCGCCGGCGCGATACTCGATGCGTTGAACCTCGACGCTGCTGCCACCGATTACCTGTTCGGCAAGGCTGCGCAAACGCGCCAGACGGGTTTCCTGATTCGTATCACTCTGCGATTGCAAGGCACGCAATTGCGCAGCCAGGTCAACAATGCGCGTTTCCTGCGGATAGATGGCTCTGAACCGCTCCACGCTGTCGGCGTAAAGAAGCCCGGCTTGTTGTTCAAGAAAATGGCTACGGGCCTGAGTGAAACCCCACAGCATCAGGAGCGTCAGACCCACCGCCACCCCCACCAGCGACCAGGGCAAGCGGCGCTGCGACTGAGCATATTCGCCCTGACGCAGGTCTATGGCGTGCCGGGATTGTCTGACCAACACAGTGCTGAGCGCTGTCAGCGGAGAGCCCGGTGTGTTCAGCCAATGCACGGGGGATGCCGGATTTTCCTTCAAGGTTTCACGTCCTTGATCGGTCAGCGCCAGCCTCGCTCGCAGGCCCCCTCCAACGATCCAGCGCCCGAACCACCAAGCGCCACAAGGCTGATCGTCGGGCAGCAGATCGGCATCGACGAAACAGCTTGCCGGCTCGATATCCAAGGACTTCAGCAGGATCAACAACTGTTCCAGCCACTGCCGGTCGATTACCAACAGCGGATAGCGTCGCGTAGCGTCTGAGCGCCCGGCCGCCACATGAACGCTGTCCAGTTCCTGCGCCAATTGGTCCTCAATCGCATACGTCAGCGCCTGTACGGAAGGCCGTCGTCGGTTAGGCCTCGCGTCGGTGAGCCACCAACTACAAACCTCCATTGGCAGTATCAGCATGACGCTGGCACCGGCCAACACGGTCGCTGCGTTGGCCAACGGCATGAGATTCGGCGCCTCGTCGTCACGCCAGAAACAGCAGGGCCAATCGGGTGATGCCTCAGACAAGCCTTCGGCGGTCAGGTAAAGCCAGGTTTTCATTGGGCAATTTCACTTTCAGTCGAGGCCACGAAACTTCGTTGTTGCAGTCGTAGCCGGCCATTGTTCAAATCACGTTCAAATTGGCTGATCAGGCGCAGACGGCGCTGGCCCAACTCGGCATCCACCGTTACGCGAAACCAGCGACTGCTCAGGCCCAACCCTTGGCTGAGCACACCCAATCCCTCAATGGCAGGCGCCTGAGTGAAGTTCTGCACACTGGAGTAACCCTCATCAGGACGTTGCGCCACCAACGCTCGGGCGCTGTCGATGGTCATTCCTTCAAGGGTCGCGAGAACCGTTGCCGAGGCGGTGTTGACGTTTAGCGTGGCCTCCCTGGGGAGCACGGCAATCCACGGTTTGATGCGCGCCAGCCAATGTGCATCGACGCCGGGCAGCAACCGTAATCCGGAGACATCGGACAGCAGCCCCGGGCCGTCGGGCGGGCGCAAAGCGCTCAAATCCGGAGCATTCAGGTTCAGCGCCTGCAACAGCCGCGACCAGCGCCCGAGCGTGATCTGGTCGACCTGACCGGCCTTGAGCAACTGATTGATATTGAAGCGCCCGGCCAAGTCTTCGATGTGGATGTGCACGCGCCCGTCGTCGATGTCGAATGCGCTGCGGCGCTGGCCCCACTCTTGCCCCAGCTGAATCGTTTTGGACGCTCGCCATTGTGGGTTCTGCAGGTATTGCCGAGCCAGGGTTTCACCGCTCAGCCCCAACTGACGCAACTGCAATTGATGAAGTTGCTGCGCACTGCTTTGCACGGCGAGGCGATGGCTGCGCAGTAAACTCCCGACCAGCAACAACGCCAGGCTCATCACCAGCAGCACCGTGATCAATGCAACGCCTTGCTGACGGCTCTTCATCGCACGGCCTGCGGCAAAATGAACACGCGGCGGATCTGGCCGAAGCGCGGCGAGGAAAACTGCAGTTCCACAGCCTGGGGCGGCGCCATCGGCATTTTTGCGTCAACGGGCCACTCACTGCGCCAGGCGCTTTTTTCATCGAACAACCGCCAACGCACCTGAGTCACGCCTTCGAGCAACTTCTGCCGTTGCGCCTCGGCCTGGCCAACAGCGCGACTGTAACGCCACAGCGTTTCACCTTCGAAGGTGTAACTGACTTCCTGTAACTCGCTGCGCGGCTGATCCAGCGGGTTGCGCCAGTTACCCCGTTGAAAATTCAGCAAACCGCCATCAAGCAGAATCGTCCGCCCCGGCTGCGACTCCACCACCTGCAGCACATCGCGCTCAATCACCGCTACGGCGCGCATCAAGCTGCGCAGAGCCAGCTGATGGTCGACACTGCTGCGCTCGGCGTTGGCAACTCCGTCGAACAATCGCCAGCACGCCATCCCCAACACAACGAAAATGGCCATGGCGATCAGCAACTCGATCAAGGTGAAACCCGACTGTCTATTCATCTCGCGCCTGCAACCAGCGCTGGCTGTGGTTCACGATGTTGTCACTGTCGCCACGGCGCACGCTGATTTCGACCGCAAGCAGACGCGGGTCTTCTGCCGCTCGAATGACTTGGCTGAGCACCCACTCTCGCTGGGCGAAGGCGACGACGAATTGTTTACTGCCCAATGGCAGATTGCGTTGCAGGCTCAGTTCGCTCAACTGGTTATCCGCCAGCCATGAGGCAAACAACCGCTCCTCCAGACCGGCACCCTGCTGCAATACATACTGACTGGCCGACAGGGCGGCGGCGGCCAGGGTTGCGAAGATCGCGAGGGCGATCATCACCTCCAGCAAGGTAAATCCGCGCTCAGTTTTCATCGATGACCGGCTCACTCAGACCATCACTGGAAAGACTCAACCAACGTTGACTCTTGCTGGAAAAACTCAAGACAAAGGGGCTGAGTTCGTCACTGCTGAGCAGCAAAATCTGGGGTTGCGCCGACTGGTCGCTCAGGGTCAGCGGTCGACCTTCCTGCTCAAGCGTCATGAACAATCCCACAGGCAAATGACTTGGCGCGCCGACTGGCTGCCAGGTCGAACGCTCGAAACGCAACAACTGATAACTCTCACGCTCCAGCCGTACGCCGTATTCACGCTCTTCCAGCACCGCGCTTTCCCGTGAGGTGTTCAGTAACTGTGCAACGACCAGGGCTTGCTGCCGCGCCTGACGTGCCGGGCTCTCGCCGGCCACCAGGGTGATCATGCCGATCACCACGCTGATCACCACAATCACCACGAGCATCTCCAGCAGCGTGAAACCACGGGCGTTGCGCTTCATCCTCAGTTGTCCCAATTGCCGATTTCAGCCGCGTGCCCTTCCCCACCTTCGACGCCATCGGAACCGAAGGAATAGAGGTCATAACCCGGCCCTTTAACGCCCTGCCCCAGGTACTGATAAGGCGTACCCCATGGGTCGACCGGGAGTTTCTTCAGGTAACCCTGCGGGTTCCAGTTTTTCGCCGTCGGTGTACCTGTCGGGCGTTTGCTGAGCGCTTCGAGCCCTTGTTGAGTCGAGGGATAGTTGTGATTGTCGAGGCGATACATTTCCAGCGCCGTGGCGATCGCCTGAATATCGGTTCTGGCAGCAGTGACCTTGGCCTGATCGGGTCGGCTCATGAACTGCGGGACGACGATCGCGCCGAGAATGCCGATGATCACCACGACCACCATGATTTCGATCAGGGTAAAGCCGCGTTGGGTACGTGCGCCGGTATGTACAAAGGGTTTCATGGTTCAGCTCACCAGTTGATTAAGACTCAGAATCGGCATCAGGATGGCCAGGACGATCAGCAACACCACGCCGCCCATCACTACCAGCATGAAGGGTTCAAACAGGCTCACCGCCAGTGCGATGCGCGCTGCCAGGGTTTTTTCCTGTTGCTCGGCGGCTCGCGCCAACATGCTGTCCAGTTCACCCGCGCGCTCGCCACTGGCGATCATGTGCAGCATCATCGGCGGGATATCGCCGCTGCGTTCCAGGGCACGAGCCAGCGTGCCGCCCTCACGAACAGAGCGGGCGACATCGCTCATGCGGGCGCGGACGGTCTGGTTGGCAATCACCGCGGCGGCTATTTCCAGAGCATCCACCAGCGGCACGGCGCTCTTGCCGAGAATCGCCAAGGTACTGGCGAACCGTGCCGCTTCGGTCGCGCGCAACACCCCGCCAAGCAGCGGCATGCGCAGCAGCAATGCATGCCAGCGCAAACGCATGGCGGGCTGACGTAACGCCGCTCGTACAGCCGCGACCAAAGCGAAGATCAGCAAAAACAGCCACAGGCCATAACCGCGCAAGCCATCGCTGAGGGCGATTAGTCCGCGAGTCAGCATCGGTAATGGCTGGCCACTGTCGATAAAAATCTTCACCACGTCGGGCACCACGTAGGCCAGCAACAAACCGACAATGGCCAGCGATGCGCACATCAGAATCAGTGGATAAACCAGCGCCAGCTGAATGCGCTGGCGCGAAAGCTGACGGGCCTCGGTGTAGTCGGCCAACTGCTCCAGTACCTGCTCCAGATGACCGGAGCGCTCACCCGCATCGACCGTGGCGCGATACAGTTCGGGGAACACTTTGGGAAATCCGCCGAGTGCCGACGCCAGTGCGTAGCCTTCAAGGACACGACTGCGCACCGATAGCAGGAGGCTGCTGACACGTCGTTTTTCACTCTGCGAGGCTACCGCTTGCAAGGCTTCTTCCAGTGGTAACGAGGCCTGAATCAGCGTCGATAGCTGACGTGTGACCAGGGCCAGTTCGCTGGCACTCAAGCGCGCGTTACTGGTGAACCGACCGGCCGGATTTTTTACCCGTCGGGCCTCCCTCAAGTGAGTGGTCATCAGGCCGCGATCACGCAATAACTGACGCGCCTGCCTGGGACTTTCCGCCTCTTGCGAGCCTCTGATCCTGCGACCATTGCGGTCCTGCGCCTGATAATCGAATGCCGGCATGCTCAGTCCTCCTGGGTCACGCGCAACAGCTCATCGAGGCTGGTCGAGCCATCGAGTACCCGCCGCAGCCCATCCTGAAACAGGCTCGGGGAGCTGTTGCGTGCTTCACGCTGAAGCTCCGGCTCGCTTGCGCCGCGATGGATCAACTCCGAGAACGCCGGATTGACGCTGATCAGTTCATAAATGCCGATCCGTCCGCGATACCCCTGCTGGCAATGCTCACAACCCACGGCCCGATAAAGGCGCGGCGCCGCGTCGACCGCCAAGCCGAGCCGCAGGCTCTGGGCCGCGTCCGCCACATAGGGTGATTTGCATTCCGAGCACAGCGTGCGCAATAGACGCTGGGCCAGCACACCGACCAGCGAAGACGCCAACAAGTACGCGTCGACTTCCATGTCCAGCAACCGGGTCACTGCGCCCACCGCGCTGTTGGTGTGCAAGGTCGACAGCACCAGGTGACCGGTCAAGGAAGCCTGCACAGCAATTTCCGCGGTTTCGCGGTCACGAATTTCGCCCACCATCACCACGTCCGGATCCTGACGCAGGATCGCCCGCAAACCCCGGGCGAACGTCATATCGACCTTGGGGTTGACCGGGGTCTGGCCAATGCCCGGCAGGTGATATTCGATCGGATCCTCGACGGTCAGGATATTGCGTGTCTGATCGTTGAGATGAGTCAGCGCGGCATACAGGCTGGTGGTCTTGCCCGAGCCCGTCGGACCTGTGACCAGAAAGATCCCGTGGGGTTTGCCAAGCATTTGTTGAAACCGCGCCAGCGTCTCGGCCGGCATGCCCAGACGCTGCAGGTCGAGGCGACCGGCCTGCTTGTCGAGCAAACGCAAAACCACTCGCTCGCCATGGGCCGAAGGCAGGGTCGACACCCGCACGTCAACCTCGTGGCCAGCCAGACGCAAGGCGATACGACCGTCCTGAGGAATACGCTTCTCGGCAATATCCAGCCTGGCCATGACCTTGATTCGTGACACCAGAAGATTCGCCAGCTCACGCTTGGGCCGCAGCACTTCACGCAATTGACCGTCGACCCGCATGCGCACCGACAGGTACTGTTCGAACGTTTCCAGGTGCACGTCAGAGGCTTTTTCGCGGACGGCTTCGCTGAGCAACGCGTTGATCAGACGAATGATCGGTGCATCGCCCTCCTGCTCCAGCAAGTCGGCAGTCTGCGGTACCTGATCCGCCAGACTGACCAGATCCAGTTCATCGTCCAGCCCCTGTGCGACTTGCTCGGCGGCGCTTTTTCCGGCGCGATAACACTGCGCCAGACGCAGGGCGAAAGTCTGTTCGTCGAGCCGCTGCCAGGGCAGATCCCGGGGACTCAAACGGCGCACTTCGGCCAGTGCAGTCAACGGGGTGTCATCGCGAAACAACACGCGCAAATCGTCCCCCTCGCCTTCGAGCAATACCCCGAAACGACGGGCAAAGCCGAATGGCAATCTAGCAGCGGACTCCGGCACCGCACTCATGGTGCTCGCACCTTGTCTTTGCGCAGATCAATCAGTTGATTGTCGTTGGAGCCTTCGAACAATTGTTGTGGGTCTCGTGGCAACAACAATGAGTTGTTCTGCCGCGCGCCCGGTTTGCTCAAGTGACGCAGGTCGTTGTAACGATCCTCGGTGATCTCGGCGAGGTTCGCTCTGCTGCGGACGATGGTCGGACGCAGGAACACCATGAGATTGGTCTTGGTCACGGTGTCTTTGCTTGAGCGGAACAGCCCACCGATCAGCGGAATGCGGCCGAGGAACGGCACACTGCTTTCCACCGTCCGTACGCTGTCCTTGATCAAACCGCCAATCACGATGATCTCGCCGTCATCAGCCAGAATAGTGCTCTTGAGCGAGCGCTTGTTGGTGATCAGGTCTTCGCTGGTGAGGCCGCTGACCGCAGGCGCGATTTCGGAGTTTTCCTGCTCGACTTCCAGCCTGAGTGTCGAGCCCTCGTTGATGTGTGGCTTGATCTTCAGGCTGATGCCGACGTCCTTGCGCTCGACCGTGGTAAAGGGATTATCCGAGCCGCTGCTGGAAGTGGTGTAGGAGCCCGTCTTGAACGGCACGTTCTGCCCCACCAGAATCTCTGCCTGCTGGTTGTCCAGCGTCAGCAGACTCGGCGTCGACAGTAAGTTGTTACGGGCATTGCTAGCCAACGCGGTCACCAGAACGCCGAAACGATCACTGCCGATTTTCAGTGCAGCGCCTTCCGGCAACTTGACGTTGGCTCCCGAACCCAAGAGCCCGGCAATCGTGCTTCCAGCGCCCGGAAAGGTGATGCCGCCCTTGACGTCACCGCCATTCACGCCCCATTGCACGCCGAGCGCTTCATTGATGTCGCCGGAGATTTCGACGATCGCGGCATGAATCAGCACCTGAGCGCGTGGCTGGTCGAGTTGACGGACAATATTCTCGATGGTGCGCACCTGCGCCGGCTCGGCAATGACTACCAGCGCGTTCTGGCTCTCATCGGCCTTGACCACCACAGGGGAGGCCGGCGAAGTATCTTTGCCAATGCCCGCACCACCGGCCGCTTTCATTCCCTGACTCATGGAATCGAGCACCTCGGCCAACTGCTTGGCGTCACTGTGGCGCAGACGTATGACCCTGGAGTTGTCCGCGCGGGCGTTGGCGGGTGTATCGAGCGCCCGTGCCATATCGATCAACCGCTGCCGGGCGACCTGTGTGCCCAGAATCACCAGACGATTGCTGCGGCCATCAGCGATAACCTGGCTGCCGGACTCCAGGTTCTGTTTGCCGATCGACTGCTCCATGACTTTGGCAATCTCGACGGCCAGGCCATAGCGCAACTCAACAACGGCGTGTGCATTTTTGGCACCGGAATCCAGTTGCCGCACTATCTCGCTGATGCGGCGGACGTTGCCGGCGCTGTCGGTAACGATCAATGCATTGGCCGAAGCGGAGGGTCCGATATATCCATTGGTGGACACCAACGGACGAATCAACCCGGCGAGATCGGCGGCAACACTGGCGTTCAACTCGATGACTTGAGTGACGAACTCGGTGCTCGACGCCGTGTGGCCATTTTCGTTTCCAGCGCGCGCCTTGGCTTCGCCCGCCGGAATGATCAGCAAGCGATCACCCTGATCAACAGCGGCAAAACCGTGGGCATCGAGCACCGAGAAGAACAGACGCCGAACACCTTCGCGGTCCAGCGGCTGTTTGGAAAGCACGGTAATTCGACCCTGAACACGCGGATCAAGAATCACCGTGGAGCCGAGTATCGAAGACATCTCCTGCACGACATCGCGCAACTCCGCATCCTTCATGGACAACTGCCATTGCGGCGCTTCGGCCAATACAACGCCTTGAACCAACAACGGTGCGAACGCCAGAAACCGCAAGACGCGGCGTGCAGAAAACCGGAAGAGCATAGTCATGCGATCAATCACTTTGGCCACTGTAGGGCGTGGGTTGGAGATAAAGGTTGGCGCTTGCGCCAGCAACGTCGGGCGAACTGCCTTCGATGGGCAACAACCAGTGTTTGGTCGACATTTCGATGGGCAAGACTTCTTCGCGGCCATTGCGCCAGAACACCACCTGGCCGACTTCGATGCGGCGCAGCACACTGCCGCCCGGCAAGGTGTCGCCGAGCCGGTAGGTCCGTTCACCTTCAGTGCCGGCCAACAGCGCTCGGGAGTCACCGGTACTGGAAACAAAACTGGCCTTGAGCACTAACGCCTCACTGCTTCGGGCCAGTGACTCTTGCGCTACCAGCCCCAGCAACGAAGCAATCGCCCCCGGATTGAACGGCGCCTGTTCGTCAACTGAGGGAGGCGGTTTGATCGCAAGGTTCGCCAGAACGGGAAGCGTGTCGCGCCAGGCGCGCTCCTTCCACAGCAATACACCGCCACAAACCAGCGGCAGCAGCAATGTCGAGCCGAGAAATACCGAGGTCTTTCTGGAGGGCGCCATCGATAAAAACTTCAAGGGCGGCTCAACTCAAACGATCGAAGCCTGTCGGTGAGCAATCCCTGCGCAGGCACGGGTTGCCTTGAGAAAACGGGTTTTCTGTTCATGTCTTCACGTTCCGATCCACACATCCAGGGTATGCCTCGAATACCAACTGACGACGCCGAACAGCCATGACGGCTGTCCGGCGTCGAACGGCTAGGGATTACCTGGCAATCCAGGCGTCCTGCCAGTTGGAACCAATACCTGGCTCATACTGATTGGCGGAGGGGCTGTAAGATTTGCACCAGCCTTCGAACGGGAACGGCTTGCACTCATAGACCTTGCCGTTTTTTGGCTGCAGCACTTTCGTACCGGCCTTGTAACTGCCAATCCCGGCAGGGAACTCAAAGGCGTGATCGCCACCGCCGGCTGTACCGGTCATTTCAAAACGCTTGGCGTCTTGAAGATTGATCCGGCCATCCTTGCTGCTGCCAACCAGCAATACCTGATGTGCACCGGGCGAACTGGTTACCTGAACGCCGATCGGCGCAGTGGTGGCATTGACCAGTTGTTTCGCATAGCCCACTTGCTTGTTGTTGGCATCCACCACGGTGGCCTCAACGGTCAGTTCGCGGTTGGTCATGACCGTGAGGTCGACTTTGGCTTTGCCTTTGTCCAGCACAAACTCGCTCGCCATGTTGTGGACGTGCATGTAAGCGTCGATATCGCTGACTATTACCGTTTGCAGCTGATAGCTGGTAACACCACTTTCAACCTTGGCGTACAAGCCATTCGTGCCCTTGACCGGGGCAATATTGCCTTCGGCGTCACGTACACCGGCACGTATCAGTTTCTGGGTCGCGTTGACCTTTTCGGCCAGTTTGTACGACCAGTTCTGCGGCAGGCCTTCTTCTGTTGAATCGATCGTGATCCCGACACTGTATTCAGCGCTTTCAGCTCCGCCTACGAATGCGCGGGCGTTAACCTTGTCGCCGATGCCCAGAGTTCTGTTCGGGGCGATGTTGCCGACATCATTCCAACTGTCCACAGGACCTGGTCCCGGACCCGGTCCCGTATTGCCATCGGCAGTGATGTTCACATCAATGACTTTATGGAAAGCCGACTTTGTGTCATCGACAGTCCAGATACCGAGAATGACGTGATGCCCACTGCGATCGGCCGGGATCGTGCACTTGTGCTTCTCTTTTCCTGGGCCAGCGCCGCCCGACGGCCCGGCAATCGGCGAGCCGCCGTTGGCCTCCACCACGCAAAACGGTGTGGTATCGAACGACGCACGCTTGAGCGGCTCGTTCGGGTTCCAGCCGGTTTTGGTGATGAAGTATTCCCAACGAGTGGTTCGATGGGCGGCGGTGTAGTTCCAGGCAAACTCGACATTGCGGTTCTTGATTTCATTCAAATGCCAGCGGGTAGCCGTTTGAATATCCATCTCGGAAAACGAACCGTTTTCGGCACTTGGAATCTTGCCATCGACCGGCCCCGCAGACGGGAAACCTTTAGGCCCCTCTCCCACACTGTGCGGTTCGTATTGAGCACCACCGCAATTTGTATTGACGCCCAGTCGGCAAGAATAAGCTCGCTCAGGCGGCTCGGTAATATAGCCATGCGCCGACACTTGCTGAGAAGCCAACAGTGAAGCCAGCAGGGTCAATGAGGATGCACACCCTGCGAGGATCCCCGCTGATGAAATGTTTTTCGTCATCTTGCTCTCCAATTAACACACTTACGACGTTGTTTTTTTGCCGCACGAGTTCCTTCTCCAGAACAAGCCGCTGCCGAGACATAGCTGGTCCTCTGATATTCCATAATCAAACTAACGATCGAGACTTCGCTGACGGCATCAACTGTTATCTCGGCATTCACAGCCACTCTGCGAGAGATATCCAGGCGTGATGCCCTCATCGGTGTCGGTGCGATTTTGCTTTGACGAAAATCTTACTCGAGAAGCCTGCGTGCCTGAAATAGAAGGGGTTTCAGGCACCTTTTACGAAATAGCCAACTGCTTTTTGCAAAGAAAAAACTTTGAACGTTATCGCAATCACAGCGCACAGAGGCGAAAAAAACCGCTCTAAAACAGTGCGCACAATAGTAGCCATATGATATTCAGCGAGAAAACATGTCGCGAAAAACCATCGAAGTGCCGGATAAAAATATCGATCAGGCAAGAACTTCGCAGCCCATAAACAGCCAGACCATAACACCACGAAATATTTTGTTAAACATTTCAAGTGCTAAAAAATAACCGACCAAATCAATAGGATTTTTATAAATCTGATAACTGTTACTTCACTACCCACCTGAAAACTGAAAACTTCCTTATTCAAACAGATATTCCAGACAGCACCGACCAACAACTAAAAACTTACGACTAATAATATTAATAGCAATTAGTGATTTGAGAGATTCATCACACGACGCAGGCACTTTGTTCGCGTGAATGACGTACTTTTATTCAGCAGACAAGGAGAAAACCGGCAGACGTAAGACGTCCCGGACGCATACGTACCCGATAAAGACTGAGAGGGAGGGAGGGAGGGAGGGAGGGGAAACGAGGAGGACAACGACGGAACATTGAATCAATTGCCCTGCCCGATTCCGGGGCAGGGCAAACAACAACCACTGTGTCAGTTACTCGTGATACTGCGCCGACAGTTCATGCACTGCGCGCAGGAACGCACCGGCATGCTCAGGATCAACCTCAGGGGTGATGCCGTGGCCGAGGTTGAACACGTGGCCGCTGCCCTTGCCGTAGCTGGCCAGAATGCGCCCGACTTCGGTGCGGATCGCTTCCGGTTTTGCGTAGAGCACGGTCGGGTCCATGTTGCCTTGCAGGGCAACCTTGTCGCCAACGCGGGCGCGGGCGTTGCCGATGTCGCAGGTCCAGTCCAGGCCCAGCGCGTCGGCGCCAGCCTCGGCGATGCTTTCCAGCCACAGGCCGCCGTTTTTGGTGAAGAGGATCACCGGCACCTTGCGACCGTCGTTTTCGCGGATCAGGCCGCTGACGATTTTCTTCATGTAGGCCAGCGAGAACTCCTGATATGCCGCCGCCGACAGGTTGCCGCCCCAGGTGTCGAAAATCTGCACCGCTTGCGCGCCGGCCATGATCTGGCCGTTGAGGTACGAGGTCACCGACTGCGCCAGTTTATCCAGCAGCAGGTGCATGGCTTGCGGGTTGTCGTAGAGCATCGCTTTGGTCTTGCGGAAGTCTTTCGACGAACCGCCTTCGACCATGTAAGTGGCCAGCGTCCACGGGCTGCCGGAGAAGCCGATCAGCGGCACACGGCCATTCAGCTCGCGGCGGATGGTGCTGACGGCGTCCATCACATAGCCGAGGTCTTTATGCGGATCAGGGATCGGCAAGGCTTCGATATCAGCGAGGGTGCTGACGACTTTTTTGAAGCGCGGGCCTTCACCGGTCTCGAAGTACAGGCCTTGGCCCATCGCGTCGGGGATGGTGAGGATGTCGGAAAACAGGATCGCCGCGTCCAGTTGTGGATAGCGGTCGAGCGGTTGCATGGTGACTTCGCAGGCGAATTCCGGATTCATGCACAGGCTCATGAAATCACCGGCGTGGGCACGGCTGGCGCGGTATTCCGGCAAGTAGCGGCCGGCCTGGCGCATCATCCACACGGGGGTGACGTCTACGGGTTGCTTGAGCAGGGCGCGGAGGAAACGGTCGTTCTTCAGGGCAGTCATGTCGGCATCCGGAAAAAAAGTGCGGGCATTTTCTCAGAGCGCGACGCAAAAGGCACGGTTGCAGGTCAGCCTTTTGTCTATCGGGTCAATTTATTGCGTTGGAAACACGCTATCAGCAACACAGAGAAACAACTGTGGGAGCGAGCCTGCTCGCGAACAGGGCTTCACATTCAACATTTCTGTTGACTGATCCACCGCTTTCGCGAGCAGGCTCGCTCCCACAGGGTTATTGCATTTGGCTCAGGGGCGGGGTTTAGACGCCCAGGTAGTCGAGGATCCCTTCGGCGGCATTGCGGCCTTCGAAGATTGCCGTCACCACCAGGTCGGAACCGCGCACCATGTCGCCACCGGCAAAGATTTTCGGGTTGCTGGTCTGGTGCTTGTACTGACCTTGCTCAGGCGCAACGACGCGGCCCTGGCTGTCGGTCTGGATCTCGAACTGTTCGAACCACGGCGCCGGGCTCGGGCGGAAACCGAAGGCGATGACCACGGCGTCAGCCGGGATGATCTCTTCGGAGCCCGGGATCGGCTCAGGGCTGCGACGGCCACGGGCGTCCGGCTCGCCGAGACGGGTCTCGACCACCTTCACGCCTTCAACCTTGTCTTCGCCGACGATGGCGATTGGCTGGCGGTTGTAGAGGAATTTCACGCCTTCTTCCTTGGCGTTCTTCACCTCTTTGCGCGAGCCGGGCATGTTCGCTTCGTCACGACGATAGGCACAGGTCACCGACTTGGCGCCCTGACGGATCGACGTGCGGTTGCAGTCCATCGCCGTGTCGCCGCCGCCGAGTACCACAACCTTCTTGCCTTTCATGTCGACGAAATCTTCCGGCGACTTTTCAAAGCCCAGGTTGCGATTGACGTTGGCAATCAGGAAGTCCAGTGCGTCATAAACGCCCGGCAGGTCCTCACCGGCAAAGCCGCCCTTCATGTAGGTGTAAGTACCCATGCCCATGAACACCGCATCGTATTCGGCGAGCAGTTGCTCCATGGTCACGTCTTTACCGACTTCGGTGTTGAGACGGAACTCGATGCCCATGCCAGTGAAGACTTCGCGGCGATTGCTCAGCACGGTCTTCTCAAGCTTGAACTCGGGAATGCCGAAGGTCAGCAGACCGCCGATTTCCGGGTTCTTGTCGAACACCACCGGAGTCACGCCGCCACGCACCAGCACGTCGGCACAACCCAGACCTGCCGGGCCTGCGCCGATGATCGCGACACGTTTGCCGGTCGGCTTGACCTTGGACATGTCCGGGCGCCAGCCCATGGCGAACGCAGTGTCGGTGATGTACTTCTCGACCGAACCGATGGTCACCGCGCCGAAACCGTCGTTAAGGGTGCAGGCACCCTCGCACAGACGATCCTGCGGACACACCCGGCCACAGACTTCCGGCAGGGTGTTGGTCTGGTGCGACAGCTCCGCGGCCTGAAGGATGTTGCCCTCGGCCACCAATTTGAGCCAGTTGGGAATGAAGTTGTGCACCGGGCACTTCCATTCGCAATACGGGTTGCCGCAACCCAGGCAGCGGTGGGCCTGATCGGCCGACTGCTGGGGTTTGAACGGTTCGTAGATTTCGACGAACTCTTTCTTGCGTTGACGCAACAGTTTCTTCTTCGGATCTTTGCGCCCGACATCGATGAATTGAAAGTCGTTACTGAGACGTTCGGCCATCTTCAAAACCTCTTACACGACAGCTCCAAGCTATTAGCTTCAAGCTGCAAGAAAATCACATTAGTCCGGTAGAGCGCGCACTGGCTTCAGCTTGCCGCTTGAAGCCAGTGGCTTGCAGCTGCGCCGTTATTGCGGACTTGCACGAGTACTGGAGAGCAGAGATTTCAGACTCGCCGCCTTCGGTTTGACCAGCCAGAAACGGCGCAGGTAGTCATCGAGGTTTTCGGCGAGCTCACGACCCCACTCGCTGTCGGTTTCCGCGACGTACTCGTTCAGCACGTTTTGCAGGTGGCTGCGATAGGCTTCCATCGCTTCGCCGCTGATCCGCTGGATTTCCACCAGTTCGTGGTTGACCCGGTCAACGAAGGTGTTGTCCTGATCGAGCACGTAGGCGAAACCACCGGTCATGCCAGAGCCGAAGTTGTAACCGGTCTTGCCCAGAACGCAGACGAAACCACCGGTCATGTACTCGCAGCAGTGATCGCCAGTGCCTTCCACAACCGTGTGAGCACCGGAGT
Organism: Pseudomonas sp. TH08; assembly: GCF_016651275.1. NCBI lineage: Bacteria > Pseudomonadati > Pseudomonadota > Gammaproteobacteria > Pseudomonadales > Pseudomonadaceae > Pseudomonas > Pseudomonas sp. TH08. The sequence goes on along the minus strand of NZ_JAEKEE010000001.1, from coordinate 1,745,375 downwards.
TACGCACGGCAAAACGCTCGCCTGCGGTGCCGGCGGCGAACAGCTTGCCGCCAGTGGCGCCGTACAGGCAGGTGTTGCCGATGATGGCGCTTTCCTGAGTCTTATAAACGCTGCCCTTCGGCGGCACGATGGTCAGCTTGCCACCGGTCATGCCTTTGCCGACGTAGTCGTTGGCGTCGCCTTCCAGGTACATGTTCAGACCGCCGGCGTTCCACACGCCAAAGCTCTGACCGGCAGTGCCCTTGAAGCGGAAGGTGATTGGCGCTTTCGCCATGCCCTGATTGCCGTGCTTACGGGCGATTTCGCCGGAGATCCGCGCGCCGATCGAACGGTCGCAGTTGCAGATGTCCAGGTCGAACTCGGCGCCGCTGAGATCGTTGATCGCCGACGTCGCCATCTCGACCATTTTCTCGGCCAGCAGGCCTTGGTCGAACGGCGGGTTGCGCTCAACACCGCAGAACTGGGGTTTGTCCGCCGGGATGTGATCGCTGCCCAGCAGCGGGGTCAGATCCAGATGGTTTTGCTTGGCGGTCTGGCCTTCGAGGATTTCCAGCAGATCGGTGCGACCGATCAGCTCTTCGAGAGAACGCACGCCGAGCTTGGCCAGCCACTCACGGGTTTCTTCGGCGACGTAGGTGAAGAAATTCACCACCATGTCGACGGTACCGATGTAGTGATCCTTGCGCAGCTTCTCGTTCTGAGTCGCAACGCCAGTGGCGCAGTTGTTCAGGTGGCAGATACGCAAGTATTTGCAGCCCAGCGCGATCATCGGCGCAGTACCGAAGCCGAAACTTTCGGCGCCGAGGATCGCAGCCTTGATCACGTCGAGGCCGGTTTTCAGGCCGCCGTCGGTCTGCACCCGGACTTTGCCGCGCAGGTCGTTGCCGCGCAGGGTCTGGTGGGTTTCGGCCAGGCCGAGTTCCCACGGTGCGCCAGCGTATTTGATCGAGGTCAGTGGCGATGCACCGGTACCACCGTCGTAGCCGGAGATGGTGATCAAGTCCGCATAGGCCTTGGCCACACCGGCAGCGATGGTGCCGACGCCCGCTTCAGCTACCAATTTGACCGAAACCAGTGCCTTCGGGTTGACCTGTTTCAGGTCGAAAATCAGCTGCGACAAGTCTTCGATCGAGTAGATGTCGTGGTGCGGCGGCGGCGAAATCAGGGTGACGCCCGGCACTGCATAACGCAGTTTGGCGATCAACCCGTTGACCTTGCCGCCCGGCAGTTGCCCGCCCTCGCCCGGCTTGGCGCCTTGCGCGACCTTGATCTGCAGCACTTCAGCGTTGACCAGGTATTCCGGGGTCACACCGAAACGGCCAGTCGCGACCTGCTTGATCTTCGAGCTCTTGATGGTGCCGTAACGCGCCGGGTCTTCACCACCTTCGCCGGAGTTGGAACGCGCACCGAGGCGGTTCATGGCTTCGGCCAGGGCTTCGTGAGCTTCCGGCGACAAGGCGCCCAGCGAGATACCGGCGGAGTCGAAGCGCTTGAGCACCGATTCCAGCGGTTCGATTTCACTGATGTCCAGCGGCGTGTCGAGGGTCTTGACCTTGAACAGGTCACGAATCATCGACACCGGACGGTTGTCCACCAGCGAGGTGTATTCCTTGAACTTGGCGTAGTCGCCCTGCTGCACAGCGGCTTGCAGGGTGTTGACCACGTCCGGGTTGTAGGCGTGATATTCGCCACCGTGAACGAACTTCAGCAGACCACCCTGCTGGATCGGCTTGCGCGGACTCCAGGCTTCGGCAGCCAACGCTTTCTGCTCGGCTTCGATGTCGACGAAACGCGCACCCTTGATGCGGCTCGGCACGCCACGGAAGCTCAGCTCGCAGACTTCTTCGGACAGGCCGATCGCTTCGAACAATTGTGCTCCGCGGTACGAAGCGATGGTCGAGATACCCATCTTCGAGAGGATCTTCAACAGGCCTTTGGTGATGCCCTTACGGTAGTTCTTGAACACCTCGTAGAGGTCGCCCAGTACTTCACCGGTACGGATCAGGTCACCCAGCACTTCGTAGGCCAGGAACGGATACACCGCCGAGGCGCCGAAACCGATCAGCACCGCAAAGTGATGCGGGTCACGGGCGGTCGCGGTTTCAACGAGGATGTTGGAATCGCAGCGCAGGCCTTTTTCGGTCAGACGGTGGTGCACGGCACCGGTCGCCAGGGAAGCGTGGATCGGCAGCTTGCCCGGAGCGATATGGCGGTCGCTCAGCACGATCTGGGTGCGACCGGCGCGCACGGCTTCTTCAGCCTGATCGGCGACGTTGCGGATCGCCGCTTCGAGGCCGACGCCTTCGTCGTAGTTGAGGTCGATGATCTGCCGCTCGAAACCCGGGCGGTCGAGGTTCATCAGCGAGCGCCACTTGGCCGGGGAAATGACCGGCGAGCTGAGGATCACGCGCGAAGCGTGTTCCGGCGACTCCTGGAAGATGTTGCGCTCGGCGCCGAGGCAGATTTCCAGCGACATCACGATCGCTTCACGCAGCGGGTCGATCGGCGGGTTGGTGACCTGCGCGAACTGCTGGCGGAAATAGTCGTACGGCGTGCGCACGCGCTGGGACAGCACGGCCATCGGCGTGTCGTCACCCATCGAGCCAACGGCTTCATAGCCTTGCTCGCCGAGCGGACGCAGGACCTGATCGCGCTCTTCGAACGTGACCTGATACATCTTCATGTATTGCTTGAGCTGATCGACGTCGTAGAAAGCCGAACCGTGATCGTTGTCTTCCATGGTCGCCTGAATGCGCAGGGCATTCTTGCGCAGCCATTGCTTGTACGGATGACGGGATTTCAGACGGTTGTCGATCGCATCGGTGTCGAGGATCTGCCCGGTTTCGGTATCCACGGCGAGGATCTGCCCCGGACCGACACGGCCCTTGGCGATCACGTCTTCCGGCTGGTAGTTCCAGACGCCGATTTCCGAAGCAACGGTGATGAAACCGTTGGTGGTGGTGACCCAGCGCGCCGGGCGCAGACCGTTACGGTCGAGCAGGCACACCGCGTAGCGACCGTCGGTCATGACCACGCCGGCCGGGCCGTCCCACGGTTCCATGTGCATCGAGTTGTACTCGTAGAACGCACGCAGATCCGGGTCCATGGTTTCAACGTTCTGCCACGCTGGCGGAATGATCATCCGCACGCCACGGAACAGGTCGATGCCACCGGTGACCATCAGTTCAAGCATGTTGTCCATGCTCGAGGAGTCGGAACCGACCCGGTTGACCAGCGGGCCGAGTTCTTCCAGATCCATCAGATCGTTGCTGAACTTGGTCCGACGGGCCTGCGCCCAGTTGCGGTTACCGGTAATGGTGTTGATCTCGCCGTTGTGGGCGAGGAAGCGGAATGGCTGCGCCAGCGGCCATTTCGGCAGGGTGTTGGTGGAGAAGCGCTGGTGGAACACGCAGATCGCGGTTTGCAGGCGCTCGTCGCTGAGGTCTGGATAGAACGCGGCCAGATCGGCCGGCATCATCAGGCCTTTATAGATGATGGTCTTGTGCGAAAAGCTGCAGATGTAGTGGTCGGAATCGACGGCATTGGCCACCGACGAACGACGACGCGCACTGAACAGCTTTACGGCCATGTCCTGGTCGCTCAGGCCTTCACCGCCGATGTACACCTGCTCGATCTGCGGCAGACGCTCAAGGGCCAGGCGGCCGAGGACGCTGGTGTCGATTGGCACTTTGCGCCAGCCGATCAGTTGCAGGCCTTCAGCAAGGATCTCGCGGTTCATGTTCTCGCGAGCGGCTTCGGCCTTGGCCGGATCCTGATTGAAGAAGACCATGCCCACGGCATATTGCTTGGGCAGCTCGACGCTGAAGGTTTCCTGGGCAATCGCACGCAGGAAGGTATCGGGCTTTTGAATCAGCAGACCGCAACCGTCACCGGTCTTGCCGTCGGCATTAATCCCACCGCGGTGGGTCATGCAGGTCAGGGCCTCAATGGCCGTTTGCAATAGGGTATGACTGGGTTCGCCCTGCATATGGGCTATCAGGCCGAAACCGCAGTTATCCTTGAATTCATCTGGTTGGTACAGACCTGCTTTCATAGACACTTTCTCACCAGGCTGCCTCTTTTCGAGGCAAATTTCTTTTCAATTCAACCACTTGCATTCCGCGCCGAACGTACGCCGGCTTAGCGGGGGCAAAAGGGTGGTCATTGTACACAGCGACACAGACGCTCACAAATTTGACGACGAAATGTCGCAAATCTATGTCGCATTTGTGAAAGGTTTAAAGCGATCTGCTGTGCTAGTCAAAACTTTTTTAATTCTGACTGCAACGACTCAAAGACTACTATGACGCAGACACCACAAGGCACGCGGTCTGTAGAGACGGCGCGCACTCGTAGAATTTTGAGGTGCTTGGAGAGGCGGCCTGGGTAAGGCCGCCGAATCTTCAGCGAGTTGTTGCCAGTTCCTGTTGGACGCTGGCGACAGTGCGAGGCCAAGGTTTACCAGCCTGAACCTTCGCTGGCAAGGCCTTGATGGCAGAAACAGCCGCGTCACGATTGGCAAAATTGCCGTAGGTGATCACGTAAAGAGGCTTGCCGTTGAGGACTTTCTTGAAATAACGGTACTCACCGCCCTGCTCCTTGACGAAGCTTTGCGCGGCCGCTTCAGAGCTGGTGCCGAGGATCTGCACCACGTAATTGCTGGTCGGCTGACCGGCGTACCAGCTGCTGCCGGCCGCTTTGGCAAGGGTAACCGGCTTCTCGGCCGGTTTGGCCGCTACAGCAGGCTTGGCAGGCGTTGGCGCCGGCTTGGCCGCTGGAGCCGGCGCAGGTTTGGCGGTAGCGATTTGTGTCGGTGCCGGTGTCGGCTTGGCGGCTGGTGTCGGAACCGGCGTCGGCGCAGGACCGGCCGGAACACCCGCAGGCGGTGCGGAAGTGGTCACGGTTGGCGGAGTCGCGCTGGAGCCTTCCAGCGGCACACCGTCGTCGCCTTCAGTGATACCGCCAGCAGCTTCGGCCAGCGGGCCACGCATGACCGGCTGCGAGTTGCCGACCAGCGGCAACGGCATCGGCTGTGTATTACCGGCGAACTCGACGTTCGGCGCGCCCCCGTTGGCACCCTGGCCCAATGGCAACTGCGCCTGTTCATTGGCTGGTGCGCCAGTGGTTGGCGTCTTGTTGCGACCCGGCATCAGCCAGGCGGCGGCGACCGCGACCACCACGACGGCGGAAATCGCCAATACGTGTTTCTTCGGCATGTTGAACCCCATACTTGGACGCTTGACCGCAGAGCGGCTGGCAATCATGACTTCGATAAGAGCATCGCGAGCGACCTGGTTGATATTGCCCGGCCAACCCTCGGCACTTTCGTGAATATCAGAGATCTGATCCGCGGTGAAAAGTTCGACACCGCGGCCCGCACCTTCCAGCCGCTGGTCGAGATACTCGCGAGTCTCTTCCTCGGTGTACGGCTGCAGTTCGATGACGTGGAAACGCTCTTCCTCGAGGTGCAAAGCCTCAAGCTGAGCGATCAGCGACGACTCGCCGAACAGGAAGACATGCGGGCGACCTTCCGGCGCGCCGGCACCCAGCGCCATCAGCGCTTCGAGAGCAGACTCGTCGAGTTGCTCGGCGTCGTCCACCAGCAGATAGACTTCCTGACCGGTCAGCGCCAGTTGCACGACCTGATTCAGAATCGCGCCAACCTCGGCCTGTGCCACGTTCAGTGCTTGAGCCACCTGACGCAACACGCCAGCCGCATCACCAGCGCCACGCGCGGAAACAACCACGCTCTGCACTGACTGTTTGTTAGTACTGGCGACCAGCGCCTGGCGCAGCAACGTCTTGCCGCTGCCTTGCGGGCCAGTGACCACCAGCAACAACTGGCTGTAACGCGCCAGGTGATGCAACTGACCCAGCACCGGTTTGCGCTGGGCCGGGAAGAATTTGAAGCCCGGCACCCGCGGCGCGAAGGGGTCGTGACTTAACTGGAAATGGCCGAGGAACGCCTCGTCGGCATGCAAACTAGTCATCGGAATCTTATTAACCTTTAAGCTGAGCCAGGGCGCGGTAATCCGCTCCCAGCGTGGCCTGTAGAACCTCTTTCGGATAATCGGCGGTCACCACCGCTTCGCCCATCCGGCGCAGCAGCACCAGGCGTAGACGACCGTCGATCACTTTTTTGTCGATTGCCATGTGTTCGAGAAAATCGGCTTCGGTCATTTCTGTCGGCGGCACCACCGGCAGACCGGCGCGCTGGAACAGACGGATGCCGCGATCACGCTCCTGCTCACTGATCCAGCCCAGACGCGCGGACATTTCCAGCGCCATCACGGTGCCAGCCGCGACCGCTTCACCATGCAACCAGACACCATAGCCCATGTGGGTCTCGATGGCGTGGCCGAAAGTGTGGCCGAGGTTGAGCGTGGCGCGTACGCCGGTTTCCTTCTCATCGGCGCCGACCACCGCAGCCTTGGCCGCGCAGGAACGCTCAATGGCATATGTCAGGGCTTTCTGATCCAGGGCGCGCAGTGCGTCGACGTTTTCTTCGAGCCAGCTCAGGAACGGCTCGTCGCAGATCAGCCCGTACTTGATGACTTCCGCCAGACCGGCCGAAAGTTCGCGCTCTGGCAGGGTATTCAGGGAGGCGGTATCGATCAGCACGACGTTCGGTTGATAGAACGCGCCGACCATGTTCTTGCCCAGCGGATGATTGATCCCGGTCTTGCCACCCACCGACGAATCGACCTGGGACAGCAATGTCGTAGGGATCTGGATGAAGTCGACGCCACGCTGATAGCAGGCCGCGGCGAACCCGGCCATGTCGCCGATGACACCGCCGCCAAGAGCGATGACGGTGGTGCGACGGTCATGACGAGCGGTCAGCAGACCATCAAAGATCAGTTGCAGGGTTTCCCAGTTCTTGAAGGCCTCGCCGTCCGGCAATACCACAGAAATTACCGAGAACTGCGCCAGGCTGCGGGTCAGACGTTCGAGATAGAGCGGCGCAACGGTCTCGTTGGAGATGATTGCCACCTGCCGCCCATGAATATGCGGAGCCAGCAACTCGGGCTGATCCAACAAACCTTCGCCAATATGAATCGGGTAGCTGCGCTCGCCTAGATCGACCTTGAGTGTCTGCATGTGTCCCCACAGTGAAGATGGAAGCAGGCGTCCTGCCCTGAATTATTGGTTATCGGCGGCCTGTAGCGGGTATGACGCCGCTCGCACGCCATCCGCCACAACCTCGACGGGCTGTGACAGGACGCCGAGGATAGCGCATTTCGAGCGATGCTTTAACGGGGCGGCAATTGCGCGAGGCGGTCGAGAATGTCGAGTACCACCATGCGTGGCGGCCGTTCGTCGGTTTCCACCACCAGATCGGCGATTTCCCGATAGAGCGGATCACGGATTGCCAACAGATCGCGCAGGGTTTTCTCGGGATTGGCGGTGCGCAGCAACGGCCGATTGCGGTCGCGCGCAGTGCGGCCGACCTGCTGTTCGACGGAGGCGTGCAGATACACCACGCGCCCACCCTCATGCAGGGCTTTGCGATTGGCATCGCGCATGACGGCGCCACCGCCGGTCGCCAACACCACGCCGTCGAACGCGCACAGCTCGGCGATCATCGCCTGCTCACGGTCACGAAAGCCGGGCTCGCCTTCCTTGTCGAAGATCCACGGGATATTGGCGCCCGTGCGCAGTTCAATTTCCTTGTCGGAATCTTTGAACGGCAGGCGCAGCTCTTTGGCCAGCAACCGGCCGATGGTGCTTTTTCCAGCGCCCATCGGTCCTACAAGAATCAAATTTCGCACAGAATCAACGACTCACAGCAATCGCCTGGTTATTCATGATACGTGGTGTGAGAAATACCAGCAGCTCGGATTTTTTCTCCGAAACCACATCACGCCGGAAAAGGCGGCCAAGATACGGCACATCGCCAAGAAATGGCACCTTATCTACAACCTTGCTTTGAGTATTTGAGAAAACACCGCCAATCACGATGGTTTCGCCGTCATTCACCAGCACCTTGGCGTTGACTTCGTTTTTCTTGATGGGCGGTACATCCTGCACTTTGTTCAGGTAATCCGGCTCGTCCTTGGTGACCTTGACCTCCATGATGATGCGGTTGTCGGGGGTGATCTGCGGCGTCACTTCCAGCGACAGCGAAGCCTCCTTGAACGACACCGACGTCGCGCCGCTGGAGCTGGCCTCCTGATAAGGAATCTCGGTGCCCTTGAGGATTTTCGCGGTCTCCTTGTCGGAGGTGACCACTTTGGGCTGCGAGACGATTTCACCGTTGCCGGTTTTCTCCATCGCCGTCAGTTCCAGATCGAGCAGGACGTTATCGGTGATGAAGGCAATGCCGATCCCCGAGGTGTTGCCGATGGTGCCCATGTCGACGAACGGCGAGTTGGTGCTGGTGCTGCCCGGCGTGCCGATGGTGGTCGATGAACCGTTACTGACCCCGGAGGTGTTCCAGTTGCCCTTGTTCTGGATCGAGCCGCCCCAGCGCACGCCCAGGCTCTTGTCGTAATCGACGTTGGCCTCGACGATGCGCGCCTCGATCATCACCTGGCGCACCGGAATATCCAGTTGCGCCACGATCCGCCGCAGTTCGTCGAGGCGATCCTGAGTCTGGTAAGCAATGATGTTGTTAGTGCGTTCGTCGACGGTGATCGAACCGCGCTCGTCGATTTTCGCTTCAGCGCTGGTCACCGACTGGAACAGTTTGGCGATGTCCGCGGCCTTGGCGTAGTTCACTTGCAGCAATTCACGACGCAGCGGCGCCAGTTCGGCGATCTGCTTTTGCGATTCCAGTTCCTGTCTTTCGCGCGCGGCGATTTCGTCGGCCGGTGCCACCAGCAGCACGTTGCCGATCTTGCGTTTATCCAGCCCTTTGGTTTTCAGCACCAGGTCCAGCGCCTGATCCCACGGCACGTTTTGCAGACGCAAAGTGATGCCGCCCTGCACCGTATCGCTGGCGACCAGATTGAGGTTGGTGAAATCGGCGATCAGCTGCAGCACCGAGCGCACGTCGATGTCCTGAAAGTTCAGCGACAGCTTTTCGCCGACATAGGCCTGGCGGTCGGCATTACGCTTTTGCAGGTCGTCGACGGTCATCGGGCGAATGCTGACGGTGAGCTTATTGTCGGTCTGGAAGGTGGAATACTCGTAAGTACCGCTGGGTTCGACAGTAATTACCGTGCGATCACCGGTCACACCGGCATTGACGAACTGCACCGGGGTGGCGAAATCCTTGACGTCGAGACGCACCCGCAGCTTTTCCGGCAGTTGCGTGCGGGCGAAGTTGAGGATGATCTTGCCGTCATGCTCCTGGATGTCCGGCGCAATGGTCGGGTCCGTCAGATCGATCACCACATTGCCTTCGCCCGCGGTGCCGCGCTGAAAATCCACACCGCGAATGGCCCGGGTTTTCGGCACGAACGCCTTGACCGGCGCCGCTGCCGCTGTCGCGCGCGGTACAACGGCGGCCGGCCGCGATACTGGCGCTGGCGCTCCCTGGCCGACCACCACGAGCAGATTGTTGCCCTCGACTCGCGTGTTATACGGGGCAAGCTGCGTGAGACTGACGATCAGCCGCGTGCGATCCCTGGCCTCAACCACTGTGGCCGTGCGTGCGTTGCCGCTGCCCAGATCGAAATTCTTGCTGGTCAGTTGACTGGCGACACCGGGCAAATCAAGGGCGATCCGCGCTGGCGATTCGGTGGTATAGCCTTTGGGCGGTGGCGGCGGGCCGTCGAACGACAGTTTCAGTTCTACGCGGTCACCCGGCAACGCCGCCACGTCCAGCGCCTTCAGATTGGCCGCGAGTACCATCGGCGACATCAGCGCTATCCATAGCGAAAAACCGAGGGTGGAAAAAATCCTGTTCATTGTTCGACTTCCACTATGAGTGCTCTTTCAAAGGAATGGTGCGCGGACGCTCCAGCCAGGCGCCTTCGCCGTCGGGGACGATTTCGACCACATCGACCTGAGTGGCACTGATGGCGACGATGCGACCATCGTTGCGCCCCAGGTAATCGCCTACTTTCAGGCGATGCACCCCGCCCGCCCCACGCAACAGCGCAAAGGAGCCAGTGGCGTTGCCAATCGTGCCGACCATCTCGAACTGCTCGATGTTAAAACCTTCGAGGTACTGCTTGACCCGGTTGGGGTCGGGTTTGACGTTGCGCGAACCGCGCTGCTGCCCGGCCAGATCAACGCGCACCTGACGCGAGAACGGACTGCGCAGGTTGGCGGCGCTATAGGTGAATGTCGGGTAAGAGCGGAAAGTCGGGGTGGGTTCAATCTTGCCGGCCGGGCGCAGACGCACTTCGTTCATGTAGGCATCAAGGTCACTGAAGTCATCGCTGCCGCCACAACCGTGCAGCGCCAACAAGGCCGTCGACAAGACGAGATAACGAATCGGGGTCATTTCGCCAGCCCCTTGTCGTTGTAGCGATAGGTCTTGGCGAGGATGCTCATGCGCAACTTCGGCCCGCCATCCTTATCGGCAGGCGCCAGTTCGAAGTCATGCAGAGTGACGATGCGCGGCAGCCCCGCCACACCACTGACGAAGGTAGCCAGGTCGTGATAAGCGCCGGTGACGGTGATCTGAATCGGTAGTTCGATGTAAAACGGCTGAGTGACTTCCGGCAGCAGTTTGATTTCTTCGAATTCCAGACCACTGCCCAACCCGGTGCGGGTGATGTCTTCCAGCAGCCCCGGCACTTCGGTGTCGCTGGGCAACTGCCGCAGCAACACGCCGAAGGAGTTTTCCATTTCCTTCATCTGCTGGGTGTACAGCTCCAGATTGGCCGACAGGTGCGCCTTGCTGGCGAACTGCTCCTTGAGCGTGGCCTCCTCGTCGCGTTTGGTTTCGAGTTCGGTTTCCAGGTCGCTGATGAAAAAGTTATAACCAAGCGCCAGCACCAGCACCATCAACAGGGCGCCGGCGATGGCTTTCACCGCGGCTGGCCAGGAGCCGATATTGCTGGTGTCCAGGTCGTTGAAGTCTATGTTGCGCAGGCTCTCCAGCCATTCGGACGGCTTCATTGCTCGTCCTCCGCAGTCTTCGGCTGGGTCTGACGAACGGTCAACTGAAAGACGTTGGCCTGCTGCAACTGATCGGCAGAGGTGGCTTTCACTTCGTTCAGGCTCGGTGCGTCAAACCAGTCGGAGGCATCGAGATTGCGCATCAGCTCGGAAACACGGTTGTTCGACTCGGCGGCGCCACTGATCGACAGAGTTTTGCCGAGCATTTTCACGTCGGTGAAGTAAACGCCGTCCGGCAACGTGCGCGCCAACTGATCGAAGATCCGCCCGCTGATCTGCCGGTTGCCCTGCAAGTCTTGAATGATGCGCATGCGTTCGACCAACTGCTGACGACGCGCCTTGAGCTCGCTGATCTGTTTGATCCGTTCGTCGACTACCGCGATTTGCTTGCCGATGTAGTCGTTGCGCGCCACTTGCTGCTCGATCGCGGCGCTGATGACCTGATCGGCAATGAACACGGCGCCCACCGAGCCGACCACGACACCGATCAGCGTCAGCAGGAAGCGTTTGCGCCGCTCTTCACGGCGCTCCTCGCGCCAGGGTAAAAGATTGATCCGCGCCATCAGTCGAAACTCCTGAGCGCGAGCCCGCAGGCAATCATCAGGGCCGGCGCGTCACTGGCCAGCGCCCCGGCATTGACCTTGCTGCTCAGGGCCATGTCGGCAAACGGGTTGGCTACCTGAGTCGGGGTCTTCAGGCGCTGTTCGATCAGGCGGTCCAGCCCCGGCACCGACGCCGTGCCGCCGGCCAGCAGAATATGGTCGACCGCGTTGTACTGGCCGGATGCGAAGAAGAATTGCAGCGAACGCGACACCTGCTGCACCAGCGCCTCGCGAAACGGCTGCAAGACTTCGCTGACGTAATCGTCGGGCAGACCGCCCTGTTTCTTCGCCAGCCCCGCCTGTTCGAGGGTCAGGCCATAACGCCGCTGGATTTCTTCGGTGAGTTGGCGCCCGCCGAACAATTGCTCGCGGGTGTAGATGATCTTGCCGTTGTGCAGGACGCTGAGGGTGGTCATGGTCGCGCCGATGTCGACCACGGCGACGGTAAGGCGCTCTTGGGAAGCGGCCAGTTGCGTGGCGAGCAGGCCGAATGAGCGCTCCAGCGCGTAGGCCTCGACGTCGACCACGCGCGCCGTCAGCCCGGCGAGGGCGAGCGCTGCTTCGCGCACTTCGACGTTTTCCTTGCGACAGGCGGCCAGCAGCACGCTGACCCGCTCGGGGTTGCGCGGCGACACGCCCTGGACTTCGAAGTCGATGGCGACTTCGTCCAGCGGATAGGGAATGTATTGGTCGGCTTCGATCTTGAGCTGATTTTCCAGTTCGTCGTCGGACAGCCCGGCGTCCATTTCAATGATTTTGGTGATCACCGCAGAACCGGCGACGGCCACCGCCACGCCTTTGAGCCCGGTGCGCGCCTTGACCAGCACTCGGCTCAGGGCCAGGCCGACGCCTTCGAGCTCGGCGATATTCTTTTCGACCACGGCGTTCGCCGGCAATGGCTCCACCGCGTACGCCTCGACCCGGTAGCGATCGCCCTGACGGCTCAGTTCCAGCAGCTTCACCGAAGTGGAGCTGATGTCGATCCCCAGTAACGTATTGGTCTTTTTATTGAAGAGTCCCAGCACTACCAATTCCCTATGACTTTCCGTGAGTTACGGACTCTGTAATACGCATTGCGTTCCTTCACCCCGTCTTGACAGAAGCGCAAATGACGCCCCCGCTAGAAAAGTGCTTATAATGCCCAGCGTTTTTTTCCGCTTTTTACTGCCTGCGCGGGTTGTTCTGTGTGTCGCCGGAACCCCGTCGCCAAATTCATTCTTTGCCCTGGATGTCCAAAAGCCTTGATTCGTCTGCTGAAATTTTTCGGTTGGTCCATCGTCGCCGTTTTCTGCGGACTGCTTTTAGGTCTCAGCGGCGCCTATCTTTACCTTAGTCCGGGTTTGCCGTCTGTGGAGGCCCTGAGAAGCATTCAGTTGCAGATTCCTTTGCGGGTATACAGCAGCGATAACAAGTTGATCGCAGAATTTGGCGAAATGCGCCGGACTCCGATCCGTTTCGCCGACATTCCGCCCAATTTCATTAATGCGTTACTAAGTGCTGAAGACGACAATTTCGCCAATCACTATGGCGTTGATCCGAGCAGCCTGATGCGCGCCGCGACCCAGTTGGTCAAAAGCGGTCACATCCAGTCCGGCGGCAGCACCATTACCATGCAGGTGGCGAAGAACTTCTTCCTGACCAGCGAACGCAGCTTCTCGCGCAAAACCACCGAGATTTTGCTGGCCCTGCAAATTGAACGGCAGCTGACCAAGGACGAAATCCTTGAGCTGTACGTGAACAAAATCTATCTGGGCAACCGCGCCTACGGCATCGAGGCGGCGGCGCAGGTGTATTACGGCAAGTCAATCCGCGACGTCAGCCTGGCGCAGATGGCGATGATCGCCGGCCTGCCGAAAGCCCCGTCACGCTTCAACCCGCTGGCCAACCCGGCGCGCAGTAAAGAGCGTCGCGACTGGATCCTCGGGCGCATGTACAAGCTCGGCAAGATCAGCGAGGCGGACTACACCGCCGCGATCAACGAACCGCTGAACGCCAGTTATCACGTGCCGACCCCGGAAGTGAATGCGCCGTACATCGCCGAAATGGCCCGTGCCGAAATGGTCGGCCGTTATGGCAGTGACGCCTACACCGAAGGTTTCCGCGTCACCACCACGGTGCCGAGCAACCTGCAGGAAATGGCCAACACCGCGCTGCACGAAGGCCTGATGACCTACGACCAGCGTCACGGCTACCGTGGCCCTGAATCGCGCCTGCCGGGCAAGACTCGCGAGGCCTGGGTCAGCGAGCTGAGCAAACAACGCACCATCAGTAGCCTTGAACCCGCCATCGTCACCCAGGTCGACAAGAACGGCCTGCAAGTGCTGACCCGCACCGGCGAAGAACATGTCGCCTGGGACACCATGAAATGGGCGCGGCCGTTCCTCAACACCAACAGCATGGGCGCCAACCCGCGCCAGCCGTCGGATGTTGCCCAGGTCGGCGATCTGGTGCGCGTGCAGCGCCAGAAGGACAATTCGCTGAAGTTCAGCCAGCTCCCGCAGGCACAAGGTGCGCTGGTGTCGCTGGATCCGCAAAACGGCGCGATTCGCTCGCTGGTCGGCGGTTTCGCTTTCGAGCAGAGCAACTACAACCGCGCCATGCAGGCCAAGCGTCAGCCGGGTTCGAGCTTCAAGCCGTTCGTCTACAGTGCGGCGCTGGATAACGGCTACACCGCCGCCACGCTGGTCAACGACGCGCCAATCGTGTTTGTCGACGAGTACCTCGACAAGGTCTGGCGTCCGAAGAACGACACCAACACCTTCCTCGGCCCGATCCGCCTGCGTGAAGGTTTGTACAAGTCGCGCAACCTGGTGTCGATCCGCTTGGTGCAAGCGATGGGCGTTAGCAAGACCATCGACTACATCAGCCGATTTGGTTTCAACAAGCAGGATCTGCCGCCGAACCTGTCGCTGGCCCTGGGTACCGCGACGCTGACACCGATGGAGATCGCCACCGGATGGAGTACGTTCGCCAACGGTGGTTACAAGATCACCCCTTACGTTATCGACAAGATCGAAAGCCGTAACGGCGACACCCTGTTCGTCGCCAACCCGCCAACCGTGCCTAAGGGTGGTTCGGCGACAGACGGTATCGCCGCACCGAACGCCGAATCGTTCACGGTCAATGCGGCACCGGTTCCGGGTGAAGCACCAGGCAATGCTGCCGTGCCGCAAGCGCCGGCCGTGGCTGAGCGAATTGTCGATGGTCGCACCACGTACATCCTCAACAGCATGTTGCAGGACGTGATCAAGCTCGGCACTGGCCGTCGTGCACTGGCCATGGGCCGCAGTGACATCGCTGGTAAAACCGGTACCACCAACGAATCGAAAGACGCCTGGTTCTCCGGTTACAACGCCGATTACGTGACCACGGTCTGGACCGGTTTCGACCAACCGGAAAGCCTCGGTCGTCGCGAATTCGGCGGCACCGTGGCGCTGCCGATCTGGATGAACTACATGTCGGCTGCGCTGAAGGACAAGCCGCCTCACGTCCAGCCTGAGCCGGAAGGTTTGCTGAGCCTGCGGGTGGATCCGGTGAGCGGTCGCGCGGCAACGCCAAGCACGCCGGGTGCGTATTTCGAGCTGTTCAAGGCTGAAGACACGCCGCCGTCGGTGAATGAGCTGGGTAACGGCGCTGTACCGGGCAGCCCGCTGCCAGCGGATGAGCAGGCGCCGATCGATCTGTTCTGATCCGCAGCTACTGAAAAGCCCCGCCTTCGTGAGAAGTGCGGGGCTTTTTATTGCCTGCCATTTGAGATATCAGCCGAGCTGACGTCTTCGCGAGCAGGCTCGCTCCCACAGGAGGATTGTGTTTCAAGGTGGGAGCGAGCCTGCTCGCGAAGAGGCCCTGACGGGCACCGCAAAACCCTCAGGCACAAAAAAGCCCCGACTCTCACGAGCCGGGGCTTTCGGTTGAAGCGTTACAACGGCTTAGCCGTTGAACACGTCATCCACGCTTTTCAGCGGGTAGTTCTTCGGATACGGCAGGGTGGCCACACCGGTCTCGATCGCGGCTTTGGCCACAGCGTCGGAGATCAGGGTGATCAGGCGCTTGTCCATTGGCTTCGGAATGATGTACTCACGACCGAATTCCAGCGGAGCACCACCGTAGGCGTCGCACACGTCCTGAGGCACTGGCAGCTTGGCCAGTTCACGCAGGGCGTTGGCGGCAGCCACTTTCATTTCTTCGTTGATGCGCTTGGCACGAACGTCCAGAGCACCACGGAAGATGAATGGGAAGCCCAGTACGTTGTTGACCTGGTTCGGGTAGTCCGAACGGCCCGTCGCCATGATCACGTCGTTGCGGGTGGCGTGCGCCAGTTCCGGGGAGATTTCCGGATCCGGGTTCGAGCAGGCGAACACGATCGGGTTGGCCGCCATCGACAGCAGGCCTTCAGCGCTCAGCAGGTTCGGGCCGGACAGACCGACGAACACGTCAGCGCCTTGCAGAGCGTCAGCCAGGCTGCGCTTCTCGGTGGCGTGGGCGAATACGGCTTTGTACTGGTTCAGGTCGTCACGGCCGGAGTGGATCACGCCGGTACGGTCAACCATGAAGATGTTTTCGATGCGTGCGCCCATGCTCACCAGCAATTTCATGCAGGAGATGGCGGCAGCACCAGCGCCCAGGCAGACGATCTTGGCGTCTGGCAGGGTTTTGCCGGCGATTTCCAGGGCGTTGATCATGCCCGCAGCGGTCACGATCGCGGTGCCGTGCTGGTCATCGTGGAATACCGGAATGTCGCACTGCTCGATCAGAGCACGTTCGATTTCAAAGCACTCAGGCGCCTTGATGTCTTCCAGGTTGATACCACCGAAGGTGATGGAAATGCGTTTTACGGTGTCGATAAAGGCTTGCGGGCTTTCGGAGTCGACTTCGATGTCGAAAACGTCGATGCCGGCGAAGCGCTTGAACAGCACGCCTTTACCTTCCATCACTGGCTTGGAAGCCAGTGGGCCGAGGTTACCCAGGCCCAGAATCGCGGTGCCATCGGAAATGACTGCAACCAGGTTGCCCTTGCCGGTGTATTTGTAGGCCAGTTCAGGATCGCGAGCGATCTCACGCACTGGTTCAGCTACGCCGGGGCTATAGGCCAGCGACAAGTCGCGAGCAGTAGCAGTGGCCTTGGTGAGCTCGACACTCAGCTTTCCTGGACGAGGATTGGCATGATATTCGAGAGCGGCAGTTTTCAGATCAGACATTTTGGCATTCCGCTTTTTACTGTTGGACAGACTGGTCAGCGAGGATACGCGCCTCGCAAAGTCCCCACAAGACTGAGCGGTCACCCCTGTCAAGCGCCCTGCCCTACGACTTTGGGCCAAGAGCCACGGCGCACAAGGGCTTGACTGTTCACAATCGACAGAAAAAATGTCTACAATTTTTATTCAGCGTGCGCTCTGCAACATCGAAGGATCGGTCAATGGCAAAAGCCAACGCGATTCATCCGATTTCAATCCGCCGCGCCGCGAACGATCGACGATCCAGCCGCGAGCCTCGATTTGTCGGCCCTTCAGAGCCTGCAAAGGAACATGGTCAAATTGTCCGACGAGATTGGGTGCAACACGCAATACAAGCGAGCCCTGCAACTCGATCCAGATTCCGCCACGATTGCGCTGAACCTTGCTCACACGCCCTTGGACCACGGCGAACCCCGAGCGCTGGATCTGCTCCGCTTTCAGTACAGGTGACTGACGCCAGAGCCCCAGGCCCGCCTGTCGCGCGCTGCTTTCGGCGGCTTGCTGACACTTAACAAGATCAACATTCGGCGCCACCGCGACCTGGAAACCGAGGCCATCGGCGAGCATTTGCGCTTCGAGATTGGCGCCGCCGGCACTGTAGATATGCGCGAGCGTACGCCCGTAATGGTCTTTGGCTTGCTTGCCGAGGCGCAAACCGACACGTCCGCCGCTGGCATCGACCAAGGCTTGCAGACGTTTGCGCGCTGCCACCGCGAACGGTTCGTCGCTGCGGCCTTGCTTGCCCAGTTCAGGCGTATTGAGACCGATCATGCGCACGCTGCGGCCGTCGCTCAGGCGCACTGTGTCGCCATCGACCACGCGCTGCACGGCGACGCTGGTCAGCCCGGAAGGCACCGGACAGAAGGCCTGCGCGCTGGAAAGCCAAATGGCAGACACAAAAAAGGCGCCCGCAAGGGACGCCTTTTTCAACAGCAAGGAAAAGCCCATTGGGCCCTTCAACCTTACTCTGCAGCAGCTGGAGCTTTCTTGCCGAAAGCGCCGAAACGGTCTGCGAAGCGCTGTACACGACCGCCAGTATCCAGAGTCTTCTGCTTACCGGTGTAGAACGGGTGGCACTCGTTGCATACGTCAGTACCCAGTGGCTTGCACAGGTTCGAACGAGTTTCGAACTTGTTGCCGCAGCTGCAAGTTACTTCGATGGTTTCGTATGCTGGATGGATATCGGCTTTCATGGTGTATTCCTCAGGCTAGCGTGCCGCCACTCAACACTATTGTTGAATACCGCACGTAATTAGGCCGCGGATTCTACCAGACATTGCCAATCACGCAAGCTGTCGCTGACACCGACCGTCTGCTAGGCTCCCGACCCATTGCACTGTCCCTGTGGGAGCGAGCCTGCTCGCGAAGCCGATCTATCAGCCAGCATTTTAGTCGCCTGACACAGCGCTTTCGCGAGCAGGCTCGCCCCCACAGGTTATGTCCGCAGTCCTTTTAATCGTCTGTTGATCGAGATCCCCCCGCGTGCCCGACGCCATTCTGCGCCTTGCCTTGCCCTCGCCTCTGCGCCGCCTGTTCGACTATCGAGCGCCGGCCGGCGTGCTGCGCGAGCAATTGCAGCCGGGCATGCGCCTGCGCGTGCCGTTCGGTCGACGCGAGATGATCGGCATCCTGGTCGAGGTCACGGACACCAGCGAAGTGCCGGTCGAGAAACTCAAACCGGCGCTGGCGCTGCTCGATGCCACGCCGCCGCTGCCGCCAACGCTGTTCAAACTGTGCCTGTGGACGTCGCAGTATTACCAGCACAGCCTCGGCGACACGTTGAGCTGGGCGCTGCCGGTGCTGTTGCGTCAGGGCGAACTGGCCGAAGCCCGGCAAGAGCGCTTCTGGTCGATTACCCCCGGCGCCAGCCTTGATGATCCGCGTGTCGCCCGCGCCCCGCGTCAGCGTGAAGCACTTGCCACCCTGGCCCAGCACCCGCACGGCGTCGCGCATCAGCTACTGAGCAAACTGATGTTGAGCAAGGACAGTCTCGATCTGCTGCTGGCCAAGAATTTGGTGCAAGTGGAAATCCGTCGCCACGCCCCGGGGGCGCGCCATGAGCACTGGCTGGCACAGCCGGAACTGCCGCTCAACACCGAACAACGCGCCGCCTACGAGGCTATCCGCGCCGGTTTCGACAGCTATCACGCCTTCCTGTTGGCCGGCGTCACCGGTAGCGGCAAGACCGAAGTCTATTTGCAGCTGATTCGCGAAACCCTCGAAGCCGGCAAGCAGGCGCTGGTGCTGATCCCCGAGATCAACCTCGGCCCGCAGACGCTGGCGCGCTTCGAACAGCGTTTCAATGCGCGCATCGCCCTGCTGCACTCGGCGGTCAACGACCGCGAACGCCTCGACGCCTGGCTCGCCGCGCGCGATGGCGAAGCCGACATCATTATCGGCACCCGTTCGGCGCTGTTCACCCCGATGAAAAACCCCGGGCTGATCATCATCGACGAGGAGCACGACGGTTCTTATAAACAGCAGGAAGGTTTGCGTTACCACGCCCGCGACCTGGCGCTGGTGCGAGCGCGGCAGGAAAACATCCCGATCGTGCTCGGCTCCGCCACGCCTTCGCTGGAAAGCCTGCACAACGCCTACACCGGTCGGTACGGCCTGCTGCGCCTGAACGAACGCGCCGGTGGCGCCAAACAACCACGCTTCCTGCGCCTGGATGTGAAAAGCCGTCCGCTGGACAGCGGTATTTCCGGGCCGATGCAGCAAGCCATCGGCCAGACCCTCGCCAATGGCCAGCAAGTGTTGGTGTTTCTTAACCGCCGCGGCTTTGCCCCGACGTTGCTCTGTCACGACTGCGGCTGGATGTCCGAGTGTTCGCGTTGTGATGCGCGGATGACGGTGCACCAGCGTCATGGCGAATTGCGTTGCCACCATTGCGGCTACGTTGAACGCGTGCCGCGCCAGTGCCCGAAGTGCAACAAGGTCGATCTGCGCCCGGTAGGCGCGGGTACCGAGCGCGCCGAGGAACGATTGTCGATTCTGTTCCCGGATTACCCGGTGCTGCGGGTCGATCGCGACAGCACTTCACGCAAAGACGCAATGAATCAGTTGTTCGCAACGATTCAGAAGGGCCAGCCGTGCATTCTGGTCGGCACGCAGATGCTTGCCAAAGGTCACCACTTTCCGCGAGTCACGCTGGTGTCGATCCTCGATGCCGACGGTGGTTTGTTCTCCGGCGACTTCCGCGCCAGCGAGCGCATGGCGCAGTTGATCGTGCAGGTCGCCGGACGGGCCGGGCGCGCGGAAGAACCGGGCAAGGTGATCATTCAGACTCACCTCGCCGACCACCCTTTGTTGGTGCAACTGACCGAACAGGGTTACTTCGCCTTTGCCGAGCAGGCATTGAGCGAACGCCGCGCCGCCGGGCTGCCGCCATTTGCGCATTTGGCGCTGCTGCGTGCCGAAGCGCACAAGCCGGGCCAAGCCGAAGGTTTCCTTGATGAGGCTTGCAGCGAAGCCGAGCGTTTGCTGGTCGAGCAGAACTTGAGCGGAATTGAATTGCTTGGACCGGTGCCCGCGCCGATGGAGCGACGGGCCGGGCGTTATCGTGCGCAGTTGTTATTGCAGGCGACGGCGCGGGCGCCGCTGCACCGGTTGCTGGCCAGTTGGTTGCTGGTATTGGAGCAGATGCCAAGTGGGCGAGCGGTGCGCTGGTCGCTGGATGTCGACCCCGTCGATTTGTATTGAAGATCAAGAGATCGCAGCCTTCGGCAGCTCCTACAGGAAAATGCACATCCCTGCGTAGGAGCTGCCGAAGGCTGCGATCTTTTGATCTTAATGTCACCACATATCCATAAGCTGCCTGCTAAGGTTGGCAAGCCCGTCTTCGCAACGGATAATGCCCAGTTTTTCCACCCGCGCATCGATGCGCCGCCGCGCTTGCGGTCGAAAGAGAAGACCATGAAAGACACCATTCGCCAGCTGATCCAACAAGCCCTCACCCAACTCGTCAACGAAGGTGTGTTGCCTGAAGGCCTGTCGCCGGCGATTCAGGTGGAGAACGCTCGTGACAAGACCCACGGCGACTTCGCCAGCAACATCGCGATGATGCTGGCCAAGCCTGCGGGCATGAAGCCGCGCGATCTGGCGGAAAAAATCATCGCCGCGCTGCCAGCTGACGAAAACGTCACCAAGGCTGAAATTGCCGGCCCGGGCTTCATCAATTTTTTCCAGAACACCCAGGCTTTGGGCAATCGCCTCGAAGCCGCTTTGGCCGACGAGCACCTTGGCGTGCGCAAGGCTGGCCCTGTGCAGCGTACCGTGATCGACCTGTCGGCACCGAACCTGGCCAAAGAGATGCACGTCGGCCACTTGCGCTCGACCATCATCGGCGACGGTGTAGCGCGAGTTCTTGAATTCCTCGGCGATGAAGTGATCCGTCAGAACCACGTTGGCGACTGGGGCACCCAGTTCGGCATGCTGATGGCCTATTTGCAGGAAAACCCGATCACCAGCGACGAGCTGTCTGACCTGGAAAACTTCTACCGCGCCGCCAAACAGCGTTTCGATGAATCCGAAGAGTTCGCCGACCGCGCCCGCGGCCTGGTGGTCAAGCTGCAGGCTGGCGATGCCGAGTGCCTGGGGCTGTGGACCAAGTTCAAGGACATCTCGCTGTCGCACTGCCAGAAGATCTACGAACTGCTCAACGTAAAACTGACGATGGCCGACGTGATGGGCGAAAGTGCCTACAACGACGACCTGATCAACGTGGTCAACGACCTGAAAGCAGCCGGCATGCTCGTTGAGAGCAACGGCGCGCAGTGCGTGTTCCTCGACGAGTTCAAGAACGCCGACGGCGACCCGCTGCCGGTGATCATCGTCAAGGCTGACGGCGGCTACCTGTACGCCACCACTGATCTGGCGGCCGTGCGCTACCGCAGTGGCACGCTGAAGGCTGATCGCGCGCTGTACTTCGTCGATCAGCGTCAGGCCCTGCACTTCCAGCAAGTGTTCGCCGTGGCGCGCGAGGCCGGTTTCGTCACCCATCCGATGGAGATGGAGCACATGGGCTTCGGCACCATGAATGGCGCGGATGGCCGTCCGTTCAAGACTCGTGATGGCGGTACCGTGAAACTCGTTGATCTGCTGATCGAAGCAGAAGATCGCGCTTTCAAACTGGTACAGGAAAAGAATCCGGACTTGCCAGTCGAAGCGCTGAAAGAAATCGCGAAGGTCGTTGGTATCGACTCGGTTAAGTACGCCGACCTGTCCAAGCATCGCGCCAGCGACTACAGCTTCAACTTCGATTTGATGCTGAATTTCGAAGGCAACACGGCTCCTTACCTGCTTTACGCCTACACCCGTGCTGCCGGCGTTTTCCGCAAGCTGGAAAAGGACTTCAGCGAAGTACAAGGGCAAATCGTCCTTGAAGCCGAACTTGAACAAGAACTAGGCACCAAACTGGCACAATTCGGTGAAGTTCTGAATGGCGTGGCGGAAAAAGGCACCCCGCACATTCTCTGCACCTATCTTTATGATCTGGCCAGTCTGTTCTCCAGTTTCTATGAGAACTGCCCGATCCTGAAAGCCGAAACGCCAGACCAGATGCAAAGCCGTCTGCGCCTGACTGAATTGACACGTCGCACCCTTAAACAAGGCCTGGAGCTGTTGGGCCTGAAAGTCCTGGAGCAAATGTAAGTTGGCTGCCAAGAAAAAACCTGCACCCAAGCGTGGCGCCAGCCGTTATCAAGCTCCTGCGAAGCAACCGATTCCGGGTTGGCTATGGATGGCCATCGGCCTGACGGTCGGCGCGTTCATCGTGTTCCTGATGAAGCTGGAGCCGGGCAAGGGTAGCGACACGGTCAAGCGCGAGAAAATCGAACAAGCGCAACAGCAGAAAGCGTCGAAAATCGCCGAGGCCAACAAGACCCCGCCGAGCCCGACGCAACCGGTGAAGCCGAAGTACGACTTCTACACGCTGCTGCCGGAATCGGAAGTGATCGTGCCGCCGGACGCCGTGCCGGAGAAAACCCTGCCGACGCCGCAAGTGCCGGCCATCCCGACCACACCGGTGACACCAGCAGAAGCGGCGAAGATCGATACAGCGCGGGCGCAGGCCGCGCTGGCCGGGATTACCCCGCCGCCAGCACCACCCGTGAGCAAAGCGGCACCGGTGACCAAGTTCTTCCTCCAGGCCGGTTCGTTCCGCAAGGAAACCGATGCCGACAAGGTGCGCGCGCAGATCATTCTGCTCGGCCAGGCGGTGGCGGTTGAATCCGGCACGGTCAAGGATGAAACCTGGTACCGCGTACTGGTCGGCCCGTTCAGCAACCGTGAACAGCTGACCACTGCCCAGAAACAACTGGCCGGCGCCGGCTTCAGCAACCTGTTGTTACAACAACGCCAAAGCCGCTGATCCACCGATGGTGGGCACCTCTTCCTGAGGTTGCCCACAAATCCCTGTGGTGAGGGGATTTATCCCCGCTGGGTCGCGAAGCGGCCCTAAAACCAGCAATTACGGTGCATCAGGCACCCAGTGGATGCTGGAATAGCGACTGCTTCGCAGCCGAACGGGGATAAATCCCCTCGCCACAGTCATCATTCGCCGTTCGTCCCTCTGCGCCCTCTGCGGTTGAAATCCTCTCCAGCACCCCCATATGAATGGGCATAAGGCACTTTCGCCCAGCTGTGTGGAGACTCTTCCCTTGACCACCATCGTTTCAGTCCGCCGCCACGGTAAAGTCGTCATGGGCGGCGACGGCCAGGTTTCTCTCGGCAACACCGTGATGAAAGGCAACGCGAAAAAAGTCCGTCGCCTGTACCACGGCCAGGTCATCGCCGGTTTCGCCGGTGCCACTGCCGACGCCTTTACCCTCTTCGAACGTTTCGAAGGCCAGCTTGAGAAACATCAGGGCCACCTGATCCGTGCCGCCGTCGAACTCGCCAAAGAATGGCGCACCGACCGTTCCCTGAGCCGACTCGAAGCCATGCTCGCGGTCGCCAACAAAGACGCGTCCCTGATCATTACCGGTAACGGTGACGTGGTCGAACCCGAAAATGGCCTGATTGCCATGGGTTCCGGCGGCGGCTATGCGCAGGCTGCCGCCAGCGCCCTGCTGAAAAAGACTGATCTGTCGGCCCGTGAAATCGTCGAAACCGCTTTGGGTATCGCCGCCGACATCTGTGTATTCACCAACCACACTCAGACCATTGAGGAGCAGGATCTCGCTGAAGAAGCCTGATACGGCCCCTGTGCCACGGCTTTTTTCTGCTTGAGGACCGCCAATTATTATGTCCATGACTCCCCGCGAAATCGTCCACGAACTCAACCGCCACATCATCGGCCAGGACGATGCCAAGCGCGCCGTCGCGATTGCCCTGCGCAACCGCTGGCGCCGCATGCAGCTGCCTGAAGAGCTGCGCGTTGAAGTGACCCCGAAGAACATCCTGATGATCGGCCCGACCGGTGTCGGCAAAACCGAGATCGCCCGTCGTCTGGCTAAACTGGCCAACGCACCGTTCATCAAAGTCGAAGCGACCAAGTTCACCGAAGTCGGCTACGTCGGCCGTGACGTCGAATCGATCATCCGTGATCTGGCTGATGCCGCGATCAAGATGCTCCGTGAGCAGGAAATGACCAAGGTTCGCCACCGCGCCGAAGACGCCGCCGAGGATCGTATCCTCGACGCGCTGCTGCCGCCGGCACGCATGGGCTTCAGCAACGAAGAAGCGCCGAGCAGCGACTCCAATACCCGTCAGCTGTTCCGCAAGCGCCTGCGCGAAGGTCAGCTGGATGACAAGGAAATCGAGATCGAAGTCGCCGAAGTGGCCGGCATCGAGATCGCCACGCCGCCAGGCATGGAAGAAATGACCAACCAGTTGCAGTCCCTGTTCGCCAACATGGGCAAGGGCAAGAAGAAGTCCCGCAAGCTTAAGGTCAAAGAAGCGCTGAAGCTGGTGCGCGACGAAGAAGCCGGGCGTCTGGTCAATGAAGAAGAGCTGAAAGCCAAGGCCCTGGAAGCCGTCGAGCAGCACGGCATCGTGTTCATCGACGAGATCGACAAAGTCGCCAAGCGTGGCAACGTCGGCGGCGCCGATGTCTCCCGTGAAGGCGTACAGCGCGACCTGCTGCCGCTGATCGAAGGCTGCACCGTCAACACCAAACTGGGCATGGTCAAGACTGACCACATCCTGTTCATCGCGTCCGGTGCGTTCCACCTGAGCAAGCCAAGCGATCTGGTGCCGGAGCTGCAAGGTCGCCTGCCGATCCGCGTCGAACTCAAGGCCCTGACCCCGTCGGACTTCGAGCGTATTCTCAGCGAACCGCATGCCTCGCTCACCGAGCAATATTGCGCGCTGCTGAAAACCGAAGGTTTGAACATCGAGTTCCAGCCGGAAGGCATCAAGCGCATCGCCGAGATCGCCTGGCAGGTCAACGAGAAGACCGAGAACATCGGTGCCCGTCGTTTGCACACCTTGCTGGAGCGCCTGCTTGAAGAGGTGTCGTTCAGTGCCGGCGATATGGCCAGCACCCACGATGAGAAGCCGATTCTGATCAACGCCGAATACGTCAACAGCCACCTCGGCGAATTGGCGCAGAACGAAGACCTGTCCCGTTATATCCTGTAGGTCACCTTCCCTGTAGGAGCTGCCGCAGGCTGCGATCTTTTGACTTTGATTTTTAAAAAACAAGATCAAAAGATCGCAGCCTTCGGCAGCTCCTACAGGGTGTTCCATCTAGTCGGATGACCTGCAATGACTACTATTCCTACCGACATCAAACTGCACAAAGCCTCGAAAACCCTGACGCTCACCTACGCGTCCGGCGAGGAGTACACCCTGCCCGCTGAGTTCCTGCGCGTGCACTCCCCCTCCGCCGAGGTCCAGGGCCACGGCAAACCGATCCTGCAATTCGGCAAGCTCAACGTCGGTCTGAGCAAGCTGGAACCGGCCGGTCACTACGCACTGAAACTGACCTTCGACGACGGTCACGACAGCGGCCTGTTCACCTGGGACTATCTCTACGAGCTGGGGCGACGTTATGACGCACTCTGGGCCGATTATCTGGCCGAGCTCAAAGCCGCCGGAAAAACCCGCGATCCGAATGAGTCTGTCGTCAAGCTGATGCTCTAGCCCGAGCCTTGCGCTCATTAGAGGGCATTTTCTAAATTCATCTGTTTGAATGCTCCGCTGTATGGCCGAGGATCGGCCTGCTTGCGAAAAAAATTAAACTCGGGTAACCAATGGAGCTGGCAAGTTCCCTGCAGTGCTCTACGACTGTAAAGCAGCTATGCAGAATTAACGGTCACCCGAGCAGTAGTACCTGGCATTGGCTGTGGAACTGCACAGCAGAAAACCGGGTACTCGTCTCAGGACAATGGAGCGTCGTAGATGAGTAACAAGAATAACGATGACCTGAAGTATCAAGCCTCGGAAAACACCCTGGGGCTTAATCCCGTCGTTGGGCTACGCGGAAAGGATCTGCTGGCCTCTGCTCGTATGGTGCTGAAACAGGCCATCAAACAACCGATCCATAGTGTCAAACACGTCACCCATTTCGGCCTCGAACTGAAGAACGTGTTGTTCGGCAAATCCGAACTGCAACCGGCCGGCGATGACCGTCGCTTCGCCGACCCTGCGTGGAGCCAGAACCCGCTCTACAAACGTTATCTGCAAACTTATCTGGCGTGGCGCAAGGAACTCCACTCTTGGATCGACGACAGCAGCCTGTCACCCAAAGACATCGCGCGCGGCCACTTCGTCATCAACCTGATGACCGAAGCCATGGCCCCGACCAACACCGCCGCCAACCCGGCAGCGGTGAAACGCTTCTTCGAAACCGGCGGCAAAAGCCTGCTCGATGGCCTCTCGCATCTGGCCAAGGATCTGGTACACAACGGCGGCATGCCGAGCCAGGTCAACATGGGCGCGTTCGAGGTCGGCAAGAGCCTGGGCGTGACCGAGGGGGCGGTGGTGTTTCGCAACGACGTGCTGGAGCTGATCCAGTACAAGCCGATCACCGAGCAAGTCCACGAGCGTCCGTTGCTGGTGGTGCCGCCACAGATCAACAAGTTCTACGTATTCGACTTAAGCCCGGACAAGAGCCTGGCGCGCTTCTGCCTGCGCAACAACGTGCAGACGTTCATTGTCAGTTGGCGCAACCCGACCAAGGCACAGCGCGAATGGGGCCTGTCGACGTATATCGATGCGCTGAAAGAGGCGGTCGATGTTGTCACCGCGATCACCGGCAGCAAAGACATCAACATGCTCGGTGCCTGCTCCGGCGGCATCACCTGCACCGCCCTGCTCGGCCACTACGCGGCACTTGGCCAGAAGAAGGTCAATGCCCTGACCCTGCTGGTCAGCGTGCTCGACACGACGCTGGACAGCGACGTCGCGCTGTTTGTCGATGAACAGACCCTTGAGACCGCCAAGCGCCACTCGTATCAGGCCGGCGTGCTGGAAGGCAAAGACATGGCCAAGGTCTTCGCGTGGATGCGCCCCAATGACCTGATCTGGAATTACTGGGTCAACAACTACCTGCTCGGCAACGAGCCGCCGGTGTTCGACATCCTGTTCTGGAACAACGACACCACACGGTTGCCGGCCGCGTTCCACGGCGATCTGATTGAAATGTTCAAAAACAACCCACTGATTCGCCCCAACGCACTGGAAGTGTGCGGCACGCCGATCGACCTCAAACAGGTCACGTCCGACATCTTCTCGCTGGCCGGCACCAACGACCACATCACCCCATGGAAGTCCTGCTACAAGTCGGCGCAGTTGTTTGGTGGCAAGGTCGAATTCGTGCTGTCGAGCAGCGGGCATATACAGAGCATTCTGAACCCGCCGGGCAACCCGAAATCGCGCTACATGACCGGCGAAGAGATGGCCGCCAATGCCGATGACTGGCAAGAGAACTCGACCAAGCACACCGACTCCTGGTGGCTGCACTGGCAGGCATGGCAGGCAGAGCGTTCAGGCGACCTGAAAAAGGCCCCACTGAAACTGGGCAACAAGGCGTATCCGGCCGGTGAAGCCTCGCCGGGCACTTACGTTCACGAGCGGTAACTGACACACCTCGACCCCCCAAATTGTGGGGTGAACCTGTGGCGAGGGGATTTATCCCCGTTGGGCTGCGCAGCAGTCGCAAAATCCTCACACGCGGTTGTTCAGAAATACCGCGTCAGCTGGTTTTGGGGCCGCTTCGCTGCCCAACGGGGATAAATCCCCTAGCCACAAGGCTCACTCCTACACGGAATCGGGTGTACTTAACATTCACAGGGCCTGACGCATGCCGCAACCGTTCATATTCCGTACCGTCGATCTGGATGGTCAAACCATCCGCACCGCGGTACGCCCCGGCAAGCCTCACTTGACGCCCTTGCTGATTTTCAACGGCATCGGCGCCAACCTGGAGCTGGTGTTTCCGTTCGTCGCGGCACTGGACCCGGATCTGGAAGTGATCGCCTTCGACGTCCCCGGTGTCGGCGGCTCCTCGACGCCGAACCGGCCGTATCGCTTTCCCGGCCTGGCCAAGCTGACCTCGCGGATGCTCGATTACCTCGACTACGGCCAGGTCAACGTCATCGGCGTGTCCTGGGGCGGTGCGCTGGCGCAACAGTTCGCTTACGACTACCCCGAGCGCTGCAAGAAACTGGTGCTGGCGGCGACCGCTGCCGGTGCAGTGATGGTGCCGGGCAAACCGAAAGTGCTGTGGATGATGGCCAGTCCACGCCGCTACATCCAGCCGTCCCACGTGATCCGGATCGCGCCGCTGATCTACGGCGGCTCGTTCCGTCGCGACCCGACTCTGGCGGCCAGCCACGCGGCGAAAGTGCGTTCGGCCGGCAAGCTCGGTTACTACTGGCAACTGTTCGCCGGGCTCGGCTGGACCAGCATTCACTGGCTGCACAAGATCCATCAACCCACGCTGGTGCTGGCCGGCGACGACGACCCGCTGATCCCGTTGATCAACATGCGCATGCTCGCCTGGCGCATTCCCAACGCGCAGTTGCACATCATCGATGACGGTCACCTGTTCCTGATCACCCGCGCCGAAGCCGTGGCGCCGATCATCATGAAGTTTCTCCAGGAGGAACGGCAGCGTGCAGTGATGCACCCGCACCCGACCCCGCTGGGCGGCTAAGCGCTGCGGCAGGCTTTATGCAGGGCTTTTGTACAACGTGCGCGGCAGGACGCCGCGCAGGCAGCAACGTGTAACAGCGTCTATGGTGTTCTGGTTCGGTGAGTTTGTTTTTGGCCTGAAGACGAAGGAGTGTTGAGTCATGCGCGACAAACCAGCGACGGGCGTAGTGCCCAGCCCCGCCGTGTTCATCAACGCACAAAGTGCGATTACTGGCCTGCGTGGCCGGGATCTGCTCTCGACCCTGCGCAGCGTCGCCGCTCACGGCCTGCGTAACCCGATTCACAGTGCGAAGCACGCGTTGAAACTCGGCGGCCAGTTGGGTCGTGTATTGCTCGGTGAAACCCTGCACCCGACCAATCCGAACGACAGCCGTTTCGCTGATCCGGCATGGAGCCTCAACCCGTTTTACCGGCGCAGCCTACAGGCTTATCTGGCCTGGCAGAAACAGGTCAAAAGCTGGATCGACGACAGCGACATGAACCCGGACGACCGTGCCCGCGCGCACTTCGCCTTTACCCTGCTCAACGATGCCGTGGCGCCGTCCAACACCCTGCTCAATCCGTTGGCGGTCAAGGAACTGTTCAACTCCGGCGGCCACAGCCTGGTGCGCGGCCTCAGTCATCTGTTCGACGACCTGCTGCACAACGACGGCCTGCCCCGTCAGGTCACCAAGCAGGCTTTCGAGGTCGGCAAAACCGTCGCCACCACAACCGGTTCGGTGGTGTTTCGCAACGAGTTGCTGGAGCTGATCCAGTACAAGCCCATGAGCGAAAAGCAGTACGCCAAGCCGCTGCTGGTGGTGCCGCCGCAAATCAACAAGTACTACATTTTCGATCTCAGCCCGCAGAACAGCTTCGTTCAATACGCGCTGAAGAACGGCTTGCAGACCTTCATGATCAGTTGGCGCAATCCCGATGTGCGCCAACGCGAGTGGGGCCTGTCGACCTACGTCGAGGCGGTCGAAGAGGCGATGAACATCTGCCGCGCGATCACTGGCGCGCGCGAGGTCAACCTGATGGGCGCCTGTGCTGGCGGGCTGACTATCGCTGCGCTGCAAGGCCATTTGCAGGCCAAGCGG
Source organism: Pseudomonas sp. TH08 (assembly GCF_016651275.1). Taxonomy (NCBI): domain Bacteria; kingdom Pseudomonadati; phylum Pseudomonadota; class Gammaproteobacteria; order Pseudomonadales; family Pseudomonadaceae; genus Pseudomonas; species Pseudomonas sp. TH08. The sequence continues at coordinate 1,715,342 of NZ_JAEKEE010000001.1, read as the reverse complement.
CAACTGCGGCGGATCTCCAGCGCGACCTATCTGGTCAGCCTGCTCGACAGCGAGATCGAAACCTCAGCCACGCTGTTTGCCGATGAACAAACCCTTGAAGCCGCCAAGCGCCGCTCTTATCAAAAAGGCGTGCTGGAGGGTCGCGACATGGCCAAGGTTTTCGCCTGGATGCGCCCCAACGATTTGATCTGGAGTTACTTCGTCAACAACTACCTGTTGGGCAAAGAGCCGCCGGCCTTCGACATCCTCTACTGGAACAACGACAACACGCGTCTGCCAGCGGCGTTTCACGGTGACTTGCTGGACTTCTTCAAGCACAACCCGCTGACCCACCCCGGCGGTCTTGAGGTCTGCGGCACGCCGATTGATTTGCAGAAAGTCACCGTCGACAGCTTCAGCGTCGCTGGCATGAACGACCACATCACGCCATGGGATGCGGTGTATCGCTCGACCCTGCTGCTGGGTGGCGAGCGGCGTTTCGTGCTCTCCAACAGCGGCCACGTGCAGAGCATTCTCAACCCGCCGAGCAATCCGAAAGCCGCGTACGTCGACAACGCCAAGATGAGCAGCGACCCGCGCGCCTGGTACTACGACGCCAAACACGTCGATGGGAGTTGGTGGCCGCAGTGGCTGGAATGGATTCAACAGCGCTCCGGTGCCCAGCACGAAACCCAGATGACCCTCGGCAACCCGAACTATCCACCGATGGAGGCAGCACCCGGCACTTACGTGCATGTGCGCTGACGCTTAACCGAACTTTTCTAAGAAGACTGGATGAAAACCCGCGACCGGATTCTCGAATGTGCTTTGCAACTGTTCAACGAAAAGGGCGAGCCGAACGTTTCCACCATGGAGGTGGCCAACGAAATGGGGATCAGCCCCGGCAACCTCTACTACCACTTCCACGGCAAGGAACCGCTGATTCTCGGGTTGTTCGATCGTTTCCAGAATGAACTGGCGCCGCTGCTTGATCCACCGTCGGATGCCGAGTTGGCCCCGGAGGATTACTGGCTGTTCCTGCACCTGATCGTCGAGCGGCTGGCACAGTACCGGTTTCTGTTCCAGGACCTGTCGAACCTGGCTGGACGGTTGCCGAAACTGGCCAAGGGCATTCGCAATCTGCTCAACGCGTTGAAGCGCACGCTGGCTTCATTGCTGGCACGGTTGAAGGCGTCGGGGCAGTTGGTCAGTGACACTCAGGCGTTGGGGCAACTGGTCGAGCAGATCACCATGACGCTGCTGTTTTCGCTGGACTATCAGCGGATTCTCGATCGCGAGGGTGAGGTGAGATTGGTCGTTTACCAGATCATGATGCTGGTGGCGCCGCACCTGCTACCGCCGGTGAAAGTGGCGACCGAGCGGATGGCCCTGCAGTACCTCGAAGATCAAGAATAATCTGAGCCAACCCATACCCTGTAGGAGTGAGCCTGCTCGCGATAGCGATCTGTCAGTCGACACCCTTTTGACGGATAGACAGCTATCGCGAGCAGGCTCACTCCTACAGGGATTCGCAGTGGTTTGAGATTATCTGCACAAACAAAAACGCCCGACCTTCACAGGCCGGGCGTTTTGTTTTGCCCTGAAAAATCAGGACTGACTGGTTGGCGTCGACGGTGTCGATGCTGCAGTCGGGGTGGCCACCGGAGTCGGTGCTGCGGCGGAGTTCGACGCGCTGACCGGAGCTGCCGGAGTGGCAGGTTTGGCAGCAGCAGGCGCTGCCGGTTTTGGCGCAGCGGCTTTCGGCGCGGCCGGTTTTTTCACTGCAGGTTTTTTCGCGGCAGCCGGTTTCGCGGCAGGCTTCGCAGCAGGTTTGGCGGCAGCGGTTTTCGCTGCTGGCTTGGCGGCTGGTTTTGCAGCTGGCTTCGCTGCAGTTTTGGCAGCAGGTTTGGCTGCGGCTTTGGCGGCGACCGGTTTGGCCGCTGCTTTAGCTGCTGGCTTGGCGGCTGCGGTTTTCGCCGCTGGCTTGGCCGCTGCTTTGGCGGCAGGCTTCGCGGCCGCTTTGACCAGTGGCTTGGCCGCAGTTTTGGCTGCTGGTTTAGCCGCAGCCGTTTTGGTTGCAGGCTTGGCCGCTGCGGTTTTCGCCGCGACTGGACGGGCCTTTTCGCCGGTGAGTTTTTCGATCTGCTTGGTCAAGGTTTCCACCTTGCTGTGCAGCGCTTTCACTTCATTGCGGCTCGGTACACCCAGGCGCGAAATCGCGCTGTTCAGGCGCTTGTCGAAAGCCCCTTCCAGCTCGTCCCACTTGCCCAGTGCGCGATCTTTCACGCCGCTGATGCGCGACTTGGCCGAAGAAGCGGAGTCCTTGGCGGCATCGACTTTTTTGCCGACTGCCGACTTGGTGAGCTTCTCGGCTTTCTCGCCGTCTTTGACCAATGTATCGAAGAGCTTGCTGCCGTCAGTGTCGATCTTCGAGTACACGCCTAAACCAGCCAGCCAGATTTTGCGGGAGTAGGATTCGACCTTCCCGACCCACGAGCTGCTTTCTTTATCGGTGTTCTTTTTGCCAGCCATCCCGTTCTCCTTAAGATTTACGCGCGACGCGTTCGAGCAATGCCGTCAGCTCATCGAGCTTAGCAGAGAGTGTCTCAACGTCATGTTTAGACGGAATGCCGATACGATTCAAGGCGCTTGCTACACGGGAGTCGAACGCCTTCTCGACCTTGTCGAGCTGAACTTCGACGCGACCTTTGAACGAGCTGACTTCACTCTTGGCATCATCAATCTCGGCGTTGGCCGCTTCGAGTTTTTCGGTGACGACTTTTTTGCCTTTCTTTTCAACAGTTTGACCAGCCTGGATCAACTCTTGAAAGTACTCGCTACCCTCTTGGCCGACCTTGGCGTAGGCACCCAGGCCTGCCAGCCAGATCTTGCGGGCATAGGATTTGACGTCGCTCAGAGCAGAAGTCGAAGCGTCGATTTTTTTCTTCAAAATAACTTTGGCCATGGTGCACCTCACGCGCAGAAGGTTTGAGGAACTGCCCGCGAAAGTGTCGGGCTCAGGCACAAAGTAGGCAGAAAAATTAGAAACGGCACCCTAACAACTGACATAAACAGCAAGGGCACCACAAAACAAATGTGGGAGCGAGCCTGCTCGCGAAAGCGGTGTATCAGTCAATATTTGAGTCGACTGACGCACCGCTTTCGCGAGCAGGCTCGCTCCCACAGGGGGTATCGGGTTACCGAAAATCGCGATCAGACCAGCGCTTTATCGAGGGCTTTTTCGATTTCGGCTTTGATCATGCCGCTCATGGCCGACATCATCAGGCCCAGGTCGACGTCGACCTTGATCGAATCGTCCGCCACATGCACCGCGCCTTTCACACCCGACCGCTTGAGGTTGAGGGTGTCGCCCGACCACTGCGGCTCCAGACCATATTGCTCGGAGAGTTTCTGCGCCAGCTTGTCAGCCTTCTCGCGGGCAGCTTCCTTGCCCAGGGTGTGGGCGCGCTCAACAGTGATTTTGGCCATTGAATAACTCCTGATGGATGAATAGGTGTCGGTAAATCTTGACCGCCGCTGCGGCAAATCGTCCCGAAGGTTGCCCATCTTACCTTTAGCCATTCCAAGACAAAGCATGGCTTGGGGATTAGAATGTCGCGCATTCTCTTTTGGTGACAGCGATATGACTGATCAGCGCAAAGGCAGCGATGCCGAACCCACCACTCACTTCGGCTTCAAAAACGTTCCGGAAAGCCAGAAAGCGGAAAAAGTCGCTGAGGTTTTCCACTCGGTAGCCGCCAAATACGACCTGATGAACGACCTTCTGTCGGGCGGCATGCACCGTCTGTGGAAGCGTTTCGCGATCGAACTGTCCGGCGTGCGCAGCGGTAACCGCGTGCTGGACATCGCCGGCGGTACTGGCGACCTGACCAAAAAATTCTCGCATCTGGTCGGCCCGACCGGTCAGGTGGTTTTGGCTGACATCAACGAATCGATGCTCAAGGTCGGTCGCGACCGTCTGCTCGATCTGGGTGTTGCCGGCAACGTTGAATTCGTTCAGGCGGACGCCGAAAAACTGCCGTTCCCGGACAACCATTTCGACTGCGTGACCATCGCCTTCGGCCTGCGCAACGTGACGCACAAGGAAGACGCACTGCGCTCGATGCTGCGCGTACTCAAGCCTGGTGGTCGTCTGTTGGTGCTGGAGTTCTCCAAGCCGACCAATGCGCTGATGTCGAAAGCCTACGACGCCTACTCGTTCGCTTTCATGCCGCTGATGGGCAAGCTGATCACCAATGACTCGGAAAGCTATCGCTACCTGGCCGAATCGATCCGCATGCACCCGAATCAGGAAACCCTGAAGTCGATGATGGTCGACGCCGGTTTCGACCGCGTGACCTATCACAACATGACCGCAGGCATCGTTGCCCTGCACCGCGGCATCAAGCCCTGATGCTGCTCACCGGGCTGCTCGCCAGCGTCGAACTCGGCCTCAACCGGGTGCTGCGTCTCGACAGCACGGCGCTGCCGCGGCTCGCGCATTTGACCGGCAAAGTGATTGCCGTCGACTGCCGCAGCCCGGCGCTGCAACTGTTCATCTTGCCGAGCGACGAAGGCTTGATGCTGGCGTCCCACTGGGAAACCGGTGTCGACTGCACCTTGCGCGCCCCGGCTTCGAGCCTGATCAAACTGGCCATGAGCAAAGACAAGACCGCGGTGTTGCACGCCCCGGAAGTCGAGCTCGATGGCGACAGCGGCGTGCTGCTGGATCTGGCCGGCGTGCTGCAGGATCTTGAGCTGGACTGGGAGTACGAACTCTCGCGCTGGCTCGGCCCGGTCGCCACGCAATTGATTGGCGGTCACTTGCGCAGCCGCGCGCGCTGGTATCAACAAGGATTTGCCAGCCTCAACCAGAACCTCGCCGAATACCTCGCTGAAGAATCGCGCACCCTCGTCGGGCAGCGCGAAGCCGAAGCGCGGTTCAGTGAACTGGACCGGATCAAACTTGATCTGGAACGTCTCGAGGCGCGCTTCGAGCGCCTTTCCCGATCCCTCGACCCAAGCGATAACGCATGAAGCTGCTTGCCGTCCGCCGTCTGTTGCGCATCCAGCGCGTCGTGATCCGCTACCGTCTCGATGACCTGCTGTTCGATCTGCCGCTGCCCTGGTTCCTCCTGGCGCTGCGCTATGTGCTGCCGTGGCGCTGGTTCCCGCGCAAGCCGCTGGATCTGAGCCGGGGCGCGCGTTTGCGTCTGGCGTTGCAGGATCTTGGGCCGATTTTCATCAAGTTCGGGCAGATTCTTTCGACCCGCCGTGATTTGCTGCCGGAAGACATCGCCGATGAGCTGATGCGCTTGCAGGATCGCGTGCCGCCGTTCGATTCGCAGCTGTCGATCAAGCTGATCGAAGAACAGCTGGGCAAGAAGATCAGCGACGTGTTCAGCCGTTTCGACGTCGAACCGCTGGCCTCGGCGTCGGTGGCGCAGGTGCATGCCGCGCAGCTGAAAACCGGTGAAGAGGTGGTGGTCAAGGTCATCCGCCCGGGCCTGAAACCGATCATCGCGCAGGATCTGGCGTGGCTGTTCATCCTCGCCCGCGCCGCTGAAAAACTTTCGGCCGACGCGCGTCTGCTGCACCCGGTGGACGTGGTGCAGGATTACGAAAAAACCATTTACGACGAACTCGATCTGCTGCGCGAGGCGGCCAACGCCAGCCAGTTGAAGCGCAATTTCGAAGGTTCGCCGCTGCTTTATGTGCCGCAGGTCTATTGGGACTGGTGCCGGCCGAAAGTACTGGTGATGGAGCGCATCTACGGCATTCAGGTCACCGATCTGGCGACCCTCGCCGACCAGCGCACCGACATGAAAATGCTCGCCGAGCGCGGCGTGGAGATCTTCTTCACCCAGGTGTTCCGCGACAGCTTCTTCCACGCCGACATGCACCCGGGCAACATCTTCGTCAGCACCGTCAACCCGTGGAGCCCGCAGTACATCGCGATCGACTGCGGTATCGTCGGCAGCCTGACCCCGGAAGACCAGGATTATCTGGCGCGCAACCTGTTCGCGTTCTTCAAGCGTGACTACCGCCGCGTGGCGCAATTGCACATCGATTCGGGCTGGGTGCCGGCAGAAACCAAGCTCAACGAGTTCGAAGCGGCCATCCGTACCGTGTGCGAGCCGATCTTCGAAAAACCGTTAAAAGATATTTCATTTGGCCAGGTGCTGATGCGCCTGTTCCAGACCGCACGACGCTTCAACATGGAAGTCCAGCCGCAGCTGGTGCTGCTGCAAAAAACCCTGCTGAACATCGAAGGCCTCGGCCGCCAGTTGTACCCGGATCTGGATCTGTGGAACACCGCGCAGCCGTTCCTCGAACGCTGGATGCGCGAACGCGTCAGCCCGAAAGCCTTGCTCGGCAACGTGCAGAGCCAGTTCGAACAGCTGCCGCACCTGGCCAACATGGCGCGTGACCTGCTCGAACGCATGTCCCAGCCGCATGCCTACGACCCGCCGCCACCGTGGCACAAACGCAAGGACGACTGGTTCCTGCGCCTGCTCGGTTGCGCGCATCTGGCCGGCGGGGTGATCCTCGCCATCGGTGGCCCATTGCACGAATTGGGGCATTGGCCGGCCGGAATCATGGTGGCAGTCGGCTTGTATCTGGTCGTTCGCCGATAGCCAGTTCCGTGATCGGCTGGCACACTGTTTCAACGCCTGAACCCGACTATTGAAGTGTGGGTTCGCTGTCGGAGTCGAAGATGAAAAACTGGCTGGACGAGATCAAATGGGACGCTGATGGCCTGGTGCCGGCGATAGCCCAGGATCACAAGACCGGACGTGTATTGATGATGGCCTGGATGAACCGCGAAGCGCTCGAACTGACCGCCGCGGAAAACCGTGCAATCTACTGGTCACGTTCCCGTGGCAAGCTGTGGCGCAAGGGCGAAGAGTCCGGCCATGTGCAGACCTTGCATGAGATGCGTCTGGACTGTGACGCCGACGTGATCATCCTGATGGTTGAACAGATCGGCGACATCGCTTGCCATACCGGCCGTCAAAGCTGCTTTTACCGTGTCTTCGAAAACGGCGACTGGAAAACCGTCGACCCGGTTCTGAAAGACCCGCACGCTATCTATTCCGCAGGACACAAACATGAGTGACACCCTGACCCGCCTCGCTCAGGTGCTTGAAGAGCGCAAGGGCGCTGCTGCCGACAGCTCATATGTAGCTAGTCTGTATCACAAGGGCTTGAACAAGATTCTGGAGAAAGTCGGCGAAGAGTCGGTCGAAACCATTATTGCCGCCAAGGACGCCGCCATCAGCGGTGACTGCAGCGACGTGATCTACGAGACCGCCGACCTGTGGTTCCACAGCATGGTCATGCTCGCCCAACTGGGGCAGCATCCGCAGGCTGTGCTCGATGAACTGGATCGTCGCTTCGGTCTGTCCGGACACGTCGAGAAAGCCTCGCGTCCGTCCGCCTGAACAACTTTTAGAGAGGAACAGCAACATGGGCATTTTTGACTGGAAACACTGGATCGTCATTCTGGTAGTCGTGGTGCTGGTGTTCGGCACCAAGAAACTGAAAAACCTCGGCACCGACGTTGGCGAGTCGATCAAGGGCTTCCGCAAGGCCATGAACGACGACGAGAAACCTGCCGCCGATCCAACCGTCACGCCTGCGCAACCGGTGCCACCGGTTCAGCCGCAAGCCACCGCTCAGGCCAATCCGCCGCACACCATTGACGTGCAGGCGCAGAAAGTCGAAGAGCCGATCCGCAAAGACGTGTGAGCACTGACTAATGTTTGGTATCAGCTTCTCTGAACTGCTGCTCGTCGGCCTCGTTGCCCTGCTGGTGCTGGGCCCCGAGCGTCTGCCGGGCGCTGCACGCACCGCTGGCCTGTGGGTCGGCCGGCTGAAGCGCAGCTTCAACGCGATCAAACAGGAAGTTGAACGTGAAATCGGTGCCGACGAGATTCGTCGGCAACTGCACAACGAGCACATTCTGTCGCTGGAGCAAGAGGCGCGGAAGATCTTCCAGCCGGTTCAGCAAGAGCCGACGCCGGTTGAAGTTGAGCATGTCGGACAGCAGACGATTCATGCGCCAACCGCGCCTGCTGCACCTGCTCCAATAACAGCACCTGCTGCCGTTGTAGCGCCGACAGAACCGTCGCCCGTTGCCGCAGAAACTTCGGTTGAACACGTAGCTCAAACCGCCGCGCCGATCACACCAGCGCCTCACGATCCTACTTTGCCGCCGCGAGCCCCATGACAAGGGCCTGTCATCGGTCATTTCCTGTGTCGCGTTGTCGCCTGAAAGCGGGCCAGGCAAGGCGTAGTCCGCAGGGAATGTGCTTTACCTTCCCAAGGACTACAACGCAGCCTGGCCCGCTTTCAGGCACAACCCGAAGGGCCGGCCCGTATTTGCGCAGGGCTGCGTTACTCGTTGCTTATTTGAAACGCCAAACTACGCGCCTCGCGCCTTGCCCTGCGCAAATACGGGCTCGGCGCGACACAGGAAATGACCGATGACAGGCCCTAGCCTCCCCGAAAACGACCAGCACATGCCGCTGGTTTCGCACCTCACCGAGTTGCGCACCCGTCTGCTGCGTTGCGTGGCGGCGATCTTCATCATCTTCGCCGGGCTGTTCGCCTTCACCCAGCAGATCTACACCTTCGTCTCGACGCCGCTGCGCCAGTACCTGCCAGTCGGCGCGACGATGATCGCCACCGATGTGTCGTCGCCGTTCCTGACGCCGCTGAAGCTGACGATGATGGTTTCGCTGTTTCTGGCGATTCCGGTGATCCTGCATCAGATCTGGGGCTTTATCGCGCCGGGCCTGTACAAGCATGAGAAGCGCATCGCTGTACCGCTGCTGGTCTCCAGCATCCTGCTGTTCTACACCGGCATGGCGTTCGCCTATTACTTCGTGTTCCCGCTGATCTTCAAATTCTTCGCCGCCGCCACCCCGGCCGGCGTGGAAATGATGACCGACATCGCCAGCTACCTCGATTTCGTCATGACGCTGTTCTTCGCCTTCGGCGTGGCGTTTGAAATCCCGGTGGCCGTAGTGCTGCTGGTATGGATCGGCGTGGTCGACGTCAAATACCTGAAGAAAATCCGCCCGTACGTAATCATCGGCTGCTTCGTGGTCGGCATGATCCTGACGCCGCCGGACATCTTTTCGCAGACGCTGCTGGCTGTGCCGATGTGGATGCTGTTTGAAATCGGCATTCTGTTCGGTGGCCTGATCAGCAAGCGCGAACGCCCGGACGAAACCCCGGCCGACGATCACAACGACCAGCCGCCAGCGACCCAGGCATGAACCTGCTGTTGCTCGAAGAGGCCGATTTCATTGCGGCCGACCGCGTGGTGCTGCGTGATCGTCGCCTGACGCACATGCAGGAAGTCCACCGTTCGGAAGTCGGTGACAGCCTGCGTGTGGGGCGTATCGATGGTTTGATGGGCTCGGCGGAGTTGCTGCGGCTGGAGGCAGGTGAGGCTGAATTGCGCGTCACCCTCGATCAGCCGCCACCGGCGAAATTGCCGCTTACTCTCGTGTTGGCCCTGCCCCGCCCGAAAATGCTCCGCCGGGTGTTTCAGACCGTGGCAACCATGGGCGTGTCCAAGGTGATTCTGGTCAACAGCTACCGAGTCGAGAAGAGTTTCTGGCAGACGCCATTTCTTGAACCGGAAGCGATTCGCGCAAATTTGATCCTCGGTCTTGAACAGGCACGCGATACCGTGCTGCCAGAAATCATCATCGAGAAGCGCTTCAAGCCTTTTGTTGAAGACCGCCTGCCGGCGATTACCGAAGGTACCCTCGGCCTGGTCGGCCATCCCGGCAACTATCCGCCGTGCCCGCGCGCGCTCAGCGAACCGGTCACATTGGCCATCGGCCCCGAAGGCGGCTGGATCCCTTACGAAATCGACCTGCTGGCCAAATCCGGCCTGCAACCGGTGCAACTGGGCGAGCGCATCCTGCGCGTCGAAACCGCCGTCACCGCCCTCCTCGCCCGCCTGTTCTAAGCGTCACACCGATCCCCTGTAGGAGCTGCCGCAGGCTGCGATCTCTTGATGTTGTCTTGTTAAAGCAAGATCAAAAGATCGCAGCCTGCGGCAGCTCCTACAGTCCAGCGTTCCGGCATTCCAGCGTTCCAGCGTTCCAGCAGTCCAGCAGTCCAGCATTCCAGCGAGCCTCAGGACTGCCGGACAAATGGTGTTACAGATTGCCATCACTCAGCCGATACAGTCCCCATAAGTCCAATTAGTGGTCGGGGAGTCGTCGCATGTACCGTTGGTTAGCCGAGAATCTTGGGAACGTCAGCGTCAAACGCAAGCTGGGTATTGGTTTCGGCCTGGTGCTGTTGCTGACGCTGTTGATCACCTTCACCGGCTGGTCCGGCATGAGCGGCATCATCAGCCGTGGTGACAAGCTTGGGTTCATTTCCAGCCTCAACGAGCTGACCAAGGACCTGCGCCTCGCGCGCCTGGACTATGAAGCACGCCGTGGCGAACAAGGCCCGGGCGCGGTCAACGAACTGCTGAGCAAACTCGACAGTGGCCTGCAAACCGCCCGCAGCCTGATCGAGCAACCGTCCGACGCAGCCATGGTCGATCAGCAACTGGCCGCCGTCGCCGAGTACAAACGCGCCTTCGCTGACATGACCCAGGCCACCGTGCAGCGCGAAGACGCTCGCAGCAAACTTGGCGCCAGTGCCGACAACGCTGTGGCCAAGGTGTCCGAAGTTGAAAAATCCGTGCTGCAGGGCGATAGCGTCGCGCAATTCAATAGCGTCATCGAGCTGAGCAAACTGCTGCAACAGGCGCGCTACCAGGTTCGCGGCTACACCTACAGCGGCAAGGCCGACGCCGAACAGCCAGCGCTGGACGCGATCGACAATGCGCTGAAAAACCTCGAAAGCCTGCCATCGAAACTGCCGGAGCAGCACATCGCCAACCTGCAACAGGCCGCTGATTCGATCAAAGCTTATCGTGCGGCGGTCAGCCAATTCCGCGACTCTCAAGTCAACACTGCCAAGGCTCAGGCAAGCATGTCGACTCAGGGCGAGATCCTGCTCGACGTCAGCAAGAAACTCACCGAATCGCAAACCGTCGTGCGCGACACCGATGCCGCCCACGCCAAGAACATGCTGATGATCGCCACGCTGCTGGCCGTAGCTTTTGGCCTTCTGGCGGCTTGGGCGATCACCCGTCAGATCATCATTCCACTGAACCAGACCCTGCAAGTCGCTGAACGCGTGGCGGCCGGCGACCTGACTCACAACCTGGTCTCCCTGCGCCGCGACGAACTCGGCCAGTTGCAACGCTCGATGCAGAGCATGACCCAAGGTCTGCGCGAGCTGATCGGCGGGATCAGCGACGGCGTTACGCAGATCGCCAGCGCCGCTGAAGAGCTGTCGGCCGTGACCGAGCAGACCAGCGCCGGGGTCAACAATCAGAAGATCGAGACCGACCAGGTCGCCACTGCCATGAACGAAATGGCCGCGACCGTGCAGGAAGTCGCGCGCAACGCCGAGGAAGCTTCGGAAGCCGCCGTGGCCGCTGACCAGCAGGCCCGCGAAGGCGACAAAGTGGTCGGCGAAGCCATCGCGCAGATCGAGCGTCTGGCGGTTGAAGTGGGTCACTCCACCGAAGCCATGGGCGAACTGAAACGCGAAAGCGACAAGATCGGCAGCGTCCTCGACGTGATCAAATCCGTGGCCCAGCAAACCAACCTGCTGGCCCTCAACGCGGCGATTGAAGCGGCGCGTGCCGGTGAAGCCGGACGTGGTTTTGCCGTAGTCGCCGACGAAGTACGCAGCCTCGCCCAGCGCACGCAGAAGTCCACCGAAGAGATCGAAGAACTGATTGTCGGCCTGCAAAACGGTACTCAGCAAGTCGCAACGATCATGGACAACAGCCGCACCCTGACCGACAGCAGCGTTGAGCTGACCCGTCGCGCCGGCGGTTCGCTGGAAAGCATCACCCGCACGGTGTCGGCGATTCAGGCGATGAACCAGCAGATTGCGGCAGCAGCTGAACAGCAGAGCGCGGTGGCTGAAGAGATCAACCGTAGCGTGTTGAATGTGCGCGATGTGTCGGATCAGACGTCGGCGGCGAGTGAAGAGACCGCGGCGTCGAGCGTTGAGCTGGCACGCCTGGGGACGCATCTGCAGATGCTGGTGGGTCGCTTCAAGGTTTGAGGTGATTCATCCACCTCGGTTCGCTGTGGACCGAGGTGATGCGATTCGCGAGCAGGCTCGCTCCCACAGGTTTTGCGGTGTTTACACCTTTTGTGCAACAACACAAAACCACTGTAGGAGTGAGCCTGCTCGCGATTAGCGGCCCCCAGGCCGCTGCTTTTTACAGAACCTGACGCAGGAAGGCCTGAGCCCGTGGATCCTTCGGCGCATCAAAGAACTCTGCCGGCGCGGCATCTTCCAGCAGTTTGCCGTGATCGAAAAACAGCACCCGATCCGCCACTTCCCGGGCAAAGCCCATCTCGTGGGTCACACAGACCATGGTCATGCCTTCTACGGCCAGGTTCTTCATCACGTCCAGCACCTCGCCGACCATTTCCGGGTCAAGTGCCGAAGTCGGCTCGTCGAACAACATAACCTTCGGTTCCATCGCCAGCGCCCGCGCAATGGCCACGCGCTGCTGCTGACCACCGGACAGGCGCGACGGAAACTCGTTGGCCTTCTGCGCAATCCCGACCTTTTGCAGCAATTCCATGGCCTTCGCCTCGCGCTCTTTCTTGCCGCGCTTGCGCACGACTTTCTGCGCCAGACAGAGGTTTTCCAGCACGGTCATGTGCGGGAACAGATTGAAATGCTGAAACACCATGCCGACTTCACGGCGGTAGGCATTGACGTCGGTTTTCGGGTCGGCCAGTTGCAAGCCGTCGATGCTCACCGAGCCTGAGTCGAATTCTTCCAGGCCGTTGAGGCAGCGCAGGAAGGTCGATTTGCCGGAACCGGACGGGCCGATCACCACCAGCACTTCGCCCTTGGCCACCGTGGTGCTGACGTTATCCACAGCGCGCACCACCTGACCGCGGGTGTCGAAGACTTTTACCAGATCGCGGACTTCAATCACTTTGCGCGAGCCTCCGCTCAAGCCGGCTGGCGATTTTCGACAGCGGCAGGTTGATCAACAGGTAAAGGCCGGCGACGCAGAACAGAATCTCGAACGGCGAGAACGACGTGGTGATGACTTCGCGGCCGCTTTTCAGCAGCTCGGTGATAGCGATCACCGACACCAAGGACGTGTCCTTGACCAGACTGATGAACTGCCCGGCCAATGGCGGCAGCACGCGTTTCAAGGCTTGCGGCAGCACCACATGGCGCATCGACTGGCCGGCACTCAGTCCCAGCGAGCGCGCCGCTTCGTTCTGACCGCGTGCAATCGATTGCACGCCGGAACGGATGATCTCGGCCACGTAAGCGCCGGTGAACAACGACAGCGCGGCGATCCCGGCGAACTCGCGGGACAGGTTCATCACCGTGCCGATGAAGAAGTAGAAAATGAAGATCTGCACCAGCAGCGGCGTGCCGCGCACCAGTTCGACATAAATCGTCGAGAGGTCGCGCAGGGTCGGGTTGCTCGACAAGCGGCACAGCCCGGTGACCAGACCGATCAGCAGACCCAGAATCCCGGAGACCACCGATAGCCAGAGCGTCGTCCACAGCCCCCACATCAGCGGTCCTGCTGCCCAATGGCGGGTGACACCGACGACATCGCCTTCGGCCACATCGTCGCCCTGAGCGAATTGCAGGCTGTTCTCGTCGACCGTCAGGTGCTGCTCGTCACCGGCGTCGTTGCGCAGGGTGACTTGCGCGCTGCCGCCCTTGCGCACCAGCTCCGTGACGGTGGAGATGTCGGTGGCACGCTGGGTTTCTTCGGCCTGATAGGCGAAGTACTGCGGCACACGGTTCCAGCGCCATTCGTAGGACATCAGCGACGTCGCGTAATACAAAGCGCCCGCCAGGCCGACCAGCACCAGCACGGTGAGGACGTGCCACGGCCATTGGGCTTTTTTATGTTTCATTGCAGGTTCCGGGATTGGTGTTGCTTACAAGGCCCTCTTCGCGAGCAGGCTCGCTCCCACATTGGAATGCATTTCAAATGTGGGAGCGAGCCTGCTCGCGAAAGGAGCGACGCGGTCTGGCTGACCGGCGTTATTCCATGTCCTTGAGCCACTCGGTGCTCTTGAACCACTTGTCATGGATGCGATCGTAGGTGCCGTCTTCGTGGATCTGGTGCAGGAAGTTGTTGATGAAGTTGAGGCTGTCGTAATCACCCTTCTTCAGACCAAACGCCAAAGGCTCGTAGGTGAACGGCTTGTCGAGGAACACCAGTTTGCCAGCGCCGACCTTGGTCACCGCAACCACGTTGTACGGCGCGTCATAGATAAACGCGTCGGCCTTGCCGTTGACCACGTCGAGCACGGCTTCCTGCTCATTGTCGTAGCCGTGGTACTTGGCTTTGGAGATCAGCTTCCTGGCGACCATTTCGCCGGTGGTGCCGAGCTTGGAGGTGATGCGGTAGTCAGCAGTGTTCAGGTCTTTGTACGACTTGATGGTGCCTTCCAGCTCCTTGCGGATCAGCAGGGTCTGGCCAACGACGATGAACGGTTCGCTGAAGTTCAGGCGCAGGTTACGCTCCTGAGTCAGGGTCATGCCGCTGCCGATCATGTCGAACTTGTCGGTCATCAGCGCCGGGATGATGCCGTCGTAACCGGTCGAAACCAGCTCGAGTTTGACGCCCATGGCCTTTGACATGGCTTTGAGGATGTCGACTTCGAAGCCGATGATTTCGCCGCGCTTGTTGGTCATTTCGAACGGCATGTAGGTCGGATCCATACCGACTTTCAACGTGCCGCGCTTGACCGCGTCATCGATGGCACCAGCATGCGCCGCATTGACTGCAACCAGTGCCGTGACGCCGACCAGCAGCATCGACAGATACTTCTTCATCTTCAAGTCCCCAAAACCATTGCGTTTGCGGCGCGAAAACCAACAGAGGCGGGCCAAAAAGCCCGGGTGCGCCAATTCGGGGACGGATGCTAACGCACTCGTCCGTTTGCACAAGGTTTTTTGCCGGGAATTGTTGTTATGGGTCGGGCCGTAGAATTAAAAAAACCCCGCAACATCGCGGGGTTTCTTTATCAGGCCGGCTGCGCCTGCAGGCTCAGCGGTCGCAGCGGCAGCAACGGCGCATGCGGATCGGCTTTCACCGAAGCCCGCCATGCATCCAGCCACTCGGCGTGACCTTCGGCCCAGACCAGCTCGTGCAGTCGCGCCAAAGCCACCGGATCGCTCAGCAGTTGCAGGCGATCATGGTTGCTCAGCGCCGCCGGGCCAACCTTCAGGGCGTGACGCACACGCTCCTGACGCAGCCACTCGATCGGCTCAGCCTGGCCATGACGGGACGTCGCCAGCGAGCACGCCAAAGCGTTCTGCTGTGGATCGACCACCGCACGGACAAAGCCGTCGTTGAGCGCGTGCCAACGGTTTTCATGGGTGTACTTGTCGGTGTCCAGCAGTGCCTGTGGCGGATTGTATTCCTCAGGGATGAGGAACAGGCTCTCGTCACGGGACTTCAGACCTAGGCCGACACGGCTGGAGATCACCGATACCGGGATCGACAACATCAGCGAACCGACGATCGGCACCAGCCACCACAGGAAGCTCGGGTTCAGCCAGACCACCAGCAGCGCCCAGCAGAAGCCCAGCAGGGTTTGCGGGCCGTGGCGCTTGACTGCTTCGCTCCATGGCGTCGAGTCGTCGTCACGCTGCGGCGAGTTCCAGGTCGCCGCCCAGCCGAGGAACGCGGCCAGTACGAAACGGGTGTGGAAAATCATCCGCACCGGCGCCAGCAGCATGGAGAACAGCATCTCCAGCAGCATCGACAAGGTCACCTTGAACTTGCCGCCGAACTCTTTCGCGCCCTTCGCCCAGATCAGGATGATGCTCAACAGTTTCGGCAGGAACAGCAGCACGATCGTCGTCGAGAACAGCGCAATCGCCTTGTCCGGGTGCCATTGTGGCCACAATGGATAGAGCTGACGGGGTTCAAGGAAGTACTGCGGCTCCATCAGCGTGTTCACCGCCAGCAGCGCGGTCGACAACACCAGGAAGAAGAACCACAACGGCGCTGACAGGTATGACATTACGCCCGTCAGGAACACCGCACGGTGTACCGGGTGCATGCCTTTGACCAGGAACAGGCGGAAGTTCATCAGGTTGCCGTGGCACCAGCGACGGTCACGCTTGAGTTCATCGAGCAGGTTCGGCGGCAGTTCTTCGTAGCTGCCCGGCAGGTCGTAGGCAATCCATACGCCCCAACCGGCACGGCGCATCAGCGCGGCTTCAACGAAGTCGTGCGACAGGATCGCTCCGGAGAACGCGCCTTTGCCCGGCAACGGCGCCAAGGCGCAGTGGTCGATAAACGGCTTCATGCGGATGATCGCGTTGTGGCCCCAGTAGTGGGATTCACCCAACTGCCAGAAGTGCAGACCGGCGGTAAACAGCGGCCCGTACACACGGGTCGCGAACTGCTGCATGCGCGCATACAGGGTGTCCATGCCCGACGCACGTGGCGCGGTCTGGATGATCCCGGCGTCCGGCGTGGCTTCCATCAAGCGCACCAGACTGGTCAGGCACTCGCCGCTCATCACCGAGTCGGCGTCGAGCACAACCATGTACTTGTAGTCACCGCCCCAACGACGGCAGAAGTCGTCGAGGTTGCCGCTCTTGCGTTTCACCCGACGGCGACGGCGGCGATAGAATATCTTGCCGAAGCCTTTGGCCTCGCGGCAGACATCCAGCCACGCCTGTTGCTCGGCGACGCAGATATCGGTGTCGTTACTGTCGCTCAACACGAAAAAGTCGAAACGATCGAGATCACCGGTGGCGGCGACCGATTCGAACGTAGCGCGCAAACCGGCAAACACTCGCGGCACGTCTTCGTTGCAGATTGGCATCACCAGTGCGGTGCGTGCGTCCTTGGCAATCGGCTCGTTGCCGGCGCTTTTGCCGGAGATACGGTATTTATCGTGACCGGTGAGCAGCTCAAGGAAGCCCATCAGCGCGGTCCAGAAACCAGCCGAAACCCAGCAGAACAGAATCCCGAACAGAATCAGGATGCTGGTTTGCAGCGCATACGGCAGCACTTGCGTGGCTGTTTGCATCAGCGGTTGATGCAGGACTTCATCGAGATCGACGAACGACCAGCCCTGGTACGGCATGATGCCTTTCATGTACCAGCCGGCGACGATGGTCTGGCCAAGCATCAGCACCAACAGAATGTAGCGACGGATCGAACCGACAGTGCGCCAGCGCGCCGCCGGCAGGACGTTTTCGTCTTTCGGCGGCTGTGGCGGGTTGGTGCGACCGGTCAGACGGCGCCAGCCACGCACCAGAATATTGGTGCGCCACGGCTCCGGTACGACTTTGGTGCGACGAATCGGCGGCGTGGCCTTGAGGCTGACGCGGCCGCTGGCGTCGAGCGCCAGCATTTCCGCTTCTTCCAGCTCTTCGGCGGTGCTCAGGGTCAGGCGCTTGCCCACCGAAGCCTGGGCGGCCTCGGCAGGAGCGTCGAACGTTGACGACGACAGGCGTTGATGCAGCTCGCTGAACGACTGGCAACCCGCGAGTTCCGCGCGCTGCTCGTCGGTCATCGGCAGATGCGCCAGATACTCGGACAGAGTCTCTGGCTGTACTTGAGAGTTACTCATCGGCAGGCAACTGATAGCTCCAGGTCTCGGTCAGGACTTCTTCAGTCGGTGCCGATTCCGGTGTGGCTGGGGCCGCGTCCGCAGCGGCTGGCTGCTTGGCGTCTTTGTTGGCCTTGTCCTTGGCATCTACGGCTGGCTTGGCGTCGGCCTGTTTGGCCTCGGCTGCCTTGGCTTCCTTGTCGAGTTTCTCTTGTTGCTTGGCGGCGACCTTGTCGGCCTTGGCGACAGACGAATTGGACGCCGGCACCGATTTCGCCAGATCAGCGGTTACGACAGGCTGAACCAAGGCAGCACGCATCTCGGTCGACTTGCTCGCGTCCTTGATTTTCATCCGCAGAGTCAAACGCCAGCCCTTGGTTTCAGGGTTGTAGCGCACGCTGTTTTCAACAAGTTCGGCGTTGTCGCCAACGCTGACCTGGCTGCGAACGTCCGCATCCGGCGTCAGGGCCGCGAGCGATGGACCTTCGAAATCGACCAGGTAGGCAACGCTGCCATCCGGCTGACGGATCAGGTTCGATTGCTTGACGTCACCGGTCGAACGCAGCGTCTGCGAAACCCAGGCGCTGTCCGGCGCGTGAATCGCCGCTTCGTCCATGGTCCAGTGCAGGCGGTAGGCGAAGTCCAGAGGCTTGCCTGGCTCCGGCAGGGTCTCCGGGCTCCAGAACGCAACGATGTTGTCGTTGGTTTCATCGGCGGTCGGGATTTCTACCAGATCAACAGTGCCTTTGCCCCACTCGCCCTTCGGCTCGATCCAGGCGCTTGGGCGCTTGTCGTAGCGGTCGTCAAGGTCTTCATAGTGGCTGAAGTCGCGGCCACGTTGCAGCAAGCCGAAACCACGCGGGTTCTCGACGCTGAAGTTGCTCACGGCCAGGTGTTTAGGGTTGTTCAGCGGACGCCAGATCCACTCGCCGTTGCCGGCATGAATCGACAGACCACTGGAGTCGTGCAGTTCACGACGATAGTTGAGGACTTTCGACGGCTGGTTGGCGCCAAAGAGGAACATGCTGGTCAGCGGCGCAATGCCCAGTTTGCCGACCTTGTCACGCAGGAACACCTGCGCCTTGACGTCAACAATGGTGTCGCTGCCCGGACGCAGGATCAAACGGTAGGCACCCGTAGCACGCGGCGAATCGAGCAAGGCGAAGATCACCAGATGCTTGTCGCCTGGCTTCGGCTGTTGAATCCAGAACTCGCGGAAACGCGGGAATTCTTCGCCCGACGGCAGCGCAGTATCGATCGCCAGGCCACGCGCCGACAAACCGTAGGTGTGGCCCTTTCCAACGACGCGGAAGTAGCTCGCGCCGAGCATGGTCATGATTTCGTCTTGTTTGTCGGCCTTGTTGATCGGGTACAGCACACGGAAACCGGCATAACCCAGTTGTTCGGTGGCTTTCGGATCGAATTTCAGGTCGCCGAAATCGAAGCGCGTCGGATCGTATTTGATCTCTTCGACGGTGTTCGCCGTGATTTCGTTGATTTTCACCGGCGTATCGAAGTGCATACCCTGGTGATAGAAGGAGAGCTTGAACGGGGTCTTCTGATCAGCCCACTCAGCCTTTTCGGTGAGGAAGCGGATTTTCTGATAGTCCGCGAACTTCATGTCGCGGAACTCGTTCGGCAGATTGCTGCGCGGGGCTTCGAACTTCTGCCCGGCCAGTTCTTTAGCCTTCGCCGATACATCGTCAAGATTGAACGCCCAAAGCTGGCCGGCGCTGAGCAGGCACAGGAGCGCCGAGCCCGCTACCAGAGCACTTCGCACGCGTTTGGCAGACAATTTTGCTGCATTACAGGGACTAACAATCACGAGCAACCCTCGCCGAAAACAGATCAAAAAACCAACGGCCAGCTATCTATATGCCAGGTTGGCGAGCATTGTTCCGACTCCGCTGGGGCAAAATGATTCCCCAATCGGATCCGGACAAGTCTCTACCTAAGTCAAAATGGACCAACGAACGCTGATCCCCGTAGCGCGCGATTATCTAGTAGCCCGCATGACAACGCATCAGGGGTAACAAAGTATTTATCGCGAAAAATGCCTGTTTTCAGTCGAAAAGCCCTAGAAAAGATGTTTCAAGCGCTTTCATGTCTGTAACAGGAAGGTTACCGGACCATCGTTGACCAGGTGCACCTGCATATTCGCGCCGAATCTACCTGATGCCACAGTGCCATGCATCTGTTTCGCTCGGTTTAATAGATAGTCGAACAATTCCTCGCCCAGGGCTGGAGGGGCCGCTGTCGAAAAACTCGGTCGCAGCCCGCTTTTTGTATCGGCGGCCAGGGTGAACTGAGAGACCAGCAGCAACCCACCACCCACATCGGCCAGGGACAAGTTCATCTTGCCCTCGGCGTCACTGAATACCCGATAGTTAAGCAGCTTATGCAGAAGTTTGTCGGCGCTGGCATGCGTGTCGTCGGGTTCGACCGCCACCAGCACCAGCAAACCTTGATCTACCGCCCCGACTACCTCGCCCGCGACTTCAACCCGTGCACCGCTTACGCGCTGTAAAAGCCCCTTCATGCTTCTTCCGGCGGCAGGTCGAGCAGGCGACGCGCCATGTTGCTCGCCGCGCGCACCAGCGCATCGGTGATCCCCGGTTCGGAGGCGGCATGGCCGGCATCACGAATGACCTGCAGTTCGCTGTTCGGCCAGGCCTGGTGCAATTCCCAGGCATTGTCGAGCGGGCAGATCACGTCGTAGCGGCCGTGGATGATCACGCCGGGCAGATGAGCGATCTTGCCCATGTCGCGAATCAGTTGATTCGGCTCGAGGAAGGCGTTGTTGGTGAAGTAATGGCATTCGATCCGCGCAATCGACAGCGCACGTTGCGGCTCGGAGAAACGATCGACCACCAGCGGGTTCGGCCGCAGGGTCGCGGTGCGCCCTTCCCAGGTCGACCAGGCTTTAGCCGCGTGCATCTGGGCGATCTGGTCGTTGCCGGTGAGGCGTTTGTGGAAAGCGCTGAGCAGGTCGTCGCGCTCGTCCAGCGGGATCGGTGCAATGTAGTCCTGCCAGTAATCGGGGAACAGACGGCTGGCGCCAGCCTGATAGAACCACTCGATTTCTTGCGGGCGGCAGAGAAAGATCCCGCGCAAGATCAGACCGTGAACACGCTCAGGGTGGGTTTGCGCGTAAGCCAGCGCCAGGGTCGAACCCCACGAGCCGCCGAACAGCACCCATTTGTCGATGCCCAGGTGTTTACGGATGCGCTCAAGGTCGGCGACCAGATCCCAGGTGGTGTTGTTTTCCAGGCTGGCGTGCGGGGTGGAACGGCCGCAACCGCGCTGGTCGAAGGTGACAATGCGATAGAGATTCGGATCGAAATAGCGACGGCTTTGCGCGTCGCAACCGGCGCCGGGGCCGCCATGGATGAACACAACCGGCAAACCCTCCGGTGAACCGCTTTCGTCGACGTACAGCGTGTGGGTGTCATCGACAGCCAGATCGTGCCGGGCGTGAGGTTTGATCTGCGGAAACAAAGTCTGCATTGCGCGCTCCGTAAAGGGTCGAGGTCATCCCTGGGGGGACTTCTATTTATTCTGCCGTTGGGCATCATAAACCCGATTTACGTCAATGAGCATGCTCGCTCGCTGTCACCGCTTGTCAGACATGCACCACAGTCTGCTGCACACAAAAACTTGTAGGAGTGAGCCTGCTCGCGATGGCGTTGGTTCAGGCAATATTTCAGCGACTGACACACCGCTATCGCGAGCAGGCTCACTCCTACAAGGGTTGGGTGCCAGGCGCTATTTTTGCGCGTAGTGCTTTTGCCCCCAGGCCAGATAGTGCTGCAGCAACTCCTTGAGGACCACCCGCGTCGGCTCGGCCAGGTCGGCGCGATAGCGGAACGGTTCGAACTCTTCCATGTAGGTGCTCTGGCACAACTCCAGTTGCACTGCGTGGATGTTCTCGGCCGGGTTACCGTAATGGCGGGTGATGTGGCCGCCCTTGAAGCGGCCGTTGAGCACGTGGCTGTAATCGTCGTGGCGCGCACAGATGGCTTCCAGCTGCGTAGCGAGTTGCGGATCGCAACTGGCGCCATTGAAGGTGCCCAGGTTGAAGTCCGGCAGTTTGCCGTCGAACAGGTGCGGGATGATCGAGCGGATCGAGTGCGCATCGAACAGCAGCGCATAACCGAACTCGGCCTTCAGCCGCGCCAGCTCTTCCTGCAAAGTGCGGTGATACGGCGTCCAGATCTGTTCAAGATAAGTCGCGCGCTGTTCTTGCGAAGGCTCATGCCCTTCGCGGAACAACGGGATGCCATCGAACAGCGTCCCCGGGTACAGGCCGGTGGTCGCGCCGGTGTACAACGGTTTGTCGTCGGACGGCCGGTTCAGGTCGATGACGAAACGCGAATACTCGGCAGCCAGCGTACTGGCGCCCAGCGCTTCAGCGAAGTCATAGAGCTGCGGAATATGCCAGTCAGTATCCGGCAGGCTTTTCGCGTCGGCGATCAGCCCGGCCTCGACCTCCGGGGTCAGGCGCAGGCCGGCGTGCGGCATGCTGATCAGCAGCGGCACGCGACCTTGTTTGAAGCTCAGAACCTTATCCACAACCGCTCTCCTACAGACTTGATTCGACGCCGTGACGGACGACGCGTTTATCCAGATCACCACCGAGCCAGTAGGCCAGATCCGCCGGACGATCAATCTGCCAGGCAACGAAATCCGCCACCTTGCCGATTTCCAGTGAACCGTGTGTATCGGCCATGCCCAATGCCTGCGCGGCATGAAGGGTCGCGCCGGCCAGTGCCTCTTCCGGGGTCATGCGGAAACAGGTGCAGGCCATGTTCAGCATCAGCCGCAACGACAGCGCCGGCGAGGTGCCGGGGTTGAGGTCGCTGGCGATGGCGATTTTCACCTTGTGCTTGCGCAGGGCATCCATCGGCGGCAACTGGGTCTCACGCAGGAAATAGAACGCGCCCGGCAGCAACACCGCGACGGTGTCGGCTTCGGCCATGGCGATGGCGTCGGCCTCGTCCATGAATTCCAGATGATCGGCCGACAACGCCTTATAGCGCGCGGCAAGGCTGGAGCCGTGCAGCGACGATAATTGCTCGGCGTGCAGCTTCACCGGCAGTCCGAGTTTTTGCGCCGCAATGAATACGCGCTCGACTTGCTCCGGCGAGAACGCCAGGTATTCGCAGAAAGCATCCACGGCATCGACCAGCCCTTCGGCGGCCAAGGCTGGCAGCATCTCGGTACAGATCAGCTCGATGTAATCGTCGGCGCGATCCTTGTATTCCGGTGGCAACGCGTGGGCGGCCAGACAGGTGCTGCGCACACTGATCGGCAGCTCTTTTTCCAGGCGACGAATCACTCGGAGGATCTTGCGTTCGTTGGCCAGATCGAGGCCGTAGCCGGACTTCATTTCCACCGTGGTGACGCCGTCGCGCATCAGGCTTTTCAGGCGTTTGGCGGCGCTGGCGAACAGCTCGTCTTCAGTCGCTTCGCGAGTCGCGCGCACGGTGCTGGCGATGCCGCCACCGGAGGCCGCGATCTCGGCGTAGCTGACGCCTTGCAGACGTTTTTCAAACTCGCCGCTGCGGTTACCACCGAACACCGTGTGGGTGTGGCAGTCGATCAGGCCGGGGGTGACCCACGCGCCTTGCAGGTCGTTGACCGCCGGGTATTCGCCGGACGGCAATTGATCACGCGGGCCGATCCACTCGATGAGCGCACCGGACGTGACGATGGCCGCATCCTCGATGATCGAGTAGACGCCTTGCGCCATGGTTGCGACGTGGCAGTGTTGCCAGAGGGTTTTCATCCCTTAGTCTCCACAGTATTCAAAATCGATTTCGCGAGCAGGCTCGCTCCCACATTTGGAATGCGTAACCCTGTGGGAGCGAGCCTGCTCGCGAAGAGTCCATCACAGGCTAGGCAAAAGTTTGGCCGGAACCAGTTCGGTCAGGCAGCGCGAAGCCAGCAGTTCAGTCGCTGCATTGATGTCCGGCGCAAAGAAGCGGTCTTTCTCATAGAAAGGTACTTCCTTGCGCAGAATCGCCCGCGCCTGTTCCAGCTTCGCCGATGTCTTCAGACCGTTACGCAGATCCAGACCCTGCACCGCCGCCAGCCATTCCACCGCAAGAATCCCGCGAGTGTTCTCGGCCATTTCCCATAGACGCTTGCCAGCCGCCGGGGCCATCGACACATGGTCTTCCTGGTTGGCCGAAGTCGGCAGGCTGTCGACCGAATGCGGATGCGACAGCGCCTTGTTCTCGCTGGCGAGTGCCGCTGCGGTTACCTGAGCGATCATGAAACCGGAATTGACGCCGCCATTGGCCACCAGGAACGGCGGCAGTTGTGACATGTGCTTGTCCATCATCAGCGAGATACGGCGCTCGCTCAGCGAACCGATTTCAGCGATGGCGAGTGCCATGTTGTCAGCGGCCATGGCCACCGGTTCAGCGTGGAAGTTACCGCCGGAAATCACGTCGCCTTCAGCGGCGAATACCAATGGGTTATCCGACACGGCGTTGGCTTCGACCGCCAACACTTCCGCCGCCTGACGGAACTGGGTCAGGCAGGCACCCATGACTTGCGGCTGGCAGCGCAGCGAGTACGGATCCTGTACTTTTTCGCAATTCTGATGCGAGTCGGAGACTTCGCTGCGCTCACCGAGCAGATCACGGTACGCGGCAGCGGCATCGATCTGACCTTTCTGGCCACGCGCCGCGTGAATGCGTGCATCGAACGGCGAGCGCGAACCCAATACCGCTTCAACCGTCAGACCGCCCAACGCGATTGCGCCAGCAAACAGGTCTTCACCTTCAAACAGACCACGCAACGCAAACGCCGTGGAAACCTGCGTCCCATTGAGCAGCGCCAGACCTTCTTTCGCCGCCAACGTCAGCGGCGTCAGGCCGGCCACTTTCAGCGCTTCAGTGGCTTCCATCCACTCGCCCTTGTAACGCGCCTTGCCCTCGCCCAGCAGCACCAGCGACATGTGCGCCAGCGGCGCCAAGTCACCGGATGCGCCCACCGAACCTTTCAGCGGAATGTGCGGATAAACCTCGGCGTTGATCAGCGCAATCAGCGCGTCGATCACCACGCGGCGGATCCCGGAGAAACCGCGGCTAAGGCTGTTGACCTTGAGCACCATGACCAGACGCACCAAGTCATCGCTGATCGGCTGGCCAACGCCAGCGGCGTGGGACAGCACCAGCGAACGCTGGAGGTTTTCCAGGTCTTCGCTGGCGATGCGTGTAGAGGCCAGCAGGCCGAAACCGGTGTTGATGCCGTACGCGGTGCGGTTCTCGGCGAGGATCTGTTCGACGCAGGCAACGCTGGCTTCGATCTGTGCCGAGGCGCTGTTGTCGAGCGTCAGCTTGACCGGGTGCTGGTAGACGTCACGCAATTGGGCCAGGCTCAGTTGGCCAGGGATCAGGTTAAGCGCAGTCATTTAAATGCTCCTTTTGAGACATTGTTATTAACTTGCCATTCGCTCCGGAGCATTCCGTTATCCGTCGCTTTCAGCCTTTTGGGCATCCGGCGCCTTGGCACGCTGGCAGGGTAGTTTTTCAGTGCAAATTCGATAGAACGTTGTGCAGCAAATTCGGCGTTTTCAACACGCTCGCGGCCGCGGCGATGTCCGGCGCCAACCAGCGATCCTGATCATAGGCCGGGACGGTTTCACGCAGCAGTCGCCACGCGACATCGGTGCCCGCGCCGAAGCGTTGCTCCTTGAGGAATTCAAATGCCTGCGCCGCCAGCAGGTATTCGATGGCGAGGATCTGCGTGCAGTTTTCCAGCGCCCGATGCAGCTTCAGCGCGGCGTTGGTGCCCATGCTCAAGTGGTCTTCCTGCAGGCCTGAAGTGATGTAGTTGTCGAGCACCGCTGGCTGCGCCAACTGGCGGTTTTCCGCACACAGCGACGCGGCGACGTATTGCACGATCATCATCCCGGAGTTCACCCCCGGGTTTGCCACCAGAAACGCCGGCAGACCGCTGACGTGCGGGTTGACCAGACGATCGAGTCGACGCTCGGCAATCGAGCCGATTTCGGCCATGGCAATCGCCAGCAGATCCGCCGCCATCGCCACCGATTGCCCATGCGGGTTAGCCTGCGACATGACTCGGAAATCATCCGGCGTGCCCAGCAGCAGCGGATTGTCGGTGCAGCCATTGAGTTCGGTTTCGATCTGTTTGATCGCGTGCGCCAGTTGATCGCGCGCGGCGCCGTGCACCTGCGGGATCGAACGAATGCTCAGCGCGTCCTGAGTACGAATGCCTTTGCTCGACGCGATGACTTCACTGCCGTCGAGCAACGCGCGCAGATTAACGCCGACCTGCTGCATGCCCGGATGCGGTTTCAACGCGATGATCTCAGCGTCGAAGGCATCGATCTGGCCGCGCTGAGCTTCGAAACTCATTGCGCCGATGACGTCGGCCCATTGCAGCAGACGCGTCGCGTCGGCAATCGCCAGACAGCTGAGGCCGGTCATGCACGGCGTGCCGTTGACCAGGCACAAACCGTCCTTCGCGCCGAGTTGCACCGGTTGCAGGCCCTCTTCGGCCAATGCCTGTTGCGCAGAAGTGATTTGCCCGCGATAGCTGACATTACCGATGCCCAACAGCGTGATACCGATGTGCGCCATGTGCGTCAGGTAACCCACCGAACCTTGCGACGGCACTTGCGGGGTGATGCCGCGATTGAGCAGCGCCAGCAGGCCTTCGACGACGCGGCGATGAATGCCGGATTTGCCGTGGCTGTAGTTGTGGATCGCGGCGCAGATGATCGCGCGGGTCTGCTCGTCGGCGAGTACCGGGCCGACGCCGCAGGCGTGGCTGAGCAGCGTGTTGCGCGAGAGTTGGCTGAGTTGTTCGTCTTGCAGCGAGACATTGGACAAACCGCCCAGACCGGTGTTGACGCCATAGGCACGCTCGCCGCTTTCGACGATGCGCTGGACGATGGCCTGGGCGTTTTCGATGCGCGCCCAGGTGCCACTCGACAGCTCAAGTTGAGCGCCATGACGAGCCACGGCGACGACGTCTTGCCAACGCAGCGGCGCACCAGTGATAACGATTCTTTCAGCCTGAGACATCTAAAACCTCATACCAATTCTGTTGATGCAGGTAACCCCGTGGCGAGGGGATTTATCCCCGTTCGGTTGCGAAGCAGTCGTAAAACCTACCATCGCAGTCTGTCAGTCAGACTTGGGCGCATGGTTTGGGGCGGCTTCGCCACCCAACGGGGATAAATCCCCTCGCCACAAAGGCAATCCATCTCAAACCACCGCTGCACGCCGCTGCACGAACCGGTCGACGTACTCATCCGCCGGCGAATGCAGAATCTCGCGGGGCGTGCCGACCTGGATCAATTTCCCATCCTTGAGAATCGCAATGCGATTGCCGATACGCACGGCCTCATCAAGGTCGTGGGTGATGAAGACGATGGTTTTGTGCAGGGTCTTTTGCAGTTCCAGCAATTGATCCTGCATTTCCGCGCGGATCAGCGGATCCAGCGCACTGAACGCCTCGTCCATCAGGATGATGTCGGTGTCCGCCGCCAAGGCCCGGGCCAGACCAACGCGCTGGCGCATGCCGCCGGAGAGCTGGTGCGGGTATTTGTTTTCGTAGCCCTTGAGGCCCACGGTGTTGATCCAGTGCAGCGCGCGTTCCGAGCACATTTGCTTGCTCTCGCCGCGCACCTTCAAGCCGTAGGCGACGTTGTCGAGGACGGTCTTGTGCGGCAGCAGGCCGAAGCTCTGAAACACCATGCTGATCTTGTGCCGGCGAAATTCGCGCAGGGCTTCCATGTCGTATTGCAGGATGTCGACGCCATCGACGAGGATCGCGCCGCTGGTCGGGTCGATCAGGCGATTGAAGTGGCGCACCAAGGTCGATTTGCCCGAGCCGGACAAGCCCATGATCACGAAGATCTCGCCAGTGCCGATGCTCAGCGACAGGTCGTTGACCCCCACCACGCAACCGGTCTCGCTCAGCACCTGATCCTTGGTCTTGCCTTGCCCGACCATCGCCAGCGCATCCTTGGCGCGGTTGCCGAAAATCTTGAAGACGTTTTTGACTTCGATCTTGCTCACGGTTGCGTTGCTCATTTGCTCACCTCATGCCGTGGCCGACCGTACGCCTGAGTAATGCGGTCGATGACCACTGCGAGAATCACGATCGCCAGACCGGCCTCAAGACCGCGCCCGACGTTGAGGGTCTGAATCCCCACCAACACATCTTCACCCAGACCACGGGCGCCGATCATCGAGGCGATCACCACCATCGACAGGGCCATCATGGTGGTCTGGTTGATCCCGGCCATGATGCTCGGCAAGGCCAGCGGCAATTGAACGCCGAACAGTTGCTGCCAGCGGTTGGCGCCGAACGCGTTGATCGCTTCCATGACTTCGCCGTCAACCTGGCGAATACCCAGATCGGTCAGTCGAATCAGCGGTGGAGCGGCGTAAATGACGGTGGCGAAAATCGCCGGCACCTTGCCCAGACCGAACAGCATCAGCACCGGAATCAGGTACACGAAACTCGGCATGGTTTGCATGATGTCGAGCAGCGGCATCAGCACCGAACGCAGGCGATTGCTGCGCGCCGAGAGAATCCCCAGCGGGATGCCGATGAGCACCGAAATGATTGTCGCGACCATCATCAGCGCCAGCGTCTGCATGAGCTTGTCCCACAGGCCGACAGCGCCAACGAGGAACAGCAAACCGACGATGACCGCCGTGGTCAGCACTTTGCGCGTGGCATGCCAGGCAATGACACCGACGATCGCCAGCATCAACCACCACGGCGCCGCGCGCAGCAGGCCTTCAAGGTTGACGATGGCCCACAGCAGGGTGTCGGAGATATGGCGGAACACATCACCGTAGTTGGTGACCAGCGAATCGACCCAACCGTTGACCCAGTCGGCGATGGAAAAGGTAAAGCTCTCGGGAAACATAAGCGGCTCTCAATCAGAAATCTCAATCAAGCGTTTACGGCATATCTCCCGGCCAGCCTCGCGGTTAGCCGGGAGGTATCGACCTACAGCGCCGCGTCGATTTTCTTGGCTGCGTCGTCACTAACCCACGCATGCCAGACCTCAGGATGTTCCTTGAGGAAGATTTTCGCCAGTTTTGGCGACTCGATACGTTCCTTCGCCATGCGACCCAGGTTCTGGTTCAGCAGGTCGATCGGCAGGTTGACCTTTTCCAGCACAGCGACCAGTTCCGGCGCCTGTTCGTGGAAGGTTTTCGACAGGCCGACCTTGATGCTCACAGACTTGTCGACGCCCGGTTTTTCTTCGAGCTTGACCAGATCGACCTGGCCCATCAGCGGGGTTGGCGACCAGTAGTAGAACAGAATCGGCTCGCCACGCTTGTAGCTCGACAACACTGCCGCATCGAGTGCCGGGCCAGTGCCCGGACGGAAGTTGGTGTAGCTGTTTTCGAGGCCATAGCTTTTCAGCATTTCGCTGTTGTCCAGCTCGCAGGTCCAGCCGGCCGGGCAGTTGTAAAAGCGGCCCTTGGATGGCTCCTCGGCGTCCTTGAACACCGCTGAGTATTTGCCCAGGTCAGCGATGTTTTTCAGGTCTGGGGCTTTCGGCTCCAGCTTGCGCTTGGCGTCGCCTTCGATCACATAACGCGGCACGTACCAGCCTTCCACTGCGCCAACCACTGGTGCGCCGACACCGACAACCTTGCCGGCCTTCTCGGCCTTGTTCCAGACTTCGCTGCGGCCGACCCACTCTTCGGCGAACACTTGAATGTCGTTGCTGCTCAGGGCGTTTTCCATGGTGATGGAGTTGCCTGGCAGGCTGTCGGTCTTGCAGTCGTAACCTTTCTCCAGCACCACTTGCAGAACGTCGGTCAACAGCATGCCGCTTTCCCAGTTCAGTCCGGCGAATTTCACCGGTTTGCCCGATTCGCACCAGCCAGCCGCCTGAGTGGCGCCGGCGCTGGCAAGCAGGCCCATGGAAAGCAATGCGGTCAGCAGGGTCTTGTTCGATTTCATTGTCGTGACGCTCCTAATCATGAATTGGGCTTACGGCAGTCAAGAGGCATCCAGCCCTGTCCACGTCCAATCAGGCCTGCGCCGCAGCGCGAACGGCCCCGCTTGTTTCAGGTTGTGCAACGCTGTTCTGCTCGACCGGCAGAATCAGTTGATCGGGTACGGCGCTGTGCCATTTTTTTGCGCACACGTAATAAACGGCGGCGGGCAACACCAGACCGATGATCCAGGAAATATCCACATCACCCAGCGCTGCCACCAGCGGACCGGTGTAGAACTTGGTGGAGATGAACGGCAACTGCACCAGCACGCCGAACACGTAGACACTGATACCGAGCAGGTTCCAGCGACCGTAGCGACCGTTTGGATCGGCCAGCGCCGGCACGTCATAACGCTCGCGGGTGATGCAGTAGTAGTCGACCAGATTGATCGCGCTCCACGGGGTGAAGAAGGCGAGCAGGAACAGGATGAAAGACTTGAACGCACCGAGGAACGAGTGCTGACCGAGCAGCGCGATCAGCGTCGCTGTGCCAACGATCACCAATACGAAAACCAGACGCTGCATGCGCGTGACGGTCAGGTGGCCTTTGAAACCACTGATGATGGTCGCGATGCACATGAAGCTGCCGTAGGAGTTCAGCGTCGAGATGGTCACCTTGCCGAACGCGATGCTGAAATACAGCAGCGCAGCGGTGGCACCGGTGCCGCCCAGACCAACGATGTAGGCGACTTCGTGACCGGCGAATTGACCGTTGGCGGAGGCTGCGGCAAAGACACCGAGGATCATCGCCACTTGCGCGCCCACCACCGAACCTGCGCCGGCGGCAAAGAAGGTTTTTACCGCCGAGGTGTTGCTTGGCAGGTAACGGGAATAGTCAGCCACGTAAGGGCCGAACGCGATCTGCCAGGAGGCCGCGAGCGATACCGCGAGCAAGAAGCTGCTCCAGCTGAAATGACGAATTTGCAGGAGTGCGCCGACGTCGGTCTGGCTCATCAAACGCCAGAACAGAAACACGAAGGCGATCACGCCAATAACACTGGCGACACGGCCGATCCAGTGGATCACGCGATAACCGAGCACCGTCACCAGCACAATCACGCTGGCAAAAATCAGGATGCCAACGCTGTCGCTGACGTTAAACAGCTGGCCCAGCGCCTGGCCGGACAGTACCGTGCCCGTTGCGGTGAAGCCCAGATACATCAAGCACACCAGCACGATCGGGATGGCCGCGCCATACACGCCGAACTGCACGCGGCTGGAGATCATCTGCGGCAGACCGAGCTTCGGCCCTTGTGCCGCATGCAGCGCCATTACGCCGCCGCCGAGCAATTGACCGATCAACAGACCGATCAACGACCAGAACACATCGCCGCCCAGCACCACGGCCAGGGCCCCGGTGACAATCGCGGTGATTTGCAGGTTGGCACCCATCCACAGGGTGAACTGGCTAAACAGACGACCGTGTCTTTCCGCTTCCGGGATGTAGTCGATCGAACGCCTTTCGATCAACGGTTTGATGCTTGCACGATCGGTGTTAACAGCCATGATTCAACCTCTGTGGATTGTTCCGGGTTTTGTTCTTGTTTTGGCTTTTGTAGGAGTGAGCCTGCTCGCGATTGCGGTGTGTCAGTCAGCACATTTGCTGAATGTGCCGGCCTTATCGCGAGCAGGCTCACTCCTACAGGGTTTTGCGGTTATTTACCGGTAATCATCGGCAGGTTCAGGCCCTGCTCCTTGGCGCAGTCGATGGCGATCTGGTAACCGGCATCGGCGTGGCGCATAACGCCGGTGGCCGGGTCGTTGTGCAGCACGCGTGCGATACGCTCGGCCGCTTCGTCAGTACCGTCGCAGACAATCACCATGCCCGAGTGCTGCGAGAAGCCCATGCCGACGCCGCCGCCGTGGTGCAGGGAAACCCAGGTCGCACCGCTCGCGGTGTTCAGCAAAGCGTTGAGCAGTGGCCAGTCGGACACAGCGTCGGAACCGTCCTGCATCGATTCGGTTTCACGGTTCGGGCTGGCGACCGAGCCGGAGTCGAGGTGGTCGCGACCGATCACGATCGGTGCCGACAGCTCGCCGCTGCGAACCATTTCGTTGAATGCCAGACCGAGCTTGGCGCGCAGGCCCAGACCGACCCAGCAGATACGCGCCGGCAGACCCTGGAAGCTGATGCGCTCGCGGGCCATGTCCAGCCAGTTGTGCAGGTGCGCGTCGTCCGGGATCAGTTCTTTGACCTTGGCGTCGGTTTTGTAGATGTCTTGCGGATCACCCGACAGTGCCGCCCAACGGAACGGGCCGATGCCACGGCAGAACAGCGGACGGATGTAGGCCGGTACGAAGCCAGGGAAATCGAACGCGTTTTCGACGCCCTCTTCCTGCGCCATCTGACGGATGTTGTTGCCGTAGTCGAAGGTCGGAATGCCTTGCTTCTGGAACTCCAGCATGGCTTTGACGTGTACGGCCATCGATTGCTTGGCGGCTTTGATCACAGCGGCCGGTTCGGTCTTGGCGCGGGCACGGTATTCGTCCCAGGTCCAGCCGGCTGGCAGGTAACCGTTCAATGGATCGTGGGCGCTGGTCTGGTCGGTGACCATGTCCGGGCGCACGCCGCGCTTGACCAGTTCCGGGAGGATTTCTGCGGCATTGCCCAGCAGCGCGATGGAGATCGCTTTGCCTTCTTTGGTGTATTTGTCGATGCGCGCCAGAGCGTCGTCGAGGTCTTTGGCTTGCTCGTCGACGTAACGGCTTTTCAGGCGGAAATCGATGCTGACCTGCTGGCACTCGATGTTCAGCGAACAAGCGCCGGCCAGAGTTGCAGCCAGAGGTTGTGCGCCACCCATGCCACCCAGACCGGCGGTCAACACCCACTTGCCGGTGAGGTTGTCGTTGTAGTGCTGGCGACCGGCCTCAACGAAGGTTTCGTAGGTGCCTTGAACGATGCCCTGGCTGCCGATGTAGATCCAGCTGCCGGCGGTCATCTGGCCGTACATGGCCAGGCCTTTGGCGTCGAGTTCGTTGAAGTGCTCCCAGCTCGCCCAGTGCGGTACGAGGTTGGAGTTGGCGATCAGTACGCGCGGGGCATTGCTGTGAGTCTTGAACACGCCGACCGGCTTGCCGGATTGCACCAGCAGGGTCTCGTCGTCGTTCAGGTTGGTCAGGCTTTCGACGATCTTGTCGTAGCACTCCCAGTTACGTGCGGCGCGACCGATACCACCGTAGACCACCAATTCTTTCGGGTTCTCGGCAACTTCCGGGTCGAGGTTGTTCATCAGCATGCGCAGCGGCGCTTCGGTCAGCCAGCTCTTGGCGGTCAGCTTGTTGCCGCGTGCGGCGCGGATTTCTACGTCACGGTGCTTCGTAAATGTAGTAGCAGTGGTCATTTTGTTGTCAGTCACGAAAAAGACTCCTCAGCGATCAATTCAAACCAACCCTGGCAGTGGGCAAGCAGCCTGTGCGCTTCAATGCGCGACAAGCGAATCAGTGGACGCTGCGGACTTATACGCATACGTCTTTACTTGTACATACAAGCATATGCAATCAAGCGGCCAACTTGTTGGAGGGGTGATCAAGAAAATTGCAGGCACGGCTGGAGGGCGCCTGAATCAAGGGTTCTGGCGTGGATGAAATTTTTTGGGGGGATGATTTCGCGAGTTGGGACCTTGTTACACAAGCGTGGTTTTGCGCCACGCTGGGGCGTTCGGTAACAAGTTGGTGCAAGGTTGGGAACAGGAAGTGTGAATGCATTTGTGGCGAGGGGATTCATCCCCGTCGGGCTGCGCAGCAGCCCCGCTTCTTCCAATCGAAAATGAGGCCGCTTCGCGACCCAACGGGGATAAATCCCCTCGCCACAGGGGTTGTGTTCAGTTTTGGAGGAGTTCGATTACGCAGCAAGCGGCATTGGTGGTGACTTCAACCAGTCCAACGTTACCGTCCAGTTGCAGGCAATCATGGCGACCGAGTTGCGCAACGCTGTCACCGACCCGCACTTGCAGCAGCTCGCTGACACTGAACACCAGCACCGTCCCCGCCGAGCTGAAGAATCGCTGCTTGCCGTCCAGCCACTGCAACCGCGCGCGGTAACGCTGCGGTGCATAGATCAGGTTGAAATCGCGAATCGCACCGCCGAGCAGCGTGCAGGAAACCTGGCTTTCACCGCTGAAGGCAAAGGGGTCGAGCGGTAACAACGGCCGCGTATCCTCACCGTCAACGCACAAGGTCATGCCGTCACCCTGCAGCACAGTGATTACCCGCTGGTAACCGGCGAATGTCGAAAATCCGCCCGACTCGGCGATGTCGGCAATCGACAGGCGCCAGCCGAAACCGTCCAGCCCTGCCCCTGCATCACGGGTGATTTCCTCGGTGCTGCCGCCGCCGTTTTTCCACGGCATGCGCGGGTAGCCTTCGGCGCGTAAAACCTTCAAACCATTCATTTGTGCTCTCTATTTATGGAACCGCCCTTCCAGACGATGACGAGAACCCGGGTGAATCAATCGCGCCGCCGTCACCGGCTGACGCCCCGACCACGTACGGCGACGAATCAGCAGGCACGGCTCACCCTTCTCGATCTGCAACAACTTGCATTCGGACGATTCAGCGAGGATCGCTTCAACCACGTGCTCGCCTTCGGTCAGCGGCGCGACCTGATTGAGATAGGCGTAAGGCGTTTGCAGGGTGAAGTCCTGCTTGAGGTATTCCGGGGCGACCAGCGCGTTGACGAAGCGGTCTTCGATTTGCACCGGGATGTCGTTTTCGTAATGGACGATCAGCGAGTGGAAAACCTTCTGCCCTTCACGCATGTCCAGCGCCAGCGCGCGCTCGGAACCGGCAGCCTCTTCTTCGAGGGTGATCACCTGGCAGGTGTGGCGATGGCCACGGGAGGCGATTTCGTCGGCGATGTTGTGCACTTCGAACAGCGCGGACTGGCTCTTCGGCTCGGCGACGAACGTACCGACACCTTGCATACGCACCAACAGACCGTCGGCGGTCATCTCACGCAATGCACGGTTGATGGTCATGCGGCTGAAACCGAGCTGGTTGACCAGTTCGCTTTCGGACGGCACGCGGTAGTGCGGCGGCCAGTTACCGCTGTCGATCTGCTGAGTGATCATCTGTTTGACGCGGGCGTACAAGGGCGCCGGACTGTCGCCCATGTTCGCGGCCAACGGGGAAACTGGAGGCGGAGTCGGCACGGTTGATCCTTGTTCGTCGGTAGAGGTTGCTAGCTTGCCGGAGTTTACCGGGCAGGCAAACGTCTGTATATGTATATACAAATAACACACGATGGGGTGCTGAACCATGTCCGCTTTCTTTGCCGAACGCGCGCTGCTGCCTAACGGATGGGCCAACAATGTGCGTCTTGAGGTCAGCGCCGATGGCCTGCTGACCCAAATCCAGGCCAATTCCACCGCAGATGGCGCCGAACGGTTGAGCGGTCCGTTACTGCCGGGGATGCCCAACTTGCACTCCCACGCCTTCCAGCGGGCAATGGCCGGGCTGGCTGAAGTGGCCGGCAACCCCAACGACAGTTTCTGGACGTGGCGCGATCTGATGTATCGGCTCGTCGGAAAAATCAGCCCGGAGCAACTTGGCGTCATCGC
This sequence comes from Pseudomonas sp. TH08, assembly GCF_016651275.1. Taxonomy (NCBI): domain Bacteria; kingdom Pseudomonadati; phylum Pseudomonadota; class Gammaproteobacteria; order Pseudomonadales; family Pseudomonadaceae; genus Pseudomonas; species Pseudomonas sp. TH08. The sequence continues at coordinate 1,680,105 of NZ_JAEKEE010000001.1, read as the reverse complement.
CCGTCAGCTGTACATCGAAATGCTCAAAGCCGGTTACACCTCGGTGGCCGAATTTCACTATGTGCATCACGACACCAATGGTCAGCCTTATGCAGATCCTGCCGAACTGGCATTGCGCATCAGCCAGGCCGCGAGTGAAAGCGGCATCGGTCTGACCCTTCTGCCAGTGCTCTACAGCCACTCCGGTTTTGGCGGCCAGACGCCCAACGACGGCCAGCGCCGCTTTATCAACAGCACCGAAAACTACCTGAACCTGCAATCGCGTTTGCAGCCGCTGCTGGCTCAGCAAAAGGCGCAATCACTGGGTCTGTGCTTCCACTCGTTGCGCGCAGTCACTCCGCAGCAGATCAGCGAAGTGCTGGCAGCCAGCGACAAGCAATGCCCGGTACACATCCACATTGCCGAACAACAGAAGGAAGTCGACGATTGTCTGAGCTGGAGTGGTCGTCGCCCACTGCAATGGCTCTATGAAAACACTGAAGTCGATCAGCGCTGGTGCCTGGTCCACGCCACCCACGCCAACCCGGAAGAAGTCACGCTGATGGCCAAGAGTCGCGCCATTGCCGGGCTGTGCCTGACCACCGAAGCGAATCTGGGCGACGGGATTTTCCCGGCCGTGGATTTCCTCGCTCAGGGCGGACGCATGGGCATCGGTTCCGACAGTCATGTGTCGCTCAGCGTGGTCGAGGAGTTGCGTTGGCTGGAATACGGTCAGCGTCTGCGTGATCAGCGGCGTAACCGTTTGTATGGCGCGGATCAGCCGATGGTCGGCCGTACGTTGTACGACGCGGCGCTGGACGGTGGCGCTCAGGCATTGGGGCAGCCGATTGGTGCGCTGGAAGTCGGCAAGCGTGCGGACTGGATTGTGCTCGATGGCAACGATCCGTATCTGGCGACCGCCAGCGGCGACGGGATTTTGAATCGCTGGTTGTTTGCTGGCGGGGATCGTCAGGTGCGTGACGTGCTGGTCAACGGCCAGTGGGTGGTGCGCGATGGCCGGCATGCCGGGGAAGAGGACAGCGCACGCGCCTTCACCCAAGTCCTGCGCGACCTCCTGGGCTGACGCATAACCAAATGTAGGAGTGAGCCTGCCCGCGATAGCGGTGTATCAGACATAAATATGTGACTGACACATCGCTATCGCGAGCAGGCTCACTCCTACATTGGTTTTGCAGTGTTCTTTAGTTCGAAGTCTTGGCCATCTGCCGATCCGACGCTCGCCAGATCAGTCGCGTGGTGTCGTAACCCTGTTGCCGCGCCTTGCTCAGCAGCTCTTCACGCACCACACCGTTGACGGTCGGCGTACGCGACAGCAGCCACAAGTACTTGCGACTTGGATCACCGACAATGGCGGTCTTGTAGTCATCGCTGACATACAACACCCAGTATTCGCCCTTCGCCACACCCAGAATCAACCGCGAGAACCAGGTATCGAACTCGACCCACAACTTGTCGGTCTTGCCCGGCACCTGTGGATAAGCCGTGCCCTTGACCTCTTCCCACTGCCAGTCCGTAGTCATGCAGCGATTGAACACCGCAACGTTGCCATCAGGCTTGAGGGTGTAACGGGCTTCGGATTGCGCGCAATTGCGCTGGAAGTACATCGGCAGACGCGCCAGTTCATACCAGGTGCCCTGGTAACGCTTGAGATTGACGCTGTTGACGGTCTTCGGCGCCAACGGATCTACGCCGGAACTGGCGCAGCCGGCCAGTACCAGGCCAGCAAAAAGGATTAGCAATAACCGCTTCATTTTTCTTCTCCGTGGGCGCGAAGCCCCGGTTTACTTCAGGCCTTGGCCGGAAAACATCAGCACTTTGTCACCGGCGTACTGCACGCTGATAAAGCTGTTCTTGTCGCCCCAGGTGCAACTGGACATGCCGAGCGCACCGGAACAATCGGCCGGTTTGCCGAGCAACGTTTCCACTTCGGCCTTGGCCATGCCGGCAGACAGTTTCGAGTAGTTTTCCTGATTGACCTTGCTGCATGCGGCCAACAGCACGCAAAACGACAGCAGGGCGAGGGATCGCAGCGACATGGTGTAACTCCTGGAACGAGGGGGGATGGCATGGTGCCAACCAGAAGCTTAGAAGAGAAAACCCTCATCTGGTTCCCTCGACCGAGGGCTTTTTATCCCTCCACTCGTCCGGCATATGTCGGTAAATCAGACACTTTGTAGGGCTATTGAGCATTTCGTCGCATTTCATAAAAGACGCCTAATCTTTGGCGCGCCGCGGTCGAAATAAGAGCAGCGCAAAGCCCCCGAGTGTGGCAAATTGCCGCCCTTTCTTGACCAGCCCCTTCGCGGTAGTTCATTCGATGACCAGAAACATGAAATTCAGCCACAAGATCTTGTTGGCTGCCGCCCTCGTGGTGGCCGTTGCGTTCGCCTGTTTCATTTTCTTCAACGACTATCGACAACGCGAAGCCCTGAGCAGCAGCACCGAAGCCTCGATGCAGGAGCTGGGCAGCCTGACCACCAGCAACATCCAGACCTGGCTGGAAAGCCGCATTCAATTGCTGCAATCGCTGTCCCAGCAAGTCGCTGCCGACGGTAACGCGCCGGCCAGCCTGAAACGCATCATCGATCTGCCCGCCTACACCGGTAATTTCCAGCTGAGCTACTTCGGCGGGGCTGACGGCGTGATGTTCTCCGTGCCCGCCGGCAACCGCGCGCCGGATTACGATCCACGTGCCCGTGGCTGGTACAAAGCGGCCAACAGCGCGCAGCAGACCATCGTCACCGAGCCGTACATTGCCGCCTCTTCGGGCAAACTGGTGATCACCGTCGCCACTCCGGTACAGCGCCAGGGCCAGATGATTGGTGTGGCCGGTGCCGACATCGACCTGACCAGTGTCAGCGCGATCATCAACTCGCTGAATTTCGGCGGCCACGGCCACGCGTTCATCGTCAGCGCCGATGGCAAGATCCTGATCCACCCGGACAGCAAACTGGTGCTCAAGACTCTGGCCGAGGCCTACCCTACCGGTGCGCCAAAAGTCAGCCCGGGCCTGAAAGAAGTCGAGTTCGACGGCAAGACCCAACTGATCTCGTTCACCCGCGTCAACGGCGTGCCTTCCGCCGACTGGTACGTAGCGCTGGTGCTGGACAAAGACACGGCTTTCTCGATGCTCAGCGAATTCCGCACTTCGGCGCTGATCGCCATGATCATCGCTGTGGTGATCATCATCGCCCTCCTGGGCATGCTGATCCGTGTATTGATGCAGCCGCTGTTGACCATGGGCCGGGCCATGCACGACATCGCTGAAGGTGAAGGCGACCTGACCAAGCGTCTGGTGATTCACGGCAATGACGAATTTGGCGCCTTGGGCACCTCGTTCAACCGTTTCGTCGAACGTATCCACACCTCGATCCGCGAAGTGTCTTCGGCCACTGGGCAGGTCAACGAAGTCGCCCTGCGCGTGGTCGCAGCGTCGAATTCGTCGATGTACAACTCCGACCAGCAAGCCACTCGCACCAACAGCGTCGCTGCGGCGATCAACCAGCTCGGCGCCGCTGCGCAGGAAATCGCCCAGAACGCCGCCCTCGCCTCGCAGCACTCCAGCGATGCGCGCAGCCTGGCGGTCGACGGCCAGCAGGTGGTGGATAAAACCATCCAGGCGATGCAACAGCTGTCGGCGAAGATCAGCGATTCGTGCGGCAACATCGAAACCCTGAACAGCAACACGGTGAACATCGGCCAGATTCTGGAAGTGATCACCAGCATTTCGCAGCAGACTAATCTGCTGGCGCTGAACGCCGCGATCGAAGCCGCGCGCGCCGGTGAAGCCGGCCGTGGTTTCGCCGTGGTCGCCGACGAAGTCCGCAACCTCGCCCACCGCACTCAGGATTCGGCGCAGCAAGTGCAGAAGATGATCGAAGAGCTGCAAGTCGGCGCGCGTCAGGCGGTGAGCATCATGACCGAGAGCCAGCGCGAGAGCGAAAGCAGCGTCGGCATCGCCAATCAGGCTGGCGAACGCCTGGGCAGCGTGACCCAGCGCATCGGCGAAATCGACGGGATGAACCAGTCGGTGGCCACCGCGACCGAAGAGCAGACCGCTGTGGTCGAGTCGATCAACGTTGATATCAACGAGATCAACACGCTGAATCAGGAAGGTGTGGAGAACTTGCAGGCGACGTTGCGGGCTTGTTCGGATCTGGAGCAGCAGGCTGCACGTCTCAAGCAGTTGGTGGGTAGCTTCCGCATTTAAGACGCGGCCACTGGCCCCTTCGCGAGCAAGCTCGGCTCCTACAGTGTTTTGTGGTGGAACACAAATTGTGTAAACACCGAACAAACCTGTGGGAGCGAGCCTGCTCGCGAAGACGGCCTCCATGACGCAGAATGCCTTCAATACAAACATCAGGAGTTTTGCCAGATGAACAAGAACCACAATGGTGTTCATCCAGATCAAATTACATTCTTGGCAATTCTTGCGCTGGGTAGCGAAGAAATCGATCGCGGAAACTATACAAACGCTGAAGACATTTTTCTGGAGCTAGATGAACTGGACTCAGCCCGGCACATTAATTTGAGCAAACTAAAATCTTGACCCAGGCTTAGAAAGAAACACCAACTCCTCAGCCGTAGATTCCCGCCCCAACACCGCATTGCGATGCGGAAACCTTCCAAACCGCGCAATCACTTTCTGATGCCGCTCGGCATAATCCAGATTGTCGGCAAACACCGCCCTCTGCGCTTCCGGCTGTTCAGCCACCAGATCGATAAACCGCGAAACCGCTTCGTTCTGCACCGCGAGGTTTTCGCAGTGTTCAAACACCAGATAAATGAATACGCGCTGAATCGGTTTTAACTGCCGGTCGAAATCCGCCGCAATGCCTTGCGCAACAAGCTTCTGCGCACGCAGATCGCCGGAGAAGGCATTGGGGGTGTCGCGAAAAATCATTCGCGGCAGTTGATCAAGCAACAGCACCACCGCCAGCCAACCTTCGGGACGTTGCGTCCATTCGGTCAATTCGCCGGCCAGGGCCTGATCGACAAAGACCCCGAAATGCTCACGCGCTTCGAGGTCTTGGCTGTCTCGCTTACCGAACCACAACTTGCCCTTGTCAGCCGAAATGTCGTCCGGTGATTCGGCATGTCCGAACCACCAATCGAGCAACGGCTGCCAGGGCGCGGTCATGGTTTATTCCTTGTGGTAAGCCGTAGCGCGTGCGACTTCTTCTTTCGAGCCGAGGAACACCGCTACGCGCTGGTGCAGGCCTTCAGGCTGGATGTCGAGAATGCGCTGGTGACCGTCGGTGGACGCGCCGCCCGCCTGCTCCACGAGGAACGACATCGGGTTGGCTTCGTACATCAGACGCAGTTTGCCTGGCTTGGAAGGCTCACGGCTGTCGCGCGGGTACATGAACAGACCGCCACGGGTCAGGATGCGGTGAACGTCGGCAACCATCGCCGCGACCCAACGCATGTTGTAGTTCTTTTTCAGCGGACCTTCTTCACCGGCCAGCAGCTCGCCAACGTAGCGCTGTACCGGGGCTTCCCAGTGACGCTGGTTGGACATGTTGATGGCGAATTCCTGGGTCGATTCAGGAATGGTGATGTTTTCGTGGGTCAGCACAAAGCTGCCCATTTCGCGGTCCAGGGTGAAGCCTTTGACGCCGTCGCCCAAGGTCAGGATCAGCATGGTCTGTGGACCGTAGATCGCGTAACCGGCGGCAACCTGTTGGGTGCCTGGCTGCAGGAACGCTTTCTCGTTCAGCGGCTCGTTTTGGCTCAGGTATTCGTTCGGGCAACGCAGTACCGAGAAGATCGTGCCGACCGGGGCGTTGATGTCGATGTTCGACGAACCGTCCAGTGGGTCGAATACCAGCAGGTACGCGCCTTTCGGGTACTTGCCCGGGATCTGGTAGGCATTGTCCATTTCTTCGGACGCCATGCCGGCCAGGTGACCGCCCCATTCGTTGGCTTCGAGCAGGATCTCGTTGGAGATCACGTCGAGCTTCTTCTGCACTTCGCCCTGTACGTTTTCGGTGCCCATGCTGCCCAGAACACCACCCAGGGCGCCTTTGGACACGGCGTGGTTGATCTCCTTGCAGGCACGCGCCACCACTTCGATCAGGAAGCGCAGATCGGCAGGAGTGTTGTTGCTGCGGGTCTGCTCAATCAAATAGCGACTCAGGGTAACGCGGGACATGGACGGCTCCGGTGGAATGGGGGGCTAAAAACCCGCGCAGTTTACAGGGAGTCTGAAAACGTAGCGAGCGAAGACGCCCGGTAACGTGCGTTGGGGTGTAATTGCCTGCATGAGACGTGATTGTCGGTGGAGAGTTCAGGTAGCGGATTTAGCGTAGTCCGGTTCGGGACGGGTGGTGGTTGAGTGAAGCGACCGTTTGCGGACTTTTGTTGGCTGGGAGACCGCTATCGCGAGCAGGCTCACTCCTACAGGGATCGCATTCCATCTGGAGAAATGCAATCAATTGTGGGAGCGAGCCTGCTCGCGAATGGCGCGCAGCGCCAGCCATTAGCTGCTGGCAGGAGGCTTGCGCAGCAAGCTGAACGCCATCGCCCCAAGAAACACCACACTCAGCAACAACACCGCCCACAGCCCTAGCTTCTTCCAATTGGTCTCCGCCACCGCCGCCGTCGTGGCCGTCGAAGTCTGGGTCGCCACCACCTCCCCTTGAACAACAGCCTTACCCAACCCCGCCAGCTTCTCCGGCTTGAAATCCGGAATCAGCGTCGCCAGTGGCAGGTTCGCCGTCTTCACCGTCGCATTGCCCAGCGCCAGACTGTACGGCCCCTCCCCCCGTGCGAGGAATATCACCTGCGTCGCCCGCACCGCGTATTTCAAACTCGGTGCCTGCTCGCCCAGACCACCACCGCGCTCATCCACCGTCAGCTTCAACTGCTGAACGGTCTGCCCGTAAAGCGCCAATTCGTTCTTCACCACGTCCTGGCCATTCTGGGTCAGGCGGTAGAGCAAACCACTGCTCATGGTCTGCCACGGCAGGCTGCTTTCGCGACGGCCCGACAGCGTCACCGGCGCCAGACTGTTCGGCTGCTTGATCTCGACCTGAACACGCTCGACGCTCAGCCCCATCGGCAACTGCCAGGTGTATTCCCCGGCCTTGGTGCTGCTACCGGCCAATACCTGCGACCAGACCAATGGCAGCGGTACATTGCGTGGATCACTGCTTTTCAACTGCGCGGCGGTCAGGATCGGCGCCGAACTCGGCGACTCCCACAGCAAACGCAAGTAACGCGCGGATTGCCCCGGCAACGTCACTTCATGCTGTTCGATGCGCTCATCGGAGAACGTCAGCCGCGCCACCTGCCCTTCGCCCCACGGCTGCCAGTGCTGCATGTCGTCGCTGGCCTCGATGCTGAAACGCTGGAAGCCATCGCGCTCGCTGGTCCAGTCGAGGATCAGCTGTTGCAGCGGCGCCTTGATCGCGCTGGCATCAAGCAGCCAGCCACGCAGCACTTCTTCACCGGCCTCCAACTGGCTGGACGGTTGCACTTCAACCAGCGTGCCGGTGGTGGTGGATTGCACACGCACGTTCGGCGCGCGCTCAGTGGCGTCGGCCGCGTTATACAACGGGAACCATTTCACCTCGTGCAACAGGCCGTCGTCGCGGGTCTGCGCCGATTCACGCGCCAAGGCATAAGCCTGCGGCTCACCGGCGGCGTTGAACACACGCAGGTCACTGAGATCAGTCTGGCGCGCCTGCAATTGCACGTTCAGCGGCAGTTCGAGGCGATACCACGGGCCGTTGCCACTCACTGCCAGCGGCACCTGCGTGGCGAAGTCCGCCGGTTTTTCCTGGGCGCCGGCGGCCATCACCACGCCCAGCGCCAACCACCCCAGATTTCGCATGCGACTCAAGATGAAACTCCTTCGGTGCCCGGGGCTGGCTTGTCCGCCGCCGGTTCAGCTTCGATGCGTTTGGGCGGCAGCGGCGCGAAGTAGCCGACCACCAGCAGCAACACGCCGACGCCGATAAACGAGACGATCCGGGCGAGGCCGCCACGGTTGCTCAGTTCGACAAAAACAAGTTTGGCCACCACCAGCGCGATCAGTGCCGCGCCAATCAGCCACACCTCGCGGCGGTGGCGCAAATGCCCGCCGATCATCAGCCCCAACGCCATCAGCGTCCAGACGATGGACAGGCCTGCCTGCACCAGCATCGAGGCGAGCAGCGTGTCCAGCTCAAACGGAATGCCGGCCCAATGGTGCGCAGCACGGGTCACCAATGCCGTGCAGAAGGCGAACAGCGAAACACCGGCGATCAGTTGTGTGGCGTGATCGGCGTAGTCCGGGCGAATCGACAATTGCGCAACCGCACTGCGCGACCAGACGTAAACACCGAACAGCGCGAACAACAGCCCCAACTCCAAAGGGTTGAGCAATGGCACATAAGGCAATGGTTCGGCGTTGCCATCGCTGACGCCGTTTGCCAGCCAGAACCACGCGAGCATCAGCACCGCCAAAGGCGCGGCGGCGTACAAGCGGTATTCGCGAGCAAACGCCGCCACCGGCCATGGCCAGTTGCGTGGTGCAGCCGCCAGCAGCAGATACAAGCTCGGCAGAATCGCCCAGCCCAACCAGCGCCAGGCGTTGTATTGCTCGGACAACAGCAGCAAGCCGTAACGCAGCTCCAGCGCCAGCACGCCAATCAGCAGCCAGCAACCGAGCACATGAGCAGTGCTCAACGCCCGCGCCGGCAGCATCGGCGCCAGGCGCCGCAGACTGAAGAAATGCACCGCGAACACTGCCGCCCACGCCAGCCAGCCAAAGTCGGCCGCCGGGTGATAACGCGAGTGCCACGCTGCCAATAACATCAATCCCGCTGCCGGAATCAGCACGGTGCAGAGCAGGCCCAGCGCCGGCCATTTCAGACGCTGAGACAACAACGTCCAGAGTGCGACACTCAGTGCCGCGACCAACAACAAAAGCGTGCCCTGTAGATTCAATGGCGCAAACCGCAGCACTTCGCTGACCCACGCCAACGCCCACCAACCGGCGCCCCACAGCAGCAACACTTCGGACAAACGCTGCAAACTCAACGCATCAAATGCCGCCGCATGGTTGCCCAGTTGCAGGCGCCACGCACCGATCATGGCGGCCAGACCCAACACCAACGGCGTCCAGAACCCAGCGTGTGCCAATGGCCGCAAACCTTCGCTGGACAACGGCCCGAGCAGTTCAGGGCCGGCCAGCAAAAACGCTGTGCCACCGATCAACTGCAACAACAGCCCGAAGACAAAACTCACACGCTGTTGGAGGTACAGACTCAGCCAGATAATCAGCAAACCACTCGCGGCCCACACCGCACTTGCGGTCTGCCACGGCAGCACGAACAACACCGCCAGATTGATCAGCACCAACCCGGCGAGCAACACCACCGACAAACCGCGCAACAAACGCACATCGCCGCGCACCATCTCGTCGCGCGCCGCCAGGAGCATGCCGGCAATCAGCGCCAAGCCAATCAGCGAGGCACTGAACAAACCGCTCCAACCGGCATTGAACACCGCCGCCGCGTCCTCCCCGGCCCCTTGCAAGCGCAGCAGAAACAGCGCACCACCGAGCAACTGCACGGCGAACGCAGTAAACAGAAAGGTGCGTGATTGCAGGCGCAAACCGACAAACAACGTCAGCAGACCCGCCAACGCCCAACTGATCGCCGTGCCCTGGACGAAGAAGAACAATGGCGCCAGCAGATAGTGGAAGGTCAGGCCAAGGCACGCGAGCACCGGCAGGCCTTGGCGCTCCCAAGGCGATGCCTGCTCCTGCGGCGCCTTGCGTAGTTGATAAAAGCTGAACAGCAGCGCGGTGCCAAGCATCAGCGCGCCCAACGGAGCGCCGTCGAGCAGACTGCTGTCACCGACGCGCAATTGGCTGAGGAACGCCAGCGCCGAGCCCAGTTGCAAGAGCAACGCGAAGGCCCGGGCGAACGGTCGATGCTGACGCAAACCGAGCCAGAAGATCCCCGCGCCTTCCACCGCCCACGCCGCCGACGTCCATCGGGCATCGAGGCCCAGTGGAATCGCCAGGCTGGCGAAAATCACCCCGAGCGCCAGACAGGTTTCGCCCAGCAGCACAGCGCGGCCGCCCATCAACACCTTGGCCAGCGCCATGTAGATCATGCCCAGCGCCAGCGCACTGAACGCAGCGGCAAACTCCAGATGCTGCACCAGCGCAAACTGCAAACCGAAACCAATAATCGGCGGGCCGAACAGCATAGTCCCATCGACGTAATCGCCCTTGCGCGCCGACCACTGCAGCAGCGCATCGCGGTCGCCATCCGCCGGAGCATCGGGCATATCGCGCAGTTTGCGGCGGGCAAACAACAGACCGATGGCGAGGTACATCAGGAAGAACAGAATCAGGAACGGTTCAGTGCTCCACAACAGCTCTGGCGTATAGGAGCGCAGGCCCCAGGCGAAGCCAATACCGAAGGTGCCGACGAAGCCGATCAGGTTGAGCAGACGCCAGGCCTTGAACCAGGCGATGGCGAGGATGCCGGCGTTGAGCAGCGCGAAATAACTGAACAGGGCGACGTGGTTGCCGGCGCCGGTCGAGGTCAGGATCGGCGCGGCGAAACCGCCCAACGCGGCCACTGCCGCCAGCGCCAGCGAATCCTGTGTAACCGCCAGAATCGCCGAAAACACCGTGACCGCCACCAGCAACCCTAACGCGGCGGAAGGATCAAGCAACGGATGCAGACGCATCGCCGCAAATACCGTCAGGTACAACACGGCGATCCCGGTGCCTTGCAGCATCAACGCGTAGTTGCTGTTGCGTCGGCGCAGCCACCAGCCCAGCGCGAGCAAGGCCAATGCCGCCGCGGCGACTCCGGCATAGCGCAACTCAATCGGCACGACCATGCCTTCGGTGGCATAGCGCAGCAGGAATGCCAGGCCGAAGAACAACAACACCACGCCGACACGCAGCACGGTGTTGCCGCCGAACAGCCAGTTACGCGCAGCGTTGATGCCGCGTTCGATGAGGTTTGGGCCACGCGGCGCGGCAGGTTGTTGCGGTTCAGGCTCAGACGTAACCGCGTCCAGGCGCCAGACATCGTCCGGCAGCGGTTGGCCGGTTTGCCGGGCGACGGCGGATATTGGTTCGAGTTCGGGTGGCAGTTCCCAGACCAGTTCAGGGGCTGATGCCGGGGCCTCTTCGGCAACTTTGACGGGTTCGACGACAGGCTCGGCGGCCGCTGTCGCGCTCGGTGGTGGTGCGGCACGGAGCGGCGCGCCTTCGAGCAGAAACAGACGCTGGGCGACGCCCTGCAAAGCTTCCTTCAGCTGTTCAAGTTGGTGCTTTTGCTCAGCCATTTGCGAGCCAAGCCGCGCGATGCGGATCGTCTGCCCGATCGCCAGCCCCAGCAGCGCGCCCAACAGCGCATCACTGAACGACTCGTCGAGCAGCCAGCCGAGCACCAGCCCGATCAACATGAACATCCATTGCATGGTCGATATCCCTAAGCAGCCCCAAGGCGGGGCGAGTCCGGCGATTGCATCAGTCTAGGCACAAACCCCTGTAGGAGTGAGCCTTTGTGGCGAGGGGATTCATCCCCGTTTGAGTGCGCAGCGCTCACAAAATGTTGGGGCCGCTGCGCAGCCCAGCGGGGATAAATCCCCTCGCCACAGGGTTCAATCCTTTCAGTGATATGCGGTGACTGAGGCTGCCGGTAACCGGCGCTCAGTATATCGATCCGGCCCAACAAACGTTGGGCCTTGCGCACAATTGTTGCGGAAAGTTACTCCAGCGCTTTCCAGATATCCGTGGCGTACTCGCGAATCGTCCGGTCCGACGAGAACCAGCCCATCCGCGCGGTGTTGAGCACCGCCGAACGCCACCAGTTATTGGAGTCGTGCCAGTGCGCTTCAACGCGCTTCTGCGCCTCCCAATACGAGTCGAAGTCGGCACACACCAGGAAACGATCGTAATCCACCAGCGAATCGATCAGCCCGGTGTAGCGCGACGTGTCATCCGGCGAGAACACACCACTGCGAATCGCTTGCAGCACATCGTTCAAACGATGGGACGCGGCGATGTCCGGGGCAGCGCTGAACTCGTGGTTCTGTTTGCGCGCTTCAACCTGCTGCGCGCTGAGGCCGAAGATGAACATGTGCTCGGCGCCAATGCGCTCGCACATCTCCACGTTGGCGCCGTCGAGGGTGCCGATGGTCAGCGCGCCGTTGAGGCCGAATTTCATGTTGCTGGTGCCTGACGCTTCGAAACCGGCGGTGGAAATCTGCTCGGACAAGTCCGCAGCCGGAATAATGCTCTCCGCCAGGCTGACGTTGTAGTTGGGCAGGAACACCACTTTGAGCAAGCCACGCACGGTCGGGTCGTTGTTCACCACCCGAGCGATGTCGTTGGTCAGCTTGATGATCAGTTTGGCCTGGTGATAACTCGCCGCCGCTTTACCGGCGAAGATTTTCACCCTCGGCACCCAGTCAACTTCCGGCTCGGCGCGGATCGCCTGATACAGCGCTACGGTGTGCAACAGGTTGAGCAACTGGCGTTTGTATTCGTGGATCCGTTTGACCTGCACATCGAACATCGCCGCCGGATTGACCGCGATGCCCAAGCGCTCATGAATCAGATACGCCAGGGCCTTTTTGCTGTGCAGGCGCTGTTCGGCGAAGGCTTTGCGGAACGCGGTTTTCTCGGCAAAAGGTTCGAGATCTAGCAAGCGTTCTTCGGGGTTATCCAGCAGATCCGGGCCCAGCGCATCGACCAGCATCGAGGTTAATTCCGAGTTCGCCTGATACAACCAGCGGCGGAAGGTAATGCCGTTGGTTTTGTTGTTGATCCGCTCCGGGTAGAGCTTGTGCAGTTCGGCGAACACGGTTTTGCGCATCAGCTGCGTGTGCAGCCCGGACACGCCGTTGACGCTGTGCGAACCGAGGAATGCGAGGTTGCCCATGCGCACGCGACGACCGTTGTCTTCTTCGATCAGCGAGACCGCACGCAGCACGTCGAAATCGTGAATGCCCTTGGCCCGCAGCGAATCGATGTGCTGGGCGTTGATCAGGTAAATGATCTGCATGTGCCGTGGCAGCATGCGTTCCATCAGGCCTACTGGCCAGGTTTCCAGCGCTTCCGGCAGCAGCGTGTGGTTGGTGTACGACAGCGTGTCGACGGTGACTTGCCACGCGGCATCCCACGCGACGTCATAAACGTCGACCAATTGACGCATCAGTTCGGCAACGGCGATCGAGGGGTGAGTGTCGTTGAGCTGGATCGCCGCGTGATCGCCCAAGGTCAGCACCGAGGTGTGCATGTTGCGATGGCGGCGCAGCAAATCCTGCAAAGAGGCGGCGACGAAGAAGTACTCCTGACGCAGGCGCAGCTCCTGCCCGGCTTCGGTGCTGTCCGCCGGGTAGAGCACGCGGGAGATACTTTCTGCACGGGCGACTTCGGCAACGGCGCCCAAGTGGTCACCGGCGTTGAAGCGTTCCAGGTGCAAATCTTCCATGGCCCGTGCGCGCCACAAGCGCAGGGTATTGACGCTCGCCCCACGCCAGCCGACCACCGGAGTGTCGTAGGCAATCGCGCGAACGGTTTCCGCTGGCGACCAGACTTGCTTGGACTTGCCGGACGGGTCGGTAACGGTTTCAACGCTGCCGCCAAAGCCGATGGAGTAGACGACTTCCGGCCGTTCGAACTCCCACGGGTTACCGAAATCCAGCCAGTGCTCGGTCTGCTCCTGCTGCCAGCCGTCGACGATGGCCTGGCGGAACAAACCGTGTTCATAACGAATACCGTAGCCATGGCCGGCGATGCCGAGGGTCGACATGCTTTCCATGAAGCACGCCGCGAGTCGGCCGAGGCCGCCGTTGCCAAGCGCCGCATCGGGTTCCAGCAAACGGATGCGTTCCAGGTCGACGCCGAGTTCGGTCAATGCTTCACGGGCGACGTCGAGCAAGCCGAGGTTGCTCAGGCTGTCGTAGAGCAAACGGCCGATAAGGAATTCCAGCGAAAGGTAATACACCCGTTTCTGGCCTTTGCGGTAAATCTGCCGGGTGTGGTCCATCCAGTGCTCGACCATGTGATCACGCGCAGCCAATGCGATGGCTTCGAACCAGTCATGGTCGAAGGCGTGATCAGGGTCTTTGCCCACCGCGTAGGTGAGTTTGGTCAGGACGGCGTCGCGGAATGCGGCCACCTCTGCTTCGCGAACTAGTGGTTCTTGAGTCATCGATAGGACCTCGAGCGAGCGGGGAATTGTCTGAGCCTAGACGGTCTGACCGACGGTAGCGGCTCTGGTTCGGCAGTTTTTCCCGAGACTGTGAGATAGCCCGGCATTACCTTGTCGAGTGAGCTAATGAATGCAGGGGCCGTGCCGAATTGTCCGGCAATGTGCCTGCACGCAGAAAAAATCTGGCGAAAGGTTGTTCAAAAATCCACCAGTCCCGGTATGATCGCGCGCCCTGATGCACACACGCCTGGTAACTCCCGATGATGAAGCCCAACCTGATTGCCGCCGCCGAGATCGATCGTCTCGATACGTGGGCAAAATATTCAGCCCCGATGTGCGGCTCCTGCGTGTCCAGCTGCTGCACGCTGCCGGTTGAAGTGAAGATCAAGGATCTGGTGCGCATCGGTGTGGTCGACGAGTTCGAACTGGGCGACCCGCCGAAAAACATCGCCAAGCGTCTGCAAAAGGAAGGCCTGGTCGAACGCTTCAATCAGAAGTCGGGGATCTTTACCCTGCAGCGCATGAGCAACAACGATTGCTACTACCTGGATCGTAAGAGCCGCCTGTGCACCATTTATGACAAGCGCCCGGATACCTGCCGCAATCACCCGAAAATCGGCCCGCGGCCGGGTTATTGCGCTTACAAGCCGAAAGAAGTGGTGCGCGAGCAGAATTTCCGGGCGATCGAGAAGTTTTGATCTCCTCTGAAGTTTTCGGCGGCTGATCGGCCGCCTTCGCGAGCAGGCTCGCTCCCACATTGAAATGCATTCCCCTGTGGGAGCGAGCCTGCTCGCGAAGAGGCCAGCACAAACACCGTAAAGACCTCAGTTAAATCCCAGACAAACAAAAACGCCCCCGGTCTCTCGACCGGGGGCGTTTTCATTCAGCCGGAACTAATGACTCAGTTCTTGGCTTTCTTGGCAGCGCGGGTACGCTCGCTTTCGTCCAGGATCTTCTTGCGAAGACGGATGGACTTAGGAGTAACTTCGCACAGCTCGTCTTCCTGGATGTATTCCAGAGCCTGTTCCAGAGTGAACTTCACTGGTGGAACCAGAGCGATGGTTTCGTCTTTACCCGAAGCACGCATGTTGTCGAGCTTCTTGCCCTTGGTAGGGTTAACGCCCAGGTCGTTGTCACGGCTGTTCTGACCAACGATTTGACCGTTGTAGATCTCTTGACCGTGTTCTACGAACAGCTTGCCACGAGCCTGCAGGGTTTCCAGCGAGTAGGTCAGTGCCTTGCCGGTTTCAACCGAAACCAGAACGCCGTTCTGACGGCCGGACATGTGGCCCGACTTGACGGTGTCGTAGCGATCGAAGATCGAGGTCAGGATGCCAGCACCGTTGGTCAGGGTCAGGAACTGGTTACGGAAACCAATCAGACCACGAGCAGGGATGTTGTATTCCAGACGAACACGGCCCTTACCATCCGGAACCATGTTGCTCAGGTCGCCCTTACGCAGACCCATCTCTTCCATGACCTTGCCCTGAGCTTCTTCAGGGATGTCGATGGTCACGTTTTCGAACGGTTCTTGCTTGACGCCGTCAACTTCACGAATGATTACTTCAGGACGGCCCAGGGCCAGCTCGAAGCCTTCGCGACGCATGGTTTCGATCAGTACCGAGAGGTGCAGCTCACCACGGCCGGAAACCTTGAACTTGTCAGCGGTGTCGCCTTCTTCAACGCGCAGAGCAACGTTGTACAGCAGCTCTTTGTCCAGACGGTCCTTGATGTTACGGGACGTCACGAACTTGCCTTCTTTACCGCAGAAAGGCGAGTCGTTTACCTGGAAGGTCATCGAAACGGTTGGCTCGTCAACGGTCAGAGGCTTCATCGCCTCGACAGTGTCCGGGTGGCACAGGGTGTCGGAGATGAACAGCGAGTCCATACCGCTGATGCAAACGATATCGCCTGCTGCAGCTTCTTCAACGTCAACGCGGTGCAGACCGTGGTGACCCATCAGCTTCAGGATACGGCCGTTACGGCGCTTGCCGTCGGCACCGATCGCCACAACCGGAGTGTTCGGCTTGACGCGACCACGAGCGATACGGCCAACGCCGATAACACCCAGGAAGCTGTTGTAGTCCAGAGCGGAGATCTGCATCTGGAACGCGCCATCACGGTCAACGGCCGGAGGCGGAACATGGTCGACTACCGCTTGGTACAGCGGGGTCATGTCTTCAGCCATGGCGGTGTGATCCAGACCGGCAATGCCGTTCAGGGCCGAGGCGTAAACAACCTGGAAGTCCAGTTGTTCTTCGGTAGCACCGAGGTTGTCGAACAGGTCGAAGATCTGGTCCAGAACCCAGTCCGGACGCGCGCCTGGACGGTCAACCTTGTTGATTACCACGATCGGACGCAGGCCGGCTTCGAAAGCCTTCTTGGTCACGAAACGGGTTTGCGGCATAGGGCCGTCTTGAGCGTCAACCAGCAGCAGAACGGAGTCAACCATCGACATTACGCGTTCAACTTCGCCGCCGAAGTCGGCGTGGCCCGGGGTGTCCACGATGTTGATGTGGTAGCCGTTCCAGTTGATGGCGGTGTTTTTCGCCAGAATGGTAATACCGCGCTCTTTTTCCTGGTCGTTGGAGTCCATCACGCGCTCGTCGTTGAGCTCGTTGCGCTCCAGAGTGCCGGATTGACGCAGGAGTTTGTCTACCAGGGTGGTTTTACCATGGTCAACGTGGGCAATGATGGCGATGTTGCGTAGATTTTCGATCACTTGTGTATCTCGATCAGAGGATTCGGTTTGCTGACAAGTCTTGGCAGCGATTAGCAGTAGTGTCCGGCATGGCCGTTACAGCTTGACGGCGGTGTCGGGGGGCCGGTGACGCAGGCCACAGGCAAACAGCCCCGGGCACTTAGCTCGGTCGATAAACGCGCACATTGGCATGCCCCTCACTGAGCAAATGGTGAGCATGCAGGCGACTCATCACGCCTTTGTCGCAATACAGCAGGTACTGGCGAGTCGGATCCAGCTCCTTGAAACGAGCGTTCACTGCGTAGAACGGCATCGTCTGTACTTCTACGCCAGCGAGTTCCAGCGGCTCATCCTCGGCGGCATCCGGGTGACGGATGTCGATCACGATCTGGCCGGCCAGTGCTTCGCTGACTTCTTCAATCTGTACGTCCTGGCCCAATTCGTCGATCACCCGATCGATCGGCACCAGTTTGGCGTTTTCGAGCGCTCGCTCGAGCACCGCCATGTCGAATTCTTTCTCTTCGTGTTCAACGCGCCCGCGTTTGGCGGCGGTCTTCGGATTGACCGAGATAACACCGCAGTACTCCGGCATGTGCCGGGCGAAATCGGCGGTGCCGATCTCGTTGGCCGTATCGATGATGTCCTGCTTGTGCGCGACTATCAGCGGCCGCAGGACCAGTTTGTCAGTCACGCAGTCGATCACCGACAGGTTCGGCAGCGTCTGGCTCGACACCTGGGAGATCGCTTCGCCAGTGACCAGCGCCTCGATTTGCAAGCGGTCGGCGATGTTGGACGCAGCGCGCAACATCATACGCTTCAATACGACGCCCATATGACTGTTATCGACTTTGCCGAGAATTTCGCCCAACACTTCTTCGAACGGAACACTGACAAATAGCACGCGTTGCGAGCTGCCGTACTTCTTCCAGATGAAATGCGCGACTTCCATCACGCCCAATTCATGGGCACGACCGCCCAGATTGAAGAAGCAGAAGTGCGTCATCAGGCCGCGACGGATGATCTGGTAGGCCGCAACGGTCGAGTCAAAGCCGCCGGACATCAATACCAGCGTCTGCTCCAACGCACCCAGCGGATAGCCGCCGATGCCGTTGTGCTGACTGTGGATGACAAACAACCGTTTGTCGCGAACTTCGATACGCACTTCGATTTGCGGCGCTTTGAGGTCGATTCCGGCAGCGCCACACTCACGGCGCAGCTTGCTGCCGACGTATTTTTCGACGTCCATCGAACTGAACGCGTGCTTGCCGGCACGCTTGCAGCGCACCGAGAAAATCTTCCCGGCCAGCGCATCACCGTAGTGCTGCTTGCACTTTTCGGTGATGTCGTCGAAGTCGCCCAGCGGGTACTCGTCGATCTGCAGAAAGTGCGCGATGCCCGGCATGCAGGTCAGGCGCTCACCCATCTCTTTCAAGGCTTTGGGGTCGGTAACGCGGGTTTCCAGCTCGAGATTGTCCCACACACCGTTCACCACCACGGCCGGGTCCAGGTCACGGAGCACGGTGCGGATGTTCTTGGCCAACTGGCGGATGAATTTCGTCCGGACAGGTCGGCTTTTGATGGTGATCTCGGGGAAGACTTTTACGATTAGTTTCATGAAAACAGCGCGCGAACGGCCAGCCGAAAAAGGGGGGCGCGGATTATAGCGGAAATTGCTCAAGGTTTAACCAGTTAATGTGCAGAAGGTTTTGCACGCACCAAAAGAGGTCGTTTTTAGACAATGACGCTACATTAAGGGGCGAGATTTTCCGTATTCACGCACTTTGCACCTTAATAAGCGTGAATTTGGGGCAAAAAACCCATGCTGGGGCACTGGCATGCAATTTGCTCCCTTGTGAGGCAGGTTGCCTTGGCAGAGTATCTGCGCCGGCATCACCAAAATTCCAAGGGCTATCCACTACCAAGCCCGAAGCCACCCGGAGGACACTATGTCGAAGTCGGTTCAACTCATCAAAGATCATGACGTCAAGTGGATTGATCTGCGCTTCACGGACACCAAAGGCACTCAGCACCACGTGACCATGCCGGCTCGCGATGCGCTGGATGACGACTTCTTCGAAGTCGGCAAAATGTTCGACGGTTCCTCCATCGCTGGCTGGAAAGGCATCGAAGCCTCCGACATGATCCTGCTGCCGGACGACGACACTGCCGTTCTCGACCCGTTTACCGAAGACGCCACCCTGATCCTGGTGTGCGACATCATCGAACCTTCGAGCATGCAAGGCTACGACCGCGACCCACGTGCGATCGCCAAGCGCGCCGAAGAGCACCTGAAAGCCACCGGTATCGGTGACACTGTGTTCGCCGGTCCAGAGCCAGAATTCTTCATCTTCGACTCGGTTAAATTCAAGTCGGACATCTCCGGCTCGATGTTCAAGATCTACTCCGAGCAAGGTTCGTGGATGTCCGACCAGGACATCGAAGGCGGCAACAAAGGTCACCGTCCAGGCGTCAAAGGTGGCTACTTCCCGGTTCCGCCGTTCGACCACGACCACGAAATCCGTACCTCCATGTGCAACGCACTGGAAGAAATGGGCCTGACCGTCGAAGTTCACCACCACGAAGTGGCAACTGCCGGCCAGAACGAAATCGGCGTCAAGTTCAACACCCTGGTAAAGAAAGCCGACGAAACCCAAACCCTCAAGTACGTTGTACACAACGTTGCTGACGCCTACGGCCGCACCGCGACCTTCATGCCGAAGCCACTGTACGGCGACAACGGTTCGGGCATGCACGTACACATGTCGATCTGGAAAGACGGCAAGAACACCTTCGCAGGTGAAGGCTATGCCGGCCTGTCCGATACCGCTCTGTACTTCATCGGCGGCATCATCAAGCACGGTAAGGCCCTGAACGGCTTCACCAACCCGGCGACCAACTCCTACAAGCGTCTGGTGCCAGGCTTCGAAGCCCCGGTAATGCTGGCCTACTCGGCTCGCAACCGTTCCGCTTCGATCCGTATTCCTTACGTGTCGAGCCCGAAAGCCCGCCGTATCGAAGCACGCTTCCCGGATCCGGCTGCCAACCCGTACCTGGCCTTCGCAGCTCTGCTGATGGCCGGTCTGGACGGTATCCAGAACAAGATCCACCCAGGCGACGCTGCTGACAAAAACCTGTACGACCTGCCGCCTGAAGAGGCGAAAGAGATCCCACAAGTTTGCGGCAGCCTGAAAGAAGCCCTGGAAGAGCTGGACAAGGGCCGCGCGTTCCTGACCAAGGGCGGCGTGTTCTCCGACGACTTCATCGACGCTTACATCGCGCTGAAATCCGAAGAAGAAATCAAGGTTCGCACCTTCGTACACCCACTGGAATATGAGCTGTACTACAGCTGCTGATCCGGTAGCGCCGCACTCAGCGGCGTGACAAAAAAGAGGCCTCCTTCGGGAGGCCTTTTTTGTGCCCGCAATTTATGACTTGACGTAAATCCACTGTGGGAATTGCAGTGCTTGAATACATCTCTGGATATGTAGCGAGTTGGGCTTACCGCCGCCCCTGACCTATGCTGCAACCCATCGCTTTCGTTTCTGGTCGATTTCATGGGTCGCACCTTTTCATACATCCTGCTGGTGATCGCCCTGCCCGTCGCGGCGCAGATCTACAAGTACACCGACGCCAACGGCAACACGGTGTACAGCGATCATTCGCCGGACGGGGTCAAGGCGCAGCCGGTGGAGTTGCCGCCGCTCAATCGGGTCGAGCCGCAAGCGCCGAGCACGTTGCCGGCCTCCGATGCGGACAAGCGCCAACCTGCGCAGAGCGCTTATGAAGTACTGGAACTCGCCGGTCTGCCCACTGAAGAAGCCTTGCGCGCCAACAACGGCACCTTCACCGTCAATGTGCTGATCAAACCGCGTCTGCAGTCGCCGCATCAATTACGGCTGGTGCTCGACGATGAACCGTATGGCCAGCCGAGCAACGTGCCAATCCTGCAGTTGGTGAATGTTGACCGGGGTGAGCATCGACTGGCCGTCCAGGTCATCGACGGGCAAACAATTGTTCAGCAAAGCCCGCCCGTGGCCTTCACTGTGCAGCGAGTACACAAGCCATGATTCGCGCATGGCTGGTCGCCGCTTTGGCCATGATGACGTTGCAAGCCTCGGCAGAGGTCTTTACCTACGTCGATGCGCAGGGCAATCGCGTCTACACCGACCAGCCACACGGCAATGCCAAGCGTGTGCCCATCGCCACCAGCAATCGCATGTCGGCAAACCCAACCGCCGCCGCGCCGCTCACCACGGCAAAAAAATCCCCGGAGCAACCGCTGTTCCACTACGACATGCTGCGCATTCTGGTGCCCGAGCCCGATGCAACGATTCGCAGCAGCGCCGGCGAAATCATCGTCAGCATTACCAGCGAACCGGGTCTGCAAAAAGGTCATCGTTATCGGTTGCTGCTGGACGGTCAGGCCACTGGTGAACCCGGCCTGACGCCAGTCTTCCCGCTGAGCAATATCGACCGTGGCAGCCACAACCTTTCCGTGGAAATCCTCGACGCCGAAGGGCGCACTGTCGAGCGCACCGCCAACCAGCCTTTCCACATGCTGCGCATCTCGCTGGCGCAGAAACGCCAGGTCAAACCTTGCGTGACCGAGGACTACGGCGTGCGCCCGGAATGCCCGCTTAAAGACAAACCGCCCGAACCGAAAAATCCCTTCCTGCGTTTCTTCTAACGCCGTTCAGCTTTGCGCACTATATTGGTGCAACAGGCTGCACCGTACTCACAATCCAACCCATTTTGGTTCGAAACTTCCCGTTCGAGCTGGCCAAGCGCCACGCAAACGAGCGTCAAACGCCTGTTTCAGGGGTTGAACGCTTCTTTTCGGAGCCTTGGTTTGGTTTTTGCATTTTCCGTTCACCGACGCTTGCTTGTTGCGCACGCTCCGCCCCCAAAAGAGGCTCCGATGACCATTAGCGACGCAATCCACCGTTTGCTGCTCGACAACCTGACCACCGCCACCATTCTGCTCGACGCCGAATTGCGCCTTGAGTACATGAACCCGGCGGCGGAGATGCTGCTCGCCATCAGCGGGCAGCGCAGCCATGGCCAGTTCATCAGCGAGCTGTTCACCGAATCCACCGAGGCGCTGAACTCCCTGCGCCAAGCGGTAGAACAAGCGCACCCGTTCACCAAACGCGAAGCGATGCTCACCGCCCTCACTGGCCAGACCCTGACCGTGGATTACGCTGTGACGCCGATTCTCAGCAACGGCGCGACCATGCTTCTGCTGGAAGTCCACCCGCGCGACCGCTTGCTGCGGATCACCAAGGAAGAGGCGCAAATTTCCAAGCAGGAAACCAGCAAGATGCTGGTGCGCGGCCTCGCCCATGAGATCAAGAACCCGCTCGGCGGCATCCGTGGCGCGGCGCAGCTGCTGGCCCGCGAACTGCCGGAAGACAGCCTGCGCGACTACACCAACGTGATCATTGAAGAGGCCGACCGTCTGCGCAACCTGGTCGATCGCATGCTCGGTTCAAACAAACTGCCGTCGCTGGCGATGTGCAATGTCCACGAAGTGCTCGAACGCGTCTGCCATTTGGTCGAAGCGGAAAGCCAGGGCTGCATCACCTTGGTGCGCGATTACGACCCGAGTATTCCCGACGTACTGATCGACCGTGAGCAAATGATTCAGGCGGTGTTGAACATCGTGCGCAATGCGATGCAGGCGATCAGCAGCCAGAACGAGTTGCGCCTGGGCCGCATCAGCCTGCGCACCCGCGCCATGCGCCAGTTCACCATCGGCCATATCCGCCATCGTCTGGTGACCAAGATCGAGATCATCGACAACGGCCCGGGGATCCCCGCGGAACTTCAGGAAACCATTTTCTTTCCCATGGTCAGCGGCCGTCCGGACGGTACCGGGCTGGGCCTGGCCATTACCCAGAACATCATCAGCCAGCACCAGGGCCTGATCGAATGTGACAGCCATCCAGGCCACACCACGTTCTCGATCTTTCTGCCACTGGAACAAGGAGCCACATCGACATGAGCCGTAGTGAAACCGTCTGGATCGTCGATGACGACCGTTCTATCCGTTGGGTTCTGGAAAAGGCCTTGCAGCAGGAAGGCATGACCACGCAGAGCTTCGACAGCGCGGATGGCGTGATGAGTCGCCTGGCCCGTCAGCAGCCGGATGTGATCATTTCCGACATCCGCATGCCGGGTGCCAGTGGCCTGGATCTGTTGGCGCGGATTCGCGAGCAGCACCCACGGTTGCCGGTCATCATCATGACCGCTCATTCCGATCTGGACAGCGCTGTCGCCTCTTATCAGGGCGGTGCGTTTGAGTACCTGCCCAAGCCGTTCGACGTTGATGAAGCGGTGTCGCTGGTCAAGCGCGCCAATCAGCACGCGCAAGAACAGCAAGGCCTGGAAGTGGTGCCCGCGCTGACCCGCACCCCGGAAATCATCGGCGAAGCGCCGGCGATGCAGGAAGTGTTTCGCGCCATCGGCCGCTTGAGCCACTCCAACATCACCGTGTTGATCAATGGCGAATCCGGCACCGGTAAAGAACTGGTCGCCCACGCCCTGCACCGCCACAGCCCACGCGCGGCTTCGCCGTTCATCGCGCTGAACATGGCGGCGATACCCAAGGATCTGATGGAATCCGAGCTGTTCGGCCATGAGAAAGGCGCGTTCACCGGTGCAGCAAACCTGCGTCGCGGGCGCTTTGAGCAGGCTGACGGCGGCACACTGTTCCTCGACGAAATCGGCGACATGCCGGCGGATACGCAGACCCGTTTGCTGCGCGTTCTGGCCGACGGCGAGTTCTATCGTGTTGGCGGACATGTGCCGGTCAAGGTTGACGTGCGCATCATCGCGGCGACCCACCAGAACCTGGAAACCCTGGTGCATGCCGGCAAATTCCGAGAGGACTTGTTCCACCGCCTCAACGTGATCCGCATCCACATTCCGCGCCTGTCGGATCGTCGCGAAGATATCCCGACCCTGGCCAAGCACTTCCTCAGCCGCGCCGCGCAGGAACTGGCGGTCGAGCCGAAGCTGTTGAAAAGCGAGACCGAGGAATACCTGAAGAACCTGCCGTGGGGCGGCAACGTGCGCCAGCTGGAGAATACCTGCCGCTGGATTACGGTAATGGCGTCCGGGCGCGAAGTGCACATCAGCGACCTACCACCAGAACTGCTGAACCTGCCGCAGGACTCGGCACCGGTGACCAACTGGGAGCAAGCGCTGCGCCAGTGGGCCGACCAAGCCTTGGCGCGTGGCCAGTCGAGTTTGCTCGACAGCGCGGTGCCGGCGTTTGAGCGGATCATGATCGAGACGGCGCTGAAGCACACGGCTGGGCGTCGGCGTGATGCGGCGGTGTTGTTGGGTTGGGGGCGTAATACCCTGACGCGCAAGATCAAGGAACTGGGGATGAAGGTTGATGGTGGGGATGATGATGAGGGGGATGAGGGCTAAGCCCCAAGTTCTTCGCTGAATGTCAGATCCAATCGCGAGCAGGCTCACGCCTACAGTGGAACGCCTTCCAATTGTAGGAGTGAGCCTGCTCGCGATGTTTTTAAGGCCCGAGTGCACCACAGTAAGGCACTTTGAACCGCAATCGAGCATAACCTTCAGTTCAGATTGCCAGTAAAAATCATCGACGAACAACAACACCAAATGCACGAAAGCCCCGAATTCCGGGGCTTCCGCGTTTCTGAGCGGTTTTTTTGTTTCATCAGATTAAAAACTGGCACGCCCCCTGCAATAACTCTTACAGGTGATTCGATTGACCAGCCGTTTCGGGGACCTTGGTACAGGCAGGCCGGGGATTCCCCTCTTTACACCGGACGTCCATCGCAACGCGATACGCCCACCCTTTTGGGATCCTTGGTACAGGCAGGCCGGGGGTTCCCTCTTTACACTGGACCGACGCGTCACGCGAAGTCCACGCCGTTTTGGGAACCCTGATACAGGCAGGTCAGGGATTCCCGCTTTTATTGCTCGCGCAGATGAATCTCCAGCCGCCAGCGGTCATCGACCTCGCTGCCGGCCCAGTCGCCCTGCAGCGGCCGCGCCGCCAGCACCGTCAGCAACAACCCACCATCACTCGCTCGCGTACGCCAATTGACGTCCTTGCCGTTGAGCTTGAGCTGGCCTTTCTGCGCCTTGCCCTCGGCCTGGAACAGCAGCGCCACCGTGCCATCGATGACTTCGCCATGCAGCTTCGGCGCATTGTTGAACCACACCACCAATCCGCCGTCAGTCACCTCGACCTGTTGCAGCACGGTCGGGTCCGGCGTGGTCAGGCGGCCGATCATCAAACCGATCATCAAGCCGACAATCGCCAGCGAACCGATCACGCGCGGGAATAGTTTCGAACGGTTGTCCACAGGCGGCGTAGAATGCCGCTCATCTTTACCTTCGGAGCCGTGCATGTTTCACGTCATCCTTTTTCAACCAGAAATTCCGCCGAATACCGGCAACGTTATCAGGCTGTGCGCCAACAGCGGCTGCCACCTGCATTTGATCGAACCGCTGGGTTTCGAGATGGACGACAAGCGCTTGCGTCGTGCCGGCCTCGACTACCACGAATATGCCACGCTGCAACGCCACGCGGATCTCGCCAGTTGCCTGGAGAGCCTCGGCAACCCACGGTTGTTCGCGTTCACCACCAAGGGCTCGCGACCGTTTCATGATGCCGCGTTCGTTCCGGGCGATGCGTTCATCTTCGGCCCGGAAAGCCGTGGCCTGCCGCCAGAAGTACTGGACGCTCTTGCGGCCGAACAGCGCCTGCGGCTGCCGATGCGCGAAGGCTGCCGCAGCCTGAACCTGTCCAACACCGTCGCAGTCGCGGTGTACGAAGCCTGGCGCCAGAACGACTTCAAGTAACACGCAGTCCCCTGTAGGAGCTGCCGAAGGCTGCGATCTTTTGATCCTGCTCTTAGATGCAAAAATCGAAAGATCGCAGCCTTCGGCAGCTCCTACAGAATCAAAAGCCAAGAAAAAGCGCCTGTTACGGCGCTTTTTTCGTTGTGGCTCTACCATTTATTGAACGGTTGGCGTCTCGCCGCTTTCCTGCATGCGCTGCAGTTCTTGCGCGTACAGGGCGTCGAAGTTCACCGGAGCCAGCATCAGCGCCGGGAACGAGCCACGGGTGACCAGGCTGTCCAGGGTCTCGCGAGCATACGGGAACAGGATGTTCGGGCAGAACGCACCCAGGGTGTGGCTCATCGAAGCCGCATCCAGGTTCTTGATCAGGAAGATACCGGCCTGTTGCACTTCAGCGATGAAGGCCACTTCGTCACCGTTTTTCACGGTCACGGACAGGGTCAGTACGACTTCGTAGAAATCGCCTTCGAGTTCTTTCTGGCGAGTGTTCAGATCCAGACCAACGGTCGGATCCCACTGCTGACGGAAGATCGCCGGGCTTTTCGGGGCTTCGAAGGACAGGTCGCGAACGTAGATGCGCTGCAAGGAGAATTGCGGTGCGGTGTCTTCTTCGCTGGCTGCAGTGTTCTGTTGGTCAGTCATCTCAGATCCTTTCTGATCTTGGGTCTTTTAGGGAGTGCTGTACGTGGGTGCAGCCGTTCAGGCCTTGAGCAGCGCGTCGAGCTTGCCGGCGCGCTCCAGGGCAAATAAATCGTCACAACCGCCGACGTGCTGGCTGCCGATCCAGATCTGCGGCACGGACGTGCGCCCCGCTTTCTGGGCCATGGCGGCACGCACCTGCGGCTTGCCATCGACCTTGATCTCTTTGAAGGCCACACCTTTGTTCGCGAGCAGTTGCTTGGCTCGCATGCAATAAGGGCAGTAATCGCTGGAGTAGACGATGACTTCGCTCATTTATTTCACCAGCGGCAGGTTGTCGCCTTTCCAGCTGGAGATCCCGCCGGACAGCTTGGCGGCGGTGAAGCCGGATTTCATCAGTTCGCGGGCGTGGGTGCCAGCAGTCTGGCCCAATGCGTCGACCAGAATGATGGTCTTGGCCTTGTGTTTTTCCAGCTCGCCGATACGCGCAGCCAGTTTGTCCTGGGGAATGTTCACGGCGCCAACGATGTGGCCGGCGGCGAAATCCTTCGCTGGGCGGATGTCCACCACCACGCCTGCTTCTTTGTTGACCAGCGCGGTCAGTTCGCCGGTGCTCAGGCTTTTACCGCCGCCCTGCATCGTGTGCGCCAGCAGCAGAGCCAGCAGTACGACGAAGATACCGACAAGAATGTAGTGGTTAGTGGCAAATTCAATCAGGTGAGCAACCATCGAAGGAGGTTCCAGGGCGTTAAAATGTCGGCCAGTATACACAGCCACTATGGTCGGCCAAACCCCGTCCGGCGGTGACGCGGTCGGAACTTAGCTTTAAACTCCAACTCCCTTTTCCATCGCCCTCTTCTTTATTAGCCACGAGTGGATTCCATGACTACCACGCCTAAACCTTTGGTTCTGATGATTCTCGACGGCTTCGGTCACAGTGACAGCCACGAGTCCAATGCCGTTTATGCGGCAAACAAGCCTGTACTGGATCGCCTTTGCGCCACCGTGCCGAACGGCTTGATCTCGGGCAGCGGCATGGACGTCGGCCTGCCGGACGGGCAGATGGGCAATTCCGAAGTCGGCCACATGAACCTCGGCGCCGGTCGCGTGGTGTATCAGGATTTCACCCGCGTGACCAAGTCGATCCGCGACGGTGAGTTCTTCGAGAACCCGACCATATGCGCCGCTGTGGATAAGGCCGTGGCCGCCGGCAAAGCCGTGCACTTCATGGGCCTGCTGTCCGATGGCGGCGTACACAGCCACCAGGATCACCTGATTGCCATGGCCGAACTGGCGTTCAAGCGCGGCGCCGAAAAAATCTACCTGCACGCCTTCCTCGACGGTCGCGATACGCCACCGAAAAGTGCTGCATCGTCGATCGAACTGCTCGACGCGACCTTCCAGGCGCTCGGCAAGGGCCGCATTGCCAGCATCATCGGTCGCTACTTCGCCATGGACCGTGACAATCGCTGGGATCGCGTCGCTCAGGCCTACAACCTGATCGTCGATGGCAACAGCGAATTCAACGCCGCCACTGCCCAGGAAGGTCTGGACGCTGCCTATGCTCGCGGCGAGAGCGACGAATTCGTCAAAGCCACCACCATTGGTGAGCCGGTCAAGGTTGAAGACGGCGACGCCGTGGTGTTCATGAATTTCCGCGCCGACCGTGCCCGCGAGCTGACCCGCGTGTTTGTCGAGGACGATTTCAGGGACTTCGAGCGCGCGCGCCAGCCAAAACTGGCCGGTTTTGTCATGCTGACTCAATACGCGGCGAGCATTCCTGCACCGTCGGCGTTCGCCCCGGGCAGCCTGAAAAACGTCCTTGGCGACTATCTGGCGAAAAACGGCAAAACCCAGCTGCGCATCGCTGAAACCGAGAAGTACGCGCACGTGACCTTCTTCTTCTCCGGCGGTCGCGAAGAGCCGTTCCCGGGCGAAGAGCGCATTCTGATCCCGTCGCCGAAAGTCGCCACCTATGACTTGCAGCCGGAAATGAGCGCCCCTGAGGTCACCGACCGTATCGTCGAGGCCATCGAAAACCAGCGCTACGACGTGATCGTGGTCAACTACGCCAACGGCGACATGGTCGGCCATAGCGGCGTGTTCGATGCAGCAGTGAAAGCCGTTGAATGCCTCGACACCTGTGTCGGTCGCATCGTCGAAGCGCTGGAAAAGGTCGGCGGCGAAGCGCTGATCACTGCCGACCACGGCAACGTCGAGAAAATGGCCGATGAAGAAACCCACCAGGCGCACACCGCGCACACCACCGAGCCAGTGCCGTTCATTTATGTCGGCAAGCGCGACCTCAAGGTGCGTGAAGGCGGCGTGCTGGCAGACGTGGCACCGACCATGCTGAAACTGCTGGGCCTGGAAAAACCGACGGAAATGACCGGCACCTCGATTCTGGTGTAAACCGCGCCGGCTAAAACGCTGAAAAAACCTGTGGGAATGGGTTTGTGGTGAGGGGATTTATCCCCGATCGGCTGCGCAGCAGCCGTAATACCAACACACGCGGTGTACCTGACATACCGCGGCGTTCGGTTTTAGGGCGGCTTCGCCACCCATCGGGGATGAATCCCCTCGCCACAGGTCACTCCTACATTGGTTTGTGGTGTTTTTCAGGCCAGTTATCACACAGGCCCAATTGGGCGTTTTTTTTGCAGCCTCGGGCGGGCATACTAGGCCGTCCCTTACCCTGGTGCCGCCCGCCTCTATGCTCCGCGTCCTGATCGCCCTCGCTCTGACCTGCCTGCTCCAACCGGCCTTCGCTGACGAGCGCGCGCAAACCCAACAGCAGTTGGACGCCACGCGTCAGGACATTGCCGAGCTGAAAAAACTGCTGGGCAAGGTCCAGGAAGAAAAATCCGGCGTGCAGAAGGAGCTCAAGGGCACCGAGACCGAGCTGGGCAAGCTACAGAAACAGGTCGACGCCCTGCAGAAAGAACTGCAGAAAAGCGAATCCGAGCTGCAGCGACTCGATGCAGAGAAAAAAAAACTCCAGAGCGCGCGCACTGAACAGCAGCGATTGATCGCCATTCAGGCCCGTGCGGCCTATCAGAACGGTCGGCAGGAATACCTCAAACTGCTGCTCAACCAGCAGAATCCCGAGAAATTCGCCCGCACCCTCACCTATTACGATTATCTGAGCCAGGCCCGCCTGGAGCAGTTGAAGAACTTCAACGAAACCCTGCGCCAACTGGCGAATGTCGAAAAAGACATTGCCGCCCAGCAAGCGCAATTGCTGGTGCAGAAAAGCACGCTCGATAGCCAACGCGACGAACTGGAAAATGTCCGCAAGGAACGCCAGCAAGTCCTCGCCAAGCTCAACGATGACGTGAAAGCCCGCGACCAGAAACTGGCCGCGCGCGAGCAGGATCAGGCAGACCTGTCTAAAGTCCTTAAAACCATTGAAGAAACCCTGGCCCGTCAGGCCCGTGAGGCAGAAGAAGCGCGGCAGAAAGCGCTGATCGCCCAGCAGGAAGCGGAAAAAAAGCGTTTACGTGAGGCGCAGGCTGAAAACAGCGACGCCCCACGCAAACCAGCCAGATCAACACCCGGCGCGCTGGTTTCCAGCAGCGGCGAGACCTTCGGTGGCCCTTTTGCTGCAACGCGGGGAAAACTTCCTTGGCCGGTTGATGGTCGACTGCTGGCACGCTTCGGCGAAAGCCGTGGCGACGACGCCCGCACCAAGTGGGATGGCGTGATGATCAGCGCCTCCGCCGGCAGCCAGGTGCATGCCGTACACGGTGGTCGCGTCGTCTTCGCCGACTGGTTGCGTGGTGCCGGGCTGCTGGTGATCCTTGATCACGGCAACGGTTTTCTGAGTCTTTACGGTCACAACCAGACGCTGCTCAAGTCGGCCGGTGACGTGGTAAAAGCCGGTGAGTCGATCTCCACTGTCGGTAACAGTGGCGGTCAGGACACACCAGCGCTGTATTTCGCAATTCGTCAGCAGGGTCACCCGAGTGATCCGGCGCAATGGTGCCACGCGCAAGGATAGGCGTTGAGTCACCAATTTTAGGAGTTCGTTCGACATGCTGCATTTGTCCCGTCTTACCTCGCTGGCCCTGACGATCGCCCTGGTGATCGGCGCGCCTCTGGCGTTTGCCGCTCAACCGGCCCCGGCCGTCGCTCCGGCAGGCACTGCCGCGACCTCCAAGGCCCCGCTGCCACTGGATGAGTTGCGCACCTTTGCCGAGGTCATGGACCGGATCAAAGCGGCCTACGTCGAACCGGTGGACGACAAGACCCTGCTGGAAAACGCGATCAAGGGCATGCTCAGCAACCTCGATCCGCACTCGGCTTACCTTGGCCCTGAAGATTTCACCGAGTTGCAGGAAAGCACCAGCGGCGAATTCGGCGGCCTGGGCATTGAAGTCGGCTCCGAAGACGGCTTTATCAAAGTCGTCTCGCCAATCGATGACACGCCAGCATCGAAGGCCGGCATTCAGGCTGGCGACTTCATCGTCAAGATCAACGGTCAGCCAACGCGTGGCCAGACCATGACCGAAGCTGTCGACAAGATGCGCGGCAAGATCGGCCAGAAAATCACCCTGACTTTGGTACGTGACGGCGGCACGCCATTCGACGTGACCCTCGCCCGCGCGGTGATTCAGGTGAAGAGCGTGAAAGCGCAGCTGCTTGAATCGGGCTACGGCTACATCCGCATCACCCAGTTCCAGGTCAAGACCGGCGAAGAGGTCTCCAAGGCCTTGGCGAAGATGCGCAAGGACAACGGCAAGAAGCTCAACGGCATCATTCTCGACCTGCGCAACAACCCGGGCGGCGTGTTGCAGGCAGCGGTGGAAGTGGTCGACCACTTCATCACCAAAGGCCTGATCGTTTACACCAAGGGCCGCATCGCCAACTCCGAACTGCGCTTCTCGGCCACCGGCAAAGACGAAAGCGAAGCGGTGCCGATGGTCGTGCTGATCAACGGTGGCAGCGCCTCGGCATCGGAAATCGTCGCCGGCGCCTTGCAGGATCAGAAACGCGCCGTGGTCATGGGCACTACCAGTTTCGGCAAGGGCTCGGTGCAAACCGTGCTGCCACTTAATAACGACCGCGCCCTGAAGATCACCACGGCGCTGTACTTCACGCCGAATGGCCGCTCGATTCAGGCTCAGGGCATCGTCCCGGACATCGAAGTGCGCAAGGCGAAGATCACCAACGAAGCCGACGGCGATTACTTCAAGGAAGCCGATCTGCAGGGTCATCTGGGCAACGGCAACGGCGGCGCCGACAAACCTACCGGTTCCGGGGCCAAGGCCAAAGCCATGCCGCAGGACGACGACTACCAACTGGCCCAGGCCCTGAGCCTGCTCAAAGGGCTGAGCATTACGTCCGGCCGTTGAGGATGTCTCTGCGTTTCGTCTTCGTTCTGTTGTGCTGTCTTGCGGGTGCTGCTCACGCAGAGCCCGCCAGCACAAAGCCACACAAAGCCTACCTGACGCTGATCATCGACGACCTGGGGCAGAACCTGCCCCGGGATCGCCGCGTGCTCGCGCTGCCTGGCCCGGTGACCACGGCAATCATGCCCGACACCCCGCACGCCACCGAGTTTGCCCGCGAAGCCCATCGCGCGGGCAAGATCGTCATCCTGCACATGCCCATGGACCCGGCCACCGGGCCTTATGCGTGGCACCCCGAACTGCCCATCGAGGAACTCGAAAAACGCCTGAACGCCGCGTTCAAAATGGTCCCTTACACCGCTGGCATCAATAACCACATGGGCAGCCGCATGACCGCGCAACCGGTGGCGATGGCGTGGTTGATGGGTGAGTTGCAGCGCCGGCACAAATTCTTCGTCGACAGCCGCACTAGCGCGCAGACCGTCGCCGCGCAACAGGCGCAGAAGATCGATCTGGCGAGTGTTTCGCGGGATGTGTTTCTCGATGACGAGCGTACTGAGGCGGCAATCTACACGCAGCTACAGACGGCAATCAGCCTGGCGCACAAGCAGGGTTCGGCGGTGATGATCGGCCATCCGTATCCGCAGACGCTGGCGGTGCTGGAGCGAGAATTGCCGAAGCTAAAGGCCCAAGGGATTGAGTGGATTGATATTCGACAGATGATCAGCGTGCGCAGCAATCGCGCCATGGCCGGTCATGGCAAAGACGGCGTGTATCGGTAACACGCTGTCACCAGGCAATACATAGTTACCGCCAGCGACTTGGCCCACTTCCCGATAGTGAGACCTGCAACAGGTCGCGACTCCCTGAGTCGCCTTTCAACTATCAGGAGTGACTATGACTACGCATGACGAAACCGCTGTGCCAGCCGGGCAAATGGAGCCCATAAAACTCGACAATCTGCTGATCAACTTCACCACCGAGTTTCACCGCGTCTGGGATACCACCGGCGCTCGCGGGAAACCCGCGTCCTTCTGGCGCCCTACCCCCGCCCCGGATGCATTGCCTGGCTATTTCTCCCTCGGTGACATTGCCATTTCCGGAAGTGCCAACATCAATGGAGAAATCATCGCGGCAGTCGTCTGCGAAGGCGATTCAGGCGGTGCTGCAAACACAAGGAAACGGGCTCTCAGCCGCCCCAGCGACTTTGAGCTGGTCTGGAAAGAGACGGGGTCAGCAGCGGTTACCCGCACTTCAATATGGCGTCCTGTTGCACCGACCGGCTATGTCGCATTGGGACTGGTCTGCTCCAACGACCATAACAAGCCTTCACTCAACACGGTTCGCTGCGTCAGAAAGGATCTGGTGGTCGAAGCAAATGTCGGAGACTTGATCTGGAACGACAAAGGCAGTGGCGCGAAGATGAGCTTCAGCGCTTGGCATATTGAGCCTCCCACCGCCGCCGCAGGCGAGATCTGTTTTGCCCCCGGGACCTTTGTCGGTTCCCCGAACCACGACAAGCCCGCAACAACACCCAATGCTTATGCGCTACGGATGCAGATTCCCCTCGAAGTCACCCCGCCACCAGAGGCACCGACACTTGCCGGCTATGAAAAGCCGCAACATGCACCCGCCCGGATCACGCAAACATCAAAACTGCCCTGGTTCGCGATCAGGGACTTCGAACGTCCTAGCGAACAATTCCAGAAATCGCCTTATTACACTCTGAAAAGGACAGACCAACATCTGCTCGTCGGACACTGCCATAACAAAACGGGCAAGTGCCAACCGATCAAATGGACGGCTCGTCGCGCTCAAGACGCAGCAATGATGCGGATATTCAGCAGAAGCACTTCAGTGGAAGTCACAAAGGCCTGGCCGATCTCGGCATTGAGTGACGTGCGAATGACAAAGTTCTCGGCTTGCCTGCACAAGAACTTCACTCATACCGAAACATCCCTCAGCGGATGGAGTGAGTTGCGCCCTCAGCTCGTCCTCGCCATGGCTCCCCGGAGCAAGTCAGTGGCGATTTACCAGATGGAAAGCTATTACGAGCTGACACGTGAGGACGGTACGTTGGTGGCTGTAGAGTTCGGCTACTCCGACGACGCCAGCATTTATCTGACCGAGTATCCGGCGGAGAAAGAAGAGCCCGTTGTCATATGCCCTGCCATAACGACAAACTCGCCAATAGAAGCAGGTGCCGTGCACAACACCAATGAGGTCAACGTTATCTCTGCGCCAGAAGCAGACTTGCCGAACGCTACAGATACCTTGCCATGATGTCGTCAACCACGCCTTCTTTGCGCAGCTGATCAAGCGCAGCCTGGAGCTTGGCGACGACTTCGTCGGAGACGTCTTTGTTCAGCGCCAGATACAGCTCGGCGCTGTTAAATCGCAACACCGTCTTCAGCCCCGTCACGCCATCCTGCCGCGCCAGATAGCGCCCGGCCGGATCGCCCGTGGCCCATAGATCAATCTGGCCACTGACGAGTTTCTTGGCGTTGTCCTGATCACGCAACACCACCACCGGCTTCAAGCCTTGCTTGGTCAGCGTCTCGGCAATCGCATCGCCCTTGTAGGCGCCGATCTTGTATTTGCGCGCATCGTTGAGGGTTTCGAGGGTGATCTTGCTGTCGGCCTTGGCCAACATGATCCAGTCGTCCGGGCCGATGGGCCCGACCCATTTGAAGAGTTTTTCGCGATCCGGCAGGCGCGCCATCACGAAGGCCCCGTAGCCGGGATTTTCCAGCGCAAGTTTGTAGACGCGCTCCCATGGGAAACGCAGGGTCAGGCTGTAGGTAATGCCGGCGCGCTGGAACATCTCACGGACGATATCGGTGGCGATGCCGTTGATGTTCTCGCCCTGGGCGAAGTTCTTGCCGTTCTTCGCCATGTTGTACGGCGGGAAGTTTTCGGTGAGGAGCACCAGATCGGTGTCAGGACTGTTTTCGGCCCGGGCGTTGTTGATGAGCAACAACGAGGCACTGGCGAGAACAAGAAGCAGGCGTTTGATCATGTCGGGCTACCGAAATCCATGGCGTGCCCAAGAGTGCCTTGGGTACGCCATGCTGTCCACTGGCCTGTACGGTTTAGCGCATCACGATGCCGCGTTTGGCCATGTAGGCCTTGGCTTCCTGCACGGTGTATTCGCCGAAGTGGAAAATACTCGCCGCCAATACCGCGCTGGCGTGGCCTTCGAGAATGCCGTCGGCCAGATGCTGCAGGTTGCCGACACCGCCGGACGCGATCACCGGAATGCCCAGCGCATCGCTGATGGCGCGGGTCACGCCGAGGTCGAAACCGCTTTTCATGCCGTCCTGATCCATGCTGGTCAGCAGGATTTCACCGGCGCCGAGGCCTTCCATTTTCTTCGCCCACTCGACAGCGTCGAGGCCGGTTGGCTTGCGCCCGCCGTGGGTAAAGATTTCCCAGCGCGGGGTTTCGCCAGGGCCGGAGACTTTCTTGGCATCGATGGCGACGACGATGCACTGCGAGCCGAAATGCTGCGCGGCTTCGCCAACGAATTCCGGATTGAACACCGCAGCGGTGTTGATCGACACCTTGTCCGCGCCGGCATTCAACAAATTGCGAATGTCCTGCACGGTACGCACGCCACCACCGACGGTCAGCGGAATAAACACCTGGCTGGCCATGCGCTCGACGGTATGCAGCGTGGTATCGCGGCCATCAACGCTGGCGGTGATGTCGAGAAAAGTAATCTCGTCGGCACCCTGCTCGTCATAGCGACGGGCGATTTCCACCGGGTCACCGGCGTCGCGGATGTTTTCGAATTTCACACCTTTGACGACCCGGCCGTTGTCCACGTCCAGGCAAGGGATGATGCGTTTGGCCAGCGCCATGGTCAGTCCTCAGCCTTTGTACGAATCGCAGAAAGCTTGCGCTTCGGCGACGTCGAGGGTGCCTTCGTAGATCGCTCGGCCGGTGATGGCGCCGATGATGCCCGGCGCTTTGGCGTCGAGCAGCGACTTGATGTCACCGAGATTGTGGATACCGCCGGAAGCGATTACCGGGATCTTGGTCGCAGCGGCCAGCGCAGCGGTAAACGGTACGTTGCAGCCCTGCATCATGCCGTCTTTGGCGATGTCGGTATAAACGATCGAGGACACGCCGTCGGCTTCAAACTGCTTGGCCAGATCAATAACCTGCACGGTGCTGATTTCAGCCCAGCCATCGGTGGCGACAAAACCGTCTTTGGCATCCAGACCGACGATGATCTTGCCCGGGAACGCACGGCACGCTTCAGCGACGAATGCCGGATCTTTCACGGCTTTGGTGCCGATGATCACGTAGCTGACGCCAGCCTTGACGTAGTGCTCGATGGTTTCCAGCGAGCGGATACCGCCACCGATCTGGATCGGCAGGTTCGGGTAGCGTTTGGCAATCGCCGTAACCACTTCACCGTTGACTGGCTGGCCTTCAAAAGCACCGTTCAGATCGACCAGATGCAGACGACGGCAACCGCCCTCCACCCACTTGGCAGCCATGCTCACCGGGTCATCGGAGAACACTGTGGAATCTTCCATGCGGCCCTGGCGCAGACGTACGCAGGCACCGTCTTTAAGATCGATAGCGGGAATAATCAGCATCTGGCAAACCTTCAAATTTGAATGTTCAGCTTCGCTCGGAAATCAGTTTTTTCGAGCGCCCACAGGTCGCTTTCGATGCTTTCAAACCGCTCCTTGAGGTGGGTCTGCACATCGAAAATCGCCCTGTTGTAATAGTGCGGAGCAATTTCGCGGGTAAACAGCTCAAGAATCTCCGCCGCCTCGAACGACCCAAGGTCGAGTTCGAAACGATCTTCCATGAAGCGTTTGATCTTGTGATTGGCCTCGCTCTCCTGCTCGGGAGTGAGGGTCAGGATCGGCGGCTTGGACTTCTTGGCGGCCATTTACCAGCGACCATCCCACGCGGCGAAGTTCTGCAGCAATTGCAGGCCATGGGTATGGCTCTTCTCCGGGTGGAACTGCACGGCAAAGCGCGAGCCATCAGCCAGCGCCGCAGCGAAATCGACGCCGTAATGACCGCCACCCACCACTTGCCGCGCGTTGGCAGCCGCAATGAAGTAGCTGTGCACGAAGTAGAAGCGCGCCATGTCCGGGATGTCATGCCACAGCGGATGGCTGACCTTCTGCTTCACCTCGTTCCAGCCCATGTGCGGGACTTTCAGGTGCTCGCCGTCTTCATGCAGATCTTTGCCGAAAAACTTCACCGCGCCCGGAAAAAGGCCGATGCAGTCGACGCCGTCGTTCTCTTCGCTGGTGTCGAGCAAGGCTTGCATGCCAACACAGATGCCGAGGAACGGACGATCCTGACTGACTTCACGCACCAGCGAGTCGAAACCGAGGCGACGGATCTCCGCCATGCAATCGCGAATCGCGCCGACGCCGGGGAACACCACGCGGTCAGCTTCACGGATCACGTCGGCATCGCTGGTGATCAGCACTTTGCCGGCACCGACATGCTCGAGGGCCTTGGCCACCGAGTGCAGGTTGCCCATGCCGTAGTCGATAACTGCAACCGTCTGCATTACAGAACGCCTTTGGTCGATGGCATTTGCCCGGCCATGCGTTCATCCAGCTCCACAGCCATGCGCAGCGCGCGGCCGAAAGCCTTGAACACGGTTTCGATCTGGTGGTGAGTGTTGGTGCCGCGCAGGTTGTCGATGTGCATGCTGACAAGTGCATGGTTGACGAAGCCCTGGAAGAACTCCTGGAACAGGTCAACGTCGAAGCCGCCGACGGTGGCACGGGTGTACGGCACGTGCATCTGCAGGCCTGGACGACCGGAGAAGTCGATCACCACACGCGACAGCGCTTCATCGAGCGGCACGTAGGCGTGGCCGTAGCGACGGATGCCCTTTTTGTCGCCGATGGCTTTGGCAAACGCCTGGCCGAGGGTGATACCGACGTCTTCCACCGTATGGTGGTCGTCGATATGCAGATCGCCCTTGCATTCAATATCCAGGTCGATCAACCCGTGACGGGCGATCTGATCCAGCATGTGCTCAAGAAAAGGAACACCGATATCGAATCGGGCCTTTCCGGTGCCATCAAGGTTGATCGAGGCTTTGATCTGGGTTTCCAGAGTGTCGCGCTCGACAGAAGCCTTACGTTCGGCCATCACCAGCTCCGCAAAATCATTGGGCGAAAAAGGCAGCCATTATAGGCACGCGGGGCCGAAACAGAAACACGAGAGGTGATATCCCTGACAGACAGAAGCCCCGGCTGTCGCGGGTAGACATGTGCATACAAGCCATTACAGGCAACGTAAAAACAAATGTGGGAGCGAGCCTGCTTGCGAATGCGGTGGGCCAGCCAACATTTATGTCGACTGACATTCCGTCTTCGCGAGCAGGCTCGCTCCCACAGGGGACTGCGTTTACCCATTACTTAGTGAAACAGTACCGCCGTCTTCTGCAAGGTCACCCACACACCCCACGCCAACGGAATACCCACCACCAGCCACGCAGCAATCGCCAATGGCTTGCTGCCCGGCGCGGCTTTCCACTCCAGCACGGTGGTTGCATCAGCACCTTTGTCGTGGCCCAGCGCCTGTTCGGCAGCCAGTTCGGCGTCGGTCATGAAGTACTTGTCGGCCACCGGGCGTACCAGCATGTTGCACAGGAAGCCCAGCACCAGCAGACCGGCGAGGATGTACAGCGTGATGTCGTAAGCCGCGGCGCGTTCCACGCCGATGCTCAACTGATACTCACGCAGGTAGTTCACCAGCACCGGACCGAGCACACCGGCCGCAGCCCAGGCAGTCAGCAGACGACCGTGGATCGCGCCGACCATCTGCGTACCGAACAGGTCAGCCAGATACGCCGGAACAGTGGCGAAACCGCCGCCGTACATCGACAGAATGATGCAGAACGCCGCCACGAACAGCGCAACGTTGCCCAAATGGCCGAGGTTCGGGATCAGCGCGTACAGGGCAAAACCCAGGGCGAAGAACACAAAATAAGTGTTTTTGCGGCCCAGATAGTCCGAGAACGATGCCCAGAAGAAGCGGCCACCGATGTTGAACAGGCTCAGCAGACCGGTAAACCCGGCCGCAATCGCGGCAATCGAAGCCAGTTGGCCGGCGTCCAGTTGACCGAACGGCAGATCCACACCGATCAATTTACCGCCAAAGACTTCCTGCAACAGCGGCGACGCCATGCCCAGAATGCCGATACCCGCCGATACGTTCAGGCACAGCACCAGCCACACCAGACGGAATTGCGGAGTTTTCCACGCCACATTCACGTGCACGTGACGGTGAGTGATCATGGAGTTCGAAGCTTTTTTCGCCGGAGCGGTCCAGCCTTCAGGCTTCCAGCCTGTTGGCGGTACGCGGTAAGACAATGCACCGCCGATCATGAACACGAAATATATCGCGGCCATCACCAGGAAGCTCTGCCATACGCCGACGCTGGTTGGCGAAGCGAAATGGCCCATCAGCGCTGCGGCCAACGGTGCACCGACCATCGCGCCGCCACCGAAGCCCATGATCGCCATGCCGGTGGCCATGCCGCGTTTGTCCGGGAACCACTTGATCAGGGTCGACACCGGCGAGATATAGCCCAGGCCCAGACCGATACCGCCGATCACGCCGGAGCCGATCCACATCAGCCAGATTTGGTGGGTATAAATCCCCAACGCCGAAATCAGCAGACCACCGCACCAGCAAAGTGCCGATACAACGCCAGCCTTGCGTGGCCCGGCGTGTTCCAGCCAGCCACCCCAGATCGCTGCCGAGCAGCCGAGGAAGATGAAGAACAGGGTGTAGATCCAGCCGAGCATCGAGATCGGCCAGTCGCATTGCGAAGAGAAGACTTGTGCGATGAAGCTCATGTCCGGTGCGCAGGCCACTGGCGCGGTGATGCCCAGTGCCTTCGACAACGGCAACCAGAACACCGAAAAACCGTAGGCCATGCCGATGCACAAGTGAATGGCCAATGCGGCCGGTGGCACCAGCCAGCGGTTGAAACCGGGCTTGGCGATGATGCGCTCCTTGGACAGGAACGCAGGCTGGTCGGCTTTGAGACCGTCCGCCGTAATGCTCGTGCTCATTGTGTATCCCCCAATTATTAGTATGGTTCGCCAGCCACTGTTCACCCTCGGCCTTATGCACGCAGGCATGACCGTTTTTTAAGGTGAAGCTCCATGAAGGCGCGACGTTAAGTCGCAGAAGGACGGACGAACCGGCGAAGGTTACCATTTGCAGGTGACAGAAAAACCAAACTGATATCACCTTTTTCATGTCATCTGATCTCCTCCCTGTTGGAACGGCGGGAGGCTGCGATCTTTTGATCCTGTTTTTTTAAAATCAAAATCAAAAGATCGCAGCCCGCGGCAACTCCTACGCAGGGCTTTTCCTACGGAGCCACCATGCCAGTCATCGTTGAGACGCTTGCAGACGCCAGTTATCAGGATCAGCAGGATTTGCAGAAAATCTATCGTGACGCGCCCGAATGGCTGTTCGCGCCGTTTTCCGGGGAGGCCGAGCTGATCGAACGTGCCTTGGCTGACGGCTGTTTTATTGCCGGACGTTTCAATGACCGGCTGCTCGGCGCCGCACGTCTGCAAAGGCACCACAACGTTTGGTACTTGTCCCATTTGTGCGTGCGAAAAGTTACCCGACGTCGTGGGGTTGCCGAGCGGCTGGTGAACCAAGCGCAGAAAATGGCGTCGCAAGCGGGTGCCGAACTGCGCCTGCTGGCGCCTGCCGGGCAGATTGAGGCACAGGCGCTGGCCGCCAGGCTGCAAGTGCTCCTGGAGACACCGGCAACATGACGCCACACCGAACCGGGCAGTTGCAGCGCTATACTCCCCGGCTAAATTACGAATTCGACTAACTACAAGGACTCGCCCATGAAAGCGTTCGGCAAAATCCTGGGTCTGGTACTTCTCGGGCTGTTGCTGATCATTGTGGCGGCAGGCTTTGCCCTGACCCACCTCTTCGATCCCAACGATTACAAAGACGAGATCCGCCAGATAGCCCGCGACAAGGCCCACATCGAGCTGACGCTCAATGGCGATATCGGTTGGAGCCTGTTCCCGTGGCTCGGCCTGGAATTGCACGAGGCCAGCGTCGCTACGCTGGTCAAACCTGCCGAACCGTTTGCCGATCTGCAGATGCTCGGCCTGTCCGTGCGCGTGCTGCCGCTGCTGCGCCGCGAAGTGCAGATGAGCGACGTGCGCGTCGAAGGCCTGAACCTGCGCCTGAACCGTGACAAGGACGGCCATGGCAACTGGGAAGACATCGGCAAGGTCCCCGCTCCGGCTGGCGCAACACCGCCCGCTGTAGCCGGCGAACCGGCCAGCGAAACCACCGCCGCCGTGGAAAAACCACCACAACCGATCCGGCTCGACATCGACAGCCTGACCGTCAACAACGCTCGCGTTGAATACAACGACGAGAAGACCGGCAAGCAGTTCAGCGCCGAGAGCATTCAGTTGAGCACCGGCCCGGTGCACGATTCGACCAATATCCCGGTAAAAGCCACGGCATTCCTCGGCACCAATCAGCCGGTTCTGCGCGTGCGCACCGAACTCACGGGCGAGCTGCGCATCGAGCGCGCCCTGCAGCGCTACAAGTTCGAAGACATGAAGCTGTCCGGCGAACTGGCGGGCGATCCGTTGCAAGGCAAGACCATGACGTTCTCCGCGCAGGGCCAGTTGTTGCTGGATAAAGCTGCGAACGTCGCCGAGTGGACAGGCATCAAGATCTCCGCCAACCAATTGCGCGCCTTGGGTGAGCTGAAAGCCAATGACCTCGACAAGACCCCACAGATCACCGGCGGCGTCTCCATCGCCCAGTTCGATCTGGCTAAATTCGTCGACAGCATCGGCCAGAAACTCCCGGCCATGGCCGAAGGCAGCCTGAGCAAGGTCGAACTGGTCAGCCGTGTTGCCGCCACGCCAACCAGCGTTGCCTTCGACAACATCAACCTGAAACTCGACGACAGCAGCTTCAGCGGGCGCATCGCCGTCGAAGACTTCGCCAAGCAATCGCTGC
Organism: Pseudomonas sp. TH08; assembly: GCF_016651275.1. Lineage (NCBI taxonomy): Bacteria > Pseudomonadati > Pseudomonadota > Gammaproteobacteria > Pseudomonadales > Pseudomonadaceae > Pseudomonas > Pseudomonas sp. TH08. The sequence continues at coordinate 1,638,358 of NZ_JAEKEE010000001.1, read as the reverse complement.
GGGCGATCCTCAAGGCCGACACTTTCAACGTCGACCGCTACCTGCCGCCAAAATCGGCGCAGGCCAACAGCGCGGCGCAAGTGCGTCAGGCCGAAGTCGCCAGCACCGAAGCCGACGCCATGGCCGGCGCGGGCTCGACGCCTTTGCCGGACAAGCCGAGCAAAACCGCCTGGAGCACCGAGCGCCTGCTGCCGGTTGAACGCCTGGCCAAACTCGACGTGGATGCCGATCTGACCTTCGGCCAACTGACCCTCGACAGGTTGCCGATCCAGAACGCCGCACTCAAGGCTACCGGCCAGGGCGGCCTGCTGACCCTGACCAACCTGAGCGGTGAACTGTACAACGGCGGTTTCGAAGCCAAGGGCACCCTCGATGTCCGCCCAAGCGCCCCAGTGCTGAACCTGCAGACCAAACTCAACCGCGTCCCGGCTGAGAAAATCCTCGAAAGCCAGGGCAAGAACCCGCCGGTCAAAGGTCTGGTGACCTTGACCAGCAACATCACCGGCAGTGGCAACAGCCAGCAGGCGCTGATCGACACCCTCAACGGCAACGCCAGTTTCGTCATCAACAACGGCGTGCTGCTTAACGCCAACCTTGAGCAGCAGTTGTGCAAAGGCATCGCCACGCTCAACCGCAAGTCCCTCAGCGGCGAACCACGCGGCAAGGACACGCCGTTCCAGGAGCTCAAGGGCAACCTGACTTTCCGTAACGGCATTGCCAGCAACCCCGACCTGAAAGTGCGCATCCCCGGCATGACCGTCAACGGTGATGGCGACATCGACCTGCGCGTGCTGGGCATGGACTACCGCGTCGGCATCATCGTCGAAGGCGATACCAGCGCCATGCCGGATCCGGCGTGTCAGGTCGGCGACAAGTTCGTCGGCATCGAGTGGCCGCTGCGTTGCCGTGGCCCGCTGGAACTCGGCGCCAAGGCCTGCCGCGTCGACAATGAGCGTCTCGGTCAGGTCGCGACCAAAATTGCCGGCGACAAACTGAGCGAGAAGATCGACGAAAAACTGGGCGACAAAGTCAGCCCGGAACTGAAAAACGCATTGAAGGGGCTGTTCAAGCGATGAGAGCGGAGCAGTTTTCAACGGCGGTGCTGGAATGGTTCGACCGCCACGGCCGCCACGATCTGCCTTGGCAACAGGACATCAACCCGTATCGGGTATGGGTGTCGGAGATCATGTTGCAGCAGACCCAGGTCAGCACCGTGCTGAATTACTTCGACCGTTTCATGGCCGCGCTTCCCACCGTCGAAGCGCTGGCCGAAGCGCCGGAAGACGAAGTGCTGCACCTTTGGACAGGTCTGGGTTACTACACTCGCGCGCGCAATTTGCAGAAGACCGCGAAGATCGTCGTCAGCCAGTACGGCGGCGAGTTTCCGCGTGACGTCGAAAAGCTTACCGATCTGCCGGGCATCGGCCTGTCCACCGCTGGCGCCATCGCAAGCATCAGCATGGGTTTGCGCGCGCCGATTCTCGACGGCAACGTCAAACGCGTGCTGGCGCGCTTTACCGCGCAAGAGGGCTACCCCGGCGAGCCGAAGGTCGCCAAGCAGCTGTGGGCCAACGCAGAGCGCTTTACGCCGCACGATCGGGTCAACGCCTACACCCAGGCGATGATGGATCTCGGCGCCACACTCTGCACGCGCAGCAAGCCGAGCTGCCTGCTGTGCCCGCTGGAGCGTGGTTGCGAGGCGCACATGCTCGGCCTCGAAACCCGCTACCCGATCCCCAAGCCGCGCAAAGCCATCCCGCAGAAGCGCACGCTGATGCCGATGCTCGCCAACGGCGACGGCGCGATTCTGCTTTACCGTCGCCCGTCGAGCGGTTTGTGGGGCGGCCTGTGGAGCCTTCCGGAGCTCGACGACCTCGACGACCTGCAACATCTCGCCGATCAGCACTCGCTGACCATGGGCGAGCAGCAGGCGCTGCCCAACCTCGTCCACACGTTCAGCCATTTCCAGCTGTCCATCGAACCCTGGCTGGTTCAAGTGCAAGTGCAGGAGGCCACCCATCACGTGGCCGAGGCCGACTGGCTCTGGTATAACCTCGCCACCCCGCCGCGCCTGGGCCTTGCCGCCCCGGTCAAAACCTTGCTCGAACGCGCGGCCGCTGTCTTGAATGCAGGAGAGTCACCATGACCCGCACCATCATGTGCCGTAAGTACAAAGAAGAATTGCCCGCTCTGGAACGTGCTCCTTTCCCGGGCGCCAAAGGGCAGGATATTTTTGATCACGTCTCGGCCAAGGCCTGGGCTGACTGGCAGAAACACCAAACCCTGCTGATCAACGAAAAGCGTCTGAACATGATGAACGCCGAAGATCGCAAATATCTTCAGGGCGAAATGGACAAGTACTTCTCCGGCGAGGAATACGCCAAGGCCGAAGGCTACGTTCCGCCCGCAGAGTAAACCCGCAAAATCGGGGGTCGGATCGTAAGCGACGGAATTAATTTAAGAAATTTTAAAAAAGTCGTTGACGTAAATCCGAAAAACCCTTTTAATGCGCCCCGTTGCCCAGATAGCTCAGTCGGTAGAGCAGGGGATTGAAAATCCCCGTGTCGGCGGTTCGATTCCGTCTCTGGCACCAAATACCGAAAACCCTGAATCGCAAGATTCAGGGTTTTTTTATGCCTGCGATTTGATCACGCCTCCCCCGCCGCTCTTTTTCTCCATACACCCAACCTCGGGTGTACTGGAAAAAACCCGAAATCTGTATCTCTCCCCATGTAGGAAATTTCGCCAGTATTTCTCCAAGCCTTGGCGAGCCAATGACTGGCTCTACTTTGCGCCCCGCAACACTCTCGACCCTTAGGTCGTCAGAGCGCAAAACCTGATTTTTTGAATAGATCGGCGTTCACCGCAAGGTCACTTCCTGTCCAGCTAAAAAATCTAAAAAAACCAAACAGGCGAACTGCATTTACTGCTTTTCAAACATTCCAGGATGAGTGCTGGCGCCCCCGTGCGCCCGGCAAAAGAGCGAAACGGACGACGTATGATCAAGCAACTTATCAATGAAGATAGTTACGTACAGATCGGAGAACTTTGCAGTGCAAGGATCCAACTGAAAATCGAAGGACTGAATCCTGCCGGATCGATCAAGCTCAAAACCGCACACGCGCTGATTACCGATCTGGAGAACCAGGGGCGGATTTCCCACAAGACTCGTCTGGTGGAGTCTTCGTCGGGGAATCTGGGGGTTGCGCTGGCCATGGTCTGCGCCGCCAAGGGTTACAAGTTTGTCTGTGTGATTGACCCGAACATCTCTGCGCCGAACAGGAAGCTCATGCAGGCACTCGGCGCCGAGATGATCATGGTTGATCAGCGTGACGAAAATGGCGGCTACCTTAATTCGCGTATTCGTTTGATTGAGCAGTTGGTCGCGGAGAACCCGGACTACATCTGGCTCAATCAGTACAAGAATCCGACCAATCCTCTCGCCCACTATCAAGCGACTGCCAAGTCCATCGCCCACAAGTTTCCCCATGTCGATTACTTGTTTGTGGGCGCTGGCACCACCGGCACGCTGATGGGCTGCAAGAACTACTTCGCCGAACATCATCCACAAACCAAAGTCATCGCTGTCGATACCGTCGGCTCGGTCACGTTCGGCCTGCCGGGTGGCACGCGACATATTCCGGGGCTGGGCACCAGCCGTCTGCCGGAGATTTTCGAGGCGTCCGGGATTCACGACTTCCTGTCGATCCCAGAGGAACAGACGATCAAGGTCTGCCGCTGGCTGGCGCAACGCTACGGTCTGCTTTTCGGCGGTTCCACCGGCACTGTCCTCGCGGGCATCCAGCAATGGGCGCCGCACATCCGTCCCGACGACGTCGTCGTGGCGATCTCGCCTGACATGGGTGAGCGCTACCTCGAAACCATCTATTCCGACGACTGGGTCACCCAGCGTATCGGCGCATCGGCGTTGCAACCCCTTTTCCCAGAAATCGCTCTGGCACTTTCGGCGTAATCCCCATGACCACACAGAACCCGATCCAACCGTTCCACGTCATTCCCGGCGCAGTCGTCAAGGACATCCTCAACGGCCTTCGTCAGGAAGCCATCGAGATCGTCGCGCAGACTTACCTGACCCACGAACGTGGCGAGACGGTTAACCCCGACAGTTACTTCCTGCGCTTTCCGGCGGAACCGGCAAACCGGATCATTGCGTTGCCGGCGGCCATCGTCGACAGCGAGGGCGATCAGTCCGTTTCCGGGATCAAGTGGATTGCCAGTTATCCCGACAACATCAAGTCGGGCATCCCGCGCGCCTCGGCAGTGCTGATCCTTAACGATCCGGAGACCGGTTATCCCTATTCGCTGCTGGAAGGCGCGCTGATCAGTGCCGTGCGTACGGCCGCCTCGGCGGTGCTCGGCGCCTGGTGGCTGAATGGCCAACGCAAAAGCGCACCAAGACTGTCGATCATTGGGGGCGGGGTGATTTCGAGAAACATCCTTGAAACGTTTATCGCCGATGACTGGTCGTTCGACAGCGTGGGGATTCACGATCTCAACGCCGAATCTGCTCAAGCGCTGGCGGCATTCGGCAAACAGCTCGGGGTTCCGGATGTGCAGCTGCTGTCGCTGCAAGATGCACTCACCGCCGACATCGTGGTGTTCGCCACCAGCGCCGGCGAACCCTACGTCAAAGGTAGCGGTACATTCCGTCCGGGGCAGATCGTGCTGAACATCTCGTTGCGGGATATCGGCGCAGAAATCATCGAAGAAAGTTACAACTACTTCGACGATGTGACCCATTGCCTGAAGGCCAATACCTCGCCGCATCTGGCCGAGCAGAAGTACGGTCATCGCAACTTCGTCACCGGCACGGTGGCGCAATTGATTCGCGGCGATCTGCAAGTTGCCACAGACAAACCGCTGATCTATTCGCCATTCGGCATGGGTATCCTCGATCTGGCGATTGGCCGGATGATCCATGACATCGCCGTCAAGGATGGCTCGGCGGTCGCCATCCCCTCCTTCTTCGGAGAGGAGCGCAGATGGTGAAGGCGCCTTTGAACATCGGTCTGGTGGGCTGCGGTTCGCGCGGGCTGTCGATTTTCGAACGCCTGCTGAGTCTCACCGAAGAGCGCCCGGAGCAACCGGTTGTCATCGATATTTTCGAGCCCAATGTGTTCGGTAGCGGTGCGCACTGGCCGGATCAACCGAATTACCTGTTGCTCAATACTGTCGCCGGTCAGCTCGGGGTATTCCCCGACGCGGCGGCGTTTGGAAACCTGGCGGATGCGCGCGAAAGGCCGGGCGCAGACTTCCTGACGTGGTGCCGTGAGCAGCGCATCAAGGTCGATCCGGACAGCGGCTTGCTCGCCGCCGATGGACGCGATGTCGAAGCGCAGGATTTTTTGCCGCGTCATCTGCTCGGCGCTTATCTGGCGGATGCCTTTGCGCAAATCCTCGCTACGGCACCGAGCTGGGTCAGCGTGAATCTTCACCAGCAAGCTGTCACGGCGGTCGAGAGCAATGAGGCTCAGCAGTACGTTCTACACACCGCATCAGGCGAGGCGGTGACGGTGGATCGGCTGATCCTGACGGTCGGCCATACCGGTCGCCTGCGCCTGGCTGATCGCAACCGCATCGAGGACGTCTATCCGCTGCCTGGCAGCCTCGACACCATCGAACCCGGCGAAACCGTGCTGATTGAAGGGCTGGGCCTCGGCGCGATGGACACCCTGGCGGCGCTCACTTCTGGCCGGGGCGGTCATTACAAGCGCATGGCCGACGCCAGTCACGCCTATCAACCGTCAGGTCGCGAACCGGTGATCTTTATCCAGTCGCGCGACGGCCTGCCTTTCCGCACACGTCCCAACGGCCTGATCGAGTACCCCCGTCATGAAGCTGTGCTGCTCACCAGTGCGCGCATCGAGTCCTTGCGAGCCAATGCACCGAACCGGCAGCTGGATTTCGAGCAAGACATCCTGCCGTTGATGCTGCTGGAGATGCGTGCGGCGGCCGTCGCCGTTGCGCATGCAGAACCGACGCAGGCACTCGACCAACTCAGGAACGTCAGTGTTGCCGGGCCTGCCGGTGTTGTCGCCTGCGAAGCATTGCTGCGTGATTACGAAGCCACCGGCGGCGCGATCAATCCGCAGGCGTTGATCTGGCATGCACTGCCGGACAATGTCACACCGCACAACTATCACGCCTGGATCTACGACACGCTCGAAGCCGACTTGCACGAGTCGCGGCTGGGCCGTGGTGAGTCGGCGATCAAAGCGGCCATCGAAGTCTGGCGCGATCTGCGTGACCGACTGCGTGAAGCGGTCGACTTCGACGGGCTGACCGACGCCTCGCATCGGCAGTTCTATGGTCGTTGGCACAAGGCGATCAACCGCCTCGTCGCCGGTCCGCAAAAAGAGCGCCACGCCGACCTGCTGGCCCTGTGTGACGCCGGCCTGCTGACATTCCTCAAGCCGGGCTCTCGACCAGCGATCGACAACTACAAGCGTGTCGCCGGCTATGTCCAGAGCAGCGGCGTGACCAACAGCGACTGCGCACCGGTACGCGATCTCGCGCGCCTCGGGCTGATCCGCCCGCGTACCGACGTGCCGGGCATCGACGGCATCGACGTCGACGCGGCGTGTCATCCCAAGTCGAACGCAGGCGAACCCGTGCGCAACCTCTGGGTACTTGGCCCGCTCGCCGAAGGTTCTTGCTACTACAACCACTACGTCACGTCGGCGGGTGCGCCCTCGCGCCTGTTCATGGACGCCCATCGAGCCGCCACTGCAATTCTTGAGGCAGGTACTCCAGCATGAAACTTTTCTACCAGACGCATTCACCCTACGCCCGCAAAGTGCTGGTGCTTGCCCACGAACTCAGGATCGCTTCGAGCCTGGAAGTCATCCACCACGAAACCAGCCCGACATCGCCGAACGAGGTCATCTACAAGGCCAACCCGTTGGGCAAGGTGCCGGTGCTGATCCTCCCCGACGATAGCGCGCTATTCGACTCCATCGTGATTTGCGAGTACCTCGACGATCTGAGCAACGGCCTGAAATTCATTCCGGCCAGCGGCCCCGAGCGCTACAAGGCCTTGCGTCTGCAGGCCTTGGCGCAGGGCATGTGCGATGTTGGCATCAAGCTGCGCTGGGAAGTCGAGCGTCGTCCGCAAGCCTTGCGCTATCCGGCCTACGCCGAGGGTCAGGCGTTCAAACTCAAAGAGGCTTATCGCTTTATTGAAGAGCACGTCGACCTCAATGGTCCGATCACCCTTGGCCACATCGCCCTGGCGACCGCGCTCGACTGGATCGCCTTTCGCCAGCTATCGGACTTTTCCGCTCAGACACGCCTGACCGAGTGGTATCAGACTTTTTGTGAGCGTCCGTCCATGCGGGCGACCGAGTACAGCGGGCAGACTCACGATTAAGTTAAGGAAAACTGTGTATGAGCTCTCTCTTGTTGCAAATGTCACCGATCGCGCTGGTGATCGCGCTGATCCTGATCGTCCGCCGGCCGCCGGTTCAAGCCGCGCTGGCAGGCGTGGTGCTGGTGCTGGTGCTGTGGGCACTGGGCGCTGCCGGACCGGTGTCGGCGGCGATCAGCTCGGCGATTTTTCAGGACACCGCGATCCTGTTTCTCAGCACCGCGTGCGTGATCGTGCCGGGGCTGGCCTTCGTCATCCTGGTCGAACGCGGTGGCGCGCCGCAAGCCATTGGCGCCTGGGTCAAGGAGCTGGGCTGGACACCGCCGGCGCAAGTCATCTTCATCGTGCTGGGCCTGGCGCCGCTGCTTGAAGCGATGACCGGTTTCGGCGTCTCGCTGATCGCCACTGTGCCATTGTTGATGGGCCTGTTCACGCGTCAGTCGGGGATGAAAATCGCGCTGGCCGGCATGGTCATCATGCCGTGGGGCACCTTGGGCCTGGCCACGGTGATCGGCGCGCTGCTGGCGCACCTGCCGGCAGAAACCCTCGGCAGCCATTCGGCGCTGATCAGTGCGCCGGTGTTCCTCTGCCTCGCCGCGATTGCCATGTGGCAGGGCGGCATCCGTTCGGTTTCACCGTGGATCGGACTGGTCGTGGTAACGGCGCTGTTCGTTGCGGTGCTGTTCTCCATCAACCTGTGGATCGGCCCGGAAGTGTCCGGCGTGCTGGCGGGTCTTGCCGTGGCCTGCGTAGGTCTGGGCATTTCCTACGCGCAACGGAAAAAACTGGTGCGCTGGCCGAATGCGGCGTGGCCTTACCTCGCTCTGCTGGGGGTGATCGTGGCATCGCGTGGCTTGTTTGTTCTGTCAGGCTGGGATGCGCTGTGGATCGTCAAAGGCGAGCACGTTTCGTGGAAGCCATTGGCATCCCCGGGGCTGGCGCTGCTGATCGTCACCCTGCTGATGGCGATCAAACAAAGCGCTGCAACGGGGTTCCCGTGGCGCGCACTGTTCAACCGGGCGAAGTTTCCGGTCACGACGATTTTCCTGTTTCTGCTGCTGTCCCAGGTGATGGTCAACGCCGGATTTCTGGTTGAAGCACAGCGCACGCTGCAATCGTTGTCGGGGATTTCCCTGGCGCCGACCATCGCGTTGCTGGCGGGTATCGCCGGTTATGTCACCGGCTCCAATGTCGGCGGCAACACCCTCGTGATGCCGTCCATTGCCGCACTGAGCAGTGAACACGGGGCGTGGCTGGCGGCGATGGTCAATAGTGCCGCCGGACACGGGGCGCTGGGGTCGCTGTCGATTCTGTCGCTGATCATCGGGCTGGCGGGCGCCAACCGGCAGGAAGAAAACAACCTGATTCGATTCGCCTTCGGACTGGTTGCCCTCAACATCGTCATAGTTGCTGCAACGGGAATCGTTTTGCTCTACTTTCTCTGAATTGTTTCGAGACATAACAGAGAACTTATGGACAGGTTTGATTTACCGGACAAGCGCTGGCGGATAGTCAAGGACTGGATTATTCGTCAGATCGAAAGTGGAGAGTGGGCAGCCTCGGCAAAACTGCCCTCGATCCGCACCCTGGCGAGAATGTTTGAAACCAGCATCACCACCGTGCAGCGCGCGCTGGCAGATCTGGAGGCCGATGCTTATGTCTCGACCAAACCCCGCATCGGCTATTTCGTTTCGGCCTCGGGACAGGCAAAACCCGCCAGCGGTTTCGATTTCTCCAGTGTCACCGTCAACGTCAATCATGCGGTGGTGGCGATGCTCTCCGAGGCGGCTTCGCGCACCACCGCATCGTTGAACTCCGCCGTCCTGCACAGCGATCTCACACCCAATGTGCTGCTCAACAAATGCCTTTCGGTGCTGGCCGGCAAGGCTGACAACTCGCTGACCGGTCTGGTCGCCCCGCCGGGTTTGCCGGCACTGCGACGACGCATCGCCGGGCTGATGCTGACGCGCGGCGTGGTCTGCGGGCCGGACGATATTCTGGTGACCTCGGGCGACACGATAGCCCTCGAACTGGCTCTGGAAGCCGTTGCATCGCGAGGCGCTACGGTCGCCATCGAAACCCCGACCTATTACGGCATCCTGCAGACCATCGAACGCCTGGGCATGCGTGCCTTGCCGATCCGTACGCACGGCAAACTGGGCCTCGACGTCGATCACCTCGAAGAAGCGTTGAAGCTGAAAAAAGTCTCGGTGATCTTTCTCAACCCAACCCTGCAAAATCCCCGTGGTTTCGTCATGCCCGATGAAACCCGTGCCCGACTCTCACAGATGGCCCGTGAAGCGGACGTGCCGATTATCGAGGACGACATCTTCTTCGATCTGGTGCCGGAAACCGAACGCCCGCGCGCCATCAAGAGCTACGACACCACCGGGCAGACGATTTATTGCTCGTCATTCTCCAAGACCATCGCTCCCGGCTATCGCGTCGGCTGGTGTCTGGCCGGCAAGTACCGCAACGCAATTCTGGCGCAAATGTTTTCGCGCAATCTGGCGGTGTCCAGCCTTGCGCAAAATGTCCTCAACGAATTCATCGGGCGCGGTTACATGGATGAGCACTGCGCCAGACTCAGGTCGCAACTGTCATCGCTGGCAAGTTTTGTCGAGGGGCTGGTGCGCACGGACTTCCCTGTGGGAACCGTTTATGTGCCACCGCGTGGCGGATTCATTCACTGGATCGAAATGCCCGCGCACACAGATATGCCGACCCTGCAAGCGTTGGCCACCGAGCGTGGATGCCATGTGGCCGGCAGCGAAATTTTCTTCGCCGACGGGCAGGCGACTACGGGTGTGCGCATCTGCTTGGGTACAGCGCTGACCCCAGGCGTGATCGAGATCCTGAAAGTGATTGCCGAGTGCGCGCACCTCGCCGGGCGACCGTCGCCTGTGCCACAGACACTGATTGAGCGACAGGAAGAACCGGCGGCTTCCTGACCGCGAAAGGATGTTCGCAGAGCCAACTCATGAACCAGAAAAGAACCCGCATCCCCCTGCCCCATCCGCCGCCGTATCGCCAGAGCCGCCTGTCGATGTGCCTGACGATTCTGTTCAGCGTGCTTCTGGTATGTCTCGGCGGGATGCTCTGCTACCTGATATTCGATGGGTTGGTACAGGGCTCCATCACCATGATCACCCGTGGCGGCCCGGCCAGAACCTATACCCTCGCCGCCCAACCGCGCCTGTATTGGTTCCAGATTGTCTGGCATGGATGCTTCGCTCTGCTGTTACTGGCCGCAGGGCCGGGATGGTACTGGGTCAATCGTATATCCCGGCCTGCAACCCAGCCAAAGCGCAAAACCAAAACCCGCTAGCTGTTGTCGTTCCAGTGGAACACCAGATTGCGTGCAGCACCGCCGCCAACATCCGTAACATCCTGTCGTGGCTCGCCTTTGCGCGTGGCCACGACGGTGTATTTGCCGGGAGGCAATTGCACGTACACCAGTGGGCCCGTCTGATTCAGCGTCAGCACGGTTTGCCCCGTCTTTTGAATCGTCACATCGACGTCGGCGGTGTACTCGTCTTGCGCGCCGACCGCAAACGTCATGTGCAGGTTGTAACCGCTGGATTGCTGAATGGCTTTCGCCTCATCCTCTCCGATCCCGCCGGCCAGATATCGGGTGCCGTTTTGCTGTTGTTGCTGCACTTGCACACCTGCACTGTTGATCGGCTCAAGACTGGCTGCCTGCAGCATCACCGGAAACAACAGGGCGGCGACTGCGGCGACGGACAGTACAAATGAAAAAACGCGTTTCATGATGGCGACTCCCGGGCTCTCGTGGAGCCCAACCGTTACCTTTCATTGGATCGGCTGCAGACAGGTCGCGTTTTAGAATGATTTGAACTTGGGTCGTGTACGAAACGGACTACAGACCGAAGCCACCGAAAGCACCCTTTCCCAGCAACGTCCTGCAACACCGATCCCGTCTTCCTGCTGACTTCACAGGCTCGCCTGACATCCTTGGCCAGCGACTGTTGGCAATCTTGTGTTCCTGTTCCCAATGATGCGGAAGACCGATGAGCCAGCTAAAACCTGCTGACATGCAAGACCCGAAAATCGATTCATTGCTGGGGGAGCTTGGCGAACTGATTCGCCAGGCACGGCAAAAAGTTTCAATGCTCAAAGGCAACGAGCAACTGTTCGCCAGCAGTTACAAGACGATTCTGCCGAGTGAAGAAGAGCTGCGCGCAGAGCTCAATCGCGAACAGGCCTTGATCGAAGAACGCATGCTCACTCAATCCACTGAATAAAACCTGCGGATTGTTCCCGGGCGGCGCGCAGACTATCGTTGGCAGCTTACCCGCCAAGGTCGAGCGCCATGAGCTGTCTGGACACGTCCGCAATGCAGGACACGCAGTCAAAGTCGCTGAATTTGGATGTAACGCAAGGTGAGCCTTTCAAGGAAGCGGCTGCCGACGGGTTTGTGCTTGGCGGTTTTACCTGGTGCCACACATCACTCGACGCCCTACGTCCGGTGGTGATCATCAACGCCGCCACGTCCGTGCGCTGTCGGCATTACTCGCGCTTCGCGGCTTATCTGTTCGCCAACGGCTTCGATGTCATCACCTACGACTACCGCGGCATCGGCGAATCGCGACAGGCTTCGATCAAAGGCTTGAATGCCTCGTGGACGGATTGGGGCGCGCTGGATTTCGAAGCGATGCTCAAGCGCGCGCAACGGGAGTTTCCTGGCCAGCCGATTGATGTGGTCGGGCACAGCTTTGGCGGGTGTGCAGCGGGGCTGGCTGAGTCCGGGCGAGTTATCCGACGGTTGGTCACCGTCGGCGCACAGTTCGCCTACTGGCGAGATTACGCCCCCGCACAGCGCTGGCGCATGTTTGGCAAATGGCATCTGCTCATGCCGTTGATGACGCTGTTCTGCGGCTACTTCCCCGGAAAACGCCTCGGCTGGCTGGAGGACACACCGACGGGTGTTGTGCGCGACTGGAGCACGCCTGCCGCGCGTTTCGAAGGACGACCAAGCGGCCGCGCATTGATGGAAAAGACCGGCGCCCTGCCCTTCGTCAACGTCAGCGCGCAAACCCTGGCGATCAGCATCAGCGACGATCCGTACGGCACGATCCCGGCCATCGAACGCCTGCTCGGCTACTTCAGCAACGCGGCAAAAACCCACCTGCGCATCGAACCGCAGGACATCGGCGAACAACAAGTCGGACATTTCGCCTTTTTTCGCAGCGCATACCAAGCCACACTATGGCCCATCGCTCTGACCTGGCTGCAAACCGGCGCACTGGCCCCCGACACACCCGGGCAGCAAGTGCCGCGCAGCTGAGCCCTCTCAACGCACGACGGAACACATCATGGCCTCCGCCAACAAGCAGCAAAAACGCGCCACCCGGGCCAAAGCCAAGGCCAAGCAGAACCGCACCAAACGCGCTGAAGCGCCGGTCGAGCTGGACCCGAACGATGACCGCATCGACTTCGAATCGGTGGATCTGACCGAGCTGTTCAAGAAAATGATCGACGCCGAGAAGATCAGCCAGCAAGCTCTGTGCACTGCGTTCCTCGAAGACCCGCTGCTGGAGCTGGTTTACGAGCAGGAAGGCGAAGAAGGCGCTATGGATTTCATCCTCGCCGCGCTGATCGAGTATCGCCAGTGGTCGCAGGAAACTGACGAGGCAGGCGCCTTGGCATGGATCGAATCACCGGCCTTCCAGGCCGACTATGTGGCGGCGTCCGACGCGATCGCCGCAAACACCCAACAGAAGAACTGAGTTCCCATGGCATCCCTGAACAAGCAACAGAAACGCGCCAAACGCGCCAAGGCCAAAGCCAAACAAATCCGTATGGTCGGCCGCAAGCCGCTGGAACAGGACGACGACCTCGACCACCTCGCCGAGCCGGTGCCGGAATACGTCCTGGCGATGTTCAGCAAAATGCGCGACGCCGAAGCCATCAGCCGCAACGAAATGCTCCTGACGCTGCTGCGCGAACTGGCGTTCGTCATCGTTGACCATCCAGAGCTGCTGGACATGGAAAACGCCGACAACGAAGGCATGGCCGCCACTCACCTGGCCGCCGACATGCTGATCGACTACCGCATGTGGGCCGAAGGCGTAACGATCGAAGAAGCCCAGGCCTGGCTGAGCGAGCCACAGTTCATCACCGATTTCGGGGTTGCGCTGGATGCTTATGGCAAGTCGGTGGAAGATACCGAACCCAAAGCCGAGTAATTTTTTGCGCCTCACGTCCACGCACGATCAGGAAAAGGAAGTCAGATGAAGACAACAGACTCGTGCAAGGGTGAGCAAATTCCGAAGGCAGAAGACACAGCAGCCATCTTCGAAAGCGAACCTGTTAAATCTCTCAAGCAAACAACTTGGGATGAATGGTTCGACGGAGAGAAATGCAGCCCAGACTTCATGCTCTCGCGAGAGCAAAGCTGATCCGGATCTGAAGCGCAGATATTTCGCCACCGGTAGCACAAACAAAAACGGCCGCTCGTCATCACTGACAGCGGCCGTTCTGCATTACGCGCTACGGATCAGTTCAACACCGGCGCGCCACGTTTTTCCAGCTTGCGACGGCGTGCAACCAGCAGACCGGCAGCCACCACCATCAAACTCAGCAAACCAGTCGCGAGGATTTCCACGCGATGCGCTTCCTGGAACAACATGATGGTCAGGGCCGCGACGATGAAGATGATCACCGCGTAGGTCAGGCCCGGGAACAGCCACATGCTGAATTCGATTTTCTCGCCGCGCGCCACGCGTTGTTTGCGCATACGCAGTTGCGAGAAGGCGATTACCAGGTACACCAGCAGGGCGATGGCGCCGGAGCTGGCCAGGAGGAACTCGAACACGGCGGCTGGGGCTACGTAGTTGGCGAAAGTGCAGAGGAACGCTGCGCCAGTCGACAACATCACTGCCCAGTAAGGCGTGCCGCTTTTGTTGGTGCGGGTCGACATGGCCGGGGCATCGCCACGCTTGCCAAGGGAGAAGAGCATGCGCGACGACGTGTAGAGCGCCGAGTTCAGGCAGCTGGTCACTGCGACCAGAACGACGATGTCGACGATCATTTTCGCGTTAGGAATGCCCATGCGTTCAAGCACGGTCTGGTAGGAACCGAGGTTGGCCAGCGTAGGATCGTTCCAAGGCACCAGGGCCACAACGATGAAGATCGATACCAGATAGAACAGGCCAATCCGCCAGATCACCGAGTTGGTAGCCTTGGAGATCTGCTTGCCCGGGTTCTTCGATTCCGCGGCCGCGATGGTCACGATCTCGGTACCCATGAAGGAGAACATGGTCGTCAGAATTGCACCCAGTACCGCGCCCATGCCGTTTGGCAGGAAGCCGCCGCTGTCGAACAGGTGCGACACACCGCTGACCTGGCTGTTCGGCAGGTAGCCGAAGATCGCTGCGAGACCGAGGCCGATGAAGCCGATGATCGCCAGCACTTTGATCAGGGCAAACCAGAATTCGAATTCACCGTAGTTCTTCACGCTGAACAGGTTGGTGACTGTCAGCAGCATGGTGATGATCAGCGCGAAAGCCCAGATGCCTACACCGGGGAACCACGCGTGCAGGATGGTCGCGGCGGCGTTGGCTTCCAGCGGAATCACCAATACCCAGAACCACCAGTACAACCAGCCGATGGTGAAACCGGCCCAGTGCCCAATGGCACGGTCGGCGTAAGTCGAGAACGAACCGGTGTCCGGCGAGGCAACAGCCATTTCGCCGAGCATGCGCATCACCAACACCACCAGAGTACCGGCGGCGGCATAAGCCAGCAGTACGGCAGGCCCAGCGGCAGCGATGGCGTGGCCGGAGCCAACGAACAGACCGGCGCCGATCACACCGGCGATCGACAACATGGTCACATGACGCGGTTTGAGCCCCTGTTCGAGGCCATTGGAGCTTGGGGTACTGCTCATCGAAACTACCTTTGCGAGGAAAGCGATTGCGTCCGGCCCGTCTGGCATTTCTTTCTCGTAAAAAGAATCCAACGGGGCGTTCCTTATTCTGCACGCAATAAATGCGCCAAAATGTTTCAAAGTCTTCTGGAGCGCGGCTTTGCGCGCGACCGGGCGGTCCTCGCAAGTCTTTGAGATTAATGGCAATTCGCCAGAGCGTTACCCTGCGACTCACTTTCAAGACGAATCCGCGCACCAGAAACACACTGAAAAAGTGTGGGATGCACAATAAAAGGGCGATTCCTGTACGTTCGGCCGGATAGCGCTTCCAACACCCCGCCAAAGCTGGCAACATCGCGCCTTTTTTTACGCGACACCCACGGGTTTGCACGATCAAACACCCGTTCGGTTGTTGATGGGGCGACAGTCTGCTGTGCCGATGCGACAACCTGCCACACGCCACCCGCTAACCGCTCGCAGCGCTGTTGGCTGCCATTGAAACGCTATGCTAGCTTGGCCGCCTCGCCAGGACGGCCATCCAACAGCTGGAGCGCAACATATATGAGGAACGCACATGGCTGAGGCCACGCCCGCGCTTGAAATCCGCAACTTGCACAAACGCTACGGGAAGCTTGAGGTGCTCAAAGGCATCTCGCTGACCGCCCGCGACGGCGATGTGATCTCGATCCTCGGTTCCTCCGGTTCCGGCAAGTCCACGTTCCTGCGTTGCATCAACCTGCTGGAAAACCCGCACCAGGGCCAGATTCTGGTGGCCGGTGAAGAACTCAAGCTCAAGCCCGCCAAGAATGGCGAACTGGTTGCCGCCGACGGCAAACAGATCAATCGCATGCGCTCCGAGATTGGTTTTGTGTTTCAAAACTTTAATCTGTGGCCGCACATGAGCATCCTCGACAACATCATCGAGGCACCGCGTCGCGTACTCGGTCAGAGCAAAGCCGAGGCCATCGAAGTCGCCGAGGCGCTGCTGGCCAAGGTCGGCATCGCTGACAAGCGCCACGCGTACCCGGCGCAATTGTCCGGTGGTCAGCAACAGCGCGCGGCGATTGCCCGCACGCTGGCGATGCAACCGAAGGTGATTCTGTTCGACGAGCCCACCTCCGCGCTTGACCCGGAAATGGTTCAGGAAGTACTTAGTGTCATCCGCGCACTGGCCGAAGAAGGCCGCACCATGCTGCTCGTGACCCACGAAATGGGTTTCGCCCGTCAGGTCTCCAGCGAAGTGGTGTTCCTTCATCAGGGCCTTATAGAAGAGCAAGGATCGCCTCAGCAGGTGTTCGAGAACCCGCTTTCGGCGCGCTGCAAACAATTCATGTCCAGCAACCGCTAACGGAGCAACATGCATGCAGAATTTTAAAAAGGTCTTCCTGGCCGCCGCCGTCACCCTCGCGTTCAGCGCCGGTGCCATGGCCGAGACCCTGAAGATGGGCATCGAAGCGGCTTACCCGCCGTTCAACAACAAAGACGCCAGCGGCAACGTGGTCGGCTTTGACAAAGACATCGGCGACGCCCTCTGCGCGAAGATGAAAGTCGAGTGCACCGTGGTCACATCCGACTGGGACGGCATCATTCCGGCCCTGAACGCGAAGAAATTCGACTTCCTGATCTCCTCGCTGTCGATCACCGACGAGCGCAAAGGCGCGGTGGACTTCACCGACCCGTACTACTCGAACAAGCTGCAATTCATCGCACCGAAGAATGTCGACTTCAAAACCGACAAGGACTCGCTCAAGGGCAAGACCATCGGTACTCAGCGTGCGACCCTGGCCGGTACCTGGCTGGAAGACACCTACGCCGATGACATCAAAGTCAGCCTCTACGACACCCAGGAAAACGCCTACCTCGACCTGACTTCCGGTCGTGTCGACGCGATCCTCGCCGACAAGTACGCCAACTATGACTGGCTGAAAAGCGACGCCGGCAAGAACTACGAGTTCAAAGGCGACCCGGTTGTAGAAAGCGACAAGATCGGCATCGCTGTGCGTAAAGGCGACCCACTGCGTGAGAAGCTGAACGCCGCCCTGAAGGAAATCGTCGCTGACGGTACCTACAAGAAGATCAACGACAAGTACTTCCCGTTCAGCATCTACTGATCCTGACCTGTGGGACTGGCGCCGTGATTGAGCGGCGCCGGCTCCCGACTTTGCCTGCCGCAATTTGAACAGAACTCCATGATTATCGACCTCTACGGATTCGGCCCGGCCCTCGCTGCCGGCGCGCTGATGACCGTCCAACTGGCCCTCACGGCCCTGTGCCTGGGATTGGTGCTCGGTCTGCTCGGCGCCTTGGCCAAGACTTCCCCGTACAAGCCGCTGCAATGGCTTGGCGGCACTTATTCCACATTGGTGCGCGGCGTCCCGGAATTGCTCTGGGTGCTGTTGATCTACTTCGGTACGGTCAACCTGATGCGCGCCCTCGGTGAGTTCTTCGGCAACCCCGACCTGCAACTCAACGCCTTTGCTGCCGGTGTGATTGCACTGGGCCTGTGCTTCGGCGCCTACGCCACGGAAGTGTTCCGTGGTGCTATCCTCGCCATTCCCAAAGGCCACCGTGAGGCCGGTCAGGCCCTGGGCCTGTCGAAATGGCGGATCTTCACCCGGCTGATCATGCCGCAGATGTGGCGCATCGCCCTGCCCGGCCTGGGCAATCTGTTCATGATCTTGATGAAGGACACCGCACTGGTCTCGGTCATCGGCCTTGAAGAAATCATGCGTCACGCGCAAATCGGCGTGACCGTGTCGAAACAACCGTTCACCTTCTATATGGTCGCCGCGATCATGTACCTGGGCCTGACCGTGCTGGCGATGACCGGCATGCACTTCCTGGAAAAACGCGCCGCTCGCGGCTTTGCGAGGAGCGCTTAAATGAACTGGGAAGTCATCATCAAGTGGCTGCCGAAACTGGCGCAGGGCGCGACCCTGACCCTCGAATTGGTCGCCATCGCCGTGATTGCCGGTCTGCTAGTGGCAATTCCGCTGGGCATCGCCCGCTCGTCGAAGCTGTGGTACGTGCGCTCGCTGCCTTACGCCTACATCTTCTTTTTCCGTGGCACGCCGTTGCTGGTTCAACTGTTCCTGGTTTATTACGGCCTGGCGCAGTTCGACGCGGTGCGTGAAAGCGCGTTGTGGCCGTACCTGCGCGATCCGTTCTGGTGCGCCACCGTAACCATGACCCTGCACACGGCGGCGTACATCGCCGAAATTCTGCGCGGGGCGATTCAGGCGATTCCGCCGGGCGAGATCGAAGCGGCGCGGGCCTTGGGCATGTCCAAGCCGAAAGCGATGTTCTACATCATCCTCCCGCGTGCCGCGCGCATCGGCCTGCCGGCCTACAGCAACGAAGTGATCCTGATGCTCAAGGCCAGTGCGCTGGCCAGTACCGTGACCTTGCTGGAACTGACCGGCATGGCGCGCACGATCATTGCGCGCACCTATCTGCCGGTGGAAATCTTCTTCGCGGCGGGCGTGTTCTATCTGCTGATGGCTTACGTGCTGGTACGCGGCTTCAAGCTGCTGGAGCGCTGGCTGCGCGTCGATGCCTGCCAAGGGCGCTGACATTTCCCACGTGCTAACGGGCGAGGACTTACTCGCCCGCTTCACGGCGCTGAATGCTTTTTTGATTGAACATCAGGCGCTGTGGAAACCTCGACCCTTCACTCACCTTTCGCTCGATTGGGAAGCGTCCTACCCGGAATTGTCCCTGTGGCTGCGCGGGCGTTCGCTGGAAGACGCGGAAAACGCTCACAACCAACCCGCTGATCTTGTCGATGCACCGGAGCCGTTTGCTTCATTGGCGGCGTTGTCGGCTGAGCTGAGCGCGGTGGGTGAGTTGCCGGGGCATGCGCTGGAAGCTGCGGGGCATCGGTTGAATGTCGATGTACCGGGGCGCAAGTGGCAGCAGATCGAGGCGTTTGCCAGTCGCTTATCCTTTGCCTCGCAGCCGACACATTGGCTGGATTGGTGTTCGGGCAAGGGGCATTTAGGGCGGCGCTTGTTGGGCTCGGGGCAGCAACTGACTTGCGTTGAATATGATCCCTTGTTGGTAGCGAGCGGTCAGGCGTTGAGTCAGCGTCATCATCTGCACGCACTGCATGTAGAACAGGACGTGCTGGCGGCGGATGCCTCAGCCGTCTTGAGCGCTGCTCACACGCCCGTCGCCCTGCATGCTTGTGGCGACTTGCACATGCGCTTGATGCAACTGGCCAGCGCCGCCGATTGCCAGCAAATGGCGATCGCACCCTGCTGCTACAACCGCATCAGTCGCAGCGAGTATCAGCCACTGTCCTGCGCCGCATCGGCATCGCTCCTACAACTGTCGCTGGAAGATCTGGCACTGCCGATGAGTGAAACCGTCACCGCTGGTGCACGGGTCCGACGACAGCGCGACACCTCGATGGCCCGCCGCCTGGCCTTCGACCTGCTGCAACGGCAAATGCGCGGCGTCGACGAATACCTGCCAACGCCCTCCCTGCCCAGCGCCTGGCTTGAAAAACCGTTCGCCGATTACTGTCGCGATCTGGCTGCGCTCAAAGAGTTATCCACAATCGGTGAGCCAGATTGGCCCGCACTCGAAGCAGCCGGTTGGCAACGATTGGCCGAAGTTCGCAATCTGGAATTGCTCCGAGGATTGTTCCGACGACCATTGGAGCTTTGGCTGAACCTGGATCGGGCACTTTTCCTCGAAAAACAGGGCTACGCCGTCCGTCTCGGCATTTTTTGCGACACCTCGCTCACACCGCGTAATTTACTGCTACTGGCCGAACGCGCTTAAAACGCCGCAGCCTGTGGATAACTCTGTTGATGGTTTTCCCATGGATCGAATATCGGCGCCTGTTTCGCTGCCCTAACAGCGCTGGTCATTTTTTGTTCATATAAATAAAAAACCTGTAAAACAGGGATTTGCGAACAAAATGAGAACACGTCCACAAAATCTGGCCTAAGTGCGCTTTTGGCCCAGCCAGTTGTGCATAAGCTGCCAATGAAAACGACATAAACCGCCAAGTCACGACGAATTTTTTCAAGAAAAACGCAGCCTCCACCCTCCTGCGCCAAACCGTTCAGGCTCCTGTTTTCAAGGGCCGGACCGCAGGAACAGCGCCTTCGTCGAACCTGATCGAGCACTCGCGTAAAAATAGTCTGAATTCAGGGGTTTACAGGATCTTCCCAATCGCTATAATCGTCGCCCACAACGCCGGTATAGCTCAGTTGGTAGAGCAACTGACTTGTAATCAGTAGGTCCCGGGTTCGACTCCTGGTGCCGGCACCATACAAAACAAAGCCCCTGCAGAAATGCAGGGGCTTTGTTGTTTCTAGGTTTTAAAAAGACTTCACGTCAAATCGTGAAAACGTCCACAAAGTGTCCACACCTGAAAATTGTCACTCCCGCGAATGTCATCACTCATGCGGAGTGGGATTGCTTGAGTCGGTCAATGCATGCCCAATCTGTAGTGCCATTTCGAGCAAATCGGCATGAGATGGGTCAAACCACGTTTTGATGTGAGACTGTGGTCTGACCTATTTTCCCCACCCTATTTTGCTCGTGTCGCTACGGCTTAGGTTGGCGAAAGCGCTTTGAGAAACCTCGGTCTTCCTTTGCTCTTCAGTGGCCGCCGAGAGCGGCACCCGCGTTACGCGTGCGGCCTTTCCAGCCTTCATCTGACGTACAGAATTCAGCAAGTCCGTCTGAAATCGCTTTAGTTCATCTGCCATGCCTTTCTTCGCCTTCAGCTACTTTCTCCAACACTCGCTTGCTGAACTTATGCAGCTTGAACAGAAAGCGAAATCCGCCTTCCAAGTTGCTGCAACGCACGCTCAACATTCTCGATTTTGGAGTGATGCAGGAAATCTACCAGGCGGTCGACCTGGGGCCGTTGTACGCCGAGACGACGTGCCAACTCGGCCTTGCTTACACCTGACTCCAAAAGGGTATTCCACAGAGCAACCTTTGCTGCAGTCAGCGCAGGCAGACGCAATACAACGTCACTTGCCTGTTCTCCTGCCTGACCGGTCGGAATCAACCGGCGATCATCAACGTAAATCGACAGCGC
This sequence comes from Pseudomonas sp. TH08, assembly GCF_016651275.1. Taxonomy (NCBI): domain Bacteria; kingdom Pseudomonadati; phylum Pseudomonadota; class Gammaproteobacteria; order Pseudomonadales; family Pseudomonadaceae; genus Pseudomonas; species Pseudomonas sp. TH08. The sequence goes on along the minus strand of NZ_JAEKEE010000001.1, from coordinate 1,617,016 downwards.
TGTCTCGATTGCATCAATAGCGGTATCCAGCGCTTCCTTGAGAGTCTCGCCGACGGCGTGCATCTCTGGAATTTCTGCGCAGGTCAGCCAGACACTGCCCGGCTCTTCGTGAACTTCCAACGCATATTCGAACATCACGATTCCTCTCATCGGTACAGCTGGGCCTCAATCCTTGAGGCCCAGCTGCTTGATTATCGATTTTCTCAACCCTTCGCCCATTTCCTTGGCTCCATGGTCGGGAAACACGGTTGATTTGCCATTCAAGGAAACCTTGAAGTGACTGCCCTTGCCGGTTTGAAACTCAACGCCTTGGGCTTTCAACCATCGCCGAAACTCGCTGTACTTCATGTGCAACACTCGCCGTTTCGGTAGAGCGAATGTGCAACATATTTGCTGCACATGCAACATAAGTGTTGCACTACACAGAAATGCCAACGGCCACCACCTGGCCACGATTGCGCATTTGTCCTCCTCTAGTTACCGTCAAACCCGTCGCTGCCAATTCAGCGACCGGGCCTGAGAACCCGCGTAAGATACAGGCGCACCAGCGCCCCAAATCACGATTGCCGGCGCTTTTTTGTGCCCGCATCCACGTGTAATGGCGGCTGTGCGTGGGAGACCTTCGGGTCTGCCGGGTTCCTGTATCTCCGGTTTCTCAGCCTGCGCATAGCTGCCACCTTTTCGCCTGAGAACGAAAATCGCAGCTCTCATTTGATACAGGGAATTCACAAATGAAAGCCATTGATCCGTCAGCACACCGGTCACTTCACGCCCGTCCATCTCGAACGGGCGGTGAAGCGAAATGACCCATTCTCAAGATCTGAAAACCCTCGGCCTCACCCACTTTTCCTTTCAATCCAATCAAGCAATGTTCCGCACCAACCGTGGTGTACCGGTAATCGCCGCCCTTTCCCACGCCTCACACTTGCTTCATATTTCACGACTGCTCACTGCGGACACTTCAGTCTCTCGCGACCCTGACCTTCATGCTTATGCCTCGCAGTATCTGCAGGAGTTAAGCAAAGCGCTGATCGATGATGTCGTGAAAGTGATGGATGCGCCGCCGGACAAGCCGTTGATGTAAACACCGGTGTAAGGCCCTCGCTGATACGAGGGCTTTTTGCGTTTCAGACCTGACTGATTTCAAGCACAAACGAAATCTTCTGCTGAGTCGCACTCCACACATACCGCAAATGCTTGCCCTGTTTAGGAATCGATACCGCCGGCGGGCGAAACGCGGCGACACATTCATGGCCCGGCAGGCGAACGCTGTTGTAGAGCATTCCCCACGACTCGGTTTCGCGCAGTTGTCGGGCGAATAGCTGAGACGGCCCGTAAGCCTCAGGATCTGGATCATGCAGCTCTGGGTGATCGTGGCGAATGTCATGTAACGGTTTAACCACCCGATTGACGTAAGTCCGCATGGTCAACTCAAGATCCGCCTCATTGGTGGCGGCGAGAAAACGCTCCTGGTGATAACAGGTCTCGGCGATGGCGGCGGCTTGGCTGCTCGCGGCGTAATAAACGCCGAAGGTGCCGTCGCAGAAGCGACTGCGTTTGCCGATGTGGGTAAACGCAGCCATCACCGGGGTCGAGCCGGGGCCGGAGAGTCGATCTTCGGGTCGCACTCGGGCGAGTACGCCAGCCTGTTCGATGAGGCGATCATTGGTCAGTGCTTCAATCGCGTAGGCAATTTCCAGGTCTTCGGGATCGAGCACGTCTTCGAACAGCGCAATCGGCGGGAAGCTGCTGTTGACGATCCGGTAGGCTCGCGGCCATGCCACATCTACCAACTCTGGCACCTTCAACCGCGCACCCCATCGAGGTAACGGCGCACATCGGCGATGTCGATCACTCTCCCCGCCAGCATGTAATCCAACGCAGTTTGCCCGTTGAACGGCGCCGCTGTGTTCGGACTGCTGACCCACGTGTAGGCGCGTTCACGGCTGTTGCTGAAGATAATGCTCAGCGCCTTGTGAATACCCATCAGATAAGAGATGCGCTCAAGGGTATCGTTAGGCAGACGTACGTTCGGCAGGTGTTTGTATTTGTAGAACGTAGTGTTGCCGACGCCACCGAGCAAGGTGCGTTGCTGCTCGGCGCTGCAGCCCCAACGATCCATGAGGTTGAAGAAGAACTTCAGCGCAACACGCCCGGCTTCGGGAACGTCGAGTTGCTCACGCGGGGTAAGGGCTGGGGATGAGGTAGGCACGGCCGCCTCCATACTGAGTGACATACTTTCAAGCCTAGTACAAATACGAATATTTATTTTCTTTTAATCCGCTTGCGAACCGGCTCGTTCCCCAAACAAGAATGTTAAAAACACCGAAAATTGTTATTTTCCGTGCGTATTTTTTGACCCCAATCACCCCCACGTCACCAAAAAACCCGATCCTGTGTCAGCCTCCAGCCATCGGCGGGGACATCAATTCGCTACTAAACCCGCGACAACTATGCTCAGGTGCAGGAATATAGCCGGCATATGGCGCCGTATCGGCAGTCTCGTAAACAACAATACCCAGCCCACTTCAGAGGGCATTACCCATGGATAGCAGAACCTTACGCAACCTCATGCGCATCGTGCAGACCGGCTCGTTGTCGGCCGCAGCCGAGCATTCGTGCCTGACTGTGCAGGCGCTGGCCGCGCAGTTGAACAAGGTCGAAGAGCAGTTCGGTTTCCGCTTGTTTCGTCGTTCCAACAAAGGGCTGACGCTGACGCCGCAAGGCAGCGAGCTGACGCCGTATATGGACAAAGTGCTGATTGCCACGCGACAGATGGAAGAAAAGGTCGAGGCGCTGAAGGTGCCAGGCCAGCGTACGTTGAAGGTTGCGTTGAACAACACGTTGTCGACAGATTTCAACCGGCGAATGATCGGGCGCCTGATCGAGGTGTTTCCCGATTATCAGATGGAATTCAGTTATGCCGAGTCGATGGAAAACCTCAGCAAGCTGAAGAATGAGGACTTTGACCTTGCGGTGCTGATCGGCCCGCAACGGCCGGGGTTGCCGAGCATTGTTTTGCCGGAGGTGCAGGTGCAGGTCGTCGGCGCGCATTGCGGTCAGGAGAACGATCCTCTTACGTTGCTGGGCAACAAGTTTCAGGTGCGTCCTGCGGAAGATTGTCCGTATTCCCACAGCTTTTTGCGTTTTCTCGACGCTGGGTTGGGCAATCACGAGAACGGCCAGCGCATGGTCTACTCGTGCAGCGAAACCCTGACGCTGTCGTTGATCACGCAAATGGACGCCGTCGGCATGGTTTCTCGCGAGGCCGCGCAAAAGAACGGCCTGACGATTTTCCCAGGTTTCGAGGATTTCCTCGAAGTGCGCCTGGCGGTGAACAATCCGGAGTTGTCGAACCAGGCTTTGAGCGATGTCGTCGATCTGCCGCTACATGAACGAGCCGAGCGCAATGTACGCAGCCGTCCCAACCGCCACACTGAGAAAGAGGTTTTTGCTGAAATACGCACATAACAACGTCGGAATCGCGGCATAGAATTCCGGGCGATCGAGCTGTATGTGCTGATCCTTGATCAACAAGGGAGTCAGGCTGATCGCAGCGACGATCGCCACCGGCAAGTATTCCAGCGCCCGCGCAACGAACGGCGGCCAGTGCTCGGTATTCACTTGCAGTGGCAAGGCGCGTGGCAGGAAGGTCACGGCCATCATTAGCACGACCACCAGAATCAGGAACGTTTGGTCAGGCATACACCCACTCCGCAACCCACAAACGTGGCGATAAACACATTGAACGGCGAGCTGCCGATCAGGCTCAGTGCGCCCATGCAAACCACCGCTGCCGCCGCAGCAATCAGCTTGTTACGGGTGTTGCACAGCGACACCAGTACATAAAGCATCATCGCCGTCAGGGCATAGTCGAGCTGATATTTGATCAGGTGCGCGGCGTACTGCGCGCACACTGCGCCGAGCAAACCTCCCAAGACCCACGAGGTGTGGCAGAACAGGTTGAAGCCGATCAAATAGCGCACGTTGACCGGTGCGCCAGTGCCGAGTTTCACGCTGTGGAAAGCGAAGGATTCGTCGGTCAGGCCGCCGGCGTAGCACCAGCGCTCCATGCGACTGAGCCCCAGCGCGCGCAGGGCTTTGGCCATGTACACCGACATCAGCATGTGCCGTGCGTTGATCAGAAACGTGGTCAGCACAATGGTGGTCAACGACGCGCCACTGGAGATCAGCGCCAGCGCGGCGAATTGTGAAGCGCCAGCATAAACAAACAAACACATCGCCACCGGCAGCCACATCGGCAACCCGGCGTTGACGGCCATCAGCCCGAACACGAACGACACCGTGAAATATCCGGCGACCACCGGGCTGGCTTCGGCAAACGTGCGCGATGGCTGATGGGCAGCCATCAGCGGCGCACTGCCGGACGTTTCATTCATAGATCCCTCTCAAATGTCCGTTCGCCATGAGGCTCGCAAAAACCCTGGGCGGTCCAAAAACGCTTGCCCGCGAGGTTAGCATCGTCGACGAACAGAAACATCCGCAACACACCGACGCGCTTCATGTCGGATGACGCCGCTTCAACCAACCGTTGACCGACGCCCTGGCTGCGATAGCGTGGGCTGACCGCCAGATGGTTGATCGTGCCGCGACTGCCGAGCATACCGCCAAGCACCGCACCGACGATTTCGCCGGCGATGTCGAAGGCGAGATAGGCCGTGGTGGTTTTCTGGATCAACACGCCGCGCAGGCATTTGGCGTCCTGCCACTCGCAGAAGGACACTTCGTCGAACTGGCGGAAGAAGCGCTCCATGCGCTGCGCATCCTTTGCCGTGGCGCGTCGCAGCACCACTGGCGTCGAACACTCGACGCCATCGATTGGGGTGATCTGATTAGCGAACAATGTCGAAAGCGGTCCCGGGCCGCGAGAAAGAAATCGCCAGAATCTGCCGGTAAGCCATGGCATGGGTGTGCGTGTTGCGCGCAGGAGTCACGTAATGGCGCATGTCGCGGTCGAGAAAGTAGGTGGTGTCGAGAATCTCTTTATAAGTCGTCGCCGCCAATGGGTGCTCGTGGATGTCGTACAGACGACTCTCCGCGCCCTCGACATTGTTGCGGCCCCAGAAGTGCACGCCGCTGAACGGATAGCCGTCGCAGTGAATGCCTTCAGGGGTGATTTCCAGTTGCTTGCCGGGTTTGATCTCGATGCGGATCTGATGGATCTGGCACTGCCAGATTTCATCGTGGAGTTCTTCCGGCAGCACGCTTTTGTAAACTTCAAAGTCGGTGTCAATCAGGCTGCGCATCACCGGTGAAGTAATCACTTCATCGGAGAAGTCCTGAAAGTGCCGTACCAGGCCACCGACATACGCATTGTTCTCTTTCGACTGCACGTAGGCGCGATGCTCAAGTTGCTTGAGTTCGCGGGTCTTCGGGTTGTACTCAAAGTCGCTGTAACGACGGTAACGCATGCCGGCTTCGGCCTGACCGTAGTAGCTGTCAGGCTCCATGTTTTCCCAACTTTTGGTCAGTCTGACGAAGTCGGCAAAATGACCGTAGAGATTGAAGTCACCACCCTGGACGTTGACATATTTGTCGCGCCGTAGCGATTCGCCCACTTCTCTGTTCAAAACGATCATTACCAAATTCTCCGCTGCGTTGAGCGGCCTAATCTATTAGGTGGAGAATTTGCGTCCATGAGAAAGAATTTCAGGCATTTAAAGCCCTGTTTGAAACGGCGTTTGAAGCGACTTAAAAACAACTTTTAGATGACAAAAACACGGGTTTTTTCCGGTTTAAAGCAAAAAACCGTCGAAAAAAACCCCGAACCAGTCGGGGCTTTTTCACGTTTCTTAGACCGGATCGGGCATCAGAAGATGTTGATCGGGTAATCCACGAATACACGCACTTCATTGCCGCCAACGTTGTACTCGCTGGATTTCTGCGACACGCGCAGGATCGAGCTGCGCAGTTTCACGCTGAGGTCTTTGGCCGGACCACTTTGTACGACGTACTTGAACTGGTTGAAGATTTCGCGCTCGGTGCCACCGCTGCTGGTGGACGTGGTGATGTTGTCGCCACGCACGTAAGCGAAGTTGTAGCTCAGGCCCGGTACGCCGAATGCGCCGAAGTCCAGGCCGTAGCCCAGTTGCCAGCTGCGTTCGTCTTCAGCGTTGAAGTCCGACCAGTAGGAGTTGGCCAGGTAGATGGTATTGCCACCGTCGCCGACACGGTTTTGATCTTTCTGATAGCCGCCGTAGGCGTAGCCCAGGTTGCTGTCGCCGGTGGAACGCTGGTGTGCCACGGTGAACGAGTGCGGGCCAGTAGCGAAGGTGGCTGCCAGGCTCCAGATCTTGTTGTCGTCGCCGGTCACACCGTTTTCGCGGACATAGGAGTTGTCCAGCTTGGTGCGATAACCGTTGAAGTCCAGGGTCAGCGACTGATCCTTGTTGAACGGCAACACGTAGTTGGCGTTCACGTATTGCTTCTTCAATACGTCTTCGACGTCGGAAGCGTACAGCGCGCCCTTGAAGTGTTCAGTGAACTGGTAGCTACCGCCCAACACGTTGATCGACTTCAGACCACCGCTGTCGCGGCCTTCATCGCTCTTGCGCGATTCGGCGGTGAAACGGCCGGCGTTCAGTTCCAGGCCTTTGATCTCTTTGGAAGTGATCAGAGTACCGGTGTAGCTTTCCGGCAGCAGGCGGGAGTTATCGTAGTTCAGCACCGGCAGTGCCGGCATCTGGTCACCGTAGGTCAGCACGGTGTTGGAGAAGCGGAATTTTACCGCTGCGCCAGCCTTGGCCAGATCGTTGGCGGCATCGCCGTGCTCGCCTGCAACGTTGCCGTTGTCTTGCTTGAAGAAGTCGATACCACCCGCACCGCTGCGGCCTTTGCCGCCATCCAGACGCAGTGCGTACAGACCGAAAGCATCCACACCGACACCGATGGTGCCTTGGGTGAAGCCCGACGAGAACGTACCGATGGCCGCTTGGCCCCATTCGGCTTTGTCGTCGTTACCATCTTTGTAGTCACGATTGATGTAGGCATTGCGCAGCAGCACTTTGAGGCTGCTGTCTTCTTGAAAACCCTTGGATTCGGCCTGGTCGTTAGCCATGGCCTGTGTGGCGCTCAACATCCCCAGTGCGATCAGACTGATTCGCTTGTTCAACATTTTGTTTTCCTTATTACGGGTTGAAACGCGCTGTGTCGAACGGCTGAAACGGCGCTATTGCACTCTTTTTTCACCCCGAAACAAAAAGACCCGCCCACGACAAAGTCATGGCGGGCCTTCTTATTATTTTGAGTCATGGCGGTTAGCCACAGGCGTTGGGCCGAATCGTAGCCGCGCCCTGAACAATGTGTCAATTTCAAGAATCGTCTTTAAATAGGCGAAAATCGTCTAAGAAACATAAATTTAGCGCTGACTCCTTGCACGCAAATGCCCACTGTCAGTGAATACAGCGCCCGTCACACACATCCGTCGAGTCCACAAAGTGCTGATGATTTGCTTGTCCCATCGATGCTCATCGACTGTTTCAACCAATCGGCAAAGGCCTGCGGCTTGCCCAGCCAGGAACTGATGTCGAGCAGTTGGAACTGTCCGTTGTTTTCCAGAGCGAACGTTGGAAACCCCTGGCCGCCCAATTGAGCCAACAATTGGCGGCTGACTTTTATATGTTGTTCGGTATCCACGGATTTGAACGCCGTGTGAAACACTTCACCGGCATAGCCCATCTGACCGGCGAGTTCGACAAGTACAGACTCATCGGCAATCCGCCGCCCTTCCAGGTAATGCGCCGTTTGCAAACACCCGAGTAGCTCAAGACCTCGACCGTCGACTGACTCTGCCGCCATGACGGCGGCAATCGGTGGCGTCGAATCGAAAACCGCGGAGTGATCACGCAGCAAACCTTCGAAGTACGCCTCGCCAAATGGCTGCCCGGTGTACTCGGCAATTCGGCGGTCGTGGGGCATGACGTAATCGCGCAATTGCGGCGAAACGCTCTGGCGATTGGCGCCGCTCATCATCCCGCCGCCGTGAGCAACGACCGGCAGCACCTGCTGCGCGGCGTGCACCAGCGGTTTGGCGCCATAGCACCAGCCGCACAACGGATCGTAAATGTAGTGAAGGATCATCAGAAAACTCCGGCAGAAAGTGGCAACAATCAACGCCGGCAGACTAGTGCTCGAAGCGTTGCGGAAAAACGCTGAAATGGCTTCCAGTCTGTTTCATGAATCGGGCGAATGCTCCGACGGGTCAAATTGTGTCAAGCCAGACACAAGTTGAAACAATGAGGTCAGGGAACTTTTAGGGAATCATTAACGAAAGTAAATGCAAAGCATTACCATTCGCATCCCCTACACGCTACAGCCCAAAATTCCTACGGATGTTTTCTGCAAATGCCTGCCCCATCGCGCTTTAGTTCCTACAGCATTGGTCTTTCTGCTCTGCTCTCCGCCGGTTTTTCCTACGCATCTCCTACGATATTGCCGGCAACGGCGATTAGTGCCGAGTCCGAAATCGACAGCGACGATCCGCGCGTGAAAGTCAGCAACACCGCAACCCGCACCTCGACTCCGGTGCGCTACGTGCCGCAAGCCATCGACTCGATCAAAACCTCGAACGTCGCCAGCTACGGCACCAACGACATCGGCGACGCCTTGAGCGGGATGCCCAACGTCAGCAGCAGCGCCGATACGCGCTTCGACAGCCTGCGCATCCGTGGCTTCGACGCCAGCAACGACTTCTATCTGGACGGCATCCGCGACGACAGCCAATACAAGCGCGACCTGCACAACATTGAACGCGTCGAAGTTCTCAAAGGCCCGGCCGCCGTGCTCTATGGCCGTGGCAGTCAGGGCGGGATCGTCAACCGTGTCAGCAAGATGCCGGAAGCCGGCCGCCGCTCGACCATCGAAGCGCAGGGCGGCAGCGAAGATCTGCGCAGCCTGTACGCCGACCTCAGCACTGACCCGAGCGAGAACATCAGCCTGCGCCTGAACATGGGCAACATGGATGAAAACAGCTTTCGCGATGGCGTCAGCGGTAATCGTCAACTGTTCGCGCCATCGATGAGCTGGCAACTGACACCCGACCTGAACTGGTTGGTGCAATACGAGTACAGCCGTTACAACCGCACCCCGGATCGCGGCATTCCCGGCGTCAACGGGCGTCCAGCCGATGTCGGCCGTGACACCACTTATGGCAACGATCACGACTTCATCGACGACAAGTCACAATCCCTGCGTTCGAAACTCACTTACGAAATCAACGACAACTGGCAGCTGCGCCAGACCCTTGGTGTGTTCAAGCTCGACAGTGATTTCGACAACACCTACCTCACCGGTTACACACCCACCACCCGCCAGGTCACGCGCCAGCACTGGCAGCAGGACCTGACCACCCGCAACATTTACAACAACCTCGAACTGGAAGGGGGTTTCGATACGTTCGGGCTTGAGCATCGCCTGCTCACCGGTGTTGAAACCGGCAGCCAGCGCCGTGACCCGACGCTGTACAACGCCGCCACTGGCAGAACCCCGGGGGCACGCCCGGTGCCGTCGCTCGACCTGTACAACCCCAATCGTGACCTGCGCCACACCGGCAGCATGCAAGTCTCCAGCAGCAGCAACACCGAAGTCGAAAGCCGCGCGGTGTACGTCCAGGATCAACTGCGCCTGAACGATCAATGGCAACTGCTCGGCGGTCTGCGTTACGACACCTTCGACATCGAGTCGACCAACAAGCTGCGCAACATGTCCGAAGATCGTGACAGTCACAGCACCAGCCCACGCGTAGGCCTGGTCTGGACGCCGCTGCACAATCACTCGTTCTACGCTTCGTGGTCGAAGACCTTCTCGCCGGTGGGCGGTGGCCTGATCGGCATCACCCCGGGCGCCGCCGGCAACACCAACGACCTCAGCCCCGAGCTGACCAAGCAGAAAGAAATCGGCGTGAAAAGTGATTGGCTCGATGATCGCCTGAGCACCACGCTGGCGATCTATGACCTGGAGCTCTACAACCGCCGCACCATCGATCCAAACGATCCGACCCTGACGGTGATGTCCGGCTTGCAACGCTCTCGCGGGATCGAGTTGACCGCGACTGGCAACATCGTCGGTAACTGGTACGTGCGCGGTGGCGTCGGCGTGCAGGATGCAACCATCGAGAAGGACAACAACGGCCTGGAAGGCAAACGCATCAACAACGTCGCCAAGCACAACGGCAGCCTGTTCCTGACCTGGAAACCGGAGATGGGCTGGTACGGTGAGACCGGCCTGACGCTGGTCGGCCAGCGTTATGCGGACAATGCCAATACCACCGTGTTGCCGGGGTATGGCCGCTGGGATGCGCTGGTGGGCTACCGCATGAAAGATTGGGATTTGCGTGCGGCGCTGAACAACATTACCGATCGTGATTACTACGCGTCGGCGACGAGCCAGTATCAGATTCAGCCAGGTGCGCCACGTAGCGTCGTGATGACCGGCACCTATAGTTTCTGATTTCACAGAAATCCTGTGGGACCGAGCCTGCTCGCGAAAGCGGTGTGTCAGTTGATATTTATGGCGACTGACAGATAGCAATCGCGAGCAGGCTCACTCCTACAAAGGGTTTTGTGTCGTGCATAAAAAAGCGCCGCCATCCCGGCAGCGCTTTCACCAATCCTTATTGTTTTTCTTATCCTTCCATCACAGCCCACAACGCTTCCAGTTCTGCCTCGCTGAACAGGCCAGCGGGGTAGCGCTCGATCATCATCCGGCGCGGATCAGGTTCCCTGATCTGACGCGTTCCATTGGACTTCAAAAAGTGCGCGACAATCTGGAGCGATTCGCCGTTTACGGCCATGGGATGCAAAGTCCGCTCGCTGACTACGTTCACTTCGGCGTTCATTCCAGCGCTCTCTCCCCGTTCGTGAGCGGCTACGTTATCCAAGGTTTGTGACAGAACTGTTGAAGTTCCTCCCCCTCCCTAGTGCCTCCAGTCGAATACAAGAGCTATGCCAATGTTTCGCATTTGTCGACAAGCGGATACAAAAAAGCCCGCAGTCCTGACGGGCTGCGGGCTTGTTTTCATACATAGCGAGCTAATCATTGCCCGGCCGATTTATTAATCAACTCAAGCTGTTACGACTCAACTCACTCTTTGTGCGGTGCTGGCTGCTGTTGGGTAAGGCAGTGAATATTGCCGCCACCCAGTAACAGTTCACGGCCGGGCACCATCACCACTTCGTGCTGCGGGAACAGGTTCTGCAGAATTTCCTTCGCCGGAGCATCCATCGGATCGTCAAAGCTTGGCGCGATGATGCCGCCGTTGACGATCAGGAAATTCACGTAGGAACCGGCCAGACGCACAGACGGATTACGCTCCTGCGTGCCGTCCACCGGATCGACGCCAGCGCACTCTTCTTCAGTCGCGTACAGCGGCCCCGGAATCGGCATCTTGTGCACCGTGAATGGGCGTCCCTTGGCGTCGGTGCTGCTTTGCAGCACTTTCATCGCCGCCTGGCAGCGCGGGTAGTTCGGATCCTGTGGATCGTCAGTCCACGCCAGCAACACTTCGCCCGGACGCACATAGCAGCAGAAGTTATCCACATGGCCGTCGGTTTCATCGTTGAACAAACCGTCCGGTAGCCAGATGATTTTATCCACAGACAAATTGGCGCTGAGCACCGCTTCGATTTCTTCGCGGCCCAAATGCGGGTTGCGATTGCGGTTGAGCAGGCACTCTTCGGTGGTGATCAGGGTGCCTTCGCCATCGACGTGAATCGAGCCGCCTTCAAGCACAAAACCTTCGGTGCGATAGCGCGGGCTGCGCTCGATTTCGAGAATCTTGCCACCCACTTGCGAGTCACGATTCCACGGCGAGTACAGACCACCGTCGAAACCACCCCAAGCATTGAAGTCCCAGTTCACACCACGCACTTCGCCGCCGTTGTTGATGACAAACGTCGGGCCGCTGTCGCGAACCCAGGCATCATCGCTGGACATCTCGACCACGCGGATATTCGGCACGTCGAGGCGCGCACGGGCGTTTTCGTACTGGCCGGCGGACACGGCAACGGTCACTGGCTCGAAACGCGCGATGGCTTTGGCCACTGCCGCGTGTGCGGCTTGCGCCGGTTTGCCGCCCAGACGCCAGTTATCCGGGCGCTCGGGCCAGATCATCCAGGTTTGAGTTTGTGCTGCCCACTCGGCCGGCATGTAGAAGCCGTCGGCGCGTGGGGTACTTTTCAATGTGGTCATCGGGATCAGGACTCCAGGGAACCGTCGAGGGTTTTCAACGCGCCGTACAGATTTGGGCGGCGGTCACGGAATGAACCCCACGCGCTGCGAATATGTTCCAGCTCGTCGAGGTTGAAAGTGTGCACAAGAATACCTTCTTCGGTTTTATTCAGCTCCTGCACTTTTTCGCCGAACTGGTTGGCGATGAACGAAGAGCCGTAGAACGTGATGTCGTAGCCGTCCTGCTCTTCATTGCCGATTCGGTTGCTGGCGATCAGCGGCATCAAGTTAGCGCCGGCATGGCCCTGTTGCACGCGCTGCCAGTGATCGCGCGACGAGATGGTCTTGTCGTGCGGCTCGCTGCCGATTGCAGTTGGATAGAAAAGGATTTCCGCACCTTGCAGCGCCATCGCCCGCGCGGCTTCCGGGAACCACTGATCCCAGCAGATGCCCACGCCGATTTTCGCGTAACGGGTGTTCCATACCTTGAAACCGGTGTCGCCCGGGTTGAAGTAGTACTTCTCGTGGTAGCCCGGGCCGTCCGGGATATGGCTTTTACGATAAATCCCGAGGTTGCTGCCGTCGGCGTCGATGATCGCGATGCTGTTGAAGCGTGCACGCCCGGCCAGCTCGTAGAAGCTGATCGGCAGCACCACCTGCAGCTCTTTGGCGATTTTCTGGAAATGTTTGATCGCGACGTTTTCTTCCACCGTCGTGGCCAGTTGCAGATAGTCCGGATTGGGTTTCTGGCAGAAGTACGGCGCCTCGAACAGCTCCTGGATCAGGATGATCTGCGCGCCTTTGGCAGCAGCTTCGCGAACCAGCCTTTCAGCGATTTCGAGGTTGGCTTGCAGATCCCACGAACAGGCCATCTGAGTGGCGGCGACGGTAACGATACGGCTCATGAATCATCTCCGGGCAAGTGCTTTGACGGTCGACAATTCGACCGAAAAGAAAAACGCGCGCACCGGACAAGAGATCGCCATGCCGGAGCAATGGCGACTTTATAGCCGATAAATATCGGCTTTAGAAGCTTGTTAATTGCCTTCCGTCTAAATAAAACTAAAAAATACCGATATAAATCTGCCTTATGTAGGAGCTGCCGAAGGCTGCGATCCTTTGATTCGGCTTTTCAAAAACAGAATCAAAAGATCGCAGCCTGCGGCAGCTCCTACAGGGGATAGGCGATTTACAGGCCTTCGGTGAGCACCCGATCAAGTATTTCGACGAAGAAGTCGACACTTCGGCGCGAGGTCACCATCGGCGGTTTGATCTTGAGGATGTTCAAGTCATCGCCGGTCGGCTGCATGAAAATGCCCAGCTCGCGCAAGCGATCGCACAGCAATGCGGTCTCCTCGGTCGCCGGTTCCAGCGTCTCGCGGTTGCGGATCAGCTCCAGACCCAGATAAAACCCGGAACCATGCACCGCGCCAACCAACGGATGTTTATCGATCAACGCTTCGAGTCGTGCCTTGAAGTGACCGCCGACCACCTGAGCGTTCTCCCAGAGTTTTTCTTCCTTCATGACATCCAGCACCGCCATGCCGATCTGGCAGCTCACCGGGCTGCCGCCAGCGGATGAGAAGAAGTAACCCTCGGCCTCCAGCGCCTCGGCAATCTCCCGGCGGGTGATCACCGCCCCCAAAGGCTGGCCGTTGCCCATGCCCTTGGCCATGGTGATGATGTCCGGCACCACACCCTGCTCCTCAAAACCCCAGAAGAAATGGCCCATGCGCCCGTAACCGACCTGCACTTCGTCGGCGATGCACACCCCACCCTGCGCACGCACCCGCGCATACACCTGCTTCAGATAGCCCGGCGGCAGCGAGATGCCACCGGCATTGCCGTACACCGGTTCGCAGATGAACCCGGCCAGTTGACGTTTCTGCTCGGCGATTTTTGCCAGATGATGCTCGACGCTGCGCACGTAGTCCGGCGCTGAATCGAGGCCACGGAATTCACCGCGATACATGTTCGGCGCCGGAACGGGATGCACCCAGTCCGGGCGGCTTTCAAGGGCTTTCGGGTTGTCGGCAATCGAGGTCGACACCGCATCGGCGCCAACCGTCCAGCCGTGATAGGCCTCAAGCACGCTGATCATGTCGCGCCCGCCGCTGTAGGCCCACGCCAGACGAATCGCCAGGTCATTGGCCTCGCTGCCGCTGTTGACCAGAAACACCCGATCCATGCCCTCCGGTGCCAGCTTCAGCAAACGCTCGGAAAACTCGGCGACTGCTGCATAGTTGAATCGCGAGTTGGTATTGAGCAACGACCACTGCCGCGCCGCGACCGCCGCCATGCGCGGGTGACCGTGACCGAGCACTGCGACGTTGTTGAGCATGTCGAGATAGGAGCGGCCCTGCATGTCGATCAGGTGATTGCGCCAGCCGCGTTCGATGCGCGGCGGGTCCACGTAGTAGTGTTTTTGCGTACGGGCGAAACTGGCGTCGCGCCGTTCCAGCAGGGTTTTCGCATCCAGCTCCGGCTCGGCATCGCACGCCAGCCCCAACAACATGGCCGGCGATGGGCACAACGCCTGCCAGGCAGGCGCACGCGATGGCGTGCAGAACAGCGGAGCCTGAAGCTGCGCGCCTCGGCTCAACTGCACGAGCAACGGGCCGCTGACCGCACCCAGCACCTGCCCTTTGACCAGTGCAGCGCCGCTGTGCACCGAGGGCGTCACACCCCACAGACGCACGCTGAGCTGCGAGCCATCCACTTGCAGCACACCGTCTGCCACCTGATGGAGCACGCCGGCAAACGGCGATTCCACGGCGCTGCCATTCGGTACGCGCAATTCGACATGCAACGGGAAGGTAGCTGGCTCCTCGGCGCTATCGGGCCGGGTGCGCGACAAACGGTATTGGCCATAACGGCTCGCCGCCAAACCGTGGACCGCCGCAGCTTCGTTCAAAAGACGCTGGTCGATGCCCTCCTGCTCCCAGTTCCCCGCCTCAAAATGCGGGCTGAGGACACCGAGGTCGATCAGCGCGAATTCACGCCCGACCAGACTCGGCAGCAACGGCGCAAAACCGTCACTGTCGATCACCGGCAATGGCAGGCCGACGGCAGTGAGAATCGCCTCCTCCATCAACGCCAATGGCACCGACGTGGCCACGTGGAAAATCTCCCACTCATGGCTGAGATTATCGCGGCTGTAGGTATTCGCGGGATCGATGCTGACCTGCTGCTCGCCGCTGAGCACCAGTACCGCCGCCCGCGCAACGATCAATGGCCACAAGGCTTGCAGCTCTTCGCGTTGCAACGGGTTGACCGCGTGATACGCCTGGACTGCCGGCAGGATGACAAACGGATCGCCACCGGCGTGATGCAGCAATGCGGCACAGGTCACCGACAGATCGGTGATGCGCCAAGTACGGATCAGGTCACCGAAATCGATCACCCCTTGCAACTGCCAGTGACGTTGCGCGTCGCGCTGCCAGACGGCGTTGTCGTCGGTGATGTCCATGTGAATCGCCTGCACCGGCAGCTTGTCGAGCAGCGGCTGCAAACGTCGCTTGGCCTGTTCGGCGGCTTCGGCGATCAATGCTCGCTGCTGCTCATCCTTGATCACCGGCAGCAAATGACTGATCAGCGCACTGGCGTGGCGTGCGTCCCACTGCAATGTGCGCTCCAGGCCCGGATGATCGAAGCCGGCCAGGGCCAGATCCATTTCAGCGCAAAGACGCCCAAACCGCGCCACCACTTCCTGACCCAGATGATCCAGATGAGTCAGTGGCTGGCCTTCGATGTAATCGAGCAAGCGCACATGCACCGCTTCGCCGCCGACTTGAAGCGACAGCAGATCGGCACCGTTATTGGCCGCGATCACCCGCGGCACTTTCACCGTCGAATGCTCGGCCAGAAACTTCAGGCCCGCATGCTGGGCCTGTAACTCGACAAGGGCGTAATCACCACGACAGATTTTCAGCACGAACCGCCCGCGCGGGCTGTCGACGCGGTAGTTGAGATCCTGCTGGCTGCCAAGCGCCTGCAATGTGCCGCTAAGCCCGTAATGCTCTGCCAGCCATTGCTGGGCCTGCTCTGCAGAAACCTGCGGACTGGGCAAACTTGCGCGATGAACCAACGTGGCGAGCGGCATGAGACGACCCCTGAAATTTTATTAGGCGCTTATATCGCCATTGCTTCAAAGGATGCGCAAGCCCTAACGGTTGCTACGGCGGATCCGCATATTTGTATTTGAACACTCGCGCCCTCTGGCACTTTGCGCAAGAATGTCAGCCATTCAAACCTGTCTATGGAAATCCTCATGAATGTAATCACCACCGATTTGCCCGGTGTTCTGATCATCGAACCGAAGGTGTTCGGTGACGAGCGCGGTTTCTTCTACGAGAGTTTCAACGCCAAGTCCTTCCAGGACGCCACCGGACTGGACACTCAATTCGTCCAGGACAACCATTCGCGCTCGCAAAAAGGCGTATTGCGTGGCCTGCATTACCAACTGCAAAACACCCAGGGCAAACTGGTACGTGTGACCGTCGGTGAAGTGCTCGATGTGGCCGTCGATATCCGCCGCAGCTCGCCGCATTTCGGCAAGTCTGTGGCCGTGCGTCTTTCTGCTGAAAACCACCGTCAGCTGTGGGTGCCAGAAGGTTTCGCCCATGGTTTCGTGGTGCTGAGCGAGTTTGCCGAATTCCTTTACAAGACCACCAACTACTATGACCCATCGTCCGAGCGCAGCATTCGCTGGGATGACCCTGCTCTGGGGATCGACTGGCAACTGGACGAAGCGCCGAAGCTGTCCGCCAAGGATCAGGCTGCCGCGTTGCTCAAGGACGCTGACGTCTTCGCTTGAGCCTAGGCATAATGCGCCTGTCCCCACAGGCGCAACCGGCTCATGAAACCATCTCTCCCCCGCAGACCTCGCTGGCGCAGCCTCGCCCTTCTGGCCCTGTGCCTGGCGCCACTGCTGTGGCCGCTGGAGCATCTCGCCGAGCGCTATTACCGCAGCGAACTGGCCGGGCAGAACCGCCAGACCCTCGACCTGTACGTCGCCAACCTGCTTGGCACTCTGCATCGCTATGAAGTGTTGCCGCAAATCCTCGGCGACCTGCCGGCCCTGCGCGCCGTGCTCGGGGCGCCGGACGATGGCGTCACCCAAGGCAATGCCAACCGTCTGTTGAAAAACATCTCGGCACAGACCGGCGCCGAAGTGATGTACCTGATGGACACCAACGGACAGACCCTGGCGGCGTCGAACTGGGACAAACACGACAGTTTCGTCGGCCGTAATTTCTCCTTCCGTCCTTATTTCAGCGAAGCCATGGCCGGGCGTCTGGGACGCTTTTTCGGCCTTGGCACCACGTCGGCCAAACGCGGTTACTTCTTCGCCGCCGCCGTGCGCAACGGCGAAAAAATCATCGGCGTGCTGGTGATAAAAGTCGACCTCGACCACACCGAAAGCCTGTGGGGCAAAACCCCCGAACAACTGCTGGTAACCGACCATAACGGCGTGGTCATCCTCACGTCGCGCCCGGAATGGCGCTTCCGTTCGACACGCGTCTTGAGCGACGCCGAGCGCTCGGCGATCACCGCGATCCAGCCTTATCCGACTCGCGAACCGCGCCCGCTCAACCTCAGCCCAGATGCCTGGTTGACGCAGACCCACGACATCGCCGAAACCGGCTGGAGCGTCAGCATCCTCGCCCCGCGCACACTGATCGACCGCCCGGTGCGCACCGTGGTTGCCATCGGCGGTGCGACGTTGTTGGTGTTGATGCTGTTGCTCGGTCTGATGATGCAGCGCCGTCGCCACTATCTGGAGCGCATCGATTTTGAAGCCAAGGCGCGACGAGAGCTGGAAGGTCGAGTCGCCGAGCGCACCAGCGACCTCGAAGGTCTCAACCGTCGGTTGAAGCAGGAAGTGCTGGAACGCGAAACGGCGCAACAGGAGTTGGTCCGCGCTCAGGACGATCTGGTCCAGGCCGGCAAACTGTCAGCGTTGGGCACGATGTCGGCGAGCATCAGCCACGAACTCAACCAGCCGCTGGCGGCGATCCGCAGCTACGCGGAAAACGCCGAAGTGCTGCTCGATCATCAGCGCACCGACGACGCGCGTGGCAACCTCAAACTGATCAGCGAACTGACCGGGCGCATGGCCTCGATCATTGCCCATTTGCGCGCCTTCGCCCGCCGCGATCGCCACGCGCCGGAAAGCGTCGCCCTGCAACCGGCGCTGGACGATGCACTGGCCTTGCTGGCCAAACGTCGCCGCAGCATGGAGGTCGAGCTGATTCGCGATCTGCCCGCTGCCACGTTGTGGGTCGAGGCCGGCGAAACCCGCTTGCGCCAGGTGCTCGGCAACCTCCTGGCCAACGCCCTCGACGCTCTCACCGAAAAAGGCCCGCCGCGCAAATTGTGGTTGAGTGCCGAATCCACCGCCGAGGGCGTCAATCTGTACATTCGCGACAACGGCCCGGGGTTCTGCATGGAAGCCCTCGGCCGCGCCAGCGAGCCTTTCTACACCACCAAGACGCGCACGCAGGGCCTTGGTCTGGGATTGGCGATTTGTGAAACCCTGATGCGCGCCTTCGGCGGCGAACTGTCGTTCGCCAACCACAAGCAAGGTGGCGCCTTGATTACCCTGCGCCTGCGCGCCGGCGCGCCCGGAGTCAGCCTGCAACCGTCCGAGGATCGAAGTGCATGACCATCGACAATCGCATTCAGGTGGTGTTGATCGATGACGATCCGCACTTGCGTCAGGCTCTTGGGCAGACCCTGGATCTGGCCGGCCTGAAAATTCTGCCGCTGTCAGAAGCCAAAGGCTTGGCCGGGCAACTGGAGCGCGACTGGCCGGGCGTGGTGGTCAGCGACATCCGCATGCCGGGCATGGACGGTCTGGAGTTGCTCAGCGAATTGCACGCCCAGGATCCAGAGTTGCCGGTGCTGCTGATTACCGGCCACGGCGACGTGCCGCTGGCGGTGCAGGCGATGCGTGCCGGCGCCTATGACTTCCTCGAAAAACCCTTTGCCAGCGATGCGCTGCTCGACAGCGTGCGCCGCGCGCTGGCCCTGCGCCGCCTGGTGCTGGACAACCGTAGCCTGCGGCTGGCCCTGAGTGACCGCAATGAATTGAGCGCGCGGCTGGTCGGCCACTCAACGCCGATGCTGCGCCTGCGCGAGCAGATTGGCGCGCTGGCTGCGACCAAAGCCGACGTACTGATCCTCGGCGAAACCGGTGCCGGGAAAGAAGTCGTCGCCCGCGCACTGCATGATTTATCCAGCCGCCGTAATGGCCCGTTCGTGGCGATCAACGCCGGTGCGCTGGCCGAATCCGTGGTGGAAAGCGAACTGTTCGGCCACGAACCCGGCGCGTTCACGGGCGCGCAGAAACGCCGGATCGGCAAGTTCGAATTTGCCAATGGCGGGACGCTGTTCCTCGATGAAATCGAGAGCATGAGCATGGACGTGCAGGTGAAGTTGCTGCGCATGTTGCAGGAACGTGTGGTTGAGCGGCTAGGCGGGAATCAATTGATCCCGCTAGACATCCGCGTCATCGCCGCGACCAAGGAAGACTTGCGCCAGGCCGCCGATCAGGGCCGCTTCCGCGCCGACTTGTACTACCGCCTCAACGTCGCGCCGCTGCGTATTCCGCCACTGCGCGAACGCGGCGAAGATGCGCTGGTACTGTTCCAGCATTACGCCGATGAGGCCAGTGCCCGCCACGGTCTGCCGCCGCACGAACTGCAACCGGCGCAACGCGCCTTGCTGCTGCGCCACACTTGGCCAGGTAATGTGCGCGAGCTGCAAAATGCCGCCGAACGGTTCGCCCTCGGCCTGGAACTGGCGCTGGATTACAGCGCTGCCGAAGGTGGTAGCGGCGCGACAGTTGAGGTCATCGACGGTGGCCTCAGCGAGCAGGTGGAACACTTCGAGAAATCGCTGATTGCCGCCGAACTGGCGCGCTCCCACAGTTCGGTGCGCAGCCTCGCCGAAGCGCTGGGAATTCCGCGCAAGACCCTGCACGACAAACTGCGCAAGCACGGTCTGAACTTCGGCGACAGCAGCCACGGGGATGAAAACGAATGAGCACAGACAGTCGCTATCTGGAGTCGGTGCTCCATCACGACATTCCGCTGACCCGCGACATGGGCCTTCGGGTGCTCGATTGGCGCGAGCAGCAATTGAGCCTGTATTTGCCGCTCGATCCCAACGTCAACCACAAGAGCACGATGTTCGGCGGCAGTCTCTATTGCGGCGCAGTACTGGCCGGCTGGGGCTGGCTGCATCTGCGCTTGAAGGAAGAAGGGATCACCGACGGGCACATCGTGATTCAGGAAGGGCAGATCAGTTATCCACTGCCGGTGACGGGGAATGCCACGGCTATTTGTCCGGCGCCGGATGCGCTGGTGTGGAAAAGGTTTTTGGCGATGTATCAGCGGTATGGGCGGGCGCGGTTGGTGTTGCAGACGCGAATCGTCAATGTCGGGAGTGATATCGATGCGGTGACGTTTTGTGGCCAGTATGTTTTGCACCGATAAAACCCGCCAATCGGATGTTTTTGTGGCGAGGGAGCTTGCTCCCGCTGGGCTGCGTAGCAGCCCCAAAACCGGCCAATTAGATCAACCGGGATCTGCGCACGCATGCCATTGGGAACCCTACGGTCTCCAGCGGGAGCAAGCTCCCTCGCCACAGGGTTTTATATTGCTCAGGAACGGGCCAACTCCAACAACTTCGCCCGCCATGCAGCCTTCGCCGGCAGCGCCAGAAAGAACTCGTTCAACAGCGATTCCCGCGCCGGATAACAAAACGCCTCACCGCGCAAATCCAGTACCTCACCGCCCGCACCTTCCAGCACACCCTGTGCTGCCGCCGTGTCCCACTGGGAGGTCGGCGCCAGGCGTGGATAGCAATCCGCCGCACCCTCTGCCAACAAGCAAAACTTCAACGAACTGCCGATATTGGCCAGTTGCAGCTCACCAAGGCTGTCGCTCAGCCCGGCCAGCAAACGCTCCTGTTCAGGGCTGGAATGCCGGCGGCTGGCGACGACCGTGAACGCCTCTCCCGGCCCGGGTACATCACGCACCTGAATCGAAACCGGCGTGCCGTCCTTGTCGCAACGCCATGCGCCGAACCCCGCACCACCGAGGTAATAACGGCCGCTGGTCGGCATCGATACCACACCAAACACCACTCGACCGTTTTCGATCAGCGCGATGTTGACGGTAAATTCTTCACTGCCGCTGATAAATTCCTTGGTGCCATCCAGAGGATCCACCAACCACCAGCGTTGCCAACCAGCGCGCACGCTCTGCGGGATATTGGCGTCCTCTTCGGACAGCACCGGAATGCTCGGATCCAACGCAATCAACCCGGCCACGATCACGTGGTGCGCGGCCAGATCCGCAGCGGTCACTGGCGAGTCATCGGACTTGGCCGTGACTTCGACCCCGGAGCGCCAGAACGGCAAAATCGCCTCGCCGGCCTGCAATGCCAGCTCAACCACTGGCGCCATCAACGGGTGGGGAAAATTCATCGACATCTCACTCATAACTGAAAGAACCCGCGCTGAGTCAGCAGATCGCGAGCCAAATAAAGCGCCGCCAGTGCGCGGCCTTCGGAGAATTGCGGGTTCTGCGCCAGCATCGCCAAGTCGCGCAGGTTGACCTTGTCGACCCGCATCGGCTCGGGCTCGTCGCCCTCCAGACGCTCTTCATACAGATCGGTGGCCAGTACCACCTGGATTTTCTGGCTCATGTAACCGGGCGACAGCGACAGCTCGGTCAAGTGTTCCAGTTGCCGCGCACCAAACCCGGCCTCTTCCTTGAGCTCACGCTCAGCCGCCGCCAGTACATCTTCGCCCGGTTCGATCAAACCTTTAGGCAAAGACAGTTCGTATTCGTCAGTCCCGCCGCAATACTCCTCGACCAGCACCGCGTGTTCAGCGTCGAGCATGGCCACGATCATCACCGCGCCATATCCAGCGCCCTTGCCGACCAGACGCTCGTAAGTGCGCTCCACACCGTTGGAAAAACGCAGCTTCAGTTCTTCAACGCAGAACAGACGACTGGTGGCGACGATCTCGCGGGCAAGTACGGTGGGTTTCTGGCGCATGCAAAGCTCCTTGGCGTGAACGCGCTACTATAACGCGGCTTTCCCGATTGTTTACGTCGGATATCTTTCTACCGTTCGAGACGTTGCCATGCCTTCTTTACCCTGGTCCGACATCGATACCGTTCTGCTGGACATGGACGGTACGTTGCTCGATCTGCACTTCGACAACCATTTCTGGCTTGAACACCTGCCCCAGCGCTACGCCGAGCTGCACGGGATAAGCCGGGCCATGGCCGAGATGGAATTGCAGCCGCTGTTCGAGCGTCATGCCGGTCAGTTGCAGTGGTATTGCCTGGACTTCTGGAGTGCCGAGCTGAAGCTGTCGGTGCGCGAGCTGAAACAGGAGACTGCACACCTGATCGCCTTGCGGGCCGATGCCGATACCTTTCTGGAAGCGATCAAGCGAGCTGGCAAGCGGGTGATCATGATTACCAATGCGCACCGCGATTCGCTGTCGCTGAAATTGGAACGGATTGAACTGGCACCGTATTTCGAGCGCCTGATCAGCTCGCATGATTACGGTTATCCCAAGGAAAACCCGCAGTTCTGGGATGCCTTGCAGGCAGATATCGGCTTTGACCCGGCGCGCAGCCTGTTTATCGACGACACCTTGCCGATCCTGCGCAGTGCGCGGGATTTTGGCGTGGCACATTTGCTCGCCGTGAAAGAGCCGGACAGCCGCAAGGGGCCGAAAGATACCGCCGAATTTGCGGCGGTCGAAGACTACCGCGACCTCATCTGCAACCTATGAACATCCATTGTGGCGAGGGGATTTATCCCCGTTGGGCCGCGTAGCGGCCCCCTGTTTTTTCACTTGAAGAAGCAAGGGGACTGCTACGCAGTCCAACGGGGATAAATCCCCTCACCACAGGATCTTGCAGATTATTCAGGGATGCGCAGGGTCTGGCCTGGATAGATTTTGTTTACGTCCTTGAGCATCGGTTTGTTGGCGTCGAAGATTTTTTGATACTTGTTGGCGTCACCGTACACACGCAGAGAAATCGCGCTGAGGGTGTCGCCCGACTTGACCACAACAAATTGCGCGGCCGTCACAACCGGCCCGCTAACGGTGATCTGATCATCCACACTGCCAACCCCGGCAATGTTGCCCAGCGCCAGGAGAATTTTTTCTTTCTCTTCCTGACTTGCGACTTCACCGGTGACGGTGACTTTGTCGCCATCTACCGTCGCCTGTACATTCGGATTGCCCAGACCGACCTTGTCGATATGCTCCTTCAACTGCTCACTGGCATTGGCGTTGCCCGGGGTCAGCAGATCGATCAGCTTCTCACCGGCTTCTTTCACAAAGCTCAAAAGACTCATAGCGCACACTCCTTGATTTGGGTTCCAGACGTCCAAGCCTAGACCACGATGGCCAAACCCGGTTCCAAGCCGACCAATGACCCCACCGTCGCCCAAACGGTAGAATCGCCCACCCCGCCAACACCCTCCGGAGCGAAGATGGACATCAAGCAGCTGAAATTCCTCATCGCCCTCGACGAAACCCGCCACTTCGGCCAGGCCGCCGCGCGTTGCCACATCACTCAGCCGACCCTGTCGATGCGCCTGCGCAGCCTGGAAGAAGAACTCGACCTGCCGCTGGTCAACCGAGGCCAGCGCTTTGAAGGTTTTACCGCGCCGGGCGAACGGGTGCTGGCGTGGGCGCGGTCGGTGCTGGCGGCTTATGACGGCTTACACGCCGAAGCGGCAGCGTGTCGCGGCAATCTGATCGGTACGCTGCGTCTGGGCGTGGTGCCGCTGTCGAGTTTCGATCCGTTGCCGCTGATGCAACGCCTGCACAGCGAGCACCCGAACCTGCGCTTCGAAATGTCGGCGTTGAGCTCCGAGCAAATCCTTGAACACCTGGCGAACAACCGCCTCGATGTTGGCGTGTCCTATCTCGATCGCCTGGACAACGAACGCTTCGAAGCCCTGGCTTTCAGCGAAACCCGCATGGGCCTGCTTTACGACCAGCGCTCCTTCAGCTTCGGCGAGGCGCCGTTGAGCTGGCAATCGCTGATCGAACTGCCGTTGGGCATGCTCACCAGCGGCATGCATTTTCGCCAGTCCATCGACCATAACTTCCACAGCCGTGGCCTTACCCCGCAACCGTTGCTGCAAACAGATGCCGTCCATCAATTGTTACAAGCCGTGCACGGTGGCTTTTGCTGCGCGATCATGCCGCTGGAAGGCGGTCTGGAAAAACTCACCGATCACCTGCGTCTGCAACCCATCGAAAACGCGCAAACCCTTGCACCACTGGGGCTGATCATGCGCCGCAGTGCTCCGCGTTCGGCGCTCGCCGAGGCCTGTTTCGCGCTGTATCAGAAATCGCCAGGGGCTTCTTGATCGACGCCATCTATCGATAGATCGACAGTAGCGATTAGACGCGACAACTTGCCGCGCCTAGTCTTAACGTTGATCAATCCGTTGGTGATGCCATGAACGCCAAGCGCCCAGCCTGCGCGGCGCCTGCACTCGAAACGCCCGCGCCCGCCGCCAGCCAGACCTACAGTTACAGCGATCTACCCCGTGAGGAATCGGCCAGCACCGCGCTGGCCGAGGAAGTTGCGCTGGCGATCGCCTACAACGGCATCAGTCAGGCGGTCATGCTGGTGACGCCAACCGACCTTGAAGACTTCATCGTCGGTTTCAGCCTCGGCAGCGGCATCATCGAGGACGCCACCGACATCTATGACCTGCAACTGAGCGGCGCAGGCTCGGCGCAATACGCGCAAGTGACCATCGCCAATCGCGCCTTCTGGAACCTCAAGACCCAGCGTCGGCAACTGGCCGGCACCAGCGGTTGCGGCCTGTGTGGCGTCGAAGCGGTGGAACAGGCGCTGCCCGATCTCAAAGTGCTGCCCGGCGCGCCATTGCCACCGATTGAATGGCTGGACGGTTTGCGCCAGCGCATCGGCGCATTCCAGCCACTCGGCCAGTATTGCGGCGCAGTGCACGCGGCGGTGTTCATGAACGCCAGCGGCGAATTGCTGCTGGGGCGCGAAGACATTGGCCGGCACAACGCCCTCGACAAACTGATCGGCGGGCTGATCCGACAACAGATTTCCACAGAGGGCGGACTGGCAATTGTCACCAGCCGTTGCAGCCTCGAATTGATCCAGAAAGTCTTGCGCGCCGGCATCCAGACCCTGGTCAGCCTGTCCGCGCCTACGGGCCTCGCCGTGCAATGGGCGCGGCGACACAACCTCAATCTCATCCACCTGCCGCAGAAAAGTGCGCCGCGGGTGTATAGCCCCGCGATGGAGAATCAAGCGTGAGCCAACATCATCAAGCCGACCAGAAACCTGTCCCGCGCTACAAGCCTTATAAAGGCGCAGCCGGCGGCTGGGGTGCCCTGATCAGTGTGGCCCAGGCCTGGTTGACCAGCGACAACGCCCTGAAAAACCTGCGCATGATGCTCAAGACCAATCAGAACGGCGGCTTCGACTGCCCCGGTTGCGCGTGGGGTGATTCACCGGAAAGCGGCATGGTGAAATTCTGCGAGAACGGCGCGAAAGCGGTGAACTGGGAAGCGACCAAGCGCCGCGTGGACGCCAAGTTCTTCGCCAAGCACAGCGTGACCTCGTTGCTGGAGCAGAGTGACTACTGGCTGGAGTATCAGGGCCGTCTGACCGAGCCGATGGTCTACGACGCTGAAACCGATCGCTACAAACCGATCAGCTGGGATGACGCCTACACGCTGATCGCCCGGCATCTGCAAAGCCTGCCGAGCCCCGATCTGGCCGAGTTCTACACCTCGGGTCGCGCCAGCAATGAAGCGGCGTATCTGTATCAACTGTTCGTGCGCGCTTTCGGCACCAACAACTTCCCCGACTGTTCGAACATGTGCCACGAGGCCAGCGGCGTGGCCCTGGCGCAAAGCGTCGGTGTCGGTAAAGGCACCGTGACCTTCGATGACTTCGAACACGCCGACGCGATTTTCGTCTGGGGTCAGAACCCTGGCACCAACCACCCACGCATGCTTGAACCGTTGCGTGAGGCGGTGAAACGTGGCGCGCAAGTGGTGTGTATCAATCCGCTCAAGGAGCGCGGTCTGGAACGCTTCCAGCACCCGCAACACCCGATCGAGATGCTCACCAACGGCGACAAGCCGACCAATACCGCTTATTTCCGCCCGGCACTCGGCGGCGACATGGCGCTGCTGCGCGGCATGGCCAAGTTCCTGCTGCAATGGGAGCGCGATGCGCAGAAGGCTGGCGAACCCGCTGTGTTCGATCACGATTTCCTCAATGAGCACAGCGCCAACGTGCTGGAATACCTCGGTGTCGTCGACGACACACCGTGGGAGCAGATCGTCGAGCAATCCGGCCTGACACTGGTCGAGATCGAGCAAGCCGCACGAATGTACGCCAAGGGCAAAAACGTGATCATGTGCTGGGCGATGGGCATCACCCAGCATCGCCACTCGGTGCCGACCATCCAGGAAATCGCCAACCTGATGCTGCTGCGCGGCAACATCGGCAAACCAGGCGCGGGCCTGTGCCCGGTGCGCGGCCACAGTAACGTGCAGGGTGACCGCACGATGGGCATCAACGAGCGTCCGCCGGTGGCATTCCTCGATTCGCTGGAGCGTCGCTTCCAGTTCAAAGTTCCGCGCCACAACGGCCACAACGTGGTCGAGGCGATCCATGCGATGGCCGAAGGTCGCGCGAAAGTGTTTATCGGTCTGGGCGGCAACTTCGCCCAAGCCACACCGGACAGCCCGCGCACGTTCGAAGCGTTGAGCAATTGCGACCTGACCGTACAGATCAGCACCAAACTCAACCGCAGCCACCTGGCTCACGGCAAAGACGCGTTGATCCTGCCGTGCCTCGGCCGCACCGACATCGACATCCAGACCGAAGGCCCGCAAGCCGTCACCGTGGAAGACTCGTTCAGCATGGTCCACGCCTCCAACGGCCAGTTGCAGCCGCTGTCGAACCAGATGCGTTCGGAACCGTCGATCATCGCCGGCATCGCTGCCGCGACCTTGGGCAGCAAACCGGTGGACTGGAACTGGCTGGTGGCCGACTACCGGCGCATTCGCGATTTGATCGCCGACACCATTCCGGGCTTCAAGGAGTTCAACGAGAAGGTCAAGAATCCGGGGGGTTTCTACCTCGGCAACAGCGCTGGCGCGCGCAAGTGGAATACGCCGTCGGGCCGCGCCAATTTCCGCGCGAACCTGCTGCCCAAGGATCTGGTTCACGAACGCACCCGCGCCACTGGACAACTGCCGGACTTGATCTTGCAATCGATGCGTTCTCACGATCAGTACAACACCACGATTTATGGTCTCGACGATCGTTATCGCGGGGTGAAAGGCCAGCGTGATGTGCTGTTTGCCAACGAGGCCGACATCATTCGCCTGGGCTTCCGTCCGGGGCAGAAGGCTGACATCGTTTCGATCTGGGATGATGGTCGCGAGCGTCGAGTGAAAGGCTTTACGCTGCTGGCGTTTGATATCCCTGCCGGGCAGGCTGCTGCGTATTACCCGGAAGTGAACCCGCTGGTGCCACTGGAAAGCACCGGGGATGGCAGCCATACACCGACGTCGAAGTTCATTGCGATCCGGTTGGAAGCGGCGAGTGAGACCGGGTTGATCATGGCCAAATCTGCTTAATACGGCGACCGACCCATCGCTATCGCGAGCAGGCTCACTCCTACAGTGACCGTGTTCTATCTGCAGGAATGCGATCACTGTAGGAGTGAGCCTGCTCGCGATAGGTGTAGTCGACCCAAATAATTTATCGCCGCCCTGCACTTTTCAACCGCCCACAAAAAAGGCCGCTTTTTCACAAAAGCGGCCTGTCCGAAGTAGTTAAAGACCGGCAAAAATCAGTTAAGTTCCGCATATAAAACAGCCACTTGCAGAATTGTATACAAGTCGTGTTATTCGTCGGATTTAGATTGTCACGCTTGTTACACAGCCTCAGGATCGGCGCCGTCATCCCTTTGAGGCTCTTCTATGAAGTTCTCCCAGATTCTCTTGTTGTCCCTTGGCCTGGTCAGTGGTTTTGCTTCCGCAGGTGGCACCACCGAAGCAGGTGTGGGCGGCGCGTTGGGCGGGGTTCTTGGCTCGGTCGTCGGTCAGTCTTTAGGCGGCAATACAGGTTCCACCATCGGCGCAGCCCTGGGCGGCGCGGGTGGTAGCGCGGTTGGCGCCAACAAACACAGCCGTGGCGAAGCGGCCATTGGCGGTGCATTGGGCGCAGCCGGCGGTAACGTGGTCGGCCGCAGCATGGGCGGCACCACCGGCAGCCTGATCGGCTCCGCAGCCGGCGGCGGCGCTGGTGGCGCGCTGGGCAACTACATGGGCAACAAGAGCAACGACGATGATCGTCGCTATGATCGCGGCCGTGACGACCGTCGCTACTATCGCGATGACCACCGTGGTCGCGGCCATGCCTATGGCCATCGCAAGCATCACAACTACTATCGCCACCGCTGATAGCTGATTGGCGACAGGTAGATCGAAAGATCGCAGCCTGTGGCAGCACCTACACCTGTAGGAGTTGCCGTAGGCTGCGATTTTTTTTGCTTTATTCCACCACCAAACGCTCCAGCGCCTGACGCAACTGTGCAGGAATCGGCACCGGCTGATTGCTCGCCCGATCAACAAACACGTGAACGAACCGCCCGGCCGCACAGGCTTCGCTTTCACCGACCTTGAACACCGCCAGTTCGTATTGCACTGAACTGTTGCCCAACTTGCCGACCCGCAGACCGATCTCGATCAGATCCGGGAACGCGATCGACGCAAAGTAATCACACGCCGAACTGACCACGAACCCCACCACCTCTCCGTCATGGATATCCAGACCGCCAACCTGGATCAGGTACGTGTTCACAGCCGTGTCGAAGAAGCTGTAGTAGGTAACGTTATTGACGTGGCCGTAGGCGTCGTTGTCGTGCCAGCGCGTAGTGATGGGCTGGAAGTGAGGGTAGTCGGTGCGTTGATTCATTTGCGGTTCTCATATGGGTCGACCTCACGCTGACGCGAGGACGACCACTATACCTGTGGGAGCGGGCTTGCCCGCGAAGGCGCCAGCACACGCACCACATCATTCAACGATCTGCAAACCCCTTGCCCTGCACCGCCAACTCGCCAATCAACCGCGCCGGCTTCCACTGATCGCCCTGCCGTGTCTCCAGCGCCAGCAAGCGCTGATGAATATCCGCCAGCCCCTGCTGATCCGCCCAGGCCATCGGCCCGCCCTTGTCGGCCGGAAAGCCGTAGCCGTTCAGATAGACCAGATCGATGTCATGCGCAGACTCGGCAATGCCTTCCTGCAGGATCTTCGCGCCTTCGTTGACCAGTGCCAGCAGGCAACGCTCGAGAATCTCCTCCGGGCCGATCTCTCGGCGCTGGAAGCCCAACCCTGCGCTGACCTGCAGCACCAGCGCATCGACCTCGGGATCGTGCTCGGCCTGACGACTGCCCGGCTCGTAATGGTAATAACCATTGCCGGACTTCTGTCCAAACCGGCCCATTTCGCACAAGCGGTTATCCACCTGAACCTCGGGGGCATCCTGCCCCTGGCCGGCCAACTCACGCGCGCGCCACTCCAGATCAATGCCGACCACGTCGTACATGCGAAACGGGCCCATGGCAAAACCGAAACTCTGCAACGCAGCATCGATCTGCTGTGGATAAGCACCTTCAAGCAGCATCTTGCGCGCCTCGAGCACATACGGATGCAGCATGCGATTACCGATAAAACCGTGGCAGTTGCCCGACACCACGCTGACCTTGCCCATGCGCTTGCCCAGCGCCAAAGCAGCCTGTAACACCGCTGGCGAAGTCCGCGCACCACGAACGATTTCGAGTAGTTTCATGATGTGCGCCGGGCTGAAGAAATGCAGACCCAGCACTTGCTCAGGACGCTGGGTAGCCGCCGCGATCGCATCGATATCCAGCGCCGAGGTGTTGCTCGCCAACAACGCTTGAGGTTTCAGCAAACCATCCAGTTCACGGAAGATTTTCTGCTTGAGTTCCAGGTTTTCGTACACCGCTTCGATGACCAGATCGACGTTGCGGATCGCCGCGTAATCCGCTGCTGCGCTGACCCGAGCCAGGCGCGCATCGGCCTCGGCCTGATCGATCCGCCCCTGTCGCACGTTGTGCGCATAAGTATCGGCCACGCTGGCGAGGGCTTGCTCAAGCATCTGTGGATTGTTATCCACCCACTGCACTGCCACGCCGGCGTTGGCCAGGCACATGACGATGCCACGGCCCATGGTGCCCGCGCCAATCACGGCGGCGTGTTGGATATCGAAGGATGTCTGGCTCATGTTGTTCTCTTGTTGGCGATCCAAAGACTGGTCTCACCATAGTTCAGCCAACGACGCTTTTTGAAGTTTATTACCGTGATGATCGACATTCAGCAGATGGATAAAACCTCAGAGATGTTCCTGGGCCCATCCACGCACCTCGGCATACGGATACTCCTCCAACGTCGCATAGCCAGCAATCGTCCGCGCCTTGAGCTTCGTGAAGAGCGGCACGCTGATCCCGCACAGAAACCGTGTAAGCCGCTCCGCTGTCGGAATACTGCCGGTGTGTTGCTCATGCCTGTGGATAAAATCTCCGCACAGCGCCGTGAAGTTTTTATCCACAAGCGCGGGCAATTCCGGCGGGGCAGGCAAATGGGCAACCTGCCCATGACACACCGAGCAATGCCCACACCGTTCAGGTGCATTGTGGTCACCAAAGTACTCGGCCAAGCGATAACCAAGGCAACGCTCGGTGGCGAATACTTCGAGCATCGCGTGAATCCTCGCGACTTCGGTCTGTTCATGTCGGGTGAAATAATCGTGCAGCTCAGCGCTCAAAACGCCGCTGTCGAACTCACTCTGCAACAGGCTGTAGACCTCGGTCATCTGCTTGCTCTCAAGCTCGACCCAGCCCTTCTCCTGAAAATAATCCAGCGCCTTCACCACCCGGTTGCGTTCCGCCGAATACTGCTGGTACATCGCCTCGAAACTTACCGTGGCCCAGGTGCGTGCGCGACTTGATGTCTGAATGATTGCCGCGACGAAATCTCTGCGCTCACCCTCGAAACGCTCAAGCAAGGCTTCAGGCTCCAGCAGGTATTTGAAACGGTACTCGGCGTAATAGGCGTAACGCGGCGCGATCAATCCGCGCAGCTCAAGCTGCACCAGCAAGGTCTTCAGCGGCAACGCGCGAATGTTGCTCTGATCCGCCAACGGCCCGAGCAGAAACTCCCACTGCCCTTCAGGCACCGACGCCTTCAGCTCATCGAGCACATAACGAATGCCGTCGCGCTCCGGTGTATCGCCGTAGACGAAGTTTTCCAGCACGTTGAGGCTGTCGCGGTTGGCCAGTACCAGACAATCCGACGGCTGCCCGTCACGTCCGGCACGGCCGATTTCCTGGCTATAGTTTTCGATCGATTTGGGCAAGTCGAAGTGCACGACATTGCGGATGTCGCTCTTGTCGATGCCCATGCCGAAAGCGATGGTCGCGACGATGCAATTGGACTGCCCGGCCATGAAGCGTTTCTGAATGCCTTCGCGCTGATCGTGAGGCAAACCGGCGTGATAGGCCTCGGCCTGAATCCCGTTGCGACCAAGGTGTTCGGCGATGTGCTCAGCGGTTTTCTGCAAGGTGACGTAGACAATGCTCGGCTGCCCTGGTCGCGCCGCCATCCACTCCACCAGGCGTCGGCGCTTGTCCTGACCGCGCACTGGCTCCACCAGCAGATTGAGGTTGGGCCGGTAGAAACCGGTGGTGACCACATCCTCCGGGGCGATGGCGAATTTGGTCTGCATGTCGGCGATCACTTTCGGCGTCGCCGTAGCCGTCAGCAGCAAGGCCTGCGGGATATTGAACTGGCGTTGGTAGTCCGGCAGCTTGAGGTAATCGGGGCGGAAATTGTGGCCCCATTCCGAGATGCAGTGCGCCTCGTCCACCACCAGCAACGAGATCGGCACCTGCTGCAAAAAGTTGCGGAAGCGCTCGTTCTTCAAGCGCTCCACGGAAATCATCAGGATCTTCAATTCGCCCGAACGGGCGCGGGCCATTACATCATTGGCGTCGTCACGGCTCTGCGCCGAATCGATACTGCCCGCCGAAATGCCATGGCGTTGCAGGAACGCCAACTGGTCTTGCATCAGCGCCAACAGTGGCGAGACCACCAGCGTCAGATTGGGCAGCAACAACGCCGGTAACTGGTAGCAAAGGGACTTGCCGGAACCGGTGGGGAAAATCGCCGCCGCCGAGCGCCCGGCCAGCACCGCACTGATCGCGGCCTCTTGTCCGGGTCGAAACTGTGGATAACCAAAAACCTGTTCCAGGGTGTTGTGCATTCGCTGTCACTCCTTTGACCGCTGCCATGCCAACAGCCTAGCGGGCGATCGCAGCGAGTCGAGAAAAGGTCGGGGGCCAAATCGATTCGGAATGATACAGCGATTACTTGAACGCCACGGCCCCCTGTGGGAGCGAGCCTGCTCGCGAAGAGGCCGGTCAGAACAACACAAAACCTGAGGTTCAGGGCCGCAACACCGCCACGCGCAGTTGCTGGTCTAACACTTGCTCGTGCACGTCCTGGCTCTTGCTCACCCACAACGCATGCGCTGGGCTGATGTCGCCAGTAAATGCCGCCGCCAACTGCCGCAAGTCAGCCACGCTGCGCACTCGCGGGCAGAAGGGTTGTTCATCACAATCCTGACTGGCGTTGCGATAGGTGCTCAGCAAACGATCCCACAATCCATCGCGTACTTGCCTGATCGATTTGAGCTGCACGTGCGGCACGCCGAGTCGTTGCTCAAGCCCCTTCTCGTCCAGCGCTTCGCTGGCCAAAAGGGCTTTGGCGAACATCAGCACCTCACCCCGCGAGGCAGTGTCCATGTCCGTCTGGCTGGACAGCGCGTCCGGCCAACCTGTGCGTTGCAGATTGTTGAACATCAATGCGTTGCCTGCGTCAGACGCCATCGTCAGACGGCAACCGCTGGCCCACAGCAATAAAATCGAGGCCATTCGTAGCCATTGCATACCCAATTCCCTTTAAGCGCGTGTCAGACGTTTGGAAACGTCCTACAGATTCTGGCGCGCACGATACAGCGGTTTACCGCGAATCGCCTGACAAACCCGTGGGAAATTTTTCGTCTAAGGGTTTTGCCTTTAAAAACTCTATAAATGGCGTAGGGCATCTCCTCAAACCCCGGAAAAACCCCTACAAACACTGTCCATTGCGGCCGTCTTGTTCCGCTGCCCAGCGGCCTCCTATAGTGGCCGGCGCGGCTTTGAATATTCAGTCTGCCGCCCGAGCGCCCTCGAACAGGACAAGCCTCACCATGATCAATCGTTATCACCCACTGAAGACCTGCTACAGCGAAAATCCCGTCATGGTGATCGACACCAACGCCAGCCACAGCGATCTGCTTGATGCTGCCGATCAACGCCTGCGCGCCGCCAGCGATCTGCTGGAAACACTTTACTGTTTGTGTTTCAAACAAGCCGACGTAAAAGACATTCCCAACATCGTCAATGCGCTTTATCTATTGGTACAGGACGGCTGCGACTTGCTTGAAGTGGCCAAGCAGAGGCCAGCGCAGCCGGCGTACAGCTAGATCACTTTAGGTCAGCGCTATATCTCTTTGGGCAGGCATCCAACAATGAATGTTACGAGCGATGAGTTCGATCCACCGAGTGACGAGGATGACTACACGGCTTGGCTCATCCGACAGGTTCAAGCCAGCCTTGATGATCCTCGCCCCGGCATTCCCGATGAGGTAGTCAGAGCATTGATAGCTGATAAACGCGCTCGTTTAAAACAGAAGGTCGATCAGCGGCGATGACCTATCAAATCTACGTCCCGTTCCTACAAGGACAGACTCCTTGTCTTCTATCGGCTTCGTGTAGCTGATCTCTATAGTCGTGGCTGTCGCTGCCAAATCAGCGGCTCGGGTTTGGTCACCCGATTGGATCGTGTATACGCATGCGCTGTATGCTGCCGGCACTCATTTGCCTGCAGTTTATGGTGACTGTGTTTGGGACACCTCCGGGTGTGCCGGGTATGTGCACGATCCTCACCGGTTGACCAACCCGAACACAGTCGCCTCCTGTCGCTTGGTCACGATGTGGTGGCTTCACCTGAAGCTTTTGAGGATCAACAAATTGAAAACATGGAATCAATTAACCACCGATCGCTACCGCCCACTCGAATCCAATCTCACCGAAACCAAGCCCCTGATCATCGATACAGCGGCTAACCCACAAGACATCCTCGAATGCGCCGTCCAACGCCTGCGCGCCTCCAGCGACCTGCTGCAAACCCTCTACTGCCTCTGCTTCAAACAAGCCGACATCGAAGACATCCCCCACATCACGCACGCCCTCTATCTACTGGCGCAGGATGGATGTGATCTGCTGCAAGTCGCGCAGCAGCAAATGCTCAACTGGAAAGCTCCAGCCTGAAATTGAGTGATCGTATCGCTCTTATGCACTCTGTGAGAGCGATCAAAAAAACGCTAATCAAACATGGGAGCAACCATGAGCAAATTCTTTGATGAGCTGATGGAAAGCGTTATCGAAATGGGCGAAATCTTACGCAAAACGCATCGCGATTCAGGCTCGAATGCTGACACGAGCGTTTTGACGTTTCAGCAAAAGCAGGCCCATTACGACAAGGTGCGCCGGTCAAACTACTCGGCTAGCCTAAGTATTGAAGGTTTTGAAACCACCCCTGCCGATGCTGAAAAGCCACTTTCCTCACGTATGGAGGTTCTCGAAAAGTACCGGCAAAAACCGGACTGACTCGAGGAAATGCTAACGTTAAAGTGGCAGTA
Source organism: Pseudomonas sp. TH08 (assembly GCF_016651275.1). Classification (NCBI taxonomy): domain Bacteria; kingdom Pseudomonadati; phylum Pseudomonadota; class Gammaproteobacteria; order Pseudomonadales; family Pseudomonadaceae; genus Pseudomonas; species Pseudomonas sp. TH08. The sequence continues at coordinate 1,581,940 of NZ_JAEKEE010000001.1, read as the reverse complement.
TTCTAGCTATATCAACCGGAAACAGATGGAATAATGCCACTTAACTTCGTTTTTCAAAGGTCTGGCGGCAAACAGCGTCCTTCAGCTTAAGTGCTATTATTCTGGCAGTTATGGTTAAAAAATGAAGGAATACTGCCACATGGCCAAGAAAACAGCGCCGCTCTTGCCCTCCACTGCTCGGCTTTTGGTTGACCTTGGTGAACGACTGAAGCTGGCTCGCCTACGCCGCAAATTGACGGCCAAGCAGGTCGCCGAAAGATCAGGCATGTCGCTGACGACCTTGCGCCATCTTGAGTCAGGTGGATCAGGCGTAACCATCGGCGCCTACCTGTCGGTGATGCAAGTGCTGGGGCTGGAAAAGGATCTGAACAAACTGGCTGCAGCCGATGAAATGGGTCGCCAATTGCAGGATGCGCAGTTAATGCCTGCAACACGATCCGCAGCGAAAAAGCCCCAGCGAGTACGAGCAGCCAGTGCGGCAAAAAAGGGCGCATCCGAACACGTCGGGACTTCAAATGTTATCGATGCCGCCACTACCACGAAAATTCCGGCTGACTTCCCATTCAACACACACTCACTATCCAGCCTTTTGAACAAGAAGAAAAAGGCCGGCCCCCCAACAGGTGAAGAATGACGCTGATTGCTGTTTATGCAGACTGGGAATCCTTGAAAGGCGCCAGACGCCTCGGATTTCTGCATGCAAGGAAAACACGCAACACCAACGTGTTCGAATTTGAGTACGACCCTAAGGCGTTGGCCGATCCCGAGTTGAGTTCCATAACTCTAGACCCGCGCATCGGCCCCTTCGAAGGCCGCCAATTCCCCGGCGAACATCAGAGCCGCTTTGGCGTCTTTGCAGACTCAAGCCCCGATCGTTGGGGCCAACTGCTGATGAAACGCCGTTTGGAAAGGGACATTCGCGACGGCTTGGTTCCCAGCAACAGCAAGTTGTTTGAATCCGATTACCTGCTTGGCGTGCACGACCTGTTCCGTGTCGGTGCCCTTCGCTACAAACTCAATGACGAAGGCAACTTCCTCGACGACCGCGACGGCGTTGCCGCTCCACCTTTTGTCGAGCTACGCGCGCTGGAACAGGCAAGTCTCGCCCTGGAAAACGATAGGGACAACACAGCCATCGATGGCCGCGAATGGCTAAGAATGCTCATCGCACCGGGCGGCTCACTGGGCGGCGCCAGACCGAAGGCCAGCGTCGTCGACGAATTCGGCCAATTGTGGATCGCCAAATTCCCAAGTACGAGAGATGACTACGATGTCGGTGGTTGGGAAATGGTCGTGAACGCTTTGGCAGTCAACTGTGGGTTACGCGTAGCGACCGGCACAGCCCGACGCTACGCGAGCGATCACCACTGCTTTTTGGTGAAGCGTTTCGACCGAACCGAACGCAGCGGGCGACATCACTTCGCATCAGCTATGACCATGACCAACCGCGTCGACGGCGACGATGCCTCAACCGGCGCCAGCTATCTAGAGTTGGCAGAAGTAATCATGGAACACGGCTCAGAACCCAACGCAGACCTCCGTGAACTATGGTCACGAATCGTCTTCAACATCCTGGTCTCAAACACCGACGACCACCTCCGCAACCATGGTTTTATTCTGGATCCTGGTCGGGGATGGCGATTGTCGGCAGCGTATGACATGAATCCGGTGGCGCATGCGGATGGGTTGAAGCTGAACATCACGGACTCTGACAACGCTTTGGATTTGGAGTTGGCGAGGGAAGTGGCGGCGTATTTTCGGGTTAGCCGCGAGGATTCAGCAGACATCATTGAGCGCACTCAAGACGTGATCAGTCTTTGGCCGGAGATCGCCAATGCGCTCGGGATGTCCAGACGTGAACAAGAAAGGATGGCGCCTGCTTTTCGTACCTTCTAATCACCCACAAAAAAGCCGCCCTCAAGAGGCGGCTTTTTCACTCACCAGAACTAAGTCTTACAACTTCGGCCCAGCAGCCTTGATCGCGTCGCTCACTTCGAACTTCTTGAAGTTCTCGATGAACAGACCGGCCAATGCCTTGGCAGCCTCGTCGTACGCAGCCTTGTCAGCCCAGGTGTTGCGTGGGTTGAGCAGGTTGGTTTCAACGCCCGGTACGGCCAGTGGCACGTCGAGGTTGATGGTGTCGAGGTGTTCGGTTGCAGCACCGATCAGCGCGCCGCTCTGGATCGCTGCGATCACCGCGCGGGTGGTCGGGATGTTGAAGCGTTTGCCGACGCCGTAGCCACCGCCGGTCCAGCCGGTGTTGACCAGATAGACCTTGGAGCCGAAACCGCGGATGCGCTTGATCAGCAACTCTGCGTATTCGCCAGCCGGACGCGGGAAGAACGGTGCGCCGAAGCAGGTGGAGAAGGTCGACTTGATGCCGCTACCCGAACCCATTTCAGTCGAGCCCACCAGGGCGGTGTAGCCGGACAGGAAGTGGTAGGCCGCTTGTTCTTCGTTGAGGATCGACACTGGCGGCAGTACGCCGGTCAGGTCGCAGGTCAGGAAGATAACAGCGTTTGGCTCGCCGCCCAGGTTCTGCTCGGAACGCTTGGCAACGTGCTCCAGCGGGTAAGCGGCGCGGCTGTTCTGGGTCAGGCTGACATCGGCGTAGTCGGCGTGCTTGGCGTCGTCGATGACGACGTTTTCCAGCACAGCGCCGTGCTTGATGGCTTTCCAGATAACCGGCTCGTTCTTCTCGGACAAGTCGATGCACTTGGCGTAGCAACCGCCTTCGATGTTGAAGACAACGCCTTCGCCCCAGCCGTGTTCGTCGTCACCGATCAGGTAACGGCTTTCATCAGCCGACAGGGTGGTTTTACCGGTGCCCGACAGACCGAAGAACAGTGTCACGTCGCCTTCTTCGCCGATGTTGGCTGCGCAGTGCATTGGCAGCACGTCAGCGGCCGGCAGCAGGAAGTTCTGCACGGAGAACATGGCTTTCTTCATTTCACCGGCGTAACGCATGCCGGCGATCAACACTTTCTTCTGGGCGAAGTTGAGGATCACGCAACCGTCGGAGTTGGTGCCGTCACGCTCAGGCACGCACTCGAAGTTGGCGACGTTGAGCACTTGCCATTCTTCACGGCCAGCCGGGTTGTACTGGGCCGGGTTGATGAACAGGCAACGACCGAACAGATTCTGCCAGGCAGTCTGAGTGGTCATTTTCACGGCCAGGTAGTGATCTTCAGCCGCGCCTACATGCACGTGGGAAACAAAGTGCTCTTGCGCGTTGTTGAATGCCTCGACGCGAGCCCACAGGGCATCGAACTTGTCGGCCGGGAACTTGCGGTTGATCGGGCCCCAGGCGATAGCGGCCTGGGTGGAAGGCTCTTCAACGATGAAACGGTCAACAGGCGAACGACCGGTGCGGTGACCGGTGCGAACAACCAGAGCGCCGGTATCGGCAAGCTCGCCCTCACCGCGATTCAAAGCTTCTTTTACCAGATCATCGACACTCAGATCGGTGTACACGGCGTTATTGGCTTGCGTCATGAGATTCCCCGTCGGCCAGTGGCCGAGTGTGCTCCAAACGTTTTGTAGTAGAAAGTCGTGCACTACTACCGCGACAAAAAGTGGGCCGGATTATGCCAGAAACGCCCAAAAAGAGTAGGGTCCTCCCGTCGTAACGGCGATATTCCGTCGTTACGCAGTGAATTTACCTGCGCTGAACCGTTTTAGTGCCGGGTATCTGACGGCGTGTCGACACCTGCGCCAGCGAACAATTGAGCAATATCGGCTGCGTCGAACAGATAACGCTCGTTGCAAAACTGGCAATCGATCTCGACGGTGCCACCCTGTTCGGCGACCAATGCTTGCGCGTCTTCCAGCCCCAGACTGACCAGCGCATTGCCCGAGCGATCCCGCGAGCAGCTGCAACGGAAGCGCAGATTCTGCACATCGAACAGACGCACCTGCTCTTCGTGGTAGAGGCGATGCAGCACGGTTTCGTTGTCCAGGCTGAGCAATTCATCGGCGGTCAGGGTGGTGGCCAGCGCGGTGATGTGCTGCCAGCTGGCGGCGCGATCTTCTTCATCTTTCAGACGGTCAGCCGGCAGTTGTTGCAGCAGCAGGCCACGAGCACGACGGCCGTCGGCAAACAGCTTGAAGCGGGTGCCAACCTGTTGCGACATGACGAAGTAGTTGGTGAAGCAATCGGACAGGGTTTCGCCGTCGAGGTCGACGATGCCCTGATAGCGCTGGCCGACAGTCGGGTCGACAGTCAACGCCAGAACGCCGTTCGGCATCAGGTCGGCGAGGGTCGCGTCCGGCGCGATCTGCTCGGCGTGATAACGCGCCAGGCCACGGATATCGCGCTCGCTGGAGCACTCGATCATCAGCATCGGAATCGGTCCTTCGGAGCGCGCCTGCAGAATCAGCAAGCCGTCGAACTTGAGGGTGCCCACCAGCAACGAGGCGGCCGCCATCAGTTCGCCCAGCAATTGCGCCACCGGCTCCGGGTACGGGTGCTTGGCGAGGACTTCGGCGTAGCTGCGCTCAAGCGCCACCAGTTCGCCGCGGGTGTCGCTGTCATCGAAGATGAAGCGTTGGGTGAAATCGGTATCCGGTAGGTCGGTCATAGGTCTGGGTATCTGAATGTGGTGACAAAATGGTTACAAACCGTGAAAATTTGCGCTTCTCGGCATATTTTTTGGTGCTGACTGTTCAGCCATTGGAGGCATTTTATGAACAATCCGGGTTTGTTCCAATCAAGGTGGAACCTCGGCCGGCTGGTTCTGTGCAACGTAGTGCCATTAGCGCTACTGGCTTTCTGGTTATGGCCTACGGGCAACGCGCTGTGTGTGATTTTCGACGAGTGGCTGTTTCGCTCGCTCAATGCACCGCTGGCCAGCAACCCGATATGGCTCCACATCTGGGCAATTGCAAGTATGCGGCCGTTCGACATCGTCGTCGGGCTGATTCTGCTGACGCTGCTGATCAAGGGCGACTGGGTGTTCAAGGCGATCGACGTGCGCCGGGCTTTTTTCGGTTTTCTGTCGATCCTGCTGTTGATGGTGGTGATTCGCGCGCTGTTTTCCAAGTTCGCCGACTATATGGATTGGCAACACAGCAGTCCGTCGATGGTGCTGGAAGGCGCGGTGCACATCAGTGATTACTTCCCGAATCTGGAAAAAACCTGGGAAATTAAAGATCGCTCGAGCCAGAGTTTTCCGGGTGACCACGCTTCGGTGTTGTTGATCTGGGCGCTGTTCATGGGCGTGTTCAGTCGTACGATTGGGCAGTTTCTGAGCGTTTGGGGACTGGCGGTGTTGTTCATGCTGCCGCGTTTGGTCGCGGGGGCGCATTGGGGCCAGGACGATTACATCGGTGGCGTGTTGCTGGCGGTGTGGGCATTGGGCTGGGGTTATTACACACCGTTTGCTTATCACGCTGCGAATTTCTGGCTGAAGGTGACTTCGCCGATCTTCAATCTGCTGGGCAAATTGCCGCTGGTTTCGCGGATGAGTGTGGTGCGAACCGCAAACTGAGTCCTTGCATCGATCCTGTGGCGAGGGAGCTTGCTCCCGCTGGAGGCCGAAGGACTCCTAATCCATCCACCGTGGTGTATCAAAAATACCGCGTTGGATGGATTTACGACTGCTGCGCAGCCGAGCGGGAGCAAGCTCCCTCGCCACATCGGTGCTTGGCACAACCTACTCGTCGTGGCTGCTGCCACGAAACTTGAACAAATCCCGCCGCTGCTTTTTGCTCGGCTTGCCGTCGGTGCTCATGCCCAGTGCACCCGCCTTGCGCATCGCCGCAGCCGCTTCACGCTTGGCAATACTCACTTCGGTCTCCGCATACAAGGTCTGCGCCTCAGGTGCGCCTCGACGGACAACCGATAACGCCTCGACCTTCACGGTGCGCACTTCGAACCCCATACGAATCTCGAACTCATCGCCAATGCGTGGCTCTTTGCCAGGCTTGCAGCGCTCGCCCCGACAATGCACCTTGCCACTCTCGATGGCGGCTTTGGCCAAGGCGCGGGTTTTGTAAAAACGCGCTGCCCATAGCCACTTGTCGAGGCGGACCTTGTCGTCCTCGTCGCTTTTTTGTGCCATATGAATTCCTCGTTCAGCCAGTAGTCGGAACTGTACTACCGTTTCTGTCGGGCGCAAGAATTCGGCCCTCCAGATAGACTGTGATCTTCGCCGGTTCAGCGGCATGGAGTGATCGAGTGACTAAATTCCCCTCTTCATTAACCTCGCCCAAGGCCGGATGCCAGGGTTGTCAACAAAGCGACCCGCTGGGTTTCGATTTTGACTTCGCCTACCAACCTATCGTCGATCTGCGCGACCAGTCGATTTTCGCCCATGAGGCGCTGGTCCGTGGTCTCGCCGGTGAAGGCGCAATGACGGTGTTAGATCAGGTTACAGAAGACAACCGCTACCGTTTCGACCAACTCTGCCGGACCCGTGCCATCGAAGGCGCGGCCAACCTTAATATGCAGACACACTTGTCGATCAACTTCATGCCCAACGCCGTCTATCGTCCAGAGTTATGCATTCGCAGCACCCTGGAGGCGGCCAAAAAGCACAATTTCCCGATCGACCGACTGATTTTCGAAACCCTGGAAAGCGAGCACGTAGATAACTATCGCCATTTGACCAATATTCTGCGTGAATACCGCGAATTCGGCTTCAAGACCGCCATCGATGATTTCGGTGCCGGTTATTCGGGGCTCAATCTGCTGGCTGATTTCCAACCGGACCTGATCAAACTCGACATGGCGCTGATCCGCGATGTCGATCACGACCGTGTCCGCCAGACGATCGTCCGGGGGATTGTCACAATCTGTGCGGAGTTGGACGTTACAGTCATCGCCGAAGGTATCGAGAGCGCCGGTGAACGGGATTTCCTGGCGGACTGTGGAATATTTCTGATGCAGGGGTTCTGGTTCGCCAAACCTGCATTCAAAGCGTTGGCCCAGGTGTCACCTGAGGCCTGGACGCGTTAATCGTTGGTTTTTTCTATTGAAGACATTTGACCATTTGACCGTTGTCGGTCTGCGCGAGTGGGTGGCGCTCCCGGATTTGGGAGTCGCGGGCCTGCGGGCGAAGATCGACACCGGCGCCAGCACCTCCAGCCTGCATGCCACCGACATCGAGCCGTTCGAGCGTGACGGTGAGAAGTGGGTGCGTTTCACAGCGCATCTGGGCACGGTGGTGCAGTTGCGTCATCGGCGCTGCGAAGCACCGCTGGTCACGCGCAAAACCATCAAAAGCTCGAACGGCCATGCCCAGGTGCGCTACGTGATCAGCACCACCCTGGCCCTCGGTGATCGGGTGTGGTCGGTCGAGTTCACTCTCGCCTGCCGCAAATCCATGCGTTATCGCCTGCTGCTCGGTTCCAAAGCCCTGATCGATGGCCAGTTGGTGGTCAACCCGGGCATTAAATATGTACAAGACAAGCCGGTGTTCCCGGTATCTACCTCCTCCACAGGTGTTGCATGAAGATCGCTGTGCTGTCGCGGAACCCGCGTCTGTATTCCACCCGCCGTCTGGTCGAAGCCGGAACCGAGCGCGGGCATGAAATGGTAGTGATCGACACGTTGCGCGCCTATATGAACATCGCCAGCCACAAGCCGCAGATCCACTATCGCGGCAAGCCACTGGAAGGCTTCGATGCGGTGATTCCGCGCATCGGTGCGTCGGTGACGTTTTATGGTTGCGCGGTGTTGCGCCAGTTCGAAATGATGGGAGTGTTCCCGCTCAACGAGTCGGTAGCCATTGCCCGCTCGCGGGACAAACTGCGTTCACTGCAATTGCTGTCGCGTCGCGGCATCGGTTTGCCGGTGACCGGATTCGCCCACTCGCCGGATGATATTCCCGACCTGATCGACATGGTCAACGGCGCGCCGCTGGTGATCAAGGTACTGGAAGGCACCCAGGGTATTGGCGTGGTGCTGTGCGAAACCGCGACGGCGGCGGAGTCGGTGATCGAGGCATTCATGGGCCTGAAGCAGAACATCATGGTTCAGGAATACATCAAGGAAGCTGGCGGCGCCGACATTCGTTGCTTCGTGGTCGGCGACAAGGTGATCGCGGCGATGAAGCGTCAGGCCAAACCGGGTGAGTTCCGCTCCAATCTGCATCGAGGCGGCAGTGCCAGCCTGATCAAGATTACGCCGGAAGAACGCATGACTGCGTTGCGTGCGGCAAAGGTCATGGGGTTGTCGGTGGCGGGTGTGGATATCCTGCGTTCCAATCACGGGCCGCTGGTGATGGAAGTGAACTCGTCGCCGGGACTGGAAGGGATCGAAACCACCACCGGCAAGAATGTGGCGGGGATCATCATCGAGCATCTTGAGAAGAATGGCGGGCCGAACATGACTCGCACCAAAGGCAAAGGCTAATCCGTTAGAGATCTGGCGACTGATTGGCCGCCTTCGCCGAGCAGGCTCGCTCCCACAGGGTAATGCATTCAAATGTGGGAGCGAGCCTGCTCGCGAAGAGGCCATCAGCCGCGCTGCAAAAACCGATCTCTAAACGGCATCCCGTGGCAGCATCAACCCCAGCGGCAAGCGCACCCGCGCCTCCAGTCCACCACCGGAGCGGTTACGCAACTCAACATTGCCGCCATGCATCGAAGCAATCCGCTTCACAATCGCCAGTCCCAACCCTGTGCCCTTGCCGCCCCGCGCCCGATCCCCTCGGGTAAACGGGTTGAAAATCGCCTCCAGTTCCGAAGGATCGATCCCCGCGCCACGGTCCATGACGCTCAGCACCACATACGGTGCACTGACATCACCGGACACATAGGCGGCGACTTCCACACTGCTGCCAGCGTGGTTCAAGGCGTTGCCAATCAGGTTGTTCAACAGACGCTTCATCGACACCCGACGCAGCGGAAACGGTTGGATCGGTTCCAGACGCAGCCGGACTTTCTCTTCATTCTGGTTGTACGGTGCTGCCACCTCACGCACCAGATCACTCAGATCGACCTCTTCCACCGACTCATCACGACCATCGCGAATGAACGCGAGGAACTGGTCGAGAATCGCGTCCATGTCTTCGATGTCACGCACCATGTCGTCGGTCAGGTCGTTGCGGTCGCCCATCAATTCCAGCGACAGGCGCAAGCGAGTCAACGGCGTGCGTAAATCATGGGATACCCCGGCCAGCATCAGCTCGCGCTCGCGCCCAGCTTGTTCGACATCTTCTGCCATCTGGTTGAAGGCGCGATAAACCTCGGTCATTTCGCTTGGCGTGTCGCTGATCGGCAAGCGCACGCTGCGGCCCTGACCGAGTTGCCGGGCGGCATAGACCAGACGCTTCAAGGGTTGGTTGAGCTGACTGACGAAAATCCACGCCGACGCCGTCGACAGCAAACCAATCGCCAGGAACCAGCCGAGCACGTTCCAGATCTTCTGGCCGCGCAACGGATGTGGATACAGCGGAACCTTCAACCAGCCATCGCCAAGGCTCGGCGCGCGCACCCACAGCGCCGGTGGCGAGTGCATGCGTAAGCGCACTTCAGTGTCGGCACCGAGTTCCGCCTGCATTTGTCGTTGGTAGATTTCGCTGTACGGCCAATGCTGTTCACCTTCCGGCACACCGGCGCCCACCACCCGGATCAGAGTCGCGGCATCAGCGATCTTCGCGCGGTTTTCTTCGTCGGCGGCCCAATAGGCACGCAGCGTCAGGGCGACGCCGTGGCTGTATTGGCGGTCCACCAGCACGTCCTCGTTCATCAACAGATAAACCAGGGTCAGCGCCTTGGAAAACAGCACGACGATGAGCACCAGCCAGAGGGTGCGGGAGAAAAAACTTTGGGGGAACCAGACGGGGGTTTTCATCAATAACCGCTACACACTTGCAGGAGCGAGCAATGCTCGCATATTGCGGATTGCGAGTCTGCGGGCATGGCCATTCGACCAGCACCCAGCAGACCCGCTCCTACAAATCGCCGATCACTTGGTGGCGGCGCCATCCGGTACGAACACGTAGCCCACGCCCCAGACAGTCTGGATGTAGCGCGGCTTGGACGGATCAGGCTCGATCATCCGGCGCAGACGCGAGATCTGTACGTCGATGGAACGCTCGAGGGCATCCCACTCGCGGCCACGGGCCAGGTTCATCAGCTTGTCGCGGGTCAATGGCTGACGCGCGTTCATCACCAAGGCCTTGAGTACCGCAAACTCACCGGTGGTGAGCATGTGCACTTCGTCGCCGCGCTTCAGTTCGCGGGTGGCCAGGGACAGCTCGTAGTCACCGAAGGTCACGCTTTCGTCTTCACTGCCCGGTGCGCCCGGCACAGGCGCCGCTTGACGACGCAGGACGGCTTTGACGCGGGCCATCAGCTCGTCCGGGTTGAACGGCTTGGCCAGATAATCGTCGGCGCCCAGTTCCAGGCCCTTGATGCGGCTCAGCTCGTCGCCCTTGGCGGTGAGCATGATGATCGGAATCTGGTTATTTGCAGCCCGCAAACGGCGGCAGGCGGTCAAACCGTCCTCGCCAGGCAGCATCAGGTCGAGAACGACCAGATTGAAAACTTCACGCGACAACAGACGATCCATCTGCTCGGTGTTCGGGACAGTACGGGCGCGGTAGCCCTTGCTGACGAAGAACCGTTCCAGCAGGCTGCTGAGGCCCGGATCGTCATCAACAATAAGAATTTTTTCGCCTTCAGCATTGTTTGCAGTGCTGCTCATTAGATGCTCCTTTTAGCTCGGCGCGCATTATGGCGTAGCTGCCGTTATACGCACCGTGTGCATTGTTAGCAGATTTTTCCTTCACTGCCATAAAACCGGGGTTTATGCCTACAGACTGCAACGCCCCCGAATGACAGAACGCTGGTTATAATGCGCGGCGTTTTGTGCCAGGCAACGTCTGAATCGTTACCGCAGGTGGCAGCCATTTATTTTCATGGCAACCGCAGTAATTGTTCGATTTCACGGGTCAATGGGCTGCCTCTTGACCCAGGCAGCGGCCATCTTCATGCCGCTCAACCAGACTCCGGGCCTTTATTTCCGTGCCTGCGAGCCTGCTTTCACAATATGTCAGGTGGTTTTATGGACAGCATCAACAGCCGCATCGCCGAGGAACTCGGCGTACGCCCACAACAGGTCGAAGCGGCCGTCGCGCTACTCGATGAAGGCTCTACCGTTCCCTTCATCGCCCGTTACCGGAAAGAAGTCACTGGCAGCCTCGATGACACGCAGTTGCGTCATCTGGAAGAGCGTCTGCGCTACCTGCGAGAACTCGACGAACGGCGTATCAGCATCCTCGCCAGCATCGAAGAGCAGGGCAAACTCACCCCTGCCCTTGAGCGCGATATCAAGCTCGCCGATACCAAAACCCGTCTCGAAGACTTGTACCTGCCGTACAAGCAAAAGCGCCGCACCAAGGGCCAGATTGCCCTGGAAGCCGGCCTCGGCGACCTCGCGGACGGACTGTTCAACGACCCGAACCTGGCCCCGGAAACCGAAGCCGCTCGCTTCGTCGACGTCGAAAAAGGCGTGGCCGATGTCAAGGCAGCCCTCGAAGGCGCCAAATACATCCTCATGGAACGCTTCGCTGAAGACGCCAGCCTGCTGGAAAAACTGCGTAGCTACCTGAAACAGGAAGCCATCCTCAGTGCCCGCGTGATCGCTGGCAAGGAAGAGGAAGGCGCCAAGTTCCGCGATTACTTCGAACACGACGAACCGCTGAAAAGCATGCCGTCGCACCGCGCGCTGGCGATTTTCCGTGGCCGCAACGAAGGCATCCTCAGCTCTGCGCTGAAAGTCGGCGACGAACTGCCAGGCACCATGCATCCGTGCGAGGGCATGATCGGCCAGCAATTCAATATCCAGAACCAGAACCGCCCAGCCGACAAATGGCTCGGCGAAGTGGTGCGCTGGACCTGGAAGGTCAAGCTCTACACGCACCTGGAAACCGACCTGCTCGGTGAACTGCGTGACGGTGCCGAAACCGAAGCGATCAACGTTTTCGCGCACAACCTGCACGACCTGCTGCTGGCCGCGCCGGCCGGCCCCCGCGCGACCCTGGGCCTCGACCCGGGCCTGCGAACCGGCTGCAAAGTGGCCGTGGTCGATTCGACTGGCAAGATGCTCGATCACGCCACGGTCTACCCGCACGTGCCGCACAACAAGTGGGATCAGACCATCGCCATTCTGGCCGCCCTGTGCGCCAAGCACTCGGTTGACCTGATCGCCATCGGCAACGGCACCGCCAGCCGCGAGACCGACAAACTGGCGATCGAGCTGATCAAAAAATATCCAGCGATGAAGATGACCAAGGTCATGGTCTCCGAGGCCGGTGCTTCGGTGTACTCGGCATCGGAACTGGCGGCCAAGGAATTCCCGGACCTGGACGTGTCGATCCGTGGCGCAGTGTCCATCGCTCGTCGTTTGCAGGATCCACTGGCTGAACTGGTGAAGATCGATCCGAAATCCATCGGTGTCGGCCAGTACCAGCACGACGTTTCGCAGTTGAAACTGGCGCGTGGCCTGGATGCTGTGGTCGAGGACTGCGTGAACGCCGTCGGCGTTGATGTGAACACCGCTTCGGTGGCGCTGCTGGCACGCATCTCCGGCCTCAACGCGACCCTGGCGCAAAACATCGTCGCTCACCGTGATGAACACGGCGCGTTCAAGACCCGTGCAGCGCTGAAGAAAGTCGCGCGTCTGGGCGAGAAAACCTTCGAACAGGCCGCCGGTTTCTTGCGTGTGATGAACGGCGACAACCCGCTGGATTCCTCGGCGGTTCACCCGGAGGCCTATCCGCTGGTGCAGCGCATTGCCGCTGAAACCGACCGCGACATCCGCTCACTGATCGGTGATGCAAGTTTCCTCAAGCGTCTGGATCCGAAGAAGTTCACCGACGAGACCTTCGGTCTGCCGACCGTGACCGACATTATCCAGGAGCTGGAAAAACCGGGCCGCGACCCGCGTCCGGAGTTCAAGACTGCCGAGTTCCAGGAAGGCGTCGAAGACCTCAAAGACCTGCAACTGGGGATGATCCTCGAAGGCGTTGTGACCAACGTGACTGCGTTCGGCGCATTCGTCGACATCGGCGTGCATCAGGACGGTCTGGTGCACATCTCGGCGCTGTCGGAGAAGTTCATCAAGGATCCACGTGAAGCGGTGAAGGCCGGTGACGTGGTGAAAGTGAAGGTCATGGAAGTCGACATCCCGCGCAAACGCGTTGGCCTGTCGATGCGCATGGGCGACACCCCGGGCGAGAAAATCGACGGTGCCCGTGGCTCGCGTCAGGGCTCGGCGCAACGCCAGCCTTCGAACAACACGCCACGCAAGGAAACCGCCACCGCCGCGCCGGTGAACAATGCGATGGCCTCGCTGTTCGCCAACGCCAAGCAGTTGAAGAAACGCTGATGGAAATTCCGGCCGGGCTCGTCGAGAGCGCGTTTTTCAAGCTGTTGGGCTGCCGCCTGCACAGCCTGGAAACCGGGGTGGCGCAAGTCGCCCTGGTGCTGGAACCCGAACTGCGCAATCGCGGCGGCAAATTGCACGGTGGCGCGCTGTTCAGTCTGGTCGATATCGCGATGGGGCTGGCCTGCTCCAGCGTGCATGGCTTCGATCAGCAGAGCGCGACCATCGAGTGCAAGATCAACTATATCCGCGCCGTTTCCGACGGCGAGGTGCTGTGCACGGCGCGGGTAATCCACCCGGGCCGCCGCACTTTGGTGGTTGAAGCCGACGTGATGCAGGGCGACAAACTGGTCGCAAAAGCGCAAGGCACGTTCGCTGTCCTGTAGCTACCGGTCATCAATTTGAGTTAATTTCGGCGCTGCGTCTGCGGCGTCGAACTTTTCCGTGCGCGCAATAGCCAGATTCAAGGAGTGAAGTTGGCAATCGACACGGGCCGTTATGGCTCAAAAACCAGGCGATAACGCCAGTTTCAACTTCACCCTTGTAGACCGTCCTGCCCACCCCCATATTGGGGCGACTGACGCGTGAAGGAATCCAAATTGAGCGAACTTCTCAACCGCCGCCTGGCTCTGCTCGGCGAGCGCGCTAACCTCTCTCTGCTCGAGCAGTGCCTGCACGGTATCGAACGTGAATGCCTGCGCGTAACCAGCGAAGGTCGCCTGGCGCAAACGCCGCACCCCGAAGCCTTGGGTTCCGCGCTGACCAACGAACAAATCACCACCGACTACTCCGAGTCGCTGCTGGAATTCATCACGCCCGCCCTGCCGGATCCTGCGGATACGCTGGCGAGCCTGGACAAGATTCACCGCTTTGCCTACAGCAAACTCGGCAACGAGTACCTGTGGAGTCCATCGATGCCGTGCCCGTTGCCGGCCGAGGAAGATATCCCGATCGCCTATTACGGCACCTCCAACATCGGTCAGCTCAAGTACGTCTACCGCAAGGGCCTGGCCCTGCGTTATGGCAAGACCATGCAGTGCATTGCCGGGATTCACTACAATTTTTCCCTGCCGGAAAAGCTCTGGCCGTTGCTTAAGGAAGCCGAAGGTTTTGTCGGCACTGACCGCGATTACCAGTCGGTCTCCTACATCGCGCTGATCCGTAATTTCCGTCGCTACAGCTGGCTGCTGATGTACCTCTTTGGTGCTTCGCCGGCGCTAGACGCGGGTTTCCTGCGCGGTCGTTCGCATCAGTTGGAACAACTCGATCCGGACACGCTGTACCTGCCTTACGCGACCAGCCTGCGCATGAGCGACCTCGGTTACCAGAGCAACGCCCAGGCTGGCCTGACACCGTGCTACAACGATCTGGCGAGTTACACCGACAGCCTGCGCAAAGCCGTGGCCACGCCCTACGCGCCGTACGTCGAAGTCGGCACGCACAAGGATGGCGAGTGGGTGCAGCTCAACACCAACATCCTGCAGATCGAAAACGAGTACTACTCCAACATCCGCCCGAAACGCGTGACCTATACCGGCGAGCGGCCGATTCAGGCGTTGGTGGCCCGTGGCATTCAGTACGTCGAAGTGCGCTGCCTGGACATCAACCCGTTCCTGCCGATGGGCATCGACCTGACCGAGTCGCGCTTCCTCGACGCATTCCTGCTGTTTTGCGCACTCAACGACAGCCCGCTGCTGACCAACACCAGCTGCAGCAACGCAACCTCGAACTTCCTCAGCGTGGTCAAGGAAGGTCGTCGTCCGGGTCTGCAGCTGCAGCGTGATGGTCAGGCGGTCGAGATGAAGGCTTGGGCGGCCGAGTTGCTGGAGCAAATCGCTCCGCTGGCCGCGCTGCTCGATCAGAGCCATGGCGGCGATGCGCACAGCAAGGCGCTGGACGCACAACTAGCGAAGGTCCGCGATCCGTCCCTGACGCCGTCGGCACAGGTGTTGGCGGCGATGGCCGAGCACAAGGAGAGCTTCGCGCAGTTCTCGCTGCGCCAGAGCCAGGCGCACGCCGAGTTTTTCCATAGCGAGCCACTGGGGGCAGATGAGCAGGCGAAATTCGAGGAGTTGGCTCGTACTTCTCTGGCGGCTCAGGCTGAGCTGGAGCAGAACGAAGTCGGCGATTTCGACGTGTTTGTCGGGTCGTATCAGGCGAGCATTCTGGCGATCAGTAACTGATCTGTCAGAACACAAATTGTGTGCTGACAGGTTCCTGTGGCGAGGGGATTTATCCCCGTTGGGCTGCGCAGCAGCCCCAAAAGCCAGATACGCGATTTATCCGATACACCGCACAGGAAGGTCTTACGGCTGCTGCGCAGCCGAACGGGGATAAATCCCCTCGCCACAAAAGCGCCAGTTGCCCCTAAGGCTTAGATTTTTCCGCTCATAAGCTCATTCGAAAAAGTTATTTATTTACTGATTCTTAGATCATTTAGTCTCCTTTCACGCCGACGCTCGGTCGCCTGATATGGAGCTTTTCAATGAAACTGAATTTTCCGCTTCGCCTGCTCGCCGTAGCCTCCCTGGCTGCCGCGAGTTTTCTGGCTCAGGCCGCCGACCTCACCGTCGCCTATCAAACCACCGTTGACCCAGCGAAAGTCGCCCAGGCCGACGGCGCTTACGAAAAAGCCACCAAAGCCGATATCGCCTGGCGCAAGTTCGACAACGGCGCCGACATCATCGCCGCCATCGCCTCCGGCGACGTGCAGATCGGCTATCTCGGTTCGAGCCCGCTGACCGCTGCGATCACCCGCAAAGTCCCGGTCGAAACTTTCCTCATCGCCACCCAGATCGGCGCCGCCGAAGCACTCGTCGCCCGCGACGGCTCTGGCATCAAGACGCCGCAAGATCTGATCGGCAAGAAAATCGCCGTGCCGTTCGTGTCCACCGGTCACTACAGCCTGCTCGCGGCGCTGAAGCACTGGAACATCGATCCGTCGAAAGTCACCGTGCTCAACCTCGCGCCGCCAGCGATCATCGCCGCGTGGAAACGCGGTGATATCGACGCCACTTACGTTTGGGATCCGGCACTCGGCGTGGCCAAGGAAAACGGCAAAGTGCTGATCACCTCCGGTGAGCTGGCCAAGTTTGGCGCGCCGACCTTCGATGCGTGGATCGTGCGCAAAGACTTCGCCGAGAAGCACCCGGAAATCGTCACCGCGTTCGCCAAGGTCACCCTCGATGCCTACGCCGATTACCGCAAAGACCCGAAAGCCTGGCTCGCCGATCAATCCAACGTCGACAAACTGGTGAAACTCTCCGGCGCCAAGGCCAGCGACATTCCACTGCTGCTGCAAGGCAACGTCTACCCACTGGCGGCGGATCAGGTCAGCGACCTCGGCGCACCGACCACCAAAGCCATCACCGACACCGCCGCGTTCCTCAAGGAGCAAGGCAAAGTCGAAGCCGTTCTGCCGGACTACGCACCGTACGTCAGCGCCAAATACATCACCAATTGATCGGGAGTTAACCGCGATGGCTTTGCTACAGCTGGAGCGCATCAGCGCACAGTACCCGGGCAGCCCGGAACCGGTGCTGGCGGATATTTCTCTGACTCTGGGGCCTCAGCAATTGCTGGTCGCCCTCGGCCCGTCCGGCAGTGGCAAGACTTCGCTGTTGAACCTGATTGCCGGTTTCGTCGAACCGAGCGCCGGGCGCATCACCCTCGACGGCGTGCCGGTCAAAGGCCCAAGCGCCGAGCGTGGCGTAGTGTTCCAGGACGATGCCCTGCTGCCCTGGCAGGACGTGCTGGCCAACGTTGCGTTCGGTCTGGAACTGGCCGGCGTCGCCAAGGGCAAACGCGAAAAGATCGCCCGCGACATGCTCGCGCTGGTTGACCTTTCCGGCTTCGAAAGCCGCCGTATCTGGCAACTCTCCGGTGGCCAGAAACAACGCGTCGGCCTCGCCCGCGCCCTCGCCGCCGACCCGCGCGTATTGCTGATGGACGAGCCCTTCGGCGCACTCGATGCGTTCACCCGCGAACAGATGCAGGAGCTGTTGCTGCAAGTCTGGCAACGCACCGCCAAGCCGGTTTTCCTGATTACCCACGACATTGAAGAAGCGGTGTTCCTCGCCACTGACCTGATTCTGCTCGCGCCGAATCCGGGACAAATCGTTGAGCGCCTGCATCTGGATTTCGGTCAGCGCTACGCCGCTGGCGAATCCGCACGGGCGATCAAATCCGACCCGCGCTTTATCGAAACCCGCGAACACGTGCTGAGCAAAGTGTTCTCGCAACGCAGTGCCGTTCAGCGGCAGGAGCGCGCATGAGCAGCTACGACGTTTCCTCGGCGGCAGTAAAACCCGTCACCACTTCGGTGGCCATTCCCGTTCGCCGCAGCCTCAGCACGCGCTGGATCAGCCTGCTGACGCTATTCGCTTTGCTGGCAATCTGGTGGGCTGTCACGGCCAGCGGTTTGATCGAACCGTTGTTCCTGCCGCCACCATCGGCGGTGCTGCAAAAAGGCTGGTTGCTGGCAACCACGGGCTACATGGATTCGACGTTGTGGCAGCACTTGGGCGCGAGCCTGAGCCGCATCGGCCTGGGTCTTGGCTTCGCGATTCTGACCGCCGTGCCGGTGGGTATTGCCATCGGCGCCAACCGCATCGCCCGCGGCATCCTTGATCCGCTGATCGAGTTCTACCGGCCGATTCCGCCACTGGCCTATCTGCCGTTGATCGTGATCTGGTGCGGCATCGGCGAGTTGTCGAAAGTGCTGCTGATCTACCTGGCGATTTTCGCCCCGATCGCCATCGCTACCGCTACCGGTGTGCGCACGGTTGATCCGGCGAAATTGCGCGCGGCGCAGTCGTTGGGCGCGACCCGCATACAGCTCATTCGTCATGTGATTTTGCCGAGCGCCCTGCCGGACATCTTGACTGGCGTGCGCATTGGCCTGGGTGTTGGCTGGTCGACGCTGGTCGCCGCCGAACTGATCGCTGCCACCAGCGGCTTGGGCTTCATGGTGCAATCGGCCGCGCAGTTCCTGGTCACCGACGTGGTGGTGCTGGGGATTCTGGTCATCGCCTTGATCGCCTTCGCCATGGAAATGGGCCTGCGCGCCCTGCAACGCAAACTGGTGCCATGGCACGGCCAGGCGCACTAAAGCATTTTTTAATCCCCTCTGTAGGAACTGCCGCAGGCTGCGATCTTTTGATCCGCTTTTTAAAAGAACACATCAAAAGATCGCAGCCTGCGGCAGCTCCTACACGGTGGTTATCTGGAATTCGAAGAGAAGACCATGAGCAGCCTCAACATCATCCCGTTAAGCTCAGCCCTTGGCGCCCAGATCAGCGGCGTCGACATCAGCCAACCATTGAGCCTGGAACACCGCGACGCCATCGAACAGGCGCTGCTCAAGTATCAGGTGCTGTTCTTCCGTAATCAGCCAATCGAGCCGTCACAACAAGCACGTTTCGCCGCGTATTTCGGCGACCTGCACATCCATCCGATCTACCCGAACGTGCCGGAGCAGCCAGAAGTGCTGATCCTCGACACCGCCGTCACCGACGTCCGTGACAACGCGATCTGGCACACCGACGTAACCTTCCTGCCGACGCCTGCGATGGGCGCGGTGCTCAGCGCCAAGTTGCTGCCGGAGTTTGGTGGCGACACCTTGTGGGCCAGCGGGATTGCGGCGTATGAAGCATTGTCGGCGCCGATGAAAAGCTTGCTCGAAGGGCTGACGGCGACTCACGATTTCACTCGCTCGTTTCCGCTGGAGCGTTACGGCAATACGCCTGAAGCGCTGGCGCAGTGGGAAGAAGCACGGCGCAAGAACCCACCGCTGTCGCACCCGGTGATTCGTACACATCCGGTCAGTGGACGGCGCTCGTTGTTCGTCAACGAAGGCTTCACGTCGAAGATCAATGAGCTGTCGGAAACCGAGAGCGAGGCGATTCTGAAGTTTTTGTTTGCTCACGCGACGCGGCCGGAATTCACCATTCGCTGGCGCTGGCAGAAAGACGACATTGCGTTCTGGGATAACCGCGTGACGCAGCATTACGCGGTGGATGATTACCGCCCGGCGCGGCGGGTGATGCAGCGGGCGACGGTGTTGGGGGATGTGCCTTTCTTCCGCTAAGTGCCCAGGTTTTCATTGTATCCACCGGCCCTTTCGCGAGCAGGCTCGCTCCCACAGGAATGCGCATTTCAATGTGGGAGCGAGCCTGCTCGCGAATGCTGAGGGACAGGCGCCTACTAATTAGGCGCCAGTTACTTATTCCGCCGTCGAAGGCTTCTCCCAAAGATTGATCCCGCCCTCTTGGGCAAACCGGTCAATCTCCACCAATTCCTCAGCACTGAAGCTGAGGTTCTTCAACGCCCCGACGTTCTCGATAATCTGCTCCGGCCGACTCGCACCGATCAGTGCCGAGGTCACCCGTGGATCACGCAGCGTCCACGCCAGCGCCAGTTGCGCCAGGCTCTGGCCACGGCGTTTGGCGATCTCGTTCAAAGCACGCACGTGAGCGATGTTCGCCTCGGACAAGTGCGAAGCCTGCAACGATCCGCCGCCCGGACGATTGACCCGCGCATCTTCCGGTACGCCGTTGAGGTATTTGTCGGTGAGCAAGCCTTGCGCCAGCGGGGTGAACGCGATGACGCCCGTGCCGAGCTCTTCGGTGGTATCGAGCAGATCCTTTTCCACCCAACGATTGAGCAGGTTGTACGCCGGTTGATGGATCAACAGCGGCACTTTCCACTCTTTCAGCAGCGCAGCGATTTCGCGGGTTTTCACCCCGGAATACGACGAGATACCGATGTACAACGCCTTGCCTTGTTGCACGGCAGTGGCGAGGGCGCTGGCGGTTTCTTCCAGCGGGGTATCCGGGTCGAAGCGGTGCGAATAGAAGATATCCACGTAGTCGAGACCGAGGCGTTGCAGGCTCTGGTCGAGGCTGGCCAGCACGTATTTACGCGAACCGCCGCCCTGGCCGTATGGGCCTGGCCACATGTCCCAACCGGCCTTGCTGGAGATGATCAGTTCGTCGCGGTATTGCTTGAAATCTTCACGCAGCAGGCGACCGAAGTTGATCTCGGCGCTGCCGTACGGCGGGCCGTAGTTGTTGGCCAGGTCGAAGTGGTTGATGCCCAGGTCAAACGCGGTGCGCAGCAAGGCGCGCTGGGTATCGATCGGCGTGCTGTCGCCGAAGTTGTGCCACAGGCCCAGCGACAGCGCTGGCAGTACCAGACCGCTGCGGCCAACGCGGCGGTAAGGGATGGAGTCGTAGCGGTTTTCGGCAGCGGTGTAAGTCATCGAATCCTCTCTTGTCTGTCTTTTGGTCATCTGAAGTCGAACACTTTTGTGGTGAGGGGATTTATCCCCTCACCACAACAGCTCTATCAATCACGCAAATCTGTTGCCGGGTCGGGCGAGGCCAAGGTTCTGGCGCAACGTCCGGCCCTCATACTCGGTTCTGAACAACCCGCGCCGCTGCAGTTCCGGGACTACGCCATTGGCGAAATCCTCGAGCCCGCCCGGCAGGTGCGGCACCAGCACATTGAAACCATCTGCTGCGCCCTGTTCGAACCATTCCTGCAAGCGATCAGCGATCTGCTCGGGCGTACCGACCAGGCTGTAATGCCCTCGCCCGCCGGCAATCCTGCGGCCCAGTTCGGCCAGCGTCAGGTTCTCGCGGCCAGCCAGTTCGGTGAGCAATTTCTGCCGACTCTGCTGGCCGCTTTCGGTCAGCGGCAACTCCGGCAACGGCCCGTCCAACGGGTACTTCGACAAGTCGAAGTTGCCCAGCATACGCCCAAGCAAGGCGACGCCAACCTCCGGTTCGACCAATTGCTGAAACGTTTCACATTTTTCCTGCGCTTCGGCTTCCGTCTGCCCGACCACGACAAATACCCCGGGCATGATTTTCAGCGACTCGGCGCTGCGGCCGTACTTGGGCAGGCGTCCTTTGAGGTCGGCGTAGAACGCCTGAGCGTTGGCCAATGAGGTCTGCGCGGTGAACACCACTTCAGCCGTCTGCGCTGCCAGCTCACGCCCGGTCTCGGAAGAGCCGGCCTGGACGATCACCGGTTGCCCTTGCGGTGAGCGCGCAACGTTCAGCGGGCCTTTGACCCGAAAGTGCTCGCCGACGTGATCCAGCACATGCAGTTTCGAAGGGTCGTAATACGCGCCACTGGCCTTGTCGCGAACAAACGCATCGTCCTCCCAACTGTCCCAAAGCCCGGTCACCACCTGATGAAACTCGCGGGCGCGGCTGTAGCGCTCAGCGTGGCCGATATGTTCATCACGACCGAAATTCAGCGCCTCGGCAGCGTTGTCCGAGGTCACCAGATTCCATCCCGCACGCCCACCCGACAGGTGATCGAGCGAAGCGAATTTACGCGCTACGTGGTACGGCTCGTTGTAACTGGTGGTCGCCGTGGCAATCAGGCCGATGTGTTCGGTCACGGCACTGAGCGCCGAAAGCAACGTCAGCGGTTCGAAGTGATCGGAGCGCGCCATGCGGCTGGCGATGTCCTGGGTCGGCGCGGCGACGCTGTCAGCGACGAACAACGTATCGAATTTCGCCGCCTCGGCAATCTGCGCCAGCCGCTTGTAATGGGCGAAATCCAGACCGGCATTGGCAGGCACGTCAGGATGACGCCACGCCGCCACATGGTGCCCGGTGGCCATAAGAAACGCGCCGAGTTTCAACTGTCTGCTCATCTTCAGAAATCCTTGCGCAGTTGCACGCCGAAGTAGCGCTCGTCATCCCGTGGCACTGCGCGATAGATGTAATTGCCACCGCTGGCGAGTACCGGTGAGTAAGACTTGTCGGTGAGGTTCTTGGCGAGCAGCGCCACGCGCCAACCGTTGCTGTAATCGGCCAAAGCCACGCTGGCATTCCAGATGCCGTAGGCGCCTTGCTTGGTGTCGACGTTCTGACTGATGTCGTACTGCACTTCGCTCTGCCAGCTGTAGTCGGTGCCAAGTTCGATATCCAGACCGTTGTCCAACGGGATGGTGTAGTCGGCACGCACGTAGCTTTTCCAGTCCGGGCTGAAGGGCAGTGGCTTGCCGTTGACGTTGCACGACGCCGCCGCCCCCGCCGGGCAGGCGAATTCGTCGATGCGGGCGCGGGTGTAGGCCAGTGCGCCGGAGAACTTCAGTTGCTGGGTGGCCTGCAAGGCGTAATCGAGCTCGACGCCTTCGGTGCTGACGCTGCCGGCGTTGATCAGACGCGTCACCACCTGGCCGGCGACGGTGTCGAAGAAATTAGCCTGATAGTTGTCGTAGTCGCTGTGGAAAACCGCGAGGTTGGTGGTCAGGCGACTGTTCCAGGTCGTCGCTTTGATGCCTGCCTCCCAAGTGTTCGAGGTTTCTGGTTTCAGCGCTTCGGTATCGCGCGGCTGCATGTTGAAGAACACGTTGTAGGCGGGGCCTTTGTAGCCGCGCGAATAGGTCAGGTAGGTGGTGACCGCGTCACTCAGGTCGTACTGCAACCCGAGACGGCCGGACCAGCCGTCTTCGTCCACCGAACCGGAACTGCTGGTCGCTGGCTGAATGCCGCTGACCGTGGTCGCTGAAGTGGAGACTCGGCGGTGATCGTATTCCAGATCGTCATGGGTGTAGCGCAACCCGGCGATGCCGCGAAAGTCCGAAGTGAAGTTCAGCGTGCTCTCACCGAACACCGCATAACTGTCGCTGGTGGTGCTGTAGTCGGCAACGCCGCGGTCGGTGCGCGTGGTGGTGGTCAGTGTGCGCTGATAGGTCTCTTCGTCCTTGCCGTGCATATAGAAGAGGCCACCGACGTATTCGAGGAACTCGCCTTTCGGCGAGGCCAGGCGCAACTCTTGCGAATACTGATCGAACGCCAGATCGCCCTTGTCCGCCGTGCCGGGGAACGCCGCCGTCACCGTGCCGAGACGGTCGCCGTCCTGATATTGGGTGTTGTCCCAGCCACGCCACGCGGTGATCGACGTCAGCGTGTAATCGCCCAATTGCCA
Organism: Pseudomonas sp. TH08; assembly: GCF_016651275.1. NCBI lineage: Bacteria > Pseudomonadati > Pseudomonadota > Gammaproteobacteria > Pseudomonadales > Pseudomonadaceae > Pseudomonas > Pseudomonas sp. TH08. The sequence goes on along the minus strand of NZ_JAEKEE010000001.1, from coordinate 1,558,653 downwards.
GTCGAGCTGGCCGGACAAACCTTTGTTGATGTCCTCGACGTGAGAGCGGGTGTCGGTGTTGATGTCGCGGTTGTGGCTGGTCGCGCCTACCGGGCTCAGCGCGTTGGCAAACGCTGGCGTCAGTGACTTGCTGACAACGCCGTTGGGGCCGTCATCGTGGGACTGCATGTAGTCAGCGATCAGGGTGAACGTCACGTCGTCGTTCGGGGTGAATTCGAGCTTGCCGCGCACACCGCGATGGTTGTAACCGTTGACCTCCTGACCGTTGTGTTTGTTGTCGACATTACCGTCGTAGGTGCCGAACAGGGTGCTGATCGAGCCCTTCAGCGTGTCCGGAATCAGGCTGCCGCCAATGCCGAAACGGGTACGGCTTTCGTTGCCGCTGTAGTACGACTGATCGATGTAGCCGTGGGTCTCGGCGGTCGGTGCCTTGCTGGTGATATTGAGCACACCGGCCGATGCGTTCTTGCCGAACAGCGTGCCTTGCGGGCCACGCAGCACTTCGACGCGCTCAAGGTCCAGCAGGTCCAGCGTGGCCTGACCGGGACGGGCGTAAACCACACCGTCGATCACTGTGGCCACCGTCGGCTCGACGCCGGGCGAGGTCGAAATGGTGCCGACGCCACGCACGAACAACGAAGTGTCCTTGTTCGATGCACCTGTGCGGAAATTCAACGATGGCACCTGCTGGACGATGCTCGCCACGCCATTGCGGTTATCGCGCTCAAGCTGCTCGCCGTCGATCACCGAGACCGCCACCGGCACTTTTTGCAGCGACTCTTCGCGGCGAGTAGCGGTGACCGTCACGGACTTGAGTGTCGGCTCCTGATCAGCGCTATCAGCGGCAGAAACGTCGGCCAGCGGCAGCGCCGCCAATCCGGTGAATAGCCAGCCCGCAGCGCGAATCGATTGCGCCAGTTTGTGTGTCGCCCCAGGAATATTGTGCATGTGATGCCTGCTCGAATTTGGCCCTGAACCGCTGCCGTTCTACGACGACAGCGCCTGAATCGGTGTCTTGGGCATTCGCTCGAGCGAGTAGCAGACAACGCGCTTTGTTAGCGCTAACATCGCCAGTATCGGCAAGCCGCACATAGACCGTCCAATACTGAAAAATTACTTTTATATACGATTTGGTTTTTAAAAAGGATCAAGCCTTGAGCGAAGAAAAACCCCGCAAACGCCGTGGTGCCGGACGCGTGACCCTGAATGCCGTCGCGCGCCAGGCCGGGGTTTCGGCGATTACCGTGTCGCGCTATTTCAATCAGCCCGAGCAGGTTTCGCCTGAGCGTCGCGAGCGGATTGCCGCGGTGGTCGCCGAGTTGGGTTACGTGCCGAATCTGGTGGCTGGCGGTTTGGCTTCGGCACGGGGAAAAATCGTCGGCATGGTCATCCCGAACATCTCCGGGCCAATCTTCGCCAACACGATTCAAGGCTTCAGCGACACCCTCAGCCGCCATGGCTATCAGCTATTGCTGGCGTCGAGTTACTTCAGCACCGAACAGGAAGAAAACGCAGTGCGCGCGTTTCTCGGTTGGTCTCCGGCCGCGCTGGTATTGACCAGCCACTTTCACAGTGCAGGCACGGAAAAGATGATCGCCGAGGCGGACGTTCCGGTCATTGAAACCTGGGATTACCAGCCGGATCGCGAGCCGATGCAGATTGGTTTTTCGCATTTTGAAGTGGGTGTCAGCGCCGCTCGATATCTGCACGACAAGGGCTATCGGCGTATCGCTTTCGTGCAGAACAGCGCACCCGGAGATTTCAGTGCACTGGAGCGTCGCGACGGTTATGCCGCGACTGTCCGAGCATTTGGAATGCAATCCTGGGTGTTCGCCCCGGATGCTGACCGCGCCCCTTTCGAAGCAGGTAAACAAGCCATGGAGGCGTTGATGAACGCCTCACCACGCCCAGACGCAATCATCTTCGCCAACGACAACCTCGCCGCCGGCGGCCTGCTCGCTGGACAACGCGCAGGCATCAAAATCCCCGAAGACTGCGCCGTCCTCGGCTTCGGCGATTACCCGTTCGCCGAGATGCTGTTGCCGAGCCTGAGCACGATCAAGCCACCGGCACTGGAGATCGGCGTGCTGGCCGCGACACGGGTGCTGGAAAGCCTTGGCGTGCTGCCGACCGAGGAGGTGCAACGACTTAATCAGCTGCAGTGCCAAGTCATCGAGCGCGAGAGCACCTGACGTCGCTATACCGACAATTCGCGCAAGGCGGCCGCCGCGAGAAAACCGGAGCGGGATCGATAGCGCTGGTCACGTCGGACTGTCTGATCGATACGCTCAAGCAACTGTTCAGGCAACGTGGCGTTAAAACGCACTGACTTGCCGAAATAAGGGGTGATATCAAAATCGACCACACCCCAGATTCCTCCGGCGTAATCCGGGTTATCAAGATGCGCATCAATGTCCCGTACTTGAGGCAACGGCGCGCCGTCGGCGACCAACCCCTCATAGTGAAGCGCCAACGCTTCCTGAGTGTTTTCAAAAGCATCTGCGACGGTAGCACCTGCGGAGAAGCAGCCCGGGACATCCGGGATAATCACTCCGTAGTCTGAGTCGGCATCCTTGTGCAGAACGACCGGGAATTTCATATGAGTGAGTCCTTCCTCTGACAGGCCCATAAAACGGCCTTCGTTTCCAATAACGGGCCTCATTTCAAGCCCGCCTGTTTCAAAATACTGTTGATCGTGCCCTTGGGCAGATCGGAGTCAGGATGTTTGATCGTCACTCGTCCCTGCTTGAACGGATGCTTGTATTGGTGGTGGCTGCCTTTCACCGCCACCAGAAACCAGCCATCGTCCTCGATCATCCTGATCATTTCCCGACTGCGCATGTCCTTCGCCTTGTTCGACCGCTAGAGCCATTTACTCTAGAAGTCGCAAGCGCCTTTGATACACACAATACACACTAAGATAAATACTAGCTCACTGAACCAGCACTCGGTTATGGGTTAGATCAACGGCAGGCGGGGGCCAGCAAGCGAAACACGTTTCTGGCCAAACATTCTGTAGAAGTCTCAAAATGTGTCCAATAGAGAAGCCCGACGTGCTGTGGCGGGGCTGGATTGGCTATGCTCTAAAGGACACCGAGTTGGCCCTATCGCGAGCAGGCTCGCTCCCACAGGGATTTCCTGTGTACATAAAATTTATGTCCAGCCGAGATCCACTGTAGGAGCGAGCCTGCTCGCGAAAGCGATCCTTCAGGCAATCCTTCACCAGGCAGAACCCACCATGCACACCGCCATCATCATCTTCTTCGGCCTGGTTCTGCTCGCCCTGATGCTCTACATCGGCGAGCGCATCGGCTTCAGCCGCCAGACCATGGCCTACGGCTTCGCCGCCCTGTGGCTGGCGTTGACGGTGATTAATGGCGCTGTAGGCGTGGTGCACGCGGGCCAGCCGCTGGGTTCGGAAATAGCGATTGGCAGTGCGGTGTTCGGTGTGCCGATGGCAGCGATGGTGTTGTTCATGGTGCTGAGCGCCGAGTCCTGAAAAGGCCCGGCGCCCAGCTTGCGATCAACGCACCAGATGCAGGAACTGCATGTGCCGTTCGTACTGGTCGAGGATGTCGTTGATGATCTGCTCTTTGGTGTAGCCGACCAGATCGTAGTCCTGACTGCCCTCGCTCAGGTGCACTTCGGCGCGGTAATAGCGGCGGTTGTTGAGTTGCTTGGAACCCATACCGCCCCGCGCGAACGACGGCGTGAAGTAGCCGCGCATCTGCACTTGGTAGATGAACGGATGCTGCTCGCCGTGGCCGATTTCGAGGCTGACGTTGTCGTGCGTCGGATCCGGCTGGGTGACCACGTTCAGGCCCTTCTCGACAAATACCGCCGTCACTTCTTCAATCGCCGGACGCACCGTGGTGTCCATGAATCGGTACACCTCGTCACGCGACGGGAAGTGCACGGCCTGGCTCAACCGTTGTCGCCAGCCGCCCGTGCCGCGCCGCGAACCGGAGACCGGCGCCAGCGAATGCAACTGCGCGATCTGCTTCTGCGACTCCAGATAGAACGCCTTGTGCAGCCCCCACATCATCAGCAACAGAATCAGCGAGAACGGCAACGAGGTCAGCACCACCGCCGACTTCAACGCGTCGATGCTCCCGGAGAACAACAGCGCACTGGTGATCAGCGCGGTCATCGCACCCCAGAATACCCGCAGCCATTTCGGCCCGTCTTCGTCCGGGTTGCCACCCTTGGCCGACAAGGTCGAGAGCACCACGGTGCCAGAGTCGGCAGAAGTGACGAAGAACACGAAGCTGATAAATACCGTCACGGCAATGACGGTTTTGCTCCACGGGTAGGTTTCCAGCAACAGGTAAATGCTCATCGACGGGTTGTCGATGGCCGACATGCCCAGGGCGCTCATGCCGTGGTTGAGCACTTGATCCAATGCGCTGTTGCCGAAGATCGACATCCACGCGAGGGTGAAACCGAGCGGGATCAACAGCACGCCGAAAACGAATTCACGGATGGTGCGGCCACGGGAAATTCGTGCGATGAACAGCCCCACAAACGGCGACCAGGCGATCCACCAGGCCCAGTAGAACACTGTCCAGCCGCCGAGCCAGTCGCTCGGTTTGTCGTAGGCGTAGAGGTCGAAGCTCTTCATCGGCAAGGCACCGAGGTAATCGCCGATGTTCTGGATCAGGGTATTGAGCAGGTGCTGGGTAGGCCCGGCGAACAACACGAACAGCAACAGCGCGCAGGCCAGCAGCATGTTGATGTCGGACATCACCCGCACGCCCTTATCGACACCGGAGACGGCGACGATGATCGCCGCGCCCATCATCAGCGTGATCAGGCCAACCTGAATCCACTGGGTGTGCGCGATGCCGAACAGGTAGTCGAGACCGGAGTTGAGGTGCAACACGCCAAAGCCCATGTCGGCACCGAGACCGAACACCGTGGCGATGATGCCGAAGCCGTCCACCGCATAACCGATGGGACCGTTGATGCGTTTGCCAATCAGCGGATACAGCGCCGAACGCAGCGCCAGCGGCAGGTTGTGGCGGTAAGCGAAATAGGCCAGCGCCATGCCGACGAAGGCGAACACGCCCCAGCCATGCAGGCCCCAATGCAGAAACAGAATCTGCATCGCCTGACGCGCCGCGTCCGCTGTGCCCGCTTCGCCTTGCGGCGGCTGGAGCATGTGGGTCAGCGGTTCGGACACGCAGAAGAAGAACAGCGTGATGCTGATCCCGGCGGCGAACAGCATGCCGGCCCAGGACAGGTAACTGAATTCGGGCTCGTCGTGGTCGGCACCGAGTTTTATCTTGCCGTAGCCGGATAAGGCGGTGACCACCACGAAGACCAGATACAGCGTCATCGCGAGCATGTAGTACCAGCCGACCGTATTGGCCGCCCAGTTTTGCGCTTCCAGCAGCCAGGCGCCGGCCTGTTCAGGCATGGCGATGACAACGAGACCAAACAGCAGAATGACCGTCGCGGCGAAATAGAACACCGGCGGATTCATGCGCACCAGACCGCTGGCGGGGGTAGACGATGCACTCATGAAACGTGCACCTCAAGGGGTTGAAACGTGGCTGAAATGATCGGACTCAGCAAAGGCAAGCCTCCTGTTGTGAGCGGGCAGCGAACCACCGGTTTAACTTGAATGAACGTTCAAGTTAAACATGGATAGGGCGCCAAGGACTAATCGCAGGGCTGGGCGGTAGTTATCCAACGCTAGCTCAAGGAGGGGTATGACGTGGGTTTGGGAGCATTCGTTCACTGCAGAATTGGCTGATTGCCATTATCTCGATGCGGCCTTCCATTCGCGAGCAGGCTCGCTCCCACTGGGAACGTGTGTCGAGCACAAACCATTGTGGGAGCGAGCCTGCTCGCGAAGAGGTCAGATGCCGCAACGCAATGTCAGAGATTACTTCTGCGTCCCGTCATCATGTTGCAGATTGGCCTGAGTCAGGTTGCACCCCGCCGGCACACTGCGCGTCAGCCACACGTTGCCGCCGATGGTCGAACCCTTGCCAATGGTAATCCGCCCAAGAATCGTCGCCCCGGCATAAATCACCACGTCATCCTCGACAATCGGATGGCGTGGATGGCCCTTCTGCAACTGGCCGTCCTCATCCGCCGGAAAGCGCTTGGCACCCAACGTCACCGCCTGATAAATCCGCACCCGCTCGCCAATGATCGCGGTCTCGCCAATCACCACGCCCGTGCCGTGATCGATGAAGAAACTGCGGCCGATCTGCGCGCCCGGATGGATATCGATGCCGGTCGCCGAATGCGCAATTTCAGCGCTGATCCGTGCCAGCAACGGCAGCCCGGCGCGATACAAATGGTGCGCCAGACGATGGTGAATCACCGCCAGAATTCCCGGATAGCACAACAACACTTCATCGACACTGCGCGCCGCCGGGTCGCCGTGATAAGCGGCCAGCACATCGGTGTCGAGCAGTGTGCGCAGGCCCGGCAACGCCAGGGCAAAATCCTGAACGATCTGAATCGCACGGGACTCGACTTCGCTGTCGGCCTGCGCGCTGTGGCGGGCGACGTAACGCAGTTCCAGTCGCGTTTGCGCGAGCAATGCGTTCAACGCCACATCAAGGGTATGGCCGACGTAGAAGTCTTCACTTTCTTCGCGCAGATCCACCGGGCCCAGGCGCATCGGGAACAACGCGCCGCACAGCGCTTCAAGAATCTCCGCCATCGCCGCCCGCGACGGCAACTCGCGACCACCCTGCTCGCCGGACGCCCGGCCGTTCTGTGCCCGCCACTGATCCCGCGCGCTGCGCAGCTGGCTGACGATGGTCTGCAATTGCCAATGGCTGGAACGTTCGCTCACGGTAAAGACTCCTCACGGGCGGCCGGACTGTCTGGCCGCGTCAACGGCGACCACTTTACGGCATGCCTGCGAGGGCGAATTAAGAACCGATAGTGCTGGGTTCAGTCCATTTGGCTATAAGCGATTCACGGTTGCCCCTGCAAAAGCGCGTGCCTATAGTCCTTTCATCTTCCTCCGCCAGTACGGACTCATGATCAAACAACAGCTGGACCGCTTTAACCGCCTCGACCTGCTCGGCCACCCTACCCCTCTGGAAAAACTCGAGCGCCTGTCCACCTGGCTCGGTCGCGACGTGTACATCAAGCGCGATGACCTGACGCCACTGGCCATGGGCGGCAACAAGCTGCGCAAACTCGAATACCTCGCCGCCGACGCCCTGGCGCAAGGCGCCGATACGCTGATCACTGCCGGTGCACTGCAATCGAACCACGTACGCCAGACCGCCGCGCTCGCCGCCAAACTCGGCCTCGGCTGCGTGGCGCTGCTGGAAAATCCGCTGGGCACTGACGACAGTGATTACACCGGCAACGGCAACCGCCTGCTGCTGGATCTGTTCGACACCAAGGTCGAGCTGGTCGACAACCTCGATAACGCCGATGAGCAACTGGCGGCCCTCGCCGTGCGCCTGCGCAGCAACGGCAAGAAACCGTACCTGGTGCCGATCGGTGGTTCCAATGCACTCGGGGCGCTGGGATACGTGCGCGCTGGCCTGGAACTGGCCGAGCAGATCAAGGACACCGGACTCGATTTCGCCGCCGTGGTGCTGGCCTCGGGCAGTGCCGGGACGCACAGCGGTCTGGCATTGGCGTTGAGCGAAGTGCTGCCGCAATTGCCGGTGATTGGCGTGACGGTTTCGCGCAGTGAAGAAGATCAGCGGCCGAAGGTGCAGGGCCTGGCCGAACGCACGGCGGAACTGCTGGGTGTGCAGCTGCCGGCCAGTTTCAAAGTCGAACTATGGGATGAATACTTTGGCCCGCGTTATGGCGAACCGAATGCCGGAACACTGGCGGCAGTGAAGCTATTGGCGAGTCAGGAAGCGCTGTTGCTCGATCCGGTCTACACCGGCAAGGCGATGGCGGGTTTGCTCGACGGCATCGGCCGTCAGCGCTTCAATGAAGGCCCGATCATCTTCCTGCACACCGGCGGCGCGCCAGCGTTGTTTGCCTACAAGGATTCACTCACCAGCTGATCCTCCTGACTGCAGAGATCCCGTGGCGAGGGGATTTATCCCCGTTGGGTCGCGAAGCGGCCCCTCTTTATTCCAGCGATTGCACAGTTGAATGATCTTGCGACTGCTGCGCAGCCGAACGGGGATAAATCCCCTCGCCACAATGGAACATCGACATATTCCAAAAAACACTAAAAGATCATAAATTTAGTATTTTCAAGTCTAAAGCAGACATCTTATAGTCTCGCCGCAGGCGAATTTCGCGCAAGACGCATAAGCTGCTTTAGGGCACGATAACGCAGTCGCACGAATCACCCATTCGTCCACTTTCCTTCAGCGTCTTCCATAAGAAAACACAGGGGCTCGTCATGAATTTTTCCGCACTACGTCGCAATCTGCTGGTCGGTTCGCTGGGCCTGGCGCTGAGCGCTGGTCTGATTGGCCAGGCAGTGGCCGGTGAGCAGCTGCAACAGATCAAGGACAAAGGCGTTATCAACGTCGGCCTGGAAGGCACTTACCCACCGTTCAGCTTCGTCGATGCCGACGGCAAACTGTCCGGCTTCGAAGTCGAGCTCTCCGAAGCGTTGGCGCAAAAACTCGGTGTCAAAGCCAAGATTCAGCCGACCAAGTGGGACGGCATTCTCGCTGCGCTGGAATCCAAGCGTCTGGACGTTGTAGTCAACCAAGTGACCATCTCCGACGAGCGCAAGAAGAAGTATGACTTCTCCGAACCGTACACGGTCTCCGGGATTCAGGCGTTGGTGCTGAAGAGCAAAGAAGCCGCGCTGAACATCAAGACCGCCAATGACCTGTCCGGCAAGAAAGTCGGTGTCGGCCTGGGCACCAACTACGAACAATGGGTTCGCGCCAACGTGCCGGGCGCTGACGTGCGCACCTACGATGATGATCCGACCAAATTCGCCGACCTCAACAACGGCCGCACCGACGCCATCCTGATCGACCGTCTGGCCGCGCTTGAGTACGCCAAGAAAGCGCCGAAAACCGTCGCTGCCGGTGAAGCCTTCTCGCGTCAGGAATCCGGTATCGCCGTGCGCAAAGGCGAGCCTGAACTGCTGGCAGCCCTGAACAAGGCGCTCGACGAACTGCGTGCCGACGGTACTCTTGAGAAGCTGTCCACGAAGTACTTCAACGCAGACGTCACTAAATAATGGAAGAAGCTTTCCAACTCGCACTGGACTCCGCGCCCTTCCTGCTCAAGGGCGCGTATTTCACGGTGGTCCTCAGCCTCGGCGGGATGTTCTTCGGCTTGCTGCTGGGCTTCGGCCTGGCGTTGATGCGCCTGTCGCGCTTCAAATCAGTGAGCTGGCTGGCGCGTGTCTACGTGTCGTTCTTTCGCGGGACACCGTTACTGGTGCAGCTGTTCGTGATCTATTACGGCTTCCCGCAACTGGGAATCGAGCTTGATCCACTGCCAGCTGCGCTGATCGGCTTCTCGCTGAACATGGCCGCTTACGCCTGTGAAATCCTCCGCGCCGCGATCGGTTCGATCGAACGTGGTCAGTGGGAAGCCGCTGCGAGCATCGGCATGACCCGCGCGCAGACCCTGCGCCGGGCCATCCTGCCGCAGGCGATGCGCACGGCCTTGCCGCCGCTGGGCAACAGCTTTATTTCACTGGTCAAGGACACGGCACTGGCCGCCACCATTCAGGTGCCGGAACTGTTCCGCCAGGCACAGCTGATTACCGCCCGGACTTTCGAAGTCTTCACCATGTATCTTGCCGCCGCGCTGATCTACTGGATTCTGGCCACGGTGCTTTCGCACTTCCAGAACAAGTTGGAAGAGCGGGTCAATCGGCACGACCAGGAGTCCTGACGCGATGATTGTCGTGGAAAAACTGACCAAGCAATTCAAGAATCAAGTCGTGCTCAACGGCATCGATCTTGAGGTCAAGGAAGGCGAAGTGGTCGCGATCATCGGCCCCAGCGGTTCGGGGAAAACGACGTTCCTGCGTTGCCTGAATTTCCTTGAGCAACCCACCAGCGGCCGGATCAAGGTCGGCGATATCGAAATTGATACCAGCCGCCCGCTGAACCAGCAGCAGAGTCTGGTGCGCAATTTGCGCCAGCATGTGGGCTTTGTGTTCCAGAACTTCAACCTGTTCCCCCATCGCACGGCGTTGGAAAACGTCATCGAAGGCCCGATCGTGGTCAAGAAGATGCCGCGTGAAAAAGCCACTGCCCTGGGTATGAAGCTGTTGGCCAAGGTCGGACTTGCCGGTAAAGAAGACGCCTATCCGCGTAGGCTCTCCGGTGGTCAGCAACAGCGTGTGGCGATTGCCCGGGCGCTGGCGATGGAGCCGGAAGTGATTCTGTTCGACGAACCGACTTCGGCCCTCGACCCGGAACTGGTTGGCGAAGTGCTGGCGACCATCCGTGGCCTCGCCGAAGAAAAACGCACCATGGTCATCGTCACCCACGAAATGGGTTTCGCCCGTGATGTGGCCAACCGTGTGGTGTTTTTCGACAAGGGTGTGATCGTCGAGCAAGGTGAGGCCAAGGCGCTGTTTGCCAACCCGAAAGAAGAGCGTACACAACAGTTTCTCAGCAAGTTTCTGAATCACGCCTGAGAACTTTCAAATATACCGCCTGCCAACTTCCACGGATGGAAGTTATCTTTACCCTGCCTTCACCCCTTCTTATAAACACCTACAAATAAACATCAATCGCGCTGTACCCATATATGTTCTGCAACAGATAACACGTGTCTGACAGACATCGCATGACGAGTGACTGGTTGCGAATAACCTCGTGGAAAAACCAGCAAAAACCCTCGAGATTCGTAGCCTCATTCGCTATACAGCCTAGGCATACGGCCTCAGCATTGTAGGAACTTTCTGATTAACCGGTAATTCACGGATTAACTAACACCGTCTATTGACACCCCTCTCCTCACACTCTTATCTAGTCGCCAGCAGGCGTTACCCAATCCAAATCAACGCGCATTAAACATGAACACAAGTTCCCAACTTTATTGCCTGTTAATTCACGCCATTTGTTTTTTCAGAAACGGACTTCGTTGCAACGCTTCAAGGAGAGAAACCGATGACTCGCACTTCGCATACCCTCGAACTCGCAGCGCCGACTTTGGCGCCAGCGCAAAAAACCGGCATCAACCTGGCAGCGGCAGCGCATCTGCTGGTCGACGTGCAGCCCTATTTCGGCATGGACTCGGGGGATCTGATCGAGTTGTTCTGGAACAACTGCTACGTCGCCTCCCATGTCCTGACGGCCGAAGATGTGGACAACGCGGTCAGCCTGCGGGTGCCGGAAAGCTTCGTCATCAGCGGTTCGGCACGTATTCACTACCGGGTGATGCAGGTCGGTCATGGCCCGGCGCTGTCGGCGGCGACGCGCGTGCAGGTCAAACTCGACTGCCCCGGCGGGCAACCTTCAGCGCTGTGCGAGGATGAAAATCAGCAACTGGCGCCGGTGACGATTCCCGACACCATTCGCCGCCAGGGCGTGAATCCGAACCAGATCAAACGCGGCGTGCCGCTGACCATCGAACCCTATCCGAACATGGCCGTAGACGACGCCATCACCCTGCGCTGGGGTGACGTGCGCATGGACCTGGCGCCGATCACGGCAGCCGATGTCGGGTTGGCGATTCAGGTCTGGGTGCCCCCCGCGGTGATTGTCGAAGCGGGCGAAGATCTGCGTCTGGACGTGACCTATTGCGTGATTGACCGAGTCGGCAATAACTCACGCTGGGCGCCGCCCAGAACGCTGAGGATTGGTTGTGTGAATCCTTACTTGAAGGTGCCGCTGAAGCCGATGTTCAAGGCAGCTGAATCGTACAAGGAGTAAATACCCTTTCTGTAGCAAATGAGCTTCTGTGGTGAGGGGATTTATCCCCGATGGACTGCGCAGCAGTCCTATTTTCCGGGACGCTACGCGCCCCATCGGGGATAAATCCCCTCACCACAATACTGACTCACCACAGTATCTCTATCGCCCCTGGAATTCTTAACCATCCAGACCATCACCCCTTCTATACATATTCCTAAAAGTTAGTTTATTTAATATTTATACACGTTTAGGGTATATGAACCGGACCACCGGACATTCTTTCTTTCGCCGCACTTTTGCGGCGTTTTTCATGAGATGTGAGGTAGGCAGTATGGTCCGGAACACAATCACCCCAGTGCAGATCGCCAGGGCATTGCGTGCAGCCAAGGAGCGGCACTGATGTCCAGTCTGGCAGATGCAAACGTCCAGTCTGATCTAGACATCGCCCCGTTGTTGTTGCCCGCGCAGGTTTTGCGCAACGACGCACAAGCCATCAAGGCCGCCCATGAGCTGGCGCAAGTCGCCCGTGTGCAGGCCGCCAAGCGCGACCGCCAGCGCAAGTTGCCGTGGTCGGAAATAGAACAGTTCACTCGCAGCGGTTTAGGCAGCATTGCCATCCCGCGCGAATACGGTGGCCCGCAGGTTTCATTCGTCACGTTGGCCGAGGTGTTTGCGATCATTTCCGCGGCTGACCCGGCGCTGGGGCAAATTCCGCAGAACCAGTTCGGCATCATCAACCTGGTGCTCGGCAGCGCCACCGAAGAACAGAAAAAACAGCTGTTCCAGAGCGTTCTCGAAGGCTGGCGCATCGGCAATGCCGGGCCTGAACGCGGCACCAAAAACACCCTGGAGCTGAAAGCGCGGATCACTGCCGATGGCGACGATTACGTGATCAACGGCCAGAAATTCTATTCCACCGGTGCTCTGTTTGCGCATTGGGTGGCCGTGAAGGCGCTCAACGACGATGGCAAGCAAGTGCTGGCCTTTGTCCGTCGTGGTACACCAGGTTTGCGCATCGTTGATGACTGGTCGGGCTTCGGTCAGCGCACCACCGCCAGCGGCACGATCCTGCTGAACAACGTGCGCGTCGAGGCGAGCCTGGTCGTCGACAACTGGAAGATCAACGAAACGCCGAATACCCAGGGCGCGGTGTCGCAACTGATTCAAGCAGCCATCGACGCCGGCATCGCCCGAGGCGCCATCGATGACGCCATCGAGTTCGTCAAAACCCGCGCACGCCCCTGGATCGACGCCAAGGTTGATCGCGCCAGCGATGACCTCTACGTGATCGCCGACATCGGCAAACTGAAAATCGAACTGCACGCTGCCGAAGCGTTGCTGCGCAAGGCTGGCCAAGTGCTCGATCAGGTGCACGCCGCGCCGCTCACCGCCGAGTCAACCGCCCGCGCCTCGATTGCCGTGGCCGAAGCCAAAGTGCTGACCACCGAAATCTCGCTGCTGGCCAGCGAAAAGCTTTTCGAACTGGCCGGCAGCCGCGCGACCCTCGCCGAATTCAATCTCGACCGCCACTGGCGCAACGCCCGCGTGCACACACTGCACGACCCGGTGCGCTGGAAATATCACGCGGTCGGCGCCTATCGCCTTAACGGCACTTTGCCTGCGCGCCATTCCTGGATCTGAGACGACCAGACATCTGGAGAAACCTATGACTTTTTCCCATCACGTCGCGGTCATCACCAGCGATGAGCAAGCCCTGATTGTCGCCAGCGACCTGGCCGAAGATTTCAAACGCGACAGCGCCCTGCGCGACCGTGAACGCCGCCTGCCACTGCCGGAACTCGACGTGTTTTCCCGCTCGGGCCTGTGGGGCATCAGCGTGCCGAAGGAATACGGTGGCGCTGGCGTCTCTAACGTGACCCTGGCCAAAGTCATCGCCCTGATCGCTCAGGCCGACGGCTCGCTCGGGCAGATTCCGCAGAACCATTTTTACGCACTGGAAGTGCTGAGCGTGAACGGCAGCCACGCACAAAAGCAACGGCTGTACGCCGAAGTGCTCGCTGGCCAGCGCTTCGGCAATGCACTGGCGGAACTGGGCACCAAAACTGCCCATGACCGCGTCACCAGCCTCAAACGCGAGGGTGACGGTTATCGCATCAACGGTCGCAAGTTCTACGCGACCGGTGCGATTTACGCCCAGCGCATTCCGACCTCTGTGGTGGATGAAAACGGTGTGCAGCAACTGGCTTTCGTCCCGCGCACCAGCAAAGGCCTGACCGTGATCGACGACTGGAGCGGCTTCGGCCAACGCACCACCGGCAGCGGATCAGTTGTGTTCGAAGACGTGTACGTAGCGGCTGAAGACGTGCTGCCGTTTCAAAGCGCCTTCGAGCGCCCGACCCCTGTCGGCCCGTTGGCACAGATCCTTCATGCGGCCATCGACACCGGCATCGCCCGCGCCGCTTACGAAGATGCCTTGCATTTCGTCCGTAGCAAAACCCGTCCATGGATCGATTCCGGCAATGACAAAGCCACCGAGGATCCGCTGACGCTGAAAAGCTTCGGGCACCTGAGCATTCGCTTGCATGCCACCGAAGCCTTGCTTGAACGCGCCGGCGAATTCCTCGACAAGGCCCAGGCCGAGACCAACGCCGAAACCGTTGCGGCGGCCTCGATTGCCGTCGCCGAAGCACGTGCGATCAGCACCGAAATTTCCCTGGCCGCCGGCAGCACGCTGTTCGAGCTTGCCGGCAGCCAGGCCACGCTGATCGAACACGGCCTCGACCGTCATTGGCGCAACGCCCGCGTGCACACGCTGCACGACCCGGTGCGCTGGAAGTATCACGCCGTGGGCAATTACTACCTCAACGGCGAAAATCCTCCGTTGCGAGGGACCATCTGATGAGCGCTGTAAAAAAGAAGATCCTGCTCAACGCGTTCAACATGAACTGCATCGGCCACATCAACCACGGCCTGTGGACGCATCCGCGCGATACCTCCACCCGTTACAACACCATTGAATACTGGACCGAACTGGCGCAGTTGCTGGAACGCGGACTGTTCGACGGCTTGTTCATTGCCGACATCGTCGGGGTGTATGACGTCTACCAGAACTCGGTCGACGTCACGCTGAAAGAGTCGATTCAGTTGCCGGTCAACGATCCGCTGCTGCTGGTTTCAGCCATGGCCGCCGTCACCAAAAACCTCGGTTTCGGCCTCACCGCCAACCTGACTTATGAGCCGCCGTATCTGTTCGCCCGGCGCATGTCGACGCTCGATCATCTGAGCCGTGGTCGCGTGGGCTGGAACATTGTCACCGGCTACCTCGACAGCGCCGCCAAAGCCATGGGCCTCAGCGAACAGGTCGAGCACGACCGCCGCTACGACCAGGCCGATGAGTACCTGGAGGTGCTCTACAAACTCTGGGAAGGCAGTTGGGAAAACGGCGCGGTGCTCAATGACCGTGAACAGCGCCTCTATGCCCAACCGGAAAAAGTGCACAAGGTCGAGCACAAGGGCGAGTTCTATCAGGTCGAGGGTTATCACCTCTGCGAGCCGTCACCGCAGCGCACGCCGGTGTTGTTTCAAGCGGGCAGTTCCGAACGTGGTTTGCTGTTCGCCGGACGTCATGCCGAGTGTGTGTTCATCAGTGGCCAGAACAAACCGTCGACCAAGGTTCAGGTCGACAAGGTGCGCGCCAGCGCCGTTGAAGCCGGGCGCAATCCCGAGGACATCAAAGTGTTCATGGGCCTCAACGTCATCGTCGGCGCCACTGAAGAGGCGGCGTGGGCCAAACACGCCGAATACCTCAGCTACGCCAGTGCCGAGGCCGGTGTGGCGCATTTCTCGGCGTCCACCGGCATCGACTTTTCCCAGTACGAGATCGACGAACCGATCCAGTACGTGAAGAGCAACGCCATCCAGTCCGCCACCAGGAACCTGCAAAACAATGACTGGACCCGGCGCAAATTGCTCGACCAGCACGCCCTCGGTGGCCGCTACATCACCGTGGTCGGTTCACCGGAGCAAGTGGCGGATGAGCTGGAATCGTGGATCGCTGAAACCGGTCTGGACGGCTTCAACCTGACGCGGATTGTCACCCCGGAAAGCTATGTCGATTTTATTGAACTGGTGATTCCCGAGTTGCAGCGACGCGGGTCGTACAAGACGGCGTATGACAGCGGCAGCTTGCGCGAGAAGCTGTTTCACGGCGCGGCGCAGCTCCCCGAGCAACACACCGGATCTTCGTACCGGCATTAAAAGCTTCGCGAGCAGGCTCGCTCCCACAGTTGGAATGCATTTCCCCTGTGGGAGCGAGCCTGCTCGCGAAGAGGCCCGAACAGACACCACAAATTTATGCACTGACTGGAAAACCCTCATGACCAAAAAACGCCTGTCCCACCCAGTCAAAGCACTGGCCCTGGCCCTCGGCCTGTTCAGCACGGCCATCTTCGCCGCTGACGCCCCACTGAAAATCGGCACCACCGCCGCGTTCGCCATCCCGCTGGAAGCCGCCGTCGAAGAGGCCTCCAAACAAGGCCTGAAAGTCGAACTGGTGGAGTTCACCGACTGGATCGCGCCGAACGTCAGCCTCGCTGCCGGCGACATCGACGTGAACTACTTCCAGCACATCCCCTTCCTCGAAAACGCCAAAGCCGCCTCGGGTTTTGACCTGGTGCCGTTCGCCCCGGGGATCATCAACAACGTCGGCCTCTATTCGAAAAAATACAAAAGCTTCGACGAGTTGCCGGAAGGCGCCAGCGTCGCCATCGCCAACGACCCGATCAACAGCGGCCGTGGTCTGCAACTGCTGGCCAAGGCTGGTTTGATTACGCTGAAACCGGGCGTTGGTTACAAGGCCAGCGAAGAAGACATCGTCGCCAACCCGAAGAAAATCAAAATCCTGCAAGTCGAAGCCGTGCAACTGGTGCGCGCCTACGACGACGCCGATCTGGTCCAGGGTTACCCGGCCTACATTCGCCTGGCGAAGACTTTCGATGCCGGTTCGGCGCTGCTGTTCGACGGTCTCGACCACAGGGAATACGTGATCCAGTTCGTCATCCAGCCGAAGAGCAAAACCGACCCGCGCCTGATCAAATTCGTCGATATCTATCAACACTCGCCGGCCGTTCGCGCCGCACTGGATAAGGCCCACGGCAAGCTGTATCAGGCCGGTTGGGAAAGCTGAACATGACGGCCGCGATCCAACGGCGACTGGAGACTCCAGAGCCACACAATGCTGAGAAGACCGAACTTCACCCTGAGTTGAATCGTGCCCACGTACGCTTCATCGGTTTGGGCAAAACCTACAACGGCCGGCAAGGCCCGGTCGCGGCGCTGCAAGGCATCGATCTGGCAATCCAGCGTGGCGAGGTGTTCGGCATCATCGGCCGTAGCGGCGCCGGCAAGTCGTCGTTGATCCGTACGATCAATCGTCTGGAACAGCCGAACTCAGGGCGCGTGCTGATCGATCAGGTGGACATCGGCGAGTTCGATGAGAATCGCCTGGTTGCCCTGCGCCGGCGCATCGGCATGATCTTTCAGCACTTCAATCTGATGTCAGCGAAAACGGTTTGGCAGAACGTCGAGCTGCCGCTGAAGGTAGCCGGCGTACCGAAAGAACAACGCGAGAAAAAGGTTCGCGAACTGCTCGAACTGGTGGGCCTGCAAGCCAAGCACAAAGCCTATCCGGCGCAGTTGTCCGGCGGGCAGAAACAGCGTGTCGGCATCGCCCGCGCGCTGGTGCATGACCCGGATATCTTGCTCTGCGACGAGGCGACCTCGGCGCTCGACCCGGAAACCACACAGTCGATCCTCGGCCTGCTGCGCGAGATCAACAAACGCCTGGGCCTGACCATCGTGCTGATCACTCATGAGATGGCGGTGATTCGCGACATCTGCGATCGCGTCGTGGTGCTGGAGCATGGTCGCGTTGTTGAACAAGGCCCTGTCTGGGAAGTGTTCGGCAATCCGCAACACGAGGTCAGCCAGACCTTGCTCGCGCCGTTGCAACACGCATTGCCGGAAGAACTGCAGAGCCGCTTGCAGACGCAGTCGCCCTCATCCGAAGCCGCCGTGGTCCTGCGTTTGCAGTTCACCGGCGCTGCCGCCGACGAGCCGGATCTGGCCGCACTGTTTGCAGCACTCGGCGGTCGGGTGAAGTTGCTGCAGGGCGGCGTCGAACGAATTCAGGGGCATGCGCTCGGGCAACTGTTGCTGTCGGTCAGCGGCTCAGCGTTCAGCGCCGAGCAATTGCGCGAGCGTGCCAGGCCATGGGCGCAACGAGTGGAGGTGCTGGGTTATGTGGTTTGATCGCTTGCTGCAAGGTTTCATCGACACCTTTCTGATGGTCGGCGTGTCGTCGTTGATCGCGTTGCTGGTGGGGATTCCCATGGCGGTGATTCTGGTCACCAGCGACAAGGGCGGGATCTACCAAGCGCCGGTTTTGAACCGGGCCTTGGGCGCTTTCGTCAACCTGTTCCGCTCGATCCCGTTTCTGATTCTGATGGTCGCGCTGATTCCCTTCACCCGGTTGATTGTCGGCACGACTTACGGTGTCTGGGCAGCAGTGGTGCCGCTGACGATTGCGGCTACGCCGTTCTTCGCGCGGATTGCTGAAGTGAGCCTGCGAGAAGTTGATCATGGCTTGATCGAAGCTGCGCAGGCGATGGGTTGCCGGCGCTGGCACATCGTCTGGCATGTGTTGCTGCCGGAAGCGCTGCCAGGCATTGTCGGCGGGTTCACCATTACGCTGGTCACGATGATCAACTCATCGGCCATGGCCGGGGCGATTGGCGCCGGTGGTCTGGGCGACATTGCCTACCGCTACGGTTACCAGCGCTTTGACAGCCAGATCATGCTGACGGTGATTGTATTGCTGGTGGCGCTGGTGGCGGTGATTCAATTGGGTGGGGATCGCCTCGCCCGCGGCTTGAATAAACGCTGAGGCCAGAGCAAAAGATCGCGGCCTGCGGCAGCTCCTATGGGAAATACCGCAGGCTACAATTTTTTTGCTCGGGGCGTGCGCCTCAATCTTCAATCAGGCTGTCGAGCCATGCATATTCAATTTTGCTTCGATGCAGCGTCTGCATGCTTTTTGCCGCGTACACGAGGCTGTCAGCGTTGTTGACAGCCAAGTGCGCTCGCAGTGACGGGTTTGCATTGAACAGATCAACCGCCGCCTGAAGCGCCAGATCATCGCCAACTCCGAGGTAATCGCTGACACCGAAGAGGAAGTTATCGTGGTCATTGGTAAAGGCGTTCAAATACTCGACCGTCAAACCACCGCGCATGATCGCTTCGGATACACCGCGCTCCGGTACGTCGTAAACGGCCAGCGAATCCCAATCCAGCAAGCGGCCCAGTCGACTGTCCAGATAGAAATAATCCGCCGCGTTCGGCCCGATGGTCTGGAACCGGTCAATTCTGTTGGTGTGCAACATTTCATGGCCCAGTGAAACGCTCAAAACCCCGCGCTGCATGTACTTGCGATTGATGAAGAAGCGGCCGTGAAAATCTTTTTGTACATCCAGGCCGCGCTGTTGCTGTCTGCATCAATCCCGAGGAATTTCTCGCCTCCCCAGTTCCCTTGATACTCTCTGGACAGGGCCTGGCCTCGCGCGACTGAATCGGCGAATCGCTGCGTAACAGCGTGGTGATCAGCGCCAAAGAAGCTTTGGTAAACCGCGTCGGCGTCTTTGTACTTCTGGCCAATGGCATGTCCCGTATCAGCGAAAATGTTTTCGACCGCTTGCAGCTCCGAGCGAATGATCGCCGCCTGTTCCGGCGGAAACTGCTTCAACCCGCGCGCGACCAGCGTGCCCTCCTGTGCCGCCGAGTACTCAAACGAATCATCGTTACCGGTATGCACCTGGTGCTTCTGGACATGCTCTTTTCTGACCTTGCGAATGAGCTGATCAATGTCGATATCAATGACTTTGCCGGGCTCGGGCAGAGGCTGCGGCCGTTCGAGCGCCCAGGTCTTGCTTCGCGGGTGGTAAAACAGCACCGGCCCCAAAGCCGCCAATTCAGATACCAGCGCCGCCCGATATTCACCGGCCATGCCGGTTTCCCGAACCAGAACGATCTCGCCGGGCGCGATATCGACATAGTTTCGGTTCTTGAACACCCTCAGGCCCAGAGCATTGGCTGCGGGCAGTTTGGCCGGCGCTCTCAAGCTGTAGCGCGCCAGTGATCCGGTCACTGGCTGCATGGGCAAGATCTGAGCCGATTGCAACGCGGTCGTCGTGATTGCCGGGGATGACGGTTCAACAGGCTGAGCGGGCGCCCCACCCTCTGAAACTTCGTCAGGACGAAAAACCTTCAACGGCGTCCCGTCGTCAGACGGCGTATGGCCGGATCTTTTACGGGTGGGTGTGGCATCCAGCGTATTGCGGTTGGACGGCGAAGTGGAACCGGGTTTGCTGACAGTTCTCATGAAAATCCTTTTTTGAGTGAATCCCCCGAAGAAAAAAACAGGGCAGACATCGCGATAGTCGTCTATCGCGCAGGCGTCATTGCATCCGATTGCGAACCGCCAGGTGCGGTACATATGTATTGCACAAACGCTGGATTTTTATGCTGTCCCTGCAAGAGCTGTCGCAGGCTGCGATCCTCTTCGGCGCAAAAGCGCTTATAGTCAGCCCCACCTCCTTTTTGCCACGCAGCCACCGTCATGAAGCAGACACCCAGCGACCTCGCACAGATCACCGCCACCACGTTGGGCAATTACAACGCGGTGGCCGAAGACTTTCGTGAAGGTACTCGCGATCACGATGTCAGCCAGAACATCGATGCGTTGTTGCGGCACCTTCAGGGAGAGGCGCCGTTCACGATTCTCGATTTCGGCTGTGGCCCGGGGCGCGATTTGCAGACATTCACGCGCATGGGTCATATCGCGGTCGGCCTCGACGGCTCACAAGAGTTTGCGCGAATGGCCCGCGAGGACAGTGGCTGCGAAGTCTTGCAGCAGGATTTTCTAAAGCTTGATCTGCCGGCAGAACGCTTCGACGGAATTTTTGCCAACGCGGTGCTGTTTCATGTGCCGCTGCAGGAATTGCCGCGGGTGCTGCAACAGTTGCACGGCACGTTGAAACCTGGCGGCGTTCTGTTCAGCTCCAATCCTCGCGGGGATAACCGCGAGGGCTGGAACGGGCGGCGTTATGGCGCGTATCACGACCTCGAAGCCTGGCGCGGATTGTTGACGACGGCCGGGTTTGTCGAGCTGGAGCACTACTTCCGCCCGGCAGGGCTGCCGCGTGAGCAACAGCCGTGGCTGGCCAGCGTCTGGCGACGGGCTGCTTAAAGATCAACTGATCGCAGCCTGCGGCAGCTCCTACAGGGGAATGCGTTCCCATGCAGGCGCTGCCGCAGGCTGCGATCTTTTGCTTTTGTATCAGGCAGCATCCTTCTTCGGCTCGCGAATCTTGTACCAGGCCACATACAACGCCGGCAAAAACAGCAGCGTCAGCAATGTCGCGACAACGATCCCGCCGATCATCGCGTAAGCCATCGGCCCCCAGAACACCTCCCGGGCAATCGGAATCATGCCCATGCTCGCCGCCGCCGCGGTCAGCAGGATCGGCCGACGCCGGTGCTCGGTCGCTTCCACCACCGCATCCCACGGTTCATAGCCCTTCTTCTCGTATTCATCGATCTGCGTCACCAGAATCACCGAGTTACGGATGATGATGCCGATCAGCGCCAGGATCCCGAGAATCGCCACGAAACCCATGGGCGTACCGGTCGGCACCAGCGCCAGCACCACGCCGATCAGCCCCAGCGGCGCAACACTCGCCACCAGGAACATCTTCTGCACGCTGTGCAGCTGGATCATCAGGAAGGTCGCCATCAAAAACAGCATCAACGGCAGCACTTTGGCAATCGGCCCCTGGGCCTTGCCGCTTTCCTCGACCGTACCGCCAGTGGCGACTTTGTAGCCGACCGGCAGTTTTTCGGCGAAGGCGTCAATGGACGGTTTCAGCAGTTTCACCAGATCGGTGGGCTGAATCTCGTCGCGCACCGAGGCCTTGATGGTGATGGTCGGCAAGCGGTCGCGGCGCCACACCAACGGCTGCTCCAACTCATACCGCACCGTGGCGAACGCCAG
This sequence comes from Pseudomonas sp. TH08, assembly GCF_016651275.1. Lineage (NCBI taxonomy): Bacteria > Pseudomonadati > Pseudomonadota > Gammaproteobacteria > Pseudomonadales > Pseudomonadaceae > Pseudomonas > Pseudomonas sp. TH08. The sequence continues at coordinate 1,536,792 of NZ_JAEKEE010000001.1, read as the reverse complement.
CAGTGGAATCGAGGTGCCGCTCGGCGTGACGATCTGTAGGTTTTGCAGGGTTTCCGGGGTGCCGCGTTCGGAATCGACTGCGCGACCGACGACGTTGATCAGGTAAATATCATCATCGACCTGAGTCAGAGGCGAGCCGCTGACGATGCTGTTCATCAGATTCGCCACGTCTTCTGACGACAGCCCGAGTTGGCGCGCCTTGTCTTGTGCGATATCGATACGCAGGACTTTACCCGGCTCGTTCCAGTCGTAAATGATCTCGCCGATGTGCGAGTTCTTGTCCAGTTCGGTGGCCAGGTCGATCGCGTGCTTGCGCACCTGATCGATGTCCTTGCCGCTGATCCGGTACTGGATCGGCCGCCCGACCGGCGGGCCCATTTCCAGCGCCTGCACGTAGCTGCCAATGCCGACGAAGTCTTTGCGCAAGCGCTCACGCAGGCGTTGACTCAAAGCCTCGCGCGATTCGAAATTTTTGCTGACGATCACCAGTTGCGCGTAGTACGGGTTCTGCAATTGCTGGTCGAGCGGCAGGTAGAAACGGATCGCGCCCTGACCGATGTAGGTGCTCCAGCGCACGATATCCGGATCACCCTTGAGGGTTTCTTCCAGTTTGTCGACGGCTTTACGGGTTTCGTTGATCGAGGCGTTTTGCGGCAGATTCAGGTCGACCAGAATTTCCGGCCGATCGGATGACGGAAAGAACTGGTTCTGCACAAAGCGCATGCAGAACACCGCCAGCACGAAGCACAGAATCGTGATGCCGATGGCCCACCAACGGTTGCGCATCGACCACAACAAACCATGGTTGAAGGCCCGCCCAATGCGCCCAGGCTCGGCCTTGTGCGGTTTCACATTGGTGCTGAGGATGTGCACGCCGATCACCGGCGCAAACAGTACGGCGACGATCCACGACACCAGCATCGCCACCGCGATCACCGCAAACAAGGTGAAGGTGTACTCACCCGCAGAGCTGGCGTTGAGGCCGATCGGCACGAAACCGGCCACGGTCACCAGCGTCCCGGTGAGCATCGGGAACGCCGTCGAGGTGTAGGCGAACGTCGCTGCCTGTTCCTTGGTCTCGCCCATTTCCAGACGCGTGACCATCATTTCCACGGTGATCATCGCATCGTCCACCAGCAGGCCGAGGGCGATGATCAAGGCACCGAGGGAAATCCGCTGCATGGTGATGCCGCTGTATTCCATGAACACAAACACCATCGCCAGCACCAGCGGAATCGAGCACGCTACCACCAGGCCGGCGCGCACGCCGAGGCTGATAAAGCTCACCACCAGCACGATGATCACCGCTTCGAACAACGCGCTGGTGAAGCCGCCGACGGCCTCCTCCACCACCACCGCCTGATCGGACACTGTGTGCACGCCGACGCCCACGGGCAGGTCAGCGGTCAATTGGTCGATGCGTGCGTGCAGTGCCTTGCCGAACTCCTGCACGTTGCCGCCCTTCTGCATGGCAATCGCCAGGCCTATAGCCGGTTTGCCGTCGAAGCGGAACTCGGGGGTGGCCGGATCGACGTAACCACGGCTGATGTCAGCGATGTCGGCCAGACGATAGAAACGATCATTGAGCTTGAGATTGACCTCGGCCAGGTCCTTCTCGGAGGCAAACTGGCCCGAGGTGCGCACGGAGATCCGCTCGGGGCCGGCCTCGATGACACCTGCCGGGGTCACGGCGTTTTGCGATTGCAGGCTCTGCACCACCTGACGCTGATCGATCCCCAGCGCTGCGAGTTTGCGCGTGGAGAAGTTCAGGTAAATCACTTCGTCCTGCTGACCGACCATCTCGATCTTGCCCAGCCCTGGCACATTGCGGATCTCTGCGCGCGCCTGCTCGACGTAATCGCGCAGCTGGCGCATGGTCAGACCGTCGGCGGTAAACGCATAAACCGAGCCGTAAACATCACCAAATTCATCGTTGAATCCCGGCCCCTGAATACCTTGGGGAAACTGCCCGCGAATGTCGTCGATCTTCTTGCGCACCTGGTACCAGATTTCCGGAATGTCCTTGGCACTGGTGGTGTCGCGCAGGTACACGTACACCGTCGATTCGCCGGGGCGCGTATAGCTTTTCACGTAGTCGAGGGAGTCCAGCTCTTCGAGTTTTTTCTCGATGCGGTCGGTGACTTGCTTGAGGGTTTCTTCTTGCGTCGCGCCCGGCCATTTGGTCTGGATAACCATGGTCTTGATGGTGAACGAAGGGTCTTCTTCACGCCCCAGATTGAAGTATGAGAACACCCCCATGAGCAATCCGACGAACATCAGATACCAGACGAAAGACTGATGCTTGAGGGCCCATTCGGAGAGGTTGAAAGAGCCTTTCATTGACTGTCCTCGTCAAGTTTCACGGATTGTCCGGGTTTTAGACTGTTGACGCCGGCGCTGACCACTCGCTCGCCGTTCTTCACGCCGCCGGCAAGCACCACGCTGCTGTTGGTACGGCTGATGACCGTGACGTCGCGAGGGCTGACGGTCTTGTTTTGCGTGTCGATCACCCATATACGCGATTTGCCGTCGACCTCTTGCAGCGCCGTTGCGGGCAATTCGATACGCGGTTTGATCGCAGAACTGAGGGTCACACTGATCGCCGTGCCGAGGCGGAAGCCGTCGGGTGTGTCTGCCAGCGTCAGGCGCGCCCGTCGCGTGCGAGTAGCGCTTTGCGCCTGCGGTTCGATTTCGCGAATGGTCGCGGTGGTCTTGATGCTCGGATCAAGTTGCGCCGCGACCAGGAACACCACGTCGCTGGGAATCTGGTCGACCAGCGTGTCCGGCAGGTCGATCACCGCTTCCTTGATGTCCGGTTGCGCCAGCGTTACCACTTGCTGGCCGGCAGTCACTACCTGCCCGGCCTCGGCGTTCCAGGCAGTGACCACGGCGCGGTGGTCGGAGCGCAATTCGGTGTAGCCGAGTTGATCCTTGCTTTGATTGACCGCCGCACGCGCCTGATCGAGCGAGGCTTGCGTGGTTTTCAGATCAGTCGTGGCAATGTCCAGCTGCGCCTGCGCTCCGACACCGCGATCAAACAGCGCTTGCTGGCGGCGCGCATTGGCTTGCGCGTTGATCAGTTGGGCCTGGACTTTCGCCAGATCGCCCTGGGCCGAACGCAACTGGTTCTGCTGATCAGACGGGTCGAGGGTGGCGAGCAACGTGCCCTTCTCCACTTCAGCACCGACATCGACATTACGGCTGGCGATGCGGCCACCGACGCGGAAACCGGTGTTGCTCTCGTAGCGCGCCTGAATACTGCCGGCAAAGCGCCCGAGATTTTCTTCGCTCAAGGCCTCGACCTTAACCGACAGCACCGGACGTACCGGCTCAGGCGGTGGTTCCTTCTTGGAGCACGCGACCAACAACAAAGCAATGGGTAACAGCCACAGAGACTTCATGGCTGTGCTCCCGGTTGCAGATCCTTGTAGGTGTTTTCGGCGATCTCGACTTTCATCCCCGGATGCAGCAATTGCCCACCGGCGACGATGACTTTCTCGCCACCCTTGAGGCCTTCGCTGATGATGACTTTGCCGGTCAGGTAACGCCCAACCGTGACCGTGTGCAACTGCGCTTCACCTTTATCGTCAACCATCCACACCGCCGGGTCGCTGATGTTTTTGGTCAACGCCGACCACGGCAACTCAACCGCCGATTTGCCCGAGCCCTTGGCCGTGGCACTGACCACCGATCCGAGCTGCATGCCCGGCGGCAATTTATCGAGGGTCACTTTGACTTGTACGGTGCCGGACTGCGCTGACACCGCCGGGGTGATTTCGCGCACAGTACCGGTGGTTTTGATCTCGGGATTGTCGAGCAGGCTAACGGTGATCCTGTTATCCGAAGGACGTTCGGCCAGCAACGACTCATAGACGTTGAATACCGCATCGCGGTCGCCGTCTCGGGCCAGTTTGTAAATAGGCGCCGTGGCCTGTACCACTTGGCCGACCTCGGCCTGACGCTCGGTGATGATCCCGGGCGCGTCGGCAATCAACGAGGTGTAGCTGAGTTGATCCTTGGCATTGGCCAGTTGCGCCTGGGCCGCGCTCAATGCGCTTTGGCTACTGCGCAACGCCGCTTGTGCGGAATCGTATTCGCTCTGGCTGGTATAACCCTTGGGCAACAGTTTTTGCTGGCGCACGAACGCCGCAGCAGTCTGCTTGACCCGTGCCTGTTCGGCGACCACTTGGGCCTGAGCCGAGTCGACGTTAGTCTGCAAATCCTTGGGATCGAGTTTGGCCAGCACTTGTTTGGCGGTCACGCGGTCACCGACATCGACCATGCGCTGGATGATCTTGCCGCCGACGCGGAACGACAATTCAGTCTCCACACGCGCCTGCACATCGCCGGTGAGGGTCACGGCAGCCGCGTATTCCGCGGGTTTGACCTCTTGCACGAAGACGCGCGGCAGGTATTCCTGCGGGGCTTTTTTCTCCCCACACGCGGCGAGCAAAGTGAACAGGCTCAGCATGACCGCTGTTTTCAATCCGGGACTCGCCATGCAGACTCCTTCCTGTGTACGAACGTGCAAGTGACGATACGACTGTGAGCTTAGAACAGGGTTCAACGTTCGCTCACGCGAATCAGCACATTTCCCCTGTAGGAGCTGCCGCAGGCTGCGATCTTTGCTTTTAAAGCTCAAGATCAAAAGATCGCAGCCTGCGGCAGCTCCTACAATGGTCGCCTCAAGAGAAGGAATTTCATGCTCAAGACCCTCGCGGTGGCCAATTACCGCTCGATCAATAAATTGGTGATTCCGCTGGGCCGTCTGAACCTGATCACCGGCCCCAACGGCAGTGGCAAGTCCAACCTCTACCGCGCCTTGCGCCTGTTGGCCGAGACCGCGCAGGGCGGCGTGGTCAATGCGCTGGCCCGTGAGGGCGGGCTGGATTCGACGTTCTGGGCCGGCCCGGAAACCATCAGCCGGCGCATGCGCACCGGCGAAGTGGCGATCGAGCCGAGCGTGCGTCAAGGCGTGAAGCGTTTGCGCCTGGGGTTTGCCGGGGAGGATTTCAGCTACTCGATCAGCCTCGGCCTGCCCGATTCCAACGGACATTTCATGCTGCCTGAGCATTCACGGCCAATCCCTTCGCGCTTCAGCCTCGACCCGCAGATCAAGCGCGAATGCATCTGGGCAGGGCCGCACTACCGTCCGGCCAGCCTGTTGGTGGATCGAAACGGGCCGATGATCCGCGCTCGCGAAGGTCGTAAATGGGACGTACTGGCTCAACACACGCCAAATTTCGACAGCCTGTTCGACCAGGTCGGCAGCCTGCGCAGCTCCCCCGAAGTGTTCCAGATGCGCGAATTCATTCGCCGCTGGCGCTTCTATGACCACTTTCGCAGCGACGCCGAGGCACCAGCGCGGCAACCACAACTGGGCACGCGTACGCCGGTGTTGCATCACGATGGCCGCGATCTGGCGGCGGCGTTGCAGACGATCATCGAGATCGGCGATCCCGAAGCATTGCAGACAGCGATCAGCGATGCGTTCCCCGGCGCTCGGCTGCGTATCGAGCCTCAGTCTGGCGGACGTTTTGCCATCGAGTTTTATCAGGAAGGCTTGTTGCGCCCGTTATCGGCGGCAGAACTGTCGGACGGGACATTGCGCTATCTGTTGCTGATCGCAGCACTGCTGACGCCACGACCACCGTCCCTGATGGTGCTGAACGAGCCGGAAACCAGCCTGCACCCGGATTTGCTGCCGGCGTTGGCGCGCTTGATTATTCGTGCATCGGAGCAGTGTCAGGTGTGGGTGGTGTCGCATGCGCGGCGACTGATTTCGGCGTTACAGGAAGACTCCGAATGCAATTGCATCGTCCTGGAAAAAACGCTTGGGCAAACCGGGATTGTCGGGCAGCGAGTGCTGGATGAGCCGGCGTGGCATTGGCCGGATTGAGCGGTGCTTCAAGAATTCGCGAGCAGGCTCGCTCCCACATTAGATCGCGTACAACTGTGGGAGCGAGCCTGCTCGCGAAGGCAATTTCAGAGTCACCTCTGAATCAAGGGATCACCCCTGCCACTTGCCACCCTCAACAATCACGCTCTCAGGCTGGGTGTCATCGCTCAGTTCCTTACGCACATATTGGTCGTACAGCTTGAGCAGGTACTTCTCTTCACCCAGCTTGGCCAACTCGGTATTTACCCAGTCACGCAGCTCGACGTTGCCCTTCTTCACCGCCGGCGCAATCGGCGCTTCGGCCCCAAGCTTTTCATCCAGCACACGATAGCCCGGGTTCTGCTTGGCCCAGCTGAACAGCACCAGATTGTCCTGTGCATAAGCATCGCCACGGCCGTTGGCCAAGGCTTGCAGCGACTCGGAGTTTTTCTCGAACTTGAGCAGTTTCCAGTCCGGGTGATTCTTGGTCAGCCAGATATCGGCAGTGGTGCCGGTGGTAACGATGGTGGTGCGGGTCGCCAGATCATCAAGGTTTTTCACCGCGCTGTTCTGCGGCACCAGTGCCTGTACCGCGACTTTCAGATTCGGGTTGGTGAACTCAACCGCTTCCTTGCGCTCCGGGGTCACGGTCATGTTGGCGAGGATCAGATCGACCTTGTCGCTTTGCAGAAACGGAATGCGGCTCGCCGGTTCCACCGCAACGAATTCGACTTTGTTCTCGTCGCCGAGCAGATCCTTGGCGAAACGCCGGCCGATGTCAGTATCGAAACCCACGTAGCGCCCGGCCTCGTCAACAAAACCAAATGGCGGCTTATCGGTGAAGACACCGACGATCAGTTTGTCGCGGGCCTTGATCTTGTCCAGGTAACCGGCTGGTGCAGTGCTTTCGCTGGCGACTTTCGGCTTGGCCGGTTCTTCGGATTTGTTGCAACCGGCCAGCAGTGCGAGGCCGAGCAGCGGCAGTAAAAACAGACTTGATTTGGCAGTTTTCATAGCAGTTCCAGTTCCTTTTTTGGATTCGTTTCGGGCAGTGTTGCAACGAAGGAGAACTTCTCCAGAAACTGCTGCGCGCGTGCGGTTTGCGGGTTCGTAAAGAAAATCTCGGGCGGGTTCTGTTCAAGGATGCGCCCGGCGTCCATGAACACAATGCGATCGGCCACCGCGCGGGCGAAGGCCATTTCGTGGGTGACGATCAGCAGGGTCATGCCCTCGCGGGCCAGGCCCTGAATAACCTGCAAAACTTCCTTGACCATTTCCGGGTCGAGGGCGGCGGTCACTTCGTCGAAGAGCATCACGCGCGGGTTCATGCACAACGAACGGACGATGGCGATGCGTTGCTGTTGGCCACCGGAGAGCTGCCGAGGGAAGGCATCACGCTTGTCCGCCAGACCGACGCGTTCGAGCAACGCTTCGGCTTGCTGCTGGGCCTCACGACGCTGGCGCTTCTGCACCTTGAGCGGGCCAAGCAGCAAATTGTCGAGCACACTCATGTGCGGGAACAGGTGATAGCTCTGGAACACCATGCCGATCTGCTGGCGGATGTCGCGCCAGTCGGTGGCCTTGTTCAATAGTTCGCGCCCGGCAAATTTCAAGCTGCCGCTTTGGGCTTCTTCGAGGCCGTTGAGGCAACGCAGCAACGTGCTTTTGCCGCAACCGCTGGGGCCGAGGATGACGATCACTTCGCCGGACTTCACCGTCAGGTCGACGCCATTGAGCACCTGCTGCTCGCCGTAGAATTTGTTGAAGCCGTGAAACTCGATCAATGCGCTCATGCTTGCGTCCAGCGCCGCTCCAGCACGCGCGAGGCGGCCGACAGCGGGTAGCAGATGAAAAAGAAAAACAGAAACAGCACACCGTAGATCAACACCGATTCGTAGGTGCGTTCGATGATCTGCTGGCCGACCTTGATCACATCGACCACGCCGATCAGCACCGCCAGCGAGCTGGTCTTGATGATCCGCGTGTAGACGTTGATGGTCGGCGGGGTCATGCGCTTCAGCGCTTGCGGCAGCAGCACGTAGCCGTAGAGTTGCACGGCGTTCAGACCAATCGACAGACCCGCCTCACGCTGGCCGCGCGGCAACGAATGCAGCGCACCGCGCGCCACTTCACCGACCTCGCTGGCACCCCACAACGACAACACCAGCACCGCGCACCAGAAACTCGGAATGCTCAGGCCGAAGAAAATCGGCAGGCCGAAAAACAGCAGGTACAGCCAGACCAGCACCGGAATTGCCCGGAACAGCTCCAGATACACCCGCAAAATCGCGTTCAGCCATGTCACGTTGAGCGTGCGCAATACACCGTAGAGCACGCCACCGACGGTGCTGATGGCAATGCTCAGGAACGAGATCGACAAGGTCTGCCCGGCACCTTTGACCAATTGCGGCAACGACACCCAGAGTAATTCAAGACCCGAACTGGCCATGCTGGAGCCTCCTTTCCAGACGACTGAGCAGCAGCGACAGCGGCAAGAACAACAGCACGCAGATCAGCGTCAGTACGGCGAGCATTTCGTAGGTTTTGTAGTAGAGCGCGATGTAGCTTTTGGTCGTGTAGAGGATTTCCGGCACTGCGACCGCCGAGACCACAGTGGTTTCCTTGAGCAGGAAAATGAAATTGGCAAACAGCGATGGCAGGCTGAGGATCCCCGCTTGCGGGAGGATCACGTAGCGCAGCAACTGGCCGTGAGACAGGCCGATGGAACGCCCCGACTCCAGTTGCGCCTGCGGCACCGCATCGACGCCGGCACGCAGCACTTCGGTGAGGTAAGCGCCGCCGAGGAAGGTCATGGTGATGATTGCGGCAGTGAAGCCGGAGACCTGAATCCCCACTGCCGGTAAGGCGAAATAGACGAAGAACAGCTGGATCAGCAGCGGCGTATTACGCGCCAGCTCCACGTACAAGCCGACCATTTTTTGCAGGTAAGGCGTGCGGAACACCAGAATCGTCGCATTGAGCAATGCCACCAGCAGCGAAGTGCCAATGGCGATGAATCCAACCTGCAGCGTCACGCCCACGGCTTTGAGAAACGCCGGCAGAGTGCTGAGAATAAAAGCGTAATCGAAGGTCATGCAGCGTCCTGACGTCGCTCGGTAAACGACGGTGGTGCAGTCCATGGACAGCGGATGGCTGTCCGGCAAGCAGCGACTTTATAGGTATAAAAACAAGAATTTAAATACCGTTAAAGCATATTGATATCACCCAAAAAACTATCCTGCGGGTTTGCCGGGAAGGAAGAAGAAGGCTATTTTCCTTTGCGCTGTAGGAAGGATCTTTTTTTCATCCAGACCCTCCAAGGACGAACAGCTTTTGGCCAGACTCCCCCGGCCGAACCATGACAAGGAAGAACAAAATGGACGTAAAAGTGCCGCAGCGACTGGATCCGCAGGACATTGTGAAATTGCTCGTAGCGTTGAGGCGGGCGTTGAAGGCTCAGGTGGCCTGAGCTACCCGCATCAAGATCAAAGATCGCAGCCTTCGGCAGCTCCTACAGGGGAATATGGTCACTGTAGGATCTGCCGAAGGCTGCGATCTTTGCTTCTGGCTTTTGCTTTTGTGGCGAGGGATTTATCCCCGATGGGCTGCGAAGCGGCCCCAAATATCGGATGACAGATGAACCGTGTGGACTGGTTTTACGACTGCTGTGCAGCCGATCGGGGATAAATCCCCTCGCCACAATGCTTCTGAACAGCCGAACCGTGTACACAAAAACGCCGATGACCATCACTGGCCATCGGCGTTTTCATACCTTGAAGGGGTGTGAAGCGGGGTCAGATCAGAACGCCGGCAGTACCGCGCCGTTGTATTTCTTCTCGATGAACGCTTTGACTTCCGGGCTGGTCAGGGCTTTGGCCAGTTTCTGGATAGCGTCGCTGTTCTTGTTGTCCTCACGGGCAACGAGGAAGTTCACGTAAGGCGAATCAGCACCTTCGATCACCAGCGCATCCTTGGTCGGATTCAGTTTGGCTTCCAGCGCGTAGTTGGTGTTGATCATGTCCAGATCAACTTCCTTGAGAACGCGCGGCAGCAGCGCCGATTCGAGTTCCTTGAACTTGAAGTTGTGCGGGTTCTTGGCGATGTCTTTCGGGGTCGCCAGAGCGTTTTTCGGATCTTTCAGTTCGATCAGGCCAGCCTTCTGCAGCAGGATCAGGGCACGGCCGCTGTTGCTGCCTTCGTTCGGGATGGCGATGGTTGCGCCGTCCGGCAGTTCAGCCAGGGTTTTGTATTTGCTCGAATAGCCGCCGAACGGTTCAATGTGCACGCCTTGCACGGTCACCAGATACTTGGCTTTGTCGTCCTTGTACTTACCGGCGTTGAAGCTGTTCAGGTACGGTTCGGTCTGGAAGTAGTTGGCGTCCAGGCGCTTCTCGCCCACCTGTACGTTCGGCTGAACGTAGTCGGTGAAGACTTTGATTTCCAGATCCACGCCTTCTTTGGCGAGGGTCGGTTTGATCAGCTCAAGGATTTCAGCATGCGGAACCGGGGTCGCGGCAACCACCAGTTTCTCGCCAGCGTTGGCCAGGGAAGCAGTCAGAGCAGCCGCCAATGCGGTAAACAACAGAACCTTTTTCATGCAGTGTCCTTATCGAAAATCACGGTCGTCATCGACGACGGCATTAATACGTGTGCCAGTGAAGTGATATCGCTGGCGTGGGTCGGACAATACCGGGATTTTTTATTCCAGGACAATAACGTTTATTCACGTTGATATTCCATTTTGTTCATACAGGACAAAATGGCTCAAAGCGCCTGACTCAGGTTAATCAGCAGCTCTTTCAACGCTTTACGCTCATCGACGCTACCGCCGATGTTGGTTTGCCTGACCAGCCTTTCGATCTGAACCTGCGGCCCAGACGCATCGGGAAGGTTTAGATGCTCCGGCAAAATCTCGTCTCCGGTGCTCACCAGTAAGGCAAAGTGAATGACGTTTTCCAGCTCGCGAGTGTTGCCCGGCCAGCTGTGCTGCTCAAGTACATGCTGCGCCGCCTCGCTGATGAGCGGCACCGGCAGATCAAGACGCTGGCTATAGATGCCGAGGAAATACTCGGCCAGCGACAGGATATCGCCGGTACGCGCGCGCAACGCCGGCAACTCGAGATGCCCTTCGCTGAGATAGTGATAAAGCCGCTCATGGAATTTCCCGGCGTCCACCGCTTGTGCCAGATCGATGCTGGTGGCCGCGACCAGGCGCACATCCACCGGGCTCGGCTGATGCGCCCCCACGCGAGTGACTTCATGATTTTCCAGAGCGGCGAGCAATTTGATCTGAATCGGCAACGGCAAATCGCCGATTTCATCCAGGTACAGGGTGCCGCCGTTAGCCGAACCGAACCACCCCGCGCGACTGCTGGCCGAGCCGCTGAACGTGCCGGCGGCGTAGCCAAACAGTTCGGCATCGGCGTAGGTCGGGCTGATCGCGCCGCAATTGACCGAGACGAAAAGACCGCTGCGATCACTGGCGCGATGGATATGGCGGGCGAGCAATTCTTTACCGGTGCCGGTCTCGCCACGGATCAATACCGAGATCGAGCGCGGGGCCAATTGCTCCAGTTCTTCACGCAACTGCCGTGAACGCGGGTCGACAAACACCAGCGCCTTGGCGCGAATGCTCAGAGGGCTTTTTTCCGCATCGGGAAAGGTCAGCAACGGCTGACCGAAAGTTTCAAAACTCATGGCAGACTCCCGCCCAAAACCGCCGGGAGACGGGGGCGATCAAAGAAAAAACAAATCAGGCGCGGCGGCGGGCGTGGTGTTCCATACGGTTTTGCAGGCGATAGAGATAGGCAAAACCCTGCTCCCAACGCTGATGCCCGGACTTCACGTTGATGTGTCCGGCACCGGCGAGAATCCCCGCCTCGGCGCCCCAGTTACGCGCCAGCTCCAAGGCTCGCGGCGCACTGACGGCGGCGTCGTTGTCGGAGCTGACCACCTGGCTCGGAAACGGTAATAAATCAGTCGGAATCGGCGCGAAATTGCGCAGTGCCGGCGCGCACGCCGGACGCTCGACATCTGCGGGTGCGACCAGCAAGGCGCCGCGTACCTGACGCAGGTACTGCAAGGGCGCAGTGGCCGCCCAATGGGCAACGGTGATGCAGCCCAAGCTGTGCGCGATGAGGATGACCGGCGTGCTGTCGGCGGCAATTGCCTCGGCCAGCGCGGCGACCCAATCCTCACGGCGCGGCGTCAGCCAATCGGCCTGCTCGACCCGCGCGCTGTTCGGCAGGCTGTTCTGCCAGTGGCTTTGCCAATGATCTTCTGGCGATCCTTGCCAGCCCGGCACAATCAGGTAGCGAATTGATTCGTTGCGCATGGGGGAGCTCTCCTGCATGTCTGTTCCTGATCGAGTATAGGGAGAGGATTTATATTCGTTAAGGAATAAGAAGCTATTTATTAAGACCCAAATTGCATATTACTTCTTTGTGCGGGAGCTACCGAAGGCTGCGATCTTTTGATCCTGAATCTTTAAAAGCAAAAGATCGCAGCCTGCGGCAGCTCCTACACAGGAGAATTTCCGAAATAAAAAAAGGGCCGCACCCTGCCAAGGAGACGGCCCCGGAAAAACGTAAATTCTGTTAACGCGCGGTGATCACCGACAACTTGGTAATCCCCGCCCGCTCAATCGAGGCCATGGCGCGCGCCACTTCGCCGTAATTCACCCCATCATCCGCCTGCAATTGCACGCGCACTTCCGGGTCCTTGGCCTTGGCCGATTTCAGGTTGAATTCCAGCAAGTCCGGCTGAATTTCGTCCTTGTTGATAAACAGTTTGCCGGCGCCATCAATGCTCACCACCAGCGGATCCTTCTGCTCGACCGGCGCCACCGCCTCAGTCTTCGGCAGGTTGATCGGGATCGCATTGGTCAGCAGGGGTGCGGTGACGATAAACACCACCAGCAACACCAGCATCACGTCCACCAGCGGTGTCACGTTGATCTCGCTGAGTACCTCATCGCTGTCTTGCGTGGAGAAGGCCATATCAGGACGCCTCCTTCACTTTTGTCGCGTTGCCCGGCGCGGCGACTTTGTTTGCCGCCGGATGAATCAGCACGCGGAATGCACTCTTCTGCGCCAGGCTGTAGAAGTCGTGGGCGAAGTCATCCAGATCGGCGGCCGTCAGTTTCAGACGACGCAAAAAGTAGTTGTAAACCAGCACCGCCGGTACCGCGACGGCGATACCCACACCCGTTGCAACCAGTGCCGCACCAATCGGACCGGCGACCGTTTCCAGGCTCGCCGAACCTGCCGCGCTGATGCCCTTCAACGCTTCCATGATTCCCCACACCGTGCCGAACAAGCCAATGAACGGCGACGTACTGCCGATACTTGCAACCACCGCCAATCCTGTCTCCAGCGAACGGCGCTCGCGGACGATCTGCTGTCGCAACGCGCGCTCCAGTCGATCCTGATGGTTGATCGCCTGGCTCAAATCATTGGCCTGCGGCGCCTCGCCGACTTGAATCGCCGCGTAACCGGCCTGTGCCACCCGGGCCGCAGCGCCGGGCTGGGTTTCACTCAACTCGGCGGCAGAATCCAGACTCGACGCCGCCCAGAAGCGTTTATGAAAACGGCGATCCTGCGCCTTCAGACGACCGAACTGCACAGCCTTGAGCAGAGCCAGGCCCCATGTGGCGACGGAGAAAACCACCAGCAGCCAGATCACCGCGCTTTCGATGGATTCCAGTGGAGATGCCAGTAACGTCATGATGTATTCCCTCGTGTAAACATTTCGCGCGAATTTGGTTTCGGTTTAATGAATCTTGAAATCGATGGGCACGCTGACCCAGCCGTCCTGGGCGACATCACCCTGCTTGGCCGGCACGAAGCTCCAACGCTTGACGGCACTGAGCGCCGCGTCGTCGAGCTGTTGCCGGCCACTGCTTTTCTGAATCTGAATCTCACCCGGTTTGCCGCTGGCCAGTACATGCACCCGCAACAACACCGTGCCTTCCCAACCGCGACGCTGAGCCAGTGACGGATATTCCGGCGCCGGGTTTTTCAGGTACGCGGCATTGGCCGAGGCCGGAGTGACCGGTGCAGGCGCTGGCGGTGCAGGTGGCGCAGGCGCGGCGGCCGGAGCGGCTGGTTGTGGTGGTGCGGGTGGTTGCTCGACATCTTTCGGCGCCGGTTTCGGAACCGGTTTAGCCACAGGCTTCGGCTTGGGTTTCGGAATCGGTTTCGGTGGCGGCGGCTTCACGGCCAATTCGTCTTCTACCGGCGGCGGAGGCTCGACCACAGGTGCGGGCGGTGGCGGCTCGACAACCGGCGGCGCGGGTGGCGCCGGACGTGAAAACTCGATGGTCATCGGTGGAATTTCCGGCGGCACGATCGGCAGCGTCGGCGTCGGCTGCTGGTTGATCCAGTAGATCACCGCGCCATGCGCCAACAACGCCAACACGCCGAGCAAAATTGTCTCGCGCCGACTCAGAATGCCTTTGGGTGCGCGCTGCAAACGCAACTGCCCCAACGGCACACGATGGGGCCGGCCGAGATCGACCAATTCGCCACTCGGCGTCTGACGCCACAGCAATTCCTCTGCGCTGGCGGCGGTCTGGACATTGCCCATTGATTCACTCCCTGCGGTCTTTTTTGCGTTCTCTTTACCAAGCAGTCGTTCGCCGTTTGTTGAAGCCCCCACCGCGATCGATGGGTGAATCATTGGGCTAGACGCTTATCTCCGAAAGTAATCTTTAACGTTATGAATAGATGATTTAGAAATATTAAAATTGATCGTTTTTCGCAAACCCTTGTCTATCAAGGCCTGTAGCCAAGCAGGCAAAAAACGATGCTTTTCAAGCATTGAAAATATTCGCCCAAGGTATGGGCTGGATACATCCTCACTTACAACAATCACGTTGCGTGAGGCGTCGCGAGCGCTTTAGATCGCTGCTGCATTATCAATCGACTCAGGAAGAGTAAATATGCAATTTGGAAAATGGACACTGATCTATATGGCGCTATTGTTGGCACCTTTATCACTCGCCACAGCTGCTTCCGAGGCAGTGAATCCGATTGAATTGGAAGTAAGAAACAAAACCAGCTTTCCTATTTATGTGTTTCAAGGAAAGTGGCGTGCCGTGGTCCTCCCTGAGGATCGCTTTCAAGCCAAAGACTACAAAGCGTCGGCCTTGACCATTTCAACTTCGACGCCTGAAGCCGGGTTCAAATTTGTAACGCTCAGTCAGGAAAAAGGCTGTAAAGCACAAACCTGTATTTTGATCACGGGCAACTGATCTTCTGAAAAACTGAAGAACCATGAGCAAGTACTGCGCATAAAAAAGAGCCGCCAGACCTTATAAGGACGTGGCAGCTCTTTTTGCGTAACACCCATATTTTTTGAAGAATTTTCCTTGATTCATTATTCAACTATCGACTGGCGTTGGTCTGCGGCAGGCCCGCCACCGGTGCAATCACAGCGGTTTCGGAGCGCGGCGTACCCTGCGGCACCCAGTCATAACTCACAGGTAACGCGCGATACACCCAGTTGCTGATGGCATCGCTGCCCGGGGCTTTGCCCAGGTAGGGGCTGACGTACTCCCAGACGTTTTCACCGCTGGCCGTGACCTGGAAAAACCGTCCGTTCATGCCTTCGTCGATTAGCGTGTTGCCGTTCGGCAAACGCCGCGCGCTGCTGATGAACGAGCTGTAAAACGCCCACCCCGGCTGTTTCGAATTGGCCGCGCTGTACTGCCAGACGATCTGGTTTTTCACCGGATCGATTTCCAGTACTCGCGAGCCGGAAATCAGCCCCAGCGTGACGTTCGGATACCCTGCCGAGCCCTGGTTATCGAACACCAGCACATTGCCGGCGCCGGGCAGTCCGGCGGGGATGATGTGCGCGTCGTGCTGGCCGACAAACTGATCCACTGGACGCGGTAATGTCCGGGGCGCTTTTGGATTGATCAGTGGCAGATTCGGCCCCAGTCGCCAGACCACTTTGCCGCTGTTTTTATCGATGATTGCGATGAAGTTGGCGTTGCGTGAATCAAACAACAGGTTGTCCGGGTTGAAGCGTTTATCACCGGCATCGAACCATTTGTTCGGCCCGACCACACTGAGGTTGTTGATGTGCAGGTAATCCGCATCCTCACTCGCCCGCACCAGCTTCAGTTGCTCTGGCGTGAAGCCGAATTCGTTGAGGTGCTCCGACGCCAGCCATTGCCATTTCACCGCACCGTCGGGGCTAACCTCATAAATCGCATCGTCGATGACCTCGGGCACTTTGAAGCCTTTGACCGTGTGCACCTTGTTCGCCAGGACCACGGTGTTGCCATTGCTCAAGCGGCGCTGATCATGATGCTGTTGCGCCGCACCACCGGGCGCCTTGTCGCCCCATTGCCAGACGACCTTGCCGTTCCAGTCGAGCTCGCCGACGCTTTGATTGCCCAGGCCATTACCGGCCGAACCAAGCTTGCCCGGATCCTTGTCGCTCAATTGCAGCAACACATGACCGCGCTCACCACCGACCAGTTTCGGGTCGATGATCGCTGATGGAAAACCTGCCTGCGGCCAGGTTTTCACCTCGTTGCCGTTCATGTCGATCAGGTGCGTCTGCTTGTCGGCACCACTGAAAATCACGTACTGATTGAACGCCTTGTTCGGGTCATAACGAGTGACACCGGTCGGATAAACGCTGGGCGCGGCGAAGGCGCCGGTGCCCAATACCGCGCCGGACAGCAACACCGGTAAAGCTGTTTTGATGCGCAACATGATGCAGCTCCTTGAATGTCGAATCAGAAGTCGTAGCGGCCGGTGACGCCGAGGGTTCGCGGGGTGCCGAGCAGGCCTTCATAGCCGCCGTTGCCGCCCGTCCACAGGGTTGTGTAATAGGTTTTGTCGAAGGCGTTTTTCAGCCACAGCGAGATGTCCCATTGGCCCTGGTTGAAGTCGCCGCGCAGGCCGGTAGAGAGGTTGACCACCGCGTAGCTCGGGATCTGGCCGTAATCGGAATCCTCGACCGTGCCCACGGCTTTTGAGCGGAACGCGTAGCTGGCGGTAACGTACGGTTCGAAGCCGTTATCCAGATTCCATTTGTATTCGCCGTTGGCGTTGCCGATCCATTTCGAGGCACCGACCACTTGATGACCACTGAGGTCGCAAGAAGCTGGCGCGCCCGGTGCCTGGCTGACTTCTGGCGGGCAAGGCGCATCTTTGTAAGAGAGATAACTGACGTCGTTGTAAGAGCCGTTGAAGTTCAGCGTGAGGCCGCGCAGCGGGATCACAGTGCTTTCGAACTCAACACCGCGCGAGCGCACGGAACCGGCGTTGGTCAGGTATTGCACGCGGTTGACGTCGTCGTAGGCGTTAGTCTGATACGCGTTGACCTGAGTCCAGAACACGTTGGCATTGAGCTGCAAACGGTGGTCCCACAGGGTGCTTTTGAAACCGAGTTCGGCGTTATTGGCGCGCTCGGTACCGATCAGCAGCGAGTCGGCGCCCGCAGTAGGTGCAGAGCCGACCGCAAGGTTGACCCCGCCGGATTTCTCGCCGTGGGAAAGCGTCGCATAGCCAAGCACATCGTCGGTGATTCGATAGCTGAGGTTGAGCAAGCCGGAAGGACTGGAACTGTATTGGTTCAAATCACCGGAATCGTAGGCGCCGGTACGCCCGCGTCGTGCGGTCGCTGCGGCGCCGGTGACAGCCGCGCCACCGACCGGCGCATTCCGCGTCACCCAGGCGCTTTTCTCTTCATAGGTGCCGCGCACGCCCGCGGTGAAATCCAGCCGCTCAGTGAGGTGCCAGGTGCCTTGGGCGAACAACGCAAAACTGTCGGTCTTGATGTGGCCGTTACCGACGCTGTCGACATTGGCCAGCGCACCGCGCGGCGTGCCGTTCCAGATGTCGGCCTGGGGGCCGTAATAGGCGAAGGATTTGTTGTCCAGGTCGTTGCCGAAGTAGTACGCGCCCACCACGTAATCGAAGAACTCGCCCTTGGGCGAGGCCAGGCGAAATTCCTGCGAATACTGTTTGTCTTCCACCGATACACCGGCGTTGTAGCTCGCCGGCACGTTGAGACCATCATCGTTTTTCGGGGTGAAATTCCAGAACCGATACGAGCTGATCGAGGTCAGGGTGAAGTCACTCGGCAATGTCCAATTGGCCTCAACCGACGTACCGCCCTGATGCACGGTGACGTGCTGGTCGTTGTCCAGGTTGACCTTGCGGTGCGAACCGTTGACCAGCGTCGCGCCGGCAGCGGCCGCGCGGGCCGAGTAGAGATTGACGCCATTGATGGTCGGCCCGGTGTTGTACAACACGCGGGTGCCGGCGCTGGAATCCTCTTCGTTGTAGTCGCCGATCCAGCGCAGGTTGAAGTCTTCGTTGGGCTTGAACAGCAACTGCGCGCGGAAACCTTCGCGCGAACCGCCGTTGAGGTCGTGGCCGTTGTATTCGTTTTTGATGTCGCCGTCGCTGCGCGTGCGATAAGCCGAAAAATGTCCGGCCAACTCATCGTTCAACGGCCCGGAAATCGTGCCCTTGGTTTGAAAGTAGCCGTCCTCGCCGACCGATGTTTCGATGCTGCGTTCAGGTGTGAATGTCGGCGCGCGGGTACTGATGTTGATCACCCCGGCGGTGGTGTTTTTGCCGAACAGCGTGCCCTGCGGCCCGCGCAGGACTTCGAGCTGTTCGATGTCCATCAGGTCGAACACCGCCATCCCCGGACGGCCCAGATACACGTTGTCGATGTACAAACCGACGCTGCCTTCCAGGCCGTCACTGGCCGGGTTGTTGCCCAAACCACGGATCGACACGCTGGACTGCCGTGCGTGCATGTAAGCGACGTTGACGCTGGGCACCAGTTGCTGCAAATCCTGAATGCGATAGACGCGTTGCGTTTCCAGATTCTGGCCGCTGACCACGCTCATGGGCGTCGGCACATCTTGCGAGCTTTCCTCACGTCGGCGGGTGGTGACCGTCACGGTTTCCAGTTGCGAACTGTTGGCCGCAGGCTTGCCGGTCGGCACTGGCGCCGGGGTTTCGGATTCGGCGGCATAGCTGTGAGTCCAGCTGGCGCTCCCCGCCAGCAACAGGGCCAGGGGCAGGCGTTTGAGCCGTCGTGGCGTTAGGGGTGACGCAAGGTTCAACGGACTCATGGCGCGGCTCCTGGTCAAAAAACACACAGACATCGTCAGCGCTGCATATTCTTTTAAGTTATTTATTTATGGATTTACAAATATTTACTGCATAAGAGATTGCCTTTATAAGGAGTCGACCTAATGCATATCCAATGCATTTCCCGGATATTTTTTATGTGAAAAATGCATATCGACTTGCGTCAACTTCGTCACTTCATCGCCTTGGCTGAACAACGCAGCTTCGTCGCTGGCGCGCAGGCGGTGAACCTGTCGCAGTCGGCGTTCAGCCGCAGCATTCAAGCGCTTGAACACAGCGTCGGCTGTCAGTTGGTCGACCGTGGGCGCAAGGAATTACCGCCGACCAAACAAGGCCAGGTGCTGCTCGAACATGCGCGGCGATTGGTCAGCGGTGCGCAGCAGATGGCCAACGAAATCAGCCAGTTCAACGGGCTGGAGGCGGGGGAATTACGCTTCGGTTGTGGGCCGGCGCCAGCCGCAGGATTGATCCCGCGCGCAATCGGCAGCTTTATCGGTCGCTACCCGAAGGCGCGGGTGCAGTTTCAGGTCGAAGACTGGCAGAGTCTGAGCAAGCGACTGCTCAGCGAGGAGTTCGAATTCTTTGTCGCCGACACCCGGCATTTCGAGGCAGATCCGGATTACCACACGCATCGCTTGCGACCGCGCAAATGGCATTTCTGCTGCCGCGCCGGGCATCCGTTGGCGGCTTTTGATCGAGTCACCGCCGAGCAATTGATGAGCTATCCGCTGGCGGTGAGCATTCGCCCGCCGAACCTGCGCAAGGTCATCGTCGACCTTAGCGGGCGACCGGATTTCACGCCGAATGTGGAGTGCGAAAACAGTTCGAGTTTGCTCAGCGTGGTGCTGCGTTCGGATGCGATCGGGATCGTCGGGGCGTATTCGGATGCGTTGCACCAGGCCAAGGGTGAGTTGGTGTGTTTGCGCATTGAAGGATTGGCGGATGATCTTGAGGAGTTGTACACGCGCTATGGGATTGTCAGTCGCGCGGGGTATCGGTTGTCACCGTTGGCGGAGGCGATGATTGAGCAGATCAAAGCGATTGATGCGGTGGATGAGGAAGTCTGTTCGCTGGAGAATCTGGCTGTCTGATCTACCGCTATCGCTGGCAAGCCAGCTCCCACAGGATGTGCGTCTGGCAAAAATAATGTGTTCAACCGGGACTTGTGGGAGCGGGCTTGCCAGCGATGGCGTCAGCCCAGGCACCGATGCATTCCCTGCATAAAACCCAGTCTCCAAATGCACTTGCCGAACACCCCCAGCGAAAGCGAAAACCCTCACCTGTCTCTCTGACCGGTGAACCCCATGTCCCATCCTGAAAAACCCGTGCGCAACGTGCTGTACATCATGTGCGATCAACTGCGCCGCGATTACCTGTCCTGCTACGGCCACCCGCATCTGCACACGCCGAATATCGATCGTCTGGCCGCCGCCGGCGTGCGTTTCAGCCGCGCCTATACCCAAGGCACGATCTGCGGCCCGTCGCGGATGTCGGCCTACACCGGGCGCTATGTCAGCAGCCATCAGGTAGCGTGGAACGCCGTGCCGTTGCCGCTGGAAGAGCTGACCATTGGCGATTACCTGCGCCCTCACGGTATTCGTACCGCGCTGGTCGGCAAGACCCACGCGACAGCGAATATCGATGCCTTGCAGCGGCTGGCGATCAACCCCGATAGCGAACAAGCCGAAATCCTCAACGAAGTCGGTTTCGAACCGTACTTTCGTCATGACGGCATCTTTCCCGATGACCCGTTATTCGACGAAAAACGCGAATCCGCGCCTTACACCCATTACCTGCGCGAGCACGGTTTCGACGGCAAAAACCCCTGGCACGACTGGGCCAACGCCGCCGAAGGCGAGAACGGAGAAATCCTCAGCGGCTGGCAAATGCGTCATGCGAATTTGCCAGCACGAATTCCCGAGCAACACTCAGAGACTGTCTACACTACAAATCGAGCCATCGACTTCATCACCGAGCAAGGCGAGAAATCCTGGTGTTTACACCTTTCCTATATCAAACCGCACTGGCCCTACATCGTACCGGCGCCATACCACGCCTTGTACAGTACGAAATCGATTCTCGAAGCGGTCCGCGCGACGTCCTCCGAAGCCAGCAAACACCCCGTATACACTGCCTTTCGCCAGCATGAGGAAAGCCTCAACTTCTCCCGTGATTCAGTACGATTGACTGTAATCCCCACCTACATGGGTCTGATCAAGCAAGTGGATGATCAGCTCGGGTGTTTGTTTGATTTTCTGCAGAGCAATGGCCGTTGGGATGACACGCTGATCGTGTTCACCAGCGATCACGGCGACTTCCTGGGTGATCACTGGCTCGGCGAGAAGGAGTTTTTGCTGGAGCAGGCGGTGGGCGTGCCGTTGATCGTCCGCGATCCTCGGGCGGCGGCGGACATTACGCGCGGCACCGTAGAGGATCGACTGGCGGAAACCATCGATGCGTTGCCGACATTCCTTGAAGCATTGGGGCTGCCAGACGCGGCACATCGGCTTGAGGGGCGCTCCCTGATTCCACTTTTGCACGGAGAAAATCCGGACTGGCGCCGCTATGCAATCAGCGAATACGACTACGCCTTCCAGGCGCCGGCACGTGAGCGTCTGGGTCAGCCGATCGACCGTTGCCGAATGACCATGGTGCGCAGCGAACGCTGGAAATATTTGGCGTACGACGGCTTTCGGCCGCAGTTGTTTGATCTGCTGAATGATCCGCAGGAGCTGCGTGATCTGGGTGATGACCCGGAATTCGCAGCGGTGCGCGAGGAGCATGCGGGGCATTTGTTCGAGTGGGTTCGCGGGTTGAAACGGCGCACCACGATCAGTCATCAGGAGATAGATTTGCGGGGGCAGCGCTTTCGTTACGGTGAGCCGGAAACCGAGAAAGTGGTTCAGATCGGCGTGTGGTAGTTAAAAGCATCGCTGGCAAGCCAGCTCCCACAGGGTTTGTGTTTTACACATCCATTGTGTTCAACACTTTCCACTGTGGGAGCTGGCTTGCCAGCGATGGGGTCAGATCAGACGCCGCCGATATCAGGGCCTTTAATGGTCTGGCTACGCTGCCCCGAAACCCCGACCGGCACTTCACCTTTCAACGTCACCCGACGCACCACGCGATCCTGCGTACCGTAATCATCAATCGCGTAATGCTGCGTCGAACGGTTATCCCAGATCGCCACATCACCTGCCTGCCAGCGCCAGCGCACGGTGTTTTCCTGGCGGATCACATGGCTCTGCAACAGCCCGAACAGATGCGCCGAATCCGCCTGCGAATAACCTTTGATGCGCTTGACGAAATGCCCGAGCAGCAAGCTCTTCTCGCCGCTGATCGGGTGCACGCGCACTACCGGGTGCTCGGTTTCGTAAACGGTCGAAGTGAAGACCTTGCGATAGCGCTCAAGCTTCTCTGCGGAGACGTCCGGCTTGGCGCTGGCGTAGTCGTATTCGTTGCTGTGCACGGCGACCAGTTTGTCAGCCAGCTCACGCAGCTCGGCCGGCAAGCCGTTATAAGCCGTCGCGGTATTGGCCCACAGGGTATCGCCGCCGTACGCCGGGGCCACCACCGAACGCAGGATCGAGGCTTTCGGGTAAGCGTCGACGAAGGTCACGTCGGTGTGCCAGGAATTGGCGCGCTGACCTTCAGCGCCGTCCAGTTCGAGCAAATAACGCGTGCCTTCGCGCGATGGCACGGTCGGGTGCGCCACTGGCTCACCGAGCAAATGCGCGAAAGCCTCCTGACGCTGATCGTCGAGCTGGGTCTGCTCGCGGAAGAATACGACCTTGTACTGAACCAGCGCCTGCTGAATGGCTTCGACAGTGGCAGCGTCCAGTTCACCGGACAGGTGCACACCACGAATTTCGGCGCCGATACGACCGGCCACCGGATGAATATCCAGCACGTGGACAGCGGGTTTTACAGCGAGTGCGGCATTGCTCATGGGTAGACCCTCATCGACTGCTTGCGGTTGGACGGCAGCGAAACAACGCTCTATCTATATTCCATTTACATCTAATAGATATTCACATGCTTCGTTGACGGAATAAGAGCTTGCATTTAAAACCTCTAGCAACCCTCGTCGCAAATGCCTTCGAGCTATTTTTAGGATGCCGGAAAAGCATATGGATCTTCGCCAGTTGCGTTACTTAATCGCCCTTAACGAACACCGCAGTTTTGTCCGTGCGGCGGACGCGATGGGCATCACTCAACCGGCGTTCAGCCGCAGCATTCAAGGGCTGGAGCAGGAGTTCGGCTGCGTGCTGGTGGATCGTGGCAACAAGGATTTGCGCCCGACGCCGGAAGGCCAGGTGGTGCTGCAACACGCCCTCAGCCTGGTGCAGGGCGCGGCGTTGCTCAGTGCCGAAGTGACGCAGATGACCAAGCTCGATGCCGGCGAAGTGCACTTCGGCTGCGGCCCGGCGCCGGCGGTGAAATTGGTCCCGGATGCGGTGGCGCAATTCATCAACGCTCACCCGAAAGTGCGTACCTGTTTTCAGGTGGATAACTGGGAAAAACTCAGCCGCGCACTGAGCCGTGAAGAGATCGAATTCTTCATCGCCGACATCCGCCATTTCGAAGCCGATCCGAATTTCCAGACTCAGGCGCTGACGCCCAAACGCGGGGTGTTTTTCTGCCGGCCGGGGCATCCGTTGCTGGCCAAGGAGAGCCTGTCGACCAACGACATGTTCGACTACCCGTTGGCGACCACGCTGATCCCGCCGGGCATTCGCAAATTGCTGGCAAACCTCAGCGGGCGCATCGATTTTTCCCCGACCATCGAGACCGAGCATTTTCCGGCGCTGGTGAAAGTGGTGCTGCAATCGAATGCGATTGGCGTGGGTACGGAAGAGGCGTTTGTCGAGGACATCGCCAAGGGTTCGCTGGTGTTGTTGCACTGGCGCAATCTGCCGCAGAACCTGGAGAGCATGAACGCGCGTTGCGGGATTGTCAGTCGCACCGGGTATCGGCTGTCGCCGGCGGCGCGGGCGATGATTGAGACGCTGGTGGCGGTGGATAAACAGGAAGTCAGCGTCGCCGTTTGAAGACGCCTTCGCGAGCAGGCTCGCTCCCACAGGGAAATGCATTCCAACTGTGGGAGCGAGCCTGCTCGCGAAGACGCCAGATCAGCCGCCAGAGATTCAGAGCTTGGCCGCTGCCAACTCAGGAGCCACCCAATCGTTGACCTTGAACGGCTTGCGAATCAGCTTCTGCTGCGCCGCCAGATCTACCTTGTCCTGCAAGCTGCCAAGGAACACCGGATCCAGCGTCGACGGGAACACGTCGCTCAACTTCTGATCTTTCAGATCTTCGGTGAGGATCACCGGCGGATAACTCGCCAGCCCGGACACCAGTTGCACGTAAGCGTCCTTGTTGCTGTCCTGCGTCAACCACTCAACGGCTTGCTGCTGCGCCTTGAGCAATTTCGCCACTGCCTCCGGGTGCGCATCGACAAATTTGCCAGTGCCCACCAGCACCGACTGCACACTGCCCGCACCACCGAGATCCCTGGTGTTAAGCGGCAACTCCGCCAGGCCCTTGGTCTGCAAAGCGGCCAAACCGGAACTGCCCCACGACGCATCGATCTGCTTGGCTGCCAGCGCGGCGGTCGCCCCGGTGAAGTCGAGGTTGATGACCTTCAGATCCTTCTCGCTCAGACCCTGACTGGCCAGCGCTGCATCGAACGACAGTTGCGTCGCGGTGCCACGGAAGATCGCCACACGTTTGCCTTTGAGATCCTGCAAGGTCTTGATTCCGGAACCCGGCACCACGCCCAGATACTGCTTCACCCCGCGCGCACTGGCGCTTAACAGCCGCGTATCGAGCCCGTTGGATTTACCGATGATTGCCGCCAGATCGCCCAGGTACGCCAGATCGACCTGACCATTGGCGAATGCCTCGTTGATCACCGGGCCCGCCCCTTTGAAGAAATTCCACTGGATCTTGATGCCTTGATCAGCGAAGGCTTTTTCGAAGATCTGCTGATCGCGCAGCACGTCGACCACGCCGCCGCCACTGTGTTGAGTGCCGGCGCTCAGGTCGGGCACGGCGATCCTGATTTCCTTGAGTTCGTCGGCGTGAGCGGTGAACGCCAGCAAGCCCGCCAGCGCAGGAGCGGCAAACAGGCTGAAAACGCGTTTGAAGGGAAGGTTCATGGGTGGGGCTCCTTGATCACGACAGGCGTTGAAGAGCCGAAAGTAGGCTGAACGAGCACCTTCGCTTAAATACTATAAACGCACATTTTTATATCTTTTAACGCTAAGCAAGCAGCCACGGGGCTCGCAGCGGCGTATGCATTAACAGCATGGAAAATATTCTCCGAATGCATTGGATGCGTGTGGGCCAGAAGCCTTAAATGGCGTGGCTTATTTCCAAATATATAAATAAACAGAATCCATATAACTATTTGTTTGAATTTAATACCGCTAAAGATCGCAGCCTTCGGCAGCTCCTACAGGGGTGAACTCACGGACGCGCCCCCTGTAGGAGCTGTCGAAGACTGCGATCTTTTGATCTTGATCGATCCAACCCGACAACGGAGGTCACCCATGGCCCGTCAATCCCTGCTCAGCCTGCCGCTGCCGGCGCCGCCGCTGAAAAGTCGGCGCACCTGGCCCAGCATCAATAAACGCGTGTTGCCCTGGCTGCTGCCGCTGAGCCTGTTTGCCCTGTGGTGGCTGGCCGCGCGCAATGCCTGGATGAGCGAACAGATCCTGCCCGCGCCATCACTGGTGTGGAACAGCGCCGTCGAGCTGGCGCATGGCGAGCTGTGGAGTCATTTGTGGATCAGCCTGCAACGGTTGTTCTGGGGGCTGCTTGCAGGGATTTCGGCAGGGGCGATTCTGGGTGCAGCGCTGGGTTTCAGTACTCGTCTGGAACGCCTGATCTTTCCGACGTTTGCCGGACTGTCGCAGGTGCCGACGCTGGCGTGGATTCCGTTATTCATGGTGTTTTTCGGCATCGGTGAAGTGCTGAAACTGGTGGTGCTGATCAAAGCCATCGTGGTGCCCGTGACGCTGCACACACTGATCGGCGTTCGCGACGCCCAACCGAAACTGCGCGAAGCCGCCGCCGTATTGCGCCTGCCGCCACACCTGCTGATTCGACGATTGGTCTTGCCCGCCGCTCTCCCCGCGTTCATGGCCGGCGTGCGTCTGGCGCTGGCGGCTGGCTGGACTTCGTTGCTCGCGGTCGAGCTGCTCGCCTCCAGTGAAGGCATCGGTTACCTGATGGTCTGGGCACGCCAGTTGTTCATGCTCGACATTGTCTTCGTGTGCATCGTGGTCATCGGCTTGATCGGCGTGGCGATGGATCGCGGCATCGGTTTGCTGGACAAGAAACTGGTGCACTGGCCGCACCCGGCCACTGCCGAAATTCGTCGCGGCCCGCGCTATCAAGGCTGGCAGCGTTTGCAACCGTGGCTGCTGCCGCTGAGCTTGCTGGCGCTGTGGCAATTGGCGAACGAACAGCAGTGGGTCGACGCGAATATTCTGGTCAGTCCGCTGGCCGTTTTAACTACTGCATGGGACGGTCTGCTCGACGGCAGCCTGATCAGCGGCATGGCCCTCAGCCTGGGCCGCACCCTCGGTGGTTTGCTGTTGGGTGGCGGGCTCGGTTTCGCCCTCGGTTTGCTGCTGGGCCTGTCGCACATCAGCGAACGCCTGCTCGGCCCAACCCTTGCGGCAATCCGCCAGATCGCAATCTTCGCCTGGGTGCCGTTGCTCACCGCCTGGTTCGGCCTCGGTGAACTGGCCAAGTGGGTATTCGTCGCTCTCGCCGCGTTCTTTCCGCTGTTCATCGCCACCCAACGCAGCGTCGCCAACCTCTCGCCACAACTCAACGAAGCCGCACAAGTGCTGCGCCTGAGCCTCGGCCAACGGCTGCGCCGACTGGTGCTGCCGGGCGCGGCGCCAGGGATTTTCGCCGGGCTGCGCTTGAGCCTGATCTACGCCTGGCTCGGCACCATTGGCGCCGAATATTTCATGCCGTCCAACGGCGGCATCGGCAGCCAGATGATCGGCGCGCAACAACTGCTGCGCATGGATTTGATCATGGCCTGCATGCTTTTCGTCGGCCTCACCGGCGCCCTGCTCAACCTCATTGGCCAACGCCTGGAAATTCGCGCGACCCGCTGGAGACACGCATGAACGCACCCATTGTCAGCTTCAACCACGTAGGCAAATCCTTCGACGTCGACGGTTTCGAACTGGAGGCGATTCGCGAATTCAACCTGGACATTGCCGAAGGTGAATTCGTCGCCATCGTCGGTTCCAGCGGCTGCGGCAAATCGACGTTGCTGCGCTTGCTGGTCGGTCTCGACACGCAGTTTCGCGGGCAGATTACCGTGGACGGCAAAGCCGTCAGCGGCATTGGCGGCGAGCGCGGCATCGTCTTTCAGGAACACCGTTTATTCCCGTGGCTGACCGTCGCCGACAACATCGGCCTCGGTCTGGTCAATGAGCCGTTGAGCGCCGCGCAGAAGCAACAGCGGATCAACGATTTCATCGATCTGGTCGGCTTGCGTGACTTCACTCGCGCTTATCCGCACCAGCTCTCCGGCGGCATGGCGCAGCGTGTGGCGATTGCTCGCGGCCTGGTTGCCAGCCCAAGAATTCTGCTGCTCGACGAACCCTTTGGTGCGCTCGACGCGCTTACCCGTCAGCAGATGCAGGACGAGCTGCTGGCGATCCGCGCCCGCGCGAAAATCACCACCATCCTGGTCACCCACGACGTCGAAGAAGCGATTTTTCTCGCCGACCGTGTGGTGGTGATGGAGCCGCGTCCGGGGCGAATCAAGCAAGTGGTCGACATCGCCCTGCCGCACCCACGCCAGCGCAGCAGTTTCGATTTCCATCAGTTGCGTGAAGAGCTATTGCACGAACTGACCAGCGACGACCATTACCAACCGAGCGTGCCGGTACAGATCCGCGATCTGCCGCTGACGTTCATTGCCTGCTGAACAGGAGTTTTGCGATGCCGCAACGTCCCAATTTTCTGGTAATTCTGGCCGACGATCTCGGCTTCTCCGACCTCGGTGCGTTCGGCGGCGAAATCGCCACGCCGCACCTTGATGCGCTGGCCAATAACGGCTTGCGCCTGACGGACTTTCACACCGCACCGACCTGCTCGCCGACGCGCTCAATGCTGCTGACCGGCACCGACCACCACATCGCCGGCATCGGCACCATGGCCGAAACGCTGACGCCGGAGCTGATCGGCAAACCGGGTTACGAGGGTTACCTCAACGATCGCGTCGTCGCGCTGCCCGAATTGCTGCGTGAAGCCGGTTACCAGACGCTGATGAGCGGCAAGTGGCACTTGGGCCTGACCGCAGAGCTGGCGCCGCACGCGCGGGGTTTCGAGCGTTCGTTCTCGCTGTTGCCCGGCGCAGCCAACCACTATGGATTTGAGCCCACCTACGATGAGCAGACCCCGGGCCTGCTGAAATCCACGCCGGCGCTGTACATCGAAGACGACACTTTCATCGACGAATTGCCCAAGGATTTCTATTCCTCCGACGCCTTCGGCGACAAGTTGCTGCAGTACCTCAAGGAGCGTGACCAGACCCGGCCATTCTTCGCCTACCTGCCGTTCTCCGCGCCGCATTGGCCATTGCAGGCGCCGGCTGACCTCGTCGAGAAGTACCGTGGCCGCTATGACGCAGGCCCGGAAGTGCTGCGCCTGGAACGCCTGGAAAAACTCAAAGCCCTGGGCCTGATCGAGCCGGACGTCGAGCCGCATCCGCTGATTCAACTGACCCAGCAGTGGGATGCGTTGAGCGAGGAACAAAAACAGATTTCCGCGCGGGCGATGGAGGTCTACGCGGCGATGGTCGAGCGCATGGACTGGAACATCGGCCGGGTCGTCGAGTACCTGCGCCAGCAGGGGCAACTCGACAATACGTTCATCCTGTTCATGTCCGACAACGGTGCCGAGGGCGCGCTGCTTGAAGCGTTCCCCAAGTTTGGTCCGGAGTTGGTGGCGTACCTCAGTCAGCATTACGACAACAGCCTGGACAACATCGGCCGGGCCAATTCCTATGTCTGGTACGGGCCGAACTGGGCGCAGGTGGCGACTGCGCCATCGCGCTTGTTCAAGGCGTTTACCACCGAAGGCGGGATTCGCGTGCCGGCGCTGCTGCACTATCCGCAGTTGGCGATCAAAGGGCAGATCAGCCATGGCTTCGGCACGGTGATGGACATCACCCCGACCATTCTCGACCTGGCCGGCGTACGTCATCCGGGCAAGCAGTGGCACGGCAAACCGGTGGCGCCGTTGCGGGGTAAATCTTGGTTGGGCTTCTTGTCCGGCGAGACGGCGCAAGTGCATGACGAGCATACCGTGACGGGGTGGGAGTTGTTCGGGCGGCGGGCGATTCGTCAGGGCTCGTGGAAAGCGGTGTGGATCCCTGGGCCGGTAGGGCCGGCGACGTGGCAGCTTTATGATTTGAGCAGTGATCCGGGGGAGATTCATGATCTGGCGTTGAGTCAGCCGGACAAGCTCAGCACGCTGATCGGGCATTGGCAGCAGTATGTCGAGGAAACCGGGGTGATCCTGAGTGCTTCGCCGTTCCAGCCGGATTGAGGTTGCCTGAGGTTTAGCTATCGCGAGCCTGCTCGCGATGAGGCCCGTGCAGCCAACCATCAAGCCCGGGCTGTACGCACCTCTTCACTCGCAACTTCATCCCGACGAACAAACCGGTTCGCCCGTCCAAACGTGCCGAAATCATTAAACCGCACCCCCATCTCACGCATCACCTTATGCGCCACCGGCACGGTCAGCTGACGAATGTAAAACGGTTCCTTCACCACAAAATGATGGATCCCGTGGCTGCTGCCAAAGTTGAAGCAGAACGCCTGCAACGGCCACAGCCACCATGGATTCAGCACCTGGCACTGCTGCAGCACATTGCCCGATTCGATGTCGCCGTAGTAATGCATGTTCGAGCTGATGAAATGCAGGCAGAAGGTGCGCAACACGTTCGGGCCGATGATCACCACAGCAGCGATGTCGATCACTTGCATCACCGCCAGCGTGGTCGCTGACCACTCGATCGGCGAGCCCAGCAGATGCGCAATGCCATTCGCTGCATGGAAACCGAGAAACACGTACCACGCGCCCCAATGCACCAGCGCCAGCGGCGCATAGACCTTCAACGTGCGCTTGATGATGCTGAACTTGTGCGCCCAGGTCTTGGCCCGGAGCATGCGGATGAACGCCGACATCACGTTGTCGCCGACCATCAGCAAACGTGCAAAACCCCAGGGTTCACCGTTGGTGATCGCGCGTTCTTC
The DNA here is from genome assembly GCF_016651275.1 of Pseudomonas sp. TH08. Taxonomy (NCBI): domain Bacteria; kingdom Pseudomonadati; phylum Pseudomonadota; class Gammaproteobacteria; order Pseudomonadales; family Pseudomonadaceae; genus Pseudomonas; species Pseudomonas sp. TH08. Next base: position 1,506,481 of record NZ_JAEKEE010000001.1, on the reverse strand, counting down.
CATGTCGGTTTCCGTGCCGGAGACCTTGTGGTGATTGAGATGCAGATGGCGACGAATCCACGGGTTGATCGTGCTCGGCCGCGCTAGCCACACCAGGCCCATCATCAGGTTGTGCGGCACGCGCTGCTTGCGAAAATACATGCTGTGAATCAGGTCGTGTTCCAGCTCGTGGGTCAGCGAGGCGAAAAATGCGTTGAGCAACAAACACACCCACCAGGCCATGTGCCCGCTGATGTACAGCGCCGCTGAGCCAATCATGCCGATCAGGGCAACCGCCAGAATCCCCGCGCCCAACGCATCCTGATGCTTGAGAATCGGGTAGCGCTCGCGCAATTCGACGCCTTTGGCCAGCACCACTTCGCGAATATGCGCTGATCGCTGGGCCGCATTGTGTCGCTGGGGACTTGCAGAAGTACCGTCCATGCTTCCATCCTCGGGTTTATGATGTTCGCATCGTGCCCTGCAAGAGTTCGAATCGCGGTAGCCGAGAACGCCAACCTGTTGACCGGAAGCGCCAATCAGCATGAAGGAACCGACCTCCCTCGCCAGCTGGACCCGTGCCTTGCGCAAACAACTCGATGCGCTGGGGCTGGACAGCATTGCTTTGTGCCAACAGGCCGGGCTCGACCCGAACTTGATGGATGATCCCAACGCGCGCTATCCACTGTCCGGAACCACGCGTCTGTGGGAGATCGCCGTGCAGGTCAGTGGCGATCCGGCAATCGGGTTGCGCGTGTCGCGCTTCGTCAGCCCGACCACGTTCCATGCGCTCGGTTATGCACTGGTTGCCAGCGGCAGCCTGCGCGAAGTGTTCGAACGCATCGTGCGTTATCACCCGGTGGTCAGTGACGCGCTGCAACTGGAACTGAGCCGCAGCGACGACCGTTATCAATTCCGTCTGAAAATTCCGTCAGGCAATCCTGCACCGGCCTTCGAGGCCATCGACGCCTTCGCCGCCATCTACGTGCGCACCTGCCGCAATCGCCTCGGCCGCGATTACGCGCCACTGGCGGTTTATCTGCGCCGCCCGGAACCGACCGATGCGCACCAATGGCACAAGGTCTTCCGCGCCCCGGTGCATTTCGGTTGTGCCGAGGATCGCCTGGAGTTCGCCCTCGCCGACTTCGACAGCCACCTCGACGACGCCAACCCGGAACTCGCCGAACACAACGAAGCCGTGCTCAAACGCACCATGGCTCAGCTGCAACCGCTGACCTGGGAGCGCAAGGTGCGCGACGCCATTGAAGAACAATTGCCGGAAGGCGAGCCGAGTGCAGAACGGATTGCCCAGGCGTTGCACCTGAGTTTGCGCAGCTTGCAAAGGCATCTGGCGGATGAGGGTTGTCGCTTCGACACATTGCTCAATGAGAGCCGCGAGAATCTGGCGCTGTTGCACCTGCGCGATCCGCAGTGTTCGTTGAGTGAGGTCAGTTATTTGCTGGGGTTTGCCGATACCAGCAGTTTCAGCCGCGCGTTCAAGCGCTGGACGGGGATGACGCCGGGGCAGTTTCGCGATGGCTTGCGCTGATTGATCCCAACTCTGGGTCGTCAGATCCGGCGCCTTCGCGAGCAGGCTCGCTCCCACAGGGGAAACGCATTCCAAATGTGGGAGCGAGCCTGCTCGCGATGACGTCAGTCAGTTCACCGAGAAGCCCAACTCAAAAACAGTGCCGAGAGCATCACTGCTGACCCGCACCTGTCCGCCATGCAATTGCATGATCGACTGCACGATCGCCAGCCCCAATCCTCCGGAATCCCCGGGTTCAGCGCGGGCTGGATCGACGCGGTAGAAGCGGTCGAACAGTTTGCCCAGATGCTCGGGTGCGATGGCCGGGCCATGGTTGTGAATCTGCAACCAGCACAAGCCCGCTTCTTCGCGGCGCCGCAGGCTGATCGAAGTGCCGAGGTCAGCGTGGCGCACGGCGTTGGCCAGCAAGTTGCCGAGGGCGCGTTGCAGCAGTTGCTGATCGGCGCGGAGTTCGCCGTGCAGATGGTTTTCCAGGCGCAGGTCGCGGTCGTCGGCCAAGGCTTCGAAGTAATCACACAGCTCGCTGCCAACATCTTGCAGATCCAGCGTTTGCAAGTTGAGCGCTCGCTCGGCCTGTTCGGCGCGGGCGAGGAACATCAGGTTTTCCGCCATGCGTTTGAGGCGCTCGAACTCTTCCATGTTCGAGGCCAGCACTTCCTGATATTCCGCCGTGCTGCGCGGGTGATTCAGCGCCTGGCCGTTGCTGGCGAGCAAGGTGTGCAGCGGCGTGCGGATCTCATGGGCGAGGTCGGCGGAGAACTGCGAGAGGCGCTGCACGCTGTCGTCCAGACGCGCGAGCATGCCATTGAGCGCCTGCACCGGTTCAAGCAGTTCGGCGGGCGTGCCCGTCGCCGGCAAACGTTGATCGAGGCTGCGCAGGTCGATGCGGCGTACCGCTTCGCTCAATTGCCGTAACGGTTGCAGGCCTCGGCGCAGCAACAGCAAGCCCAAGGCAAACGCGAGCAGCGCACCGAGACCGACCGAGAGATACAGCCGCAAGCGATAGCTGCCGAGCATCTGCTCGCGCTCGCTCAGCACTTTGCCGGCGATCACCGTCAGCGGTTCGCCACTCGGCCCTTGCGCGTCACCGGACAACAGCGCCAGCTCGGCACCGTCCTGGGCTTGCCAGGTCAGCACGTCGCGGCGTTGCGGGGTTTGCTCACGCGCGATTGCGTTGAGCTTGGGCAGTTCGCGTTGACGCGGGTTGATGGCGATCACGCTCGAGCCGTCGGCACGTCGCACCAACAACAAGCTGTCGAGATTGCCGAGCATGTTCTGATACAGCCGTGGCCGCGCCTGCAAGGCGTCGAGGCTGTCGCTGTCGGCGAGCAAGGCGCGCACCTGCTCCAGTCGGCCAAGCAACGCGAGGTCGTCGCGGTAGGCGAGTTCAGAGGCGAGCGAGCGGTAGAGGAACACGCCGATCGCGCTCAAGACCAACGCGCAGACCAGTGCGAACGCCAGCGCCAGGCGCCAGGCGATCGACCTAGAGCGCATCGTCCGGCGCTTCCAGTTGATAACCGACGCCGCGCACGGTGTGGATCAGTTTCGGCATGTACGGGTCATCGACTTTCGCCCGCAGACGGCGCACCGCGACTTCGACCATGTTGGTGTCGCTGTCGAAATTCAGGTTCCACACCTGCGAAGCGATCAGCGTGCGCGACAATACTTCGCCCTGGCGGCTGGCGAGCAGTTGCAGCAGGGCGAATTCCTTGTTGGTCAGGGCAATGCGCTGGCCGCCGCGACTGACACGGCGGCGCAGCACGTCGATGTCCAGATCGGCGATGCTGTACGACTCGGCTTCGCGCATCGGCCCGCGTCGCAGCAATGTGCGCACGCGCGCGAGCAACTCGGCGAACGCGAAGGGTTTGAGCAAGTAATCGTCGGCACCCAGTTCGAGGCCACGCACGCGGTCTTCAATGGCGTCCTTGGCGGTCAGGAACAGCACCGGCGTGGCGCCACGCTGGCGGATCAGTTGCAGCAATTGCCAGCCATTGAGGCCGGGGAGCATCACGTCGAGGATGATCAGGTCGTATTCCTGCTGCTCGATGAAGTAACGTCCATCGAGGCCATTGAGTGCCACGTCCACGGCAAATCCCGACTCACCCAGGCCTTTGGCGAGGAAATTCGCGGTTTTGGCTTCATCTTCTACGACCAGCAAACGCATGGCACACCTCGATTGATCAAGCACACAGGCTAGGCGCCTTCGGCGGCGTTGCCCATTACAAACTTGTAATCAGACTGACGAAGTTCTGACGAAGACCGGCGGCTAAGGTGGCGACCTTCGCTTCTGGAGCCTGTCCATGACCGTCAAATACCTTGCAGCCAGCCTCGCCATCGGCCTCAGCGCCAGCGTTTTCGCTGCCCCCGAACTGCCGCGCCACGCTGACCTCGACCTGAAAACCGCGCAACTGCTGGCCAACACGGCACTGAGCAATTGCACCGGCACGGTGTCGGTTCTCGACCGTGGCGGCAACCTGTTGGTAACTCTGCGTGGCGATGGCGTCGGCCCGCACAACACCGCCGCCAGCCAGCGCAAGGCGTACACCGCGCTGTCGACAAAAACCGCCACTCGGTTGTTCGCCGAACGCGCTCGCAGCAACCCGGAAACCACCAATCTCAACACCCTCGACGAATTGCTGCTGCTCGGCGGCGGCATTCCGCTGTTCGCCGCCAACGAGTTGGTCGGCGCCATGGGCGTGGCCGGTTCCGGCGGCGGTGAGCAAGACGAAACCTGCGCGATCAAGGCTGCCGAGAAAACCGGCCTGACCACCACCCGTTCCCAATAAGGAGATTCACCATGAGTTCTTTGCGCATGACCTTTGCCGCGCTCGGCCTGAGCGCTTTCTCTAGTCTGGCCCTCGCCGCCGGCAACCCGTTGAGCGTGCACGTGCTCAATCTGGAAAACGGCCTGCCTTCGCCGGGCATCGACGTGACCCTGGAGAAACACGTCGGCCAGAACTGGCAGCCATTGGCCCAGGGCACGACCAATGAACAAGGGCGGATTGCCGAACTGTTCCCGGCCAAACAGCCTTTTGAAGCGGGTGAATACCGCGTGGTGTTCAAGACCGGCGAGTACTTCAAAAAGGTCAAGCACGACACGTTCTTCCCGGAAATCCCGGTGATTTTCGAAGTGAAGCAGACCGACCAGCACTACCACATCCCGCTGCTGCTCAGCCCATACGGCTTCTCGACCTATCGCGGTTCGTAAGCCCCACACAAATCCCCTGTAGGAGTGAGCCTTTGTGGCGAGGGGATTTATCCCCGTTGGGTCGCGGAGCGGCCCTGAAAACCGGGACTGCTGCGCACTCCAACGGGGATAAATCCCCTCGCCACAAGTATGGGTCCACACCGTGTGTTGGGTATGGTGCCGCTAGATCGTGGCCAGGGCGCGCAATCGTGTGGCGTCGAGGATCTCGATCTCGCCATACCCGAGACCGATAATCCCTTGCCCCTGCAAGTCCTTGAGAATCTGATTGGTGGTCTGCCGCGACAGCGACAGCATCGACGCCAGCTGTTCCTGTGGCAGTTGCAGCACCCGGCGCGGTGGATCGAGTTCGCCGTAGCCTTCGGCAATCATCAGCAGGCGATGCGCCAGGCGCGCCGGGGCCGGCAATAAACTCAACTGTTCAAGATTGATGAAGGCCAGGCGCAGCTTTTGGCTCATCAGCAAGGCCAGATGCCGCCAGTACAGCGGATGCGCGTCGAGCAATTTCAGCAGCGGCGCTTGCGGGATATTCAGTAGCAGGCACGGCCCCACCGCATAGGCATCATGGGTGCGCGGCTGGCCATCGAACAGGCAGATTTCGCCGAACCAGTGCGGTGCCTCGACCAGGCTCAGTAGCGCCTCCTTACCCTGCTCGCTCACCGCGCCAATGCGCACGGCACCATCAAGCACAGCGTACAGACCGCAAGGCGGATCGCCCCGCTGAAACAAGCGCTGCCCCGCCGTCAGCCGCCGATCCCGGGCCGCCGCGAGCAGACTATCCTGAAAAGATGCCGGCAGATGACTGAACCATTGCCCGGTCATCAACCGTGAACGCATATCCATGAACACTCCTCGATTGTCGCCTGCCTGACAGAGCGAACGCTGAACCCGGGGCATGATGCGATCACCCTACAGGAGGAACAACAATGAAAAGCCTCGTCGACCACCTCAGTCAATACGCCGCCTACCACCGTGACCCGCGCAACATCGCCAGCCACTTTATCGGCATTCCGCTGATTGTGGTGGCGGTCGCGGTGCTGTTGTCGCGCCCGCAATGGTCGTTGGGTGGATTGTGGATATCCCCTGCCGTGGTGCTGGCGCTGGCCTCGGCGTGGTTTTACCTGCGCCTGGAAGTGAAGCTTGGGGTGCTGATGACCGTGCTGATGGGCTTGTCGGTCTGGGCCGGGCAGGTCCTGGCGCAGCAAAGCACCCTGGTCTGGCTGAGCAGCGGCTTGGCGATGTTTGTGATCGGTTGGGTGATCCAGTTTGTCGGGCATCACTACGAGGGGCGCAAACCGGCGTTTGTCGATGATCTCAGCGGCTTGATCGTCGGGCCGCTGTTTGTCGTGGCGGAAGTGGCGTTCATGCTCGGTCTGCGCCAGGAATTGAAGCACGAGATTGAACTGCGCTCCGGCCCGGTAACCCTGCGCGAACACAAAACCGCGCATTGAAAAACCGCGCAAGGTGCGCGACTGCGCACCTTGCGCGGCATGCTTCACAGCGCGCCGAACGTCACCTGCACCGTCAGCGCGCCCTGATTGTCGGCGAGTCCGACGCCATATCGGCCCTCCAGATCGTCGTTGATACACAGCTGCAATTCGCCTTGCTGCCCCGCAGGAATCTGCGCCAGATCGCCAATCAGAAACGGCGCCCCGGTACTGCCGATCCGCCCGATCAACGCACCCTCGTTGGCGCCCGGCAAGGTGTAGCCGGGTTTGGCGATCAGGCCCGCGCTGCCGTTGCCGTCAACCATGCCGCCCGCCGGGCTGGCGAACCAGTGCCCACTGAGATAACGCACCAGGCGCGGACTCGGCCCGTTGATCTGCACGCCCGTGCCCTGCCAGGGCTGATTGGCCTGAACCTGCACCGTGGCGGTTTTCAGGTCGTTGGCCAAGGTGTCGCCGGCCTGAATCGACAACGCTGCGATGGTCAGGCTCGGGTTTGAAGTGCCGGTGCTGGGGAACACACCGTCGCCGACCAGGAACAGGTTTTTGTGATCCCAACTGCGCTGATCCTTGTTGACCACCGATTTCAACGGGTCATCGCCCATGCGGTAAGTGCCCATCAGGTGGCCGGCACCCTGGAAGCTGTAATCCACGCCTTTGTAGTTGAATTTCCCCGGCGGTAACGGCTTGGTCAACTCGGTGGCGCCGAGCAGCTCGGTGATGATGTGCGTGGCGAGGATCTTCGCCTGCCGGAAGCCCTCCTTGGTGTAGTCGGACAAGTCGTAGTGAATCTCCGGCCGCGGAATGCCCAAGCGATCCTTGTACTGCGTTGACGGCACGATGTAGCAATTGGCGTTATCCGGATCGTCCTCGACCTGTTCCACCAGAAAACCGATGCGGAACTGGCGAGTCAGCAAGTCGTTGAGTTTCTGCACCAGTGCCGTGCCGTACAACACTTGCTGCGGGCCCTTGGCGGGTGGCAGTGGATTGGTGGCGCTATCGTTGGCGCCATCGATCAGGTCGGCGACGGTGACGTAGGGATCGCCCACCGGCCAGTTGAAGCCTTCGTTGCCGATTTCGATTCGCCACGCCGCGCGCTGACTGCGAAAGGCGCCGTCGCGCAGGCTTTCAATGCCTGCCGTTGAAACCGGTCCGCGATAAGGGAACACCGCTTTGCCTTCCGGCATCAGGCCCCAGGCCAGATAGATCGGATGGTCCGCCAGGCTGCGTCCAACCTGACCGCTGCTGTTGGCCACGCCTTTGGGCCACGCGGGGCTGGTGGAATTGAGCAGCAGTTTCGGCGTCTCGATAGCATGGGCGGCGATCACATAACGCTGGCCGACTGCGACGCCGGTGCCGGTCGGCGGGCCGTCGCCGAGTTGATACTGGATGAACTCGATGCCGCTGATGGACTTGTCCGCCGCCACCGTGACTTTGCTTGCCACGGTTTTGTAGAGCACCCGCACATTGCCGGTGTTCAGCGCGTTGTTCATGGTCACCGTGGCGTCGTACTTGGCCTGAATCGGACAGATAGGTGTGCAGTTGGTATTGCCGGCGCACACGCGACGACCCGCGTAGGGTTGCGAATTGCGCCCGGCCGGTGTCGGGCTGACCACCAGTGGCAGGCCGTCGAACGATTTACCCTGAACCGCCGCAACAAAACTGCCATCGACCAGTGACAGCGGAATGCTGGTCATCGGGAATTGATAGCCATCCGGGAATGTCATGCCCAGATACGCCTGATCCGCCACATTGGCGGCCACGCCAATTTCCGCTTCGGCGCGGCAATACGCGCTTTGCAGATCGTTGTAACTGATCGGCCAATCGACACCGACGCCGTACAGCGACTTCAGACGGAAGTCGTTGGGCACCATGCGCAGACAGGTCGCCACCCAATGCCAGGTGGTGCCACCGCCGACCCGCTCATAGGTGCTGGTAAAGGCCAACGGGCCCTTTTGCACCAGGTAGCTGATTTCAGGGTTTTCCCAACCAAGGATCAAATCGGCGATGGTCGCGCGCGGCGCATTCTGCTCGGCCGGATTGCGCGGCGTGTCCAGCGTGCTGACCGGCGGATACGGCGATTCCGGGGTCTTCAAGGTCGCCGTGTAAAAGCGTTCCAGATACTGATTACGGTTGGCCGGAATCTCCGGCCCGGACTCCAGCACCAACACTTTCACCCCGGCCAGCCCCAACTGATAGGCGATGATGCTGCCGGCCAGACCGGCGCCGACGATCACCACATCTGCTTGTTCGCTACTCATGACGACGCTCCTTGTGGTCCGCTCGCGGGCACCCCGGTGAAGTCTTCAAGGCTGGGCGGCACTTCGTTCCAGTAACCGAAGAAAAATTCGCTGTAGCCCATGGGGTGCGCCTGGGCGATTTTCCATGCCCAGCTCTGGGTGTAAGCCTGATCGGAGACCACCATCTGATCCCCCGCCTTGTTGCTGCCGACGGTGTACGGCTGATACCAGACGCCCAGCAGCCAGAGCTTCATGATCGAACGGGCGGCTTGCGCCGTTTGCGTGGTGGCCGGTTGCGTGCCGTTCATCAACACCGCTTGGGCGATCTGATCCGGCGGCACTTTATCCGCCAGCAAGGTCGCGTATTGGGTTAGTAACGCCTGCAATACCGGGGGAGTGATGCGTGGCCCGATGAACGTCAGGAACTGAGTCGGCAGGTCGATCGGATCGACAGAGGGTGCAATGAACGTTAGCGGAATGCCGGTCAGGGCCGAAGACAGACCGGCAAAATTATCCAGATCGATGCTCATGGCTGACTCCTTGTCGCGCCAGTCGATTGCGCGCGTTCGAGCAAGTAGGTGAAGTCCGCGAAACTGGTGCGCGGCGACTCGGTGACATGGGTGGCGGCGTTGCCGTGGCAGGCGATGCAACTGGAGGACGCTTGCGGCACGGTGCCCTGGATGTAGGTTTCCAGCGTGGTATTGGCGAGGAACGCAGGCGCCGGTCGACCCAGAGGCTCGGTTTTCGAGATCTGGCACGGTGGCTGCGGCGTCAGTGTCGGCCATTGCGTGCTGATCAACTGATAGTTGGCCCACACGCTGTTCGGGTTCACCGTGCGCAACAGCGTCTGATAGGTGCTGTTGAGGGTTTTGGTGGCCGGGGTCAACGACGCTTCGCGCACGATCTGCGATGGCGTTGCCTTGACTGCCGGGTTCCACGGACGCGGCGGTGGCTGGTTGATTTCCGCCTGACTGTTAGCGTTGTAGAACAGATACGGGCCTTTGCGCTCGGCCACGGGGGTGGACTGCTCCGGCACGTTGTCGACGTGTTCGAAGGTCGACCAGACCCACTGCGGCGCACTGCTGGTCTTGTGCACGATGTGCAAGCCCACCAACCCGACCGGTTCGGCCTTGCACGACTCCGGCACTACCGGGCCTTTGCTCGGGTCGCTGTTGCCCGGCGTGTAGACCAGCGCATCGACGGTGTGGAATTTCTCTCGTCGGTCATTGCCGTCGAGGACTTTCCACGACGCCTTCACCATCAGCGATCCGACCTGGCGGGTGTCGTTGTTGCCGCAACTGAACGCCACCGTATTCTTCGGATCGGCCGCAAAGTACGCCTGCTGGCCCTGAATGCTGTACAGACCCTTGTTGACGATGTCGTCGAACATCGGCTGGTTGACGACGATTTCGTTGCGCGTATAAACGCCGCTCTGATCGACCAGCGGCCCGCTCTGGAACGGCTGGATAAACTCGTCGAGCACGTCCGGCACTTTGCCCATCTGTTGCAGCAAGCGCCCGGAACCCAAGCCTTCGCAGGCTTTCGGAATCGTCGCGGGCGCGTTCCAGGGATTCGGCGTCTGGCCGTTGGCGAGGAAAATCTGATAGCTCTCTTTCCAGTTCTCCCAGACCGTCGCACCGTCCTGTTGGCCGATCGGCGTGCCCGTATTCGGGGCGCCGTTTTCCAGCGCCGGCCAGTTCAAGGCGATAAACGTCTGCCACGACATATCGTCGAAATTCTGTTGCAGGCTGGTCAGGGAAAACGGCGGGGTCGCCGTGACATCGAAAGGTATTTGCGTTGACAGCGTGGGGTCGGCGTTGGCCAGTGGGCTGAGCATTGCGCCAAACAGCGCGCAACCGAGCCACGGCGCGGGCCGGTGGACTTCCGTTCTCATCGTTATCTCCTTGGCATCAGGGTCCAGGAGATACGCCGGTCCGTCATGGACTCTTCACTGCGCCTCCTGGCACAGCCTGGAGATTAGGCAAGGAACGCGTCACGGTTGGTGGGGCAGTTAGATCAAATCGAGTTAAGCCCAATAGCCACACAACACCCCCCCTGTAGGAGCTGTCGAGTGAAACGAGGCTGCGATCTTTTGACTTTAAAATCAAAAGATCGCAGCGTGCCGCAGCTCCTACAGGAGCTTTTTAGTTTCAGAGGCTGGCGACTTTCTGCCAGACCTTCGGTTTGAAGAACAGGGTCTCACCCTTGGCCAGGCCGATCAGACTGTCGTGGTCTTTCACCACTTCGGCTTCGATCAGATCGGTCTGCCCTTCCACCTTCAACGTCACCCGCGTGGTCGCGCCCAACGGGCGGATATCACGCACTTCAGCGGCGTGGTGATCTTCCAGTTCATGCCTGGACAACGACACTTCGTGCGGACGGAACAGCACGTGGTTGTCGTCACTCAGCAACAGTCGGTTCGAATCGCCGAGGAAGTGATAAACAAAATCGCTGGCCGGGTTTTCATAAACGTCGCCCGGCGAGCCGATCTGTTCGATCACGCCCTTGTTCATCACCACGATACGGTCGGCGACTTCCATCGCCTCTTCCTGGTCGTGGGTCACGAACACCGACGTCAGGTTGATGTCTTCGTGCAGACGGGCGAGCCAACGGCGCAGTTCTTTGCGCACCTTGGCGTCGAGGGCGCCGAACGGTTCATCCAGCAGCAACACTTTTGGCTCGACCGCCAAGGCACGGGCCAGAGCGATGCGCTGACGCTGACCACCGGAAAGCTGTTCCGGGTAACGATCCGACAGCCAGTCCAGTTGCACCATGTTCAGCAGTTCATGCACCTTGGTCGCGATCTGGCTTTCGCTCGGGCGCTGGTTTTTCGGTTTCATGCGCAAGCCGAACGCGACGTTGTCGAACACCGTCATGTGCCGAAACAAGGCGTAGTGCTGGAACACGAAACCGACGTTGCGATCACGCACGTCGTGACCGGAAACGTCTTCACCGTGAAAGACGATGTTGCCCTGATCCGGAGTTTCCAGACCGGCAATAATGCGCAGCAAGGTGGTTTTGCCGCAGCCCGAAGGGCCGAGCAACGCCACCAGCTCACCGCTGTGAATGTCCAGGCTGATGTTGTCCAGCGCCTTGAAGGCATTGAAATTCTTGCTGACGTTACGCACTTCGATCGACATGAATTATTCCTCCGCGGCGCTGGCGCGCAGGCGGTTGATACGGTTTTCGCTCCACTGCTTGAGCAGCAGGATGAAGAGCGCCAGGATCAGCAACAGGCTCGCCACGGCGAACGCGGCCACGTGGTTGTATTCGTTGTAGAGGATCTCGACGTGCAGCGGCAAGGTGTTGGTCACCCCGCGAATGTGCCCGGAAACCACCGACACCGCACCGAACTCACCCATGGCCCGCGCGGTACACAACACTACGCCATAGATCAGGCCCCACTTGATGTTGGGCACGGTGACGTGCCAGAACATCTGCCAGCCGTTGGCACCAAGCAGGCGCGCGGCCTCCTCTTCCTGCGTGCCTTGTTCCTGCATCAGCGGGATCAGCTCGCGGGCCACGAACGGCACGGTGACGAAAATCGTCGCCAGCACGATGCCCGGCAGGGCGAAGACGATCTGGATGTCGTGATCCTGCAGCCACGGCCCGAACAGGCCCTGGGCGCCAAACATCAGCACGTAGACCAGACCGGCGATCACCGGCGACACCGAAAACGGCAGGTCGATCAGCGTCACCAGCATGCTCTTGCCACGGAACGAGTATTTGCTCACGCACCATGCGGCGCTGACCCCGAACACCAGGTTCAGCGGCACCGAAATCAGCACGGCGAACACCGTGAGTTTCAGCGCGGACAGGGCATCCGGTTCAAAGATCGCGGTGAAGAATGCGCCGAGGCCATTCTTCAAACCCTGCGATACGACGATGAACAACGGCAACAGCAGAAACAGGAAAAACACCAGCCAGCCAAGACCGATCAGAACTCTGCGCGAGGTGGCGCTGCCACGGCGTGCAGCGTTGGCCGAAGAGGCGGCCGCAATAGACGATTGGGACATGTTCGCGCCTCCTTATGGGGTTTCGATGCGCCGCTGCAGCAAGTTGATCAGCAGCAACAGGACGAAGGAAACCACCAGCATCAGCACGCCGATGGCCGTGGCGCCGGTGTAATCGTATTGGTCGAGTTTGACCATGATCAGCAGCGGCAGAATTTCGGTTTTCATCGGCATGTTGCCGGCGATGAAAATCACCGAACCGTACTCACCGACTCCCCGTGCGAACGCCAGAGCAAAACCGGTCAGCCAGGCAGGCAACAGCGCCGGCACCAGAATATGGCGGAACACCTGCCATGGCTTCGCACCCAGGCACGCGGCGGCTTCTTCGACTTCGCGGGGAATGTCGGCCAGCACCGGTTGCACCGTGCGCACCACGAAAGGCAGGGTCACGAAGGTCAATGCGAGGGTGATACCCAGCGGGGTGTAGGCGATTTTGAAACCGAGGTCGGCGGCGAATTGCCCGACCAGACCAGCCGGCGCGTACAGCGCAGTCAGCGCAATACCGGCGACGGCCGTCGGCAAAGCGAACGGCAGATCGATCATCGCGTCGATGACCTTGCGCCCGGGGAAGGTGTAGCGCACCAGCACCCACGCCAGCAACGTACCGATGATGCCGTTGATGATCGCGGCGCACAGCGCAGTGCCGAAGCTCAGCTTCAATGCCGCCAGCACCCGCGGTGCGGAGATGATCGTCCAGAACTGATCCCAGGTGAGTTGGGCGGCGTGGACGAACATCGCCGCCAGCGGGATAAGCACAATCAGGCTGAGGTACACCAAGGTGTAGCCCAGCGTCAGCCCGAAGCCGGGTATGACGGGGGAGATACGACGCGACATAAAAGTCCTTGGTTAAAAACGCATCAATGTGGGAGCGAACCCTGTGGCGAGGGGATTTATCCCCGTTGGGCAGCGAAGCTGCCCCAAAACCATCACATGCGGTGTATATGGTTTTCCGCATTTGCCGATTTTGGGGCTACTGCGTAGCCCAACGCGGATAAATCCCCTCGCCACAAAAGCCCGCTCCCACAGTTTGTAGTCAGATTACTGCGCCTGATAAATCTGGTCGAACACGCCACCGTCGTTGAAGAATTTCGGCTGCGCGGTTTTCCAGCCGCCGAAGTCTTTGTCGATGGTCACCAGGTCCAGTTTCGGGAATTGCTGGGCGTACTTCGCCGCCACGTCCTTGTCACGCGGACGGTAGAAGTTCTTCGCGGCAATTTCCTGACCGGCCGGGCTGTACAGGTGTTTCAGATAGGCTTCGGCGATCTGCTCGTTGCCCTTCTTCTCGGCATTCTTGTCGACCACGGCCACTGGCGGCTCGGCGAGGATCGACAGCGAAGGTACAACGATGTCGAACTTGTCGGCGCCGCCATCTTCTTTCAGGGCCAGGAACGCTTCGTTTTCCCAGGCCAGCAACACGTCACCCTGACCGTTGTTGACGAAGGTGATGGTCGAGCCACGAGCACCGGTGTCCAGCACGGGCACATGCTTGAACAGGGTCTGTACGTATTCTTTGGCTTTGCCTTCGTCACCGCCGTTGGCTTTCAGGCCGTAGGCCCACGCGGCGAGGAAGTTCCAGCGCGCACCGCCGGAGGTTTTCGGGTTCGGGGTGATCACCGAGACGTCGTTCTTGACCAGATCGCCCCAGTCCTTGATGCCTTTCGGGTTGCCCTTGCGCACCAGGAACACAATGGTCGAGGTGTACGGCGTGCTCGCTTCCGGCAGACGCTTCTGCCAGTCGGCGGGCAGGGTCTTGCCGAGTTTGGCGATTTCGTCGATGTCGCCAGCCAGGGCCAGGGTCACGACGTCGGCGCGCAGACCGTCGATGACCGCACGGCCCTGCTTGCCCGAACCACCGTGGGATTGCTGGATTTTCACGGTGTCGCCGGCATGATCCTTCTGCCAGAACTTGATGAATTCGGCGTTGTAGTCCTGATACAGCTCGCGCGTCGGGTCATACGACACATTGAGCAGTTCGTAATCCTTGGCAACCGCGGAACCGGCAAACACAGCGCTGGCCAGCGCGGCCAAAGCGTAACGGCGAATCGACGACATGGTGAAAGCTCCTGGAATTCTGGTGGTGGCTTTTTCTTATGTATTTCGGAAATCGTGTTGCCGGTTCAAAGATCGCAGCCTTCGACAGCTCCTACATAAATCCCCCGTAGGAGCTGCCGCAGGCTGCGATCTTTTAGCCCGGTTGTTTGCCGGGTTGCTGCAAGCGGAATTTCTCTTTGCGTTCGATCTGCACGACTTGTGCGTTATGCACAGTGATCTCCACCGCGCCGAAACGCAGATCGCGCAAAGCGCTCTGGATTTCACGCAAGATGGTGCTTTCGTCCTGACCGTCAACGCTGCGAAGGGATGCGCTCATGGTGCTGCTCCTTTGAATGGGATATGCCTGGCAGTGGGCGGCACTGCGTTCGGCGTGGGAGCAATATAAAAGAGGCGCAGATATTCTTAAAAATACTATTTAAGAATGTTTATATAACCAGAAAACATTATGTGGTGGAGCAAGGGTTTGCGCGGACCCGGAAGCCGACAGATCACCCTGTGGTGAGGGGATTTATCGGCGATGGACTGCGTAGCAGTGCCGATTTTTGGGGCCGCTGCGCGCCCCATCGTGAATAAATCCCTTCGCCACAGGATCGGACTCAGCCGATAACCGGTGCGCGCGCCCAGTCAATCTCCAACGCCGGCACCGGTCGCCCAAACCAGTAGCCCTGCCCCAGATCACATGCCTGTTCCAGCAAAAACACCGCCTGCTCAGCCTGTTCGATCCCTTCGGCATGCACCTGCATGCCCATGCTCTGCGCCAGCGCGATGATCACCCGGACAATCGCCGCGTCATCCTCATCCCCCGGCAAGCCAGCGACAAATCCCTGGTCGATCTTCAACTTCTGCACCGGCAGCCGCTTGAGCCGCAGCAGCGACGAATAGCCTGTGCCGAAATCGTCGATTGCCAGACGAATGCCCAGCTCACGCAGGCGATGCATCTGCTCCAGCGCCACTTCCGGGTCATCCATCACCGCGCTTTCAGTGACTTCCAATTCCAGATACGCCGGATCCAGCCCAGTGTCGCGCAGCACTTGCGCCACCTGTTGATACAGCTCACGCCGCGCGAACAGTCGCGACGAAACATTCACCGCCACAAACGACAACACCACCCCGGCCTGCTGCCATCGGCACATTTGCAGGCAGGCTTGTTGCATCACCCAGGCATCGATTTCGGCGATCAACCCGGTGCGTTCGGCAATCGGGATGAACTCCGCCGGCGACACCAGGCCACGCTGCGGATGCTGCCAGCGCACCAAGGCTTCAACGCCGATCAGACGACTGGTTTTCAGGTCATGCACCGGTTGGTAATAGACCCGCAGTTCCTGCTGTTCCAGCGCGCGGCGCAGTTCGAAGGCGATTTCGACCCTCTGCTGGGCGTGCGCGGTAAGTTCTTCGGTGTACAAGGCGTAACCGTTGCGCCCGCTGCTTTTGGCCTTGAACAGCGCGGCATCGGCATTGCGCAACAGCTGCTCCGCGCTCAGTGCATCGCTGGGGAACAGACTGATGCCGATGCTGGCGTTGATGAACAATTCGTGGCCGTCGATGCCGAACGGCTCCTTGAGTGCATCGATAATGCGCTGAGCCAATGCCGCTGCTTGTCCGGGTTGTGGACAACTTTCAGAGAGTACCGCGAATTCATCGCCGCCGAGCCGCGCCAAGGTAATACCGGGGCCGAACAATGCCTGTAAGCGCGCCGCCACCGCTTTGAGCAGTCGATCACCAACGTTATGCCCGAGGCTGTCGTTGATCATCTTGAAGTGATCCAGATCGAGCATCAGCAACGCACAACCACGCTTATGAGTCTGCGCCGAAGCCAGCGCCTGTTCGGCACGGTCACTGAACAGCAGGCGATTGGGCAGATCGGTCAGCGGATCGTGATGGGCGAGGTGTTTGAGTTCGGACTCGGAGTCCTTGATCGCGCTGATGTCGGAGAACACCGCCACGTAGTGACTGATCCGGCCCTGATCATCGCGAATGACCCGGATGGTTTGCCACTGTGGATAAATCTCGCCGCTTTTGCGCCGGTTCCAGATCTCGCCGCTCCATTCGCCTTGCGCTTCCAGCGTGGCAAACATCGCCTGATAAAAACCCGGCGGATGGTGCCCGGACTTGAACAGGCTCGGTTGCTGGCCGAGTACCTCTTCGCGCTGGTAACCGGTGATCTCGATGAACGCGCGATTGACGTGCACGATCAGCCCCTGATGATTGGTGACCAGCACGCCCTCTCGCGTGCAATCGAACACCGCCGCAGCCTGACGCAAGCGCTCGCGGTCGGCGTGACGCTCGCGCAACCGCGCACCGATCCCGAGAAACTCGCACAAGCGTGCCCGCGCCAGAAAGATCAGCCCGGCGCTGATCGCCGCGAAGACGTAACCGTTGATCAGTTGCCATCGGGCAAGATCGACGGAGTCATCGAAGAAATTGTTTAATAAATGATCAGAACCTTGCAGCCACAGAGCGGCAAGCACGAGATAGAGCAGCGCTGCACGCAAGGCATCGCGATAAGTGGCAGACATTCGGCTGTCCATGTCCCTACAAAAAGGTTGGAATTATAGGTCAAGAAACATTCAGCGACTCTTATCTGAAAGGGCGACTGGTTTTATCTGTGTGCTTAGTGATAATGCAACGGCTGTTTTTATCTTTATCGAGGGCCCTATAGCCTATGTGGTACGAAGGTTTTCTTGGCTTGTCGGCCTGGTCACTGGTCGCAGTCACCCTGCTGATGACTCACGTGACAATTGTCGGCGTCACGGTCTATCTGCACCGTTACTCGGCCCATCGCTCGCTTGAGCTGAATGCTGGCCTGAAGCACTTTTTCCGATTCTGGCTGTGGCTGACCACGGCGCAGAACACCCGCGAGTGGACTGCCATCCACCGCAAACACCACGCCAAATGCGAAACCGAAGATGACCCGCACAGCCCGGTCATCAAAGGTCTTTCCACAGTACTGCGTACCGGCGCCGAGCTTTACCGTACCGAAGCCCAGAACCCGGAAACCCTGCGCATCTACGGCAAGAACTGCCCGGAAGACTGGATCGAACGCAACGTCTACAGTCGCTATCCGCTGTTGGGCGTCGCGATCATGGGCGTCATCGACCTGCTGCTGTTCGGCACCATCGGCATCACCATCTGGGCGATCCAGATGATGTGGATCCCGGTGTGGGCCGCCGGCGTGATCAACGGGCTGGGCCATGCCGTTGGCTACCGCAATTTCGAATGCCGCGACGCGGCGACCAATCTGGTGCCATGGGGCATCCTGATCGGCGGTGAAGAACTGCACAACAACCATCACACCTACCCTAACTCGGCCAAGCTGTCGGTGAAGAAGTGGGAGTTCGACCTCGGTTGGGCATGGATCAAAGTCTTCAGTTTTCTGCGTCTGGCCAAGGTGCAGCGTGTCGCGCCGATTGCCCACCGTGTGGAAGGCAAAGGCAGCCTGGACATGGACACCGCAATGGCGATCCTTAACAACCGCTTCCAGATCATGGCCCAGTACCGCAAGTTGGTGATCGGCCCACTGGTCAAGCAAGAGCTGGCCAAGGTCGATCATTCGGTGCGCCACCAGTTCCATCGGGCCAAACGCCTGCTGTCGCGGGAAACCAGCCTGCTGGAAGACCGTCATCACCTGCGCATCCAGAACATGCTCGAGCACAGCCAGGCGCTGAAGGTAATTTACGAAAAACGCCTCGCCCTGCAGCAGATCTGGGTCAAGACCAGCGCAAATGGCCACGACATGCTCGCGGCCATCAAAGAGTGGATTCACGAGGCCGAGGCCAGTGGCATCCAGTCCCTGCGCGATTTTGCTGACCAGTTGAAAACCTACTCGCTGCGCCCCGCCGCAGCCTGATTGTGTTGTATGAATCCCCTGTGGCGAGGGGATTTATCCCAGATCGGTAGCGTAGCTAGCGCAATTTTGACGACGCGTTCTCATTGTTGAAACGCGTCGCCACTACCACCCGGCAGAACCCCTCTGCCGCTGGGAACTTCGCTTCCATTCCCCTATCTCAAAGACACTTCGCCACCCCGGCGGGCTGTACTGTGGCTGTTGTCGAACTCCCGGCACGCCCTTTGAGACGAGTGCCGATGGTCAATAACAATCAAAAAGACTCATCCCTTGCGCAGTGGCCCGAGGCCGCGCAAACCCTCATGGCATTGATGCACGCCCAAGGCGAAGTCGCGCGGCTGAGCGAACGCGAACAGCTGTTCAGCTCGCTGCTGGTCAGCGTCAACGCCGTGCTTTGGGCCTTCAATTGGGAAACCCGCCAGGTGCTTTACGTCAGCCCTGCGTATGAACGAATTTTCGGCCGCTCTGCCGGGCTTTTACTCGCTGACCACAATCAGTGGCGCGACAGCATCTATCCCGATGACCTTGAATACGCCGAGCGCAGCCTCGCCGACGTCCTGCACAAAGGCGCGGTGGAAGATCGCGAATATCGGATCATCGCCGCTGATGGCTCGGTGCGCTGGCTCAGCGACAAATGCTTCATCAATCGTCAGGACGAACCGGGGCAACCGGTGATCATTGTCGGCATCGCCGAGGACATCACCGACAAGAAGCAGATGGAAACCGAACTGCATCGCCTGGCGACCACCGACGTACTGACCCAAAGCAGCAACCGTCGACACTTTTTCGAATGCGCCAATCGCGCGTTTGAAGAGGCGCGCCTGCAAGGCTTGCCACTGGCGTTTCTGTTGCTGGATATCGATGACTTCAAACTGATCAACGACAGCTACGGCCATCCCGAGGGTGACAACGTGCTGCAAAAAATCGCCGAGTGCGGGCGCGGTTCGTTACGCCGGGGCGATCTGTTCGGGCGGATTGGCGGGGAAGAGTTTGCCGCCGTGTTTCCAGGATGTGCGCCGGACATGGCCATGCAGGTGGCCGAGCGGCTGCAACAGGAGATTCAGCGTTTGAGTTTCAGCCATGACGCCCAGACGTTCGGCATCACCGTCAGCCAGGGTCTGACCAGCCTCACCGAGGCAGATGAAAACCTCGACAGCCTGTTCGCCCGTGCGGACGCGGCGATGTACGAGGCCAAGCGCCAGGGCAAGAACCGCATCATTTCTGCCTGACCCGTATCTCAGCTACACAGAAATCCATTGTAGGAGTGAGCCTGCTCGCGATAGCGGAGTGTCAAGCGAACCATTGTTGTCTGACACTCCGCTATCGCGAGCAGGCTCACTCCTACAGAGGTTTGTGTAAGTCAGGTTATTTGCGCATTCGTATCAACTCCGGCAAGCCGATCTTGAGCAGCCGTGCCGTGCGGCTCTTGGCCAGTTCCTCTATGCCTTCGCGCTCGGTCAGATGGGCCATCTGCGCCGCCATGTTCATCACCAGCGCCTCACGCGAATACACCCCGCCACCGAGCTGGTAGACCGCGGCAATCAACTCACGCAACTCCAGCGGCAAACGCCAGCGGGCTCGCAGCGCCGAACCATAGGCCGCGCCAAATTCTGCCAGTGCTTCGCCGACCTCCTCCAACTCATCCAGCTCTCCACCGGCCTGCTGCCATTCCTGTAAACAACGCAGCAATGCCAGATCACCGAGGCGATGCAGTATGCCCGCGCAATAGCAGCGCTCCTGATCGAGATCGAGCAAGCGCGCCAACGTGCGCGCATATTCAGCGGTGTGCAGCGACAGTCCCCAGTAACGCTCGGCATAGTCAGCCAGACACGGGTCGCTGAGCCTGGCACTGCGCTTGAGCGCCAGCCCCAGAATCAGGTTCATGCTCTGCCCGGTGCCCAAGCGCTGCAGTGCCTGTGCCAGGGTCTGCACCGGCGCGCCATGGTGTTGCGCGGCGCTATTGGCGGCGGCAATCAACACGGCCGTGATCTGCGGATCGGTGCGAATCTCTTCTTCCAGCAGCTTCAGGTCCAGCCCATTGGGATTCAGGCTGCGTTTGACTGCCACCTGCACATCAGTCATCAACGGCGCACCATCGGCCTGCTCACGGCGCCGCTCAAGAAACACCGACAAGGTCATGCCCGATGCCAGGGCCGGTACTTCGCAAAATACCTCTTCGCCAGCATTGAGCAGCAAACCCTGCAAGCGGTCGGTCAGGCTTTCCATGTTCAGCGGTTTGGCAAGGTAAGCGGTCGGCGCCAGCGGCAGGGCTTCGCGCACGCTGGCGCTGTCAGTGCGACTGCTCATCAAAATGAACGGCAGCGGCGGATTGCGTTTGCGCTGACGAACGCTGCGCAGCACGTTGAGACCATCGGTGCCGGGCAATTCCCAGTCAACGATCGCTAGGTCATAGGGCACGTCACGCAGCAGGTCCAAGGCCTGCTGGCCATCGGCACACAAATCGACACGAGCATCGCAACGCACGTTCAGCAACACTTGTTTGAGCAAGTCACGAGACCATGGATCAGCCTCGGCAATCAGCACTCGGGGTACGGCGGGTAATTCAACGGCAGTCATGCGCGCTCTCCCTTGCAATGCCTGAACCTTAGCCAATGCTGGCCATTCGATACAGCGCTAAAGCGCCCGATGTGTTTCAAGGGGCGTAAAAAAACCCGCCGAGGCGGGTTTTTTGTCGATCCGATCACACAGCGCCGGGCATTACAGCTCGGAGAAGCACTCTTCGATGATCGCCAGGCCTTTGTCCAGTTGCTCGTCCGGCGAAGTCAGCGGTACGAGTACGCGCAGCACGTTGCCGTAAGTGCCGCACGACAGCAGGATCAGGCCCTTGTCGCGCGCCTTGGCCACAACCGACGCTACTGCAGCAGCGTTTGGTTTGTGGCTGTCGCCGTTTTCAAACAGCTCGACCGCGATCATCGCGCCCAAGGCACGGACTTCGCCGATGACCGGGTACTTGGCCTGGATGGCTTTCAGGCCGGTTACCAGACGCTCGCCGACTGCCTTGCAGCGATCCAGCAGGTTTTCTTCTTCGAACACTTCCATCACGGCCAGGGCCGCGGCGCAAGCGATCGGGCTACCGGCGTAGGTGCCGCCCAGGCCGCCTGGAGCGATGGCGTCCATGTATTCGGCCTTGCCGCAAACACCGGCCAGCGGGAAGCCGCCAGCGATGGATTTGGCGAAGGTGGTCAGGTCGGCAGCAACGCCCATCTGTTCCATGGCGAAGAACGTACCGGTACGGCCAGCGCCGGTCTGTACTTCGTCAGCGATCAGCAGGATGCCGTGCTGGTCGCACAGCGCGCGCAGACGCTTCATGAATTCCTTCGGCGCGACGTAGAAACCACCTTCACCCTGTACCGGCTCGATGATGATCGCGGCGATGTCTTTCGGCTCGGCGTCGTTCTTGAAGATGCGTTCGATGGAAGCGATCGAGTCGTCGATGCTCACGCCGTGCAGTTCGTTCGGGTACAGCGCGCGGAAGATGCCGCCTGGCATCAGGCCCATGCCGGCCGAGTAAGGCACGACTTTACCGGTCAGGCCCAGGGTCATCATGGTGCGACCGTGGTAAGCGCCGGTGAAGGCGATCACGCCAGCGCGGCCAGTGGCGGCACGGGCGATTTTCACGGCGTTTTCTACGGCTTCGGAACCGGTGGTGACCAGCAGGGTTTTCTTGGCGAAATCACCCGGGATCTTGGCGTTGATCTTTTCGCACACTTCTACGTACGGCTCGTAGGCCAGAACCTGGAAGCAAGTGTGGGTCAGCTTGTTCAGCTGTTCGGTCACGGCGGCGATGATTTTCGGGTGTACGTGGCCGGTGTTCAGTACCGCGATACCGCCAGCGAAGTCGATGAACTCACGACCTTCAACGTCAGTCACGGTAGCGTTCTTCGCGGACTCGGCGAAGATCGGGTGAATCTGGCCGACGCCACGTGGTACAGCAGCGGTACGGCGGGCCATCAGTTCAGCGTTAGTCTTGCTCATTACAGTCCTCATTCGCCGCTCATCGGGCGGCGTGGTTCAAGGATTAAGCGGGAGGAAGCGACGGTGGCAGCATGCGATGATCGACTGCCACGGCGTTCCCGGCCGCAGAGAAAATTCCGGTTTGAAACGACGCAAAGGGACAGCGCTCTCGTGCCCTTTGCGTTTGCAGCGATCTCTTTCTCGGCTTAGATGCCCAGGCAGAGGTATTTGATTTCCAGGTAATCTTCGATGCCGTACTTGGAGCCTTCACGGCCCAGGCCCGAGGCCTTGATGCCGCCGAACGGCGCGACTTCGTTGGAGATCAGCCCGGTGTTGACGCCAACCATGCCGTATTCCAGCGCTTCCGCCACACGGAACACACGGCCCAGGTCGCGAGCGTAGAAGTACGAAGCGAGACCGAACTCGGTGTCGTTGGACATCGCGATCACTTCGGCTTCGTCTTTGAAGCGGAACAGCGGCGCCAGTGGGCCGAAGGTTTCTTCCTTGGCCACGGCTGCGTTTTTCGGCACGTTGGTCAGAATGGTCGGCTCGAAGAAGTTGCCTTCCATCGCCTTGCCACCGGCCAGTACGGTAGCGCCTTTGGCCACAGCGTCAGCAATGTGTTCCTGCACCTTGGCCACGGCTTTTTCGTCGATCAGCGGGCCAGTGGTGGTGCCGTCTTCCAGACCGTTACCGATCTTCAGCTTGGCGACTGCCACTTTCAGCTTCTCGGCGAACGCGTCGTAGACCGAATCCTGAATGTACAGGCGGTTGGCGCAGACGCAGGTCTGGCCGTTGTTGCGGTACTTGGAAATGATCGCGCCTTCGACGGCCTTATCCAGGTCCGCGTCGTCGAACACGATGAACGGCGCGTTGCCGCCCAGTTCCAGCGAGACTTTCTTGATGTCCTTGGCACATTCCGCCATCAGTTGACGACCGATTTCAGTCGAACCGGTGAAGGACAGTTTGCGCACGATCGGGTTGCTGGTCAGCTCGCTGCCGATGTCGCCAGCGCTGCCGGAGACCACGCTGAATACGCCCGCAGGAATGCCGGCACGCTGAGCCAGTTCGGCCAGGGCGAAAGCGGAAAACGGAGTTTGCGAAGCAGGCTTGAGCACCATGGTGCAACCGGCCGCCAGCGCTGGGCCGGCTTTACGGGTGATCATCG
Organism: Pseudomonas sp. TH08; assembly: GCF_016651275.1. Taxonomy (NCBI): domain Bacteria; kingdom Pseudomonadati; phylum Pseudomonadota; class Gammaproteobacteria; order Pseudomonadales; family Pseudomonadaceae; genus Pseudomonas; species Pseudomonas sp. TH08. Next base: position 1,483,011 of record NZ_JAEKEE010000001.1, on the reverse strand, counting down.
CCGCCGGGAAGTTCCACGGAGTGATCGCTGCGGTCACGCCGATTGGCTGCTTGATCACGATCAGGCGTTTGTCCGGCTGGTGGCCAGGAATCACGTCACCGTAGATGCGCTTGGCTTCTTCGGCGAACCACTCGATGAACGAAGCGGCGTACACGATTTCGCCCTTGGCTTCGGCCAGCGGCTTGCCCTGTTCGAGGGTCATCAGGCGAGCGAGGTCGTCCTGGTTCTCGATCATCAGTTCGAACCAACGACGCAGCTTGCCTGCACGCTCCTTGGCGGTCAGTGCACGCCAGGCCGGCAGCGCCTTGTCAGCGGCTTCGATGGCACGGCGGGTTTCGGCGGCGCCCATTTTTGGCACGGTACCGAGGATTTCGCCGGTGGCCGGGTTATTGACCTTGATCGTCTGACCGTTGTCCGCATCAACCCAAGCGCCATCAATGAAGGCTTGCTGGCGGAACAACTGGGTGTCTTTAAGCTGCATGTCGGCTTTCCTTAACAGCACCGCGGCCTGCGCGGAGCAAATTATGATTGTAGAAAGGCGCCTCGCAAGGCTGCCGTCAGGGAAATCAGTGACCGGGTGTGGCGCATCAACCGTGGACATTTCGAACCACCAGCGCTGCAACACCCATCAAAGAGCGTTTGAAATCTCAAACGGATCGTAGGATCAAAGGGGGTAAAGGACAATAGGTCGTTCGAAAAAAAGAACAAAAACGCCGCGTTTGTGGAAATTTTCAGATCAACGCGCCAAAAGCCTTCGCCCCAACAAAACCTTAGATCAACCACACCGAAGCGCCAAGCGAGGGTTTTGCAGGACGTTACAGCTTTATGGAATGCAGCGATTTCAACCGACACGCGCACTCACAATCCACGCCAAAACCCAGCATGGACGCCCCGAGCCGACCTAGGTATGATGTCGCCCGCTGCACCAGTAGCTCAGCTGGATAGAGTACTGCCCTCCGAAGGCAGGGGTCGTGGGTTCGAATCCCGCCTGGTGCACCATTGATTTAAACGAGAAAGCCCCGGACTGTGATGGTCCGGGGCTTTTTTGTGGGCGACTGTTTTTCAGCTGTTCTGGCTATCGATCCGGATTGTTGGGATCAAATAGTCGAGCAATGTCTCGCGCGCTGTGGAGAACCCGCTCTATCTGAATATCGCTCTCAACAATCGAGTAAAAAATCAGGTATCGACCGTGAGTAATCATTTTCACCCCTTTGGCACAATCCTCTCGGGAAATTCCTTGATTCGGCTGGCTGGCCAATTGAACACAGCGCACACGCAACTCACCTACAAAGCTTCGAGCACGTCCGGGGTTGTCGCGAGCAATGTACCGGGCGATCTGCTGCAAATCCTCTCTTGCAAATGCGGAGAATAACAATCGCCTCATAAACGATTTTGCTCAGCTTCGATGTCATCTATAAGCGCATCAAGCTCAGCAAAAACGGTGTCGGCAGCGACCGCCGGACGAGGATCATTGCGACTTGCAGCAATCGCTTCACGCAACTCAGCCGCTCGCAAACGATCCAGCAATTCCTGATAAGTCGCATGCGCCAACAAGTAGGCAGCGGGACGATTATGGTTAAGAACCGCAATAGGTTCCGAGCCAGCCTGCTCGATCACGGAGCTAGGGCTGCGTTTCAATTCGGTAATGCTCACCGAGCGACTTGCTAGCAGTTGCTCCATGACGGCTCCAAAGGTACGAAAAATAGTACCTTATAGTGCTCTTTTTGGCGTGAACGGTCAACGCGCAACGCGACTGATGTAATTCAGTACTCATTGGCTGCACGCGTTTCAAAACCGACTGTTACGTGCGAATGCAGATCGGCTTTGATTCGATGATCGAGTGTGTCGTTCTTCCCATTCACTTGAGCAATGTAGTCGGGCGTCATCGTAAGCAGAGGTTTGGATATTTTTGAAAATGAACCTCGGGCAAATCGGCGTCACTCCGTCGTCCAGTCAAACTCATCGTAATCGTCGTCATCCTCTTCTTCCTCCCCAGCCTCCTCCTCAAAAACCTCGTCTTCATCAACGACATCTTCTTCCGGCTGGTTCAGCAGAAACTCCTTACGCGCCTCGGTAATCGCCCGGCGTATTTCCGGGTTGTCGAGCAGTTGGGCAATGCGGTCAATTTTCGATGCCACGTTGTCCTCCAGCGTATTGGCAATGGCCCGATATTGCGCGTTTTTGCGGGGCAATGCCAAATGGCTGAGGGTTCAGGGGGTCATTTTTCCTGCAACTGTTCGAGTCGGGTGTCGAGATCGGCGTTCGGGTAGCGTTTGTGCAGGTTGTTGAACAGGCTGTCGGCCGCTTGCGACTGGCCGGATTCGCGCAGGCGCAGGACTTCGCGCAGTTGCGCGTCGAGGCCGTTGGCTGGCGCTGCGGCACGTTTGCTGAACTTGGTTTCGTCAGCGCTGAGCGCTTCGCTTTGCATCGGTTTGGCCATTTCCATCATCGGCGCCGGAGCCGGCATGGCACTGGCCGGGGCGGACAAGCGGTGCAGTTGTGCACCGCCCTCCTCGGCCATCGGCACGGCGAGACTTGGGGCCGGGGCGTAGTCGTACTGGCGCTGCGGTTCGGGCACGCGTTGCACCAGCGACAGCATCAAGGCGACGCCGACCAGACTGGCGAATGCCACTTGCCAGCGTGGTTTACGGCAGGCCTGAAGCCAGCGTTGCCCCAGCGTCGGTGACACGGCCGGGGTTTCTCGGCGTGCGGCATTCAAAATGAATGCATCGAGGTGCGCGGGCGGCTCGCCGTCATGCTGTTCGCGGACATGGTTGATCAGCGGATCTTCGGGTGTCTTGCGGGCGTCAGTCATGTCAGTACCTCCTCGGCCAGCAGCCGACGCAGTTTTTGCTGGGCGTAGCGCAGGCGGCTTTTGACGGTTTCCAGCGGTGTTTCGGTGAGGCTGGCGATTTGTGCCAGGTCAAGATCGCCGTGGGCGCGCAGCAGGAACACTTCGCGTTGTTCGGCGGGCAAGGCTTGCAGGGCGTTTTCCAGGCGCTGGCTGTCGCGGCTGAGGCTCAGCAATTGTGCAGGATCGCTGGCTTCGTCGCTGAGCGCATGCGCCTGCTCGTCGTAACTGTCGTGCAGCGGTTGTTGGGCGCCGTGCTTGCGCCAATGATCGATCAGACGATTGCGGGCAATCTGGAACAGCCACGTACGAAAAGTCGCCCGGCCTTGTGGCTGACTGGCGCTGCGAATCAGGCTCAGCCAAGTCTCCTGAAAGATCTCGTCGGCCAGCTCGGGTTTGCCGCTCAAGCCAAGCAAAAATCGATACAGGCCCTGACGATGGCGGGCGTACAAGATCTCGAACGCCGCGCCGTCGCCCTCGCGATAGCGCGCCAACAGCGCTTCATCGCTGTTGGCGGTTGAGCTGTGCGCAGAGGCGAACAGCTGACTGATAAAACCCTTCAGCCGACTCACTATTCAATCCGTCGCTCAGTGGCCATCGCGTTCGATGCGGTTGCAGTGCGCAGGCTTTGCGCCAGCTCGACCAGTTGCACGAACTCGTTACGCAAGCCGAACCGGTCATCGCCCCGCGCACCACGGGCCAGCGCTTCGGTGTCTTTCAGGCTGAAATCACCGGTGTAGCGACCGTCCTTGAGCTGCTGAGAAAACGCCGCAACTGCTGCGGCAAAACGCAGGTCTTCGCTGGCGGGTGCGACCTGATTGGCGATCGGGCGCTCGATCAGCAGACTTTTCCCACCGTCAGGTTGTTGATAACGCACACGCAGCATCGCCAATTCTCCGTTCTTTTCGGACTCAGCCGCACTCGATTTACCGTAGCGCAGCGGCTCCAGCCAACCCTTCTCGCCCGCCGGGACAATTTCGTAGAGCGCAGTCACGGTGTGGCCTGCGCCGATTTCGCCGGCATCGACTTTGTCATTGCTGAAGTCCTCACGTTTCAACGCACGGTTTTCGTAGCCGAGCAGGCGATACTCGCTGACCTGCGCCGGGTTGAACTCCACCTGCAATTTGACGTTTTTCGCCACCACGGCAAGGGTCGAGCTGAGCTGATCGACCAACACTTTGCGCGCCTCGCGCAGGTTGTCGATGTAGGCGTAGTTGCCATCGCCAGCGTCGGCCAGTTGTTCCATCAAGTGTTCATTGTAGTTATCCACACCGAAACCCAGGGTGGTCAGGGAAATCCCGGTTTTGCGTTTATCCACAGCCATTTGCTTGAGGCTGTCGAAGTCGCTGACGCCGACGTTGAAGTCGCCATCGGTGGCCAGCAGGATGCGGTTGATGCCTGTGGGCATGAACGCCCGCTGGGCCATTTGGTAGGCCAGCTCAATGCCTGAGGCACCCGCGGTCGAACCGCCCGCCGTCAACTGATCGATAGCTGTACGAATTTTCGCTTTTTCCCGTCCGGAAGTGGGCTCCAGCACCACTCTCGATTCGCCGGCATACACCACCAGCGACACACGATCCTGCTCGCGCAATTGATCGACCAGCAGTTTCAACGTGCTTTTGACCATCGGCAGGCCTTCGCGGCGATCCATCGAGCCGGACACATCGACCAAAAACACCAGATTGGCCGGGGCCAATTCCGCCACCGCGCGGTCGGAGGCCTTGATGCCGATGCGCAGCAGCCGCGTGTGCGGATTCCACGGTGACGCGGCCAATTCGGTGGTCACGCCAAAGGGCGAGCCGTCGCTGGGCAAGGCGTAATCGTAGGGGAAGTAATTGACCATTTCCTCCAGTCGCACGGCGCCTTCCGGCGGTAGCCGTCCCTGATTGAGCAAGCGACGGACGTTAGCGTAAGCACCGCTGTCGACGTCGGCGCTGAAGGTTGAAACCGGCGTCTCGGCGACACTGTGGATCGGGCTGTCGGCAAGTTTTTGATACTGCTCGCGCGGCTCGTCGCGATAGCCCTGTGGATAACTATCATCACGGGGCATGGGCGCAAAACCAGGATTGGGCAGGGTGTACACGGCACGCTTGGCCAGTGAGACTTCGGCCTTCACCGCTTCCTGTGCAACAGGCGGCGCAGACGGAACGGGCACCCGCACAGCGCCGGTTTCCGGCGTGGAAGAAGCGCCGCAACCGGCGAGGGCCAGCAAAACACCGACCGCAACAGGGCGCAAGAAAGGCAGAGGAAGAGACATGGGGCTGACCTCGGGATGAAATTGAGCATTCATCCACTGAGACGGCCAGCCCTTCCGATTCGGGTTAAACACCGCTAAAAATATTTTTCAGCGGTGATAACGCCGCACCACGCTGCTGTTGCGCAGCACGTGACCTTTGATTTTCTCCATCAGCTCAGCGCGGGTCAGGCCGGCCGGCAGTGCGTCCGGGGCCAGATCAAGCGCGTAGATCTGGATGATGTAGTGATGCGCGCTGTCGCCCACCGGCGGGCACGGCCCCATGTAATGCGTGTTGCCCTTGCTGTTGGTGCCACCGACACCTTCGAGCGCGGATTTCGCGCCGACACCGGCCGCAATCTGCCGCGTTGTGGCTTTGATGCCGTAGTGAATCCAGTGATCGACACCCAGGCCTTTCTGGCCATCCGGGTCGTGCATGACGATCGCATAGCTCAGGGTACCGGCGGGACCGGCGTTCCAGCTCAGGGCCGGCGACTGGTTCTTGCCGCCGCAACCGGCCGCATCGCTGGCCGCTGCTGCCGTGAACAGGCGGTTATCCGAGACACCGGGGATGTCGAGGGTGAAACGCTCCTGGGCCGCCTGCGCCGGAAACTGCACGCAAAGGGCGACGGCGACGGCCGCCAGCCAAGGGTTGAGAGAGGTCAATCGGGTCATTCCGGGAGCACCTTGTGCAGTTGGGCCGTCGTCGGCCTGCAAACTATAGCTGTACCGTTCATGCCGTGGCAGTAGCAAATGGCTGAACCTCGCACTGTTGTGCAAACTCGTAAGAGAAATACCTGCGAGGAAGCCGAACATGCCCCTGCACCTTGTCGCCCGTAGCGCCGATGTACCTGAAGACCGTGGCCTGCAAGTCGAAATCGGCGACTGCAAGATTGTGTTGCTGCGCTCAAACGGCGAGCTACGCGCTTTTCAGGGCGAATGCCCACATGCCGGCGCGCCCCTGGCTGACGGTGCGTTGTGTCATGGACGCCTGATCTGCCCGTGGCACAAGGCTGCGTTTCGCGCTGAAGACGGCGCCTTGTGCGAACCGCCGGCCCTCGACAGCCTCAAGCGTTATCCACTGGAACTGCGCGGCGAAGAGGTTTGGGTCGATGACCAACCACTGCCGGACGCGCATACGCCGCCTGCCGACGATTCACGCACCTTCGTGATTGTCGGCGCAGGAGCAGCGGGCACGGCGTGCGCGGCAGCTCTGCGGGAGAAGGGTTTTAGCGGTCGCATCAAGATGATCGACCGAGAGCCTGACGCCGGGTATGACCGCACCGTGCTGAGCAAATTTGTCCTCGCCGGAGAAATGCCGGTGCAGGAAACCCCGCCGCTGCGCGATGACGATTTTTATCGCGAACAACACATCAATCGGGTCGCAAGCGAAGTCGTCGGGCTCGACGTCGAGAGCAAAACTCTGCACTTGAAGGATGGCCGGACGCTCAATTACCACGCGGCGGTGCTCGCCACAGGGGCCGAGCCCAATCCGCTGGAGTTGCCCGGTGCCGACTTGCCTCAGGTATTTGTCCTGCGCTCAAAAGCCCAGGCCGAGCAGATCATGAGCGCGGCGACACCGGAGCAACGCGCGGTGATCATCGGCGACAGCTTCATCGCCCTTGAATGCGCCTCGGCGCTGCGCCAGCACGGCCTCGACGTCACCGTGCTCGCACGCCACGCCGTGCCTTTCGTCGCCCAGTTCGGCGAGGCCGTGGGCAAAGCCCTGCGTGCACTGCACGAACAAAACGGCGTGAAATTCATCAGCGAGCATGCGGCCACCGAGATCATTGGCGACGGCAAGGTCGAGGCGGTGCTGCTGGACAACGGCTTACGGATTTCTGCGGATCTGGTGCTGGCGGGGGTCGGCGTGCACCCGGCCACAGAAGCGTTTGCTTCACTGCCACGGGAGAAAGACCAATCGCTGCGGGTCGATGACGGCATGCGCGTCAGCGACAGCCTGTGGGCGATTGGCGACATTGCCACCTTCACGCTCAACGGCCAGCCTCAGCGCATCGAGCACTGGCGCCTGGCCCAGCAACATGCGCGAATCGCTGCCGCGAACATGCTCGGAGGCGAAGAGCACTACCTCGACGTAGCGTTTTTCTGGACCTGGCATTTTGGCAAGAACTACGACTATCTCGGTCACGCCGAACATTGGGATGAGGTCGAGTTTCTCGGCGATCCCGAGCACCCGCCGTTTATTGGGCTGTTCGGCAGAAATGGTGTGCTGGTCGCGGCAGTCGCCTGCGAAAAAGAACGCGCCATGGCCATGCTGGCCGAACGCATGAAACAGCCGCTGTCCATTGCAGAGGCGTGGAAACTGATCCGCGATCAATGACCCTCTCCTACATTGGATTACCGTAATCAGGTCGACCGATTGACCGGATCGCGGTTGTCATCGTCTTCGGCGTGCAGAAAGATCACTCGCGGGTTCTCCAGCGGCGCGAGCGGTGGTGGCAACTCTTGTTGTTCCACCGGCCAGAAGTGCGTCACTACACGACTGATATCGCCTTCCTGATCGTTGTGAATCGTCATGATTCCGGGCGTACGCAGTTTCTGAAAACGATCATCGCAAAGCTTGAAGCTCTTGCTCAGCCCTTCATCGTCGATCACTGGCGACGGTAACCGGCGCTGGGCGAAACTGCGACTTTTGCGCTGTTGATAACGCGCCCAACTGATCAGTATCACTGCGTTGACCAACGCCACCCACAGATAAATCTGCAAGGTCCCCAGCGCTTCGAATGCCGAGTTATCGATGCGCGGCCCGCCCGCGTGCGTTTCGATCAGTGGCCATAACCCACGTATTAGCAAAAACAGCAGGCCAACCCACGCCAACACGGTAAGGATCACGTCGATCACCACCAGAAATGGCCGCTGACGGGTCCGGATGATTTTCATTTGATGACCTCCTCTTCGTCGTCGCCGACCGGTTTGATGCCCCGGTCTGGACTGACCCAACGCGCACGCTTCTGATGTTGGCCAAACAGCACTTTGGGGAAACTGACCAACGTGGTCAGCAGGCTGATGAGCCAGAACACCAACGGATACCAGACCACCCAGAACATGGTCTTGCCCAGACCCGGTTCATAGCGACGGTCGATGACGATGCTGACCGCGAACTGCACCAGACAGACGAAGGCCAGCAGTAAACCGGTGAACGCCGGCGGCATCAAATGATCCACCGCGATGGCTTCGGGCATGACCACGAACTTGCCGACGCCCCAGAAAATCACCGACAGCAGGAAGGTGAAGGCCCAACCGGTCGACAGGCAATATTCGAACAGCAACGGCCACAGATAACGGTGCCGGTACTGCCAAATCCCTCGAATGTTTTTGAACAACACCTCGGCGCCGCCCTGAGCCCAACGCAGACGCTGCTTCCACAGGCCGCCAAGGGTTTCCGGCATGAGAATCCAGCACAAGGCGCGCGGCTCGTAGAAGATGCTCCAGTGATCGAGTTGCAGCTTCCAGCTGATGTCGATGTCTTCGGTGATCATGTCCGGGCTCCAGTAGCCCACCCGGTTCAGCGCTGAGCGGCGGAACGCGACGATCACCCCGGAGACGGTGAAGATCCGCCCGAACACCCGTTGCGTACGTTTGATCAGGCCGATGATCGAGGAGAACTCGCCGACCTGCACTCGCCCGACCAAAGTCGAGCGTGTACGAATCCGCGGGTTACCGGTCACGGCGCCGAGGCGGTTGTTGTCGAGCATCGGCGCTACCAGATACGCCGCCGTGTTCGGCGCCAACAGCGCATCGCCGTCGATGCACACCAGGTATTCGCTACGTGCAGCGATGGCGCCCATGCGCAGCGCCACAGCCTTGCCCTGGTTTTCCGCCAAGTGCAGCACGCGCAGGCGTGGATCTTCCTTGGCCAGCCTGTCGAGCACCTCGGCAGTGTTGTCCTTGGAGCCGTCGTTGATCGCGATGACTTCGATGTTCGGGTAATGCTGGGCCAGCGCCGCGTGGATGGTGTCGGCGGCGTTATCACCTTCGTTGTAGCAAGGGATCAGGATCGAGATCAGCGGTTCGCCTTCCAGTGGTGGCGGCAGCGTGTCGTCCTGCCACGGCCAGTGGCGCTCCCAGTGCAGCCAGAAATACAGGCCGCCGGCAATCCACAGCCCGGACATGAACAACGGGTAGAAGAACACGAAGTCCATCAGGAACTGCCCAGTCACCAGGAAGATCAGCCCCAGCGGTACGCCGAGGACAATCGCCAGAACAAGCAGGGCTAACAGTCTATCCAGCATGTCATGGGTTCCATTTGTTGGAGAGCGCAGGCCTTACGGTTTTCAGGTCCGGCAGGTTGTCGAGGAAGTTGTCCGGGTAATAGCCGAAACTGGTCGCGCCCTGACGCTTGAGGCGACCCATCCAGTCCGCGAGATGCGCGCCATCGATATTGGCCTGATCCTTTTTCGTCCAGTCACGGGCCTGTAATTCGAACACTGTGCGGTTCAGTGCCCCGGGGCGCTTGCTCACGGTTTGCACCAGCGACTCCAGCCACGGGCCGGACTCTGCCTGGGTCTGCTTTTCCATCAACGGCATGGCCATCGGTGCCGTCCAGTCGTAGGTCGCGAGGAAGTCGTCGAGGTTCTGCGCGTACCATTCTTCGCTGTGCGGATTGAGCATCGGCTCGGCGAAGATGTTGCGCGCGGTCAGCACCTGCGGGCCACGAATCGCACGGACTTTGGCGGTCAACTCGTTGGTGAAGTCGATGAGGTATTTGCTCTTGAAGCGCGTCCAGCGCTGCATCGCGGCCGGGTCATCGCGAAGCGCAGCAATAGAACCGGGCAAGCCTTGGGCGGCGTAGGCCTTCAATGCTTCAGGGCTGGCGTCTTCAAAGTCCGAAAGCACTGCGTCGTCGTGATAGAGGATGCCGTCGACCGACGTCAGTCGCGCCACGTCTTCGTAGATTTCACCGATGATCCGCCGCACCTCAGGATCGAATGGCGACAGGCGTTTGTACTGGTCAGGATCGACCAAGGTGGTTCCGGTTTTCGGGTCCCAGCGGGTCACGCGCGGCAATTTCGAATCGAGACCGAAACTCAGCACCGGCATCCATGCGAAGACCTTCACGTGGGCACGGGTGCGCAACTGCCAGGCAACACGGTCGAAGATATCGGCGCGCACCGGCAAGTGGCGGTTGGGGAAGTACAGCGAATGCACCAGGCCGTCGCCCTGTGGATCGGCAAAGGCTTGCAGGAACACCGTGTTGGCGCCCATGTCAGCCATGCGCTGCACCAGTTTGCCAAGGTTGATGTCCTGTTGTGCCGGATCCGGGTCGTAGACATTGTCCAGATCGACATGCACCACACGCATGACGAAATCCGACTGCGCCGCGACCACGCTGTTGGCGAAATGCTCGCCGTCAGGATCGGAGGCGACGAGGAAGCGCGGACTGCTCATCAGGTTATCGAGGGCATCAAGACCGTCGTCGAGGGTCAGGGCCATTTCGTAGCCCTCCTCACCGACCACGGTCAGCGACGTGCCATCCGCCGTGCCGTAAGGCCAAACCCAGACGCGCGGTTTGTAGCCAGTGACCTTGCGGATTTTCTCCGAGATGTTGTTCACGTCGGTGCGAATCCGCGCCTGGAAGTCAGCCTCGGATTCATAACGCTTGGTGACGGGATCGTAGCGCCGGGTCGCGGCGGCAGGCTGCATGTTGCCTTGCGGGTTGGCCAGAATCCCTTTGTGGTTGGCATCGGTGTGCGCTGCGATTTCCACCAGACCCGATTGCGAGATTTCACGCACCTGATCCCAGGTCAGGAAGTCGGAACGTGCACGCGGGGCGCCAGCGAAATCCACCGGTTGATTGAGCGGCGTGTCGATCCAGCTACCGACCGGCGCCAGCAGCGCGTGCCAGTTGTAGGCACGCAAAACAGGGAGCACGCGGGTGTAGAAGCTCGAATAACCGTCGTCGAAACTCAGCAGAATCGCCTTCGCCGGCAGCTCCGGGCCGCCCTTGCGCGCCGCCATGATCTGGTCGACCGTCACCGGTTTGTAGCCGTTTTCCCGCAGCCAGGCGAGCTGCTCGATCATGCGCTCGGTGCGTACCGCCACCACGGCCTGATCGGGGTCGCGGTCTTCGATATCGTGATAGGCGATGCCGAGCACGTGATTTTTCGGCCACGGTTTTTCACTGGCCGCCAGCGGACGCTCGGACGGCGGCGCAAAGGCCGGGGCTTGCTGGGCGCAGGCGCTGACCAGCAGCACTCCCAGCAGAAGGATGAAACGCGAAATCAAAGGCATCTTCAAACTCTTCTAGAAGCGGAAAGTGAGGTCGACGAGCAGACGCAGATCGGTTTCCCGATCACCGTCGTAAGGCCGGTTGATCACACTGAACAAACCGCCCACCTCGAACACGTCGTTCCAGGCATAACGTTGGCCGTAACCGAGCAAAGCCATGCCGCCGGTGCCGTGATCACGCTGGCTATACGTACCCGCCCCTGCCTGGAACTGTTGGCTCCAGGAGGTCTCGTAGCGGTGGTAGAGCACGTGATTGACGTTGACTGTCGGCATCACACTGAAGTCCGACTTCGGATTGAAGTACGGCACGTCTTCAGAGTTGGAGTTGTGGCTGGTGCCGACTTCCAGCCCGGCATCGACCTGCACGTTCGGCGCGCTGTAGACGCCTTCGCGGCCGGTGAGCAAGGCTTCGACGCGGTTGTTGCCGTCGCTGAAGTGCGACGGGCTCACCGACAGTTTCCACTCGCGGCTTTCGTTGGCGCGCCAGCGGATGAAACCGCTGCCACCATTGGCCTTGATGTCGCTGTTGAGCGCGCGCAATGGGGTCTCGGCCGACAGATATTCGAGGCTGCCGCCGTATTGCCAGTTGTCGTTGATGTCGCGGGCGATAGCCAGACGTGCGCCCTGCTTGTCGCCGTAACCGTAGGAGTGGTTGGAGACTTCGGCTTCAAGGGTCATGTCGCGGGTACGACGTTCCAGACCGACGCGCTGGAAGCGGTGATTTCCCGTGCCTTCGGCGAAGTCACCAGTGGCATAACCCGCGCCGGCGAACACGCGCCAGTCTTCATCGATCGGCGGACTGTACAGCGTCGTTTGAATACCGAAATCACGGCTGCCGCTGACGGCCCCGGCATTACCGCCGCTGCCGCCATTGGCCTTGCCACCATAGGCTTCAACGCGCAGTTCGGACATGTCATGCACTTCACGTTCACGGGCCAGACGCTGTACCTGACGGTTGTCCGGATAACGCGCGACCACGTCGTCGGTCAGCGCATCCATCTGCCGCCATTCCTGCAACTCCATGGCGGTGTGCGCCTGGCCGATCTCCAGGCCCATGTCGCGCGGCACCATGCTCTCGGTTTCCTTGAGCTGCATTTCTGCGCGGCGCGGCCAGTTGCGGGCCAGATACAGATCGGCCTGAGCCAGACGCAAGCCGACGTTACCCGGCGCCTGATCGACCAGGGTCTGCAAACGCTCCTCACCATGCGGCAAATCGGAACCGTAAGTGCCGGCCTGCGCTGCGAGTTGTTGGGCGTCCATCCATTCGTCGTTGGGATTGCCGATGGGCAAGCCCTTGAGTTCGATGCGCGGGCGTTGTGACTTGGCCAGGTCTTCGGCGACTTTGCGTGCCTCTTCGGCGCGGTCGCTTTCCAGCAATGAGTAATACAGCGCGGTGCTGTCTTCGAGACGATCACCCGCGTCGGCATCGGGTGCCGACAGGACCTGGCGATACAGGTCAGTGGAAATTTCCGGCTGACGCTGATCGAGATAAGACGCCGCCACCCAACGCAGGGCATAGGTCGGAATCTTCACGCCTTCGGCTTGCAGCTTCTGGTACTCGGTGATGACGTCGGCGGTGCGCGCCCGGGCCTTGAGCGCGCCCATGCGGTCAATGCGCCAGCGGATCACGTCGTCGTGCGCAGTGGCGTCCGGTGTCCAGGTAGCGAGCAGTTTGTCGTAGTCGGCCAGCGCCCGGTCGGCGATGACGTAGCGTTCTTTTTCGCTGCGTGTGGCGAATTCGGCGAGACGCACGCGCTCGGCGGCCAGATCGCCTTCGAGTCGGCGCAAAGTCACTGGATCGATCAGGCCAGGCCGTTGATTGGCCAGGCGCAGCGCCGGTTCCGGCAGACGCGCCTTTTGCAGGGCGACCACGTATTCGCGGGCGACTTCCGGTTTGCTGCCGGCGCGCTTGAAGGCCTGATCGTATTCGAACAGCGCGTCGTAGGGTTTGTTGTCACGCGTCAGCGCGTAGCCCAGCGCGAGGCGGCGAGCAGGGTCATCGGGTTTGCCCGCCACCAGCGCCTTGGCGCGGGTCACTGCTTCGTCGGGTTTGCCGGCGTCGGCTTGAGTCAGGGCCAGGCCAAGCTGCAGATCGGCGTTGTCCGGCTCCAGTGCCAAGGCCTTGTTGTAGACCTGAGTCGCCTGATCCCAACGCTTGAGGTTGCGATAGGCGCGTGCGGTGGCGGTCAGCGCCTGCACCGGCAGCACACGGTCGCGGCCCTCGGTTTCATAAACCTTGACCACTTCGGCGTCGAGCCCGGCCCAACTGGCAATTTGCAGGTGATCGCTGATCTGCCCGGTGGTCGACTGGCCCGGAGGCACCTGACGCAGCACCGTCAGCGCAGGGGTGTACTGCCCGGCACGCGCATCGCGAACCATCTGATCATAGGGCGTGTCGGCAAAGGCCAGCGCCGGCCAGAGCAACTGGCTGCACAGCGCAACACGGAACAACGGGCGTAAACCACGATGCAATACAGGAACATCAATACGCGGCATTCGTCAGCATCCTTACATGGCCAGCCGGGTCGCAATGCCCTCCTTGCCCATTCGGAACGGTGACCGACATAGACAGCATTCGGCCAAGCTTAGTCAGGCAGTCTTGCATGCAAGCGTAGACCAATATCCGCAACGCAATATTTGTTCAGAATCGTCACGGTGGCTCCGCCGCGACAGCGAAAACCCGAACGCCAGACAGCAAAACGCCCGGCGTCTGTTCAACACAGAGGCCGGGCGTTGCTATTAAGAGCGCAGGATTACTGCACTTGCGTGACGCCCGCGAACTTGCTCATCAGGAAACCGACGAACTGCTCAACGGTCATCTTCTGGCCGTTGAATTCCACCTGATTGGCGGCGTAATGCAGCTTGGTCACGACGTTGCTGCCGTCCACGACCGCCAATTGCGAACCGACTGCCATGCCGGCGAACATGTCGGCAGCTTCTTTGGACTGATCAACGATGGCTTTGGCATCGGTCTGGCCGTCCAGTTGCGCCTGCACGCTGAGCAGATCAACCAGCATTGGCTTGGACACCTGAATATTCAGGTCGAGCAACGCGATCAGTTGTTTGCCCAACTGATCCGGCGGCAAATCCATCGATTGCGGTTTGGTCAGGTCGATCACCAGATTGGCCTTGCTTTCGCCGTTGGCGGTATTGAACGAGAGGTTTTCCAGCGCAATCTGCGGGCCGGCGGCCAGCAGTTTCTGCAGATCGGCTTTGACCTGGGCGTTTTCCGCTTCGGTCAGGTTCAGCTCCGGCGCTGGCAGACCTTGAGCGGTCGCTTCGGCAGCGGCTTTCTCGTACGGCTGCAGTTTGGTCTGGTAGATCTGCATCAGCGACATGGTCGACGGGATGTCGAGGTTCTTCAGGCTCATGGCCATGCTCGCCGAACCGATTTTCTTGTCGTTGAGCGTCACTTCGCCAATTTTGTAGTCAGCGCGACCGGAAGCATTGCTGCCGCTTTCTTCGGTGAGGTTCTTCATTTCGAAGTTCTTCACGCCGAGCACCGATTGCTTGGGACCGAAGGTGGTTTTGCTGCTGGTCAGCTCCAGGGTGTTTTCGCCGGTGTAGTAGCCGTAGCTGCTCTTGGCGAGGTTGCTGGCCAGGGTCAGACCGTTGAGCTCGACCTGCACCGGCGCCTGATCTTCAGCCACGGTGACCAGTTTCAGACTGTCCATGTAACCGTTGGCTTTAACCTTCTGCGCTTGCGCGCTGGCGGAGATGTCCATGTTCAGACCGGAGAACTTCAGGCTCGATTGTTCATCCAGTGCGGTCTCAAACGGCTGCAATTCGAGGGTGCTGGTGGTGGATTCGTCGTAACCGATGTTGGTCACGCCTTTAAGCGGTGCGGCACCTTTGGTCGCGGCGAACCACTTCTCGGTGGCGGCATTCTTTTCCAGCTCGTAATTGCTGGTGGCCATGACCGGCAGCCATTTCAGCGAGACCAGACGCGAGAACGGCAGTGGGCCGTGCTCGATGTGGTCGACGAACAGCAGCTCGACCGGCTTGTCACCAAACATCTCGCCTTCACCCTTGAGGCGATAGTGCGCGGTGCTGGTGAAGGTGTGGCGTTCCAGCGAAACCAGTTCCAGCGACGCGGTGCCGTTGGAGCCAGCCATGGCCGTTTGCAGCTCTTTGTTGGCATTGACGACGGCGTTGTTCAGTACGCCTTCGATCTTGGTCCCGGTGTACCAGGCCCCGCCTGCGCTGATGGCGCCGATGGCAACAACAATTCCGAGAAGCACGCCTGCTGATTTATTCATGAATGACCTGATCGATTTCCGTGGCTGTGAGTGTGGTCGTCTTCCCTGAACCCGTGACCGGGTCGCGGCTCGACTCCGCTGAATTCAGCGGTGGAGATTAGCACCGGGCGCGCAAGACGGCCCAATGTTTAAAGGTTAAAGAGTGTCTATGGGGAGAGTGGACAGTCGACAGGCTGGAAGAGTTTCGCTGTTTTTACGGACGCCATCGCTGGCAAGCCAGCTCCCACATGGAGCTCCAGCGAACACAAAATCTGTGAACACCACAAAACCTTGTGGGAGCTGGCTTGCCAGCGATGGGGCCAGATGACTTAGCGAAGAATCAGGAATACTGAACCTCGATCTCATCCAGTTGATGATCAAAGCTTTTCAGCCGCGCGGTCCACGTGTAGACCAGCACTTCAAAGTCCCGATCAATCACCGCCCCACCCGGCCCGTCCGCGCGTGGATCGCAGAAATCCAGTTGATAACGTTCACGGGCCATGGCCGTGGCGACGTCGGACAATTCACGGGCGTTGTTCAGCCAATGCCAGCCCTCGTCAGAGATCTGCTTGTCGAGTTCCAGGCACTGCTTCTTCAGCGCTTCGAGGCTTTTTTCCAGCGGCGTGCCGGTGAGTTCGCCCATGACTTCGGCGAACGTGCGACCGGGCTGCCAGTAACTGCCCCAGAAATACCGGTCGAACACGGTTTCGACCTTGCGCAGAGCCACTTTGGTGTCCCAAATCAGCACCAGCGTTTTGCCCTGCTCAAGCTGCCGTTTTTTGACCCGCTGAACCTGGACCGACGCCGATGCCACCACGACGATCGCCATGACCGCGATCAACGCTGTCGCGCTGTCGAGGAAAACCATGGCCTTGTCGATCTGGTGGGCCAGCATGATGCCGTAGAAATAGGTGGCCGATAGCAGTAGCAGCGCTGCGAGGGCGCACCAGAAGCCGAGAGCGTAAGGGTTTTTCATTATTGGTTTCCCCTAGACCAGCGCTAGCAATGTGCGCTGGAAGGGTGCTTTGCACGGGGCGCCCTTCCAACACTTCAAAGCATAGCTACGGCCTCAGGGTTTGCTCGGGCTTGAGGCTTGCGTTCGTCCGCTTTCCCAACCGCCGCCCAACGCGAGGAACAAATCGATCTGACTCATGGCCACCTGGGTGTTGGCCGCGGCCAGTTGCGCGGTGACATCGGTGTAGGTGCGGGTCGCTTGCAGATCCGCCAGGAACGACTCGCGGCCGGCCTGGAAGAAGCGATGCGTCTGGTCGGCGGCCAGTTTCGCCGACTGCTCGGCATCGGCCAGCGCATCGCGGCGTTGCAGCAGTGCGCTGTACTGGGCGAGGCCGGTCTGGGTTTCGCGAATGGCGTTGAGCACCACGCCGTCGAAATGCGCCAGTGCGCCCTGGGTCGTCGCCTCGGCTTCACGGATGCGCGCGCGGGCGCCGTTGGTCGGCACTTTCCAGCTCAGCGACGGACCGAAGCCCCAACGGTTGGTCGATGGATCACCGAGGTCGTCGATGATGCCGACGGTGCCGATGGTCGCGCCGATGCTGATGTCCGGGTACAGCTCGCCGGTGGCGACGCCGATCCCGGCAGTCGCGGCGGCCAGACGTCGTTCGGCCTGACGAATGTCCGGGCGTCGCTTGAGCAATGCGGCGCCATCACCGACCGGCACCCGTTGCGCGATTTTCGGCAGTTCGGCGCAAGTCGCGGTGCCGGCCGGCAATTGATCCACCGGTTTAGCCAGCAGCATCGACAAACGGAACAACCCGGCCTGACGTGCCGCCTCATAGCGCGGCATGTCGGCGCGCAGGGATTTGAATTGGGTTTGCGAGCGGGTGACTTGAGTTTCGTCGCCACGGCCGGCGTCGCGCAGACGCTGGATCAACGTCGTGCCCTGCGATTGCAGGTCAAGGGAATGCTGGGCGATTTCGCGTTCTTCGTTGGCCGCGCAGACTTGCGTGTAAGCACGAACCACGTCCGCGACCAGGGTGATGCGCGCGGTGTCTGCCGCTGCTTGAGTGGCGTCGGCGTTGGCCTTGGCGCCTTCGATGCCGCGTTGCAACGTACCCCACAGGTCAAATTGGTACGAAGCGCTGATGCCGATATCGCCGACGTTGGCCACCGGGACTTTTTCCGGCAGCAAGAATGCCTGACCGGATTCCTGCAAACGCTGCGCGCCCATTTTCACGCCAGCGCTCCAGCCTCCGGCAGCTTCGGCCTCATCGACCTGAGCACGGGCGCGCTGCAAGTTCGCGGCCGCCACGCGCAGATCAGTGTTCGAGGCCATGGCCTGCTGCACCAGTTGATCCAGACGCGGATCTTTATACAGCCGCCACCAGTCCGCCGGCACCGGCGCCGAGACCACTGGCTTGCCGTCGACCGCCAGCTCGCCCTGAAAATCCTTGCGCTGAACCGCCGCTTCCTCAGGCACGTGATAGTCCGGCCCAACCATCTGGCAGGCCGAAAGCATCACGCCCAACCCGGCGATCATCAGGGCCCTGCTCATTGCTCAGGCTCCTGCTTGCGATTGTCGACTGGCTGATCGTCGATGATCGACACCGTGGCCGTACGCCCGGCGATCATGCGGAAGTCTTCCGGCACGTCGTCAAAGGCAATCCGCACCGGAATCCGCTGCGCCAGCCGCACCCAACTGAAGGCCGGGTTGACGTTGGGCAGCAGGTTGCTGCCGCTGGTGCGGTCACGGTCTTCGATACCGGCAACGATGCTTTCGACATGCCCACGCAACTTCGCGCGGTCGCCGATCACACGGATATCCACCGACTGGCCGACATGAATGCCGTCGAGTTTGGTCTCTTCGAAATAGCCGTCGATGTGGAACGAGTTGCTGTCGACCACCGACAACACCGGACGCCCGGCGGTGACGAATTCCTGCGGGCGTGGCGCGCGGTCGTTGACGTAGCCGTCCACCGGGCTACGGATCACCGAGCGGTCGAGGTTGAGCTGCGCGCTGTCCACGGTGACCATGGCTTCGGCCAGCGCCGACTGCGCGCGGGCGACTTTCGATTGGCTTTCTTCAAGCTGCTCGGCTGGCACCAGGTTGCCGAGACCCCGGTTACGCTTGGCTTCACGCTGGGCCTGAGCCAACGTTTCTTCGCGATCGGCGACCGCCGCTTTGGCCTGTCGCAGCGCTAGTTTGAAGCGGTCCTGGTCGATGCTGAACAGCACCTGGCCGCGCCTGATCAACTGGTTGTCCTTCACTTCAACCTGCTGAATCAGTCCGGACACATCCGGGGCAATCTGGATGATGTCGGCGCGGATATGGCCGTCACGGGTCCACGGGGCGAACATGTAATACATCACCATGCGCCAGACGAGGACAACGGCAAAAGTCACGATCAGCAGGGTCAGTACCACGCGACCGATAGTCAAAAACGGTTTTTTCATGTCATCAGGTATCGACTGAGTGAGTCCACGCCGTACAGCAGCACGGCGTAGAGGGCCACGTTGAACAATGCCCGGTGCCAGACCAGACGGTAAAAGTGCACGCGCGTAAGCACGGCATGCACCAACAAAAACAGCACATAAGTGATGCCCATCAACACCAGCAGGGTCGGCAGGAAAATGCCGCTGATGTCCAGATCACCGATCATAGGGGCGCTCCATCGGGCAGCGGTTCTTCGGGCTCGGCGCTGGAAACGAATTCGACGCCGGGCAGCAACGCCAGACGCAAACCGCTCAAGGCGTGCAACAGGTGGAAACGGGTTTCCTCATCGCCGTGGCCATTGAGCGCGCGGCGGGTACGATCCAGTGTCATCAACAAAGGGGCCGGCGCCGGCAAGCGTTCGCCAGCCTTGAGGCAAGCGCGGAAATACTCACCGACTTCACTGACCACTTGCTGCAACAAAGCGTTCGGCGCGCCCTTCACCCGCGGGGTGTAGGCGAGCAAGTCGAGCAGGTTCAGACCGACGCGCACTTCGCGCATGGCAATGCCGGTGTCCTGGCCAGTCAGCGCCAGGCGCGGCAAATGCTGCATCAGTCGATCGAGCAACTGCACGCCCAACTGACGGTGCTCGGCGAGGTTGGCCGGCTCGGTCATGTGCACGATGTCTTTCCAGCTGAACCGGGTCAGGCGCTTGGCCGCCAGTTCGGCGCCGAACGGGCGCGCCACCAGCGTCCAGATAAACGCGAACAACAGACCAATCGGCCCCGCCAGGTTGGAGTTCACGAAGGCGAAAAAGTCTGCATCGTACGCGCCCTGAATGCTGATGAACGACGAGGTGTTGACCAGCGTCAGCAGCATGCCGAGGTAAAAACGCGGCTGCACCGTGAGTGTGCCGACGCAGATGAACGGGATGGAGAACGCCAGCACCAGCATCGGGAAATCGTGCAGGTTGGGCAGAATCAAAAACAGATAAAGACTGGCGAACAGCACTGACATGCCGGTCCAGAAAAAGAACCGGTAGATCTGCGGTGCCGGGTCGTCCATCGAGGCGAAGAAACTGCACGCCACCGCCGCCAGAATCACCGCGCTGCCGCCGTCCGGCCAGCCGAGCAAAATCCACAGCACCGAGGCGACGATGATCGCCAGAATCGTCGAGGCCACCGAATACATCATCAGGCCACGGTCGAGAAACGGCTTCAGACGACCGAGGCGCCAATGGCGGTAAACCGCGCGCCAGTTGTCCTGCCGCTCACAAACAATCGCGTCCTGCAGGCTGCGGCAGTCCTGCCACAGATCAATGAATTCACCGAGGCGATAAATCGAGTTGGAAAACAGCAACTGGCGGCGATCTTCCAACGCTGCGGCGCTGGGTTGCAGGGCTTCGAGCTGATCTTTCAACGCTTGCCAACGGTCGAGGTCAGCGTCCTGATGGCCGAGCCATTCACGGGTCGCGACCAGCAGCGGTTGGAATTTTTCCACCAGCTCTGGCGTGCGCCGTTCAAGGGCGTACAGCGAATCTTCCAGCGCATCGATCAGTGGCAGCAGATGGATCATCCGCCCGCGCAGTTCCTTGGTATTGCGCACGGTTTGCGGGCGCGAGCCTTCGTGGGGCAACTGGCCGATCATCAGTTCGAGGCTGTTGAAGTTGGCGACCATGGCCATGCGCAGCGCGGTGACTTCTTCGGGCTGCACGTCGCGGCTGAGGAACTTCAGGCTGTAGGTCGTCGCGTCGGCGAACCATTTGCTCACCGCGTCGTTGAACACCGGCGCCAAGCGACGCGGCCAGAACATCGCGCCGACCACGGCGGCAACGGCAATGCCGAGAAAAATCTCTTCGGTACGCGCTTCCGCCACGTCCCACACTGCCAGCGGGTTATCCACCACCGGCAGAGCAATCAGCGGCAAGGTGTAACCGGCGAGCATCAGTGCATAACTGTTGGCGGTGCGCAGATGCAGGGACAGAAACAACAATATCCCCGTCCACAACGCGATCACCACCACCAGCACATACGGGCTCTGGACGAACATCGGCACGAAAAAAACCGCTGCCGCAGCACCGAGAAAGGTGCCGATGGCACGGTACAGCGCCTTGGAACTGGTCGGCCCGAGGAACGGGCTGGAGACGATGTACACCGTGGCCATCGCCCAATACGGACGCGGCATTTGCATGAGCAAGGCGATGTACAGCGCAATCATCGACGCTGCAAAAGTCCGCACCCCGTAAAACCAGTCACGGGCCGGCGGAATGCCGGAGAAAAAACCGTTCAAGAATTGACCACCACTGGCGGATTGGCCGCCTCAAAAGCTCTGAGTACCCGAAGCGTAGCTTCCAGATCGCTTTGATCGATGCCTTCAAGCACCTCGTGACGCAAGCGCACCAGTTCGATCTCGACGGCCTGCACCAGTTCACGACCGCTGTCGGTCAGGCTCAAGCACTTGGCGCGGCGATCGTGCGCATCTTCGGTACGGCAGACGTAACCCGAATGACACAACTGATCGAGCAGACGCACCAGCGACGGACTCTCCATCCCGGCTGCTTGCGCCACCTGCACCTGCCGCACGCCCTCGCCCAACCGCCCGATCATCAACAACGGCACGGCGCAGGCTTCGGAGATTCCATAGTTGACCAGCGTGGTCTGGCAGATCTTCCGCCAATGCCTGGCGGCCACCACCATGGCACTGCTGATATTCATCTGGAGAGCGTCGAGGGAATCTGGCACGGGGAAATGCACACTGTTAGTTTGCTAACTATCAATATCGCATTGGAGGGGAAAATCAGTCAAGTTTTGAAACAAATCTACCCGTTGGTCGTAAGCAGCGACTCAGAGTTCCTAAATGGGTACTAACGATGTATATACCTCGTTAGTACCGGAGCATTTCAAGGAATCAAAATGACAAAACAAGCTGTTTTTACAATGAAACTTGAGCCTGAACTGCGCGAGCAATTCATGGCTGAGGCAGAAGCCTCACATCGTCCCGCTTCGCAGATCATGCGAGAAATGATGCGTCAGTTTGTTCGGACTCAACAGGAAGCCCGAGAGTACGAAATCTTTTTACAACGCAAAGTCGACCTTGCACGAGAATCAATGTCTGCCGGTGACGGTATGTCTAACGAAGAAGTTGAAGCACAATTCGCCGTCAGGCGCAGGCAGGTAGAAAATCAAGGATGAGGATTATCTGGACGAAAAGGGCAGTACAGGACCGTGAAAATATTTGGGACTACCTCCACGCAGCAAACCCAAAAGCAGCCCTCGAGATGGATCGCCGCTTCACTGAAGCGGTTTCCCGAATATCCCAAAACCCCAAAATTGGCCCCGTCGGAATAATTGCGGGCACTCGCGAACTAATACCCCACCCAAGTTATCGTCTTGTCTACCAACCGAATCACGATGTGATCTGGATACTGACACTGGTTCACACGGCGCGGACCTGGCCTTTTCCCACTTAGTAGCTAGCCCGCCCGCCCCTTCCGCAACAACACATTCAACTGATCCACCACCTCCGCCCAATCGGCATCATCGAGAATCTCGTCACGCAAAAAATCCGCCTGACTCTTCGACCAGAAAAACGCGTCCGCCAAATGCAGCTCGGGTTTCAGCGGCGAATGGGTGGCGATGAATTGGTCGATGCTGGTCGGGTCATTGTCCAGGCCGAGTTGTTTGAAGAGGGATGGGAGGCTGTGGGTTGGTTGTTCCATTGCTGAGCTCCTTCAATATGGGGGGTTTGGAAGATTATTCGCGAGCAGGCTCGCTCCCACAGGAGACCTTGGGTGCTCACATTTTTGTGTTCACATGAAAATCCATGTGGGAGCGAGCCTGCTCGCGATGGCGTCAGCACTGGCGCTGAAAAACCTAATGACTCAACTCCCGCACCTCGGCATGCGGCACCATTTTCAGGAATTCGGGCATGCTCATGTGCAGCAGGTTGTGATGGTTGCCGGCCTCCAGATAGATATCTTGCTGGCGGGTCAGCAGCGGGTCGATGACCATGTCCAGCCCGTAGGAATCTCCCAGCGGCGGCACCGCGCCGCGCTCGCAGTCATCGAAGATGTGCGCCAGGTTGCTTTCGCGGGTGATCTGCCACTCGCCGCTGCTACGCACCTTGCTCAAGTCCAGATGCCGACTGGCCGGCAGCACGGCCATCAGGAAATGCCCGTGGTGATCGTCGAGGATCACCGATTTCGCCACCCGCTCGGCCGGAACTCCGGAAACGCGGGCGGTTTCCAGACTGCTGGACGAGTGCGGATGGGCGAGGATGTCGTACTCGCAATGCGCCCGAGTCAGGCTGCCTTGCACTTTTTTGGCCATACGCATGATCCACCTCGGTATTGCGCTGAACGTTTGTTCCTGTGTTTTTGAGTCTAGTTCGACAGGCCACCGACGAAGGGAAATCCGCTCACCGGACACATCCGCACATTGATCAGGACTCGGTCAGGGCAACGCTCAACTAGACTGAAAGAACCAGTCATGACTCTCGCGGAGGGTCACGTGAACAGCCGATGTTGTGCGTTTGCCTTGTTACTCCTGATCAGCGGATCGGTACTCGCTGCCGACACGCCGTTGCCAGCCATGAGCCCGATAGGGCTGTGGCTGATTACGTTGGGCATCGTTTTCCTGATCGCCGAAGCTGCCCTGCCCAATTACGGCGTGATCGGTCTGGGCGGGATCATCATGTTCGTCATCGGTGCGCTGATTCTGGGCAATGCCGAACTGCCGGTGCCGATGATGATCGGCCTTGGCCTGATCAGCGCCCTGCTGCTCCTTGCACTGATCATTCGAGCCCTGAAAACCCGCCCGCGCCACGCCGTCAGTGGCGATGCCGGCCTGGTCGGCAGTGTCACGGCGGTGACCGCTGTGCAGCCGGAGAACGCCCATAGTGGCTGGGTACAACTGCAAGGCGAGCGCTGGCAAGTGCTCAGCGCCACACCGCTGCAAACCGGGCAATCGGTGCGCGTGGTGGCTCGCAAGGGATTGTTGCTGCAAGTGGCCGCGGCTGACGCGGCGCCGCTCGGAGAGTGATCATGGGTCTGCAAATAGGTTTTGTTGCGCTGCTGTTATTGGTGATTGCCCTGGCCGGGTCGACGTTCCGCATCCTGCGCGAATACGAACGCGGCGTGGTGTTCCAGCTCGGGCGGTTCTGGCAGGTCAAAGGGCCCGGATTGATCCTGCTGATTCCGGTGGTGCAGCAAATGGTTCGGGTCGACCTGCGCACCGTCGTCCTCGACGTACCGCCGCAAGACGTGATCACCCGCGACAACGTCTCGGTCAAGGTCAACGCGGTGCTTTATTTCCGCGTGCTCGATCCGCAGAAGGCGATTATTCAGGTCGAGGATTTTCTTTCCGCCACCAGCCAACTGGCGCAGACGACGTTACGCGCGGTGCTTGGCAAGCATGAACTGGATGAACTGTTGGCAGAGCGTGAACAGTTGAACATCGACATCCAGCAGGTGCTCGACGCACAGACTGACGCCTGGGGCATCAAGGTTGCCAACGTCGAAATCAAGCACGTCGACCTCAACGAATCGATGGTGCGGGCCATCGCCAAACAGGCTGAAGCCGAACGTGAACGACGGGCCAAGGTGATCCACGCCGAGGGCGAATTGCAGGCGTCGGAAAAACTCATGCAGGCGGCTGAAATGCTCGGTCGCCAGCCCGGCGCCATGCAATTGCGTTACATGCAGACCTTGAGTTCGATTGCCGGGGACAAGAGCTCGACAATTGTCTTTCCGCTGCCGATCGAATTACTTAAAGGGATGGCGGATTTGTCCGGAAAATCCTGAAAAGCAAAAGATCGCAGCCTTCGGCAACTCTTTCAGGGACACGTGCAGGAGCTGCCGAAGGCTGCGATCTTTCACGAGTTGCGCAGCAACTCCAGATCCACAAAAGAACGCTGAGCAAAATGACGCACTCGCTCTTTCATCAACGCCGAAGCCTCACGACGCTTGTCTTCACCATCGGCAACGAAGGATTGCGACGGCTGCTTCGCGTGTAAATCCACCGCCGCAAATACCTGCTGACGCTGTACATCATCCAGGCGAAAAAACCGCCCCAAGCGCCCCGCCATTGCATCTGGCAACTCGCTGTAATTCACCGGCAGCCCGCCAGAATCGCGGCAATGCGCCAATCCTGCCTCAAGCAACCGGCCCAAGCGTCGGGCGATGAAATCCTCGCGACCTGCGAACGGCAAACCATCCTCCAGCACGCAATCACCGAGCATGCCCGGCACCATGTGCATGCCAGGGCGACGCAAATGGGAGACGGCGATTTCCAAAGGATCGCGATACACAAACAGCCACGGCGTATCAGCAAAACATTCCTGCAACAGCGGCCATTCGCCGATGTTCCAGGCGTCGAGCTTGATCACCAGTCGCTGCTCGACACCGCGCCGTCGCTGCCCGTAGGCCGAGAGCAATCCACAGATCGCCGCCTGTTTTTGCGGGGCAGGCAAATCGCTGCGCAACAACGCATCCAGCGGTGGCGGTTCCGACACCACGATGTGATCGTCGAGTTGCGCGAGCATCTGACTGATCAGCGTCGAGCCACAGCGCGAGGCGTGCAGAATGAAAGCGCTAGGCGCCAGACCCGGACTCTGCGCGTGCCAATCGCCAAGTGCCGACAGCGGTGTCTGGCGACGAAACGCCTGATTGAACGGCAGTCGCAACGCATCATCGACCGCGTCGCGGAAAAACGGCTGGCGCAACGGCCTGTCACCGAACCAACACCAATCCACCTGCCATTGGCCGGCGACCGGCCAGACACGAATCGGCAACCAGCCGTCGAAATTCAGCCGTGCCATTGTTCAGTCCATTGCCGGCGACCGTCGCGCATCGCCGCGCGAAGTTCTTCGCGCGAGAACGGCAAGCCTTGTGCGGCAGCCAACTTCAGGGTTTGGGTGATGAACTGTTCAGGATCGTGCAGCTCCCGCAAGGCTCGCGACAGCGAAGCATCCTTGGCGACCAGCCGTTGAAAACACTGCAATGTCGATTCGGCCAACTGCGGTTCAGGGGTACTCGCCAAGCCCTCGGCAATCCGCTGTTCCAGCCACGCATCGGGCCGGCAATCGAGGACCAGATGAACCCGCGCCGATGTATCGCGGTTGTCCACGCGATGCGCTCGCGCCAGATCGAGAAACCAGCATTCCCCCGCCCTCATCGGGATCCGCTGGCCATCGAGCCAGAAATCCACCTCGGGCGGGCTGAGCAACGGGATGTGCAGGCGCAGATCGGCGTCCGGGCCATTGAGATCGTAGTCCCGATGTTCGTGAATCCGTCCACCCGGCCCCAGACGTAACAAGCGTGCACTGACGATTTTCAACGGCAGATCGCGCAGCCCTTGTTGCCAGCGATCATCCAGCAACCACGGTGCGCGACACAGCGGCGAGCCGCGTCCGGGGGATAACTCGGTCAGTGCATCGGCTGCCGAAATCAGCGCCACGCCGCTCCAGTCTCCCGAAAAGTAATCGGTATTGAAGTGACTGCGCCAAGCGTCATCGGCAATCGCCGCCAGTGCCCGCAACAACAGCGGCAAATCCACCGTCACCGGCAGACGCGAAAACGCCGGTCGGCTCATGCGTGTGGCAACACCGAACATTCGCCGAGCCAGGTCAGCAGGCGATCAAGGCAGGCTTCGACCGATTGCGCGCCGGTGTCGACCACCAAAGATGCCTGCAACGGTGGCTCGTACGGCGCCGACACCCCGGTAAACCCAGGCAGTTCACCGCGTCGCGCCCGGGCGTAATGCCCCTTCGGGTCGCGCTTCTCGCACACCGCCAATGCTGCGCTGCACCAGACTTCGCGATAGTCCTCACCCAAACGCCGGGCGAACACGTCGCGCAACTCTGGCAGCGGCGCGATCATCGCCAGAATCACGATCTGTCCGTTTTCCACCAGCAACGCCGCCAACTCGCTGGCGCGGCGAATGTTTTCGAGCCGATCCGCATCGGTGAATCCCAGATCGCGATTTAGGCCGACACGCAAACCATCCCCGTCGAGCACCACGCTTTGCACACCTCGTTCAAACAACTCGGCGTGCAGCGCTTGCGCCAGCGTCGATTTGCCCGCCGCCGGTAGCCCCGTCAGCAGAATCGCCGCACCGCGATGGCCGTTACGGGCCTCGCGTTGCGTGCGGCTGACGCTGGCGCTCGGTGCCAGCAGATCATTATTGCGCCGGAGCATGGGCCACCACTGGCACCGAAATATCCCCCGCTGCCCACGCCGATTCGCGGTTGGCCAGTGCCGTGGCAATCGACTGCACTTCAGTTGACTGCACTTGATCCGGCAGAGGATCGAGTCCGGCGCTGGCGAAGATCTGGCCGTAGGCGTTGCGCAGATCGGCGTACGACAGATCGCGGCGCAGATCAGCTTGCAGGTTGTTCAATTCACCCTGAATCAACTCCAGTTCACCAATACCGGCAGCCTGATGACGATTGCGCAATTGGCCGACGATTTGCCCGTCGATGTCCGACAGCTGCTGGTTGGTCTTGAACTGGCGCAGGGCTTCTTGATAGTTGGCGTTGGCCACATAGAGCTGTGCCAGCACCGCAATCGACATCGCCTGCCGCCGTGCGGTGGCGACTTCCTCACCGGCCTTGGCGACGTTGATCGCCGCCGGAGCGGAAATCACGCTGAACAGATTCCAGGTGATTTTGACGCCATAGTCGGCCCAGCCCTGTTCGACCAGGAACGAGTTGCTGTCGTAATGCCCACCGGCAGAAAACTCCAGGCCCGGCAACAGACGCAACATGGCTTTGCGGGTTTCGGCGGCGCTGATGCGCGTCTGGTAATCCTGCTCGCGCAGTTCCGGGCGACTGGTCAGGGCTTCTTGCTCAAGCTTGGCCAGATCGACCTTGAGCTCGGGAATCTGATAACCGTCATCGGTGGCCAGGGTCAGGTTGGTGCCCAACGGCAGGTTGATCAGTGTCGCCAGTTCGGTTTTCGCCAACGACAAGGCGCGGCGCTGCTCTTCGAGTTGGCGCGTGGCTTCGATCAGCGAACGTTGATAACCGAGCGCTTGCACCGGATCGCCAATGCGTTGATCACTCAGGGTCTGGCTGTTGTCACGGGCGGTCTGCACCCGCGCCATCAGGCTGTCGATCTGCTTGAGCAGACGCTCGGCCGCCATCGCCCGCCAATAAGCCGAGCGCACGTCCTGGACGATGGTGTTGATCACCTTGCGCCGACGTTCCTGCACGATCAGGCGCTGGTCGCCCTGCTGCTTGGCGCTGATGTAGCTGACGCCGAAGTCGAGGACGTTCCAGACCATGGTCAGGTCGGCGACGTCGCGGTCACGATCCTGCGAGGTCGACGGTTCCAGAGACTGGGTGCCAGTGCGCACGCTCTGGCTGCTGGAAGCGTTGACGTTGTTGCGTCCGACGTAACCGGCGTCCAGCGCCATGCGCGGCAACATGTCGAAACTGGCGAGGTCGAGCTGCCGCTTGGCCAGCGCTTCCTCCATGATTTTCAGGCGGCCTTCGAGGTTGTATTTCACCGCACGGGCCATGGCCTGGTGCAGGGTCAACGGGCCGCGCAGCGGTTCCTGATCCTTGTACATGCTTTGCAGATCGGTTTTCGCTCGTTGCTCGCTGACACTGCGTTCAATCGGCTCACTGGTCACTGCACACCCACTGATCGCCAGCGCCAGCAGGCTGGCGCCGAACAACTTCTGACTTTTCTTCATCCCTGGATCGCCCCTAGGTCCCGCACAGTGTTGAGTAATTGTTTTCAGGCCGATATTTCGCTGATACCGACCTGTTGCAGAGCTGCCGCCAGGCTATCGACCCGGTGCTGCTCGGTGTCTTTGAGTTCTTGCAGTTGCTGCCCCAGCGTCGGTGCGCCAAACACGCCGCGCAGGCCCTGGGAAACATCGCCGGCCTTCAGCGACTGTCTGCCGAAGGCGTTCAAGGAATCACGCTCGGTGGCGCTGTTCTGGTTGAACAGGCTCGCCAGCGTGCTGCTGGCGAATACGCCGCCATCACCACCGCCAAAGCCGAGGAAACCGTGGCCGGAACCATCGCCGCCGCTGTCACTGCTACTGAACACTTGTGCGATGTAGCTGCGGCTGAGGGCCCCGTGATTGATGAAAATATCGCCAATCGGACGAATGCCGTTGCCGATCACTCGTTGCTCGAACAACGGCGCGAAAGTCAGCGGTGAGCCGAGATCACCGGTTGGCGCAGTAAAGATGATCGGTTGCAACGGCACGTTCTGCGGCGGTGGCGGCACCACCGGGTCGCTGCTGCGAATCAGTGGATCCGGGATCACGACGCTGGTCGGCGTGGTCGGCACGATGGGTGGAATGACCACCGGCACGGTGTTGATCGCGTAGTTGTTGGAGCTGCTGACACCGCTGCCGCTGTTCCCGGACGCATCGCTGACCCCGCCACTGTTGACGCTGATCGCGTTGCTGGCGCTGTTGACGTTGGCGTTCGGCGTCAGGGTTGCGGTCCAGGTCTTGCCGCCATCGCTGCTGCTCAGGTTGGACAAGGTGCCATTCGCCACCGCGATGTCTGACAGATCGAAACCGCTGACCGCCTCGTTGAAGGTGATGGTCACCTGCGAGGTCTGGCCGATGCCGATGTTCGGGTTGGCAATCACAACCGTGGCGCTCGGCGGCTCGCTGTCGAGGGCGTAATTGTTCGACACCGCGACGGTACTGCCGACGTTGCCGGCCAAATCGGTGACGTTGCTGGTGTCCAGCGCAATGAAGTTGCTCGGGTCGGTGACATTGGCCGTCGGCGTGAAGGTCGCGGTCCAGGTCTTGCCGCCATCGCTGCTGCTCAGGTTGCTCAAATCGCCATTGGTCACGCTCAGGTCGGACAGATCGAAATTGCTCACGGCCTCGCTGAAGGTGAAGGTCACCGTGGTGGTCTGGCCGATACCCAGGTGTGGATTGGCGACGACAATGTCCACCGTCGGCCGGGTCGCGTCGAGCACGTAGTTGTTGGAAATCGCGATGCTCGCGCCGAGGTTGCCGGCCAGATCCTGAACCCCGGCCGTGTCGACAATGATCAGGTTGGTCGCGTCGTTGACGTTGGCGGTCGGCGTCAGTGTGGCCGTCCAGGTGATGCCGCCATCGCTGCTGGTGAGGTTTGAAAGCGAGCCGTTGGCGACGCTGATGTCCGACAGATCAAAACCGCTCACGGCTTCGCTGAAGGTAATGGTCACCGTGGTGGTTTCACCGATGCCCAGGCGATTGTCGGCGACCACAATGGTCGCGGTCGGCAACGCGGTGTCGATGGCGAAATTGTTCGAATCGGTGGTGCCGACACCACTGTTGCCGGAAGCATTGGTCACGCCGCTGTTGTCGAGGCTGATCAGGTTGCTGGTGTCGGTGATGTTCGCGGTCGGTGTGAACGTTGCGGTCCAGGTAATGCCGCCGTCACTGGAGGACACGTTGCTCAACGTGCCGTTGGCGATAGTCAGGTCAGCATTGGTGAAACCGCTGACGGCCTCGCTGAAGGTGATCGTCACCGTCGAGGTTTCCCCGGCCTTGAGCGCGGTATCCGCCACGACGATGGTCGCGGTCGGCACTTCAGTCTGCACCGCGTAGTTCGCCGAATTGGTGGTTCCGGTGCCGGTATTGCCGGCCAGATCGCTGATGCCGCTGTTGTTCAGGACAATCAGGTTGGTGGCGTCGCTGACGCCAATGGTAGGGGTGAATGTCGCCGTCCAGGTGATGCCGCCGTCGCTCGATGTCACGTTGCTCAGGGTGCCGCTGGCGACGCTCAGATCGGAGTTGTCGAAACCGCTGACCGCTTCGCTGAAGGTGATCGTGACGAGCGCGGTTTCGCCGGGACGTAGATCGGTATCACTCATGACAATCGTGGCGGTCGGGCGCTGGCTGTCGACCGCGTAGTTGTTGGAATCGGTGGTGCCGCTGCCGGCATTGCCAGCCACGTCAGCGATGCCGGTATTGTCCAGAGTAATCAGGTTGCTGGTGTCGGTGATGCCGGCCGCCGGGGTGAACGTCGCGGTGTAAGTGATGTTGTCCGAGGTGGTCAGCCCGGAGACCGTGCCATTGGCCACGGTCAGGTCGGCCGAGGTCAGACCGAACACGGCTTCACTGAAGGTGAAAGTCACCGTCGTGGTCTGGCCAACACCCAGCGCCGTGTCGGCAATCACAATGGTCACGGTCGGACGCTGGGTGTCGATGGCGTAGTTGTTCGAATTGGTGGTGCCGCTGCCCGCATTGCCGGATGCGTTCTGCACTCCGCTGTTGTCGAGGGTGATGAGGTTGCTCGCGTCGGTAATGTTGTTCGTCGGGGTAAAAGTCGCCGTCCAGGTAATACCGCCGTCGCTGCTGCTGACAGCGGTCAATGTGCCGTTGGCGATGGTCAGGTCGGCATTGGTGAAACCGGTGACTGCCTCGCTGAACGTAATGGTTACCGTGGTGGATTCGCCGATGTTCAGAGCGTTGTCGGCAACGACGATGGTGGCCGTTGGCGCCACGGTGTTAATGGTGAAGTTACCGGAGTTGGTCGTGCCCGTGCCGGCGTTGCCTGCCAGGTCGGCGATCCCGGTATTGGCCAGGGTAATGATGTTGGTTGCGTCATTGATCCCGACTGTCGGCGTGTAAGTCGCCGTCCAGGTGATGCCGCCATCACTGCTGCTAACGGCGGTCAATGTGCCGTTGGGAATCGTCAGGTCAGCGTTGTTGAAGCCGCTCACCGCTTCGCTGAAGGTAATGGTCACCAGCGAGGTTTCGCCAGCGCTCAAGGTTGGGTCGGCCACCACGATGGTCGCGGTCGGACGTTGGGTGTCGATGCTGTAGTTGTTCGAATTGGTGGTACCGGTACCGGCATTCCCGGCCAGGTCGGCGACGCCAGTATTGTCCAGCGTCACCAGATTGGTGGCGTCGGTGATGTTCGCGCTCGGTGTGAACGTTGCCGTCCAGGTGACGCCGCCATCCGCGCTGCTGACCGCCGTCAGGGTGCCGTTGGCGATGGTCAGGTCGGCGTTGGTGAAACCGCTCACCGCTTCGGAGAAGGTGATGGTCACCAGTGAGGTATCGCCGATTTTCAACGTGTTTTGCGCGAACACCACGGTGGCGGTCGGCCGCACGGTGTCGACCGCGTAATTGTTCGAGTCGGTGGTGCCGGTGCCGGCGTTACCGCTCAGATCGCTGATGCCGGTGTTGTTCAGGGTGATCAGGTTGGTCGCGTCGGTGATGCTCGCGGTCGGCGTGAACGTCGCCGTCCAGGTAATGCCGCCGTCGCTGCTGCTGACCGCCGTCAACGTGCCGTTGGCAATCGTCAGGTCGGCGTTGGTGAACCCGGTCACCGCTTCGCTGAAGGTGATGGTGACCAGCGAGGTTTCACCGATTTTCAGCGCGTTGTCGGCGACCACGATGGTCGCCGTCGGCCGTGCGGTGTCGATCGCATAGTTGTTGGAGTTGGTGCTGCCAGTGCCGGCGTTGCCGGCCAGGTCATTGACCCCGGTATTGTCCAGAGTGATCAGGTTGGTGGTGTCGGTGACGCTCGTGGTTGGCGTCAGCGTGGCGGTCCAGGTGATGCCGCCGTCGCTGCTGCTCAGTCCGCTCAAGGTGCCGTTGGCCACCGTCAGGTCGGCGGTGGTGAAGCCGCTCACCGCTTCGCTGAAGGTGATGGTCACCACAGAAGTTTCGCCTGCCGCCAGATTGGTGTCGGCAACGACAATGGTCGCCGTCGGCCGCACGGTGTCGACCACATAATTGGCCGAATCGGTGGTGCCGCTGCCAGCGTTGCCGGCCAGATCCGCCACCCCGGTGTTGTCCAGGGTAATCAGGTTGGTGGCATCGGTAATGCTCGCGTTCGGGGTGAACGTCGCGGTCCAGGTGATGCCGCCATCAGCACTGGACACATTGGTCAGCGTACCGTTGGCAATCGTCAGGTCGGCGTTGGTGAAACCGCTCACTGCCTCGCTGAACGTGATGGTCACCAGCGAGGTGTCGCCGATTTTCAGGGCGGTGTCTGCCATCACGATGGTTGCGGTCGGTCGCTGGGTATCGATCGCGTAATTGTTGGAGTTGGTAGTGCCGACGCCTGCCACGCTGTCGGACACCGCCGTCACCCCGGTGTTGTCGAGGGTGATGAGGTTGGTGGTGTCGGTAATGTTGTTGGTCGGCGTAAAGGTTGCCGTCCAGGTGATACCGCCGTCGGCGCTGGACACATTGGTCAGCGTGCCGTTGGCAATGGTCAGGTCGGCGTTGGTAAACCCGTTTACGGCGCGGCTGAAGGTGATGGTCACCAGCGAGGTTTCGCCGATTTTCAGCGCGGTGTCGGCGACCACGATGGTGGCGGTCGGCGGCTCCACGTAAGCGGTGTTGAGCGTACCGCCGCTGGTGTAGATCGCCGCGTAGGCCAACGGAACAGTACCCGACACACCGCCACCGAGTTCCGTGCCGCCAGCGCCGCTGCCGGCAGCGTTGCCGCTGAGGGCGTTGAAGTTGGCGGCGGTGATCAATACCGTTCCGCCCTGATTCCAGATCGCGCCGACGCCGCGCCCGCCATCGCCGCCATTGAGATTGTTGCTGCCCAGGCCGCTGCCACCGCCACCACCGCCGCCCGCACCGATGTTGTTGCTGATGACAGAGGTGCCGACGATTTTCAGGGTGCCGGTGGAGGCGTTGTAAATACCGCCGGCGGCATTGCCGCCGACGCCGCCGACCTTGTCCCAGCCGGAGCCGCCACCGCCGCCGCCAATGGAAATAGTGCCGTTGCTGGCCGTGCCGCCATTGCCACCGTTGCTGTAATCAGCCACGCCGACACCGCCGACACCACCGGTTGTGCTACCACCGCGACCGCCCATGTGCGTCGCGTCGTAACCGCCACCGTAACCGCCGACACCGCCGCTGCCGGCCTGGCCGCCCAGCGTGCCAGTGCCCGGCCCGGCAATGCCGCCATGGCCGCCACCCTGACCGCCGAGGCCGCCACCACCGCCACCGCCGCCGCCATAGTTGGCGCCCGTGACACCACCGCCACCGCCGCCACCCGCCGCGGCGTTACTGGTGACCGAGACGTTGTTCAGCGTGAGAATGCCGGCGTTGAAAATACCGCCGCCCATGGCGCCGGTCGCCCCGTAGCCGCCATTGCCGCCGTTGCCGGAAACAAGGCCGCGAGTGATCACCAGACCGTCCAGCGTCACCGTGCTGCCGGAGGTGACTTCCACCACCCGGGTTTTATACTGACCATCGAGAGTGACGTCGGCGACACCGTCGTTGTTCAGGTCGCCATCGACGGTGATGTTCTTGTTGATCAGCAATTCGGAAGTCAGCTGCACGGTCATGCCGGAACTGAAGGTGACGATATCGCCGTTCTGCGCCGAAGCCAGGGCTGCGCGCAGCGAGCCGACCCCGGTGTTCGCATTGTTGGTAGCGGTCCACGTGGCCAGGCCCCACTGATATTCACTCATGGCCTTGGTCGACAGCACGTTGGCACTTTCGATGTTGCCGGTGGCGATCTCCAGATCCCAGTCGCCACCGACGCCGGTACGGTTGTTCGAAGCCGCCACATCGCGACCGGTCAGCTGCGCCAGCGAATCAACGAAACTCAAGCCGCGATCGCCTTCAGCGGTGTAGCAGCCGTAGATCAGGATGTCGCCGCCGACATTCATGTCCTTGCCGATCTCGCCGAGGATCGCGCTGCGTTGCGCGACGTTGTCGGCAGACAGATAGCTGTTGCCCAGCCACAGATCACCGGCATTGCCGTGAGCAATGATCTGCACCGAACTGACGCCCTGATGCTGACTGAGGTAATCGGCGATCTGCTGCAAACCGTCCTTGCTCGCATCGAGCTTGACCACTTGAGTGCCGGGCGCGACGCCTTTGAGCAGGCTGTCGGCATCCTTCACCCGGGAATCGACGAACACCACGCTTTGGCCCGGCACGGCGACGGGGCTGGCAGCCGGGGCGGCGTCGGCTTGACCGTGGGTGTCCTTGCTCGCCGCCGGATGATCGGTTGCCGGTGCCTTGGCGGCATCGGCGGTCGGGTGACTATCCGCTTGGGCGGCCGTATCGGCCACGGTTGCGGCGACCGCGCCATCGAACAGCATGCGTGGTTCCAGCGACATGATCATTGGCGCAGCCAGCGTCCGTTGGCCCCCGGATACCCGCGACTTTTGCTTGCTCCACCACATGCTGCTCACCCGAAATCGAACGACTGTACGTAACGCATCAATGAAAAACGCCGCGATCAACTGAGCGCGGCGTCGGACTTCATACGAATGACATTGGCGGCGCTGGCTGAGCCATCGAGCCAAAAGGACAAATCCGCGTATTGCTTGAACAAGTCAGGCGGCAGGATAGTGCGGCGCGACTGCAGGGCGACCTTGGGTTTGACCTTGTGCAGGCCAGCCACGCCAAGGGCCTGATCGAATTCCGGGGCGTCATAAGCCAGGTGTTCGAAGTCGTGTTCGAACCACGGCTCGCCGATGAACTCGTAGACCAGCCGCAGCACCCGCTCCGGGGCCTGGGTCAGCAAGTCATAGTCGATGATCAACAGCGAGTCGGCATGTTCGCCGTAATAGGCTTCCTTGAGCGCCGCCCAGGCAAAACCGACCAGCCGATTGCGCTGGGCCAGGGTTTCGCAGCGGCTATAGACCGTGTTGCGTTCAACGGCATCGCCGAACAGCTTGGTGTTTTCATAGGGATTGGCGCGATACAGCCGCTCGAGACTGTCCATTACCCAAGCGACGTTGCGCACACAGGCAATGACCCTGGCCTTGGGAAACAGGTCGTTGATCGCCGGCAGTCGGGCGCTCCACTGCCGGTTGGTGTCGAACACCACCGGTTTGTCGACCTTGTCGGCGTAGAAAGAATCGAACAGACCGCGCAACAGACGACGGCGCATCTGGGTGTCGATGACGGCGCCGAATTCGCTGCCGGCACTGCATTGCTCGAGGACACTGGAGAACAGCGAACCGACCGGGCTGGTCATGCCGGCGTGAAAGCGCGGGTTCTGCAAAAGGATCGCAGAAAGCAGGGTCGAGCCTGAGCGCGGCAAGCCGGAGATAAAGTGGAACTGTTGCAATCCCTTCACCGTAATCGGAAGTCCTTTTGTCCGACAAAGCGTAGTTCAACGGCAACCCTGCGACTAGTAGTGTTTTGACATCAAGTCAGAGCAAAAAGAACTAAAAAGTTAATTTTTAATCGCGAATTTTTAGGTGAAACGTTTTTGTCCATTCAGGACTCATTCAGCCGCCGCTTTCGACACGAACAATCGCGCTTGAACCCCGCCCGCGTGCACCTCGCCGCTGGACTGCCAAGTCTTGGGCAGCGACGGAAATTCTCCAGAATCACCGAAGGTTCCGATCAGCCAGACCCGAGGACTGCCGGCCAGTTCGGCAAGGCTGTCGAGATAGACGTCGGCGGTCACCAGCGTGCCAAATCCATAATCGTTCGGCCGCGTCGAGTGACCATCGGCGGCGGGTGGCGTGAAGAGGCGCACGTGCGCGCCGGTGCGGTCGTAATAAACGTAACTGAGGTACCAGAGCATGTCGCTGGTGATGATTTGATCACCAGCCTGAAAATGCAGATTGACGTAATTCACCACCCGATCGAGCTGATCATTGCTGTCGACCGTGGCGTTGTTGCTGACTCCCACCCACTCGACCCCGACCAGCGACATCAGCACCGCCAACGCCAACACCCGCACGCGGCTGTACAAACGGTCGATGGCCAGCGCCGCCAGCAACGGCAGGCCCAGCGCATAGGCGGTCAGATAACGCTCGATGAACACTGGCGTGATGAACGACACCGCAAACACCAGCACCAGCGGCAGGCCGGTGTACAGGGCCAACAAAACGCTGCCACGTGACACGCTACGATCGCGGATCACCGCCACCGCCGCCAAGGCCAGCAGCGCCAACGGTAATGCGGCGAAAACCGCCACGGGCAAATTCTCGCCATCGTCCTGAATCAGCCAGGACCAGATCATTGACGGCAGCGAACTCAACGTCACCGGCGGTTCCCAGCCCACGTCGCCGCCAACCTTGAGCTGCTCCATGTGCTGCGTCAGATCGAGCAGGTTGGGTAACCATGGCAGGTACAACACGACAATCGCCAGATTCGCCAGCCACCAGGCCGGACGCTGGATGTGGCGGAATCGATAACCGCGCTGCACGCGGATCACGCCCAGATAAATCCAGTGACACAGCGCCGCCAGCACGGCGAAGTAATGGGTGTAAAACGCGGCGCCCATCAACAGCGCATAAAACACCAGGTAACGATGCCGTTGCGGACGCCGGATCCAGTAGACCAGCGCCAGTGTCGCGGCGATCAGCAACAAGCCCAGCAGCGAGTACATGCGCACTTCCTGGCTGTAGCGCACCGCCGTCGGCAACAGCGCCAGCAGTAAACCGGCGAGCATCGCCGCGCGGCGAGTGGCCAGTCGATCCACCAGCCAGATGCCCAGCCCGACGGCCGCAATGCCTGCCAGTGCGCTGAGGCTGCGGATCGCGAGAATGCCGTCGCCGAACAGCTCTATCCAGCCGTGCAGCAACATGAAGTACAGCGGCGGATGCACATCGAACGCCGCGTGGTGCCAGATCTCGCCCAGCGAATATTGCGCCAGCAACAGGCTCGAACCCTCATCGCCCCACACCGCGGCGGCCGTCAGATCGTAAAAGCGTACGGCCGCCGCCAGTAGCAGGATCGGCAACAGCCAGTGTTCTCTGACCCAACGAATCACGCGCAAGCTGCCAAACCACGACCCTGGCGTCGCGTGTGGATCCTGGGTGTCGCCCACCGGCGTTACTCTGTTTACCGCCATTGCTGCCTCTCGCCGCGCCACGACACTACGACCGTATGAATCCGTAAACCTGCCAGTCACTTTAGGTCAGTCGCACAAGAATCGTCGATGCCGGTTTGCGCTTTCACGACATCCGGCAACCTTGCCAATCCGCGTCTACGCTCTGGCGTGGCGTGACCTGGCCACGGAGTGCCAAGGCAACAGCAGCAGCCTGAACCCACTAGCGGCCCGCCGACAACCAATCAGAAGGATGAGGACTTTATGGACGTTTACATGGGCACTGTTCTGACGTTTGCCTTCAACTATGCGCCCAGCGGCTGGGCCTTGTGCAACGGTCAGATCATCGGAATCAACCAGAACCAGGCGCTGTTTGCATTGCTGGGGACGGTGTATGGAGGCAACGGCCAGCAAACGTTCGGGTTGCCCAACCTGCAAAGCCGCCTGCCGATCTGCCAAGGCAACGGCCCCGGCCTGACACCGAGGGTGATGGGGGAAATTTCTGGCGCCGAGCAAGTCACCGCCACCCTCAACAACTTGCCGACCCACACCCACACCCTGGCCGGGCTCACGGCCACCACCACCGTGCAACTGGCCAACCCGGCCAGTAACCCGGCGGGCGCGCCGACTGCGACCAACGCCTACATCGGCGCTTCGGGTACCGGGCCGGGCCTGGCGAATATTTTTTCCGACGCTCAGGGCGCATCTCCGGTACCGCTCAAAGGCGCAGCCACCACCATCAGCGGGACCATCACGCCGACCGGCAATGGCCTGCCCCTGCCGATCATGAACCCGTATCTGGTGCTCAACTTCAGCATCGCCCTGCAGGGCATATTTCCTTCGCGCAACTGACCGATCGCCGGGGGATCTTCTCCCCCGGCCTCCCAACTGGCTGGAGCGAGACCATGCTGCAAACGGTTCAAAGCCAACATTTCCAGGCATTGCTCGGACGGATCGGCACCCTGCACCTGCCCGACGGCA
This sequence comes from Pseudomonas sp. TH08, assembly GCF_016651275.1. Taxonomy (NCBI): domain Bacteria; kingdom Pseudomonadati; phylum Pseudomonadota; class Gammaproteobacteria; order Pseudomonadales; family Pseudomonadaceae; genus Pseudomonas; species Pseudomonas sp. TH08. The sequence continues at coordinate 1,444,333 of NZ_JAEKEE010000001.1, read as the reverse complement.
CTGCGTTGCAATTTCACATCGACCACCTTGAAGAAAAGCCCATGGCGAAAATGCGCTACAGCGAGCGCATGCCGTTCAGCGTCGAATTGAGCAGTCTGGAACCGACTGAGTTTGTCGACGGCTTGTGTGCTCTGGAGTTACCGGAACTGGGACGGGTCGAGGGTATCTTCGTCTCACGGGTGCCACCGATGGGCCGGGACCCGGCGATGGCTTACTTCCACGTCACCTTCAACTGACTCAATACAAAACACCTTTGGGAGCGGGCTCGCTCCCACTGGTGTTTTGTATTTCAGATCCGGGCATCGAGGTTATCTAGGGCTCGGTTGACGCTCATTACCCCGAGCATCAACACCACAGACAAATCGGAATAGCCCTACACACAAAACAGAATCACCCGGCATTCAAGCTTGAGTTCGCTCGCCAAAGTTCCCCGTTTTGCAGAACGGGACACGGACGTGACCAGACTCATCCCTCAACGCGAACTCCACGGCCAACAGGTACTCGACATCCACCAAGCCATGGACACCTTTCGACAGGCACTCAATCGCCCGGATGAACTGCCGGGTTTCGATGCCTTGCTCGATGCAATGGGCCTCAATCAATCCAACTACCTGCAAGGCGCCAACCAGCGAAAACTCGTCGAAGCCATCAGCAACGGCGAGTGGGTCTTAGTGAAACCACGCGTTGTTACCGATAACGGCGGCGCCTCTTGGAACGCCTTCAAACCCAAACCCGAGCCACCTCCCGCCCAGCATCTGGTGGAAGAACACGCCTACGCCCTGCCCCAACCGGCAGAGTCGGGTTTTCACATTGTCCAAAAACCCATAACCCTCGAAGTGCTGGAGCGTGCGCTGTACGAAACGACACCCAGCGATGCCCTGCGCCGCGAATTCCGTTCGCTCAATCGTCACCTCGGCGAACAGGTCAAACCGGGGCAAATGGTCATCTTCAGCGACTCGCGCAACTACATGTGTCGACGCGAAGAGGCGCATATGATGGCGGCGGCGGAGAAAGTGAATGAAGCGCTTAAGGATCTGACGGATGAAGAGGCTTCGTTCATGGTTGAGCACCATGATGTGATTGAGCCATTTCTAGGGGTTTCTTCCGGCGGGCTGGGTGTCGCGTCGATCATGGTGGGGCAGCACATTGAAACGCTTGAGAACACGCTTAAAGAATTGAAGCGCCTGCACGAAGAGCAATATCGCCAATATGGCAATCTCAACTCACCGGAGTTTTTTGCCCAACGCAAAAGATTGATGACGAAGCTTGATGTCAGTTTGAGCCCGTTGGTTCGAAAGACAACGGGTATTCCGGATCACCCGAAACTTAAGCGGGCGCTAGGTTTATCTTCACGAAGAATCGTACATAACTGGAACAAGGCAGGTGCACCGACTCAATTGCCTGGCTACGCGACAAATATCCAGGGTGTGGCGCGAGCCGCAAAATACATGAAGGCCGGTGGATACGTGGCCATTGGCCTTGGCGCCAGTTCTGCGGCGATGAAGATTTACGAAACGTGTCGCACCGGACGTGAGGAGGAGTGCCGTCAGGCTAGATTTATAGAGGGATCGAAGCTGTCTGGAAACGTTCTAGGCGGAGTGATAGCGGGCAGACTGGCGCCGACTATAGCTCCAATGACATGTGCCGCAATTGGTGTAGGAACTGCCGGGGCGGGTGGAGTCGTATGCATGTTGGTTGTGAGTGGTGTACTAGCCGCGCAAATGGCAGATGGCGGTACCCAAGCCGGGGATGTAATCGGTGAGAAACTTTACGAGATGAGTAAATAATCCCCTTGAAAAATTGATGAATTACCGTGCGCTAAAATTCTTATATCAAGTTATGCCCATCCGTTTATGAATTCAGGACGCTGGATAAACGTTAAGGACTACACGTGATCCCCTCTCATCTTCATCTCATTTTTACCTGCTCATGGGCAGTAGTTCTGTTGCTCTTTATCCTGAGCGAAGCGTTGGTGTTGTTCGCAGCCTATTTTCGACTTAATCAGATGGAAGACCACTTCGTTACCTCTGATCTTGTAAGCATTAATAGGAAAAAAATGGGAAACGGACCATTGGGAAGAATGAGAAGAGTCAGGCAAATAAGAGCGCTGACAGGCCGCTTCGATCATTTTCAAATGCTGGACCCGCAAGCGATCATGGAAGCTGAGACTTTTCCTGATCGTCTGAAAAAATGGGTGAACATCTCAGGCTGTCTCTTCCGACTCGGCGTGGCTGGTGCGGCTCTATTTGTGTTTTGGCTGAGTTTCGAGTGGTTATGCACTGCCCTCTCAAAACCCGCCAGCGACCTGAAACTTGTCTTTATCGCAACGTTGATCGCCTGTCTGGTGCTGGCTTTTATGGCAGTGCTTGCAAAGGTATACATCAGCTTTGTCAAATTGGCAGAGATCGAATCCCTGCTCAGGAAGTCGTACTTTATCGCCCGAAATCGTCGAGTGATGGGAGACGGCGCCTATGGTCGATACTGTCGCTTGTCCCACGTTTCAACCATGCTTTTGCTGGATGATGATTTTTTGTCTTTCACTGATTCTCAGGCAATTAACGAGATTGTTCGCTTCCCCTCAAATCTACGTTGCCTGGTCATAATTCCGACGAGGATTCTTGCCTATTCTTTCCTGGGCTATTGCTCAATCCATATCGGTGGAAATGCGTTAGGTGTATTTGTCTGAAGCTGTACCCAGGTCGGAGCTGCCGAAGACTGCGATCTTTTGATCTTGTTGTTAAAAAAACAGAATCAAAAGATCGCAGCCTTCGGCAGCTCCTACAGGGGGTTATTGGGGGTACCAGACGAGGCGTTCGGCGGCGGGGTTGCGCTCTTCGACGGCGAAACCCAGCGCCAGGTAATGTCGGCGCGCGTGGGGATTATTGGTCCAGACCACCGTCGCCACCGGGCAGCGGATCTGTTGCGCGGCCTTTTGTACGCCTTGCAGCACCGCTCGGCCGAAGCCCTGGCCGCGCGCCTGCGGGATGAACGCCAGGTACAACACGCGAATTTCATTGGCGCCGAAATCGGTGCTCAGCGCGCCGATGGCGGTGCCGAGTTTTTCCACCACGTAGTGCATGGCGTTGGGGTAGTTGTCGCCCATGCCCTGCTCTTGCACCTGAAACTGCTGGGCGACGACTTGCTGCACGTGTTCCGGCTCGCCGTCGATCCATTGCAGATCCGGCCGCGCCGCTTGATAAAGACTTTGCAAAAACGGCCCGTCGGTTGCCCGCGAAGGCCGTACTACCAATCCCTCTGCCGCCACTGCTGCGTTGTCCGTCATCCTGCTCTCCCTAAAAACCGCTTTCCCTGACGCCCAGTGCCGCCACCCGGCGCCACGCCACACCCAGCAGCGATTCGCCGCTGCCCTGCAACACCACCACGCCGCGCAATGGTTGCGTCGGGGTCGAGGCCGTCGTCAATGCACTCAGGCGCACGCCATATTGCGCCTGCACCGGCTCCGCGCGCTGCTGTTGATCGCGACGCACAGCGATCGGCCCGTGGTGATCAGAGGTCAACGCCTCCTGATCGACGTAAGCCACGCCATTGGTGTCGATTTCATTCAATTGCACAGCGAGCGCCGGGTGCATGGGATCGTCGGCGATGAACCGACCATTGGCGCCGGGTTTGACCCGCCACAACTCGGCTTCGGCCAGATATCCGCGCAGCCGTGCACCATCCTCGACGACCCGGGCCAATGCATCCTTGGTCGACAGCCAGCGCCCGACGCTCAGGTTCGGCAGCAGATCGCGCACGCTGCCGGCATGTGGTGCGCGCAGTAGCAGCCGTTCGCGCTGGGCGCTCAAGCCGCGGTACTCGGCCACCGCTTCTGCCAGGCGTTGCTCGACGATGCCGGCGTCCGCGGCGGTTTCACTGCGACCGGCCTGACGGCGCATCAGCAACTGCTGAACCTGGATTTCCCGGCGAACAATCGCCAAGCGCGACTCGAGATCCGGCGACTCCAACTCAATCAGCACATCGCCCTGTGCGACCTTCTGCCCATCAGCCACCCTCAGCGCTTTGACCCGCGCCGCTGTCGGCGCATGCAGCGCACTGGCGCGCCCGGCCTCAAGCATCGTCGGCAACTCCACCGAACTGCGCCACGGCACGATCAGCACCAGCAACAGACCGAGCAACGCCGCAGCACTGAGCAACACGCGTGGGCCGTGCGCCTGCTCTCGACGACTCCACCACTGGCGCCACTCACGCATGATCGGCAAAAAGATGAACCACACCAGCTCCACCAGCATCAGGAAGATCCCCAACACTTTGAAGAACAGGTGATAGACCGCCAACGCGATCCCGAAAAACAACGCTGCACGCCACAACCACGAGCCATACCCCCAGATCAGCAAACGCCGTTGCATCTTCGGCGACCAAGGCTCCGGCGCGGGTGCGCCATAACCGAACAAAAACTCGCGTAAACGCCAGCGACACAGGGCAAACGCCCGGCCCTGCAAGTTGTCGACTTCCCAGAAATCACTGATCAGAAAATAACCGTCAAAGCGCATGAAGGGATTGAGGTTGACCACCAGCGTGGTGATCCATGTCGCACTGGCGAGCATGAACGCCGCCGTGCGTCCCGGCCCGTCCGGCAACAACGACCATGCCAGCAACGCGATACAGGCCAACAACAATTCGGCCAGCACCCCGCCAGCACCGATCAGCAATCGCGCGCGCCGATCATTGACCCGCCACGCATCGCTGACATCGGTGTAGAACATCGGCAACAAAACCATGAACGCCACGCCCATGCTCTGCACCCGACACCCTGCGCGTTTGGCCATGAATGCATGACCGAACTCATGACAGAGCTTGGCAAAGAACAACGCCACGCCAAACGCCAACGCGCCGCCAAGGCTGAACAGGTGCGGAAACGTCCCGACAAAACGCTGCCAGTCCCGCGAGACCAGAAATACGCCCAATGCCAATGTTGCCGGCAAACCGTAGCGCAGCAGGCGCGGACCGAAGCGCTCCAGCCACGGCCATGCGCGATTGAGAAACGCGTCCGGGCGCCATAGTGGAATGCGGAAAAAAAGGTATTGATGCAGCAGGATTTGCCACAGGCTCTGCTTCTGCGCCAAAGCCTTGAGCCGGTAACTGGCGCGCTGCTGATCGTCCATGGCGCTGATCAAATCGTGACCGCGCAGAAACTCCAGCAACTGCTCAAGCTCCGTGCCGTCCAGCGGCAGGCCCGGTTCGCGATTGGCCGCGCGCAAGATTTGCTCGGCATCGCCCAGTGACCAGTGGCGCAACAGGCGCATCGCCGCCGTGCCTAGTTTGAAATAACGCCCGCGCACCGGATCGGCCAACGTCCAGCGCGGCGAGCCGTCCAATGCCGGCGCCGCGGGCGACAATTGCAGGTCGGCACGCAGGCTCGGCAGATGCATTTACAGGCCCACGCTCTGACGCAGGCCGGCCAGTGGCCGACGCAGCAGGTACAACGCCAGCGGTGCGCGATCGCCGAAGATTTTCGCCGTGCCGCGCAGGCCGATGCGCGGTGGGGCATCGGTGAAATTGGCGTCCAACCGGTACGCAAGCTGCCCGCCGGCGGTCGGTTGCGCCTCGTAGGCCGAGCGCTCCAGCGTGGCGAGGTGGCGCTTCAGCGGATCGCTGTCGAGAAACAGCGAGATTTCGGCCCCCGGTTCCAGCGAGATCGCGTCGCCCACCGCCAGTTCGATGCGCAATTCAGCCTGGTTCGGATCGGCAATTTCCATCAAACGTTCGCCGGTCTGCACCGGTTTGCCGGTCAAGCGTTCGGCATCGGCAAACACTGCGATGCCGTCGCGTTCAGCGCGCACTTCACTGCGATTGAGCAACTCGCGGGCGTAGTCGCGTTCGGCGCGTTTCTGCTCGGCGCGGGCGGCGAGCAAATCCACGCGTGAACTGGATTCGGCATCGGCAAACGAGCGCTGGGAATTGGATTTCAGTTCCGCCTCGGCCACGCCCAGTGCGCGTTCAGCGACATCGGCCTGAGCCTTGAGCGTGGTGCTTTCAAACCGCACCAGGACGTCGCCGGTTTTCACCGTCTGATTGGGTTTGACCAGAAACTCAGCGATCACTCCGTCCAGCGGCGCTGCCACCACACGACCGCCCAGCGGCACCACTTCGGCCGGCGCCAACACTGATTGGCGCACCGGAATCAACAACCCGAGCAACAGCACGGCAACCAGCGCCACCTGACGTTTGCGCGTCCAGCGCAGTCGCCACGGCTTGCGCGGTTGCAGCGCCAGCCAGGCATGGCTGTAGGTGTCGCCGAGTTGCGATAACAGCACTTGTTCGGAGGGATTCCACGGCACATCACGCGCCAGCCACAAGCCGCCGAATACCTGCGCGTCGCGATCAATCAGCGGCAGCCAGAACACCTGCGCGGCGGACAGACTGCGCCAGTCGGCCTGGAGGCTGTCGCTCAGCAATTCGGGGGCAATCACTCGCGCCTGCTGGAGCACATCCTGCTTGAACAGCTGCGCCACGGCCTGCTCGACGAATGCCACAAACGGCGCATTCGGTTCGACCGCGCTGACGCCGGTCACCGCTTGCACCTTGCCGGCAATCAACAACGCGGCATGACGAAAACCGAACAGCGACTGGCCGTCATTAACCAGACTGTAGGCCAGTTGCGCAGTATCACGGGCAGCGCGGGTCTGGCGTTCAAGATCGAGAAACCGCGCGAATACCTGCTCGGCGCCGCCGCTCACCGGGGCGTTCACTTAAGCTCCGGGAAACGTGCGGTGCCGCTCATGCCGGCCAGCAAACCTTTGGCTTCGGGGAGTGTTGCGACCAGCAACAGCGTTTGGCTGCCCTCGTCGATTCGTGCACCAAGACGCTTGACGGTGGCGTCGATCGGCTGACCGGTTTCATCGGGAACGAAGCTGAAGGTCTGACCGGGCTTGAGCCGGGCCATCCAGCGCGACGGCACCAGCAAGTGAATTTCCAGGGTGCGATTGTCGACGACATCGAGCAGCGGCGCGCCGGCCGGCACGCTTTCATAGCGCTGAACCTTGCGTTCCACCACTTGCCCATCGAACGGCGCGATCACGCTGCAGCGTTTGACCTGCACCTGATAAACCTGAGATTGCGCCTGGGTCTCGCTGACCTTGGCCTCGGCCCGCGCCACTTCGAAGCGCCCAACTGAATTGAGCGCGGCCAGTTGCTTATTGTGCGCCAGCTCTTCACCGGCACCACGATTGGCGGCCTGCGCAGCATTGAGCTGGGCCTGATAGGCCGAGCAATCGAATCGCGCCAGGGTATCGCCCTTCTTGAACGACTCACCCTCGCTGAACGGCAACTCGACAATCCGCCCGGAAAGCTCACTGGCCAGCGTCGCCTGATCGCGAGCGCGCAACACACCCCGCGCCTCACTGCTCGGCGCAGCTGCGCCGGTCGCTGCGTTATCCAGCAGCGGATCGTCTGGCCCGGGCGTTTGCGCCTGAACTGCACACGTAACTAAGGTCAATCCGACAACCCAACCACGAAAACGCTGCATAACCGCTACTCCCTGACGGATGTGCGGAGTCTACGACAGCGGAAGTTAGCGTCAAGCGAAAGGCCATCACTCCATGGAAATGTAATGTTTCAAAAGAGAGGGCTGCTCCATGGTTGTTTAAGAAAGGTAGGCAAACACCGACTTCCTACACGAGTTGAGGAAGCTACCAATTGCTCATTGCGAAAGGGGTGATAGACAAGCGACCTAAGAGAATGAACGCAGGGCAAATGTACCTCTCCCTGCAACAACCTCTAATACAGAAGCCCCTAAATGGCTTGACCCCGGTTGGTATCAGCAACCAAAACTGGCGAGCCGGTGCTGGAGATAAACCAGCGGAGTGAGCCTGCAATTATTTGGTGGTTGACCTGCATGACGCGCTCAATCTAGGATTGCCTTACTCAACCCCGTACGTAGCGATTCAGTTCGCTGGCAGTTGGGGATGAAAAAACCGGCTTAGGCCGGTTTTTTCGTTTCTGAGGATTTTTTGTGCGTACCGCATTTTTCGTTGATGGCTACAACCTGTTTTACGGCTTGCTCGCTGGTACACCCTATAAATGGTTGGACCTGCGCAGCCTGCTGACGCACATAACCTTCATAGAAAACCCTCAAAGCTCAATCGTATCGATTGACTACTTCACTTCTCCAATCAAACCCCAGTTGGCAACCCGTGGCCGCGTTTCCAAAGAGGCTCAGGATGCATACATAAGGGCTTTGCGTGCCAGCAAGGTCGCCGTGCATTTCGGAAGACATCAATTAGAGCCAGCCAAAGCGCCAAGGTTTGTAGATAAAAACACCCATGCGTCACGTCAGGACAAAGTCGATATCTGGAAGTTGGAAGAAAAAGAAACCGATGTTCATATAGCAATCAGCATGTATCGCACTGCCTGCCAGCAAGTGTTGTTCGCAATGGAAGAGCGTGTCGAACAACTCGTACTGGTTTCGAGTGACACCGATATCACCCCCGCATTGAGAGCCATACGCGCAGATTTCCCTCACCTGATCGTTGGCGTCATTCTTCCCCACAGGGCCGGTTTGAACCGGCCCACTCCAGGCTCCCTGAAAGATCACTCTCACTGGCTGCGACGAGTAATCACTGCGGAAGAATTGCTCCTTAATCAGTTTCCAAACCGAGTGCCCACGCACAAGAAACCGGCGATCAAACCGGATTACTGGTAGCAAGTTTCGCTATCGGATAAACCGACTCCCAACCTCCACCCAACGCTCGGTACAACCCTACCATCGCCAGCGAAACCCCCGTCGAGCTTTCCACCCACTGCTCCTGCGTGGCCAGCAACGCGCCTTGCACGGTGAGGACGTTGACGAAATCGACCACGCCTTCGACGTATTGCTGTTGCGCGGTGCGCAGGGCGATCTGGTTCTGCCGTACGGCTTCGGCGAGGCTGTCGCGGCGGCGTTGGCTGGCGTTGTAGGCGGTCAGTTGATCGTCGATTTCATGCCAGGCGCGCAGCACGGTTTGCTGGTAGCCGATGGCGGCTTCCTGCTGTTGGGCTTCACGCAACTGCAACATGCCGCGCAGCCGTCCGCCGTCGAACAGCGGCAAGCTGAATTGTGGGCCGATGCCGAAAGCACGCGAGCCCCAGGAGCCGAAATCACTGAGCTGCATGGCCTGCGAGCCGAGGTTGCCGGACAGCGTGATGCGCGGATAGAAATCACCTTTGGCCACGCCGATGTTGGCAGTGGCGGCGTGCAGTCGCGCTTCGGCCTGACGGATGTCGGGGCGGCGCTCGGCCAGTTGCGACGGCAGGCCGATAGCGACTTGCGGCGGCGACTGCGGCACGGCGGCGTCTGTGGATAACTCTCTGGCCAAGGCTTGCGGTGGCTCGCCCATCAACAGGCTGATCGCGTTGATCAGTTGCGATTGGCGTTGCTCCAGCGCCGGCAGCCGCGATTCGATGGCGGCGACTTGCGCGGCGGCTTCGGCGACGTCCAGATCAGTGGCCACGCCATCGTTCAGCCGCAGTTGCGAAAGCTTGAGGCTGTGGCGGGCGACGTCGAGATTCTGCTCGGTGACGGCGCGGGTGTTTTGCACGCCGCGCAGTTGAATGTAGTTCTGCGCGGTGTCGGCGAGCACAGCCAACAGCACCCCGCGACGGTCGTTTTCGGCGACTTCGAGGTTGGCGTCGGCGGCTTCGGTTTCACGGCGCACGCGTCCCCAGAAATCCAGCTCCCATGAGGCGGAGAAACCGGCGTCCCACAGATTGAAAGCGGAATCGCCGTTGTTACCGGAAGGATCGGTAAGGCCTTCGCCGCTGTTGCGTTTGCGCGCGTAGCTGCCGGTGGCGGCGGTGTTCGGGTAACGATCAGCGCTGATCACCTGACGCGCGGCGCGGCTTTGTTGCAGGCGGCTGCCGGCCAGTTGCAGGTCGAGGTTGCTCTTCACGGCGCGCTGGGTCAGGGCCGAAAGTTGCGAGTCGTTGAAGACTTCCCACCAGCGTTCGTTGAGGGGTTCGCTGACGGTTTGGCTGGGGGCGGATTTACTCGGTTTTGCCCAGTCGGCGATTTGCGTGGCTTCGGGCTTTTGGAAGTCAGGCCCCACTGTGCAGGCGCTGAGACTTATTGCGAGCAAGGCAGCCAAAATGAGTTGCTGCCATTGGCCTCTTCGCGAGCAGGCTCGCTCCCACAGGGATTGCGCAGGTTGCCCGAATTGTTTGGTCCCGCCGAGGAACCCTGTGGGAGCTGGCTTGCCAGCGATGGCGCCAGCCGATTCAACACCTTTCATCGCTGAGTTACCTCACGCACCGACGTCGCCGAACTGCGAGTATCGATACTCGCCTCCACCGACATCCCCACCCGCAGTCGCTCGGCCAGTGGCTGCCCCGGCTCCAGCACAATCTTCACCGGAATCCGCTGCACCACTTTGGTGAAGTTGCCGGTGGCGTTGTCCGGCTTCACCGCCGCAAAGGTCACGCCGGTGGCCGGAGCGATACTCTCGACGCGGCCACGCAGGGCTTCACCGCCGAGACTATCGACGTGCACTTGCACTTGCTGCCCGGGATGCACATCGGTCAATTGCGTTTCCTGAAAGTTGGCCACCACATAGGCCTGCTGCAACGGCACCACCGCCAGCAGCTTGCTGCCCGGCGTCACATAGGCGCCAACACGCACGGCACGCTCGCCGACCATGCCGTCCTGCGGCGCGGTGATGCGCGTGTAGGAGAGTTCGAAACTGGCGATTTCCAGCGCCGCTTGTGCGTGCTTCAAAGTGCCCTCGGCGGCATTACGCTGCGCGGTGAGGACTTCGACCTGCTTGCGCTCGGCGGCCAGTTTTGCGCTCGCGGTGTCCAGCCGCGCGGAGGCCTGATCGATGCGCGTACGGGCCTGTTGCGCGTTCTGCACGGTGCCGGCACCGACGCCTGCCAAATGGTTGTAGCGATTCAATTCCTGCTGGGCGAAAGCCATTTCAGCCTTGGCCGACACTACCGAAGCCTGTGCCTGAGCGATCACCGAAGTCTGGCGCTCCAGCGTCGCTTTGGCGTTCTGCAACTGCGCACGGGCGACCAGTGTCTGCGCATCAGCCGCTTCGGCGGCAGCACGCAAATCGCGGTCATCAATCAACGCCAGCAACTGCCCGGCCTTCACCCGCTGGTTGTCCTCCACCAGCACTTCCTTGATGAACCCGGCCACGCGCGGCACCACCAAGGTGAAATCAGCGGAGACGAACGCGTCATTGGTGTTCTGCTGCGTACGCTTGCCAAACAGGCCTGGCACTGCCAGATACAACAGCACGCCCACCGCCAACGCAGTGGCAACGGCCACCGCGAGTTTTTGCTTTGCTTGAGTCGTCATAAAAACCTTCATTGTTCAGTACCGCAATCAGGTCGGTGCGCGCGGTGGAAAGATCCGCGTCGGCAGCCAGAAAATCAGCAGGATCAGCGTCACTGCGACGCCAGCCATGCACACGTAGAGATCAGAAGACGTCAGCACCACGGCCTGTTCGTGCAGGCGATGAGCAAGGCCCGGATCGCTGCGGTCGGCCAACGGTGAGTTGCCGAGGCTGTCGACCAGCATGGTCGAGTGAAAATGCAGACGCGCCGTGGTCAGCGCCTCGAGCACCCCGGTGGCGACGACCGCCGCCAGACCTTTCACAGTGTTGAACCATGCCGAGGCAAACGGCCCGTCCATTGGCTGAATGCTGCCGGTCGAGAGCATCAACAGCGGCAACACCGACATCGGCTGGCCGAAAATCTGCAGCCATTGCAGGACGTAGAAATTGTCGCGAATCCATTCCGCGGTCAGCAGCGACCCGCCCAGGCAGGACAGCACCAGCATGCTCAAACCGATCCCCAGCACCCAGCGGCAATCGACCCAGCGCAAGTTGCAAAGCGCGGCCACCAGCGGCAGCGCGAGCAACTGCGGCAACGCCGCGATCAGCATGATCGGCGCGGTCTGCACCGGGCGATAACCCTGCACTTGCGCCAGATAGCTCGACGGAATCAACACCACCGCTTGCAGCACCACCAGCACGCCGGCCAGGGTCATCAGCGCGAACGAGAGGTTGCGGATGCCGAGCATCTGCATTTTGAAAAACGGAATCGGCTGCGACCACTCGTTGATCAATAAAGCCACCAACAGCAAAGATCCACAGCCGAGCAGCGCGCAGATCAGATTGGACTCAAACCAGTCCAGCCGATTGCCCTGCAACAGGCCGATCACCAGCATGCAGATCGCCGGAAAACCCAGCAGCAGCCCTTTCCAGTTAAACGTTTTGAGGCGTTCCAGGCGCAGCGGATCCTGCGGAATGCCGTAAGCCACCATGACCATGGCAATCAGGCACGGCCCGATGATTTGCCAGAACGTCCATTGCCAGCCGAAGTATTCAGTCCACAACCCGGCCAGCGGTGTGCCGAGGCCAGGGCCGAAAGTGGCCGTCAGCGCGTAACCGGCCAAGCCATAGAGTTTGAAATTCGGCGGCAGGAAGCGCAGCGCGACGGTCATCAGCATCGGCGGCAATGCACCGCCGGCCAGGCCCTGCAGGGTACGCATCAGCAGCAGGCTTTCGTAATTCGGGGCGAACGGACAGAGCACGCCGAGCAAGGTGAACAGACTGATCGCGCTGAGGGTGAAGCGGCGCAGCGAAAAGGTCACCGAGCACCACGGCGCGAAGGCCATGGCCGCGACCGACGTCGCGGCGTAAAAGGACACCAGCCAGGTGCCTTCGTCGTAACCAATGTTCAGCGCGCCGCGAATGTCGGCCAGGGCAACCTTGGTCACCATCTCGTTGAGGCCCGACACCAGCACTGCCAGCAGCACGCCGACCAGACCAACGATGATCCGCGCCCCGAACACCGGTGGCGCAGCCGCCGTCGCCGGGTTGGCCGCAGCGATGGGCGCCGTGACCGTCAGGGATGTCATGAAATAGCTACTCCGGGAAGAAAAATACCGGAGCATCTTAGTCGGGCTTTGTACTGACTAAAATTGACTTATTGGCAGTTTATAAGTGCGCCAGACACAACTATCCACTGTAGGTGTGAGCCTGCTCGCGATGGCGCTATTTCAGTCGATATTTTTGGCGACTGATACACCGCTATCGCGAGCAGGCTCACTCCTACAGGGGTTTTGTGTTGGTTCGCAGATTATGGCTGGGCGGCCAGCCAGGTTTCGTCGCAGCAAGTCTTCAGGGTTTCGCGCAGCCAACGGTGCGCCGGATCCTTGTCGAAACGCGGGTGCCAGGCCTGGGTCAACATCAACGTCGGCAACGGGATCGGCAGGTCAAACGAGCGCAGCTTCAGGCCTAACCGCCGCACGCTGAGCAACGCCTCCTTGGGCACCGGCAAGATCAGATCGGAATCAGGCAAGGCAAACATCGCTGCATGGAAACTCGGCGCAATCACCGCCACCCGCCGCTCCAGGCCCAAAGCGTTCAACGCCGTATCGATAGGGCCGCGAGCAATGCCACGGCGCGACATGCTGATGTGAGAAAACCCGGCGTAACGTTCCGCGGTGATTTCGCCGTCGAGCAGCGGATGATCCTCGCGCACCAGGCCAACGAAATGGGTGGAAAACAGATTCTGCACTTTGACTTCCGGGCTGACGGGGCGAGTGTTGCTCACGCTCAGGTCTATCCGCCCTTCACGCAGCGCTTCATCGTCGCCATCACCTTCCGGGACAAAGCGCAGCTCACAGTGCGGCGCCATTTGATCAAGGGTGTCGAACAGCTTGCCACCGTACACGCCGATGAAAAAATCGTTGGCGCGAATACTGAAGCGGCGACGCAAGGTGCTCAGATCGACCTCGTCGGCCGAACGAAACAGCAAGGCCGCCTGCTCGACCACATCACGCACTTGTTCACGCAGCTCCAAGGCCTTGGGCGTTGGCACCAGGCCACGGCCGGCGCGCACCAGAATCGGATCGCCGATGGCTTCGCGGATGCGCGTCAGGGTGCGGCTCATCGCCGCCGGGCTGAGGTTCATCCGTCTGGCGGCGCCAACCACGCTGCCCTCGTCGAGCAATGCGTCGAGGGCGACCAGAAGGTTCATGTCCGGGAGTTGCATGCTGAGCACTCGTAGCGGATCTGGATTGATCCGGACGCAATGCTAGCAAACATTCTGCAAAGTTGGCGGTGGCATGACCGACGCTATCGCGAGCAGGCTCACTCCTACATTTGATCCTCGCAGATCACAAATTTTGTACGACGCCGATCCATTGTAGGAGTGAGCCTGCTCGCGATGAGGCCAGCCGCCACGCCACACAATCAGCGCTGCATGCCCCAACGCTTCACCGTCACCCGCTCCAATGTGTCGAACACCAGGTTCTCCACCAGCAAGCCGATCAGGATCACCACCGCCAACCCGGCAAACACCTTGTCGGTGTACAGCTCATTGCGATTCTGGAAGATGTACCAACCCAGTCCACCCTTGCCGCTGGTCGCCCCGAACACCAGTTCAGCCGCGATCAACGTGCGCCAGGCGAACGCCCAGCCAATCTTCAGCCCGGCGAGAATTGACGGCAGCGCCGCCGGAATCAGGATGAACAGCACAAAGCACATGCCCTTCAGCCCATAATTGCGCCCGGCCATGCGCAAGGTTTCCGACACACCGAGAAACCCCGCGTAGGTGTTCAGCGCCAGCGCCCACAGCACCGAATGCACCAGTACAAAAATCAGACTGTTCTGCCCCAGCCCAAACCACAGCAGGGCCAGCGGCAGCAAGGCAATCGCCGGCAGCGGATTGAACATCGAAGTCAGCGTACTCAGCAGGTCCCGTCCAAACTGGGTCGAAACCGCCAGCGTGGTCAGGGCAAACGCCAACACGATACCGATCAGGTAACCCTTGAGCAGCACCACCAACGATATCCACACCTTGCCCAGCAATTCGCCGCTGAGCAGACCTTCGTACAGTGCATGACTGGTCTGTAGGAAGCTCGGTAACAGCAAATCGTTGTTCTGTACCCGGGCGACGATTTCCCAGATGACCGCCAGCAAAATCAGGATCAGGCTTTTACGCAGCCAACCCTGTTGCCACAGCCGTTGGCTCAGCGGTAACTCGCGCTCGACCGGCACGCTGGTCAGCGGCTCGAGAATCGTTTCGAACTCTTGTCGTGCAGACGATGAATGGCTCATCGGGCAATCCTCCTGGCCGCTCAATAAGCGATGCGAATGTCGTTGAAATCGTGGTCGCGCTCGGTTTCCGGCGATTGGCCTTCGTCGAACAACAGTCGATGGATGCGCCGCGCCGACGCCTGAAACGCCACACCCCCGAGGCTCTGCAGATCGTATTGATGGCTGTGCACTTCCGCCCTCACCCGCCCCGGATGCGGCGACAGCAACAGGATGCGATTGCCGACCACCAGCGCCTCTTCAATCGAGTGCGTGACGAACAACAGCGTGAAGCGCACTTCTTCCCAGAGCAGCAGCAACTCTTCCTGCATCTTGCGACGGGTCAGCGCATCCAGCGCGGCAAACGGCTCATCCATCAGGAGAATTTTCGGCTGCATTGCCAACGCCCGGGCAATCGCCACGCGCGCTTTCATGCCACCGGACAGCGTGTGCGGGTAAGCATCGGCGAACGCCGCCAGACCGACTTTTTCCAGATAGTGCAGCGCGCGCTCTTCGGCTTGTTTTTTCTTTAGGGTGCGCGAGGCGATTAGCGGAAACATCACGTTCTGCTTCACCGTTTTCCACGGTGGCAGTTGATCGAACTCCTGAAACACCACAATCCGGTCCGGCCCCGGCGCGTCGACGCGCTGACCTTGCAGACGAATCTCGCCTTCGCACGGCGCAATAAACCCTGCGACGGCTTTGAGCAACGTCGATTTGCCGCAACCGGAGGGGCCAAGGAGCACGAAGCGATCCTGCTGATCGACTTCGAAACTGACCTGGTGAGTGGCCCGCACCACCCGTTGCGGCGTGCGGTATTCAAGGCTGACTTGATCCACCGCCAGCAGCGCTTGCGCTGTGGCGATCGGGTTGCTGGCCGCGTGGCCTGGCAAAGGGGCGTTCATGTCGGTCAGCTCCCTTGCAGCGGTTTGGCATCCTGGAAGAAGTAGTCCTTCCACGACTCAGGCTTGTTCTTGATCGCGCCAACGCGGTAGAGGAACTCGGCCAGTGGATAAGTGTTTTTCGGCGTGACGCTGAATTCGAACTGCGGGTTGTCGATGATTTTCAGCAAGGCCGCGCGGTCGATCTTGGCATTGGTCACGCGGATGTAGGTGTCGGCCGCCGCACCTTTATCGTTCTGCGCGAATTGCGCGGCTTCGGTCAGCGCTTCGACGAAGGCTTTGTAGGTTTTCGGATTGTCGTTGCGGAATTTCTCGGTGGCGAACAACACGGTCGGCGAGTTCGGACCGAGCACGTCGTAGGAATTGAGCACGACATGCACGTTCGGGTTTTCCAGCGCCTGATCCTGGAACGGCGGATTGGAGAAATGCCCGGTCAACTCGGTGCCACCGGCGATCAGCGCCGCAGTGGCGTCCGGGTGCGGAACGGCGATGGTGTACTTGTCGAGGCGATTGAATTCCTTGTCGCCCCACTGCTTGGCCGCTGCGTATTGCAGGAAACGCGACTGCACGGAGACGCCCACCGCCGGCACCGCAATGCGATCCTTCTCGGTGAAGTCAGCAATGGTTTTGACCTTGGGATTGTTGCTCACCAGGTAGTAAGGAAAGTTGCCCAGCGAGGCCACGGCTTTGACGTTCTGCTTGCCATGGGTGCGATCCCAGATGGTCAGCAACGGCCCGACGCCAGCGCCGGCAATGTCGATGGAACCGGAGAGCAACGCATCGTTGACGGCGGCGCCACCTGACAGCTGCGTCCAGTCGACCTTGATATCAAGGCCTTCCTGCTTGCCGTACTTTTCGATCAGGCCCTGATCGCGCACTACGTTGAGCAATAAATAGACAATGCCGAACTGTTCGGCGATGCGGATTTCACCTTCAGCGTGGGCCACGGTCGGCGCCACCAGGCTGCCGGCGATCAGGCTGAAACCGAGACCAATGGCGGCGGCCAGCGGTGCAAATGGAAGACGTTTGGACATGATCGAATCTCCGGCGAATCAGAAAGGCGCGTCGCCCTGAATGGTCGTGCGAAACAGCTTGCGGCGCAGGTGCGCGGGGCAGCCGGCAGCGAGATGGATCAGCGAACGATTGTCCCAGAACACCATGTCGTGGGGCTGCCACTGATGGCGGTAGATGTTTTGTGGCAACACGCTGTGGGCGTAGAGCTCGGCGAGCAGTTGTTGGCTCTCGTCCTCTGGCAGGCCGACGATGCGCGTGGTGAAACCTTCACTGACGAACAGCGCCTTGCGGCCGTTTTCCGGGTGGGTACGCACGATCGGGTGCACCACTTCGGCGACTTGCGCCAACTGCTCGGGCGTCAGGGTCGGACGCCAGTTGCCCTCGAATTTGGTTTCGCTGTAGCGCGCGGTGTAGGAATGCGCGGCAGAGCGCCCTTCGACCGCTTTGCGCAGCGCTTCGGGCAGGTTGTCCCAGGCTTTGTGCATGTCAGCGAACAAGGTGTCGCCACCTTCGGATGGCAGTTCCTGCGCGTGGAGCATCGAGCCGAGACTTGGCAGCTCTTTATAAGAGAGGTCGGAGTGCCAGAATTTGCCAGCATCGCCGAGGCCGATGTTCTGGCCGTTTTCGACGATGTTGGAAACGATGAGGATTTCCGGGTGATTGGCCAGCAAGAACTGCTTGAGCACATGGATCTGCAACACGCCGAAGCGGCGGCTGAAGTCGATCTGCTGTTGCGGGGTGATGCGTTGGTCACGGAACACCACGACATGGTGATCCAGATGCGCGCGGTGAATGCGCGCAAAATCCTCGTCGCTGACCGGACGGGTCAGATCGAGGCCGATGATTTCGGCACCGACAGCACCGCTGAACGGAAGAATCTCGAAGGCTTGCGGCGCGGCGCTCGCGGCGCTTGGGGAAGCAGTAGCTGCGGACATCTTTCAATCTCCCACGCACGGCGCGCTCATGGGCGCGCGCGTCGATCAGAAACTCACGCTGGATTGCGTGTTGGTTCAGGTCGTGCGGCGCGCCGATTGGTCGGCAGGTACGCAGGGGATTGACTTTATAGCTATAAGAATTGGAAATTAAATACCGTTAGCGAATAACGATATGGCGAATGGTGAGGAATGAACTGGATGGTGAGTGACAGTTTTTGTCACTTATGGGCAGGATGTGGCGAATGGGGCGGACGCCTTCGCGAGCAAGCTCGGCTCCTACAGGGATCGCATTCCATCTGGAGAAATGCGGTTACTGTAGGAGTGAGCCGGCTCCGGGCGGCGATCCGACGATGAGGCCAGCGAATCCACTATAAAATCAACGCTCGTGAAGAGCTTCAGCGCGGGCGCGGATGATCGGCTTGAGCAGGTAGCTCAGCACCGACTTCTTGCCGGTGATGATGTCCACCGACGCAACCATCCCCGGGATGATCAGCAACGGCTTGTCATCAGTACCCAAGTGGCTGCGCTCAGTGCGTACCTTGATCACGTAGTAGGTGGTTTTCTTGTCTTCGTCGGTGATGGTGTCAGCGCCGATCTGCTCCAGCTGGGCCTTCAGCCCGCCATAAATGGTGTAGTCATACGCGGTGAATTTCACTATCGCTTCCTGCCCCGGATGCAGGAAGGCAATGTCCTGTGGACGGATCTTCGCTTCGACAAGGAGGGTGTCGTCCAGCGGGACGATTTCGACCATGTCGCTACCCGGCTGGATCACGCCGCCAATGGTGTTGACCAGCAACTTGTTGACGATGCCGCGTACCGGCGAGGTGACCAGCGTACGGCTGACACGATCTTCCAGCGCCTTGCCGGTCGCGCTGGCCTTGTTCAGGTCGGTGCGTGCTTCGTTGAGTTGGGTCAGCGCTTCACTGCGGAATTTGCCGCGGGTTTCATCAATTTTGCGCTGTACTTCCTTGATCGCCGATTCCGCACGCGGGATTGCCAGCGTAGTGGCGTCGAGCTGCCCACGGGTTTCCACTTCGGCACGCTTGAGCCGCAGCACTTCAACCGGGGACACCGCGCCCTGCGCCACCAGCGGCTCGGACATGTTGATTTCCTGACGCTGCAAGCCGAGTTGCTGACGATACTGCGCTTGCTTGGAGCCGAATTCGCGCAGCTCTTGCTGACGCTGAATCAACTGCTCCTGCAAGCCACCGATCTCGTCGTGCAGTTGCTGACGGCGGCTGATGTACAGCGATTCTTCGCTTTTCGCCTGACCCGGCACGGCTTTGAGCACGTCCTCGGGGAAATTCAGCGGACGGTCGTCGACCTCGGCGCTCAGACGCTCGACGCGCAGCAACATCGACAGCCGATCGGCTTCGGTTTCGCCGACGTTGGAGGCAAAACGCGTGTCGTCGAGACGAATCAGCGGCGCGCCGGCCTCGACGATCTGACCTTCCTTGACGAACAGCTCAGAGACGATGCCGCCCTCAAGGTTCTGGATCTTCTGAATCTTCGACGACGGAATCGCCTTGCCGTCGCCCTTGGTCACTTCGTCGATCACGGCGAAGTTGGCCCACAGCATCAGGAATACGAAGAAGCCGATGATCGCCCAGATGGTCAGGCGCACGACGCGCGGGGCGTCCTCGATCAGTGCCTTGTTGACCTCTGGTAGCGGCTGGCCCTGCAGCGAGGCAGTGCCCTTGAAGTAGCGACGGATCGAATCCTTGAAACCCGACTTAAGCAACACTGATCTGCCCCTTCTTCAACGCTTCCATCACCGCGGCTTTCGGGCCGTCAGCGAGAATCTGTCCACGGTCGATCACCAGCAGACGATCCACCAGCGACAACAGCGATGCCCGGTGCGTCACCAGCACCACGGTCTTGTTTTCGATCACCGCCGCGAGGCGTTGCTTGAGGCGTTCTTCGCCAGTGTTGTCCATGGCGCTGGTGGGCTCATCCATCAACAGGATCGGCGGGTTGAGCAACAGCGCACGGGCCAGCGCAACGTTCTGCCGCTGACCACCGGAGAGGTTCTGCCCACGCTCGCCGACTTGCAGCTCATAACCTTGCGGGTGCAGGCGGGCGAATTCATGGACGCCAGCCAGTTCGGCGGCTTGCAGGACGAGTTCGTCTTCGACATAACGCGCGCCGGAGACCAGGTTGTCACGCAGGGTGCCGGCCAGCAACTGGATGTCTTGCGGCACGTAGCCGATGTTGTAGCGCAGCTCGCTGACGTCGATCTGGCGGATATCCACACCGTCGACCAGCAACGCACCTTCGTCCGGTTGATACAGGCCGACCAGCAGTTTTGCCAGCGAACTCTTGCCCGAACCGCTGCGGCCGATGATGCCGATCTTCTCGCCGGGACGAATCACCAGGTTGATGTTCTTCAGCGCCGGGTTCTGTTGTTCCGGGTAGGTGAAATTGAGCTGGCGGCACTCGATGGCGCCTTGCAGAACCTTGCGGCTCAGCGGGCGTTCTTCGAAGTTGCGCTCTTGCGGCAGCTCCATCATCTGGTCGACCGAGGTCATGGTCACCCGCGCCTGCTGATAACGGGTCAGCAGACCCGACAGCGACGCCAGCGGACTGAGCGCGCGACCGCTGAGCATGTAGCAGGCAATCAGACCGCCCATGCTCAAGTGACCATCGATGATCTGGTACACGCCGAAGACGATCATGATCACCCCGGCCAATTGCTGAATCAGCAAGGTGATGTTCATCGCCAGGCCGGAGAGCATTTTCACCCGCAGTTCGAGGCGGCTGAGGGTGCCGATGGTCTGTTCCCACTGATATTGGCGTTCGCTCTCGGCGTTGTTGACCTTGACCGCGTCGAGGCCGGCGAGGGTTTCGATTAGGCTCGACTGGCGCTCGGCGCCGAGGGCCATGGTGCGTTCCATGGTTGCCACCAGAGGCTTCTGCAAGGCGTAGCCGATCAGCAGGGCAATCGGGAACGCCAGCACCGGAATCCACACCAGATGCCCGCCGAGAATGGCGATGACGATGAAAATCAGGATGGTGAACGGCAGGTCGATCAGGCTGGTCAGGGTCAGCGAGGCAAGGAAGTCGCGCAGGCTCTGAAACTCGTGGATGTTCTGCGCAAAGCTGCCGACCCGCGCCGGGCGGTATTTCATCGCCATGCCGACGATGCGCTCGAACAGCGTCGCGGAGATGATCAGGTCGGTTTTCTTCCCGGCCAGGTCCAAGCACAGGGCGCGCAGACTCTTTAGGATCAGGTCGAAAATGTACGCGCCAGTGATGCCCAGGGCGAGTACCCACAGGGTTGCCTCAGCCTGGTTCGGTACCACGCGGTCGTAGACGTTCATCACGAACAGCGGCGCGGCCATGGCGATGATGTTGATCAGGAAACTCGCCGCGATCGCATCGGCGTACAGCCAGCGCGAACGCTTGAGGGTGTCGCGGAACCACGAGCGCGCACGCGGAATCAGCGTGCCGTGGTTGACGTCGAATTTGTGTTGCGGCTGGGCAAAAAAGACCTTGCCGATGTAATCGTCGGCCAACAATTCACGACTGACCAGCGACTCACCACCGTCGGCTTCGCTGAGCAGAACCCGCGCTTCGTTGTCACCCTGCCAGCCGAGCAGGACGGCGCTGCGGCCATCCTTGAGCAGCAACAACGCCGGCATGGCGATCGCCGGAATTTCTTCCAGCTTGCGCTGCAACACCCGACCTTGCAGGCCGGCGCGAGCCGCCGCACGGGGCAGCAACTCGATACTCAGGCGTTGTTTGGGCAGCGGCAGGCCGGTGGTCAGCATCGCCGCGCTGGCGGGCTTCTGGTGCAGCATGCAAAGGGCGAGCAGACCATCCAGTAATGGATCGTCGTGCAACGCGCGTGGATCATGACTGAGATGAACTCGACTGACTTCTGATTCCACGCTCGACACTCTTTGACAGTTGAAAAAGGATAACTCAATTCATCCCAGGCAGCTGAACCTTGGGCTTCACGTCGTTCTGCACAACGGATGCCAACGGTGCGACCACTCCCTGGCTTCTGAGCAACTCGCCCATGGTCGCCTTGATTCGGTACTGAGTAAATAACTGAATGTTTTTGATTTCAGCCAAACGGCGCGACGCGGTGAAGAGTTCGTTTTCGCTGTCGAGCAAATCGAGCAGGGTGCGCTCGCCGAGGCTGAACTGACGCTGGTAAGCGGTGCGCACCGCGGTGCTGTGATCAACGTACTGCTGAGCAATCGGCACTTGCGCGTTAGCGTTGTTCAAGGCGTTCCAGGCCAGGCCAAGTTCTTCGTTCAACTGACGCAGGGCGTTGTTGCGGATGTCCAGCGCCTGGTTCGACAGGTACGACTTGGATTCCAGATCAGCCTTGTTGCTGCCACCCGAATACAGGTTGAAGCGCATGCGCAACATGGCCTGCCATTCATTATTGTGGCCGTTCTGACCATCCAGATCGTTGTCGGCAGTGCGGCCCAGTTCGGCGTCGAAGCGTGGGTAGAAGGTCGACTTGGCGGTTTCGTACTGCTTCTCGGCTGCAGCGATGTCGGACTCGGCCGAACGCAGGATCGGGCTGTTTTCCAGCATCTGCGTGCGAGCTTCATTCAAGTTGGCCGGCATCATCGCCATGAACGGCGCCGGACGCTCCAGTTGATCGGGCATCTGGCCAACGGCGCTGAGGAAGTTGGTTTCCGAGTCGGCCAGATTGGTCTGCTCGGTGATCAGGTTGTTACGGGCCTGGGCCATCCGCGCTTCGGCCTGATCGAGGTCGGCACCGCTGCCGACGCCGCGCTGGGTGCGCAGCTGGATCTGGTCGTAAATGCGCTGGTGGCTCTTGAGGTTTTCCTCGGCCAGACGCACGAACTCACGGCGGGTCAGCACGTCCAGATACACCTGGGCAACGGTCAGCGCGGTGCGCTCGGAGGTACCAAGCAAAGAGTAGGCACGAGAGTTAACGGTGGCTTGTTGACGCCCGACTTCGCTGGACGTGGCAAAACCGTCAAAAACCATTTGCGAGAGACGTAAACTTGACTCGCCACGGTTCAGCGTTTCGTAGTGATTGCCGCCAGCGTTAGCGCGGGTGGTCACGCTGTCGGTGCCTTCACGGCCATAACCGCCGAGCAGATCAACCTTCGGCAGGTATCCACCTTTTGCCGCTCTTAACTGATAATCCGCGGCCAAACGACTGTTGACCCCTGCCTGGATTTCCGGATGGACATCCAAGGCCTGCTGCATGGCTTCTGGTAAGGATTGTGCTTGTACGAATGAGGCGGCGAGGGCGAACGGTAGGGCCTTGAACAGGTGCAAACGCATGATAAAAATTTCCCAGAACTTCTTGTCTTGAATCACAGCAAAACGTGGCGCTGCGTCGGATGATGGCAACCAGATTGACCGTATGTCGGAAAGTTCAAAACAGGAACTGGATCACACGCTGAAGGACAGGTCGCCGCGGAAATATCAATGTGACATTAGTGGGGCGATTGTTTAGGATGGCACCCAGAAGGTCAATAGTTTGGCATAAAGTTAATAGCGAAAGAATATAGCCAAATTATTGACGAGTAACCGCGTCAAAATTGATTCGAAAATTTTTAAAGTACGTCCAGACTGAATCGGCACCCATGCCATCAGGTCCATGGAAGTCAACTGAACGTGACACCCGGAGAGTCTTCAATGAGCAGTGTTGTTGCCATCGTCAAAAGCATTGTCGGTCAGGTATTCGTGGTGTCCCCAGAGGGCGTGCGCCGCGTACTCGTTGAAGGCGATCGCCTGTTTGTCGGCGACCAGATCGACACCGGCCTCTCCGGCGCCGTGTCGCTTGAACTGGCTGATGGCCGCACCCTCGACCTGGGTCGCGAAACCCAATGGAGCGCCAACGCGCCCGACTCCAGCACTGACCTGGCCGAAGCCACCGCGCAGGCCGCGCCGTCGGTAGCAGAACTGCAGCAAGCCATTGCCGCCGGTGTCGACCCGACTACCGCCCTTGAAGCCACCGCTGCCGGCCCTGCGGCTGCGGGTACTGGCGGTGCGGCTGGTGGTGGCCACAGTTTCGTGATGCTCGATGCCACGGCTGGCCGTGTTGACCCAACCATTGGTTTCCCGACTGCTGGCATCAACTCCGGCGCACAAGCCGCGCAGAACATTACCGGTGGCCAGACCACCGATACCACCACCAACGCCCTGCGTGAGTCGACCCTGAGCCTCAGCGCCACGCCGACCATCACTGAAGCTGGCGGCGTGCTGGTGTACACCGCGACCCTGACCCAGGCACCGCTGACCGACCTGACCATCACCCTGTCCAACGGCGCCGTGATCGTGATTCCGGCCGGCTCCACCACCGGCACCGTCAACGTGCCGCTGGCACCGAACGACACCGTTTATAACGATCCGACCCAGATCGACGTGACCGTTACCGGCACCACCGGCGGCAACGGCATCACCGTGACGCCGCCGACCACGCCGGCCACGACTCAGGTCACCGACACCATCGACACCACCACCGTCACCCTGACGGCGGGGCCGAGCGTCACTGAAGGCGGCCAGATCACTTACACCGCGACCTTGACCAACCCGGCGCAAACCCCGGTCACCGTGACCCTGTCGAACGGCTCGACCATCACCATCGGCGCGGGCCAGACCACTGGCACCGTCAACGTGCCGACGCCGGCCAATGACGTCTATAACAACGGCAGCACCGTCACCACCACCATCACGGGTGCCACTGGCGGCAACTTCGAAAACCTGGTGCCGAACCCGACACCGGCGGTGACCACCATCACCGATTCGATCGATAACACCAGCCTGACCCTGACCGCCACGGGCACAGTGGTCGAAGGTGGCCAGATCACATACACCGCGACCCTGACCAATCCGGCACAAACTCCGGTCACCGTGACCCTGTCGAACGGCTCGACCATCACCATCGGCGCGGGCCAGACCAGCGGCAGCGTCAACGTGCCGACTGCACCGAATGACGTCTACAACAATGGCGGCACTGTCAGCACCACGATTACCGGTGCAACCGGCGGCAACTTCGAAAACCTGGTGCCGAACACCACGCCAGCGACCACCACCGTTACCGACTCGATCGACACCACCAGCGTCAGCCTCACCGCGACCGGCACGGTTGTCGAAGGTGGCCAGATCACCTACACCGCGACCCTGACCAACCCGGCGCAAACCCCGGTCACCATCACCCTGTCCAACGGCTCGACCATCACCATTGATGCCGGCAAGACCACCGGCAGCGTCAACGTGCCGACTGCGCCGAATGACGTCTACAACAATGGCGGCACCGTCAGCACCACGATCACTGGCACTAGCGGTGGCAACTTTGAAAACCTGGTGCCGAACACCACGCCAGCGACCACCACCGTTACCGATTCCATCGACACCACCAATCTGTCGCTGACGGCGACCGGCACTGTCGCCGAAGGTGGTTCGATCGTTTACACCGCGACGTTGACCAACGCCGCACAAACCCCGGTAACCGTGACCCTGAGCAACGGCTCGGTGATCACCATCGACGCGGGCAAGACCACTGGCACCGTGACCGTTCCGGCGCCTGCCGACGACGTCTATAAGGACGCCGGCAAAGTCGAAGTCTCCATCAAGGACGCCAGCGGCGGTAACTTCGAGAACCTTGTTCCGAGCACCATGCCAGCCGTGACCGAAGTGACCGACACCATCGACACGTCGACCGTGAAACTGAGCGCCGATACGTCGGTGGCTGAAGGCGGCACTGTCACTTACACCGCCACCGTGGGCGCGCCAGTGACCGGCTCGCCTGTCGTGGTGACGCTGGCCAATGGTCAAAGCATCACCATTGAAGTGGGTAAAACCACCGGCACCGTGACCACCACTGCGCCGAACGACGCGCTGGTCGGCAATGCACCGCTGACCAACTCGATCACTGGCGTGACCGGTGGCAACTACGAAGACCTCGTGGCCGACAAGACCCCGGTTTCGACGGCCGTTACGGACGTCGCCGACACCACCAACCTGACGCTGAGCGCGACCGGTTCTGTGGCCGAGGGCGGCTCGATCATTTACACCGCGACGCTGACCAACCCGGCCGGCACGCCGGTCACCGTGACCCTGTCGAACGGCGCCGTAATCACCATCGACGCAGGCAAAACCACTGGCACCGCAACTGTTCCAGCGCCAGCCGACGACGTCTATAAAGACGCCGGCAAAGTCGAAGTGACCATCAAGGACGCTACCGGCGGCAACTTCGAGAACCTCGTACCGAGTACTGTTCCCGCCGTTACCGACGTCACCGATACCATCGACACGACGACGGTCAAACTGACTGCCACCGAATCTGCTGCTGAAGGTGGCACCGTCACCTACACCGCCACCGTCGGCGCACCCGTTACCGGTTCGCCTGTCGTAGTGACCCTGGCCAACGGCCAGAACATCACCATCGAAGTGGGTAAAACCACTGGCACCGTGACCACCACCGCGCCCAACGATGCGTTGACCGGCCACGCCCCTTTGACCAACGCGATCACCGGCGTAAGTGGCGGCAACTACGAAGACCTGGTGGCTGACAAAACCCCGGTCAGCACCACCGTCACCGACACCGTCGACACCACCAACCTGACGCTCAGCGCCACCGGAACCGTGGCCGAAGGCGGTTCGATCGT
This sequence comes from Pseudomonas sp. TH08, assembly GCF_016651275.1. Lineage (NCBI taxonomy): Bacteria > Pseudomonadati > Pseudomonadota > Gammaproteobacteria > Pseudomonadales > Pseudomonadaceae > Pseudomonas > Pseudomonas sp. TH08. Next base: position 1,417,832 of record NZ_JAEKEE010000001.1, on the reverse strand, counting down.
TTACACCGCGACGCTGAGCAACCCGGCCGGCACTCCGGTCACCGTAACCCTGAGCAATGGCTCGGTGATCACCATCGAAGCGGGCAAAACCACAGGCACCGTGACCGTTGCGGCACCTGCCGATGACGTCTACAAAGACGCCGGCCCGGTTGAAGTGACCATCAAGGACGCCACCGGCGGCAACTTCGAGAACCTGGTGCCAAGCACCGTTCCGGCGGTGACTGAAGTCACTGACACCATCGACACCTCGACCGTGAAGCTGACGGCCGACACCTCGGTGGCCGAGGGCGGCACCGTTACTTACACCGCCACTGTTGGCGCCCCGGTGACTGGCTCTCCGGTCGTCGTGACTTTGGCCAATGGCCAGAACATCACCATCGAAGTCGGCAAGACTACCGGCACCGTAACCACCACTGCGCCTAACGACGCCTTGGTTGGCCAGGCACCATTGACCAACTCGATCACCGGCGTCAGCGGCGGCAACTACGAGAACTTGGTGGCAGACAAGACCCCGGTTTCGACGGCTGTTACGGACGTTGCCGACACCACCAGTCTGACGCTGAGCGCGACCGATTCTGTGGCCGAGGGCGGCTCGATCGTTTACACCGCGACCTTGACCAACGCTGCTGGTTCGCCGGTGACCGTGACGCTGAGCAACGGCTCGGTGATTACCATCGAGGCAGGTAAAACCACCGGCACTGTGACTGTTCCAGCGCCAGCCGATGACGTCTACAAAGACGCCGGCAAAGTTGAAGTGACGATCAAGGACGCCACCGGTGGCAACTTCGAGAATCTGGTACCGAGCACCGTTCCGGCCGTTACCGACGTCACTGACACCATCGACACTTCGGCCGTCAAACTGACCGCCGACACCACCGTAGCTGAAGGTGGCACCGTCACTTACACCGCTACCGTTGGCGCGCCAGTCACCGGTTCGCCTGTCGTGGTGACCTTGGCCAACGGTCAGCAGATCACCATCGAAGTGGGTAAAACTACCGGCACCGTGACCACCTACGCACCGAACGACGCGCTGACCGGCCACGCGCCGCTGAGTAATTCGATCACTGACGTCAGTGGTGGCAACTACGAAAACCTGGTGGCCGACAAGACCCCGGTTTCGACCAGCGTCACTGATACCGTCGACACCACCAACTTGTCGCTGAGCGCGACCGGTTCCGTGGCTGAGGGCGGCTCGATTGTTTACACCGCGACTCTGACCAACGCGGCTGGCTCGCCAGTCACCGTGACCCTGAGCAACGGCGCCGTCATCACCATCGAGGCTGGCAAAACCAGCGGCACCGTAACGGTTCCGGCGCCGGCGGATGACGTTTACAAGGACGCGGGCAAGGTCGAAGCGACCATTTCCACCGCGACTGGCGGCAACTTCGAGAACCTGGTGCCGAGCACCGTTCCAGCCGTCACCGAAGTCACTGACACCATCGACACCTCGACGGTGAAACTGACCGCCGACACCACGGCTGCTGAAGGTGGCACCGTCACTTACACCGCCACTGTCGGCGCGCCAGTCACCGGCTCGCCAGTGATCGTCACCTTGGCCAACGGCCAGAACATCACCATCGAAGTCGGCAAGACCTCCGGCACCGTAACCACCACCGCACCGAACGACGCGTTGAACGGCCATGCGCCGCTGACCAACGCGATTACAGAAGTGAGCGGCGGCAACTACGAAAACCTCGTCGCCGACAAAACCCCGGTCAGCACCACCGTTACCGACACCGTCGACACCACCAACCTGACGCTCAGCGCCACCGGTACTGTGGCTGAAGGCGGTTCGATCGTTTACACCGCAACCCTGACCAACCCGGCCGGCACCCCGGTGACCGTGACCCTGAGCAACGGCTCGGTGATCACCATCGAAGCCGGTAAAACCACCGGCACCGTGACCGTTGCGGCGCCAGCCGATGACGTCTACAAAGACGCCGGCAAAGTCGAAGTGACCATCAAGGACGCTACCGGCGGCAACTTCGAGAACCTGGTGCCAAGCACCGTTCCGGCCGTGACCGACGTTACTGACACCATCGACACGTCGACCGTGAAACTGAGCGCCGATACGTCGGTGGCTGAAGGCGGCACTGTCACTTACACCGCCACCGTGGGCGCGCCAGTGACCGGCTCGCCTGTCGTGGTGACGCTGGCCAATGGTCAAAGCATCACCATTGAAGTGGGTAAAACCACCGGCACCGTGACCTTCACCGCGCCAAACGACGCGCTGACCGGTCAGGCCTCGTTGGGTAACTCGATCACTAACGTCAGCGGCGGCAACTACGAGAATCTGGTGGCCGACAAGACTCCGGTTTCGACCACCGTCACCGACACCGTCGACACCACCAATATCAGCCTGAGCGCCACCGGTTCGGTCGCCGAGGGCGGCTCGATCGTCTACACCGCAACCCTGACCAACGCGGCCGGCACGCCCGTGACCGTGACCCTGAGCAACGGCTCGGTGATCACCATCGAAGCAGGCAAAACCACAGGCACCGTGACCGTTGCGGCGCCTGCCGATGACGTCTACAAAGACGCCGGCAAAGTCGAAGTGACCATCAAGGACGCCACCGGCGGCAACTTCGAGAACCTGGTGCCAAGCACCGTTCCGGCCGTGACCGACGTCACTGACACCATCGACACCTCGACGGTGAAACTGACCGCCACCGAGACTGCTGCTGAAGGTGGCACCGTCACTTACACCGCCACCGTCGGCGCGCCAGTCACCGGTTCGCCAGTGGTTGTGACCTTGGCCAACGGCCAGAACATCACCATCGAAGTCGGCAAGACCACCGGCACCGTAACCACCACCGCACCGAACGACGCGTTGAACGGCCATGCGCCGCTGACCAACGCGATTACAGAAGTGAGCGGCGGCAACTACGAAAACCTCGTCGCCGACAAAACCCCGGTCAGCACCACCGTCACCGACACCGTCGACACCACCAACCTGTCGCTGACCGCCACCGGTACTGTGGCTGAAGGCGGTTCGATCGTTTACACCGCGACCTTGACCAACGCTGCTGGTTCGCCGGTGACCGTGACGCTGTCGAACGGCGCTGTCATCACCATCGAAGCGGGCAAAACCACTGGCACCGTGACTGTCGCGGCACCGGCCGATGACGTCTACAAAGACGCGGGCAAGGTCGAAGCCACTATCACAGGCGCCACTGGCGGCAACTTCGAGAACCTCGTTCCGAGCACGGTTCCAGCCGTCACCGACGTCACCGATACCATCGACACCACCAGCGTCAAACTGACTGCCACCGAGTCTGCTGCTGAAGGTGGCACCGTCACTTACACCGCCACTGTCGGCGCGCCGGTTACCGGCACTCCAGTTGTGGTAACTCTGGCCAACGGCCAGAACATCACCATCGAAGTCGGCAAAACCACTGGCACCGTGACCACTACAGCGCCTAACGATGCGCTGACCGGTCACGCCCCACTGACCAACTCGATCACTGGCGTGACTGGCGGCAACTACGAAAACCTCGTTGCCGACAAGACTCCGGTTTCGACCACTGTCACCGACACCGTCGACACCACCAACCTGTCGCTGAGCGCTACTGATTCGGTGAACGAAGGTGGCCAGATCACTTACACCGCGACCCTGACCAACGCCGCCGGAACCCCGGTGACCGTGACGCTGAGCAATGGCGCGACCATCACCATCGACGCCGGCAAAACCACTGGCACCGTGACCGTCGACGCGCCGAAAGATGACGTCTACAAAGACGCCGGCACGGTTGAAGCGACCATCAAGGGCGCGACCGGTGGCAACTTCGAAAATCTGGTCACCAGCGGCACTCCGGCGGTGACCACCGTCAACGACACCATTGATACGTCCACCGTGTCGCTGACCGCCACCGCGAACGTCGCCGAAGGCGAAACCGTGGTCTACACCGCGACCGTGACCGCACCAGTAACCGGTTCGCCAGTCGTGGTGACCTTGTCCAACGGCCAGACCATCACCATCGCCGTGGGTGAAACCACTGGCAGCGTAAACTTCGTCGCGCCGAACAGTCCGCTGGCGGGCGGTAGCTCGCTGAGCGTGACCATCGACGGCGCCACTGGCGGCAACTACGAAAAACTGGCTGTCGACGGCAAGTCCGCCGACACCTCCGTTTCGGATACCGTCGACACTACGAACTTGAACCTGACCGCCAGTGACTCGGTGGCTGAGGGTGGCTCGATTGTTTACACCGCGACGCTGACCAACCCGGCGGGTTCGCCGGTGACCGTTACTTTGTCGAACGGCGCAGTGATCACCATCGAAGCGGGCAAAACCACTGGCACCGTGACCGTGGCGGCTCCGGCTGACGACGTTTACAAAGACGCAGGCAAAGTCGAAGCAACCATTTCGACCGCTACGGGTGGCAACTTCGAGAACCTGGTGCCAAGCACTGTTCCTGCGGTGACCAACGTCACTGACACCATCGACACCACTACCGTCAAACTGACCGCGACCGAATCGGCGGCTGAAGGTGGCACCGTCACTTACACCGCGACTGTTGGCGCGCCGGTTACCGGTTCTCCAGTTGTGGTAACGCTGGCCAATGGTCAGAACATCACCATCGAAGTCGGTAAAACCACTGGCACCGTAACTACCACGGCGCCGAATGATGCGTTGACCGGTCATGCTCCGCTGACCAACGCGATCACTGGCGTGACTGGCGGCAACTACGAAAATCTCGTTGCCGACAAAACTCCGGTTTCGACCAACGTCACCGACACCGTCGACACCACCAACCTGTCGCTGACCGCTACGAACTCGGTCGCCGAGGGTGGCTCGATTGTTTACACCGCAACCTTGACCAACGCTGCTGGTTCGCCAGTGACCGTGACTCTGTCGAACGGCGCTGTGATCACCATCGAAGCGGGCAAAACCACCGGCACCGTGACTGTTCCGGCTCCGGCTGACGACGTTTACAAAGACGCAGGCAAAGTCGAAGCAACCATTTCGACGGCCACGGGTGGCAACTTCGAGAACCTGGTGCCGAGCACTGTTCCGGCGGTGACCAACGTTACCGACACCATCGACACCACTACCGTCAAACTGACCGCAACCGAGACTGCCGCTGAAGGTGGCACCGTCACTTACACCGCGACTGTTGGCGCGCCAGTGACTGGCTCGCCGGTCGTAGTGACCTTGGCCAACGGCCAGAACATCACCATCGAAGTCGGCAAAACCACTGGCACCGTAACCACCACCGCGCCGAATGATGCGTTGACCGGTCATGCTCCGCTGACCAACGCGATCACTGGTGTAACCGGCGGCAACTACGAAAATCTCGTAGCCGACAAGACTCCGGTTTCGACCACTGTCACCGATACCGTCGACACCACCAATCTGTCGCTGACCGCTACGAATTCGGTCGCTGAGGGCGGTTCGATTGTTTACACCGCAACCCTGACCAACGCTGCTGGCTCGCCAGTGACCGTGACTCTGTCGAACGGCGCTGTGATCACCATCGAAGCGGGTAAAACCACTGGCACCGTGACCGTTCCCGCTCCGGCTGACGACGTTTACAAAGACGCAGGCAAAGTCGAAGCAACCATTTCGACGGCCACTGGTGGCAACTTCGAGAACCTGGTGCCGAGCACTGTTCCGGCCGTCACCGAAGTGACTGATACCATCGACACCTCGACGGTAAAACTCACCGCAACCGAGACTGCCGCTGAAGGCGGCACCGTCACTTACACCGCGACTGTTGGTGCGCCGGTGACTGGCTCTCCGGTCGTCGTGACTTTGGCCAATGGCCAGAACATCACCATCGAAGTCGGTAAAACCACTGGCACCGTAACCACCACCGCGCCGAATGATGCGTTGACCGGTCACGCGCCACTGACCAACGCGATCACTGGCGTGACTGGCGGTAACTACGAGAATCTCGTAGCGGATAAAACTCCGGTTTCGACCACTGTCACCGATACCGTCGACACCACCAATCTGTCGCTGACCGCTACGGGCTCGGTCGCCGAGGGCGGTTCGATTGTTTACACCGCGACGCTGACCAACGCCGCTGGTTCGCCAGTGACCGTGACTCTGTCGAACGGCGCTGTGATCACCATCGAAGCGGGCAAAACCACCGGCACCGTGACCGTTCCGGCTCCGGCTGACGACGTTTACAAAGACGCGGGCAAAGTCGAAGCAACCATTTCGACTGCCACTGGTGGCAACTTCGAGAACCTGGTGCCGAGCACTGTTCCGGCGGTGACCAACGTTACCGATACCATCGACACGACTACCGTCAAACTGACCGCGACCGAGTCGGCGGCTGAGGGTGGCACCGTCACTTACACCGCCACTGTTGGCGCGCCGGTTACCGGTTCGCCAGTTGTGGTGACCCTGGCCAACGGTCAGAACATCACTATCGAAGTCGGCAAAACCACTGGCACCGTAACCACCACCGCGCCGAATGATGCGTTGACCGGTCATGCTCCGCTGACCAATGCCATCACAGGTATAACCGGCGGCAACTACGAAAATCTCGTTGCCGACAAGACTCCAGTTTCGACCACTGTCACCGATACCGTTGACACCACCAATCTGTCGCTCAGCGCTACCAATTCGGTCGCTGAAGGTGGCTCGATCATCTACACCGCCACGCTGACCAACGCCGCTGGCTCGCCAGTGACCGTGACCCTGTCGAACGGCGCCGTGATCACCATTGAGGCTGGCAAAACTACCGGCACAGTGACCGTTCCGGCTCCGGCTGATGACGTTTACAAAGACGCGGGCAAGGTTGAAGCGACCATTTCCACTGCCACCGGTGGCAACTTCGAGAATCTGGTACCGAGCACCGTACCGGCAGTGACTAACGTCACTGACACCATCGATACCACCACGGTCAAACTGACCGCCACCGAATCGGCGGCTGAAGGCGGCACCGTTACTTACACTGCGACTGTCGGTGCTCCGGTTACCGGTTCGCCTGTCGTCGTTACCCTGTCCAACGGTCAGACCATCACCATTGGTGTTGGCCAGACCACCGGCACCGCGACCACCACTGCGCCAAACGACGCACTGACTGGCCATGCGCCGCTGACCAACTCGATCACCAACGTCACTGGCGGCAACTACGAAAACCTTGTGGCCGACAAGACACCGGTGAGCACCAACGTGACCGACACTGTCGACACCACCAACCTGTCGCTGAGTGCTACCCCATCGGTCGCTGAAGGTGGCTCGATCATCTACACCGCCACGCTGACCAACGCCGCTGGCTCGCCAGTGACCGTGACCCTGTCGAACGGCGCCGTGATCACCATTGAGGCGGGCAAAACCACTGGCACCGTGACCGTTGCTGCTCCGGCTGACGACGTTTACAAAGATGCGGGCAAAGTCGAAGCAACCATTTCGACTGCTACTGGTGGCAACTTCGAGAACCTGGTGCCGAGCACTGTTCCGGCGGTGACCAACGTCACTGACACCATCGATACCACCACGGTCAAACTGACCGCCACCGAATCGGCGGCTGAAGGCGGCACCGTCACCTACACCGCCACTGTCGGTGCAGCCGTAACCGGTTCGCCGGTTGTCGTGACGCTGGCCAACGGTCAAACCATCACCATTGGTGTTGGCCAGACCACCGGCACCGCGACCACCACTGCGCCAAACGACGCACTGACTGGCCATGCACCGCTGACCAACTCGATCACCAACGTCACTGGCGGCAACTACGAAAACCTTGTGGCCGACAAGACACCGGTGAGCACCAACGTGACCGACACTGTCGACACCACTAACTTGTCGTTGAGCGCGACTGGTTCGGTTGCTGAAGGCGGTTCGATTGTCTACACCGCAACCCTGACCAACGCCGCTGGTTCGCCAGTGACCGTGACCCTGTCGAACGGCGCCGTGATCACCATCGAGGCCGGTAAAACCACTGGCACCGTAACCGTTGCAGCGCCAGCGGACGACGTCTACAAAGATGCGGGCCCGGTGCAGGCGACGATCAGCAACGCCACCGGGGGCAACTTTGAAAACCTGGTGCCGAGCACGACTCCGGCCGTGACCAACGTCACCGATACCATCGACACCACCACCGTGAAACTGACCGCGACCGAGTCGGCGGCTGAGGGTGGCACCGTCACCTACACCGCGACTGTTGGCGCGCCGGTTACCGGTTCGCCTGTTGTCGTGACTCTGGCCAACGGTCAGAACATCACCATCGAAGTCGGCAAAACCACTGGCACCGTAACCACCACCGCGCCGAATGATGCGTTGACCGGTCATGCTCCACTGACCAATGCCATCACAGGCGTAACCGGCGGCAACTACGAAAATCTCGTTGCCGACAAGACTCCGGTTTCGACCAACGTCACTGACACCATCGACACCACCAACCTGTCGCTCAGCGCGACCGGCACCGTCGCCGAAGGCGGTCAGATCACCTACACCGCGACGCTGACCAACGCCGCTGGCTCGCCAGTCACCGTAACCCTGAGCAACGGCTCGGTGATCACCATCGACGCCGGTAAAACTACCGGCACCGTGACCGTTGCAGCGCCAGCGGACGACGTCTACAAAGACGCCGGCAACGTGCAGGCAACGATCAGCAACGCCACCGGTGGCAGCTTCGAGAAACTGGTAACCAGCACCACACCAGCCGTGACCAGCGTCACCGACACCATCGACACCACGACCGTGAAGCTCACTGCGACCACAACTGCAGCCGAGGGTGGCACCGTCACTTACACCGCGACTGTGGGTGCGCCGGTCACCGGTTCGCCTGTCGTCGTGACCTTGTCCAATGGTCAGCAGATCACCATCGAAGTCGGCAAAACCACCGGCACCGTGACCACCATTGCGCCGAACGATGCGTTGACCGGTCACGCCCCACTGACCAACGCCATCACCAACGTCAGCGGCGGCAACTACGAAAATCTCGTGGCCGACAAAACCCCGGTCAGCACCACCGTGACCGACACCATCGACACCACCAACCTGTCGCTGACCGCGACCGGCACCGTGGCCGAAGGCGGCCAGATCACCTACACCGCGACGCTGACCAACGCCGCTGGCTCGCCAGTGACCGTGACCCTGTCCAACGGCTCGGTGATCACCATCGAGGCCGGCAAAACCACCGGCACCGTGACCGTTGCAGCGCCAGCGGACGACGTCTACAAAGATGCCGGCACGGTGCAGGCGACGATCAGCAACGCCACCGGGGGCAACTTCGAAAACCTGGTGCCGAGCACGACTCCGGCCGTGACCAACGTCACCGACACCATCGACACCACCACCGTGAAGCTGACTGCCACCGGCACTGCGGCAGAAGGCGGCAACGTCGTCTACACCGCGACGGTTGGCGCGCCGGTAACGGGTTCGCCTGTCGTCGTGACTCTGGCCAATGGTCAGCAGATCACCATCGACGTCGGCAAAACCACCGGCACCGTGACCGCCATCGCGCCGAACGATGCGTTGACCGGTCACGCTCCGCTGACCAACGCCATCACCAACGTCAGCGGTGGCAACTACGAAAACCTCGTGGCCGATAAAACCCCGGTCAGCACCACCGTGACCGACACCATCGACACCACCAACCTGTCGCTGTCCGCAACCGGCACCGTGGCCGAAGGCGGTCAGATCACTTACACCGCCACCCTGACCAACGCCGCTGGTTCGCCAGTGACCGTGACCCTGTCGAACGGCGCCGTGATCACCATCGACGCCGGTAAAACTACCGGCACCGTGACCGTTGCAGCGCCAGCGGACGACGTCTACAAAGACGCCGGCAACGTCCAGGCCACGATCAAAACCGCCACCGGTGGCAACTTCGAAAGCCTGGTGACCAGCACCGCTCCGGCCGTGACCAGTGTCACCGACACCATCGACACCACCACCGTGAAGCTGACCGCGACCGGCACCGCGGCTGAAGGCGGCAACGTCGTCTACACCGCCACCGTGGGTGCAGCCGTCACCGGTTCGCCTGTCGTCGTGACCTTGGCCAATGGTCAGCAGATCACCATCGACATCGGCAAAACCACCGGCACCGTGACCGCCATTGCGCCGAACGATGCGTTGACCGGTCACGCTCCACTGACCAACGCCATCACCAACGTCAGCGGCGGCAACTACGAAAACCTCGTGGCCGATAAAACCCCGGTCAGCACCACCGTGACCGACACCATCGACACCATCGACACCACCAACCTGTCGCTGTCCGCGACCGGCACCGTGGCCGAAGGCGGCTCGATCACCTACACCGCGACGCTGACCAACGCCGCTGGCTCGCCAGTCACCGTGACCCTGAGCAACGGCTCGGTGATCACCATCGAAGCGGGCAAGACCACGGGGACCGTGACCGTTCCGGCTCCGGCTGACGACGTCTACAAAGATGCCGGCACCGTGCAGGCAACCATCACCGGCACCAACGGTGGCAACTTCGAAAACCTCGTGGCCGACAAGACACCAGCGGTGACCAACGTCACCGACACCATCGACACCACCACCGTCAGCATCACCGGCAGCACCTCGGTAACCGAAGGCCAGACCGCCAGCTACACCGTCAGCCTGAACCACCCGGCGCAAACCGAAGTGACCCTGAAAATTGTCTACAGCGGCACCGCCGCCGATGGTTCGGACTTCACCGGCGTGTACACCGTGAAGATCCCGGCAGGCGCCAGCAGCGCGCAGTTCAACGTCGCCACCATCGATGACAAGATCACCGAAGGCACCGAGAACTTCGTGGTCAAGATCGACTCGGCGACCGGTGGCAACTTCGAAAACCTCGCGGTCAGCAGCACCAATGGCAGCGTCAGCACTTCGATCATCGACAACGATGCCCCGCCGGTCATCGACCTAGACGCCAACAACTCCAGCGGCGCGACCGGTGCCGACTACAAGGTGACCTTCACCGAAAACACTCCAGGCGCGGGCGTGTCGATTGCTGACACCGACCTCACCATCACTGACCCGGACAGCACCATGCTCACCGGCGCCACCGTGATCCTGACCAACCGTCAGGATGGCGATGCGCTGAACCTGGGCAACAGCGTCAACGGCATCACGATCAATGCCAACAGCACCAACGGCACCGTGACCCTGACGCTGTCGGGCAACGCGACGCTGGCCGACTACATGCAGGCGATCAAGAACATCAGCTTCACCAACAGCAGTGAGAACCCGAGCACCGTGCCGCGGATCATCACTGTGACGGTGACCGATGGCGGCAACTACTCAAACGTGGCGACCACTACGGTCAACGTCGTGGCGGTCAACGATGCGCCGGTTGCGGCACCGACCAACGTTACCGGCACTGAAGACACACCGCTGATCCTCGGCTGGTCGACCTTCGGTGTGACCGACGTCGACAGCCCGGCCAGCAGCCTCGGCATCAAAATCACCCAACTGCCGGGTGAGGGCAAACTGCAGTATCTGGACGGCTCGACCTGGAAAGACGTCGCCAACAATCAGACCTTCAGCAAGGCGGACATCGATGCGGGCAAACTGCGCTTCATGCCGGATGCCAACGAGTCGGGCGTAAACGGTTACGGCGGCACCGGCATGGGCAACAACCAGGCCGACTACGCGCAGCTCAAGTTCCAGCCAACCGACGGCCAACTGCTGGGCAACACCGGCACCGTGAAGATCGACATCACGCCTGTGGCTGATGCACCGACCGTGAGCGTGGCCGACAACAGCGTGAAGTCCACCGGGCTGATCAAGGAAGTCTGGACCGGTCTGTCCGGTCTGGGCACCAGTGGTAGCGGTGCCGATTCCACCACGTTGAAAAACGTCATCGACGGCGCTGGCACCCCGAACTCCAGCGGTTCCGTGACCAATGTGCAGTCCGACGGTAGCGTTGCGGCAGGCACGGCGTCGAAGACTTCCGGCCTGATTTATCTGGAAGCGGGCAAGACCTACACCTTCAGCGGCATCGCCGATGACAGCTTGCTGATCACGATCGGCGGCAAGAGCGTGGCTTCGGGTACCTGGGGCGCGGGCGGCGCCATCAACGGCTCGTTCACCCCGACCACCAGCGGCTACTACACACTGGACATCTACCACCACAACCAGAGCGGCCCGGGCAGCTACGATGTGAACCTGTCGGTCAACGGCAGCACGCCGATCGACCTGAGCAGCGCCGGCGTGCCGATCTACACCGGCGTGCAGGATCTGGTGAACTCGGGCGTGACCGTCTCCGATCTGCACGGCACCAACGGCGAAGGTTATTACGACGGCTACAAGCTCAACACGGGCGCCGAAGGCACCACCGTGAAGCTGTCGGCGATCACCACGGCACTGACCGACACCGACGGCTCGGAAACCCTGAGCGTGAAGATCAGCGGCGCACCAGTCGGCTCGGTACTCAGCGATGGCGCGGGTCATACCTTCACCGTCACAGCGACCAGCGGCGACGCCAACGTCACCGGCTGGAGTCTGGGCAGCCTGACCGTGACACCACCGCCGTACTACAACGGCCAGTTCAACCTGACAGTGACCTCGACCTCCACCGAACAGGTCGGCGGTTCGGCGAGCAGCACCGCGACCATTCCGGTCACTGTGGTGCCAGCGGTCTACAACGCCATCGTCGCCACCTCGGGCGATGACACCGTCACCGGCACCGACGGCAACGACATCATCGTTGCCGACATCGGCGGTCTGACCGTCGTGCCGGGCACCAACTACAACATCGCGTTCATGGTCGACAGCTCGGGCAGCATGAGCGCCTCGTCGATCAACGCGGCGAAGGACTCGTTGACGGCGGTGTTCAACACCCTCAAACAGAGCCTGGGCGGCAGCAATTCGGGGACGGTGAACATCTTCCTGGTGGACTTCGATACCCAGGTCAACAAGTCGGTGTCGGTGAACCTCAACGACCCGAACGCGCTGACCCAGCTCAAAGCGGTGCTGGACTCGATGGCGTCCGGCGGCGGCACCAACTACGAGGACGTGTTCAAGGCAACGGCCAACTTCTTCCAGAGCACTGAAGCCGTGGCCAACACCGGCGCGAAGAACCTCACGTACTTCATCACCGATGGCCAGCCGACCTACTACCAGAGCGGCGAGCAGACCAACCCGACGCTGTACGGCAGCGTGAAGTTCGACAGCGTGGTGACCACCAGCAACTACAAGCTGGGTGATACTTTCGGCACCTACATCGACAACACGCACTACCTGAGCATCAGCGCCAACGGCACTGCCCAACTGCAGACCTACACGAGCCGCTACGGCTGGTCGACGACCAACCTGGGCACGGTTCACGCTCAGGGTGACGGCACCTACGAGTTGTCGAATCTGGCGGGCACCGGTAACAGCACCACGACGGCCACCTCCGACAACTCGGCCAGCAGCTTCGCGCTGCTCAGCGGTCTGTCGAACGTCGAAGCCATCGGCCTGAACAATGGCGTCAGCCTCAACGATCTGAAGCCATACGATTCGGATAAAACACCGCAAACCAACATCGATCCGAAGGACCTGGCCAACTCGATCATCGGTCACACCGAAGCAACACTGCCGGGTAACGACACCGTCAGCGGTGGCGACGGCAACGACATCCTGTTCGGCGATCTGGTGAGCTTCAACGGCATCGCCGGTGAGGGTTATCAGGCGATGCAGGCGTTCGTTGCGCAGCAGACCGGCGTCGACGTCAGCAAAGTCACCACCAGCAACGTGCACCAGTACATCACCGAGCACTATCAGGCGTTCGATGTGTCCGGCGCGCATGACGGCAACGACACGCTGCTGGGTGGCGCGGGCAATGACATCCTCTTCGGCTCGGGCGGCAACGACCTGCTCGATGGCGGCAAAGGCAATGACATCCTGCTCGGCGGCACCGGTAATGACACGCTGATCGGCGGTCAGGGCAACGACATCCTGATCGGTGGTTCCGGTGCCGACACCTTCGTCTGGAAGGCGGGCGACACCGGCAACGACGTGATCAAGGACTTCAAGGCCAGTGAAGGCGACCGCATCGACTTGCGTGATCTGTTGCAGGGCGAAACCGGCAGCACCATCGACAACTTCCTGAAGATCACCACGGTCGACGGCACGTCGTCGCTGCAAGTCAGCTCGACGGGCAAGTTCAACTCGGGTGACGCTGCAGCAGCGACACCGGATGTGACGATCAAACTGGAAGGCAACAACTGGTCGAGCGCCAACATCCACAACCTGATTGCCGGTAGCGATCCGACCATCAAGGTCGACCACAACAACAGCTGATGCGTGAACAAAACGGCCGCCCTTATGGGGCGGCCGTCACGTTTGCAGGCACCGAACCGGTGACGATTGCGTCGCCGCACCGCATACTCGCGCGCAGTTGGCTATGCTGCTGACAGCATGACGCTGGTTCATTTCTGAGGGATGCTCAATGTTTTACGTGCAACGCGATGCGCAAGGTCTGTTGATTCGCGTGGAAGCCGCGGCCTACGCCGAAGCCACGGAAACGCTGCCGGCCGACAGCCATGAAATCCAGGCATGGTTCGCCAACGAGGTCGTGGAAACCAGCCTGAAACAGCTCAAGCAGAGCGACTTCGAGATGATTCGGGTACTCGACGACCTGATTCAGGTGCTGACCCAAAAAGGCGTGATCCGCGTCACCGACCTGCCACCGGCGGCACAGGCCAAACTGATGGACCGGACTCAGGCGCGGGAAGCGTTGGGCGGGTTGAGTCAGTTGATTGATGATGAAGAGACAGGGTTGATCTGATCAAAGATTTTGATCGACTGTTCCGGCCTCTTCGCGAGCAGGCTCGCTCCCACATTGAAACCCGATCACAGTAGGAGCGAGCCTGCTCGCGAAGGCGGCTTAACTAACGACTCGAATTCAAAGATTTAGCTCCATGGCTTGGGCTCACCGAACAGCTGCCCCTGAACGCCATACAACCCCATCTCGCGAATCACCGCCAACTCCCCTTCCGTCTCGACCCGCTCGGCAATCAGCGGCAGATCGATGCTGTGCGCCGCACGCTGGATCGCCTCGATGAACAAACGCTTGTCACTCTCCTGATCGATCGCACGAATGTAGCTGCCATCGATCTTCAAGTACGCCAGCCCCAACCGCGCCAGGTTGCCGATCATGCTGAAACGTCCGCCGAAGCGTTGCAGGCTCAGCGAGAAGCCGAGCTCGCGCAGGCGCCGGGTCAGCTGTTCCAGCACTGCTTGCTCCGGCAACTGTTCCTCGCCGATTTCCAGGGTCAGGCGCGCGCCGAGGTTGGAATGCGCGCGCAAAATCTCGAAGACTTTGTTCAACGCCTGTGGATCGGCCAGGGTCGCTGAAGACAGGTTCAGCGCCAGCGAATCCTCGTGCTCTTTCATCTGTTCGAGCACGCGTTCGAGCATCAGGCGATCCAGCCGCGCGGTCCAGCCAAAACGCTCCAGCCACGGCAGGAAGCGCCCGGCCGGGATGGTCTGGCCCTGATCATCGAGCAAGCGCGAGAGCACTTTGTAATGCAGCACCAGTTGCGTGTCCTGCGTGGCCACCACCGGTTGGAAATACAACTCAAAGCGCTGCTGACTCAAGGCCTGATCAAGCAAGCGATGCCAGGCGTGGTGATCGTCGCCAACGCCTGCAGTGAGGCTCTGATCGAGACACGCCCAGTTCTGCTCGCCCTGGCCTTCGGCCTGCGCCAATGCCTGATCGCCAAGGCTGAGTACCGCTTGCGGCGAATCGCCATGAGCAAACGGCGCCAGACCAATCGACGCCACCGCCGCCACATCCGTCGCGCCCGTGGCGTGCAAACTGCCGAGCGCGGCGTCGAGGTTTTGCGCCAGTTGCAGCGCTTCTTCACGGACCAGCCCCGGCGCCAGCACGGCGAATTCACCGCCGCGAATACGGGTGACGAGATTCTGCGTTTCCGGGTACTTGGCGCACTCGCGCGACAGTTGTTCGCCGACCGCTTTCAACAGTTCATCGGTGCGCTGACCACCCAGACGCTGGTTGAGACCGGCCAGATCCTTGACCCGCAACAGCAGCAGATAGCCTGAACTGGCCTGCTCCGGGTTACTCACCCGATTGTTCAACTGCATCTCGAAATAGCGTCGGTTGGCCAGCCCCGTGAGGTTGTCCTGATAAGACTCGGCGCGAAGTTTTTCACTGCGTTCGGCCTGCTCCTGAAACAGCGCCTTGAGCTTCTCGACCATCTGGTTCATCGCCTGTACCACGCGCCGCAATTCCGGGGTGCGCGGCAGCTCCGGCAGGCTGAGGAATTCGCGACGGGCAATGGCGTGGGACTGCTTGACCATGTAATCCAATGGCTTCAACTGCCGGCGCAACAACAACGCGCCGAGCACCGCACTCACTGCGCCGCAGATCAGCAGCCAGCCGAGGCTGCCCAACGCGCTTTGCCACAACTTGGCCACGGCAAACATCGGGTGGCTGACCACCTCGACCCTGGCGGCCTGCTCCCAGCCACGGCTGACCAGCGCGTCGCCACCGGCCGGTTCCAGGCCAATCAGTTTGACGAACCAGTCCGGCACATTGGTGACGGCCGGAATACCGTTGCGCTCGACGATGGTCTGATCGGTCTTCAGATCGACGACGCGGATGCTCGCGTAGTAACCGCTGTCGAAAATCGAACTGACCAGCAACTCGACCATCGCCGGGTCATCGATATTCGGCGTCAACGACAGCGCCAGCGCCGTCGCGGCATCCTGAGCGTGGGAGCGCAACTGGTTGACGTACTGGGTACGCGAGCTCTCCAGACTGACCATGAAGCTGCCGGTGAAGGCAATCACCAGGAACAGACAGATAGCGATCAACAGCTGTTTGAACAAAGACATCTGAGCGCGTGCTCCTAGTTAATCGTTTCGACCGGGAAACCTTCGGCCTGCATTTTCTTCAACACATCCTGCCAGCGTGACAGGCGTTTGGTGTCACCGACCTTCTTGTTGCCTTTGGCCCCCGGCAAATACAGACCTTCAGCATTGAAAGAGTAGACCGGCAGCAAATCGGTTCGCTGCGACGCCGGCTGGATCGGATCGATCAGGCTGTCGAGCACCAGCGGCATGGCATCGGGGGTGGCATAGTAAGTCAGCACCATGTGCGCGCGGTTCTGGCGCAGTGCCTTGACGTAGGTGATGCGCAGCTTGTCACTGGAAACGCCAAGGTGACGCAGGCTGAAGTACTTGGCGATTGCATAGTCTTCGCAGTCGCCGGCGCCCTTCCACAGTGCTTCGATGGGGGTTTCCCAATAATCGACTTCGCCCCATAGATCGATGTCTTCGACGTAGCGCATCTGTTTATTGAAAAACAGGTTAACCACTTTGAGCTTTTCCATCTCGCTGACCTGTTTCTGCGTGGCCAGCAGATTCTGCCAGGCATCGATGCGCTGCTGCCCGGCGCCCAGCGGTCCGTAAAGGGCCGTGGCCTTGCGGCTGATCGCGGAAAAATCCCAATCGGCATGCAGACCGCCCAGCATGACGCCGGCCAGCAGCAGTGCGCAGCCTAGCCAGCGCAGAGTCCGGGGGATCGCGAAACGTACCGCCACAACAGGTTTCCAGGGGGCAGGAGGGAAAGCGTTTGATGGTGAAGCTTAGCCGGGTAAAAAACAATGGCACCCTGAGATCATCGGTGCCGCGCTAAACTTGTGTAATACGGTATTCCTTTACACGATTTGACAACCTGTAGATCAATCACTAGCTTCTTTGGATCCAATCAAGTCGAAAGACAGGGGGCGTATTCGTGACACAGAAGCCCAAACCGCTGCACAGCATCAAAGTCGATGGGCCGATTCCCGCACATTTGGCCCGCGCGATCATTGAAGAAACCCTGCGCGCAGCAATCCTCGACGGTCGCCTGCCATGCGGCACGGCCCTGCGCCAACAAGATCTGGCCGACCTGTTTGGCGTCAGCCGCATGCCGGTGCGTGAAGCCCTGCGCCAGCTCGAAGCGCAAGCGCTGCTGAACGTCACTGCGCACAAAGGCGCCGTGGTGGCGGCGTTGATTCAGGACGATGCAACGCAAACCTATGAGCTGCGGATCCTGCTGGAATCCGAAGCGTTGCGTCAGTCGATTCCGTTGCTTGCGGCTACCGATATCGAGCGCGCGGCCAACCTGATCGATGAACTCGAAAACCAGCAGGACTACAGCGAAATCGGCCGGCTCAATCGTTTGTTCCACATGACGCTGTACAGCAAGGCACCCAACAAGCGTCTGTTGCGCCTGGTGGAAGACGGCCTTAATGAAGAGGAGCGTTTCCTGCGCTTCAACCTTGAAGCCATGGGGCTGGGCAAGATTTCTCAGGATGACCACCGCGCCATGCTGCAAACGGTGATCGAGCGCGATGTCGACCACGCCGTCGCACTGCTCAAACAACACCTCAACCGCGGTGTCGAGGTCATCACCCGCTACCTCGCAAGCCCGGCCGCACAACAGCGCAAAGCCGCGCACTGAACCCTGTACGCCGGGCCAGGACCAGTGCGTCTGCCCGGCGAATAACCCGCTTACAAATCCCTCCTGACGACAGCCACGAATCCGCTGGCATATCCCCGTGTTCGCTCTACCCTCCCTGCGCCGATCAGCCCGAAAATTGCACTCCTGCAATGAACAATCGGTAATAGCCGTGGCGGCCAATTACCCGCACTCTTCAACAGCCAACCGAAAAAGAACGGGCGACGCACCGCACCGCCGGCGCAGTCCCCGCAACAGGAACCTACGGAAGGAGCCTTGTCACGGGAAAAGGAAAGAATCGGCGTCGTTCCGGGCCAACTTTCATCCCCTCAAACAACTTCAGTCTTTTTATTAAAAAGTTGCTTCGAGTGAGGCATTCACTCTGTTTATTCGATTTTGGCCTTAATTAGCCGAAAGGAGCAACTTCGCCCAAATAAAACTTAATCCAATAGTTTTATTGGGCACTCTCACATTTAAAAAACCGACAACTAAAAATAATCAAAATTACACTTGTTAAGTTGTTTGTCGATGTATTAGTTTTTCTCCGCCGAGCTTGAACTCCAAGACCCAGGCAGGCACCGGCCAACGGCAAGGGTACGAACGGGCAGTAAAGCGCCTGAGCCGCCCTGCAATAGCGCCCATGCATTTAATTCAACTTCAATGATTTGTATGCGGCCGTCGCTCGCCTGGAAAAAGAATAACAAGCCGCTGTTCCATTGATTGCGAAGTTGAAATAACACAGCCATTTCATATCAAGGATAAAGGCCCCGTCATGTCTCAAACAAAGCAGCAACTCGCCCTGAAGAAAGCCGAACTCAGCGCTCACCCGATCTTCGCCGAAATCAATTCAATGACTGTCTTGCGCCGCTTCATGGAAACCCATGTGTTTGCCGTGTGGGATTTCATGTCGCTGACCAAGCGCCTGCAGCAGGAACTGACCTGCACCCGTCTGCCATGGCTGCCGCCGCGTGATCCGCATGCAGCCCGACTGATCAACGAAATTGTCCTCGGTGAGGAGTCCGATGACCGCTTGGACCACGGTCATTACAGCCATTTCGAACTGTATCTGGATGCCATGCGCGAAGTCGGTGCGAGCACCGCAGCAGCGGAACGCTTCGTCGCGCTGCAACAGGAAGGCGTGAGTTATGACGTCGCGCTGCAAAGTGTCGAAGTCGATCCGGCCGCCGCGCAGTTTGTCCGAGACACTTTGCGCACCGCCCTGCATGCACCGGGGCACAGCGTCGCCGCCGCGTTTTTGCATGGCCGCGAAAGTGTGATCCCGACCATGTTCCAGCGCATCCTCGACGACTGGGGCATCGGCATCGAACAGGCGCCGATCTTTCGCTATTACCTGGAGCGGCACATCGAGGTCGATTCCGAGGATCACGGCCCGGCGGCAGAGCAACTGCTGAAGCGTCTGGTCGATGGCGACCCGCAGCGCGAAGCCGAGGTTTACGCCAGCGCCATTGCCGCCGTGGAAAGCCGCATCGCGCTGTGGGATGGCCTGCGCGTAAGCATGCGCGAACCGTTGGCGGAGGTGGCCCAATGAACGCCGCCGACTACCAATCCTTCGCCGATGCCTGGGAAAGCCGCGCGACCATCCGCACCCGTCCGCGGCGGATGCTGGAAAACGACGAGCGCCTGATCTATCCGCTCAGCCGGCAACCGCTGGTGCTCAGCGACACCTTCCTGCGGGAGTGCCCGCAGCAGCGTGATTTCGCCCTGGTGCAGACGCTGTACAAGTTCATCAACGACGTGGTGATTTTCGAGACGGAAATCGTCGACAAGACCGCGCGCAGCATCGCCAAGGATCGCTTCGCCGTGGCGTTTCCTTTTGCCTGTCGCTACGACGCGATGACGGTGGTGGTAGACGAGGATTACCACGCGCTGGTGGCGATGGACTTCATGCAGCAAACGGTGGCCATGACCGGCATCGAGCCGATTCAACTGCCCAACGAAATCGAGCTCAGCCGGGCCATCCCTGCCGCCGTCGCACGGGCCCCGGAACACTTGCGCAGTGCCGTCGAATTGATCTGTGTGGCCATCGCCGAGAACACCGTAACCGGCGATGTCGCGGCGTTCGCCCGCGACGACACGGTCAAGCCGTCGATCAAAGGGCTGATGGCCGACCACTTGCTTGATGAGGGTCGCCATTCGAGCTTCTGGGCGCGGATGGTGCGCATCTATTGGCACACCGCGAGTGAGGCGGATCGCGAAACCATCGCGCAGATCCTGCCGGTATTCATCGGCCACTACCTGACCAACGACATCCAGAAATCCTTCGACCTGCGCCTGATCGATGCCCTGCCGGTCGGCGAGACCACACGCCATTCGCTGAGGGAGGAAATGGCCGGACTGGCATTTCCGATCAATCGCCACCATCCGCTGGTGGGCAACATCGTCAAGTTCTTCCACAACAGTTCGCTGCTCGACACACCGTGCGTGCAGCACGCCCTGCACGACTACCTGGTTTGATGAGGAGGCCGACATGAAACGTCTCGACATTTTGCTGATTGGCGTCAGCCAGGCCATGACCGACCTGGCGCATGAACTTGAACAACATGGACACACATTGGCGCGCAGCGGCGCCGCGCAACCGACGGTGGATCTGATCATCGACGAAGGCTTCATCGGCGCCGGCGATTTCTGCGCCATCCCCCACCTGCATCTGCGTTTGGGTGTCGGGGCGCTAAGCCTTGCAGGTCTGCCGTCACTCGACCTGCTGTGCTTCCTCGGTTCAACACTGATCAGCCGCGTACCAATCGCCGATGAGCCGTCTGGCAACGGCCAGGCATTGCGACAAAGGGTACTGACGCAAGTGGTGGACGAAGTGTCGCTGCTGGTCAGCCGCTACTCCCGCGATGCGGAATATTTTCAACAGGCCGCTGCGGTGACTGCGCCGGATTTTGAACGGATGGAAAACCTGCTGTTCCTCGACAGCCTGGCTTACGTCCATCGCCTCAACGACACGGCGCATGCGTCGCTGCTGCAACAAGCGCAGATCCCGCTGATAGAGCGTCTGCAACAGAGCCTGATCCAGCACGCTGACCGTCCGGCGCTGCACCTCGCCGAGCAGTCGATCAGCTATCGCCAGTTGCATGCGCACAGTCGGGCGATTCAACAGCGCTTGCAGCCTCTGCTCGACCAGCATCCGCAGCCATGGGTTGTCGGCATCTGCCTGCCGAAAAGCCCCGCGCTGTTCGCCTCGATTCTGGCGATTCTCGGCAGCGGTGCGGTGTACCTGCCGCTGGAGCCGAGCCATCCGTTGCAGCGCCAGCAATACATCCTGCAAAACGCCGGCGCGTTGCTGTTGCTGCACGACGGTCTACATCCGCTCAGCGAGTCGATACCCGGGCTCGACGTCAGTCGCATCGATAGTCTTGATGCCGACCTCGCAACCCCGTTGATGCGCCAGCGTCCCGAACTCGATGCGCCGTGCATGGCGCTCTACACCTCAGGCACCACCGGGCATCCGAAAGGTGTGCTGCTCAGCCAGACCAACCTGGCGCACTTCACCGCGTGGTACGCAGATTACGTGCAGTTGCGCGCCGAGAGTCGGGTGTTGCAGTTCTCTTCGCTGAGTTTCGATTCGTCACTGATCGACATCTTCCCGAGCCTGCTCACCGGCGCCGAACTGGTGGTGCCCGACGACACGCAGCGGCGCGATCCACTGCAATTGGTGGCGCTGATCCGCCGCCGCCAACTGACCCACGCCTTCCTGCCGCCGGCACTGTTGAGCATCCTGCCGCTGGAACAACTGCAGGGTGTGCAACAGGTGATGACGGGCGGCGATGTCTGCGAGCCGTTTGTCATCGAGCAACTGACCCGACAAGGCAAACTGCACAACCTCTATGGTCCCACCGAAGCCACGGTGCTGATCACTGCCCGGCAACTGAAACCCGGCGACAGCAACCGCAGTCTCGGCGCGCCGATCGCCAACAGCCAGGTGCTGATTCTCGATGACGACCTGCAACCGGTAGCCGAGCAGACCGTCGGCGAGTTGTTCATCGTCGGCCCCGGTGTCTGCCTCGGTTACCTGAACAATCCACAGCAGACCGCCGAGCGCTATCTGACCCTTGAATTGCCGGACGGCCAACAGCTGCGCGCCTACCGCAGTGGCGACATGGCCAAGTGGGGCGAGCAGGGCATCGAGCTGTGCGGACGGCGCGACAATCAAGTGAAGATCCGCGGTTTTCGAGTCGAGCCGGAAGAGATCGAGCGTTGCCTGCGCGAGAGCAAGTTGTATCGGCAAATCGCCGTGGTGATCGACAGTCAGCGACGGATTCTGGCGTTCCTCGCCCAGCCTCAATCGGACACCGCCCGCGATGCACTGAAGGCCCATGCCCAGCAATTTTTGCCGGACTACATGCAACCGGTGGCATGGACCGAACTGCCGAACATGCCGTTCGCCAGCAACGGCAAGGTCGACCGCAAAGCGCTATTGGCATTGCCGGTGAGCGTGCAGGACAGCGGGCCGAAATGCCTGCCGGCCAATGAGGACGAAGCGCTGCTGCTGCAGATCTGGGCGGAATTGCTGGAGCTGCCGACCAGCGACATTTCCACCGACGAAAGCTTCTTCAATCTCGGTGGTCACTCGATTTTGCTGTCACGGATGTTGCTGCGCTTGCGCGAGGAATTCGGCCGCAGCATCTCGATCAACCGGTTCATCGAACAGCCGACCATCGTCAAACTCGCGACCTTGGTACGCGGCACCGATGACAGCGCCGTGCTCAGCGCCCAGGCCATGGCCGACGCTGAACGGGCGCTGGATATCGAGCCGCTGCCGATCAGCCGCATGGGCAACGTGCACAAGGTGATTGTAACGGGCGCGAACAGTTTTGTCGGCGTGCACATCGTCGAGGCGCTGCTCGGTTGGGGCGCCAGCGAAGTGGCGTGTCTGGTGCGCGACGGCGGCGGGCAAACGGCGGCGCAACGCTTCGCTCAGGCACTGCGCGAGAACCGGCTCGAACATCTCGATCTGAGTCGGGTGCGCGTTTATGCGGCTGATATCTGCCGCCCGCAACTGGGGCTGACCGACGCCGATTATCAACGGCTGGATCACGAGTTCGGTGCGCTGGTGCACAACGCCGCCAACGTCAATCACGTCCTCGATTACGAGTCGCTGGCAGCGGACAACGTCGAGCCGATTTTCGAACTGCTGCGCCTGTGTGAAGGGCATAGCAAAAAGGTCTTAAATTTCGTCTCGACGCTGTCGGCTTCCAGCACCGTTGACGCTGAGGGTCGCGTGCTGGAATTGCCCGCCGCAACGACGCCACCGATCTACATTCGCAACGGCTACAACCTGTCGAAGTGGGTGGGTGAGCGCATCCTGGAACGGGCGCGCGAGCGCGGTGTGCGAGTCAATTTGTATCGCCCCGGCAACATCAGTTTCAACAGTCTCAGCGGCGTCTGCCAGCCACACAAAAATCGTTTGATGCTGATGCTCAAAGGCTCGATCCAGCTCGGTCAGGTGCCGGCCTTCGCGCTGAATTTCGACCTGATGCCGGTGGACTTTCTCGCCCGTTTCATCGCCTTCCACGCCAGCCGTTATTCGCCCGAGCGAGCGGTGTTCAATCTGCACAACCCCGAACCGCTGAGCTGGGACGCCTACGTCGCTTCGTTCCGCGAAACCGGCAGCGAGTTCTCGCTGGTCAGCGTTGCCGACTGGCAGCAGCAATTGGGGCGCGTCGATGCCGACAACGCGCTGTTTGGCGTGCTCGGTTTCTATCTCAACGGCTTCGAAGAAGACATCGGCGACATCTCCCTGATCGGTCACGCCAACGCGCAAGCCGGCGTGCAGCAGATGGGCGCGCACTACCCGCAGAAATCCGCGGCGCTGCTGCGTCGCGGCTGCGATTACCTGAAACAAATCAACTTCATCTAGTTCATCAACAAGGAGCAACACCATGAGCACTCTGCAACCTGACACCCTGATCAAAAACCCTCACGGCTGCCACGTGGCTTCTTCGGTAGAAGTGCCGGCGGACGCGGCGCAGGTCTGGGCGGTGGTCGGCAATTTTGCCGGCTTCGATCAATTCATTCCGGCGCTGTCGCATATCGAAATGACCGGCGAGGGCGTGTCCTCGCTGCGCAAGAAGTTCTTCAAGGATGGCAACGTGGTGGTCGAGCAACTCAACTCCCGCGATGAGCAGGCGCGGAGCATGACCTGGACCACGATCTACAACACCTTGGGCGTGGCCAATCTGTGGGCGGCGATGAATGTCGAATCGTTGGGAGAAGGCAAGGCGCGGGCGACGTGGACGATCATTGCCGAACCGGCCAGCGGGGGCGCCGAGGCGCTGCCGGGGTTCAAGGATTTTGTGCAGGGGTTTGCCGATGATGCGATGGGGAATGTGCTGAAGCTGTTTGTGTAAGGCTTCAGTTCCGCGGTGATGTTCAGACCGCTATCGCGAGCAGGCTCACTCCTACAGTTGGAATGCGTTCCCCTGTAGGCGTGAGCCTGCTCGCGATGAACGAAAACGCGGTCTCGCGTTTGAAAATCAGATCTTGAAGCTGTCCACCAACTGCTTCAGGCGATTGGCCTGTTGCGACAACGCATCACAATCCTTCAACGTTTCGTTGAGATTGGCCACGCTCTGCTGGTTCAACAGGTTGATCTGATTAACGTCGACGTTGAGGGTTTCCACCACCGCGGTCTGCTCTTCGGTCGCTGCAGCCACCGACTGGTTCATGCCGTCGATTTCGCCGATGCGCTGGGTCACGCTGACCAGACGCAAACCGGCCTGGTTGGCCACTTCAACGCTCTGCTCGCTGGACGCCTGACTGGCGTTCATGGTGCTCACCGCTTCACGCGAACCGACCTGCAAGGACGTGATCATCTTGTGGATCTCTTCCGCCGATTCCTGCGTGCGATGAGCAAGATTACGCACCTCGTCCGCCACTACCGCAAAACCACGACCGGCTTCACCGGCACGCGCCGCTTCGATCGCTGCGTTGAGCGCCAGCAGGTTGGTCTGCTGAGAGATGCCTTTGATCACATCAAGAATGTGGCCGATGTTGTCAGTGCTCGCATTCAGCGTTTCGATCTGGGTGCACGACAGGCTGATCTTCTGCGACAACTCGGTCATCGCCAGAATGGTTTGCTCAACCACCTGACGGCCGTCATCGGCCTGTTCGCTGGCGCCGCTGGCGTGCTGCGAAGCGTCGGCGGCGTTGCGGGCGATTTCCTGAGTGGCAGCACCCAGTTCGTTGATCGCGGCTGCGACGCTGTTGGTGCGCGCACTTTGCTCGTCCGAACCAACGATGGAGGCGTTGGACGAAGCCATCACGCGTTGCGACAGATCATGAACCTGACGAGTTGCCGAAGACACCTCGCTGATCGATGCGTGAATACGCTCAACGAACTGGTTGAACGAGCTCCCCAATTCAGCGAACTCATCTTTGCCTTCCACGACCAGACGACGGGTAAGATCACCTTCGCCCTGAGCAATGTCCTGCATCGCACGACCCATGGTGGTCAGCGGACGCATCAACACCGTGATCAGCAGGCTCAGGAACACGGCAATGGCGGCTACCGCCACGAACATCGCAATCAGCGCCGAGGTACGGAACTGGCTGAGTGCCGCGTAGGCTTTGTCGCGATCAATCGACAGACCGATGTACCACTCGGCATTCGGCAGACCGGTGACCGGGGTGAACGACAGGATGCGTTCCTGGCCATTGAGCACCACGTTCTGGTTGCCCTTTTCTATGCGCACGCTGGAGTTCGGGTAGATGTCCTTGAGGTTCTTCATGACCTGATCCTTGTCCGGGCTGACGATCACCTGACCGTCAGCGCTGACCAGGAACGCATGGCCGAGGCCACCGAAGTCCACCGAGTTGATGATCTTCACCAGAGTTTCCAGGCTCAGGTCACCCCCCACCACACCCAGCAACTCGCCGTTCTTTTTCACCGGCATGGCGATGGTCACCACCAGGCCACCGACCGCAGCCATGTAAGGCGGAGTCAGCATGGTTTTGTCGGCGACTACCGCTTGCTTGTACCAAGGGCGCTGACGTGGGTCATAACCATCCGGCATCTTCGCGTCAGGACGCTGGGTGAACACACCGTTGGCTTGACCGACGTAAGTGAACTGAAAGTTCGAGGTAAAGGCCGGTTGATCGACCAGGCCCGGGAAGTCGGCGTCCTTGCCCTGATGAGCAACGTTCTGCGCGAGGTTTTCCAGTACCAGAATTCGCCCGCTCATCCAGTTCTGCACGCTGCTGGCGGTCAGATCACCGGCCTGCTGCACAGAAGACTGAAGGTTCTGGCGAATGGTGTTTCGCTGCAGATAGTCGTTGTAGAGGGTGAACAGCGCGAACGCCAGGACCACGACGCCCGAGGCGGCCAACAGGATTTTATGGCTGAACTTGAGATTCATTTCATGGGACTTCTTATGCCAAAAGTGGGGATGCGTTCCGGATGCAACATTCCATGTACAGCGCAGGCAGCGTTCTTCAGGCCGCTCTACTTTGGTGCACGCATGTCTCACCAGTCTGTCGGCACGTTGGCGGGAAAACTTAGGGCTGCGATTCAAATGCACGGTATTTCTCGCAGATTCCCGCCGAACGGTGATCTAGAGCATCCGCGGCCTGATTTTTTAGGACTGATGTTCGAGCGGCAGTTGCAAATCCTGTAACCCTTGATAACAATGCGACTAATTATCATTTGTGACGTTCGGGCTGTCGCGTTCATGTCCTCTCCTGAGTTTGCAGTGCAGGCGCTCTACAGTAATCATCACGGCTGGCTCAATGCCTGGCTGCGCGCCCGGCTGGGTAATGCCGCGGATGCGGCTGATCTGGCGCAGGACACTTTCGTGCGTCTGCTGCAACGCACCGAACGCCTCGAACTCAAAGCGCCCCGCGCCTTTCTGCGAACCATTGCTCGCGGCCTGGTAATCGATCACTGGCGCCGCGAAGAGATCGAACGCGCCTATCTGGAAACCATCGCTCACTTGCCCGAAGCCGAGACGCCAAGCGCCGAATCCCGAGCCCTGGTGATCGAATTGCTGGAAAACATCGCGCGTATGCTTGAAGGACTGAAGCCGAAGGTGCGTCAGGCATTTCTGTTGGCGCAGTGCGAAGGTTTGAGCCACAGGCAGATTGCCGAGCAGATGAGCGTTTCCTTGCGCACGGTGGAGCGTTACGTCGCCGATGCGCTGTATCACTGCTATGTGCTGCGGTATGAAAGCTGATGCCTGTGGATAACCTCTCACTCGGCCGACGCGCCGAACCGCAGCAAAAAGTGGTCAAGCAGGCCATTCACTGGTTGCTGCGCCTGCGTAATAACCACGGCAATACACGGCTCAATCGTCAGTGTGAACAGTGGCGCGCCGAACATCATGAGCATGAGTTGGCCTGGCAACGGGTGCAGTCGTTGCAGGCAGAATTGAGCAATAACCTGCGCGCAGTGCCCGGTGCGCAAGTAGCGTTCAACACTTTGGAAAACAGCGCTCAGGGCTTGGGTCGTCGTCAGGCCTTGAAGCTGCTGTCCGGGGCATTGCTGATGGGCTCGGCCGCCTGGCTAGCGAAAGACACTGCTGCCTGGCAGCAGTGGAGCGCCGATTACGCCACGGCAACCGGCGAGCGGCGCAGTTTCCAGTTACCGGACGGCACGCGGATCGAGCTCAATACCGCCAGTGCGGTGGATCTGGATTACACCGCGCAACAACGGCTGATCAAACTGACCCGTGGCGAAATCATCGTCACTTGTGGCGGCGCAGATGAGGGCGCCTCGTTCGACCGACCGCTGCGCGTACAAAGTCGCCACGGCATCTACGAGCCGCAAGACGCGCGGTTCATCCTGCGTCAGCAAAGCGATTGCACGCGGCTCAGCGTCACCAGTGGCCAAGTGGCCATTCACGCCGGCGGGACTTCCATCGAGGCACTCGCCGGGCAGAGTTATCTGATCGATCACCATCAAATACGCCCGGCGCCGGCGCTGGATATGGATGTCGGCGCGTGGGTCGATGGCATGATCGTCACACGCAATATGCGTCTCGGCGATTTTCTCAATGAAGTCGGGCGTTATCGTCAGGGCTTTCTGAACTGTGCGGCGAACGCCGCTGACTTGCGCCTGTCCGGCGTATTTCGGCTGGAGGACACCGATAAGCTTTTGGCGATTCTGCCGCAGACCTTGCCGGTGCAACTGCGCTATCGCACCCGCTGGTGGGTGAGCCTGGAACGTACGGTTTGAAATTTTTTTGGCGGGTTTTTGCAGTCGGTCCGGCTTAGTCAGTAAGCACTTCAACTCAAGCGTTTGCGACTTCCTACGGAAACCTACAATGACTGTCCGCGCCACCGGTAAGAACCCTCTGAATTTCAATGTCGAATCGGGCTTGTTGCGCCACGCCGTCCGGGCTGCGCTGTTTTCCACCGCACTGGGCGTCGGTGTGCTGCCGAGCCTGAGCCTCGCGGCCCCTACCAATGCCAGTGAATTGAGCCATCGCTACAACATCGTTGCCGGGCCGTTGGCTGAGGCGCTGAATCAGTTCGCGCGCCAGGCGGGCATTACCTTGTCGATGACGCCGCAGCAGACGCAGGGCCGGCAGTCGCCGGGTGTACAGGGGGAATACTCGACTGATCAGGCACTAAGCCATTTGCTCGGAGGTTCCGGTCTGGAGGCAATCAGTCAGGATGGCAGCAGCTATATCCTGCGTCCGCTCGCCGAAACCGAGGCGCTGGCCTTGCCGACCACCGACATCAGAGGCTTCGCCCTCGGCAATGCGTTGGGCAGCATGGACGGCTACAACGCGACACACAGTCAGATCGCCACCAAAACCAGTACCGCACTGCTGGAAACCTCGCAAAGCGTGTCCGTGGTGACGCGCGAGCAAATGGACGATCAAGGCTCGCAAACCGTTTCACAAGCGATGCGTTATACCCCTGGCGTGCTGACCAATCCGTATGGCGCCACGCACCGTTACGACTATGTGGCGATGCGCGGTTTCAACGACGGTTCGGTGGATAACATCTACCTCGACGGCCTCAAGTCGATGGGCGATAGCGGCACCTACAGCACCATGCAGGTCGACCCGTATTTCCTCGAGCGCGTAGATATTCTCAAGGGCCCATCGTCGGTGTTGTATGGCCGCAGTTCACCGGGTGGTCTGGTCGCACTGACCAGCAAGAAGCCTTTGTATGAGGCCTACCATCAGGTTCAGGCTACAGTCGGCACGCAGGGGCAGCGCGGGGTCGGTTTTGACTTCAGCGGCCCCGTCGATGACGACAAGCGGATCGCCTATCGCCTGATCGGTTTGACGGATCAGTCCGACACGCAATTCGACCACAATAAAGAAAAGCGCTTTGCACTGGCGCCGACCGTCAGCATCGATTTCAACGAAGATACTTCGCTGACACTGCAGGCCTATCTGCAACACGATCCGGATGGCGGCTACCACGGCGGCGTGCCGGCAGATGGCACGGTCCATCAACGCAATGGCAACCGAATCTCGCCGCACTTCTTCGAGGGTGAGCCGAGCATTGATGGCTACTCGCGTGATCAGCAGTCGTTCGGTTATCAATTCGAACACCGCTTCAACGACGTCTTCACCGCGCGGCAGAACTTCCGTTACCTGGACTCCAAAGTGAGCATGGATCAGGTCTACGCCTATGGCTGGACCACGCCAACCAGCAACGAGCTGAATCGCTACTACACCGGCGGTGATGAGCGTCTTCATGCGTTCATCGTCGACAACATGCTCCAGGCGGAATTTTTTACCGGCGCGACCAAACACACGGTACTGATGGGCGCGGACTATCAGCGGCGTAAAACCGTGGTTGACTGGACCAGCGGCGGCCTCGCACCGATCAACGCGTTCAACCCGGTGTATGGCAATTCGGCAATTGATATGTATGGCGAGACCAGCTATCTGCGTCGCCTGGAGCAGACCGGGGTGTACCTGCAAGACCTGATCGAAATGGACAAATGGCGCTTCTCGCTCGGCCTGCGCCAGGACTGGGTCGAGACGTCGGATGAAAACCGCATCGCCGAAGCGGGCCGTCCGGTCGGTACCGAGATCAACGACCGTCGCACCAAATTGACCGGCCGCGCCGGAGCTTTGTATCTGTTCGATAACGGCTTGGCGCCTTACATCAGTTACTCCGAGTCGTTCAACCCGAACTCGTACGCCGACAGCGCTGGTAATCCGTTGGCGCCGACCGATGGTACGCAGTGGGAAGCGGGCCTTAAATACCAGCCGCCGGGCACTGACAATCTGTTCACCGCCTCTGTGTTCCGCATTGATCAGGAAAACCTGGCGACCAAACTGCCGCAGGAAAACTTCTATCGCGCTGTCGGCGCTGTGCGCTCCCAGGGGCTGGAACTGGAAGCGCACATGCAGTTGACCGACAACCTGAAAGTCCTCGGCAGCTACACCTTCACCGACATCGAATATTCGAAGTCGATGGTCAGTACGCTGAGCACCGCGACCGATGTGATCGAAAACAAAGGCAACTCGCCGACGCAGGCGCCGCGACACATGGCGTCATTGTGGGCGGACTACAAGTTCGACAGCGCAGCGCTGGATGGCCTGCGTCTGGGCGGCGGCGTGCGCTATGTCGGCTACAGCTGGGCGGATGCGGAAAACACCCTGAAAGTACCGTCTTACACACTGTTCGACGCCTCGATCGGCTATGACCTGGGCAAGGTTGGTTTGAAGGGCGTGGACGTACGCCTGAATGCGAACAACCTGACCAACGAGTCTTATGTGGCTTCCTGCGCCAGTCTGAACTTCTGCTACATGGGTGAAGAGCGCAATGTCGCGGCAACGGTCAGCTACCAGTTCTAAACGTTTGTCCTGTGCATAAAAAAGCCAGCCCCTGAAGTTCGGGGGCTGGCTTTGTCGTCTCTGTGGGGAAATTTTCATGCGCGCGTTTTTAGTGTTGTTGCATCGCTATATCGGCTTGGCGACCGCGGTGTTTTTGTTGCTGGCCGGAATCACCGGAAGCATTCTTGCTTTCAATCATGAGCTGGATGAATGGTTGAATCCGCAGTTCTACTCAGCGCCTGCTCAGGGATCACGATTGCCACCGGGCGAACTGGTTGATGCGGTGCAGTCCGCGCATCCGAAGTTGCAGGTCTGGTACATGGAGTATCCGCATGAGGCTGGCCATACGGCGCTGCTGGCAGCGGTGCCGCGTAATGATCCAGCAACTGGCAAGCCGTTTGATGAGCGTAATCAGGTGTTCTATCTGGACCCGGTGAATGCGCAGCAGAAAGGTCAGCGTTACTGGGGTGAGTGCTGTTTTCAGCGGGAGAATTTCGTCCCGTTCATTCTTGAGTTTCATTACAACCTGACATTGCCGGGCAACTGGGGATTGTGGTTGATGGGGTTGGTTGCCATCGCTTGGGTGATCGATTGCTTTGTAGCGTTATGGCTGACGCTACCGCGTGGAAAGCCGTTCTGGAAGAAGTGGTCGACGGCGTGGAAGGTCAAGGGCGGGCATGCTTATAGGCTTAACTTCGACCTGCATCGTGCGGGGGGATTGTGGTTGTGGCTGTTGTTGCTGCCGATCGCCATCAGCAGTGTGGCGATGAACCTGCCGAGTCAGGTGTTCAAGCCTGCTGTGTCGCTGTTTTCACCGATTGAGCCGAGCGTGTATGAGGCCCGAGGACGAATGCCTCCTGCGGAGTTAGGCGTGACGCAATTGAGTTATCAACAAGCATACGAGAGGGCGTTACAGGAGGGGAGACGATTAGGACTGACAGCGGCAATCGGGGAGTTGTATTACAGCTTTGAGTACAACTTCTACGGTGCCGGATTTGGCCAACACGATACGGATGCGCATGGCAAATCCTGGTTGTTCTTTCACGGCACGGACGGTCGGTTGTTAGGGCAGGAAATCGCAGGACAGGGAACGTTGGGGGAGCAGTTCTATCGGTTGCAGTTACCGATACATGGAGGACGGATCATTGGCGTTGCAGGGCAAGTAATGATCGCGGTGTTAGGTATTTTGATTGCGGGATTGTCAGGGACTGGCGTCTACATCTGGTGGCGCAAATGGCAGGCTCGACGTATCAGCAAGGCACGCAAAGCAGTTTGATGATGGATTTATACAGGCCCTGAAATGACAAAACCCCTGTCTGCGTTAGCAGACAGGGGTCTCGGAATTTAATCTTGACGATGACCTACTCTCACATGGGGAAACCCCACACTACCATCGGCGATGCATCGTTTCACTACTGAGTTCGGGATGGGATCAGGTGGTTCCAACGCTCTATGGTCGTCAAGAAATTCTGTATCTGGCTCGTCAACACGGTAACAAGCCAGCAAAAACGGTTACTTCTACTAAAACAAAACCCCAACTGCTTTCGCAATTGGGGTTTCGGAATTTAATCTTGACGATGACCTACTCTCACATGGGGAAACCCCACACTACCATCGGCGATGCATCGTTTCACTGCTGAGTTCGGGATGGGATCAGGTGGTTCCAACGCTCTATGGTCGTCAAGAAATTCGGGTACCGAATCGTGGCCAGATGGCCTCGCTTCAGCAAATTGGGTATGGGATAGTTTTCGGTGTTTTGTGAACATCAAACTTTCGGTTCGTTTCGTCTTCACACACCGCAATCTGATGCTCTTTCGAGTACTCAAATTGCTTGGGTGTTATATGGTCAAGCCTCACGGGCAATTAGTATTGGTTAGCTCAACGCCTCACAGCGCTTACACACCCAACCTATCAACGTCGTAGTCTTCGACGGCCCTTCAGGGAACTCAAGGTTCCAGTGAGATCTCATCTTGAGGCAAGTTTCCCGCTTAGATGCTTTCAGCGGTTATCTTTTCCGAACATAGCTACCCGGCAATGCCACTGGCGTGACAACCGGAACACCAGAGGTTCGTCCACTCCGGTCCTCTCGTACTAGGAGCAGCCCCTCTCAAATCTCAAACGTCCACGGCAGATAGGGACCGAACTGTCTCACGACGTTCTAAACCCAGCTCGCGTACCACTTTAAATGGCGAACAGCCATACCCTTGGGACCGGCTTCAGCCCCAGGATGTGATGAGCCGACATCGAGGTGCCAAACACCGCCGTCGATATGAACTCTTGGGCGGTATCAGCCTGTTATCCCCGGAGTACCTTTTATCCGTTGAGCGATGGCCCTTCCATACAGAACCACCGGATCACTAAGACCTACTTTCGTACCTGCTCGACGTGTCTGTCTCGCAGTCAAGCGCGCTTTTGCCTTTATACTCTACGACCGATTTCCGACCGGTCTGAGCGCACCTTCGTACTCCTCCGTTACTCTTTAGGAGGAGACCGCCCCAGTCAAACTACCCACCATACACTGTCCTCGATCCGGATAACGGACCTGAGTTAGAACCTCAAAGTTGCCAGGGTGGTATTTCAAGGTTGGCTCCACGCAGACTGGCGTCCACGCTTCAAAGCCTCCCACCTATCCTACACAAGCAAATTCAAAGTCCAGTGCAAAGCTATAGTAAAGGTTCACGGGGTCTTTCCGTCTAGCCGCGGATACACTGCATCTTCACAGCGATTTCAATTTCACTGAGTCTCGGGTGGAGACAGCGCCGCCATCGTTACGCCATTCGTGCAGGTCGGAACTTACCCGACAAGGAATTTCGCTACCTTAGGACCGTTATAGTTACGGCCGCCGTTTACCGGGGCTTCGATCAAGAGCTTCGCGTTAGCTAACCCCATCAATTAACCTTCCGGCACCGGGCAGGCGTCACACCCTATACGTCCACTTTCGTGTTTGCAGAGTGCTGTGTTTTTAATAAACAGTCGCAGCGGCCTGGTATCTTCGACCGGCATGAGCTTACGGAGCAAGTCCTTCACCCTCACCGGCGCACCTTCTCCCGAAGTTACGGTGCCATTTTGCCTAGTTCCTTCACCCGAGTTCTCTCAAGCGCCTTGGTATTCTCTACCCAACCACCTGTGTCGGTTTGGGGTACGGTTCCTGGTTACCTGAAGCTTAGAAGCTTTTCTTGGAAGCATGGCATCAACCACTTCGTCATCTAAAAGATAACTCGTCATCAGCTCTCGGCCTTAAGATCCCGGATTTACCTAAGATCTCAGCCTACCACCTTAAACTTGGACAACCAACGCCAAGCTGGCCTAGCCTTCTCCGTCCCTCCATCGCAATAACCAGAAGTACAGGAATATTAACCTGTTTTCCATCGACTACGCTTTTCAGCCTCGCCTTAGGGACCGACTAACCCTGCGTCGATTAACGTTGCGCAGGAAACCTTGGTCTTTCGGCGTGGGTGTTTTTCACACCCATTGTCGTTACTCATGTCAGCATTCGCACTTCTGATACCTCCAGCAAGCTTCTCAACTCACCTTCACAGGCTTACAGAACGCTCCTCTACCGCATCATCCGAAGATGATACCCGTAGCTTCGGTGTATGGTTTGAGCCCCGTTACATCTTCCGCGCAGGCCGACTCGACTAGTGAGCTATTACGCTTTCTTTAAAGGGTGGCTGCTTCTAAGCCAACCTCCTAGCTGTCTAAGCCTTCCCACATCGTTTCCCACTTAACCATAACTTTGGGACCTTAGCTGACGGTCTGGGTTGTTTCCCTTTTCACGACGGACGTTAGCACCCGCCGTGTGTCTCCCATGCTCGGCACTTGTAGGTATTCGGAGTTTGCATCGGTTTGGTAAGTCGGGATGACCCCCTAGCCGAAACAGTGCTCTACCCCCTACAGTGATACATGAGGCGCTACCTAAATAGCTTTCGAGGAGAACCAGCTATCTCCGAGCTTGATTAGCCTTTCACTCCGATCCACAGGTCATCCGCTAACTTTTCAACGGTAGTCGGTTCGGTCCTCCAGTTAGTGTTACCCAACCTTCAACCTGCCCATGGATAGATCGCCCGGTTTCGGGTCTATTCCCAGCGACTAGACGCCCTATTAAGACTCGCTTTCGCTACGCCTCCCCTATTCGGTTAAGCTCGCCACTGAAAATAAGTCGCTGACCCATTATACAAAAGGTACGCAGTCACAGAACAAGTCTGCTCCCACTGCTTGTACGCA